>NZ_JBITLP010000002.1:0-326625 GCF_044465265.1 Actinoplanes sp. NPDC049681
CCCGGTCTCATTCCGAACCCGGAAGCTAAGCCCTCCAGCGCCGATGGTACTGCACTCGGGAGGGTGTGGGAGAGTAGGACGCCGCCGGACTCAACTTCAGGAAACGCCCACCCCCTTTCGCGGGGGTGGGCGTTTCCGCATTTCCCGTACCACCACAAGAATGGGCCGACCCCGCCACGGGGCCGGCCCTTTTCTGTTTGTCAGTTGCGCTTCTGCGTCGCGTCCCGGATCTCCAGCAGCAGCTTCGCCGAGTCGTTTTCCGCACGTCCTGGGAACATGGCCAGCGCCAGGCTGCCGTGATCCGCCCAGCCGCACACCGGCATGTCCGTACCGTCGCTCTTGGTGGTGCCGCACTTCATCGTGCCGCCCAGCGGGCCGGCGGACACCTCGTGCAGCCCGGTCACCGCACCCTGATCGTCGGAGACCAGCTCGAAGGCGGTGTCCAGGTCACTCTCGGGCGTCCAGATCAGCGTCGTACCGCCGAAGAAGAGGACGTTCTGGCCGTTGCCGTCGGTGTAGACGGCGCCGAGGGCCTTGTCCAGGTCGACCTCGGCGGACAGGGCCGTCTGGAGGTAGTCGGCCGTCGACCTGCCGTTGTCGCTGGTGTCGAGCTTCAGGGATCCGACCTGGGGCGGTGCCGTGAGCGTCGCGTCCTTCTGGGAGGCGATCCGCCAGCCGGCGTACCCGATGATCCCCGCGCCGGCCAGGCTCACCGCAAGGAGTGAGCCGAGCACGATGGTCTTGGTCCGCGACCGGGGTGCCTTTTCCTCCGGCTGCTCCTCGGCCGGCTCGGCGAGCGCGAAGGGCTCCGGCGCGATCTCCACCGGTTCCTGGGCGGACGGTGGCGTCTGGCCTGCGCGCTCGGACATCGTGCGAGCCTAACAACAGTTATCCACAGCCAGGGCATGCGCCCGCAGCCCACCGGTACGGCCTCCGTAGACTTGTCGGGTGACCGAAGCAACCGACACCCGTACCCCCGACAGCCGGCCCACCGGTGGCCTCTCCGCCCAGTACCAGCCGGGCGAGGTCGAGCAGCGGCGGTACGAGCACTGGGTATCGGCCGGCTACTTCACGGCAGACCCGGCGAGCGACAAGCCGCCCTTCTCGATCGTCATCCCCCCGCCCAACGTGACCGGCTCCCTGCACATCGGCCACGCGCTCGACCACACCATCCAGGACACGCTCAGCCGCCTCAAGCGGATGCAGGGCTTCGAGGTCCTGTGGCTCCCCGGCATGGACCACGCCGGCATCGCGACGCAGAACGTCGTCGAGCGGCAGCTTGCTGCCCAGAAGCTCTCCCGCCACGACCTCGGCCGTGAGAAGTTCGTCGAGAAGGTCTGGGAGTGGAAGGCCGAGTCCGGGGGCGCGATCCTCGGCCAGATGCGACGCCTCGGCGACTCCGTCGACTGGAGCCGCGAGCGGTTCACCATGGACGAGGGCCTGTCGCGGGCCGTCCAGACGATCTTCAAGCGACTGTACGACGATGAGCTGATCTACCGTGCCAACCGGATCATCAACTGGTGCCCGCGCTGCCTGACCGCGCTCAGTGACATCGAGGTCGAGCACTCCGAAGATGACGGCGAGCTCGTTTCCATCCGGTACGGCGACGGGGACAACGCGATCGTCGTTGCCACCACGCGCGCCGAGACGATGCTGGGTGACACCGCGGTCGCCGTGCACCCCGACGACGAGCGTTACCGGCACCTGATCGGGACCGAGGTCGAGCTGCCCCTCACCGGGCGCCGCATTCCGATCGTCGCCGACGAGCACGTCGACCCCAGCTTCGGCACAGGTGCCGTCAAGGTCACCCCGGCGCACGACCCCAACGACTTCGAGATCGGTCAGCGGCACAGCCTGCCGAGCATCACGATCATGGACGAGCGGGCGGTTGTCACCGTACCCGGGCCGTTCGAGGGTCTTGATCGTTATGAGGCGCGGCCGGCGATCGTGGCGGCGCTGCGCGAGCAGGGGCGGATCGTCGCCGAGAAGCGACCGTATGTGCACTCCGTCGGCCACTGCTCGCGGTGCAAGACCACCGTCGAGCCGCGGCTGTCGCTGCAGTGGTTCGTCAACACCGGTCCGCTGGCCAAGGCGGCCGGAGACGCCGTGCGGGACGGGCGCGTCGCGATCGAGCCCGCCGAGCTGTCCAAGCGGTACTTCGCCTGGGTCGACAACATGCACGACTGGTGCATCTCGCGGCAGCTGTGGTGGGGCCACCGCATCCCGGTCTGGTACGGGCCCGACGGCGAGGTCGTCTGCGTCGGCCCCGACGAGGAGCCGCCGACCGGCGAGGGCTGGCGCCAGGACGAGGACGTGCTCGACACGTGGTTCTCGTCCGCGCTGTGGCCGTTCTCCACGATGGGCTGGCCCGAGCAGACCGACACGCTGGCGCGGTTCTATCCGACGAGCGTGCTCGTCACCGGCTACGACATCCTCTTCTTCTGGGTCGCCCGGATGATGATGTTCGGTCTGTACGCGATGGACGGCGTGCAGCCCTTCAACGTGGTCAACCTGCACGGAATGGTCCGCGACGGCCACGGCAAGAAGATGTCGAAGTCGTTCGGCAACGTGGTCGACCCGCTGGACTGGATCGATCGGTACGGCGCCGACGCCACCCGCTTCACGCTGGCCCGCGGCGCCAACCCCGGCTCCGACGTGCCGATCAGCGAGGAGTGGTGCCAGGGCTCCCGCAACTTCTGCAACAAGCTCTGGAACGCGACGCGCTTCGCGCTGATGAACGGCGCCACCGTCGAGGGTGACCTCCCGCCGGCGGGTGAGCTGTCCGCCGTGGACAAGTGGATCCTCTCCCGGCTCCAGCACGTCGTCGCCGAGGTGGACGAGCAGTTCGCCGCGTACGAGTACGCGAAGGTCTGCGACACCCTGTACCACTTCGCCTGGGACGACGTCTGCGACTGGTACGTCGAGCTCAGCAAGCCGGTCCTCGCGGGTGAGGGTGCCGAGGCGGCCCGGAGCCGGCGGGTGCTGGGGCACGTGCTCGACCAGCTGCTCCGCCTGCTGCACCCGGTGATCCCATTCGTCACCGAGGAGCTGTGGACGGTGCTGACCGGCGCCGAGACGATCACCCGAGCGGCGTGGCCGCTCGTCGACCAGGCGCTGATCGACGACGCGGCCGAGGAGGAACTGGCCGCGCTGCAGAAGGTCGTCACCGAGGTCCGGCGGTTCCGCTCCGATCAGGGCCTGCGCCCCGGCCAGCGGGTGAGCGCCGCCCTGACCGGGCTCGGCAACGTCGGCATCGACACCCACGAGGCGCTGATCCGGTCCCTGGCCCGGCTCGACCCGCCGGCCACCGACTTCACCGCCACCGCCACGCTCGCGGTCACCGGTGGGATCACCGTCGACCTCGACACCCGCGGCACGATCGACGTCGCGGCCGAGCGGGCCCGGCTCGAGAAGGACCGCGCGGCGGCCGAGAAGGAAGCGGCGCAGTGCCGGGCCAAGCTCGGCAACGAGGCGTTCGTCGGCAAGGCGCCGGAGCAGGTGGTCGCGAAGATCAAGGATCGGCTCGCCACCGCGGAGGCCGACCTCGCGCGAATCGGCGCGGCGCTGAAAGGCCTCCCGTCCGCATGAGCACGTATGACGAGGTGGTGGCCGCGCTCGACGGGCGCGGCTTCACCCGCATGGCCTTCGACATGCAGAAGATCCGGGACCTCATGGACGTGCTGGGCAGTCCGCAGCGGGCGTACCCGGCGATCCACCTGACCGGGACCAACGGCAAGACGTCGACCGCACGGATGATCGACAGTCTGCTTCGCGCGCACGGGCTGCACACCGGCCGGTACACCAGCCCGCACCTGGAGACGGTCCGGGAGCGGATCAGCCTCGACGGCGAGCCGGTGTCCGAGGAACGGCTCGTCACCACGTACGACGAGGTCGCACCGGTGGCCGAGCTGATCGACAAGCGGGCCCGCGAGCCGCTGACGTACTTCGACATGACCACCGCCATGGCGTACGCGGCGTTCGCCGACGCTCCCGTCGACATCGCGGTCGTCGAGGTGGGGCTGGGCGGCGAGGAGGACGCGACCAACGTCATCGAGGCGGGGGTCTGCGTCATCACCCCGATCGGGCTCGACCACACCGAATGGCTCGGCGACACGATCGAGGACATCGCCTGGGCCAAGGCCGGCATCATCCACCAGGGCGCCACCGTGATCACCGCGGTGCAGACCGAGGAGGCGATGCGGCCGCTGCTGGAGCGCTGCGCCCAAGTCGGTGCCACCCTCGCCCGCGAGGGCAGCGAGTTCGGCGTGGTCCGCCGCGACCAGGCGGTCGGCGGCCAGCTGCTCACCCTGCAGGGCCTCGGCGGCGTCTACGACGAGGTGTTCCTGCCCCTCTTCGGCGCGCACCAGGCCCAGAACGCGGCGCTGGCCCTGGCCGCCGTCGAAGCCTTCCTGGGGGCGGGCGCCAACAAACAACTCGAGGCCGACCTGGTGCGCGAAGGCTTCGCATCCGTGGACTCGCCGGGACGGCTGGAACGCGTACGCAGCGCGCCCACGATCCTGCTCGACGGCGCCCACAACCCGCACGGCATGGCCGCCACGGTCTCCGCGCTGGAGGAGGAGTTCGCGTTCCGCCACCTCGTCGCGGTGGTCGCGGTGCTCGGCGACAAGGACGCGTCCGGCCTCCTCGACCTGCTCGAGCCGGTCGCGGCCCGCCTCGTCGTGACCCAGAACAGCTCACCCCGCTCGATGCCCCTCAACGAGCTGGCCCAGATCGCCACGGACATCTTCGGCGAGGACCGGGTCACCGTCGCCCAGACGATGCCGGACGCCATCGAGGAAGCCGTCGTCCTGGCCGAAGAGGACACCGACGGCGAGCTCAGCGGCGTCGGCGTCCTGATCACCGGCTCCGTCGTGACGGTCGCCGATGCCCGGAAGCTCCTGAAGAAATGACCGAGCCCGAGCCCGCCACGGAGGGCAACCCCGGCACGGCAGCCATCCCTGCCGCTGCGGGTGACGAGTCCGCCGCTCCGACACGTTCCGGGCTGCGAAATCCGCAGGCCGCGGTGCGTGGGCTCGGCTCCGGGACATTGGCGCTGGAAGCGATCGTGCTGCTGCTCGCCATCCAGCCCATCCGCATCCTCGGCGGCGACCTGGGCGGCTGGGGCATCGGGGCGGTCGTCGGGCTCGCAGTCGTGGCGGCAGTCGTAGCCGGCAGCATGCGGCGGTCGTGGGCCTGGCATGCCGGGACGGTGCTGCAGGTGCTGTTGCTGGCGTCGGGCTTGCTGCACTGGTCGCTGGCCGCGTTGGGCCTGATCTTCGGGGCGGCCTGGGGATACGCGACGTACGTACGGCGCACGATTCTGGGCTGAGCGGGCCGTTCCGGGGCGGTCGGGAGTGCGGGCTGCTCTGCAGGGTACGGCCGGCCGCTGCGGTCCGTCTTGCGGCTGCGGTCGCGTCCTGCGGCTCACGGCCGCCTGGCGGCTCTCGCTTGCGCTGCTGCTGCGCGCGCTGCCGGTGATGCTCGCCCTGCTGCTGCGCGCGCTGCCGGTGATGCTCGCCCTGCTGCTGCGCGCGCTGCCGGTGATGCTCGCCCTGCTGCTGCGCGCGCTGCCGGTGATGCTCGCCCTGCTGCTGCGCGCGCTGCCGGTGACGCCCTCCCTGCTCGCTGCGGGTTCTCCCGCCGCTTTCGCCCGACTGGCCGCTGCTGTCCGCGAGGCCGCGCAGAGATCACGTGGCCGCTGCCGGCTGGCCCCTGCCGTCCGCATGGCCGCTGCCGCTCGGCCGGCACCTGCCGTCCACGAAGCCGCGGCGGCCTGTCTGGCTCATGCCGCCCGCCGTGGCGCTGCCGCCCGAGTGGCCGTTGCTGGCCGCCCGACCGCTGGCCGCCCGGCGAGGATCGCGTCGGGGTCGGTCCACCGCGACCGATGGCTGCCCGACCGATGGCTGCCCGACCGATGGCTGCCCGACCGCCGGCTGCCCGACCGTCGGCTGCCCGACCGTCGGCTGCCCGACCGCCGGCTGCCCGACCGCCGGCTGCCCGACCGCCGGTCGGCCGGCTGCTGTCGGCTGGCCGCTATCGCCTACCTGCTACCACCCAGCCGCTGCCGCCCGGCCGGCGGCTCGCTGATCGGGCCCAGCCCCCACGGAGCCGCCGTCGGCTGACCGCTGCCGGCCGGCTCAGCCGGTCGACCGGGTCGGCGTACCTTGCGCCTGGCCGACCCGTGCTGTCAGCGGATGGCTCGCCACTGGGTGATGGCGATGTTGTGGTCGTCGGGGTCGTGGAACGAGGCGGCCCAGAGTTCCAGCTTGTCGCCGCGGTTGACCGGGCGGGGGCCGTGGACGAACGCGACGCCCTTGCGCTGGAGCTCTTCGTAGACGGCTTCGACGTCGCCGACTTCCAGGTTCAGGTGGATCAGGCGGCCCGCTGCCGAGAGGTCTCGTACCGTACGCAGGACGAGCCGGGTGTCACCGGATGCCAGGACCGCGCTGCCGGCGCCGGTGTCGATCTCATGGAAGCCGAGCATCTCCTTGTAGAAGGCGATCGAGCGGTCGAGGTCGGTGACCAGGACCGTGATCCCCACACCGTGGATCGCTCCCGCGGGTCCCGGGCGAGCGCTCGGGTACGCCGTGATCAGCTCTTCGGCGCGGTCGTCCGGCTGGTAGCCGCCCTCGAGGTCCGACCATGGACCGCGTCGCTGGCTTTGCCCCGGTACGGCTTGTCCTGCCGGGCGAGGTCCGCCGGACTGTGACGCGGCAGGGGGTTCGGGCTCGGGTGCCGTCTGAGGTCGGACGGCCCCTGCCGCGCCGGCCGCCACTGCACCGGTTTCCGCCGAGGCGGCTGCTCCGGGATCAGGATCGGTTGCTCCGGGAGGGGTGGCCGATGGACCAGCCGGGTCGCGGAGGGCTGAGTGCGGCGCGGGCTCCGGGCGTGGGCTGGGGATCGGTGCGGCGGATGACGGGCCGCTGTGACCTTCGCCGGCCGG
Source organism: Actinoplanes sp. NPDC049681 (assembly GCF_044465265.1). Taxonomy (NCBI): domain Bacteria; kingdom Bacillati; phylum Actinomycetota; class Actinomycetes; order Micromonosporales; family Micromonosporaceae; genus Actinoplanes; species Actinoplanes sp. NPDC049681. The sequence continues at coordinate 6,944 of NZ_JBITLP010000002.1, forward strand.
GGGGATCTCGCGATCTCGGGAGCGGAAGACGTTGCTGAGGGCGGCTACGCCGGCCGCCACCGCGGCGGCCAGTCCGGTCGTAGGCCGGGACTGGGACGACGGCTGCTCACTGGTCGCGGCTACGGCTTCGGCCGGCGATCCGGAAGTGGGCTGGGACTCTGGACGGGCCCGCGGCTCGAGGGGGGCCGGCGGCTCTTGGAGGGCCTGGGGCCGTGGCGCGGCCTGCGGCGATCCGGAACCCTGACGGCCGGGGACGGCCTGCGGGCCGGGGACGGCCTGCGAGCCCGGGGACGCCTGCGGCGATGAAGAGGTCTGCGGCGGTGGGGAGGTCTGCGGCGGTGGGGAGGTCTGCGGCGGTGGGGAGGTCTGCGGCGGTGGGGAGGTCTGCGGCGGTGGGGAGGTCTGCGGCTCCGAAGAGGCTCGCGGGCCCGGAGCGTTCTCCGATCCGGGGGAGGGGAAGGGCTGCGGCCCATTCGGGGTCGCCGCTGCGGCAGCCGCAGCGCCTGCGTCCGGCGTCGAATCGGGGGTTCGGGGAGCCGGCGTGGGAGAGGTCTCGCGAGCTGCGGTGTCCGATACGCGCTGTTGCCACGGCGGGGGCTCGAGGTCTCCGAGGAGATCGTCGTCCATCGGCTTCGGGGGCGCGGAGCGAGCGGATTCCGCATCGAGGACCCGGGCAGCTCTTGTCGTCCCCGGCTGAGGCTGTGCTGCGGGCTCAGGCGTTGCCGTGGGCCGGGGGGCCTCCGCCGCCTGCTCGGCGGGTGGGGTGGTCTCCGGCGACTGCCGTGCGGGGTTCGCCGGCTCGTCGCTGGTGACGGGTGGGGCCATGATGCCGGCCGCCATGGCTGCCTGGGCCTTGGGCCGCGATTCCGGCGGCGGCTCGGGGTCGCCGTCGAGAGGAAGATCGATGTCGACGTCGGTCTGGTTCGCCGGATAAGCGGGGGATGCCGGGGAAGTGGGGGATGCCGGGGCCGAAGACCTCGCGGCTGCAGGCGAGGACGGGGCCTCGGTGGTCGAGGAGGAGGGTCGGGGCTTGGGTCGAGGCTTGGGCCTGGAATCGGCGGGGCGTGACGGGCCGGGCGAAGGCCCATAGACGTCCGCCGACTCGTCACCGAGCGTCGCCGCGCCGACCGGCGGGGGCGGTGAAGGCTCGGTGGTCGGCGGCAGAGGCTCAGCGACCGGTCGGGGCGGCGGTGCCTCCGCGACCGGTGAAGGCTCGCGGGCTGGTGCCGGCTCGGAGACGGGTGTCGGCTCGGCAACTCGCGACGGCTCGCCGACCAATGGTGGCTCGCCGACCAATGCCGTCTCGCCGGCGGACGATGGCTCAACGGCGGGCGATGGCTCAGCGGCGGGCGATGGCTCAGCGGCGGGCGATCGCTCAGCGACGGGCGACGGCTTTGTGGCCGGCGTCGGCTCGCCGGCCGGCGTGGCCTCGGCTGCCGCCCACGGGGGTGCAGGTTCGGCGACCGGCGGTGGTGGCGGCTCCGTGCGGGGTGAGGTGCCCGGAGGCGGTGGGGGCGGTGCCGTGGCTGTGGCCGTACCGGCTCGGCGAGGGAGGGTTTGGGTGTAGTCGCCCTCGACCAGCTGGCCTTCCAGGATCGGGCCTCCCGGGGCGTCGCGGACCACGACCGCTCCCGGTGGTGGGGGTGGGGGTAGGTCGTCGCGGTCTGCTGTGCGGGGGGATGGCGGCGGTGGTGGGGGTTCGTCCGGGCCTCGGCCCCATTGGCGGTCGCGGGTCACCCAGGGTGGTGGGTCCGGATCACCGCCGAGGAGGTCGTCGTCGGGGAGGTCGTCCTCGTAGAAGGCCGGCGGTACGGTCGTGACCTGCTGGTTCGGCTCGGCCTCGGCCCAGTCGATCTTCACCCGGCGCATGTCGTCGACGTCGACCGTGACCGGGAGCATGTCGCCTGGTTGGGGCCATTTGGAGACAGGGACTCTCGGGTCTCGGACCATCACCTCGGCCGCGGGCAGGCCGGGGGCGACGATGAGGACCTGGATCTCGGCGCGGCCGTAGACGGACGTGGCCGGGGGGTCCGAGATGGCCTTGACCTGGGCCGTGCCGGCCACCCAGGCGCGGGCGCCGCGGCGGACCACGTTGACCATGCCAAGGCCGATGGCCAGGGTCAGCATCGCCACGCCCAGGGCGACGATCGCCCAGCTCGACATGCCGAGGCCGAAGACCATCACGAAGCCCGCGATGGTGCCGACGACCGCGGCCACGAGCTTGCGGGCCGGTGCGATGGGCCGGCCGTTCTGGTTCGCCACTGTGGACCTCCCGGGGACTACCCATGAGGTTACGTAGCGTCGGCACCCGGGGAAAGGCGGAGCGTCGCGCACCGGGGAAAGGCGGTTGCTGCCCGCCTCGCCGGGCGTACCGATAGGCTGACATCCCGGCCGCGAACCCGGCGTGTCGGCTTGCTCGGAAACGAGCCCGGAAACCAGGAGGCTTCTCCCGTGTCCACCAGCCCTGCCGAGCGCACGCTCGTGCTCGTCAAGCCCGATGCGCTGCGGCGCGGCCTGCTCGGGGAGATCCTCGGGCGCTTCGAGCGCAAGGGTCTCGTGATCGAGGCGCTCGAGCTGCGCACCATGGACGCGGGGCTGGCCGACCAGCACTACGCCGAGCACGTGGACAAGGCGTTCTACCCGCCGCTGAAGGAGTTCATGACCGGCGGGCCGCTGGTCGCGGCCGTGCTCTCCGGCGACGAGGTCATCTCCGTCGTACGTACGCTGGTCGGCGCCACCGACGGGCGCAAGGCCGCCGCGGGCACGATCCGCGGCGACCTGTCCCTGTCCAACCGGGAGAACCTGGTTCACGCCTCCGATTCTCCGGAGAGCGCGCAGCGCGAGCTCGCGCTCTGGTTCCCCAAGCTCTAAAGAGCCGGGGGCTCGTTCCGGACGGCGATCGACAGCCGGTTCCACACGTTGATCGTGGCGATGGCCATCAGCAGGTTGCCCAGTTCCTCCTCGGTGAACGCCTTGGCGGCCGGTTCCCAGACGTCGTCCGGGACGCCGTGCTCGCCGAGGCGGGTCACCGCGTCGGTCAGGGCGAGCGCCGCCCGTTCCTTCTCGGTGAAGAACGGTGCGTCGTGCCAGGCCGCCACGGCGAAGAGCCGCCGGGAGGACTCGCCCTTCTCCAGCGCCTCGCGGCTGTGCATGTCGGTGCAGAACGAGCAGCCGTTGACGATGGACGCACGCAGCTTGATCAGCTTGTACAGCGTCGGGTCGACGTTCTCCTGGCAGTACCGTTCCATCCCGTACACCGCGCGGTAGGCGCCGGGGGCGACCTGGTCGATGGTCAAGCGGGGCATGTGTTCCTCCAGAGCAGAAGCAGTGTCACCAGGAGGACGAGACAGCCGGCGGTGGTGTGACAGCCACCGGGATTTCATGTGCGGCTGATAGACCGGCGGCATGACCTCGATCGATCGACGCAGCCTGCTGCGGGCCGGCCTGGCCGGTGGAATCCTGAGCGCTCTGCCCGCCGCTCCCGCCATAGCTGTGCGCAACGCAAGCCGTCCCGTCATCACCCACGGTGTGCAGTCCGGCGATGCCACCGCCGAGTCGGCTCTCGTCTGGACCCGGGCGGACCGGCCCGGCCGGATGTGGGTCGAGGTGAGCCGCCGCCCCGATCTCCGGGGCGCCCGCCGCGTCCGCGGCCCGGTGCTCACCCCGGACACCGATCTCACCGGCAAGGTGCGTCTGCGCGGCCTGCCGTCGGGGGAGCGCTTCTTCTATTCCGTACGGGTGGAAAGCCTCGACCGTCCCGGCCTCTTCAGTGAACCGGTGCCGGGGCAGCTCACCACCGCACCCACCCGGCGCCGGGACGTCTCGTTCGTCTGGACGGGTGACGTCGCCGGGCAGGGCTGGGGCATCGACCCGGCGTACGGTGGCCTGAAGATCTTCGAATCGATGCGCCGGCGGCGTCCCGGCTTCCTGCTGCACAGCGGTGACACTGTCTATGCCGACGGGCCGCTGCCGGCGCAGGTGACCCTGCCGGACGGCCGGATCTGGCGCAACCTCGTCACCGCGGAGAAGTCGAAGGTCGCCGAGACCCTCGCCGAGTACCGCGGGCAGTACGCCTACAACCTGCTCGACGACGCCTACAAGGCCTTCGCCGCCGAGGTGCCGCAGGTCAACCAGTGGGACGACCACGAGGTGCTCAACAACTGGTATCCCGGCGAGATCCTCGACGACGCCCGCTACACGGAGAAGCGTGTCGACGTGCTCGCCGCCCGCGCTCACCAGGCGTACCACGAATGGGTGCCGGTCCCGGGCCGGGAGGGGCCGGTCTACCGCAAGATCCCGTACGGTCCGCTGCTGGACGTCTTCGTGCTGGACATGCGCACCTTCAAGGACGTCAACGACGGCAACACGTACGCGGACCCGCACCGCGGCCTGCTCGGTGACGAGCAGCGGGAATGGCTGATCCGCGGCCTGCAGGGCTCGCGGGCGACCTGGAAGGTCATCGCCAACGACCTGCCCCTGGGCCTGGTGGTGCCGGACGGACCGACCGCGCAGGAGGGCGTCGCGCAGGGAGACCCGGGCGCGCCGAAGGGCCGTGAGCTGGAGTTCGCGCAGGTGCTGCAGGCGGCGCACCGGGCCGGCGTGACCGGCATCGTGTTCCTGACGGCGGACGTGCATTACACCGCCGCCCACCATTACGACCCGGCCCGGGCGGCCGTCCAGGACTTCACGCCGTTCTGGGAGTTCGTGTCCGGTCCGGCGCACGCCGGGGGTTTCGGCCCGAATGCCCTGGACGGCACCTTCGGCCCGGAGGCCAGGTTCGTGCACGCCCCGCCGGTGGCCAACGCCTCGCCGGCCGAGGGATTCCAGCACTTCGGCGAGGTCCGCATCGACGGCCGCAGCGGCGATCTCCGGGTCGACCTGCGTGATCGCGACGGGGTGTCGCTCTGGAACACCACGCTGAAGGCGCCCGGTCGACGCTGAGGAACAAACGCGGGCCGGTATCGTTGTCTTCTGCAGGCGTCGATCCGGCCATCACCGGGGAGCCTCCGGAAGAAAGGGCCCCTCATGATCCTTGGTCATGAGAGGTCTGAGTAGAACCGGGCGGCACCGGCCCGCACCCCAGCCGGCGAATGAGCGGGCGGCCTCGCGGCCGTCAAGCGAGGTGGTACCGCGGGCTCGGCAGAGCTCGTCCTCGCAGTCCACGTGACCTGCGAGGAGAGCGAACCACCGATGGCGTATCCCCAGCACACCGACGCCTCCGGCGTGCCCGCGAGCCCGGACCTGCCCGCGGTCGAGCGGGCCGTGCTCGAGCACTGGGCTGCCGACAAGACCTTCGAGGCCTCCGTCGACCAGCGGCCGGCCGGCCAGAACGGCAGCAACGAGTACGTCTTCTACGACGGCCCGCCGTTCGCCAACGGGCTGCCGCACTACGGGCACCTGTTCACCGGCTACGTGAAGGACGTCGTACCGCGCTACCAGACCATGCGTGGCAAGCGGGTCGAGCGGCGGTTCGGGTGGGACACCCACGGGCTGCCCGCCGAGGTGGAGGCCGAGAAGCAGCTCGGCATCAGCACCAAGGCGCAGATCCTCGAGCTGGGCGTCGACAAGTTCAACGACGCCTGCCGCACGTCCGTGCTGACCTACACCAAGGACTGGGAACGGTACGTCACCCGCCAGGCCCGCTGGGTCGACTTCGGCAACGACTACAAGACCCTCGACCCCAGCTACATGGAGTCGGTCATGTGGGCGTTCAAGACGCTGCACGACAAGGGCCTGGTGTACGAGGGCTTCCGGGTGCTCGCGTACTGCTTCCGGTGCGAGACGCCGCTGTCCAACACCGAGACCCGGATGGACGACGTCTACCGGGACCGGACCGATCCGGCGTTGACCGTCACGTTCCGTCTCGATACGGGCGAGGACATCGCGGTGTGGACGACCACGCCGTGGACGCTGCCGTCGAACCTCGCGCTCGCCGTCGGCCCCGACATCGAGTACGCGGTGCTCGAGAAGGACGGCCGCAAGCTCATCCTCGGCGCCGGCCGGGTGGGCGCCTATGCCAAGGAACTGGACGGCTACGAGCAGGTCGGCACGGTGCGCGGCAGCGAGCTGGCCGGGCGCCGGTACACGCCGATGTTCGACTTCCTCGTCGAGCAGGCCGGGCCGAACGCCTTCCAGGTGCTGGCCGCCGACTACGTCAGTGACGAGGACGGCACGGGTGTCGTGCACCAGGCGCCGGCCTTCGGTGAGGACGACCAGAACGTCTGCAACGCGGCCGGCATCCCCACCGTCGTGACCGTGGACGAGCACACCCGGTTCACCGCGCTGGTCGCGCCGTGGCAGGGCGTGCAGGTGTTCGACGCGAACAAGCCGATCATCGCCGACCTCAAGGGGCGGGGGCTGGTGCTGCGGCACGAGGGCTACACGCACTCGTACCCGCACTGCTGGCGCTGTGACACCCCGCTGGTCTACAAGGCCGTGTCGTCGTGGTTCGTGGCGGTCACGCAGTTCCGGGACCGGATGGTCGAGCTCAACCAGCAGATCACCTGGACGCCGTCGCACATCAAGGACGGCTCGTTCGGCAAGTGGCTGGCGAACGCCCGCGACTGGTCGATCTCGCGCAACCGCTTCTGGGGTTCGCCGATCCCGGTGTGGAAGTCCGACGACCCGACGTACCCGCGGGTCGACGTGTACGGCTCGTTCGAGGAGATGGAACGCGACTTCGGCGTGAAGGTCACCGACCTGCACCGCCCGTACGTCGACGAGCTGACCCGCCCGAACCCGGACGACCCGACCGGGAAGTCGACCATGCGCCGGGTCCCCGAGGTGCTCGACTGCTGGTTCGAGTCCGGGTCGATGCCGTTCGCGCAGGTGCACTACCCGTTCGAGAACAAGGACTGGTTCGAGCACCACTACCCGGGCGACTTCATCGTCGAGTACATCGGCCAGACCCGTGGCTGGTTCTACACGATGCACGTGCTGGCCACCGCGCTGTTCGACCGGCCGGCGTTCCGCAACTGCCTGAGCCACGGCATCCTGCAGGGCGAGGACGGGCGCAAGATGTCCAAGAGCCTGCGCAACTATCCGGACGTGTACCAGGTCTTCGACACGTACGGCTCGGACGCCATGCGCTGGATGCTCATGTCCTCGCCGGTGCTGCGCGGCGGTGACATGCCGGTCACCGAGACCGCGATCCGCGACTCGGTCCGGCAGGTGCTGCTCCCGCTCTGGAACGTCTGGTACTTCTTCAGCCTGTACGCGAACGCGTCGGGTCACACCGCGACGCTGCGGACCGACTCGTCGCACCTGCTGGACCGGTACATCCTGGCGAAGACGAACGAGCTCATCGCGGACGTCCAGGCGAAGATGGACGACTACGACATCTCGGGCGCGGCGGGGGCGGTGCGGGCGTATCTCGACGCGCTGACCAACTGGTACGTCCGCCGCTCGCGCGACCGCTTCTGGGCCGGAGACGCGGATGCCTTCGACACCCTGGCCACGGTCCTCGAAGTGCTGTGCCGGGTGGTCGCCCCGCTCGCGCCGCTGACCACCGAGGAGATCTGGCGCGGGCTCACCGGCGGCCGTTCGGTGCACCTGACCGACTGGCCTTCGGCGGACGCGTTCCCGGCGGACCACGAGCTCGTGGCGTCCATGGACGCCATCCGCGAGGTCGCCTCCGCGGCGTTGTCGCTGCGCAAGGCCCGGGCGCTGCGCGTACGCCTGCCGCTGGCCAGGCTGACCGTGGCCACCCCGGACGCCGCGCAGCTACGGGCGTTCCGTGACCTGCTCGCCGACGAGGTCAATGTGAAGGAGGTCGTGCTCGCCGAGGATCTCACCGCGTACTCCCGGAAGGTCCTGACCGTGGTCCCGCGAGCCCTGGGTCCGCGCCTGGGCAAGCAGGTGCAGCAGGTCATCAAGGCCGTCAAGGCCGGCGACTGGGAGCTGGTCGACGGCGCGCCGGTCGCCGCCGGCGTCGCGCTCCAGGAGGGCGAGTACGAGCTCAAGCTCGTCGCCGCCGACGTGGAGAACTCCGCGCCGCTGCCGGGGGACCGTGGTGTCGTCGTGCTCGACACCGAGGTCACGCCCGAGCTCGCCGCCGAGGGTCTGGCCCGGGACGTCATCCGCGTCGTGCAGCAGGCCCGGCGCGACGCCGACCTGGACGTCTCGGACCGCATCACGCTGACCGTCGCCGCCTCCGAGGCCGTGGTGGCCGCGGTCGAAGCACACCGCGATTTCGTGGCTGCCGAGACGCTGGCCACCTCGCTGGGCTTCGGTGCGGTCGACAAGGGCTTCGCCGGTGAGGTCGGCGAGGGCGAAACCGTCACCGTTTCGGTCGTTCGCGCCGGCTGAGCGGCTCCGCAGGGCTCGGCATTTGCCGTCTTACGCGGTACATGCCGAGCCCGGCACCCAAGATCAACGGGAGAATTCCCGCCGGCGTCGGATAATGTCCTACCGCCCCCCACTTTTTCTTGCAGTCCCCGCCGGAGGAACACGTTGCCGCTGCTCTACTCGATCGGCAAAGTCACTGTCGGTAACGCGATGATGCTCGGCTGGCGACCTCACGTCGAAGGCCTCGAGAACATCCCCGCCACCGGCGGCGCCATCTTCGCCGGCAACCACCTGTCCGTCGCCGACGAACTGTTCCTCGGCGCCACCGTCCCCCGGCACATCGCCTTCTGGGCCAAGGCCGAGTATTTCCAGGGCGGCGGCATCGGCGGCACCATCACCAAGTTCGTCATGCACGGCCTCGGCGCGATCAAGGTCGAGCGCGGCGGAGGCCGGGCCGCGCTCACCGCGTTCGACGGGGCCATCCCGGTGCTCAAGGCCGGTGACATGGTCGCCGTCTACCCCGAGGGCACGCGTTCGCCGGACGGGCGGCTCTACCGCGGTCGCACCGGCGTCGCGCGGCTCGCCGTCGCCGCGGGCGTACCGATCATCCCGGTCGGCATGCAGGGCACGGACAAGGTGCAGCCGATCGGCCAGCCGTACCCGAAGCTCGGCAAGGGCAAGGTGACCGTCAGGTTCGGCAAGCCCATCGAGACCACCGGGCGCGCCGACGACCGCACGTCGCTGCGCGCGCTGACCGACGAGGTCATGGCCGAGATCCAGAAGCTCACCGGCCAGGAGTACGTGCCCCGCTACGCCCCGCCGCGCGCCGCTCCCGAGGAGTCCTAAGGCGCCCGGCTTCCGCGTGCCTTCTCCTGCTCGACCAGGGCGTCGAGGTCGACGAGCCGGTGCAGGCCCTGCACCGGCCGGCGCATGCGGTGGTTGGCACGCAGGCGGTCCTCGTTGCGCTCCAGAAAGGCCCAATATCCCGCCGTGTACGGGCAAGCGTCGTCACCCACCCGCACCTTCGGGTCGTAGCGGCAACCGCCACAGTAGTCACTCATGCGGTGGATGTAGGCGCCGCCGGCCGCATACGGCTTGGTGCTCATCCGGCCGGCGTCGGCGTACTGGCTCATGCCGACCACGTTCGCGGTCATCACCCACTCGTAGCCGTCGACGACGGCCCGGTGGAACCAGTCCGCCATCGCCTCGGCGCGCCAGCCGCGCTGCAACGCGTAGTTGCCCAGCACCATCAGACGCGGGATGTGGTGCACCCAGCCGCGATCGCGTACCCCGGCCAGCACGTCGGCGAGGCAGCGGGCCTCGACCGCATCGGCGTCGAGCTCCGCGAACCAGGCCGGAAGCCGTCCGCGCGCCCGCAGCTCGTCGGAGCGGCGGTACTCCGGCTCGAAGTACCAGTACAGGTGCCAGATGAAGTCGCGCCAGCCGATGATCTGCCGGATGAAGCCCTCGACGCTGCTGAGCGGGGCGGCACCCGCGCGGTAGGCGGCCTCGGCCCGCTCCACCACCTCGACCGGGTCGAGCAGCCCGAGGTTGAGCGGCGCGCTGAGCATGCTGTGCGCCATCCACGGATCTCCGGCGAGCATGGCGTCCTCGTACGGCCCGAACGCCGGAAGCCGGTGCTCGACGAAGTGCCGTAACCGCGCCAGGGCCTCCGTGCGGGTGGCGGGGAACAACCGCGGGCCGTCCCGGCCGAGGAATTCGATGCCGTCGTCGCGCTGCCAGCGGTCCAGATCTTCCCGTACGCCGGCATCGATGTCGTCCTCGCGGATCTCGGGCGGCTGCGGCAGGTCCAGCCGTTTCGCGCCGCGCGGTGGCGGCTCGCGGTTCTCCGCGTCGAGGTTCCAGGCGCCGCCCACGGGCTCGGTGCCCTCCATGAGGATGCCGTGCCGCAGCCGCGCCTCCCGGTAGAAGTCCTCCATCCGCAGGCCCCGGCGGCCCCGGGCCCAGGCGACGAAGTCCTCCGGCGCCGTGACGAACCCGCGCGGCGGCAGCATCTCCACGCCCAGCCGGTGCACGAGCCCCCGCGCGGCGCGGGAGGTCGGGTGGCAGACGCTCAGCCCGTCAGCCCGGACCGCTTCCCCGTACGTCTCCGCGCGGACGAATTCGGCCTGGTCGCCGAGCTCGGCGGCACGATGACGCAGCGCCGAGAGCACGAGATGGGCCTTCTGCCGGTGGAACGTGCGGCGCCGGAACACCGCCCGCGACTCCACCAGCAACGCGGGCTGCTGAGGGTCGTCCAGGAAGTGCGGGCCGAGCTGGTCGGCGAAGAGCCAGCGCCTCGTCATGGGGACGAACTACCCGCTGCTCACCTGGGCATTCCCCTGGATCCGGGGCCGCAGCACGGCCTCACGCACCACCCCGGTGAGCTCGGCGCTCTCCTCCACCGACCGGCGGGTCAGCAGCACCGTGGCCAGGCTGCCGTGATCGGCCCAGGCACAGACGACCACCGCGGCGCCCCCGCTGCGGCCGACACCGCAGCGCTCGTGCACGCCGGTCTCACCCAGATCGAAAGAGCGGACGTCCTCGATCGAGTACTTGCCGGACAGGTGCGCGATCTCGGCCTCGACGTCACTCTCCGGCGTCAGGCGCAGGCCGGTCGTGCCGAAGAGAGTGACCCGTTTGCCGTTGCCGTCGGCGTACATGCCGGCGAACACATCACCGGACGAGACCAGGCTGGTGCCCTGCACCTGGTCGGCGAGGCGCTCGGTGGCCCGGCGGCCGGCGTCGTCGTCGCGCAGCTCCAGATCTGCGACGGTCTGCGGCAGGACCGCCGAGACCGGATACTGCTGCGCGGCCGGCCAGAGGAAATAACCCGGTACGCCGCAACAACACAGCGCGCTGAGCAGAGTGAACACGAGAAGTCGCCGCCCCCAGCGGCGCTTACGGCGCGGCGGCGCGGGCGGCGGGCGCAGTGCCTGGGGCGGGCCCGCGTGCGGCGGGCGCCCGGGCGGTGGGCGCAGTGCCTGGGACGGGCCCGCCTGCGACGGGCGCCCGGGCGGCAGAGCCGGAGGTCCCTTTCGTCTTTTCTTCGCAGCCTTTCCGGGCGGCGGCGAAGGCAGCGGCCGGGCACGGTCCAGGTAGGCCGGAGGGAGCGCGGGCGCGGGGCGCTGCGGTGGTGGTGCTGCCGGGCGAGGCTGGACGGGGAGACGGTTGACCGGGGCGGGTGCGGGTGCGGGTTCGCTGCGGCGCTTGCGGCCCCAGCCGCGGCGGCGCGGCTCGGGGGCCGCGGGCGGTGAGGCGGCCTGGGGTGAGGTGGCGGGCCACCACGGGGGCCTCTGCGGCGAGGGGATTCCCTGCGCTGCGGAGGACGGCGGGGCTGCGGGCGGCAGGCTTGCCGCCGGCAGCCCGGGGTGTGGCTGAGCTGTTCCGGGTTGCCGCGCTGACGACGGGGGCTGGGGTGCGGCCGCCGCCGGGGGTGACGGCGTCGGGGGCAGACCGGCGCCGGGCTGGTCGATGCGGGTGGGCGGCAGCGGGTGCTCGGCCCGGGTCGGTGGCAGTGGGTGGTCGACGCGGCTGGGCGGCAGCGGTTGTTCGACGCGGGTCGGTGGCAGCGGGTGGTCGACGTGGGTGGGCGGCAGAGGCCGGCCCAGCCCGGTCGGTGGCGGGACCGGCCGGTCCACGCGGGTCGGCGGCATCGCCTCCGGGAACGGCTCCAGGACGTCGATCGGGGTGTCCTGGTCGGCCCAGGGGTCGACCGGCGGGGTGGTGGACCAGTCCTCGTCGTCCGACCAGGGGTCCACCGCGGGCGGCGGTTCGGGGGACGGGGCGCGCCGGTTCCACCAGGACTTCTTCGGCGACGGCGGCGGGACGGCCGCCGAGCCGCTCCAGCGCTCCGGCACGTCCTCGGCCACCGGCACGTCGCCGGTCGAGGGCTCGGGCGCGGCGCCCGGCGCGACGCGGGCGGTGGGGCCGGCCGGACCCGCCGGACCGGCGCCGTCCGCCAGCGCCGAATCCAGGCCGTTGTCCGCCCGGGTCGGCTTCGGGCCGCTCTCCGCCGGCGTCGGGTTCGGCTCGCCGTCCACCCGGGTCGGGTCGGGGATGGTGCCCTCCACCCGGGTCGGGTCGGGGATGGGGCCCTCCACCCGGGTCGGGTCGGGGATGGTGCGGGCCGCCGGGATCGTCTCGGGCGTGGTGCCCTCTACCCGCGTCGGGTCGGGGCCGGTGCGGGCCGCCCGGGTCGTCTCGGGCGTGGTGCCCTCCGCCCGGGTTGGGTCCGGGCGGGTGCCGGCAACTGGGGTCGGGGCGGGGCCGTCTATCCGGGTAGGGGTGGGCGCCGGGCCCTCTATCCGGGTTGGGGCGGGCGCGGTGCCCTCCACCCGGGTTGGGGCGAGCGCGGTGCCTTCTACCCGGGTTGGGGCGGGCGCGGTGCCCTCCACCCGGGTTGGGGCGAGCGCGGTGCCTTCCACCCGGGTTGGGGCGGGCGCGGTGCCCTCCACCCGGGTTGGGGCGAGCGCGGTGGCGTCCATCCGGGTCGGGTCGGTGTCGGCGCCGGCCGCTCGGCTCGCTTCGGGGGCGGTGCCCTCCACCCGGGTCGGGTCGGGGGTGGGGCCGTCCACCCGGGTCGGGTCCGGGCCGATGCCGGCCGCTCGGGTGGGGTCGGGGGTGGGGCCGTCCACCCGGGTCGGGTCCGGGTGACCGGCGGATCCGTCCGCGGCCGGGTCGCCCGGCTGCTGGTCGGTCATCCGTCGTCTCCTCCCACGGGGGTGCTGCTTCACGCCAGGTTAGAGGCGGTCCGCCACTGCGCCGGCCCGATCATCGACGGCCGTGGACCCGCAGCGGCCGCCCGGCCCGCGGGAATCGCTCGGCGAGAGACGGACAGAGGGGGCGATGTGCGGGACGGTATGGAGTCGTATGGTGACCCGGTGGTGATCCGTAGATGAACTTGACTCAGAAACACGCGCTCACCGTGACGGGCCGCCCGGACGGGCAGCCGATGATGTTCGCGCACGGGTTCGGCTGCGATCAGAACATGTGGCGTTTCGTCGCGCCCGAGTTCATGGACACCCATCGGGTCGTGCTTTTCGATCATGTGGGTGCGGGGCGTTCGGATCTGCGGGCGTACGACGACCGGCGCTACTCGAGTCTCGACGGGTACGCCTCGGACGTGCTCGAGATCGTGCATGACCTGGACCTGCACGACGTGGTCTTCGTGGGTCACTCGGTCAGCGCGATGATCGGTGTGCTCGCCGCCGTCCGCGAGCCCGGCCGCTTCGCCAAACTGGTGCTGGTCGGGCCGTCGCCGCGCTATATCGACGACGGGGACTACGTCGGGGGGTTCGGCAGGGCCGACATCGAGGCGATGCTCGAATCGCTGGACAGCAACTATCTCGGGTGGTCGAGTGCGATGGCGCCGGTGATCGTGGGCAATCCGGACCGGCCTGAGCTGGGCCAGGAGCTGACTCAGAGCTTCTGTGCCACCGATCCCGCGATCGCCAGGAAATTCGCGCGCGTCACGTTCCTGTCGGACAACCGTGCGGACCTGGCGAAACTGCGTACCCCTGCCTTGATCTTGCAATGCGCCGACGACGTCATCGCGCCGTCGGTCGTCGGGGACTACGTGCACGAGCACCTCGAGGGGAGCACACTGGTGGCCATGAACGCGACCGGCCACTGCCCGAACCTGAGTGCACCGGGCGAGACGGTCGCGGCGATCAAGGCGTACCTCTGACCGACATGACGGAGAGCGGCAATGGCGGTCCCGACATGACGCAGGATCTGCGCGTGCCCTGGGACGAGGATCCGGGAGACCTGTACGAGCATGCGCCGTGCGGCTACCTGACCACGCTGCCGGACGGCACGATCGTGAAGGTCAACGAGACGTTCCTCTCGTGGACCGGGTACGACCGCAGTGCTCTCGTCGGCCTGCGCCGCTTCCGCGATCTCCTCAGCCCCGGCGACAAGATCTACCACGAGACGCACTACGCGCCGCTGCTGTCGATGCGGGACGACGTTCAGGAGATCGCCTTCGAGCTCGTCCGCGCCGACGGCCGGCGCCTGCCCATTCTGGTCAACTCCGTGCTCGGCCGTGACCCGGCCGGCCTTCCAAGGGTGATCCGGACGATGGTCTTCGACGCCACCGAGCGACGCGGCTACGAGCGGGAGCTTCTCGGCGCCCGGCGCGCCGCCGAGGGGTCCGAGCAGCGGGTGCGAGCCCTCCAGCAGGTCGTGGCGGATCTCGCGGCGGCGCCCACCGCGAGGGAGGTCGCCGAGGCGGTGGTGGGCGCGCCCGCAGCCGCGTTCGAGGCCGCCGGTGCCCAGGTCTGGCTGCTCGACGTGGATCGGGAACAGCTCGTCGCCCTGGCCGGCACCGAGTCGGACGGCCCGGTGCGCGACGAGATTCCGTTGGCCTCCTCCCGGCCGGTCGCCCAGGTCGCCCGCCGCGGCGACCTGCACGTCATCGGCTCGCTGGAGGAGGCCGACAAGCACTTCCCGGAACTCGCCGTCGCGATGCGCCGCACCGGTTACCAGACCGTGGTGATGCTTCCGCTGACCGCCGGCTTCGCCGGTGAATCCATCGGCGCCGACGTGCTCGGCGTCCTCAGCTTCGGCTTCACCGAGAAGCGCGAGCTGACCGACAGCGAGCTACGCGTGGTCCGGCTGCTGGGGCACCAGGCCGGGCAGGCGCTCGACCGGGCCCGGCTCTACGACGACGCCCGGCGCCGCGAGGAGCGGGCCACGTTCCTTGCGGAGACCACGCGGGTCCTCGACGAGGAGTCCCGGCTGATGCCGCGGGCCCGCCGCCTGATCGAGCGGCTCGTGCCGGAGGTGGCCGAGTGGGCCGCCGTACGCCTGCAGATCGGCCCGGCCGGGCTGCTCGCCGACGCGGGCGGCCCCGCGCCCGACCCCGACCGGCTCGCCGAGCGGGTCGCCCTGGTCGCCGCCAACGGCAAGGCCGAGCTGACCGCCGAGGGCCCCGATCCCGACAGTGCCGTGCTGCCGCTGTCCGCCGGCGGCAAGGTCCTCGGCACGCTGGCGCTGCGGATGGCGCCGGGCCGGCGTACGGCCTCCGCCGAGGCCGCGTTCCTCGGCGACCTGGCCGACCGGGCCGGGCTGGCACTGGAGAACGCCCGCCTCTACGAGCAGGAGCGCGCCGTCGCGCGGACCCTGCAGCGCAGCCTGCTCGCCCACGACCTGCCGACCGATCCGCGATTCGCCGTGGAGACGCACTACCAGGCCGCGGCGCTCGACATGGAGGTCGGCGGCGACTGGTTCGACGCCTTCCTGATCACCCCGGACAAGCTGGCCGTGGTCGTCGGTGACGTGGTCGGCCGCGGCATCGACGCGGCGACCACGATGGGTCAGCTGCGCAGCGCGATCCGGGCGCTGGCGTCGGCCGAGGCGGGGCCGGCGCGCCTGCTGGAACGGCTCGACCGGTTCGTCGACCGGGTCGAGTCGGCGCGGATGGCGACCGTCGCGTACGCCGAGGTCGACCTCAGCACCAGCGAGATGACGTACGCCTGCGCCGGGCACCTGCCGCCGCTGCTGGCCGAGCCGGGCGGATCGCCGCGCTACCTGATGGAGGGCCGTTCCGGGGCGCTCGGTTCGCGGGCCGGGCGGCGCCGGCGTCTCGAGCACCGTACGCACCTGGCGGCCGGCAGCCGGCTGCTGCTCTACACCGACGGGCTGATCGAGCGGCGCAACCGGCGCATCGACGCGGGCTTCGAGATGCTGGCCCGCGCGTACGCGGGCCGCCGCGACGCCCCGCTGCCGGGCCTGACCGCCGGGCTGGCGCACAGCCTGGTCGGCCGGGAGCACGTCGACGACGTGTGCCTGCTGTGCCTGGCGATCGGCACCGAGGAGCGGCTGGAACGCGCGATCGGCGCGGACCCGATCCAGATCGCGCTCCTGCGCAAGGACATGCGCGGCTGGCTGGCGTCGCACGGCATCGACGAGGACACCACCCAGGCCGTCCTGCTGGCGTGCTCCGAGGCCGTCGCCAACGCCATCGAGCACGGCTATCGCAACGACCCCTTCGGTATCGTCGACGTCACCGCGGTCGTCTCCCCGGAGGCGATCGAGGTCAAGATCACCGACCGTGGCGACTGGCGCGTCCCGCACGGGGACGAGGTGCGCGGCCGTGGCCTGCGGCTCATCCACCAGACGATGGACGAGGTCACCTTCGACCGTACCGACGGCACCACGGTCACCATGCGGCGAGCGCGCCAGGAAGGCTCAGCATGACCGACCAGTGGGTGACCTTCGCCAGCCTCGGTGACGCGGAGCTCGTCCGGCTGGCCGGTGAGATCGACCTCGCGAACGCCCCGGAGATCGGGCGCGAGATATTCCGGCACGCCGGTGGGGCTCCCGCCGTGCTGATCGACCTGACCGCGGTCTCGTTCCTGGACAGCGCGGGGGTGCGGCTGCTGGACGCCCTGGTGGGTGATCTCGACGACGCCGGCACCCGGATCAAGCTGGTGGTGGGGGAGACCGGCCCGGCCCGGATGACCCTTCAGCTGTGCGCGTTCCGGGAGGACCTGCTGGCCACCGACCTCGACCGGGCCGCCAAGGAATTGAGCATCTAGCCCGCGTACCCTGGAGACCCATGAGCGTCTCTTCGGTCTTCCCGCAGCTCGAGCAGCTGCTGCCTCGGGTCAGCAAGCCGATCCAGTACGTGGGCGGCGAGCTCGGCGCCGTCGTCAAGGACTGGGACGCCACCACCGTCCGGTGGGCGCTGATGTATCCGGACGCCTACGAGGTGGGCCTGCCCAACCAGGGCGTGCAGATCCTGTACGAGGTGCTCAACGAGCAGCCCGACGTGCTGGCCGAGCGGACGTACGCGGTCTGGCCCGACCTCGAGGCGCTGATGAAGGAGAACGGCGTCCCGCAGTTCACGGTCGACGCCCACCGCCCGGTCCGCGCCTTCGACGTGCTCGGGCTGTCGTTCGCCACCGAGCTCGGCTACACCAACATGCTCTCCGCCCTCGACCTGGCCGGCATCCCGCTGGACAGCGCCGACCGCGGCGAGGACGACCCGATCGTGCTGGCCGGCGGCCACGCCTCGTTCAACCCCGAGCCGATCGCCGACTTCATCGACGCCGCGGTGCTGGGCGACGGCGAGGAGGCGGTCCTCGAGATCACCGGCATCATCCGGCAGTGGAAGGCCGAGGGACGCCCCGGCGGCCGCGACGAGCTGCTGCTGCGCCTGGCGCGCACGGAGAGCATCTACGTCCCGCGCTTCTACGACGTCGACTACCTGCCGGACGGCCGGATCCAGCGCGTCGTGCCGAACCGTCCGGACGTGCCGTTCCGGGTGGCCAAGCGCACGACCATGGACCTCGACGCCTGGCCGTACCCGAAGAAGCCGCTGGTCCCGCTCGCCGAGACGGTCCACGAGCGGTACGCGGTCGAGATCTTCCGCGGGTGCACCCGGGGCTGCCGGTTCTGCCAGGCCGGCATGATCACGCGCCCGGTGCGGGAGCGGTCGATCACCACGGTGGGCCAGATGGTGAAGGAGGGGCTGGAGTTCTCCGGCTTCTCCGAGGTGGGCCTGCTCTCGCTCTCCAGCGCCGACCACTCCGAGATCGGCGACATGTGCTCCGGCCTCGCCCAGCAGTACGCGGACACCAACGTGTCGCTGTCGCTGCCGTCGACCCGGGTGGACGCGTTCAACATCGACCTGGCCCAGGAGCTGTCCCGCAACGGGCGCCGCACCGGCCTGACGTTCGCGCCCGAGGGCGGCTCCGAGCGGATCCGCAAGGTCATCAACAAGATGGTGACCAAGGAAGACCTGATCCGTACGGTCGTGACCGCGTACTCCAACGGGTGGCGGCAGGTGAAGCTCTACTTCATGTGCGGCCTGCCCACCGAGACCGACGAGGACGTGCTCGAGATCGCGCACATGGCGCACGAGGTGATCCGGGCCGGCCGGGCCGCCGCGGGCACCAAGGACATCCGCTGCACGGTGTCGATCGGCGGGTTCGTGCCCAAGCCGCACACTCCGTTCCAGTGGGCGGCGATGGAGCGCCCCGAGGTCATCGACAACCGCCTCAAGCTGCTCAAGCAGGAGATCAACAGCGACCGGTCGCTGGGCCGCGCGATCGGCTACCGCTACCACGACGGCGAGCCGTCGCTGATCGAGGGCCTGCTCTCGCGGGGCGACCGCCGGGTCGGCAAGGTCATCCGGCGAGTCTGGGACAAGGGCGGGCGTTTCGACGGCTGGTCCGAGCACTTCTCGTACGCCCGCTGGGTCGAGGCGTGCGCGGAGGTCCTCCCCGGCTTCGGTGTCGACCTGGACTGGTACACCACCCGTGAGCGGGACCAGCTCGAGGTGCTGCCCTGGGACCACCTGGACTCCGGCCTCGACAAGGACTGGCTCTGGCAGGACTGGCAGGACTCCCTCAGCGAGTACGAGCAGGACGACTGCCGCTGGACGCCGTGTTTCGACTGCGGCGTCTGCCCGGCGATGGACACCGAGATCCAGATCGGGCCCACCGGCAAGAAGCTTCTTCCCCTGACCCCGGTGAACCATCCAACCGCCCCGCCCGCCGCCCAAAATTCGACTGAAGGCCCCCACCTGCGGGTCCCCGTCTAGGAGAGTCCGACATTCCCCCCAAGAACCAGCCCGCGGGCGGTCAAGCCCCGGTCGTGCAGCGCATCCGGCTTCGGTACGCGAAACGCGGACCGTTGCGCTTCACGTCGCACCGTGACTTCGCGCGCGCCTTCGAGCGGGCTCTGCGGCGCGCCGGCGTACCGATCGCCTTCTCGCAGGGCTTCACCCCGCACCCCAAGATCTCGTACGCGAGCGCCGCGCCGACCGGCGTCGGCAGCGAGGCGGAATACCTGGAGATCGGCCTGCAGGCCGAGGTCGACCCGGCCGCGCTGGTCGCGGCGCTGGACGCGGCGCTCTCGCCCGGCCTGGACGTGCTCGACGCGGTCGTCGCCGGCGACGGCAGCCTGGCCGACCGGATCGACGCCTCCCGCTGGCGGATCGAGCTGCCCGACGTCGACCCGGAGGTTGCGGAGAAGGCCGTCGAAGCCTTTCTCGCCGCCGACGAGGTCCTGGTCGAGCGCATGACGAAGCAGGGGCGGCGCTCGTTCGACGCCCGAAATGCAGTTGCGTCCTTCGCTGTCAGCAAGGAGTCTGGCGCACCTTCCGGGGCCGCGGCGGCACGGTGTGCGATAATCGACCTTGTCGTGCGGCAGGTCACTCCCGCCGTTCGGCCCGATGACGTCATGTCCGGCCTGCGCGTGGTGGCCGGCCTGGAGCCGCCGGTGCCCCCTCGGGTGACCCGGCTGGCCCAGGGCTCGCTCACCTCGCAGGGGGAGATCGTCGATCCGTTGGACGCGGATCGCGAGGACGCACCCATCGGAGGGCGCTAGCCGGTTCGGCCGGTGCCCGCGTTGGCAGACTTCGGAAGCCCGTCCGACGAAGGACGGGACCCGAAAAACTTGCGGCGACCCTGCGTGGCAGCGCTCACCCGCGCCCGGGGCCGCCAGAACTGGAGAGCGCCCCATGCTCGATAACGAGCCACAGGGCGGTGAACGGGACGAGGCCACCACACCTCCGACCGCCGAAACCGCCGAGACCACTACACCCG
This sequence comes from Actinoplanes sp. NPDC049681, assembly GCF_044465265.1. NCBI lineage: Bacteria > Bacillati > Actinomycetota > Actinomycetes > Micromonosporales > Micromonosporaceae > Actinoplanes > Actinoplanes sp. NPDC049681. The sequence continues at coordinate 26,788 of NZ_JBITLP010000002.1, forward strand.
CGCGTCGTACGAGGGCCCCGCGTCGCAAGGCCACCGCACCGGCTGCCGTGCCGGTGGATGCGCCGGGTGCCGAGCCCGGCGCGGCCGACGAGGCTGCGAACGCGAGCGACGCGGCCGCAGCCGCCGATGCGCCCGCCGCCCCGGTGAAGGCGACGCGCAGCCGGGCCCGCAAGAAGGCCGCCCCGGCGGCCGCTGCCGTGGAGCCCGCCGCCGAGCCGGCCGCCGCCGACTCGGTCACTGCCGACCCGGTCGCTGCCGGGGAGAGCCCGGCCGGCGACGATGCGCCCGCCGCCCCGGTGAAGGCCACGCGCAGCCGGGCCCGCAAGAAGGCCGCCCCGGCCGCCGCTCCCGTGGAGCCGGCCCCGGCCCCCGCCCCGGTCGTCGCTGAGGCTGCGGACGAGGAAGAGGCCGAGGATGTCGCCGCCGGCGCGCCGGTGATCGGTGTGCTGCCGCTCGACGACGACTTCGTGGAGGAGGCGCCCACCACGCGGCGCCGGGCGCGCAAGGCCGCGCTGCCTCCCGCCGTACTGTTCATGCCTCCGGAGCCCGACGCCGAGCCCGCCCCGGCACCGCGCCGCAGCCGCCGGGGTGCCGCGGCCGTGGCACCTGCCGAGCCCGTCGCCGAGGTCGCCGAGACGCCGGCCGAGCCGGTGCCCGCCGCCGAGGAGCCGGCCGAGGGGCCGCGCAAGAGCCGTCGCCGCCGCCGGGGTGCCGCCGTGGAGGCCGACGAGGCCCCCGCCGCCGAGATCGCCGAGCAGCCCGTGCTCGAGGAGGCCGACGAGACCGCGGACGACGTCGAGGACGGCGCCGAGGACGACCTCGACGAGGACGACGCTGGCGCGCGCCGCCGTCGCCGGCGGGGACGCCGGGGCCGCGGCAGGGGCAAGGGGCCGTCCGACGAGGGCGACGACTCTCCCGAGGCCGGCACCGGTGATGCCGAGGAGGCCGCCGAGGCCGAGGCCGAGGGCGACGACGAGGAGGCCGACGAGGGCGACGGGGTCACCCGCCGGCGCCGGCGGCGGCGTCGCAAGGGGTCGGGGGACGCCGAGACCGGCGGTGTCGAGGACGGCGTGCACACCGTCGTGCGGGTGCGCGAGCCGCGCCGCAGCGACGAGGTGCAGGGCGTCTCCGGCTCCACCCGCCTGGAGGCCAAGCGACAGCGCCGGCGCGACGGGCGGGAGCAGCGGCGTACCCGGCCGCCGATCCTGAGCGAGTCCGAGTTCCTGGCCCGCCGTGAGGCCGTCGACCGGGTCATGGTCGTACGCCAGAAGCCCGACCGGATCCAGATCGCGGTGCTCGAGGACGGCATCCTGGTCGAGCACTACGTGTCGCGGACCACGTCCGGGACCATGGTCGGCAACGTCTACCTGGGCAAGGTGCAGAACGTGCTGCCCAGCATGGAGGCGGCGTTCGTCGACGTGGGCCGCGGCCGCAACGCCGTGCTCTACGCCGGCGAGGTCAACTGGGACGCCACCGGGCTGGAGGGCCGGGCCCGCTCGATCGAGCAGGCGCTGCGCTCCGGCGACTCGGTGCTGGTCCAGGTCACCAAGGACCCGATCGGGCACAAGGGCGCCCGGCTGAGCAGCCACATCGCCCTCTCCGGCCGGCACCTGGTCTACGTGCCCAACGGCAACGCCTCGGGCATCAGCCGCAAGCTGCCCGACAACGAGCGCAAGCGGCTGCGCGACGTCCTGAAGAAGCTGGTGCCGGACGGCGCGGGCGTGATCGTGCGGACCGCCGCCGAGGGCGCCAGCGAGGACGAGCTGGCCCGCGACGTCAAGCGGCTGCAGGCGCAGTGGGAGGACATCCAGGCCAAGGCCGCCGAGGGCAACGCGCCGCGCCCGCTCTCGGAGGAGCCCGACCTGGTCATCCGCGTGGTCCGCGACCTCTTCAACGAGGACTTCCGCGAGCTGATCGTGCAGGGCGACCAGGCGTACGGGGAGATCGAGAACTACCTCGAGTCGGTCTCGCCGGACCTGGTCGAGCGGCTGCACCGGCACACCGGCAGCGCCGACGTCTTCGCCGAGAAGCGCATCGACGAGCAGATCCTCAAGGGCCTCGACAAGAAGGTGTTCCTGCCCTCCGGCGGCCACCTGGTGATCGACCGGACCGAGGCGATGACCGTGGTCGACGTCAACACCGGCAAGTACACCGGTGCCGGCGGCAACCTCGAGGAGACGGTCACCCGTAACAACCTCGAGGCCGCCGAGGAGATCGTGCGGCAGCTGCGCCTGCGGGACCTAGGCGGCATCGTGGTGATCGACTTCATCGACATGGTGCTGGAGAGCAACCGCGAGCTGGTGCTGCGCCGGCTGACCGAGTGCCTGGGCCGGGACCGGACCAAGCACCAGGTCACCGAGATCACCTCGCTGGGCCTGGTGCAGATGACCCGCAAGCGGATCGGCGCGGGCCTGCTCGAGGCGTTCAGCGAGACGTGCGAGCACTGCAAGGGCCGCGGCGTGGTCATCCACACCGAGCCGGTGCCGGAGAAGCGCTCGTCCGGCGCGGCCACCCAGGTCAAGGCCGTCGCGGCGGCGGCGCGTACGGAGGCACCGGCGCCGCCCGCCAAGTCCCGGCGCCGCCGTGGTGGCGGGGGCGAGCAGGCCCCGGCCGAGCCGCAGGCTGCGCCCGAGCAGCCCGTGGAGCACCCGGTGGAGGACCCGGCCGCGGACACGGCCGGGCTGCCCCCGACCGTCTCCGGGGTCGTCACGCCGCAGGGCTCGGGTGTCATCACCCCGGCGGCTGTCGCGGTCCCCGCGAACGACGACGATGACGACTACGACATCAGCGGCTACGACCTGTCCCGGTACGAGACCGGGTCGTCGTACCCGGCGGAGTCGCTGCAGCTGACCGGGGCGGACGACCCGGACGCAGCCGACGACGACGAGGACGACGACGAGCCGGTCGGGGCCGGAGCCGGCAGCCGGCGACGCTCGCGCCGTGGCGGCTCCCGGCGGCGCACCAGGCCCTGAGAAAGCGCACGAAGCGGGCGGTCCCGGCAGGTTATGCCTGCTGGGGCCGCCCGCTCCATGTCCCGTGATCGATGTCGGCTACCCTCCCTGACCATGCGACGCCTGCTCTGCCTGACCGCCCTGAGCGGTGCCCTCCTGCTCGGTGCCTGTTCGACCGACAAGACGGCCGACACCGCCACCCCGGCCACGGCCGCCCCGGTCCTCCCCACGCCCGGCGTGAGCGGCGGTCCGGCCCCGGCCGGTTCGACCGATGCCGGGGCGGGTGACGCCGCGCTCAGGGGGAACACCGGGGCGATCTGCAGCCAGGCCGCCAAGACCGGCGGCGACGCCGCCAGGAACTTCGCCCAGGACCTCAAACTGCTCATCGACGCGGAGTCGGCGCAGGACCGGGACGCGGTGGCGAAGGCCAAGGAGAAGACCAGCCGGGACGTCGAGAACTACTCCTTCGCGCTCGCCGACATGGCGAAGCTCGCCTCCGAGCCGGAGCTGAAGGAGGCGCTCACCGCCATGAGCAAGCAGGTCTCGGCGCTCAAGGGTGACGTGCGTAAACTTGACCCCGCGAAACTGGGGGGACTGCAGGAGACGCTGGCCAAGGCCTGCGGCACCGCCTGAGCGTCTCCCCGGTTTGGGTCGCACCCGTGCGATGAAGTACGCTATCTGTCGGCGCTTTTCCAGGCGCCATGTTCCTGTGCGCAGCGTGTCTGAGGGTAATAGTGGCTCTGAGAGCAATGCGGCGCCGGGACCGAGTTCCATCCGCCAAGCAGCGACGTTCCGCTGCGTAAGTCTCAGGGAGTCCGCGTCCCATGTACGCGATCGTCAAGACCGGCGGCAAGCAGTACAAGGTTGCCGAGGGCGACGTGATCGAGGTCGAGAAGCTCGCGGGTGTGCCCGGCGACTCGCTGACGCTCGCCGCGGTCCTCCTCGTCGACGGTGACAACCTGGTGACCGATGCGGCCAAGCTTGCCAAGGTGACGGTGTCCGGCGAGATCGCCGAGCACACCAAGGGACCGAAGATCCGGATCCACAAGTTCAAGAACAAGACCGGCTACCACAAGCGCCAGGGGCACCGCCAGCCGCTGACCCGCGTCAAGGTGACCGGCATCTCCAGCGGGAAGTAGGGGCGAACCGCCATGGCTCACAAAAAGGGTGCTTCCAGCTCGCGGAACGGCCGTGACTCCGCCGCTCAGCGGCTCGGGGTGAAGCGGTTCGGCGGCCAGCTGGTCAACGCCGGCGAGATCATCGTCCGCCAGCGCGGCACGAAGTTCCACCCGGGCGACCTGGTCGGCCGCGGTGGTGACGACACGCTGTTCGCGCTCGCCGCGGGCAACGTGCTGTTCGGGCACAAGCGTGGCCGCAAGACGGTCAGCATCGTGCCGGTTGCGGCCGAGTAACACGGTCGCTCACGCAGCGTCTCAGCGGGCCGTGGACCTTCCGGGGTCCGCGGCCCGCTGTCTGTGTTCCATCAAGCAGTGGGAGTACCGAAGTGGCTATGTTCGTCGACCGGGTCGTGCTGCACCTGCAGGCAGGTGACGGCGGGCACGGCTGCGTCTCCGTACGCCGGGAGAAGTTCAAGCCGCTCGGCGGGCCCGACGGCGGTAACGGCGGCCACGGGGGCGGCATCACCCTCGTCGTCGACCCGCAGCAGCACACGCTGCTCGACTTCCACTTCCGCCCCCACGTCAAGGCGCAGAACGGCGTCGGCGGCATGGGCGACAACCGCGACGGTGCCAACGGCGGCGACCTCGTGCTCAAGGTGCCGGACGGCACGGTCGTGCAGACCCTCGACGGCGAGGTCATCGCCGACCTGATCGGCGCCGGCACCACCTTCGAGGTAGCGCGCGGCGGCCGGGGCGGGCGCGGCAACGCCTCGCTGGCCAACACCCGCCGCAAGGTGCCCGGCTTCGCGGAGCTGGGCGAGCCCGGCGACCACCTCGACGTGGTCCTGGAGCTCAAGAGCGTCGCCGACGTCGGCCTGGTGGGCTTCCCGTCGGCCGGCAAGTCCTCGCTGATCTCGGTCATCTCCGCGGCCAAGCCGAAGATCGCCGACTACCCGTTCACCACCCTGGTGCCGAACCTGGGCGTGGTGCAGGCCGGCGACCAGACCTTCACGGTCGCGGACGTGCCGGGGCTCATCCCGGGCGCCGCCACCGGCAAGGGGCTGGGCCTGGAGTTCCTGCGGCACATCGAGCGCACCTCGGTGCTGGTCCATGTCCTCGACTCGGCGGCGCTGGAGATCGAGCGCGACCCGATCGCCGACCTGGAGGCCATCGAGGCGGAGCTGGCCGCGTACGGGGGGCTGGAGGACCGGCCCCGCATGGTGGTCCTCAACAAGATCGACATCCCGGACGGCCGCGACCTGGCCGAGATGGTCCGCCCCGACCTGGAGGCGCGCGGCTACCGCGTCTTCGAGGTCAGCGCGGTCACCCGCGAGGGGCTCAAGGAGTTCACGTACGCCCTGGCCGAGGCCGTCGCCGCCCACCGCCTCGCCGCCCCGGTGGTCGAGCCGACCCGGCCCGTGGTCCGGCCGCGCGCGGTCGACGAGAAGGGCTTCACGATCGAGAAGGACGCCGAGGGCGTGTACGTCGTCCGCGGCATCCAGGTCGAGCGCTGGATCCGCCAGACCAACTTCGACAACGACGAGGCGATCGGCTTCCTCGCCGACCGGCTGGAGCGCATCGGCGTGGAGGCGGCGCTGGCGAAGCAGGGCGCCCAGCCGGGCGACCCGGTCCGCATCGCCGACCGCGAGTTCGACTGGCAGCCCAACGCCGGCGAGTACGTCTCGGGCCCGCGCGGCACCGACGCCCGCCTCGAGGACGATTCGCACCGCGCCACCGCCGCCCAGCGCCTGGCGGCCCGTAAGGCCCGCCGGATCCGCTCGGACGACGAACTGCTGCACATGAGCGAGGACGGCACCGTCTCCACCGTCTCCATGGCGGCCAAGCCGGTCCTGGTCACCGACGATGAGGACCTGGACGACTCCCGTCCAGATGCCAGCAACCAGGCGGAAACGAACGGCGCCTAGGGTGGCGGGGTGATCATCGAATCCCGCACCCTGGCGGACCCCGAGCTGGCCACGTTGCTCGTCGCACAGCAGCGTGAGCTGGCCGAGGCCGACGGCGGGCAGGACGGTGTGGTCTACCCGATGCACGACGACGTCTCGTACCTCGTCGCGGTTGTCGACGGCCGGGCCGTTGCCTGCGGGGCGTGGCAGGCTCTCGAGCCGGGCGTGGCCGAGCTGAAGCGCATGTACGTCCGCCCCGCGTTCCGGGGCCGCGGCATCGCGCGGCAGCTGGTCGTGGCGCTGGAGGAGGAGGCGCTCGCGGCGGGACGGCCGGTGCTGCGCCTGGAGACCGGTACGTACCTGCCCGCGGCCATCGCCCTCTACCGGTCCGCGGGGTACACCCCGATCCCCGTGTACGGCGAGTACGTGGGCAACCCGTACAGCGTCTGCTTCGAGAAGTCCCTGGCGCTCACGACCCGCTGACCCCAGCGGACGCCGGGTAACAGGCATGATGGTCGACATGCCTAGCTTGACCCGCGCCGAGGCGAACGCCCGGGCCGTCACCGTCACCGTCACCGGATACGACATCGCGCTCGACCTCACCGGCGGCGGTGACACGTTCCGTTCCCGTACGGTGCTCACCTTCGGTGCCGAGCCCGGCAGCGAAACCTTCGTCGAGCTGGAGCCCGTCACGCTGCTGTCCGCCACGCTCAACGGCACCGCGCTGGACCCGTCCGCCCTCGCCGCCGAGCGGCTGACACTGACCGGCCTGGCCGCCGACAACGAGCTGGTGGTCGAGGGTGAAATGCGCTACTCGAACACCGGTGAGGGGCTGCACCGCTTCGTCGACCCCGCGGACGAGCGGACCTACCTGTACGCGCACATGTTCCTCGACGGCGCCCGCCGCATCTTCCCCTGCTTCGACCAGCCGGACCTCAAGGCGCCGGTCACGCTGACCGTCACCGCGCCCGAGGGCTGGCTGGTGGCGGCGAACGGGGAGCGCGCCGGTGCCGTGGACGCGGGGCGGTGGCGGTTCGCGCCGACCAAGCCGCTGGCGACGTACTTCGTCTCGCTGATCGCGGGGCCGTACCACGCGCGGACGGACGAGCACGACGGCATCCCGCTGGCCCTCTACTGCCGGCAGGCGCTGGCCGAGCACCTCGACGAGCAGGCCGACGAGCTGTTCACCGTCACCAAGCAGTGCCTCGACCGCTACCACGAGATCTTCGACGTCCGGTATCCCTTCGGGCACTACCAGCAGGCGTTCGTGCCCGAGTTCAACTTCGGCGCGATGGAGAACCCGGGCCTGGTGGTCTTCCGCGACGAGTTCATCTACCGGTCCGCGGTCACCGACGCCGAGCGTGAGCAGCGGGCGATGGTGATCGCGCACGAGATGGCTCACCAGTGGTTCGGCGACCTGGTGACCATGGCGTGGTGGGACGACCTGTGGCTCAACGAGTCGTTCGCCGAGTACCTCGGGACCAGGATCACGGCCGAGGCGACCCGCTTCACCGGGACGTGGACGTCGTTCGCCATGCAGCGCAAGGCCTGGGGCATGCGCGCCGACCAGCGCCCGTCGACGCACCCCGTGGCGCCGAGCGATGTCGACGACACCGCGCTGGCACTGCTCAACTTCGACGGCATTTCGTACGCGAAGGGCGCCGCCGTCCTCCGCCAGCTGGTGGCCTACGTGGGGGACAAGGCGTTCCTGGCCGGGCTCAACGATCACTTCGCGGCGCACGCGTACGGGAACGCCACCCTGGCCGACCTGCTCGCCGCCGTCTCCCGGTCCAGTGGCACCGACCTGAGCTCCTGGGCGGAGCTGTGGCTGCGCCGCGCCCAGCTCAACACCCTGCGGGCCGAGGTCGAGCGCACCGGTGACGGCCGGTACGCGCAGGTCGTGCTCGTGCAGACCGCGCCCGAGGAGCACCCGACGCTGCGCCCGCACAAGCTCTGCCTGGGCCTCTACGACCACGGCGCCGACGGGGTGGTGACCCGGCGCCGGCTCGTCGAGGTGGACGTCGACCCGCGCGCCGACGGTGGTCGTACCGTGGTGTCCGAGCTGGCCGGTGAGCCCGCCGCCGACCTGTTGCTGGTCAACGACGGCGACCTCGCGTACGCGAAGGTGCGCCTCGATCCCGCGTCGGCTGACGCCGTACCGTTGATCTTGCCGTTGCTGGACGACTCGCTGGCGCGGGCGTTGCTCTGGGGGGCGACGCTCGATGCCGTCATCGACGGCGAACGTCCGGTGGCGGAGCTGGTGACGCTGGTGCTGGCCGCGCTCCCGGCCGAGCGCGAGGTGGCCGTCGTCGAGGACGTCCTGCGGATGACGCGGGGCCTGGTGGACCGCTATCCGACGCCGGAGACCCGGCCGGCCGCTCTCGAGCTGGTCGCGCAGGCCTGCGACCGGCTGGTCGCCGCCGCCGAGCCGGGCAGCTCGCTGCAGCTCGCCGGGGTGCGGGGGCTGATCGGCGCCAGCATCGATACGGTACGGCTGGCAGGCTGGCTGGAGGGCGAGAACGTGCCGGCCGGGGTGGCCGTCGACGCGGACCTGCGCTGGCTCCTCCTGTACCGCCTGGTGGTGCTGGGCGCCGCGGGTCCGGAGCGGATCGAGGCCGAGCTCGCCGCGGATCGCAGTGCCTCCGGTGAGCAGTGGGCGGCGCGCTGCCGGGCCGCGCTGCCGGACGCCGGGGCCAAGGCGCGGGCCTGGCAGCTCATCACCGAGGACCCGGACGCCTCCAACCGCATCCTGGACGCCACCGCGCAGGGCTTCTGGCAGCCGGAGCAGCTCGACCTGGTCACCCCGTACGCCGAGCGCTACTTCTCCGACATCCCGGCGATGCTCGAGCGCCGTCCCGGCATGAGCGGGGAGCGTGTGGCCGTCACGGCGTACCCGTCGGTGGTGATCGCCGAACGGACCCGGCAGCTGGCCGCGGAGCTGCTCGCCGACCCCGGGATCTCCTCGATCGTGCGCCGCGTGGTGACCGACGGCGACGACGACGTGCGCCGCGCGCTGCGGGCCCGGGGATAGGCGATTCGCCCCTTACTTCTCGTAAGAGCCGATAGCCTTCGCTGTACGGGGGTGAGCGGTGGAGTGGTCCGAGGAGCTGTCCAGCGGCCTGTTGCAGGCCGCCCCGGACGCGATCGTGGTCATGGACGAGGGCCGCATCGTGCTCGTCAACGACCGCGCCGAGGAGATCTTCGGGTGGCCGCGTGCCGAGCTGCTGGGCAAGCACGCCCACGTGCTGCTCACCGACGGTGCCCGCGAATCTTTCCCCGACGAGCTCAAGCTCAGCGGTAAGGAGCGCCCGCCGGGCCCGGTGGGTACGGTCGCGCTCCAGGTCCGCCGCCGGGACGGCTCCGAGTTCCCGGCCGAGGCGTCGCTCGCCGTCGCGGGGGTGCCCGGCGGCCGGGTGGCCGTGGCCGTCGTCCGCGACGTGACGGAACGGCATCAGCTCAAGGCGGAGGCCCACAGCCACCGCAGCCAGCGCCTCGAGGCGCTCGGGCAGCTCGCCGGCGGCATCGCGCACGACTTCAACAACCTGCTCGGCGTGATCGTCAACTACGCCAACTTCGTCATCGAGGAGGCGGAGTCGCCGACCCCGGACGTCGCCACCATCGCGGCCGACGCGCGCCAGGTCATCAAGGCGGGGGAGCGCGGCACGGGCCTCACCCACCAGCTGCTCAAGTTCGCCCGGCGCGAGGTGATCCGGCCGCAGGTGCTGGACCTCAACGAGGTCGTCGCGGACGTCGAGGGGCTGCTGCGGCGCTCGATCGGCGAGCACATCACCCTCATCACCCGCCCCGCCGCCGCCCTGCCGCCGGTGACCTGCGATCCCGGTCAGATCGAGCAGCTGCTGGTGAGTCTCGCCGTCAACGCCCGGGACGCGATGCCCTCGGGCGGCAACCTGGTGATCGACACGGCGCACTCGCATCTCTCGCCCGGCGAGCACGCGGAGCTGCCCGCCGGTGACTACGTACGGCTGCGGGTCAGCGACTCCGGCCGGGGCATGGCGCCGGACGTCATCGAGCGGGCCTTCGAGCCGTTCTTCACGACCAAGCCCAACCACGAGGCGACCGGCCTGGGGCTGGCGACGGTGTACGGCATCGTCACGCAGGCCGGCGGGAGCGTGAGCCTGACCTCCGAGCCGGGGCTGGGCACCACGGTCACCGTGCTGCTGCCCGTGTCCGAGGCGGAGGGTGCGGAACCCGAACCGGCCGTCGAGCCCGCGGACACCGGAGGGCACGGCGAGACGCTGCTCGTGGTGGAGGACGAGGCGGCCCTGCGCGAGGTGGCCGGGCGCATCCTCTCTGGGGCCGGCTACCGCGTGCTCACGGCCGACGGCGGCGCCGAGGCGCTGCGGCTCGCGGCGCTCCACGAGGGCCACATCGATCTGCTCGTCAGCGACGTCGTCATGCCCGGCATGCTGGGCAAGGAGCTGGCCGAGCGGCTCGCCGAGGTCCGGCCCGACACGCGGGTGCTCTACATGTCCGGGTACGCCCAGCCCGTCCTCGCCTCGCAGGGCACCCTCGACCCGGGCGTCGCCCTGCTCGAGAAGCCCTTCACCTCCGAAGACCTGCTGGCCGCGGTCCGCAAGCGGCTCGACGGCTGACATCGCCTAGGATTCGCCGATGCGGCGGCGGCGACGGATCGGCATCATGGGCGGCACCTTCGACCCGATCCACCACGGTCACCTCGTGGCGGCGAGCGAGGTGCAGAGCCGCTTCGACCTGGACGAGGTGGTGTTCGTGCCGACCGGGCAACCCTGGCAGAAGGGTACGGTCAGCCCCGCCGAGGACCGCTACCTGATGACCGTCATCGCGACCGCCTCCAACCCGCGCTTCCACGTGAGCCGGGCCGACATCGACCGCGACGGCCCCACGTACACCGTCGACACCCTCCGCGACCTGAACGCGATCTACGGGCCGGAGGCGGAGCTCTACTTCATCACGGGCGCCGACGCGCTGGCCCGGATCCTGTCGTGGAAGGACGCCCTCGAGATGCTCTCGCTGGCGCACTTCGTCGGGGTCACGCGGCCCGGCTTCGAGCTGTCCGACGCGCACCTGCCGGCCGACACGGTGACGCTGGTGGAGGTGCCGGCGATGGCCATCTCGTCGAGCGACTGCCGGGAGCGCGTGGCCAAAGGTCACCCCGTCTGGTACCTCGTACCCGATGGTGTGGTGCAGTACATCGCGAAGCGGCATCTCTATCGTGACTGATGACCGCTTCCGGGCTGTTTGTCCGTGTCGGGTTGTCACACCCGTGTGAGAGGCTTAGTACCTCTGGAACCGAACGAGGGGAGACCGGTGCCCGTCACCGACCGCGCCCGCGAGCTCGCGCTGACGGCGGCGCAGGCCGCCGCGGACAAGAAGGCGCAGGACATCGTCGTCATCGACGTCGCCGAGCAGCTCTACATCACCGACGCGTTCGTCATCGCGTCGGCCTCCAACGAGCGGCAGGTCGTCGCCATCGTCGACGCCGTCGAGGAAGCGCTGCTCAACCTGCCGGAGAAGGCCAAGCCGGTCCGCCGTGAGGGCGAGCGCCAGGGACGCTGGGTGCTCCTCGACTACGTCGACGTGGTCGTCCACATCCAGCACAGCGAGGAGCGGGAGTTCTACGCCCTCGACAAGCTGTGGAAGGACTGCCCGACGATCCCGTTCGTCGACCGCGACATGGTCGAGGCAGACTCCACCGGCGCCGCATGACCACGACCCGCCTCATCGTCTGGCGGCACGGCAACACCGACTGGAACGCGGCCAACCGCGTCCAGGGGCAGTCCGACGTACCGCTGAACGCCCTGGGCGAGCAGCAGGCCGTCGACGCCGCCGAGCTGCTCGTCCGGTTGCGGCCGGCCGCCCTGGTCTCCAGCGACCTGCGCCGCGCGGTGGACACCGCGGCCGCCCTGGCCGCCCTGACGGGCCTGTCGGTCAAGCACGACGAGCGCCTGCGCGAGCGCAACTTCGGCGCCTGGCAGGGACTCACCATGGCCGAGGTCGCCGAGACCCGCCCCGACGAGCACGCCCGCTGGAAGTCCGGCGCCGACGTGGTCGGCGGCGGCGTCGAGACGCTGGACGACCTGGGCAAGCGGGTCGCCGACGCGTTCCAGAGCGCGGCCGAGTCCGTGCCCGCCGGCGCGACCGTCGTCGTCGCCACGCACGGCGCCGCGGCTCGGCAAGGCCTCGGCCACCTGCTCGGCTGGCCGCGCGAGCAGCTGCGAACCCTGCGGGCGCTGCAGAACTGCCACTGGGTCGAGCTCACCCACGACGACGTGCGCGGGTGGCAGCTGGCGGCCTACAACGTCGGCCCGTTCTCGGACCGGCCTGTCCCGCCGCCTGTGTGACGGACCACCGGTGGAACGGAACGGCGTCCCGGTAGCGTCCAAGGCACCATGACCTTCACACGGATGACCCTGCTCGCCACCACCGCGGTGGCACTGTCCGTGGCGGGATGTGCCAACGGCAGCTCCGAGCCTTCGTCGGCACCTGCCTCTTCCGCCGTTCCCTCTTCGGCCGTTCCCTCCGCCGTTCCCTCTTCGGCGGTTCCCTCCGCCGTCCCGTCTGCCGGGCCCGGCACGATCTCCGGGACGGTCACCGCCGGCGTCGAGCCCAACTGCCTGCTCGTGGACGACCACCTGCTGATCTTCAACGACGACAAGCTCAAGGCGGTCGCCGAGGAAGGCGCCACGGTGACCGTCACCGGCCGCACGGAACCGGGCATGATGACCACCTGTATGCAGGGAACACCGTTCATCGTGACGGCGATCCGCGCGAAGTAGGCGGCAATCCGTTACGGTGCCCGCATGGCCGTCGCGGTTGTCACCGACTCCACCGCGTACCTGCCGTCCGAGTTGAACGGGACGTACGACCTCACCGTCGTACCGCTCACGGTCGTCATCAACGGCGACGAAGGCCTGGAAGGCAAGGAGATCTCCCCGGCTCAGGTGGCCCGCGCGCTGAGCGGCCGCCGCTGGGCCGTCAGCACGTCACGGCCGGCTCCGGAGCAGTTCGCGGACGCGTACCGGAACCTCCTGGAGGCGGGCGCCGACGGCATCGTTTCGATCCACCTGTCGTCGAAGCTCTCCGGCACCTACGACGCGGCCTCGCTGGCCGCGGCGGCGGTCGGGCCGCGCGTCCAGGTCGTGGACAGCGGCACGACCGGCATGGGGCTGGGCTTCGCGGCGCTCGCCGCGGCCGCGGCATCGCGCCGCCACGAAACCCTCGAAGGGGTACGCCAGGCAGCTGTCGACCACTCCACGCGGATCAGCACGCTCTTCTACGTGGACACGCTGGAGTTCCTGCGACGCGGCGGACGCATCGGTGCCGCCTCCGCCCTGCTCGGCACCGCGCTGTCGGTCAAGCCGATCCTGCACGTGGTGGACGGGGCGATCGTCGTACGGGACAAGGTCCGCACGGCGGGGCGGGCGCTGGCGCGGCTGGTGGACCTGGCGGTAGAAGCCTCGGGGGACGGGGAGGTGGACATCGCGGTGCACCACCTGGAGGCGGAGGACCGGGCAGCGGCGCTGGCGGATGCGGTGTCGGTGCGGCTGGGGGATCGGTTGCGGGACTGCTACATCACCGAGATCGGGGCGGTGGTGGCGGCGCATGTCGGTCCGGGAGTGGCGGGTGTGGTGGTTCACCGGCGGGGGTAGCGGCCTGCTCTTTCTTTCTGCCTTTCTTGTTCGACGGGCGGGGTCAGGGCTCGGTGGGCCAGGCTTCTGCACGCCACCGCTCCGGGAGCAGGTTCTGGGCGGTCAGGTGGCCGCTGAACTCGTCCCAGGGGCGCACCGTGTCGCCGTACTGCACCTCGTCGGCCTCGGGGAGCAGCGCGGGCCCGTTCTCCGGCCACACCGCCCGCGTACGCCCGTCGTCCGTGATCAGCAACTCGGCCGCGAGGGGCAGGTGCTCCGCTTGGCGCGCGTACGCCCATGACGCGAGGACGGCCTCGGCGCGGCGTACGCAGATCCAGTACGGGCTGCCCGGCTCCGCCTCGTACGGCACCGTGCGGCCGTGCTCGTCCGAGACGTACGCCATCGGGGTGATCGCCCGCGGAGAGTGCAGGAAAGCGGCCTCGGACTGGGCGAACAGCTCGGGAAGGTGATCGCTGCCGTCGGCCGTGATCAGCAGCGTGCCGCGTTCCGGGGCGAAGGCGACCGGACGGCCACCCACCTGCTCGGCCAGCCCGGCGAGCCAGCCGTCGAGCAGCAGGTGCGACGTCCAGTACGAGTCGCCGTCGTCGACGAACTGCACGACGAGCGGCTCGTCGGCCACCCCGACCAGCTTGGCGCCGGACAGGTTCGCCCGGGCTGCCGCGAAGACCTCGTCGTCGGTGACACCCCACCCGTGCTCGGCGTTGACGTACGTCATGGTGTCCGGCTGGTCCACCACGACGTACTCGGCCAGGAAAGGCAGCGCAGGACGGCTCAACGGCGTGGAGACATCGGCCGGGGGCGTAGCGCCGCGCAGCACGGGACGCAGCAGCGGCCGAGCCTCCGCCCAGGTGGCGGGAAGGCCGGGAGCACGCAGCAGCGCGGCGACGAACTGAGCCACCCGGCCCCGCCGCACCTCGTCGAGCCGCAGCACGGTCGGCTCGTCATCCCCGGGACGCGTGAACCGCACCGAGAAGGACGCGGAGTGATACCGAGCGTCCCGCATGCCGGCCCGGCGCAAGCGCCTGATGACCTGACTGGCCAGACGCGCCCGGGCAACCCTCCGGAACAAGCCCACGGCGCTCGTGCCCTCCCCGCGTATCGGTGGGGCGCCGACCTTATCGCCTCGATCGGGCGGCTGTCACGACCGGATTCGCCGCCCTCTCTCATGGCGGACACCGCCGCGGCCGCACGGCGGACACCCTGCTCGACGGCCGCACGGCGGAGACCTTGCTCGACGGCCGCACGGCGGACGCCCCTCTCGACGGCCGCATGCGGCATTGCAGGTCGGCGCATCGCGAGATGCTGCCCACGGACCGCGGGCAGGTCGCCATCTGCCGTGAACCCGGCACCAGCGGGTGATGTCTGCCAGCCCCGCACCGCCCAGCGCCCGCTACGGCTCGCGATGCGCTCGGGTGGCCGTCACGACAGTGGCTTCCAGGTCGTCGTCGGAGTGGACCGCCGGACGCAGGCCCGCCGCGCGCACGGCCTCGGTCGCCGGCGCGATCTGATCGGTGGTGATCTCGGACAGCAACAGCCCGCCGGGCGACAGCCACGCCCCGGCCTCGGCGACAGCGGCCCGGAAAACGTCGAGCCCGTCCTCGCCGCCGTCCAGGGCCGTGTGCGGCTCGTGCAGGCGCGCCTCGGCCGGAAGGAACGGAATATGCCGGGTAGCGACATAGGGCACATTGGCGAGCAGCACGTCGATCCGGCCGCGAAGCTGCTCCGGCAGCGCCTCGAAGAGATCACCCTGGTAGGCGTTCCCGCCGAGGTTGTCTCGAGCGCAGGCGACAGCGGCGGGGTCACTGTCCGCGGCATGAAGGTCGATCCCGGGCACGCGATGACGAACAGCCATCCCGAGAGCACCGGAGCCGCAGCAGAGGTCGACGACGACACACGGGACCTCCTCTCCTCCGGTTCTTCCGGCGGCCTCCGCGGTCGCCAGGGTGACCAGTAGCTCGCTGCGGACGCGCGGGACGAACACCCCGGGGCGGAGCCGGACTCGTACCCCACAGAAGTCGGCATACCCGACGACCTGTTCCAGGGGCTCACCGTCGGCCCGCCGCCGCACCATCTCCCACAACGTCTCGGCATCGGCCGCGGCCTCACCGATCACCGCCGCCTCATCCTCGGCGAACACGCAGCCCGCGGCCCGCAGCCGCACGATCGCCTCGGCCAGATCAGTTTCCCGTACGGATGTCATCAAGCTCCCGTTGTCCACAATGCGCGGTTGTCCACAGGCGGCGGCGCGGCTCAGCACCGCCGAAGCCTACGTTGCCCGGGTGCGTCAGGAGAGCAACCCCGAAGCGGCCGTACGCGCCAGGCTCGAGTCCGTCCTGGCTCCGCCTGCGGAGCCATCGCCGTGGGCCTCCCCTCCGGCGGCTCTCCATCCCGCTTCCGCGGCTCCTCGGCCCTTCTTGTCCACGCCGCAGCCGGTCCGGCTCTCCGCGTCCACAGCGGGCAGGCCACCGCAGACCTCGTCGTCGGTAAGGGATTGGCCCGTGCCGGGCGGTTCACCCCTGGATTGGGCCGATGTCGTTCCTGGGTGGTCGAACGCCATTCCGGGATGGCCCCATGATGCCGCCGGCTGGCCCGACGACATCACCTTCACCGTGGAATCCGACACCGCATCCCCCGAACCGTCCCTGCGCGTCCGTGACCACTCCGGTCAGGCACCGCCGTCAGCCGGATTCGGGAGCGAAGAACCGCCGGTGGACCTCGCGTACCGGCCTGCCTGGACGGCACCCGACGCGCCGGACCCTGATCGCACGCCCGCGCTCAGCGGTGCCGGGGCCTTCGACAGCCGTCCCGGCACACCGTGGAGTCTCTTCGACCCGGGGCGGCGCGGCGTCAAGGCGCTCGCCGCCGTCGCGCTCGTCGTGGTGCTCGCAGCAGCGGTGCTCGCCTGGCGCTCACGCCCCCAGGTCGATCCGGTGGCGAACCCGATCAACGCCACGGCTCCGGCGCTCGACGGCGGCCCGGCAGGAACGGGCGGTCTGGCGGCGAACGCCACCCGGCCCGGATCCGCGGCATCAGGGCCGCCGGAAGTCGTCGTGGCCGTCGGCGGCAAGGTCCGCAAGCCCGGCCTCGTGCAACTGCCCCCGGGGGCACGGGTCGCCGATGCACTGCGGGCCGCCGGTGGTGCTCAACCCGGCGTGGACGTAGCGCCGCTCAACCTTGCCCGCAAGGTCGTCGACGGCGAGCTCATCATGGTCGGCGTCGCGCTACCGGCGGGGGCTGCTGTTACCGCGCCCGCGGGTGGCACCGGCCCGGCGGTGGGCGGCCTGGTCAACCTCAACACCGCTACCCTCGCCGAGCTCGACACGCTGCCCGGCGTCGGACCGGTACTGGCCCAGCGGATCCTCGACGCGCGGGACGCTCAGGGCGGCTTCAAGGCCGTCAGTGACCTGCGCAAGGTGGACGGCATCGGTGCGGCTCGCTTCGAGCAGCTCAAGGATCTGGTGACGGTGTGAAGCCGCCGGATCTGCGGCTCGCCGGCTTCGCCGTCGCCGTGTGGCTGTCCGCGCTCGCCGCGATGCACGCGTCATCCCGCGCCGGCCTGCTCATCGGCGTTGTGGCGCTGGTCGCAGCCCCGGCCGTGGGAGCAGCCGGGCCGCGGGCCGCACGATGGTGGCCGGCGATGCGCCGTCGTTGGCCGGCGGGGCGGTCGGCCGCACGGTGGGTGGCTGTGTCCGTGCTGCTCGGCGCCGGCTGCGGGGCCGTCGCCACCGCCGCACGGGTCGGCATACGGGAGGCCGGTCCGCTGGCGGCCCTGGTCGACGCCGGTGCCACGGTACGGGTGGACGTCATCGTTCGTGACGACCCCCGGGCCATCCACGGCTCACCGGGTCTTCCGCCGACGTACCTCGTACCCGTGGAGCTGATCGGCGTCCACCCGGACGACGCGCCCCTGGTGCGGCTTTCGGCCCGTGCGCTCCTGCTCGGTGCCGATCCGGCCTGGCGGTCGTTGCTGCCGGGGCAGCACGCCTCGGCCACCGGAAAGCTCTTGAAGCCACGGGGCGGTGACCTGCGTGCGGCAGTGGTATCGGTGAAGGACCCGCCGCGGCTCGTGGGCCGGTCGTCCTGGGCGCAGCGCGCCGCCGGCAGGCTCCGAGCCGGGCTGCAACGAGCCTGCGCGCCGCTGCCCGACGACGTCGGCGGCCTGCTGCCCGGGCTCGTCGTCGGGGACACGAGCCGACTGGACCCATCCCTCGAGGAGGACTTCCGCACGACCGGGATGACCCATCTCAATGCGGTCAGTGGCGCCAACGTGGCGATCATCCTCGGCGTCGTGCTCTTCCTCGTACGGTGGGCACGCGCCGGTCCGGTCCTGGCGGCGCTGATCTGCGCGGTGGCGCTCGCCGGGTTCGTCATCCTCGCCCGGCCGTCGCCGAGCGTCGTGCGGGCCGCTGCGATGGGGGCGATCGGACTCGTCGGACTCGCGGCAGGGCGGCCCCGGGCGGCCGTACCCGCGCTGGCCGCCGGGGTGGCGGTTCTCGTCCTGGTCGACCCGGAACTGGCCGGCGACGCCGGGTTCACCCTGTCCGTGCTGGCGACGGGCGGGCTGCTGCTCCTGGCACCGCATTGGCGCGACGCGTTGTGCTGGCGCGGGTGGCCGGCACCGGCGGCCGAGGCGCTGGCCGTGCCCGCCGCGGCGCAGGTCACCTGCGGGCCCGTGGTGGCGGCCATCTCGGGCTCGGTCAGCCTGGTGGCGGTGCCGGCGAATCTGCTGGTCGTGCCCGCCATCGCCCCGGCAACGCTGCTGGGTGTGTCGGCGGCTGTGCTGTCGCCGATCTGGCCGGCCGCCGCCGAGGCCGTTGCTTGGACCGCCCAGTGGCCCGCGCGGTGGCTCGTGGTCGTGGCCGCGTACGGGGCGCGGGTGCCCGCCGGGGCGGTGCCGTGGCCGGGCGGGATCGCCGGGGCGCTGTTGCTGGCGGCGCTCACCGTTGCCCTGCTCGTGGCGGCGCGCAGGCCGGTGGTGCGGCGGCTGGTCGCGGTCGTGGCGGCCGGGGCGGTGGTCGGTGCCCTGCCCGTACGGTTGCTGGCGTCCGGATGGCCCCCGCCGCGCTGGATCGTCGTGACCTGTGCGGTCGGGCAGGGTGACGCCGTCGTGCTGCCGGCGGGGCCGGGGCGGGCTGTCGTGATCGACGCCGGGCCCGAGCCCGAGGCGGTCGACCGATGCCTGCGCCGGCTGGGCGTCCGGCAGGTCGTGCTGTTCGTGGTCAGCCACTTCCACGTGGACCACATCGGCGGCGTGGCGGGCGTGTTCCGGCGCAGGACGGTGGCGGGAGTGATCACCCCCGACTGGCCCGAGCCCCCGGGCGGCCGCGCCGCGGTGGCCGCCCAGGCCGTCGCCGCCCGGACGCCGATGGTCGCGGTTCGTCCCGGCTGGACGTACGCGGCGGGAGGCCTGGTGCTGACCGTGATCGGGCCGTTCGAGCCGCTGCACGGGACGAACTCCGACCCCAACAACAACTCGCTGGTGGTCCGCGCCCGGGTGGACGGGCTGACGGTGCTGCTGCCCGGGGATGCGGAGACCGAAGAGCAACAAGAGCTGCTCAACCACCTCGGATCCCAGGCGGTACGCGCGGATGTGTTGAAGGTCCCGCACCACGGAAGCGCCTACCAGCTGCCGGAGTTCCTCGACGCGGTGGACCCGGCGGTTGCCCTGGTCTCGGTGGGGCGGGACAACGACTACGGGCACCCGAATGCGTCGCTGCTCGGGCGGTTGAGGCGGGACGGGGCGCGGGTGCTGCGTACGGACGAGGGAGGTGATCTCGCGGCGGTGCGTACGGGAGCAGGCCTGGCCGTCGTAGCCCGGGGCGACCCACCGGCCTGAGCGGCCTCGCACTCCTGTCACGTTCCGGTGGGCTGCCTCGTCCCTGATGCGACGGGTTTCCCGCCCGTGAGGTCGCTCAGTACCTCACGGGGGTCGAGCAAAGGAGCGGGACGATGAAGGTTGCCATCGCCGGGGGTACCGGGCTCACCGGACGTCATGTCGCCGAGGCGCTGACCGGCGCGGGGCATGAGGTGGTGGTGCTGGCCCGGGGGCGCGGTGTCGACCTGCTCACCGGGGCCGGCCTCGACGCCGCGCTCCCCGGTGTGGATGTCACGGTCGACGTCAGCAACGTGACCACGATGAAGCGGGAGGTCGCGGTCGGGTTCTTCGAGCGCGCCGGCCGCAACCTGGTGGATGCGGCCGCCCGGGCGGGGGTACGCCATCACGTGGTGCTGTCGATCGTCGGGATCGACCGGGTCAGGACCGGCTACTACGAGGGGAAGCTTCGGCAGGAGCAGGTGGTCCGGGACGGTGGCGTGCCGTGGAGCGTACTGCGGGCGACCCAGTTCCATGAGTTCGCCGGGCAGCTGCTGGAGCGGCTCCCGGGGCCGATCGCGGTCGTGCCCGCGATGAAGGTGCAGCCGGTCGCGGTGCGGGAGGTGGCCGAGGCGCTGGCCGCACTGGCGGTGGGGGAGCCTCGGGGCATGGCCGGCGACCTGGCCGGGCCGCGGGTGGAGTCGCTGGTGGGCATGGCGCGACGGCTCATCGCGGCGGGCGGCGCGCGACGACGGCCGGTGATGCCGCTCTGGGTGCCGGGACCGATGGGGCGCGGTGGGCTGCTGCCGACCGGGCCGGGGCCCCGCGGGACGGAGACCTTCGACGAGTGGCTCACCGCGCGTCGGTACGCGGACCGCTGACTCAGGGCTGCGTCGCGCGGCGCTCCAGGTAGCGCCTCTCGGCCGCTTGGGCGCAGGGCCTGCAACGCCGGTACCGCTTCTCCGTGCCGTTGCGGCGTTCGGTGCGCCATACCGTGTTGGCCTCGTTGACCTCGTGCCCGTTCTTGCAAACGTCGTCGCGCCGGAGGTGGGTGCCGACGCCGGGGCTGCGGGCGATGTGCTCGAGAACCTCACGGGCGCGGGCGGCGCGGCGGTCACCGAACCAGGGCAGGAGCAGCGTCAGGAGCTCCTCGACGCGGGCGTGCCCGCTCAACCGCCACTGGTACTGAATCTTGTGTCGGGGATTGCCGCTGCTGTTGCTCCGGGCCGTGATGCCGTTGCAGGGCACCAGCGCCTGAACCCGCTCGAGCACGTCCCGGTCCGTCATCACGATGGAGAGCCGCGTCAGGCCGTTCTTCCCGATCTCCATGCAGCCCTCGCCTTCGAACAGACCGGCGAGCCAGGCGACGTCCACATCGCGCAATGGGAGAGTCACCCGCTCGAGCCTAGGGGAGAGCGTTCACCCGGCAGCGGCCAAGGATCACACCAGGCGTCGCAGGGCTCGGGGCGAGGGGCTACCTGGCGACGCCGCCCCCACCGAAGCGCCGAGATCCTCGTGCCGCACCACCTCCAGGCAGGGGATCTACCGAGGCCTACTCGTAGCGCCGGGCGGCGGATTGGCGCGCGCGTTGCTGCTGGTCGTCCGGGGTTGCAGGGCGGTGCGGTGGGTTCAGGTCGGTGAGGAAGCGGGTCGGGGCGTCGGCCGGGTAGGGCTCGGGAAAAGGGATGTCGTGGCGGCGGACATCGTCGCCGGTTGCTGATCCGCGAGGTGGGTCTGCCGCGGGGCTCAGCGCTCCTCCGGGCTGGGCGATCATCGAAGGTGGGAGCCGGACCGTTTCCGCTCCCGGAGAATTGAGCCCCCCGCGGCCGCCCGCCGGGCCACCCAACCCGCTCACCGCCCCGCGTCCGCCCAACGGGCTGCCACCCGTCGTCGCCCCGCCCGCCGTGAAGGTACTGGCCGGACGGCCACCGCCAGCAAACCCGCTGGCCGCAAAGCGGCCACCGTCCAACCCGCTTACCTGAGCGCCGCCCGCTGCCTCGAACCCGGTCCCCGCGGGCAACCCCGAGGAACCAACCGTCCCGGACCGCCCGATCGGGGCTCCCACGGACGCCCCAAGGGGCGCCACCGCCGAAGAAGTCCTGGTCAAAGCTCCGGCGACCACGTCATTGAGCTTGACCATCACCGCCACGGTCACCGGCAGCACGAGCACACCCCACCAGCTGACCAGCTCGGCCAGCGCCAGCAGGATGCCGAGGGCGACCGCGCCCTCCAGGAACACGAAGCACAGGAACCCGCTGGGCGCGAGGTACTGCAGGCCCAACATCCGTGCGTAGAGCGGCTGCCGGCGTACCTCGTCCCGGGACAACCCGGCGCGACGGGACCGTGTCACCGGGCACCCCCCGACTGCCGGGCCCGGGCCACCGCGAACACGGCCTGCTCCAGCGCGTATCCCCGGTCCTCCGAGCCGCCCTTGACCGCGGCGTTGCAGTCGGCGGCCGCGCGCATCGCGTCGACGAGGCCCTCGGGCGACCAGCCGCGGCTGCGCTCCTGGGCCTTCTGGATCTTCCAGGCGGGCATGCCGAGCGAGCTGGCCATCTGGTAGGGATTGCCCCGCCCGGCGGACGCCACCCGCGCAACCGTACGCACGCCGTCCGCAATGGCGTCGGCGATCGGCACCGGGTCGACCCCGACGTGCAGCGCCCAGCGCAGCGCCTCGAGCGCCCCGGGCACGTCGCCGACCATCGCCGCATCGGCCACAGCGAACCCGCTGACCTCCGCGCGTCCCTTGTAGTAGCGAGCCACGACGGCAGCGCTGATCTTGCCGTCGGTGTCGGCCAGCAGCTGCGAGCACGCGGCGGCGATCTCTCGCAGGTCGGTGCCGACCGCCTGCAGCAGCGCGGAAGCGGCAGCCTCGTCGCATCGCCCCCCGTGGCGCCGGAACTCGTCCCGCACGAAGGCGATCCGCTCCCGATCGCCCTTGAGCTTCACCGCGGGCACCACGGTCGCCCCGGCCGCCTTCAGCCCGTCGGCGAACGCCTTCCCCTTGGCGGCACCGAGGTGCGCGACGATCAGCGTCACATCAGGATCGGGACTCTTCGCGTACGCCAGGAGCGCAGCGGCAAGGTCCTTGCGCGCATCCTGCCCGCCGCGGACGACAAGCACCCGCCGGCCACCGAACAACGAAGGGCTGAGCATCTCCGCGACCTCACCGGCAGCGAGCTGACCGGCCTCGTACTCCCGGACGTCCGCACCCGCATCGAACTCCCGCGCCTCCTCGACCGCAGCGGCGATCGCCCGGGCGGCGAGCAACTCCTCGTCACCGAGGACGAGGAGGACGGCGGGGGGAGGTGCGCTGTTCACGCCCAGAATCTTTGCACGCCGGTCCGACACTTCCGCGAGCCTCACTCCTGGGCGCAGCCGTCTGATCATCGAACGCGAAACCAGACATATCGGCATTCCACCATGCCCGCTGCGTGCACAACCGCCTCGATCAGGCGGGACGATCACCCGCCGGCCCCGACGTGATCCGACGCACATGTCGACCGATAGCCGGGGGTCGAACCGAACACAAGGCCTAACCCGGGCGTGTCGGTTCTTTCTTTCGGCCTCTTTTTCGGTACGGGCATCCGAAAGCCCCGTGGCACCCGGCCCGGCACCTGCCGTCCCGGCCTGATCACGCCCGCATCCGCCCGGCAGCGTGCACCCGTCCCGGCTGCACGCCCCACTGGCGCGGGGCGACCCCGGGGCCACGTGGGGCACCGGAGGATCGAACGCTGCTGCATGAAGCGGCGCGCGTCTCGGTGTAGGTGTCCGGCGCTACACGCAAGGCGTGATCGCGCCGCCCGTCGCGGCACGCGAGGTCGCTGGCGAAAGGTGTGACGACCGACGGCGGGCATGAGGGCGTCACGGACGGAGCGGCGCAGGCCGGCCGACGACGCCCAGCCTGCTGCGGCGCGGGGCCCGATCTTGCGGCCGATGGTGGGCGTCGCGGCCCCGGCACCGGGACCACGGTGTTCTGCATCACCGGCCGGGACCGGGACTCGGATACGACTCAGGCACCGCTGGGCCCGAAGGCCCGGCGGTGCCCGGAGTGTGGTTCATGGCCCGATCGCGCCTACGAGCACGACCGGGGCCGGTCCGCTATCAGGCAGACAGCGAGGCGATCCGCTTGGCGATGGCCGACTTGCGGTTCGCCGCCTGGTTCTTGTGGATGACGCCCTTGCTCGCGGCCTTGTCGAGCTGGCGCGAGGCGTCACGCAGCAGCGCGGTGGCCGTCTCGACGTTGCCGGCCTCGCTCGCCTCGTTCAGCTTGCGGATCACGGTCTTCAGCGACGACTTGACCGACTTGTTGCGCAGCCGGGCCTTCTCGTTCTGCCGGTTGCGCTTGATCTGGGACTTGATGTTCGCCACGCGACAGCCTTGTCCTGACTAGTTCGGATGATGTACTCGGACGGTGGCGACCGCAGCACACAGCAACGCGTCACCACACGCGACGAACCAATGTATCAGGCCTGATGAGGCCACCCAAAATCGAGCGGTCCTCACCTGCGCCATCGGTCCGGTGTGCTGCCCCCAACCGCTGGTGGGCGACGGCCGGCGAGCAGCTAGCCACCGCGTGGCGGGCCACGGTGCGCGAGCCGGGCGGGTGGCGCTCGACGTTGGGTAAGCCTGGCGAGGCCGCCGGGCCGTGGCCGGCCGCGGTCAAGGTGGTGGCCGAGCCGGCTGGTGGGCGTCCGGCTGTGGTCAAGGCGGTGGCCGAGCCGGCTGGTGGGCGTCCGGCTGTGGTCAAGGCGGTGGCCGAGCCGGCTGGTGGGCGCCCCGCCGTGCTCAAGGCGGTCGCGAATCTCCGGGTGGGCGCCGGCCGTGCTCAAGGCGGTGGCCGAGCCTCCGGGTGGGCAAGCCCGCGGGCGGGCAATGCGGTTGCCGGCCTATGCGTAGGCACCTGGCGTGATCAAGCAGTGGGCCAGCGCCGGCGGGTGGGCGAGGCGGTGAGCAAGCCTGCGGGTGGGCGCCGGGGCGTGGTGAGGCGGTGGCCAAGCCTGGCGGTGGGCGCCGGGCTGTGAGCAAGGGGCCCAGCCTGGCGGGTGGGCGCCGGGCCGTGAGCAAGGGGTGGCCCAGCCTGGCGGGTGGGCGCGCGGCCGTGGCCAAGGCGGTGGCCAAGCTCCGGGTGTGCGCCTGGGGCGGCCCGGCGTGGGGGAGCCTGGCGGGTGGGCGCGCGGCCGTGGCCAAGGCGGTGGCCAAGCTCCGGGTGGGCGCCTGGGCGGCGCGGGAGCGGTCAGTGGCGGCAAGCCGGCGGGACGCGAGCCGGACGGTGACCGGTGAGCTCGCGGCCGTGCGGGAGGCCGCCTCCGTCTCCGCCGTCACTGAACGAAAACTCGGCGGACCCACCACACCGGACTTTACTCCGGTATCACGGCCATCGATCGCAGAATGAACGAGTCGATTCTCCGTACCGATAGATGTTTGTCGTATTAGACGAATTCCTCACTACCGGCCGTGCGTGATCCATCGCCCGGCGGAGCTGCGAAAATTCGTTGCGTTGCGATGCCACGCGGTACCCCGGAATCGGCGTCTTCTCAAGTGCAGACTCGTCCCGCCTACCCCCGGAATCGAGTGATCGCGTGCTGTCGCATATTCAACCCTTGACGCTGAGCGGGTACGAACCGCTGACTCCTGAACAACGCGCCGAATTTCTTGAGCGGGGCGTCGTGCTCATCCGTGGTGCTCTCGCCGAGGACCATCGCCGGCGTCTCGAGGATGCCGTCGACCGGGTCTACGCCGAGGAGCGGGCGGCGGGGCGCGTACGTGACGACGGCGTCCTTCACCTGCTCGGCTTCCTGCCTCGCGACGACGAGTTCGGTGACCTTCTCACGCACCCCGCTGTTTTCCCGTACATATGGGGAACCGCCGGCTGGAACATCTACAGCCACCACAACCATCTGGATGTCACGCCGCCCGGCCGGCGCGCGGAAAAGCCGTCGTGGGGTTGGCATCAGGACGGATATCGCCAGAATTCGGATCCGGAGACGCTCGATCCGATGCAGCCGCGGCCGATGCTGTCGCTCAAGGTCGGCTACGTGTTGTCGGATCTCTCGCGGACCGGGCGTGGGGCGACGAAAGTGATTCCGGGCAGCCATCTGCGCAACACGTTGGAGCGGACGCCGGACGATGCCGATCCGTTGAACGCCATCGAGATCACCGCTGACCCGGGTGACGCGTTCATCTTCGACCGGCGGCTGTGGCATTCCCGGTCCCCGAACACCAGTGCGGTGACGCGCAAGATGCTGTTCGTCGGGTATACGTACCGATGGATCCGGCCCCTCGACGACATGACGATCGACCGGAACGGCGCGTGGTGGCGCAATCGCACGCCGGTGCAGCGGCAACTGCTCGGCGAATCGCCCGACACCATCAACTACTGGGGCGTGAAATGGAACGGCTATGTCGACGAGGACATCCCGTTGCGTCGTGAGTTGCGTGAGCGGGGTCTGCTCACCAGGTCGGTGCCATGGCTGCGGTGACCGTCAGGTCCGCCACGCCCGCCGTGACGCAAGCCACGCGAGCGCCTGCTGTCCGCTGAAGCGCTGGTGTTGCCGGCTGTGGGGCGACGCGCTGCTCGGCCCGCCGGCCGCACGGGTCAGCCAGTAGCCGCTCATCGCCGCCAGCACGCCGTCCACGCCCGCGTCCGGCGCTTCCCACGGTTCGAGCAGACCATCGACATCAAGCCCGCTCGCGTACGCCGTGACGAGCAGCGTCACCGTGTCGAACCACGGCGCGCCCAGACACGGCCACGTCCAGTCGCAGAGCCACGGGTGGCCGTACCGATCAATCATGATGTTGTCGATGCGCAGGTCGCCGTGGAGCATGCCGGTCCCGGCGACCAGCGTGGGCAGCTCCTGCTCGAGGGCGGCGAGTTCGTCCAGGTGTGCGCCGACCCACTTGGGCGCGGGGGGCAGCGGCGCGCGCCGGGCGGCGATCTCGGACCACCAGGACAGCTCCGCGCGCACGATGTCGCTCAGCCTCGGCAGCCCGGGCGTCGTGGGTGTGGTCAGAGCATCCGCCGCAGCCCGCCAGCCGTCCAGCGCCGCCGTCAGCTCCCTGGGAAGCCAGGGGAGCGACGGTACGTGCCCCTCGATCGCCTCCATGCACAGCACGAAGTGGTCCGCCGCGACCAGCGTCCAGCGTGGCCGCGGTGCCGGAACCGCCGACGGCAGTGCGGCTGTGACGGACGCCTCACGCGCGTACCCGTCGGCCAGGGGTTCGGTCAGCGCAACCGCCTTGAGGAAGGCGCGCTGGCCGGCCGACGTCTCGACGACGGCCGCGAAAGCCCTGGTGAAGCCCCCGCTCGCGGTGGTCGATGCGATCACCCGGGCGCCGAGCCGCTCCTCGATCGCGGCCCGCAGGGCCAACGGCAAATCCCACCAATCCGGGCGTACGGCGGTAGCACCGTAGGCGATCTCGGGCAGCGATACCGGACGCATGCCCCCATCCTGCCTCCCCGGTTTTGTCGTACCCGGCTGGCAGGCTGTGGCCATGAGAACGGACGACTTCTGGGCGGTCATCGACCGGGCGACCGCCGACCGGCCGGGTTCGCCCGACGAGGTGGCCAAACGCGCCACCGCCGAGCTGGCTGCCCTCGACCCCGCCGACATCGAGGCCTGGGGCCGCCACCTCGACAAGGTCATGGCCGCCTCCGGCAAGGAGGACCTCTGGGCCGCGGCCTACCTGATCAACGGCGGCTGCTCGGACGACGGCTTCGACAACTTCCGCGGCTGGCTGATCGCCAACGGCCGCGAGGTCCTCGCCCGGGCGGTCCGCGACCCCGACTCCCTCGCCGACCTCCCGTCCGTCCGAGCCGCCGCCTCGACCGGTGCCGTGTTCGAGGCGGAGGAGGTGCTGACGATCGCGGAGGAGGCGTACCGGCAGGCAACCGGGGAGGACCTCCCGCCGCGAGAGGCGTCGTCGGGCCGCCCGGACCCGTCGATGCTCTGGGACTTCGACGACGAGGAGGAGATGCAGCGCCGCCTGCCGCGGCTGTCCTCCTTGTTCCTCGAGCCGCCGGAGTAGGTGGGCTCTGGTCACCCCGCAAGACCACCGACCCAGCCCCGGCAAGACCGCCGGCCACCCCGCGCGGGAAGTCCCCGGCCGTTCAGCCCGGTGAGACGTCCATGCCGCGGGAACGGGGTCGAGGTGGGAAGCGAGGAACGGACAGAGTGGTGGCCATGAGCGTTCATGAAGCAACCCGCGGCGAACCGTCTCCGCAGGGCGTCGTCGCGGCGGTGAGCTGCAACGACGCGTACTCGTTCAGCAAGCCCAACCGCCCTGCCATCGAGCTCGTCGCGGGCCTGGGGGTGCGGGGCGACGTCCACGCCGGCGTCACGGTCCGGCATCGCAGCCGCGTGGCCGCCGATCCGACGCAGCCGAATCTGCGCCAGGTCCATCTCATTCCGGCCGAGCTGCATGACCAGGTCAGAGGGGTCGGTCACGAGGTTCCGGCCGGTGGTCTCGGTGAGAACGTGACGACCTCCGGTCTGGACCTCTTCGGCCTCCCGTGTGGAACCGTTCTCCGTTTCGGACCGCCTCCACCCGTTCCCGGAAACGGGTCACGGAACGGTGAGCCGGTGTCCACACGTGGTGCACGGGGTGATGAGCAGACGCACGGCAACGGACCTGGGGACGTTGTGGCCGCCGCTGAGCAGACATCGCTCGATGCCGCCACCGCGGGGGCGGTCGCCGTGCTCAGCGCTGTGATCGAGGCCGAAGCCGCGCGGGGCGGTTCGGCCGATCCGCGGGCCGCGGTCGTGATCACCGGGCTGCGCAACCCCTGTCAGCAGATCAACCGCTTCAGTCCCGGCCTGCTCAAGGAGGTGCTCGGCAAGGACTCCGACGGCAATCTGGTGCGTCGAGCCGGAGTCATGGCCGTCGTCCTGCGCGGCGGGACCGTGCGGCCGGGCGACCCGATAGCTGTGGAGGTCCCGGCCGTCGTCCCGCACCGCGCCCTCGACCGCGTCTGATCGCTTCCTGGCTGCGGTGAGGAGGACACCGACCCGTGGTTCGAGTCCCAGGCCGCCGGTGCGGGACACCGGACGGAGCCCGAACCGGACCGAGCCCGGACCATCCGGGCCGAAGGCCGATCAATCTCCTCGGAACCCGTCCACACACGCACGATGGCCGGCACCCGCGGAGCCGCCGACCCCCGGCCCGCGGCCTCGCGCATCGGGTCTTGTCCGGCACGGGTTCGCGGCGTGGGACGATAGGAGGGCCGGACCTCGTACCGGTTGCCAGTTCGGCAGGTCAGACCTGATTGAGAAGAACGGACGAACGTGCCTGGACCGCTCGACCCCGGCGTGAACATCATCGGAGCGACCGATCCGGGTCGTATCCGCAATTTCTGCATCATCGCGCACATCGACCACGGCAAGTCGACGCTGGCCGACCGGATGCTGCAGATCACCGGCGTGGTCGACCCGCGGCAGATGCGGGCGCAGTACCTCGACCGGATGGACATCGAGCGTGAGCGTGGCATCACGATCAAGAGCCAGGCCGTTCGCATGCCCTGGGTCGTGCGGGAGGGCGAGCAGAAGGGCGAGTCCGCCGTCCTCAACATGATCGACACTCCCGGGCACGTCGACTTCACGTACGAGGTGTCCCGGAGTCTTGCCGCGTGCGAGGGGGCCGTTCTCCTCGTCGACGCCGCGCAGGGGATCGAGGCGCAGACGCTGGCCAACCTGTACCTGGCCATGGAGAACGATCTGCACATCGTGCCCGTACTGAACAAGATCGACCTCCCGGCCGCCCAGCCCGAGAAGTATGCCGAGGAGCTCGCCAAGCTCATCGGGTGCGAGCCCGGCGACGTGCTGAAGGTGTCCGGCAAGACCGGGCAGGGTGTCGAGCACCTGCTGGACGAGATCGTCCGGCAGTTCCAGCCGCCGGTGGGTGACGCCGACGCGCCGGCCCGGGCGATGATCTTCGACTCGGTGTACGACGTGTACCGGGGCGTGGTCACGTATGTCCGGGTCGTGGACGGGCGGATCGAGGCCCGGGACCGGATCAAGATGATGTCGACCGGGGCCGTGCACGAGCTGCTCGAGATCGGGGTGGTCTCGCCCGAGATGGAGAAGGCCGGTGCCCTCGGGGTGGGCGAGGTCGGCTACCTGATCACGGGTGTCAAGGACGTACGGCAGTCGCGGGTCGGTGACACCGTGACCGGCAACTCGCGGCCGGCCAAGGAGGCCCTCGGCGGGTACAAGGATCCCAAGCCGATGGTGTACTCCGGTCTCTACCCGATCGACGGCTCCGACTACCCGGCGTTGCGGGACGCGCTCGACAAGCTCAAGCTCAACGACGCTGCGCTCACGTACGAACCGGAGACCTCCGCCGCGCTCGGGTTCGGTTTCCGGTGCGGGTTCCTCGGGCTGCTGCACCTGGAGATCATCGGGGAGCGGCTGGAGCGGGAGTTCAACCTCGATCTGATCTCCACCGCGCCGAACGTGGTCTACCAGGTGATCACCGAGGACATGCAGGAGCACGTCGTCACCAACCCGAGCGAGTTTCCGACCGGGAAGATCGCCGAGATCCACGAGCCGATGGTGCGAGCCACGGTGCTGGTGCCCAACGAGTACGTGGGTGCGGTCATGGAGCTGTGCCAGAGCCGCCGCGGCAACCTGCTCGGAATGGAGTACCTGTCCGCCGAGCGGGTCGAGCTGCGGTACACGCTGCCCCTCGCGGAGATCATCTTCGACTTCTTCGACCAGCTCAAGAGCAAGACCAAGGGGTACGCCTCCCTGGACTACGAGCCCTCGGGCGAGCAGGTCGCCGACCTGGTGAAGGTGGACATCCTGCTGCACGGCGAGCCGGTGGACGCGTTCAGCGCGATCGTGCACAAGGACAAGGCGTACAACTACGGCGTCACGATGGCGTCGAAGCTGCAGAAGCTCATTCCGCGGCAGCAGTTCGAGGTGCCGATCCAGGCTGCGATCGGCAGCCGCATCATCGCCCGGGAGACGATCCGGGCCATCCGCAAGGACGTGCTCGCCAAGTGCTACGGCGGTGACATCAGCCGTAAGCGCAAGCTGCTCGAGAAGCAGAAGGAAGGCAAGAAGCGGATGAAGATGGTGGGCCGCGTGGAGGTGCCGCAGGAGGCCTTCATCGCCGCGCTGTCGACCTCCGACGCCCCGGACGCCAAGGGCACCAAGAAGTAAGAGACGCCGGCGCCCGTGAGGACAGCGCCGCGAAGGAAGCGACGCCAGGCATGTCAAGGGCCGCGACCTGGCGGCCCTCGTGCTCGACGACGCCGCCGCCGGCCGCACCCGTGACCTCAGGGGCACCGGGGGCGGCAGTGCCTCCTGGGGCTTGCGATGCGCCGTGCCCGGAATGTTGCAGATCTTCTCCCCGGCGCCCTATGCAACGCCCTGACCTGGGTTTTTGGGCTTTGCGCCACGCCCGGGACGGGGGTCTCTGAGAGGTTCCTGCGAATTCTCGGTTTGGTTTTTCGGGGTGTCGGGAACTCTGCGGTTCGACGGACGCAACGAATAGCTCCACCCCCGAGGAGGATCTCCATGACTGTCACCGGCATCATCACCGCGCTCATCGTCGGTCTCATCATCGGCGCCCTGGGCCGCCTGGTCGTACCGGGCAAGCAGAACATCCCGATCTGGCTGACGATGGTCATCGGTGTCGTCGCCGCGCTGCTGGGCACCGTGATCGCCCGCGCCGTGGGCGTTGCCGACACGAACGGCGTCGACTGGACCGAGCTGCTCTTCCAGGTCGTGCTGGCCGCGCTGGGTGTGGCGCTGGTCGTCGGCATCGGCGGTCGCCGCGGCTACAGCCGCCGCTGACCTCAGGCCCCTCGGGGGCCTGCAGGAACCGCACTGCCAGTGAGACGCCGGGTCCCGGAAGGGGTCCGGCGTTTCGCATGTCCGCCCTTTTTCGGTACGCCCACACGACGGTCCCGTGGCACACCCCGCGCAGGCGGGTGGTCCGGGCCGAGGGGGGCCGCCGGGCAGGCGTCAGTCAGTACCGGAACTTGTGCTGGGCGCTGCGGCGGTTGACCCAGGCCGGCAGGGCGTCGATGTGTTCGACGTGGGGCATCCGCTCGAGCGGGTCGTGGGCCCGGGTCACGTCGCGCATGGTCACCACGATGCCCTGGACGAGCCGGTCGCCGCGCAGGTCCCGGTACGTCGCCTCGACCAGGACCTGGGTGTCGTCCGAGCGGCGCAGCGCGCAGTACAGCACCCCGTCGCCCTCCTCGCGCAGGGCCCGGCGTACCTGGCTGCGGTCGTCGGGATGGACCAGGTCCGCCAGGGTGGTGAAGGGGGCGATGTCGTCCTTGCCGATCAGCTCGCGCAGGGCCGGGCTCGCGTACCGGATCACCTGGTCCTCGTCGACCACCAGCATGATGTCGGCGGTGTTGCGGATCACGGCGCGGAGGTAGAGGTCGCTGTCGCGGCGGCCGACCGCGTCGACCAGGGTGATCCGGTCCAGGGCCAGCGCCGCCTGGCCGGCCAGGACCTCGAGGGCGTCGCGGCTGGCCGCGAGGGCTTCGCGGGTGCCCTGCAGGACCAGGGCGCCGCCGTTCGGGCGGGCCACCGCCAGGGGTTCCAGCCACAGCGGGCAGACCAGGGTGGCCTGGCCGTCGGCCGCGGTGTCGTCGGCGGACGGTTCGAGCCACCAGCTGCGCGGGCGTGGGCCGGGCGGCGCCGACGGCAGGGCTTCGAGAGTGAGCTGCCGGTCGTCGGTGGCGAAGAGGATGCGGGTGAGGTCGTACGCGGGCAGGAGCTGTTCGGCCGCGGCCCGGATCGCGCGGTCCACCGCCGCCTCGTCGGGGGCCGCGACCAGGGCCTCGCTGGCCTCCCGCAGGGCCCGCTCGCGGACCAGGGCGTGGCTGTTCATCGTCACCGAGTCGGCGAGCCGGGTGATCGTCAGCACCAGCGTGAGCGCCGACGCCACCGCGATCACCACGCCGTCGGTGACCGTGCCCGAGACCGCCTCGATGAGCAGGACCAGTGGGGGCGTGGCCACCGAGATGCCGAGCAGGGCGGCCCAACGGCCCACCCACGGGGTCGGGCGTGTCGGCACTGCGGTGGTCAGCCGGGTCATCGACGGGTGCAGGGCGGCCGCGCCCCAGGCGAGGTAGAGAACGATGTAGCCGATCTCGGTGTACCAGGCCGGGTGCATGGGGTACGTGATGTCGCCGGCCAGGACGCCCACCGCGCCGACACAGAGCAGCACGGCGGACCAGTTGAACCAGGCCGCGGCCATCAGGCGGGCGGCGACCCCGCAGAGCAGGAGATCGCCGATCACGTCGGCCGCGGAGATGGATCCGATCTGACCGCTGCCGCCGATCATGAAGACCCAGACCACGAGCAGGCCGGCGCAGGCCGCCGCCAGCAGGTCGATGAGGCGGGCCCGATTCATCAGCAGGGAACCGCCACGAGTGAACTGCAGCAGCGCCAGGGCGACGAACACGAACATCGTCAGGTAGCAGGTGTCGGCGACGCCGGCCTTGTCCAGCGCATAGAACACGTCACCGATGGCGAGGCAGGCGACCGCTGCGGCGAGCAGGAGCCAGGGTGCGACGCGGGCCGGACGGTGCCGGCTCACCCCGACGGCGACGGCTCCGACGCTCGCGGCTCCCAACAGGATCCATTCCAGGGCTTGGAGCACGAATAACTAGTACCAGCACGGTCGCTGTCTGTCCATGTCGATATATACGCAGCGCTATGACCTGGGCGGCTGCGTGCGCCGGCGCCGAGCGGCGGGGACAAACGTGAATGCGAGAATGAATCGCCGAATGCCGCAGGTCAGCGGAACACTTCCGCGACGACGGCGTCGTTCCCGGCCCGGCGGTCGCCGGTTACGGGCTGCCACTTTCCGTCAGGGGCGGTCCACTCGCGATCGGCGAAACGTACCCGTTCGAGGCCGGTGCTCTTGGCGTGGGCCACCAGCCAGTGGGCGTATCGCCAGCCGGTGTTCGGGTCCTTGACCGTGACGGTGAGGTCGGCCAGCCGGTCGGCGTCCACTCCCCAGTCCAGCGCGAAGCCCTGGGCGAGGGCCTTGGCGGCGGCGGCGCCCCGCAACGCCGGCTCGCTGACGGTGCACTCGACGGCGCCCGTGGCCCGCCCGGTCAGCGCCCGGGCGAGCACTTCGGACTCGTCGGCCCACTTCTCGTACGCGTTCGGGTACGCCGACCGCTGCACCTTCTGCGCGGCCTCGGTGACCCGCATGGTCTTCCAGCCCTTGACCTTCTTGAGGGCCCGGTAGAACTTCTCCGCCGCGTACCGTGGATCCTGGATCTGCTCCACCGAGCCCCATCCCTGGCTGGGGCGCTGCTGGAAGAGGCCGACCGAGTCGCGGTCGCCGTTGTCGAGGTTCTCCAGCTTGGACTCCTGCAGCGCGGTGGCCAGGGCCACCACGATCGCCTGCTCGGGCATCTTGCGCCGCACGCCCACCGCGGAGATCGTGGCGGCGTTCGCCATCTGCACGGCGTCGAGGGCGACCTCGCCGTCGGCGCGGACGGTGCATTCGGGGCCCAGGTGCGGCAGCTTGATGCCCCCGCTGAACGACCTGGTGACGAGGAAGAGGCCGAAGGCGCCGAGAAGAACGACCACTGCGATCATCGCGACCGGCTTCCGGTTCACCCTCACCCTCCCTCTCGTGTGCCAAGCCTAGACAACGAGCGCCCGCGTCCTAGGTCACCGGCACCCAGCTCGCCGGGCGCTTCTCGCGGAACGCCGTCACGCCCTCGCGTCCCTCGGCGGACTTGAAGTATGCCGCCGACCGGGCCGAGAGGTCGGCGAGATCCGCGCGGATCGAGTCGGCCGGGGCACGGCGCAGCAGCTGCTTGGCCCCGGCGAGGGCCAGCGGGCCGCCCTTGACCAGCGAGTCGCAGTAGGCGCCCACGGTCGCGTCCAGCTCGTCGGCCTCCACGGCCTTGGTGACCAGGCCGATCTGCTCGGCGCGGGCGCCGTCGAACACATCGCCGGTGAGATAGAGCTCGGCGGCGGCGCGCGGTGCCAGCCGGGGCAGCACGGTGGCGCTGATCACGGCGGGGATCACGCCGAGGCGCACCTCGGAGAAGGCGAACGTGGCGTTCCGCACGCAGACCGCGAGGTCGGCGGCGGCGACGAGACCGAGGCCGCCGGCGCGCGCCGGGCCGGCCAGCCGTGCGACCACGGGTTTGGGGAATTCCCAGATCGCCGCGAGCACGTCGGCGAGCAGTTCGGCCGGCACCCGGCCGTTCTCCCGGGCCTCGGCGGTCTCCTTGAGGTCGGCTCCCGAGCAGAACACGGGGCCGGTGTGGGAGAGCACGACCGCCCGGACGGCGGCGTCGGTCAGGGCGGCGCCGAGCGCGTCGAGCAGCTCGTTCATGAGCGGCGTGGAGAGAGCGTTGCGGTTGGCGGGACTGTCCAGCGTGAGGGTGGCCACACCGGCGGCGGTGACGGTACGGACGAGAGCCATGCCGGAACCCTAACCGGGCCGGTGCACACTTGACGGATGCCCGGACCCCTTCCCGACGGTGAGCCCGTACCGAGCGACGGGTCACTGCCGGAATCCGCCCTGCGTGCGGTGGGCGCGCGCGGCTTCGGCGTCTACGTCCACGTGCCCTTCTGCGCGAGCCGGTGCGGCTACTGCGACTTCAACACGTACACGGCGGCCGAGCTGGGCGGGGGAGCAAGCCGCGACGAGTACGCCGGCACGGTACTGCGCGAGCTGGAGCTGGCCGGCGGCGTCGTGCGGGCGCCGGTCGACACGGTGTTCGTCGGAGGCGGCACCCCTACCCTGCTCGACCCGGGCGACCTCGGCCGGATCCTGGAGGGCATCGACCGCACGTGGGGGCTGACCGCCGACGCGGAGATCACCACGGAGGCGAACCCGGAGTCGGTGACGCCGGCATCGCTGCAGGCGTTGCGCAAGGCCGGCTTCACGCGGATCTCGCTGGGCATGCAGTCGGCGTCGCCCGGAGTGCTCGCGATCCTCGACCGCCGGCACACCGCCGGACGCGCGCCGCGGGCCGCCGCCGAGGCCCGGGAGGCCGGGTTCGACCACGTCAACCTCGACCTCATCTACGGGACGCCGGGGGAGACCGCGGAGGACTTCGCCGCCTCGCTCAGCGCGGTGATCGAGGCCGGGGTCGATCACGTGAGCGCGTACTCGCTGATCGTCGAGGAGGGGACGCGGATCGCCGGGCGGATGCGGCGCGGCGAGCTCCCGTACCCGGAGGACGACGTCGCCGCGGACCGCTACCTGGCCGCGGAGGAGGCCCTGACCGCGGCCGGATTCTCCTGGTACGAGGTCTCCAACTGGGCGACCTCGCCGGCCGCCCGCTGCCGGCACAACATCCTCTACTGGACCGGCGGCGACTGGTGGGGGCTCGGGCCGGGCGCGCACAGCCACGTCGGCGGGGTGCGCTGGTGGAACGTCAAGCATCCTTCGGCGTACGCGAAAAGGCTGGCCGGCGGCATCTCACCGGGCCTGGGCCGTGAGCTTCTGACCGCGGAGGACCGCCGGATCGAGGAGGTCATGCTGCGGTTGCGCCTCGCCGACGGGCTGCCGCTCGCGCTGGCCCGGCCGGAGGGCGCCCGGCAGGCCCTGGCGGACGGTCTGCTGGAGCCGAGCGCGTACGCGCAGGAGCGTGCCGTCCTGACTCTCCGGGGGCGGCTCCTCGCGGACCTGCTCATCCGCGAGCTCGTCTAGGGCCTGTCGTGGCGGCGCCGTCGAGAGCCCGGCGCCGCCGCGTGCGTCACTTGATCATCGAGACCGTCATCGGGTAGTTGTACGGCTCGTTGTTGTTGGCCTTGACCCCGGCGATGACGCCGATGATCGTGGCGATCAGCCAGGCCGCGAGGCCGATGAAGATGCCGACGACGATGCAGCTGAGCACCCAGCCGACGATCGCGATGATCGACCAGAGGATCTGGAAGTTCAGCGCCTTGACCGCCTCCGCCCGCACCACCGGCGACTGGTTGCCCCGGGCGAGCAGCGCGACCAGCGGAGCGATCCAGCCGGAGCAGCCGCCGCCGAGGAAAGCACCGGCCGCGCCGCCGAAGTGGGCGACGAGGATCCAGGTCTTGTCGTCACCGCCGGGCTGGCCGTAGCCCTGCGGCGGGTAGCCGGGCTGGCCGTACGCGCCGGGGGCGCCGTAGGGCTGGCCGGGCGGCGGGCTCCCGTACGGGGCTCCGGACCCGGGCGGCGGCGGGTAGCCACCGGCACCGGAACCGGGCGGCGGGTAGCCGCCGGCGCCGGAGCTGGGCGGCGGGTAGCCACCGGCACCCGAGGTGGGCGGCGGGCCGTAGCCTCCCGCACCCGAGGTGGGCGGCGGGGTGCCGTACTGCGGGGGCTGGGGGGAGCCGTACGCGGGGGGCGGCGGCGGGGTCGATCCGGGGCCCGGGTCGTTGCCCGGATATGGGTTGATCGGCCGGGTGGGGTCCGAGAAGTTCCCCTCACCGGGCGGACGCGGCGGTTCAGTCATGGCTGACACCGTAGGACCGCAGGTCGACAGTGGCGAGGGCAACACCCGGATGAGGTCGGAGAATAGACAGTCGGCTAAGTGGCGGCAGCACTACCGGTCGATCATCGCGTGCGAGCCCCGCGCGACGTAGACTGGCACTCGAGTCCATGGAGTGCCAGTGCTGAGGGAGGGGTCATGGCTCTGGATGACCGCAAGCTCGAGGTGCTCCGCGCCATCGTCGAGGACTACGTCGCCACCCAGGAACCGGTCGGCAGCAAGGCCCTCGTCGAGCGGCACCAGCTGGGCGTCTCCCCGGCCACCGTGCGCAACGACATGGCGGTGCTCGAGGAGGAGGGCTACATCCGGCAGCCGCACACCAGCGCCGGCCGGGTGCCGACGGACGCCGGTTACCGGCTCTTCGTCGACCGGCTGTCGCGGGTCAAGGCGCTGAGCCCGGCCGAGCGGCGGGCCATCGAGCGGTTCCTGGTCGGCGCGGTCGACCTGGACGACGTCGTGCACCGCACGGTGCGCCTGCTCGCCCAGCTCACCCGCCAGGTCGCCGTCGTGCAATATCCGAGCCTGTCCCGGTCCGCCGTGCGGCACCTGGAGCTGGTGCCGATCTCCAGCACCCGGCTCATGCTCGTGATGATCGCCGACACCGGCCGGGTCGAGCAGCGCCTGGTGGAGCTGCCCGGGCCGACCAGCAGCGACGACGTGCTCGACCTGCGGCGCAAGGTCAACGCGAAGCTGACCGGGCAGAAGCTGGCCGACACGCCGCCGCTGGTGCAGGCGCTGGTCGACGAGTCGGCGCCGGAGGACCGCAACACCATGGCGTGCCTGGCGTCCGTGCTGCTGGAGACCCTGGTCGAGCGCAGCGACGAACGTCTCGCCCTGGCCGGCACGGCCAACCTCACCCGCGGCGGCGTGCTGGACTTCCAGGGCTCCCTGCGGCCGGTGCTGGAGGCGCTGGAGGAGGAGGTCATCCTGCTCAAGCTCATCGGGGAGGTCGAACCCAGCACCACCCGGGTCCGCATCGGCGACGAGAACGAGATCGACAATCTGCGGGCGGCGTCCGTGGTGAGTACCGGTTACGGACCGGGTACGACAATCGTTGGTGGGCTCGGCGTCTTGGGGCCCACCCGGATGGACTACCCCGGCACCATCGCCACCGTACGTGCCGTGGCACGCTACGTTGGCGATCTGCTGGCACAGAACTGACGCAAAAGCGACGACGGTCTCCGGCGCACAGCGCGGGGCAGACATGAGGACTCGAAACCCTGTGGCCAAGGACTACTACGGAATTCTCGGCATCAGCCGCGAAGCCACCGACGACGAGATCAAGCGCGCCTACCGCAAGCTGGCCCGTCAGTACCACCCGGACGTCAACCCGGACCCCGAGGCGCACGAGAAGTTCAAGGACATCAACGCCGCCTACGAGGTCCTCTCCGACGACCAGAAGCGCCAGATCGTCGACCTGGGCGGCGACCCGCTGGCGCCCGGCGGCGGCGCGGGTGCCGGGCCGGGCGGCCCCGGCGGCGCCGGCCCGTTCGTCGGCTTCCAGGACATCATGGACGCCTTCTTCGGCACGGCGGCCGGCGGCGGCGCCCGGGGACCACGCCCGCGCACCCGGCCCGGTGCGGATGCGATCCTGCGCCTGGAGCTGGACCTGGTCGAGACGGCGTTCGGCGTCGAGGCGCCGATCACCGTCGACACGGCCGTGCTCTGCACCCAGTGCTCCGGCGCCGGCACCGCGCCCGGCACCCACCTGGCCACCTGCGAGACCTGCGGCGGCCGCGGCGAGGTGCAGTCGGTGCAGCGGACCTTCCTCGGCCAGGTCGTCTCGTCGCGGCCTTGTCAGTCTTGCCAGGGCCACGGCACGGTGATCCCGCACCCGTGCCCCACCTGCGCCGGCGACGGCCGCATCCGGACCCGCCGCTCGCTCACCGTGAAGATCCCCGCCGGCGTCGAGGACGGCATGCGCATCCGCCTGGCCCAGCAGGGCGAGGTCGGCCCCGGCGGCGGCACGGCCGGCGACCTGTACGTGGAGATCCACGAGCGCCCCCACGACGTCTACTCCCGCAAGGGCGACGACCTGCACTGCCGCGTCACCCTGCCGATGACGGCGGCGGCCCTGGGCACCCGGCTGACCATCAAGACGCTCGATTCCGAGGAGAACATCGAGGTCAAGGCCGGCACCCAGCCGGCGTCCACGCTGCGCGTGCGGGGC
The DNA here is from genome assembly GCF_044465265.1 of Actinoplanes sp. NPDC049681. Taxonomy (NCBI): domain Bacteria; kingdom Bacillati; phylum Actinomycetota; class Actinomycetes; order Micromonosporales; family Micromonosporaceae; genus Actinoplanes; species Actinoplanes sp. NPDC049681. The sequence goes on from NZ_JBITLP010000002.1 coordinate 65,859, forward strand.
AAGGGCGTGCCGCACCTGCGCGGTCAGGGCCGCGGTGACCTCTTCGTGCACCTGGACGTGAAGACCCCCACCAAGCTGACCGCCGACCAGGAGCGGATGCTGCGCGACTTCGCCAAGACGCGCGGCGAGGACGTGGCCGAGCTGAGCAAGCAGGGCGGGTTCTTCTCGCGCATGCGGGACGCGTTCAACGGCCACTGACCGTGTCCGCACCGCTGTTCCTCGTCGACGACCTTCCCGCCTCCGCCCGGTACACGCTGGCCGGCCGGGAGGGCCACCACGCCGCGGACGTCCAGCGCCTGAAGCCCGGTGAGGCGCTCCTGCTCGCCGACGGCCGGGGCGGGCTCGTCCGTGCCGAGGTCACGGCCGTCGGACGGGGAAGCGTCGACGTCACGGTGGGCGAGCGGTCGTTCGTGCCCGTTCCGGACCCGCGCCTGGTCGTGGTGCAGGGCATCGCCAAGGGCGACCGCGGCGAACTCGCCGTGCAGGCGATGACCGAGATCGGCGTCGACGAGATCGTGCCCTGGGCGGCCTCCCGGTCGGTGGCCCAGTGGCGCGGCGACCGCGGCGTACGCGCCCGGGAGAAGTGGGTCTCCACCGCCCGCGAGGCGGCCAAGCAGGCCCGCCGCCCCTGGCTGCCGGAGGTCTCCGGGGATCCTGACGTCTCCACCAAGCAGGCCGCCGCCCGGCTGGCGTCGGCGGCGGCGGCGTTCGTGCTCCACGAGGAGGCGACGGACCGGCTCACCCGGGCCAAGCTTCCGGATTCGGGGGAGATCGTGCTGGTGGTGGGCCCGGAGGGCGGCATCAGCGACCAGGAGCTGGGTGCGTTCGTCGCCGCCGGAGCGCACCCGGTCCGCCTCGGTGACTCGGTGCTGCGCACCTCGACCGCCGGGGTGGCGGCGCTCGCCGTGCTCTCCGCGGAGCTCGAACGCTGGTAGGTCCGGCTGGCGCGCGCCGCGCAGGGCAGCGTCAGCCGCAGCCCGCAGCGCCGCAGCCGCATCCGGGGGTCGCGGCCCGGTGGGAGCTGCGGCGGCGATGCAGCCACCACATGCCCAGCGCCAGCACGGCGAGTCCGGTGGCCACGGCCAGGAGCGTCTGTTTGAGCACGGCGGCGCCCGCGCCGGTGAGGACGCCGGCGGTGATGAGCAGCGGAATGGCACAGCAGGCGGCGCAGGCGAGGGCGGCGAGGCCGCCCGCGATCTTGCTTCGGGTCGGCGGCGCGTGGCGCGGGCTGGACGGACTCATGCGATTTCTCCTCGGAGTGCGAAGCTCGGTGCGTCCAGCCGACGGTAAGGGTGTACCGGGGTACCGATTGCAACCCTCGGTGCCGCAGGGAAGGGAAGGCTAGCCTAAGCTGCTGGCATGGTCCTGACGCGTACGCCGGCGCCCGCGCGTCCGAGGCCGGTCGCCGGCGTGGCGGTCACCCAGGCGCGGCGGGGGATGGCGCTGCTGGCCTGTCTCGGCCTGCTGGCCCTCGTCTGCCTGCTGAGCATCGCGCTGGGCACCCGCACCGTCTCACTGCACACGGTGTGGGACGCGTTCTTCCATTACGCCGACACCGATGACCAGTCCGTGGTGCGGGACTTGCGGGTGCCGCGTACCGTCCTCGGGTTGCTGGCGGGTGTCGCTTTCGGCCTGTCCGGGGCGGTCATCCAGGCGGTGACGCGCAACCCGCTCGCCGACACGCAGATCCTGGGGGTCAACTCGGGTGCCGGGCTCTTCGTGGTCTTCGCGGTCGGCGTGCTGGGTCTCACCGACCTGTCGCAGTACCTGTGGTTCGGCTTCGCCGGGGTCGCCTTCGCGCTCACCCTGGTCTACCTGCTCGGGTCGGCCGGCCGCGCCGGTGCCACCCCCGTACGCCTGACGCTGGCCGGCGTCGCCCTCGGCGCGGTGATGGACGGCATCTCCGGCGGCATCCGGCTCGTGCGTCCACGGGCGTTCGACTACCTGCGCTTCTGGGACGTCGGTTCGCTGGCCGGCCGGCCCGGGGACGTGGCCGTCACCATCCTGCCGTTCGTCGTCGCCGGGGCGGTGCTCGCGCTGATCGTGGCTCGTTCGCTGAATGCCGTGGCTCTCGGCGACGACCTGGCGCGAACGTTGGGGGCCGGGGTCGGGCGTACCCGGGTCCTGGCGACCGTGTCGGTGATGCTGCTCGCCGGGGCCGCCACCGCCGCCGTCGGCCCGATCGGCTTCGTCGGCCTGATGGTGCCGCACGTCGTGCGCTGGATCGTCGGCCCCGACCAGCGCTGGATCTTCGTCTACACCGTCGTGCTGGGGCCGGTCCTGCTGCTGCTGGCCGACATCGCCGGGCGGCTCGTCGTCCGCCCGGGCGAGCTGCGGGTCGGCGTGGTCACCGCGTTCGTCGGCGCCCCGGTGCTGATCTGGTGGGTACGCCGCCGGCGGGTGAGCGGCCTGTGAGCGTCGACTTCGGACGCCGAGTGCTGACCGTGCGGGCCGGGCGGCACGTCAGCGGCCGCCTGGCCGTCAAGCCCGCGGTCGTCTGCCTGCTGCTGACGGCCGGCGCGCTCGCCGTCGCCGTCCTGGCCCTGGGTACGGGAGAGTTCACGCTCACCCCCGGCCAGGTCGTGCAGGCGCTGGCCGGCGAGGGTACCCGTGCCGCCCGCCTGGTGGTCGTCGAGTGGCGGCTGCCGCGGGTCCTGCTCGCCCTCATCATCGGGGCCGCGCTGGGCCTGGCCGGCGCGATCTTCCAGGCGCTGACCCGGAACCCGCTGGGCAGCCCGGACGTCATCGGCTTCACCACCGGCGCGTACACCGGGGTGCTGATCGTCACGGTGTTCGTCGGCAACGGCTACTTCCTCACCGCGGCCGGGGCGCTGGCCGGGGGCCTGGTCACCGCCGCGCTCGTCTATCTGCTGGCGTTCCGGCGGGGTGTGCAGGGCTTCCGGCTGATCATCGTCGGCATCGCGGTCAGCGCCATGCTCGGCTCGGCCAACCAGTGGTTCATCACCAAGGTGGACCTCCAGGCCGCCTTCGCCGCGGCGCTGTGGGGACAGGGGACCCTCAACGGGCTCGGGTGGGCGCAGGTCACCCCCGTCGTGGTCACGGTGGGGGCGCTCTGCCTGGTGCTTCTCGCGTACGGGCCGCGCTTGGCGTTGCTGGAGATGGGCGAGGACGCGGCTGCGGCCCTGGGGGTACGGGTGGAGCCGACGCGGTCGGCGTACCTGATCATCGGGGTTGCCCTGACCGCGGTGGCGACCGCGGCTGCCGGACCGATCTCCTTCGTCGCGCTCGCCGCTCCGCAGCTGGCCCGGCGGCTGACCCGCACACCCGGCATCGCCCTGGCCCCGGCGGCGGCGATGGGTGCCTTCCTGCTCGTGCTCAGCGACTGGCTGGCCCAGCGAGCCTTCGCCCCTACGCAGCTGCCGGTGGGTGTGGTGACCGTGTCGGTGGGCGGCGTCTATTTCGTCTGGCTGCTGGTCCGCCAGGCCCGTCGGTGAGGGAGAGTTCGTGAGCCTGCTCGCAGCGCGCGACATCACGGTCGGCTACGACCGCAAGACCATCTCCGAGCACCTCGACCTGGAGGTCCCGGCGGGCCGGTTCACCGCCGTCATCGGCCCCAACGCGTGCGGCAAGTCGACGCTGCTGCGGGCGCTGGCGCGGCTGCTCAAGCCGGCCTCCGGCGAGGTGCTGCTGGACGGCGCGGACATCCACGCGCGCCCGGCGAAGGAGGTCGCCCGGCGGCTGGGGTTGCTGCCGCAATCGTCGATCGCCCCGGACGGCATCACCGTGGCCGAGCTGGTGGCCCGGGGCCGGTTCCCGCACCAGAAGCTGATCCGGCAGTGGTCGCCCGCCGACGAGGACGCGGTCGTCGCCGCGATGGCCGCGACCGGCGTCACCGAGCTTTCCGGCGAACCGGTCGACACGCTCTCCGGCGGGCAGCGCCAGCGCGTCTGGGTGGCCGTGGTGCTCGCGCAGCAGACGCCGATCGTGCTGCTGGACGAGCCGACCACGTTCCTCGACATCGCGCATCAGATCGAGCTGCTGGAGCTGTGCGTACGGCTGAACCGGGAGCAGGGCACCACCATGGTCGCGGTGCTGCACGACCTGAACCAGGCCGCCCGCTACGCCGACCACCTCGTGGTGATGAAGGCCGGTGAGATCGTGGCCCAGGGCGACCCCCGGCAGGTGCTGACCGCCGAGCTGGTCGCGGACGTCTTCGGGCTGGGCTGCCGCATCATCGACGACCCGGAGACGCACACCCCGCTGGTGATTCCGCGCTCCGGCTTAGGCTAGCCTTACCTTCGTCCGTACCCCGGCGCGAAGGAGTTCCGCGTGTCCAACAACCCGTTCGACGACGAGAACGGCACCTTCCACGTCCTCGTGAATGCCGAGGAGCAGCACTCGCTCTGGCCCTCGTTCAAGGAGATCCCGGCCGGCTGGCGCAGCGTCTTCGGCCCGGCATCGCGTCAGGACGCCCTGGACTACGTCGACGCCAACTGGACCGACCTGCGCCCCAAGAGCCTGCGCGACAGCATGGCGCAGTGAGCCGCTCCGGCGGCCGCATCCTGCGCAGGACGATCACCCGCAACGGCCGCCGCCTCTGGCCCGGTGTCGCGCTCATCGGCGTGCACCAGGCCTGCGAGGCGGCGATCCCGATCCTCATCGGTGTGGTCGTCGACGGTGCCGTCACTCCCGGCGACGGCACCGCGCTCGCGCTGTGGACCGGTGCGCTGGGCCTGCTCTTCGTGCTGCTCACGACGGCGTACCGGTTCGGTGCGCGGCAGCTCATGAAGGCCATCGCGGAGGAGGCGCACCTGCTGCGCGTCGAGGTCTCCGCGAAGATCCTGCACCCTCGCGGGGCGCGTACGGATCTGCGGGCCGGGGACCTGCTGACGGTGTCCACGAGCGACGCGGACAACACCTCGTACCTGCTGGACTATGTGCCCCGGATCGCCGGCGCGATCGTCGCCACCGCGATCAGTGCCGTCACGCTGCTGCTCATCTCCGTACCGCTCGGTCTCGCCGTGCTGATCGCCACTCCGCTCGTGCTGATCGTGCTGCAGCTCGGCTCCCCGCGGATCACCCGGCGGGTGGCGGAGCAGCAGGAGCGGGCCGGCCGGGCCACGTCGCTGGCGACCGACCTCGTCACCGGGCTGCGCCCGCTGCGGGGCATCGGCGCGCAGGAGGCGGCCGCCGAGCGGTACCGCGCGGTCAGCCGCCGATCCCTCGCCGCGACGCTGCGCGCCGCACGGACCCAGGGCGGCTACCTCGCCGCCTCCACCACCCTCAGCACGCTGCTGGCCTGCGGCATCGCCATCCTGGCCGGCTGGTTCGCGCTCACCGGCCGGATCACCGTCGGCGAGTTCATCACCGTGATCGGCTCCGCGCAGTTCCTCGTCGAACCGTTCGGGCTGCTGGCCATCGTGCCGAGCTGGATCGCCGAGGCGCGGGCATCCGCCGACCGGGTCGCCCAGGTCACCGACGCCGGCCTGGTCCTGCCCGAGGGCACGACCGCCCCCGTCGCCCAGCGGTGCGAGCTGCACCTCAGCGGCGTCCGGCACGGCCCGCTCACCGGCCTCGACCTCCGGGTGGCGCCCGGAGAGTTCGTGGGCGTGGTGGCCCGCCGGCCCGCCGACGCCGAGGCGCTGATGAAGCTGCTCGCCGTCCCGGCCGCGTACGAGGGCCGGGTGCTGCTCGGCGGCGTACCGCTGGAGGACCTCGACCGGGATCACGCCCGCCGCCTGCTGCATGTCGAACCGCACCACGCCGACCTGTTCACCGGCACCATCGCCACGAACGTCGCCGTGCACGACGACGGCCGGTCCCTCACCGAGGCGCTCGGCGCGGCCGCCGCGGACGAGGTGGTCGGCACGCACCCGGACGGCCTGCACGCGCGGGTCGCCGAGCGCGGCGCCAGCCTCTCCGGCGGCCAGCGACAGCGTCTCGCCCTGGCCCGCGCGCTGCTCACCCGCGCGGCGGTGCTGGTGCTGCACGACCCCACCACCGCGGTCGACGCGGTCACCGAACACGCCATCGCCCAGGGCATCCGGGCGCTGCGGCACGGGCCTGACGCCGGCTTCGCGACGGTCGTGATCACCAGCAGCCCGGCCCTGCTCGCCGCCACCGACCGGGTCGTGGTGCTCGGCGAGGGCGCGGTCACCACCGAGGGGGCGCACGCCGACCTGGGCGCCTCCGACGACTCCTACCGACGACTGGTGCTCCGATGACCCTTCCGATCGCCACCGCGCGGCAGAGCCGGGCATGGTTGCGTACCGAACTCCGTGGACGCCGCGGGGAGGTGGCCGGAGCGGTGGTGGTGGGCGTCCTAGCCGCGGCGGCCGCAATCGTCCCCGTGTACGCCCTCGGCGTGCTCGTCGACCGGGTCCGCTCGGGCGCCGGCGCGCCGGCCGTCGTCTCGATCTCCATCGTGATCGTGGTGGCCGCGCTGGCCGGTGGGGGCGCTACGGGGCTCAGCGCGTACCTGATCGGCGGTCTGGGTGCCCGGATTCTCGCCGACCTGCGCGAAAGCACAATGGCCACCGCACTGCGGCTGCCGGCCCTGGTGCTGCACCGGGCCGGCCGCGGCGACCTGCTGTCCCGGGTCGGCGCGGACATCGCGGCCATCGGCAGGGCCGTCTCCGACGTGTTGCCACAGATGATCTCCGCGTTCCTGCTCGGCGTGCTGAGCCTCGCCGCGATGGCGGGCATCGACTGGCGGCTCGGGCTTGCCGGCGCGGTGGCCGTACCGTTCTACCTCCTTGCCCTCCGGTGGTACCTGCCGCGGTCCGCGCCTCGCTACGCGCGGGAACGGGCCGCTGTGGCCGAGCGGTCGCAGCTGCTCGTCGAGAGCATGCAGGGGCTGCGGACGGTGCACGCGTACCGTTGGGAGGACCGGCGTCTGCGCGAGATCGACGGCGCTTCCGCGAAGGCCCGGGACATCTCCGTGGACGTCTTCACGCTGTTCACGCGCTTCGTCGGCCGGGTCAACCGGGCCGAATTCCTCGGGCTGACCGCGATCCTGGTCGTGGGCTTCCTGCTGGTCCGCGACGGCGCCGTGACCGTCGGCGAGACGTCCGCGGCGGCTCTGCTGTTCCACCGCCTGTTCAACCCGGTGTCGATGCTGCTGTACACATTCGACGAGCTCCAGGCGGCGGGGGCGAGTCTCGCGCGGCTCGTCGGCGTCCTGCGGATGCCGGTCGAGGAGCCGTCCGTGGGACGGCCACCGGCCGATTCCGCGCTGACTCTCGAGAACGTCGGCTTCAGCTATGACGGGGTGACGCCGGTGCTGCGGGACGTGTCGCTGCGCGTGGCGCCGGAGGAGCGGGTCGCGCTGGTCGGCTCGACCGGGGCGGGCAAGACGACCGCGGCGTCCATCGCGGCGGGAATCCTGCGGCCGGGCAGCGGATCCGCCCGGGTGGGCGGGGTGCCGGTGACTGACCTGCCCGCGCGCACGGTGGCCGTCGTCAGCCAGGAGACCCATGTGGTCGCCGGGCCGCTCGTCGAGGACCTGCGCCTGGCCCGGCCGGGCGCGGACGTCGCCGAGGTCGAGGCTGCGCTGGCCACCGTGGGGGCGCTGGAGTGGGTTCGCGCGTTGCCGGAGGGGCTGTCGACGGTCGTCGGTGACGGCGGGCATGACCTGACCGCGGCTCGGGCGCAGCAGCTGGCGTTGGCGCGGCTGGTGCTGCTGGATCCGGCTGTGGTGGTGCTGGACGAGGCGACCGCGGAGGCCGGGAGTGCGGGGGCGCGAGAGCTGGAGGAGGCCGCGGCTGCCGCGTTGCGGGGGCGGACCGGGTTGGTGGTGGCGCATCGGCTCACCCAGGCGGCGGCCGCCGATCGGGTGATCGTGCTGGAACAGGGGTCCATCGTGGAGTGCGGTTCGCATGCCGAGCTGCTGGCGGCGGGCGGCCGGTACGCCCAGCTGTGGGCGGCGTGGGAGTCGCGAACCCCCATGTCGTCGTCACCCGAATCCTCTCGCTGTTGAGGTTAGGCTAACCTAACATCGCGTCGATGACGCGCGCCTGGTGGCGCTCCACATCGGAGGTGCGGGATGACGGTTGGCTTGCAGGACATCGAGGGGTTGCTGGCGCGGTGGAACGACCACACCAGCCCCGCCGCCACCTCGACCGTGGTGGACGCCTTCGCGGCGCAGGCGACGGAAACCCCGGATGCCCTGGCCCTCGTCGCCGGTGACACCCGCCTGACCTACCGCGAGCTCAGCGGCCGCGTCTACGCGCTCGCCCGTGACCTGCGGACCCGCGGGATCGGCACGGAGGACGTGGTCGGTATCGGCATGGCGCGTTCCGCCGAGATGGTGATCGCCGTGCTCGCCACGATGGTCGCCGGGGCGGCGTTCGTACCGGTCGACCCCGCCTGGCCCGCCCGGCGCCGGGAGCAGGTGCTGGCCGAGGCTCGCGCGGCGATCACCCTGGTTGCCGAGGACGTCCCGCGGCACAGTGCCGAGAGCCCCGGGATCACCGTCGCTCCGGGGCAGTTGGCGTACGTGATCTTCACGTCGGGTTCCACCGGCCGGCCCAAGGGCGCGATGATCCGGCACGAGGCGATCCATGAGCGGCTGCGCTGGCAGCGGGATCAGGTTCTCGGGTTCGGGCCGGGGGATGCCACGCTCTTCAAGGCGCCGCTGTCGTTCGACATCAGCGTCAACGAGATCCTGCTGCCCCTGGTCTCCGGCGCGTACGTGGTGGTCGCCGACCCCGGCGGCGAGCGGGACCCGCAGTATCTGCTCGACCTGATCGCCACCGAGGGCGTGACCTTCGTCTACCTCGTCAGCTCCATGCTCGACGTGGTCCTGCAGCTCGCGCAGAACACCCACCTGCTGGACGGCCTGCGACACGTCTGGTGCGGCGGCGAGGTGCTCACCCCCGAGCTGTTCGACCGGTTCCGCGCCCAGCTCTCCACGACGCTCTACCACGGGTACGGCCCGGCCGAGGCGACGATCGGCGTCTCGCACGTCATCTACCGCGACTCCGCCGAGCGCATCGCCACCTCGATCGGGCGGCCCAATCCGCACACGCAGCTCTACGTGCTGGACGACGATCTGAATCCGGTCGGCCCGGGTGTCACCGGTGAGCTGTACGCGGCCGGTTTCCTGCTCGGCCGTGGCTACGTCAACGCGCCCGCCCTGACCGGCTCCCGGTTCGTGGCCAACCCGTTCCGGACCGACGGCGAGCGCATGTACCGCACCGGCGATCTGGCGCGCTGGACCGGTGACGGCACCCTCGAGTTCGTCGGGCGGGCCGACTACCAGGTGAAGATCCGCGGGATGCGGCTGGAGCTGGAGGAGGTCGAGGCTGTCGTCGCCGCCCATCCCGCCGTGCGCCAGGCCGTCGTGACGATCCACGAACGGCATGTGATCGGGTACGCCGTCCTGAGGGCGGACGCTACCGCCGGCGATCTGCGCGCCTGGTGTGCGGACCGGCTCCCGGAGTACATGGTGCCGTCGTCGTTCGTGATCCTCGACGCGTTCCCGCTGACCGCCAATGGCAAGGCCGATCGCCGTGCTCTGCCCGTACCGGTGCTGGGGCCGGCCCGGTCGCGTGAGCCGAGAAGTGACACCGAGGCACGGCTCTGCGACGTCTTCGCCGGCGTGCTGGGCCTCGACGCGGTCGGCGCCGAGGATGACTTCTTCGCCCTCGGCGGCGACAGCATTGTGGCCATCGGCGCGGTCCGGGCCGCCCGGCGCGCCGGGTTCTCGCTGCGCGTCCGGGATCTTTTCGCGCATCCGACGCCGGCCGCGCTCGCGCTGGTGGTGGAAGGGACCGAGCTCGAGGCCGCCGCTGTCGATGCGGTCGGCGAGGTGCCGCCGACCCCGATCCTGGCCTGGCTGGACGAGGCGGGCGACGCCCTGGACGGCTTCTTCCAGGCCGTCACGCTGCCCGCTCCGGACGGGGAGATCGCCCCGCTGATCGACGGTCTGCTGGAGGCGCACGATGTGCTGCGCGCGACGGTCGACGGCGCCGTGCTCACGGTCCGCCCGGTCGGGGCGGTGACCGCCGCCGAGGTGCTGCGGGTCGGCGAGGATCTGGACGCGACCGTCGCCCGGCTGGGCAGGGAGCGGCTCGTGGCCTTCTCGCACCTGCCGGAGAGCGGCGAGCTGATCGTCGCCGCACACCACGTGATCGTGGACGGCGTCTCGCTGCGTGTCCTCGCCGAGGATCTGCGCGGCGGCCTGCCGATCGGCCCTGCGCCCACCTCGTTCCGGCAGTGGGCCACGGCGTTGCGCGCCGCCGACTTCAGCGAGGATCTGCCGTTCTGGACGAGGGCGGCGCAGACGCCGAGGGGAAGCCTTGCCTGCCCGGACAAGAGGGACACGGTCGCCACGGAGGAGACGCTGACCGTCACGCTTCCCGACGACGTCGCCGGCCGGCTGCTGACCGCGGTGCCCGCGGCGATCCATGGCGGGGTCAACGATGCGCTGGTGGCGGCGCTCGTGCTGGCGGTCTCGCCGGACCGGCCGATGCTGCTGGAGCTCGAGGGGCACGGCCGCGAGGAGGACGCCGCCGACCTCGACCTGTCGCGTACGGTCGGCTGGTTCACGACGCTCTTCCCGGTGCCGCTGGACGTCACCGGGCTGCCGCTCGCCGAGGCGGTCAAGGCGGTCAAGGAGCAGGTGCGGGCCGTGCCGCACCACGGCATCTCGTACGGCGTCCTGCGCCACCTCGCCGGCCACGCCGAGCTCGCGGTGCAGCCGCAGGTGCTGTTCAACTACCTCGGGCGCTTCGCCGACGGCGAGGAGATCGTGGAGCGCCGCGACCCGCGCATGCCGCTGCCCCGCGCGCTGGAGGTCAACGCCGTCACCGTCGGCGCGCGGCTGTCCGCGGTGTTCAGCTGGCCGGGCCGGGTGCTCGGGCGCGACGCCGTCCAGGCCGTCGCGGACCGCTGGGTGGAGCTGCTCACCACCATCGCGGACGACCCCGCCGTCGCCGGTCACACCCCGTCGGACTTTCCGCTGGTGGCGCTGAACCAGGCCGATGTGGACGCGCTCGGCCCGGACGTCCGCGACGTGCTGCCGTTGACGCCGTTGCAGGCCGGGCTCTACTTCCACGCCACGTACGCGCCGGGCGCCGACCCGTACGTCGTGCAGCAACTGATCCACCTCGAGGGCCCGCTCGACGCCGACCGCCTCCGCCGCGCCGCGACCGCCCTGTTCGAGCGCCACCCGAACCTGGCCGCCGCCTTCCGCCCGGTGGCCGACGGAGAAGTTGTGGCCGTGCTCGGCGGTTCGGTCGCGGTTCCATGGCGGTACGTGGTGGCTGGGGACGTGGACGCCGTCGCCGCCGCCGAACGCGCCGAACCGTTCGACCTGTCCCGCCCGCCCGGCATGCGGTACGCCCTCGTCCGCCTCGCCGCCGACCGGCACGTCCTCGTGCAGACCGTGCACCACATCGTGGCCGACGGCTGGTCCGTGCCGCTGATGCTCGGCGACCTGGTCGCCCTCTACGCGGGCCGCTCGCTGCCCCCGGCGCCGTCGTTCCGCGACTTCCTGGCCCGTCGCGGCCGCGGCGACGTCGAGGCGTACGCCCGGCTGCTCGACGGCGTGACCGAGCCGACCCTGCTGGCCCCCCGGGAGACCGGCCCCGCCGCGAGCATCACCGCGACCGTGGACGGCGAGGCCGTGCGGGCGGTCGCCCAGCGCCACGGCGTGACCGTCGGCAATGTCGTGGCCGCGGCCTGGGGGGTGCTGGTCGGCCGGGTCACGGGCCGGTCCGACGTGGTGTTCGGCTCGACCGTGTCGGGCCGCGGCGGCGACGTGCCCGGCGTCGAGGCGATCGCGGGCCTGCTCATCAACACGGTGCCCGCACGGGTGCGCTGGACCGGAGCTGAGTCCCTGTCCGACGTCATCCATCGATTCGCCGGTGACCAGCGCGAGATGGTCGAGCACGACCAGACCGCGCTGGCGGACATCCAGCGCCGGATCGGGCTGCCGGAACTCTTCGACACGCTCGTCGTGATCGAGAACTACCCGGCCCCGAACGCTTCGGAGAGCGACGGGCCGCGCATCACCGGCGTCGACGTGATCGAGGCGCCGCACTACCCGGTCACCCTCATGGTCCGGCCGGGCGAGACCATCACCGTGACGCTCACCCACCGCCTCGACCCGGCCACCGCCGCCCGCCTGCTCGACCAGTACGTCCGCGTCCTGACCGCAGACGCCGACACCCCGATCGCCTCGCTGAGCCTGCTCGGAGCCGCCGACCGGGCGGACGTCGCCGCGCTGGGTGCCGGCGATCCCGGTGCGACCACGGACCTGGTACCCGACATGATCGAGTCGGTGAATCCAGCCCGGGTCGCGGTACGGGCCGGTGCCACCGAGCTCACCTACGCCGGCCTGTGGGAACGCTCCGGCGCCGTGGCAGCCGCGCTGCACGCCGCGGGCGTACGCCGGGGGGACGTGGTCGCCGTGGCCACCCGCCGAACCGCGGACCTGCCCGTGGCGCTGCTCGGCGTGCTGCGGGTGGGGGCTGCGTACCTGCCGGTGGATCCCGGCTATCCGGCGGCGCGCATCGAGTTCATGCTCGACGACGCCCGGCCGGTCTGCGTGCTGGCGGACGACCCGAGCATCCGCGCGCTGCCGCCGCACGACGTTCCGGTGGTGCGGATCCGTACCGCCCGGGGCCAGGCGCCGGCTTTGCGAGTCGGGCCGCTGGACGCCGCGTCGGTCGTCTACACCTCCGGCTCGACCGGGCGCCCCAAGGCGGTCGTCGGCACCCACGGCGCCCTCGCCAATCGCCTGGCGTGGGCGCGCGAGCGATGGGACGGCGAGGTCCGGGTCGCGAAGAGTTCCATGAGCTTCATCGACGGCACCACCGAGCTGCTGGGCGGTCTCGTCGCGGGCGCCACCGTCGTCATCGCGGACGAGGCCACCGCGGCCGACGGTGCGCTGCTGGCCCGGCTCGTCGCCGGGTCCGGCGCCACCCAGCTGCTCGCCGTGCCGGGGCTGGCCGCCGCGATGGCCGAGACGGCGCCGGAGCGGGTGCGCGGGCTGCGCCGGTGGATCACCAGCGGTGAGGCGCTGGACGCCGCCACGGTCGCCGCGCTCGCCGCCGCGTCGCCGGGTGCCGAGCTCGTGAATTCGTACGGTGCCTCGGAGAACACCGGGGACGTGCTCGCCGGGACCGTCGCGCCCGGCGAGGCCGTGACGCTGGGACGTCCCGTTCCCGGCGTACGGGTGTATCTGCTCGATGCCGTCCTGGAGCCGGTGGCGCCGGGCGCGGTAGGGGAGATCTACGTCGGCGGGGTGCAGCTCGCGCGGGGCTATCGCGGTCAGGGCGGCGCCACCGCGGCGCGGTTCGTCGCCGACCCGAACACCCCGGGGGAGCGGCTCTACCGCACTGGCGACCTCGGGCGCTGGACGGGCGGCCGGGTGGAGTTCCTCGGGCGCAACGACGACCAGGTCAAGGTGAACGGCCACCGGGTCGAGCTCGCCGAGGTCGAGGCCGCGCTGCTGCGCCGGCTCGGTGTCCGCGAGGCCGTCGCGGTCGCCCGCGGGTCCAGCCTTCACGGGTACGTGGTACCCGAGGCGGGCGAGAGCCTCGATCCGCACGCGCTGCTCGCCACCCTGCGGGCGGAGCTGCCCGGGTATCTCGTCCCGGCGACGGTGACCGTGCTGGACGCCGTACCGTTGCTGCCGAACGGGAAGCGGGACCGGCGCGCCCTGCCCGACCCGATCGCGGCCACCGGTGAGCCGCCGCGCACACCGCGCGAGGCGGAGGTCGTCGCACGATTCGCCGAGGTGCTCGGTGCCGCAAGTGTCGGCGTGCACGACGACTTCTTCGCGCGAGGCGGCGACAGCATCAGCGCCATCCGGCTGGTCAACCTGCTCGCCCGTGACGGCATCGCGCTGTCCACCCAGGACGTCTTTCGTGCCCGTACGCCCGCAGCCGTCGCCGCCGCCACGGAGGGTCTGGCCGCCGAGGTGTGGGAGCTGTCGCCGCTGCAGCAAGGCGTGTACTACCAGGCGACGTACGCGGACGGCGCGAGCACGTACATCGCGCAGAACGTGTTCGACCTCGACCGGCGTCTGGACGTACCCGCGCTGGAGCTGGCCTTCGCCGCCCTGCTGGAGCGGCACCCGACGCTGCGGGCGTCCTTTCTCGGTGAACCGCGCCCGCGGCAGGTCATCGCCGCGCGGGTGCCGGCCGTGGTGACCGTCGTCGAGGGCGGCGACCCGAAGGCGATCGCCGCCGCGGACCGGGAGCGGCCGTTCGACCTGACCGACCCGCCGCTGGTCCGGCTCACCGTGGTACGCAACGCGGACGGCACCGACCGGCTGCTGCTCACCTGCCACTTCCTGCTGTGGGACGGCTGGTCGCGCGAGCTCGTGCTGCGGGAGTTGTTCGCGCTATACGACTCGCGCGGCGCCCGCGGCGTGCTGCCCACCGACGGTCCGGGCTTCCCCGACTACCTCGCGTGGCTCGCGGCCCAGGACCGGGACGCCTCGGCCGCCGCCTGGAAGGCCGTACTGGGCGAGCCGACGATCGTCGTGCCGGAGGCGACCGGCCGCGAGCCGGTGCTGTCCGAGCGCGTCGTGGCGGCGCTGCCCACCGCGGTGACGACGAGGCTGACCGAGCAGGCCCGGCGGGCCGGCGTCACGCTCAACTCGGTGCTGACGGTCGCGCTGGGCCTGGTGCTGGGCCACCGCACCGGCCGGGGCGACGTCACCTTCGGGACCACCGTGGCGGGACGGCCGACCACGCGGCCCGGCATCGAGAACGTCATCGGGCTGTTCCTCAACACCGTGCCCGCCCGGGTCGCCGCGACGCCGGGTGCGACCATCGCCGAGCTGGCCCGCCGCGCCCAGCAGGACAGGATCGACCTGGCACCGCACGAGTATCTCGGCCTGGGCGACATCCAGCGGGCGACCGGCCACGACCAGCTCTTCGACACCCTGTACGTGCTGCAGAACTTCCTGGCCGACAGCACCTTCGACGACCTCGAGGCCGCGCAGGGCATCGTGAACGTCGAGTACACCGACACCACGCACTATCCGCTGACCTGGGTGCTGACCCCGGGCGCCAACCTGCGCGTGAAGCTCGAGTACCGCCCCGACGTGGTCAGCGCGTCCGCCGCCCGGTCGATGGTCGACGAGCTCGTGGGCGTGCTGCGGGTGCTCGCCGACGGGTTGGATGTGCCCGCCGGATCGGTCTCCGCTACCGAGGATCGCGCACTGCGCGGGCAGATGTCGGATATCCCGGGCGAAACGATCGCCGACATGCTCGCGGCGCAGGCGGCCCGGACCCCCCGCCTCACCGCGCTGGTCTTCGGTGCGCAGCGGCTGAGCTACGCCGAGCTGGACGCACGGATCGACGCGGTCGCGCGGGGGCTCATCGCGCGAGGTGCCGGGCCGGAGCGGATCGTCGGCCTGGCGTTGCCGCGAGGCATCGACATGGTGGTCGCGCTGTTCGCCGTGCTGCGAGCGGGTGCGGCGTACCTGCCCCTCGATCCGGATCTGCCGGCCGAGCGGCGGCAGGCGATGATCGACGACGCCCGGCCGCTGCTGGTCGTGTCCGAACTGGACGGCCTGGCGATGGACGGCGGGCCGGTGCGGTCGGCCGTGCGGCCCGATCATCCGGCGTACGTCATCTACACGTCGGGGTCCACGGGCCGGCCGAAGGGTGTCGTCACGCCGTACCGGGGGCTGACGAACATGCAGCTCAACCACCGCGCCGCGATCTTCGGGCCCACAGTCGCGCGGGCCCGGGCGGCCGGCGTCGACCGGCTGCGGATCGCGCACACCGTCAGCTTCTCCTTCGACATGTCGTGGGAGGAGCTGCTGTGGCTCGTCGAGGGCCACGAGGTGCACGTCTGCGACGAGGAGCTGCGTCGCGACGCCACGGCGCTGGTCGCCTACTGCCACCGGCACGGCATCGACGTCGTCAACGTGACCCCGACCTACGCCCACCACCTGTTCGAGGAGGGCCTGCTGGACGGCCACCGCATGTGGCTGGTGCTGCTCGGCGGTGAGGCGGTCGGCGAGACGGTCTGGTCGCGGCTCAGCGACCCCGCCATCGGCTACAACCTGTACGGCCCCACCGAGTACACGATCAACACCCTGGGCGCGGGTACGGCCGACAGCCCCACCCCGACCGTGGGTAAGCCGATCTTCAACACCACCGGGTACGTGCTGGACCCCTGGCTGCGTCCGGTGCCCCCGGGCGTCGTGGGCGAGCTGTACATCGCGGGCGCCGGGCTGGCCCGGGGCTATCTCGGCAGTCCCGCGTCGACGGCCGCGCGGTTCGTCGCCGGACCGGACGGCACCCGTGTCTACCGCACCGGCGACCTCGTGCGCGAGCGGCCGGACGGCAACCTCGACTTCCTCGGCCGCAGCGACGACCAGGTGAAGATCCGCGGCTACCGGATCGAGCTGGGCGAGGTGGAGTCGGCGGTCGCGGCGGTGCCCGGCGTCCGGCAGGCCGCGGTGGTGGCCCGGGACGGCAAGCTGCACGCGTACCTCGTGGGTGAGGCCGGCCCGGCGAGTGTCCGCGCGGCACTGGGCGAGCGACTGCCGTCCTACATGGTCCCGTCGCTGTACGCGACCGTGACGACCCTGCCGCTCACGGTCAACGGGAAGCTCGACGTCAAGGCGCTTCCGGACGCCACCCCGATCCTGTCGGCCGTCCGCGGCCCGCGCGACGAGCGCGAGCGCGTGCTCGCCGGGATCTACGCCGACGTGCTGGGGTTGCCGGAGGTCAGCATCGACGACGACTTCTTCGCGATCGGCGGGGACAGCATCTCGTCCATCGCGGTCGCCGGGCGGGCGCGCAAGGCCGGGATGCACGTGACGCCGCGGGACGTGTTCCGCCGCCGTACGGTCCGAGCACTCGCCGCCGCCCAGCCCGCCGCCGCCGTGGCAACCGTGGCCGACGACGGCCTGGGCGACGTCGCGCTGACCCCCATGCTCGCCGAGACGGTGAAGTCGGCGACGCCGCTGGAGGGCTTCTACCAGTCCATGGCCTGGCACACCCCGGCCGCGCTGACCCGCGCCCGGCTCGAGGAGATCCTCCAGGCCCTGCTCGACCGCCACGACCTGCTGCGCGCCACCTTCGACGGCACCCTGCACGTGCCCGCCCCCGGCCTGCGCGCCACCGGGCTGATCACCGAGGGCCCGATCGACCAGGCCGCCGAGGTGGCCCGCCTGGACCCGGCGACCGGCGTGATGCTGCGCGCCGCCTGGGACGGCCGCATGCTGCTGCTCGTCATCCACCATCTCGTGGTCGACGGCGTCTCCTGGCGCATCATCACCGAGGACCTGCGCCGGGCCTGGCGGGGCGAGGAGTTGGAACCGGTCGGCGCGTCGTTCCGGACCTTCGCGGCGTCCCAGCCCGTGTATCCGGATCAGGCGGAGTTCTGGCGTACGTCGCTGGCGGGGCCGCGCGCGCTGCTGGGTGACCGACGGGCCGACCCGGCCGTCGACACCGCGGCGACCGTCCGCTCGGTCACCGTGACCCTCCCGGCCGAGGTGGCCGTCCCGTTGCTCACCACCGTGCCTGCCTCCTTCCACGGCGGGGTGAACGACGTGTTGCTCACCGGCCTTGCCGTGGCCGTGAACCGGTGGCGCGGCACGGACGAGCCGGTGCTGGTCAGCCTGGAGGGCCACGGCCGCACCGGCGACCTCGACCTGTCCCGCACGATCGGCTGGTTCACCGCGATCCACCCGGTGCGGCTCGACCCGGGCACCACCACGGACCTCGCCGCCGCGGTCCGCGCGGTGAAGGAGCAGCTGCGCGCGGTGCCGGCCGGCGGGCTCGGCTACGGCTCCCTGCGCTGGCTGCACGACCACGATCTCGGCCCGGCACCGGAGATCCTCTTCAACTACCTGGGCCGCTTCGGTGGAGACGCCGGTGATTGGGCTCAGGCCGCGCCGCTACGGGAGGGCGTCGATCCCGCGAACCCGGCGATGCCGCTGGAGATCAATGCGCACGCCACCGACGATGCGTTCGAGGCGACGCTGTCGTGGCCGTCGGGGCTGCTCGCCGAGGAACGGGTCGTCGCGCTGGCCGAGCACTGGACCGGGGTGCTGCGTGAGCTGACCACCACCGACGTCGGTGGGCACACCCCGTCGGACTTCCCGCTCGTCGCGCTGACCCAGGACGACGTCGACGCGTTCGCGGGTGCGGTGGACGTACTGCCGCTGCTGCCGCTGCAGGAGGGCATGTACTTCCACGCCGCCACGTCCGATGTGGACGCGTACGCGGTGCAGCAGATCGCGGAGCTGACCGGCGAGGTCGATCCGCCCCGGCTGCGCGCCGCGGTCGAAGCGGCCGTACGCCGTCACGAAGCCCTGCGCGCGTCCTTCCGCGAGCTGCGCGACGGCCGCATCGTCCAGGTCATCGCCGCGGACGTGCAGGTGCCCTGGCGTGAGGTCGACCTGACCGGGACGCCGGAGCGTCTCGCCGAAGTCGCGGCGGAGGAGCTCGCGCAGCCGTTCGACCTCGCGAAGCCACCCGTGCTGCGCTACGCGCTGGTGTCGTTGAGCGCCACCGAGCACCGGCTGGTGGAGACGATGCACCACATCCTCGCCGACGGGTGGTCGTACCCGTTGGTGTTCTCGGACGTCGTGGCCGCGTACCACGGCCGGGAGCTGAGCGCGCCGCCGACGACGTTCCGCGACCACGTCGAGTCGGTCGTGACGCGTGATCGGGAGGCCGCGCGCGCCGCGTGGAGCGCCGCCCTGAACGGCGCCGAGCCGACGGCGCTGTACCCCGACGTCACCACGGTCTCGCACCACGACAGCGCCTTCGCCCACATCGACCGGGTGGACGAGCTGACCGAGATCGCCCGCACCTGCGGCATCACCGTGAGTACGCTGATCCACGGCGCCTGGGGACTTCTGCTGGGCAGGCTGCTCGGCCGCGACGCGGTGGCGTTCGGGTCGACCGTGTCGGGACGCGGCGGCGAGCTGCCCGGCGTCGAGTCGATCGTCGGCCTGCTCATCAACACCGTGCCGGTGCCGATGGCGTGGCGTCCGGACGAGCCGGTCGGTGACGTGCTGCGCCGCCTGCAGGACCAGCAGACCGACGTGCTCGACGTGCAGCAGGTCGGCCTCGCGGAGCTCAACCGGCTCGCCGGCGTGCGGGAGCTGTTCGACTCGATGGTCGTCGTGGAGAACTTCCCGCCGGTCGAGGGCGGCGATGCGGGGGGCCTCGGCGTGCGTGGCTTCACGGGTACGGACTCACCCCACTACCCGGTGTCCCTGGTCGCGTTCCCGGGCGACCGCCTCACCCTCGAGATCAAGTACGACGTGGCGATCGGCGCGGATGCCGCCCGGCGCCTCGCCTCCCAGGTGGCCTCCGTGGTGGATCAGCTCATCGACGGCCTCGACCGTCCGGTCTCCGCGCTCTCCCTGGGTGGGTTCAGCCGCTCGGCGATCGAGGTGTCCTCCGACGACATCGTGGATATCTGCCGCGAAAATCCGGACGCGGTCGCCGTGGGCAGGCTCACCTATGCCCAGCTGGAGGCCCGGGCCAACCAGCTCGCCCACGAGCTGATCGCCCGGGGCGTCCGGCCCGAATCGCGGGTCGCGGTCAGCCTCCCGCGGTCGGAGGAGCTGATCGTCGCGCTGCTCGCGGTGGTGAAGGCCGGCGGCTGCTACGTACCCGTCGACCCGGAGGCGCCGGCGGCCCGGCGGCATTCCATCCTCGACGACGCGCGGCCGGTCTGCGTGATCGGCGAGGGCGACGTCGCCGCGCCCGGCCGCCCCGACACCCGCCCCGTGGTGAACCTGAGCCCGGACAACGCGGCGTACGTCATCTACACGTCGGGTTCGACCGGGAAACCCAAGGGCGTCGTCGTGACCCATCGCGACGTCCGCGCGCTGTTCGCCGCCGCGGACCGGCACTTCGAGTTCGGCCCGCGCGACGTGTGGACGATGTTCCACTCGTACGCGTTCGACTTCTCGGTCTGGGAGCTGTGGGGTCCGCTGCTCCACGGCGGCCGGCTCGTCGTCGTCCCGCACGACGTGGCCCGCGACCCCCAGCGGTTCCGCGCCCTGCTGCGCGACGAGAAGGTGACCGTCCTCAACCAGACCCCGTCCGCGTTCTTCCCGCTGATCGAGGCGGACGCGACCGAGCCGGACCGGCTGCCGCTGCGCTACGTCGTGTTCGGCGGTGAGGCCCTCGACCCGTCCCGCCTCAAGGGCTGGTTCGCGCGCAACCCGCGACCGCGCCTGGTCAACATGTACGGCATCACCGAGACCACGGTCCACGTGTCGTTCCGCGCACTGGACCCGGCGGACGTGGACCGGCCCAGCGTCATCGGCACCGCGCTGCCCAGCCTGGCGGTGTACGTGCTCGACGCGTATCTGCAGCCGGTGCCCGAGGGCGTGACCGGCGAGATGTACGTGGCCGGCGAGCAGCTCGCCCGCGGCTACCTGGACCGCCCGGCCCTGACCGCGTCCCGCTTCGTCGCCAACCCGTACGGCCCCGGCCGCCTCTACCGCTCCGGCGACCTGGCCCGCTGGGAGGACGGCGAGCTGGTCTACCTGGGCCGCTCCGACCACCAGGTGAAGGTGCGCGGCTACCGCATCGAGCCCGGCGAGATCGAGGCGGCGCTGCTCACGCTCCCGGGCATCGCCGGCACGACGGTGGTCGTGCGTGACGGCAGGCTGGTCGGCTACCTGGTCGCGCGGGCAGGCAGCCGGCCTGACGAGGACGCGATCCGCGCGCATCTCGCCGCGATGCTGCCGGACTACATGGTTCCGGCCGCGTTCGTGACCCTCGACCGGTTGCCGCTGACGGTCAACGGCAAGCTCGACCGTGACGCGTTGCCGGCCCCGGCCCGGACGACGGCCGCGCGGCCGGTGGAGAACCCCGGCGAACGTCCCGAGATCACGACCCTGCGAGGGCTGTTCGCGGAGGTCCTGGGCCGGGACGACGTGCCGGCCGACGGTGACTTCTTCACCCTCGGCGGCGACAGCATCGTGGCGATCCAGTTGGTGAACCGCGCCAAGCGCAGCGGCCTCAAGCTGTCCCCGCGCGACGTGTTCCTCAAGCGCACGCCCGCAGCGCTGGCCGCCTCTCCGCGGACGGCAACCGTGACCACGACGTTCGACGGCATCGGCGAGGTGGCGCTGTTGCCGATCGTGCACCGGCTCGCCGAGCTGGGTGGCACCATCGACCGGCTGCACCAGTCCGACCTGCTCCGGACGCCGCCGGACGCGACCGCGGCCCGGCTGCAGGCCGCCCTCGACAAGCTCGTCGCCCACCACGACGCGCTCCGGCTCACCCTCAGCCGCCCGGCGCCGATGCTCTGGTCCCAGGAGGTACGCGCCACCGGACAGGTCAGGCTGACCACAGTGGACGACGCCGACCCCGCCTCGATCCGCCGCGAGGCCCAGGCAGCGGTGGACCGCCTCGACCCCGACGCCGGACGCGTCCTGGAAGCCGTCTTCTTCCCCGGCCGGCGGCGTCTGCTGCTCGTCGCCCATCACCTCGTCGTCGACGGGGTCTCCTGGAACATCCTGGTCGAGGACCTGCGGCAGGCGTACGAAGGGGCAGCGCTGGACCCGGTCGGCACGTCGCTGCGGTCGTTCGCGCGCATGCTCACCGAGGAGGCCGGCACCGCAGCGCGCATGGCGGAGTTCCCGCACTGGCAGCGAACACTGGCACCCGGCGGCGAGCTGAAGGCGGACGTGGTCGCCGCAGGGCGGACCCGCGACCACGAGCTGCGGATCCCGGTCGACCCGTCGGTGCTGACCGGCGACGTCACCGCCACGCTGCTCCGGGCTCTGCACGCCGCGGTGAATCGCTGGCGTGGCACGGACGGTGAGCTCGTCGTGGACCTGGAACGGCACGGGCGGGAACCGGTGGGCGACGCCGACCTGTCCCGGACGGTCGGCTGGTTCACCTCGATCGCCCCCGTACGGCTACCGGACCTGCCTCAGGGCGACGGCCTGGGCTACGGCCTGCTGCGCTACGTGAACCCGCGCAGCGCCGCGGCGCTGGCCCGGCTCGGCACGCCGCAGGTGCTGTTCAACTACCTCGGCCGTTTCGACGACGACGCCGCCGACTGGTCCCCGGCCGACGAGGACATCCGGGTCCGGACCGACGACGACCTCGAGACGCCGTACCTGCTGGAGATCAACGTCGCGGCCCGCGGCGGCGAGCTGCACGCCGTTCTCACGTACGCCGACGAGGGCCTCGGGCTGGACGCGACCCGGGCGATCGCCCAGGGGTGGGCCGCCGAGCTGGCCCCGGCGGACGAGCGCGAGTGGCCGCTGTCGCCGCTGCAGGAGGGCCTGTACTTCCAGGCGAAGCTGGCCGGGGACGCCGACGTCTACATCGCCCAGAACGCCTTCGACGTCGACCACCGTCTCGACGTGCCCGCCCTCGAACGGGCCTTCGCCGCCGTGCTCGCCGCGAATCCCGCCGCGCGCCTGGCGTTCAGCGACGAGGGCCGGGCCCGCTTGCGCCGCGAGGTGCCGGTCACCGTCGAGGTGATCGAGGACCCCGGGGATCTCGGCGCGGTCATGGCCGCCGACCGGGCCCGTCCGTTCGACCTGGGCGAGCCGCCGCTGGCCCGGCTCACCGTGGTGCGGTTGCCCGGGGGCCGCGACCGGCTGCTGTTCACGTACCACCTGCTGCTCTGGGACGGGTGGTCCCGCGAGCTCGTGCTGCGGGATCTGTTCGGTGCGTACGCGGGTCGTCCCGTACCCGGGAAGAGTGCGAGTTTCACCGACTACCTGGACTGGATCTCCCGGCAGGACGCCGCAGCATCCCTGCGGGCCTGGTCCGGTGCCCTGGCCGGGGCGGAGCCGACCATCCTCTACCCGGCGGCCGCCGGCGCCCGGCCGGTGCTGGCGAAGAGCCTGGCCCTGCGGCTGACCGAGGAGCAGACCGCACACCTCACGAATCAGGCCCGCGCCGCGGGCGTCACGCTGAACGCCGTCCTCAGCACCGCCCTCGGCATCGTGCTCAGCCACGCCGCCGGACGGTCCGAGGCCGTGTTCGGCACCACCGTGGCGGGCCGCCCGACCGAGCTCGACGGCATCGAGGAGGTCGTCGGCGTCTTCCTCAACACCGTGCCGCAGCGCGTCACCCTCGGCGCGGCCGAACCGGTGCGCGAGGTGCTGCGGCGGGTCCAGGCCGAGCGCATCGAGATGATGGCGCACGAGTACGTAGGCCTGGGTGACATCCAGCGTGCGGCCGGCCGCGGCCCGCTCTTCGACAGCCTGTACGTGCTGCAGAACTTCCTCGACGACGACACCTTCACGGATCTGGAGACCGAGCACGGCATCGTCGGCGTGGAGGCGGTCGACGCGACGCACTATCCGCTCACCTGGGTCGCCACTCCCGGCCGTACCCTGCGCATCCGGCTCGAGCACCGCCCGGACGTCGTACCGGCCGCGCAGGCGCAGTCCCTTCTGGACCGGCTGGGCGCGGTCCTGACCGGCTTCGACATCGACGCGCCCGTCGCCTCGATCGGCCTGCCCACGCCGGCGCCGCAGGAGGGCGTGCACGCGGAGATCCCGGACGTGACCATCGCGGAGATGCTGGCCGGGCAGGCGGCGCGAACCCCGACCGCGGCCGCGCTCACCCACGACGGCGTCACCCTCAGCTACGCCGAGCTCGACGGCCGGGTCAGCGCGGTCGCCCGCGGGTTGCGTGCCCGCGGTGCCGGGCCGGAACGCATCGTCGCGCTGGCGCTCCCGCGCGGCATCGACATGGTCGTGGCGCTCTTCGCCGTCCTGCGGGCGGGCGCGGCGTACCTGCCGCTGGACCTCGAGCTGCCGGCCGGGCGGCGACGGACGATGATCGAGGACGCGCGGCCGCTGCTGGTGCTGGAATCGCTCGCCGGGCTCTACCGCGAGGTCGGCGAACCGTGGCTCGACGACTTCGCCCCGGGCACGCCCGGACGCCTCGACCGGCCGGCATACGTCATCTACACCTCGGGGTCCACGGGCCGGCCGAAGGGCGTCGTGACGCCGTATCGCGGGCTCACGAACATGCAGCTCAACCACCGGTCGGAGATCTTCGGGCCGGCGGCCGGCGGCCGGATCCTGACCATCGCGCACACGGTGAGCTTCTCCTTCGACATGTCCTGGGAGGAGCTGCTCTGGCTGGTCGAGGGCCACCACGTGCACATCGCCGACGAGGAGCTGCGGCGGGACGGGCGGGCGCTGGTCGCGTACTGCGAAGAGCACCGGGTCGACGTCGTCAACCTCACCCCGACGTACGCGCAGGCCCTGCTCGACGAGGGGTTGCTGGACGGCGGACACCGGCCATGCCTGGTGCTGCTCGGCGGTGAGGCCGTCTCCGAGAAGCTCTGGGCGACGCTGCGGGACACCGAGGGTGTGACCGGCTACAACCTCTACGGCCCGACCGAATACACCATCAACACCCTGGGCGCGGGTACGGCGAACAGCCCCACCGCCACGGTCGGCCGCCCGATCCTCAACACCACCGCGTACGTGCTCGACGGCTGGCTGCGTCCCGTGCCCCCGGGCGTGGCCGGTGAGCTCTACATCGCCGGTGCCGGAACGGCCCGCGGCTACCTCGACCGGCCCGGGCTCACGGCGTCGCGCTTCGTCGCGGGACCCGGCGGCACCCGGCTCTACCGGACCGGCGACCTGGTCCGCGAGCGTCCCGACGGCAACTTCGACTTCCTCGGCCGCACCGACGACCAGGTCAAGATCCGCGGCTACCGGATCGAGCTGGGCGAGGTCGAGGCCGCTGTCTCGGCGGTGGCCGGCGTCCGGCAGGCCGCCGTGCTCGCCCGAGGCGGGTCGCTCGCCGCCTACCTGGTCGGTGCCGCCACCCCCGCGGAGGTGCGCGCCGCGCTGGCCGAGCGGTTGCCGTCCGCCATGGTTCCGTCGTTGTACGCCGTCGTCGACGCCCTGCCGTTGACCGTCAACGGCAAGCTCGACGCCGCGGCCCTTCCGGCGGCTGCGCCCGTGGCCACCGCTTCCCGGCCGCCCGCCGACGATCGGGAACGCCGGTTGTGCGAGCTGTTCGCGGAGGTGCTCGGCCTGCCGTCGTTCGGTGTCGAGGACGACTTCTTCGACGCGGGCGGGCACTCGCTGTCCGCGTTGCGGCTGGTCGGCCGGGTGCGCGCCGAGCTGGGCGGGGAGCTGTCGCTGCGGGCGCTGTTCGATGCCCGTACGCCGGAACGGCTCGCCCGTACCGCCGCCGGCCCGGCACGGACGGCCCTCGCCCCGCGGGAACGCCCGGAGGTGCTGCCGCTCTCCCCGGCGCAGCAGCGACTGTGGCTGCTCGACCGGCTGGACCCCGGATCCAGCGCCTACCACTATCCGCTGCTGGTACGCCTCGCCGGCCGCGTCGACGTGCCGGCCCTGTCCCGGGCGCTGGCCGACGTCGTGGCCCGGCACGAGGTCCTCCGCACCGTGATCCGCGCGTCGGCGCAGCACATCCTGCCCGCGCCGGAAACCGTCCCGGTCGAGATCGGAGTTCCGGTAGCCGCTCTCGTCGCGCGCCCCTTCGATCTCGCCGAGGACCTGCCGATCCGCGCCGGCGTGCTCGAGAGCGACACCACGGTCCTGGCGTTGGTGCTGCACCACATCGCGATGGACGAGTGGTCGGACCGGCCGCTGCTGCGCGACCTGAGCACGGCCTATGCCGCTCGTGTGGCCGGCGGCGAACCGGACTGGCAGCCCCTGCCCCTGCAGTACGCCGACTACGTCCTGTCGCTGACGGAGACGCCCGGCGACTTCTGGCGGGAAACGCTCCACGGCCTGCCTGACGAGATCACCCTGCCGGCGGACGGGCCGCGTACCGCGGCCAAGCACCCGGCCGGCCTGGTGACGGCGACGCTGCCGGCCGCGCTGGTCGACCGGCTGCGCGAAGTGGCGCGGGCCGAGTCCGCCAGCCTCTTCATGGCGCTGCACGCGGCCCTCGCCACGCTGCTGTCCCGGCACGGCGCGGGCACCGACGTCCCGATCGGCAGCCCCACGTCCGGCCGGGGTGACGCGGGCCTCGACGACCTGGTCGGCTTCTTCGTCAACACGATCGTGCTGCGGACCGACCTGTCCGGCCACCCGTCGTTCGCGGAGCTGCTGCGCCGGGTCCGTGCCGCCGACCTGGCCGCGTTCGAGCATGCCGGCGTGCCGTTCCAGCATGTGGTGGAGCTGGTGAATCCGCCGCGGGCGGCCGGCCGCAACCCGCTGTTCCAGGTGATGATCGGCTACTTTCACCGGCCCGCGGATCCCGGCCCGGTGCTCGGCCTGCCCGTCCTCGAGGCGCCGGGGTTCGCGGCCGACCCGAAGGTGGACCTCAACCTCACCTTCGTCGACGCGGGCCGGGACGGCGTCACGGTCACCTGCGAGTACGACACCGATCGCTTCCGCGCCACCACCGCGGCCCGCCTCCTGGACCGGCTGACCGTGCTGCTCTCCGCCGTGGCCGCGGATCCGTCGCTGCCGGTCACGGACGCGCCCCTGCTGACCGCGGACGACCGCGCCGAGCTCGACCGGTCCGAGCCCGCGGTCCCGGCCGCTGCACAGCCATGGCACACGCTGGTGTCGCGCCACCGGGGCGAAGCGTTGGTGGCGGGCGGAACCCGGTTGTCCTACGCCGACCTCGACCGTGCGTCCGATGCGGTTGCCGCCGCGCTGACCGCCCGCGGCGCCGGCCCGGAGAGCATCGTCGGCATCCATCTGCCCCGCTCGGCCGAGCTCGTCGTGGCCGTCCTCGGCGTCGCGAAGGCGGGCGCCGCCTATCTGCCCCTCGATCCGGCCTTCCCGGCGGTGCGGCGGGAGTTCATGGTGGCCGACGCCCGCCCGGCGGTCGTCATCGACGAGGCGTTCCTGGCCGGGGTCACGCCCGCGCCGGCAGCCCTCGTGGAGCGGGATCCCTCGCATGCCGCGTACGTGATCTACACCTCCGGGTCGACCGGTCGCCCGAAGGGCGTCGTGGTGACCGATCGCGACCTGGAGGCCTTCCTCGCCGCGGTCCCGCTCCAGCCGCGCGAGCGGCTGCTCGCGGTCACCACGCTGTCGTTCGACATCTCGGTCCTGGAGCTGATGGGCACCCTGCGGGCCGGCGGCACCGTCGTGCTCGCCACGCCCGGCGAGGTCCGCGACCCGCAGCTGCTCGCGCGGCTGCTGAAGCGGGAACAGATCACCGCGATGCAGGCGACGCCCTCCCTCTGGGCGGCGCTGCTGGACTCGTCCGATGTGGACCTGTCGGGGGTACGCGCCCTGGTCGGCGGCGAGGCGCTCCCGGTCTCCCTGGCGCGCAGCCTGCACACCCGCGCGGCAAGCGTCACCAACCTGTACGGCCCCACCGAGGTCACCGTGTGGGCCACCGCCGAGGAGGTGGACGGGCAATGGGACGGCACGATCGGCAGGCCGCTGCCCGGCACCACCGCCTACGTCCTGGACGACCGGCTGCAGCCCGTACCGCCGGGTGTGGCGGGTGAGCTGTACCTCGGCGGCACGCAGGTCACTCGCGGCTACCACGGCCGCCCGGCGCTGACCGCGTCCCGGTTCGTGGCGGCCCCGGTCGGGGAGCGCCTCTACCGTACGGGCGACCTGGCCCGGTGGCGCGACGGCCGGCTGCAGTACCTGGGCCGCACCGACCACCAGGTCAAGGTCCGCGGTTTCCGCATCGAGCCGGGCGAGATCGAAGCGGTGGCGCTGTCGCACCCGGACGTGACCCGTGCGGTCGTCGTCGCCCGCGGGGAGCGGCTGGTCGCGTACGTGACGGTGACGCCGACGTTCTCGGCCGCGTCGCTGACGGAACTCTTCGAGTCGGCCCTGCCGGGCTACATGGTGCCGGCGGTCTGCCACGTCCTGGACGAGCTGCCGCTGACCCCGAACGGCAAGGTCGACCGCAACGCGCTTCCCGACGTCGCGGTGCCGGCCGGGCCGGAGCAGGCGGCACCCCGCTCCCGCGCCGAGGCGGCCGTCGCCCGGATCGTCGCGCAGGTGCTCGGCGTCGGCGAGGTGGGCGTGCACGACGACTTCTTCGCCCTCGGCGCGCACTCGCTGCTGCTGGTCCGGCTCGCGACGGCATTGCGCCAGGAGTTCGGCGCCGAGATCCCGGTCGCCCGGCTCTTCGCCGCGCCGACGGTCGCGGGCGTCACCCGGCTGCTGGCGGGCGAGGTGCCGGCCGGGGACGCGCTGGCGCCGGTGTTGCCGCTGAGCCCGCCGGGCAGCGAGCCGCCGCTGTTCTGTCTCGCGCCGGCGAGCGGGCTCAGCTGGCAGTTCGCCGGTCTGGCCCGGTACCTGCCGATGCCGCTGGTCGGCCTGCAATCGCCGCTGCTGTCCGGTGGGGCGGCGGTGAGCATGACCGCGCTCGCGGCGGAGCACGCCGATGCGGTGGAACGGCATCAGCCGGCCGGGCCCGTACGCCTGCTGGGCTGGTCGTTCGGTGGTGCCCTCGCCCTGTGCGTCGCGGCGGAGCTGATCGGCCGCGGCCGGACGGTGGGTTTCGTGGGCATGCTGGACGCCCGCCGCGACGCCGGGCGGACGCCGTCGACCGTCAGGGGGCTGCTGGCCGAGATGGGGTACGCGGTGCCGGACGGCGACCTGACGACGGCCGAATCGGTCGCCTTCGTCCGCGCGGCCGGTGGCAGCATCGCCGCCCTGACCGACGAGCAGATCGGTCTGGTGCTGGAGAACTATCTGGCCGCCGACCGGCTGATGGCGGGCGCGGCGTATCCCGCGTATCCCGGTGAGGTCTTCTTCGTCGAGGCGACGGTGCCGGAGCAGGGCTTCAGCGGCCCGGCGGCACCGGCGTGGCGACCGCTGACCGGCGGCATGCAGGTGCACGAGCTGGCGGTCACCCACTCGGCCCTGCTCGACCGGGCGACCCTGGACCGGCTGGGCCCGCTCCTGGCCGCCGCGCTCAGCTCACGAGCGGAATGATGCCGTCGCCGAGCCAGCCGCGAAGCAGCGCGTACGCGATGCTCAGCACCAGCCCCACCAGGAAGGAGTAGCCGATCCCGGCGTACCAGCGATGCCTTTTCTCGCGGGGTGCGACGTCCCGCGCCCATGGGCGTTCCCGGGCCAGCCACCAGAGCAGGCCCACCCCCATCGGCAGCAGCGTGAGGATCCAGAACCAGAACCACTTGGTGCCGGTGACCGGATCCGTCGAGAGGAGCGCCCAGAGCGTGATCAGGGTGCCGGCGATGGCGAGGCCGGTCATGGTGCGGGGGAGCACGCTCTCGCTTCGGCCGTTCGATTTCTCGGCCGCCGCGTGCAGGGCATCGTCGCCGTCGGTGTAGTAGCTGTGACCGTCGGGCGTCTCCCAGAGGAAGATCCGGTCGTCGGAGCCGTCCTCGAGGACCGGGGGTGTCCAGGGCACGTGGTCCGTCCGCCACTCGCTGCCCCAGCTGTACTCCACGACCCGGTCGGCGGCGACGTCCTGCCGGGCGTGGGCAAGGCTCGCCTCACGCGGGGTGGTCCACCACATCAGGGCCGCCCACATGATCCAGCCCACGACGAGGGCGATGCGCAGCAGCTGCCACCAGGCGATATTGCGAAGGGTCACGGCGGCATTGTCACAGGCTCTGGCAAAGGGGCGGCCGGGCGGCCGCCCCCGCACAGGTCTTCAGGCCGCGTTCGACAAGTCGGTCACCGCGGTGGCCTTGTCGCCGTCGGTGGCGTTCCTCAGCTGGGGCACCAGGACGTCCAGCGCGTACAGCAGGGCGTTCGGGCCGCTGTATGCGAGCGCCCCGCCCAGCGGCGTGGAGAAGGACGTGTACAGGGTGCGGTCCTCGGTGACCACCTTGAGGCGGCCGAACGCCGGCGAGGCCAGCATGTCCTTCTTCGCCGCGCCGTTGACGAACAGCACGTCGCGGTCGAGCACGTCGAGGCGTTCCTCACTCACCTCGTCCTTCTCGGTCTGCGCCGCGAAGCCGAGGGCGTCGAAGAGGGCACGGCGCGGGTCCTTGGCCGGGATGAGCCAGTGCTGGCCCTTCTCCGGCCCGAAGTCGACGACGAGGGTCTTGCCGGCGAACTGCGGGTTGGCCTTCCGCGCCTCCTCGATCCGCGCGTTCACCTTGTCGACCAGTGCGCGAGCTTCCGCGGGTTTGCCCAGGGCCTTGCCGATGGTCAGGGTCTGCACGTCCCAGGGGGTCTGCTCGTCCGCGTACGCCGAGGACTGGATGACCGTCGGGGCGATCTGCGACAGCTTCTCGTACGTCTCCTTGGTGATCGTCTCGTAGATCGCCAGGATCAGGTCCGGTTGCTGCTCGATGATCGCCTCGAAGTTCAGCTCGGCCGAGAAGGTGCTGATCTTCTTGCCGCCGAGCGCCGACCGCACCCACGGGTACGTGGGGTACTCGGTGAACCATTCGCGCGTGCTGACCGGCACCACGCCCAGCGCCAGCACCGGATCCTGGTCGTTCCAGCCGACGGTGACGACGCGCTCGGGCCGCTTCCCGATCGTGGTCGAGCCGAACTTGTGCTCGATCGTCACGGGGAACGCCGTCGCGGCGGAACCGGAGGCTCCCGTGGCGGGCGCGTCGTTCTCGTCGGCAGCGCAGGCCGTGGTGGTCGCGACGAGCAGGCCGGCGGCCACGAGGGCGAGCGCCCGTCGCCGGCCTCGGATGCGGAGGGTCATGGGGGCTCCAGATGATCGGGGGTCCGTGGCTCGATCTGCAGGTTAGGTTAGGCTAACTTTATTGCAGCCCGGGGGTAGCCCCCTTCCTTGGAGGACCACAGACATGCAGCGGACCCTGCTCGGTGGCAAGATCCACCGCGCCACCGTGACCCAGGCAGACCTGCACTACGTCGGGTCCATCACCATCGACAAGACCCTCATGGACGCCGCCGACCTCATCGAGGGCGAGCAGGTGCAGGTCGTCGACATCGACAACGGCGCCCGCCTGGTGACGTACGTGATCGAGGGTGCGGCGGGCTCCGGCGTCATCGGCATCAACGGGGCGGCCGCGCGGCTGGTCTCCGTCGGTGATCTGATCATCATCATGTCGTTCAAGCAGGTGGAGGAGGCGGAGCGCGCCTCGTACGCACCCCGGGTGGCGCACGTCGACGCACGCAACCGCCTGATCGACATCAGTGCCGACCCGTCCGCGCCGGTGCCGGGCGCCGACGACCAGATCTCCGGCAAGACCCTGGTCCACTAGGGACATGGGAGCCCTGACGGTCTGCCGGGACTGCTGCTGCGGCAGCGCGAGGAAGCACCCCGGCGTCGATCACGACGGTCAGCTCGCCGCCATCCGCGGCGCGGTGGGGGAGCGCCATCGGGTACGCGTGAGCGAATGCCTGGGCGTCTGCGAACGGTCCAATGTGGTCGTGGTGCATCCGGCTCCCGCCGCCCGCCGGGCCGGTGCCCGCCTCGTCCACCTCGGCGACGTCCTCGAGGACCATCTGGTGGACGCGGTCGCGCAGTGGCTGGACGCGGGCGGGCCCGGGTTGGCCGAGGTGCCGCCGGTGCTGACTGCGCGGGTTTTCGACCCCGCGGATTATGCGGACTGAAGACGTAAAAGGTCTATGCTTGCGCGACGATGGACCGGTTGTCGGGCGTAAGCGGTAACCCAGAGAGCCGCAATCAGAGGACGATGCCGATGAGCACGCCCGAGCAGAACGGCGGGCCGACGGTCCGCCGGCTGCAGCTCGGCGCGCGCCTGCGCAGTCTGCGCCTCGCCGCGGGAATCAGCCGCGACCGGGCCGGCTACGAGATCCGCGGCTCCGAGTCGAAGATCAGCCGGATGGAGCTGGGCCGGGTCGCGTTCAAGGAGCGCGACGTCACCGACCTGCTCAAACTCTACGGGGTCGCCGACGCCGGCGAGCACGAACGCCTGCTGGCGCTGGCCCGCGAGGCCAACTCGCCCGGCTGGTGGCACTCGTACGCCGACGTGCTGACCACGTGGTTCCAGAACTACCTCGACCTCGAGCAGGCGGCGGAGCTGATCCGCACGTACGAGATCCAGTTCGTGCCCGGCCTGCTCCAGACGGACGCGTACGCCCGCGCGGTCATCATGCTCGGCCACGGCACCGCATCCCAGGAGGAGATCGACCGCCGGGCCGACCTGCGCATGGCCCGCAAACAGCTGCTGGGCCGCCCGGACTCGCCGCGCCTCTGGGCGGTGATCGACGAGGCGGTCCTGAAGCGCCCGATCGGCGGCCGGGACGTGCTGCGCGACCAGATCGCCGCGCTGCTGGAGGCCTGCACCCATCGCACCATCCGGCTGCAGGTCATCCCGTTCCGCTCCGGCGGCCACGCGGCGGCCGGCGGCGCGTTCACCATCCTGCGCTTCCCGCACCAGAACCTGCCCGACGTCGTCTACATCGAGCACCTGACGAGCGGCCTCTACCTCGACAAGCGCGAGGACGTCGACCACTACGCGGCGGCGATGGGCCGGCTGTTCATCGAGGCGGAGCCACCGGACAAGACCCCGGAGCTGCTGCGCCAGGCCCTCCGCGACCTCGACGACTGATCCCGGGCGGTCCCGCGGGCATACTGAGGCGGCGGGGCAGGGCGGGGATCGGGGGAATCGAATGAACGTCTTCGGCGCGACGGTGAAGCTGCGGGCGATGGGGCCGGACGACGCCGAGGCCCTCTGGCGGTGGAACCATGACCCGGAGGTCATGCGCTGGATGGACGACGGCTACGCCCAGCCGCTCGAGCGGGTCCGCACCTGGCTGACCGAACGCCCGCGCAACGATTACGGCGACGTGCTGTTCGGCATCGAGACGCTGGCCGAGCAGCGCCTCATCGGCCTGGTCCGGCTTCGTGACGCCGAGCCCGAGACCGGCTGCGCGGAGCTGGACATCTACATCGGCGAAAAGGACTGCTGGGGCAAGGGCTTCGGCACGGACGCGGTGCGCACGGTGTGCCGCTACGGCTTCGACAAGATGCGCCTGCACAAGGTGTCACTGACGGTGGCGGCCGGGAACGTGGGCGGGCTCCGGGCGTACGCGAAGGTGGGTTTCGTCGAAGAGGGCCGCCTCCGGAGCGTCTTCCGCCGCGACGGCAGATGGCACGACAAGATCGCGATGGGTCTTCTGGACGGCGAGCTTCGCTAGCGCGGGAAGCTCGTCAGGTAGCCGCCCATCGTCGTGAAGTAGTCGTGGGCCGGCAGTTCCACGCCCTGGTCCGTGCGTACCTGCTTGATCAGCAGTGCTTTGCTGCGGCCGCGGCGGGCCTCCGCGCCCGCGACCACCGCCACGCCGTCGCTCTCGCGGTAGAAGATGCGGCCGGGGGTGCCGCCGTAGACCGCCTGCGAGACGCCCGCGCGGACGATTTCGAGGCGGCGGCCGCGGTGGAAGCAGAAGGCCTGCGGGTAGGGCGCCGACTGGGCTCGGACCAGGCGGGACAGCTCTTCGGCCGGCCAGGTCCAGTCGATGCGGATGTCCTCCTCGGCGCGCTTGTGGAAGAAGCTCGCCTTCGACCGGTCCTGGGGCGGGAAGTCGCGGCGCCCGGAGGCGAGCTCGGCCAGGCCGTCCACGGTGATCGGGCCGAAGAGCTCGAGGGTCTTGTGGAACAGGTCCGTGGTCGTGTCCTCCGGGCCGACCGGGACCGCGCGCTGCAGCACGATCGGGCCCGCGTCCAGGGTCTCGTCCATCAGGTGTGCGGTCACGCCGACCTCGGGCTCGTCGTTGAGCAGGGCCCAGATCAAGGGCGAGAATCCCGCGTACGCCGGCAGCAGCGCGTCGTGCACGTTGAGGGTGCCGAAGGCGGGCAGGGTGAAGACACGCGGCGGGATCCAGGTGCGCCAGTTGGTGGCGACGATGACGTCCGGTGCGACCTGCTTGAGGGTCTCGTACAGCTCCTCGTCGTCCGGGCGTTCGCGGATGAGGACGGGGATTCCCGCGGAGCCGGCCAGCTCCTCGACCGAGTCGGACCAGACCTTCTCGTACGCGCCCTCGCCCCGCGGATGGGTGACCGCCATGACGACCTCGTGCTCCGAGTCCAGCAGCGCCTGCAGGGTGCGGTGGCCCCACGTCTGGAACCCGAACATGACGACTCGCATGGATTTTTCTCCCTCACCAGGCACTGCGGACGGCCGCATTGCTTAGGTTAGGCTAACCAATGCCTCGGGGTCAGGTCGGCCCCGCCGTGGAGGGGACGGTCATGTCTGAACCTGAACTCGATGTCGTGGGAATCGGCTTCGGCCCGTCGAACCTCGCCATGGCCGTCGCCGTCGCCGAGCACAACGCTGCGGCCGGCCCCGATGCGGCGGTCACCTCGCGGTTCCTCGAACGTCAGGCGTCCTTCGGGTGGCACCGCGGCATGCTGCTCGACGACGCCACCATGCAGGTGTCCTTCCTCAAGGACCTGGTGACGCTGCGGAACCCGACGAGCGAGTTCAGCTTCCTGCGTTACCTGCACAGCCAGGGCCGGCTGATCGACTTCATCAACCACAAGAACCTCTTCCCGCTGCGGGTCGAGTTCCACGACTACTTCGCCTGGGCCGCCACGCAGGTCG
Organism: Actinoplanes sp. NPDC049681; assembly: GCF_044465265.1. Classification (NCBI taxonomy): domain Bacteria; kingdom Bacillati; phylum Actinomycetota; class Actinomycetes; order Micromonosporales; family Micromonosporaceae; genus Actinoplanes; species Actinoplanes sp. NPDC049681. The sequence goes on from NZ_JBITLP010000002.1 coordinate 100,185, forward strand.
CCGAACAGGTCACGTACGACGCGGAGGTGTTGTCCGTACGGCCCGTCGAGAACGCGTCCGGCGACATCACCGCGGTGGACGTGCTGTCCCGGCACGGGGGCCGGCTGACCACGCACCGCGCCCGCAACCTCGTCATCGGCACCGGGTTGCGCCCGCGGCTGCCCGAGGGCGTCAGCGCGTCGTCGCGCGTCTGGCACACCAGCGACCTGATGCACCACCTGCCCGGCATCCGCGGCACGGAGCCCCGCCGGTTCGTCGTGGTGGGCGCCGGGCAGAGCGCCGCCGAGGCGGTCGCGACGCTGCATACCGAGTTCCCCGAGGCGGAGGTCTGTGCGGTCTTCTCCCGCTACGGCTACTCGCCGGCGGACGACAGCTCGTTCGCCAACCGCATCTTCGATCCCGGGGCGGTCGACGACTTCTACCGCGCTCCCGAGCACGTCAAGCGCCAGCTCATGGAATACCACGGCAACACCAACTACTCCGTCGTGGACATCGACCTCATCGACGACCTCTACCGCCGGGCGTACCAGGAGAAGGTGCTCGGCCGGGAGCGCCTGCGGATGCTGAACGTCTCCCGGCTCGCCCGGGTCACCGACGGCCCGGACGCCGCGGTGGCCACGGTGCGCTCGCTGGTCACCGGCGAGGTGACGACCCTGGAGGCCGACGTGGTGGTCTGCGCCACCGGCTACCACCAGGCCGACCCGTACGCGATCCTCGGTGACGTCGCCGGCCTCTGCCTGCGCGATGCGCAGGGCCGTCCCCAGGTCGGGCGCGACTACCGCGCGGCGGCGGATCCCCGGCTCCGGGTCGGCGTCTACCTTCAGGGGGGTACGGAGCACAGCCACGGCATCACGTCGGCGCTGCTGTCGAACACGGCGATCCGGGTGGGGGAGATCCTCGACTCAGTGGTGGCGTACCGCAGCTCGGGAGCCCTCGTAGCCGCCTAGCCCCTCACCGGCGGTGGAGATCCGCGCGCATCCGGCCGCTGATGTGGCGGATCAGCTCGGCCATGTCGGCACAGTAGACGGACGGGTTGAGGTATCCGTCGCCCGGCCGGTACCGGTGGGCGTAGTGGCCGCCCCCGCACACGGCCTGCACGGGGCACGCCCGGCAGGCCGGGGCCAGGGCCTCGACGCCGATCTGCCGGGCCACGACGCCGGGATGGTCCAGGGCCGCGTCGAACGGGTCGGCGAAGACGGTCAGCCCGGTGAAGCAGGCACCCGGGTAGCTCGTCTTGAGGCTGTCCACCAGCTCGACGGATCCGTCCGACTCCACCACGACCGAGGCCACCGGGCTCAGTCCGACCTGTTCCGACCGGCCGGCCCCGCCGAGCACCAGAGCCATCACGTCCTCGAAGAGCCGGATCCGGGTCTCCTGGCGGGGTGCGCCGTACCAGCGGTCGAACACGGCGATCAGCCAGTCGGCGTGCGGGGTGCCGCTGCCCGAGGGGTCGCGCTGCGGTGGCGTGGACCAGTTCGCATGTGGGATGAGCAGATCCAGCTGCGGGGGACCGTACGCCAGCAGCGCCTCGTAGGACGCGACCGGATCGGTCGACGGGTCCACCGTGCAGAGCAGCCCGGCGAAGGCCTCCCGGTACGCCGGACCCCCGAGCAGGCGCAGCGCCCGATCGACGGCGGCGGAGCTGCCGCGCCCGTCGGCGTACCGTCTGCGGCGGTCGTTGGCGGCGGCCGTGCCGTCCAGGCTGACCCCCACCCGCACGCCTTCCCGCACGAAGAGGTCGAGCAGGGCCGGGTCGAGCAGGACCGCGTTGGTCTGGAGCCCGATCTCCAGCCGGCACTCGCCGCCGAATGCGGCCCGGAAGTCGCCGATCAGCGCGGTCAGCCGGTCGACCCCGGCGAGCAGCGGCTCGCCGCCGTGCAGGACGAGCCGCATGGTGGTCAGCCGGTGCGCGGTGGCGTGCTCGGCCATGCGCTCGGCCGCCGCCAGCCAGGTCGCGCGTTCCATGAGCGCCGGCCGGTCCCGCCAGCTCTGGTCCGCCATCGTGTAGACGTAGCAGTAGTCGCACGCGAGGTTGCAGCGCTGATGGACCTTCAGCACGACGTCCCGGAACGGCACCGGGCGGTGTCCGGCCGCGCGCAGGGCGGCCACGTCGAGGGTGCGGTCGGGCCACCGGGGAACCATGTCGACCGGGGTCGTTGCCAGCGCGCGGGTGACGCCCACGAGGTTCTTCTCCCTTCGGTCGCCGAGCCGATCGTAGTGGGGGTGTTACTAACCCTTTTTTCCACTGTCGACTCATACGTTCGGCCGAGTTCGAGTCTTGATCGTTGTCCTGGTTCGTTCCGCGGAGGAAACTTCGTCCTCGCGTTGATCCCTCCCCCTCGACGCCTAGGACGTGGTCATGACTCAGCCTCGCCATCCCGCTGTCGTGCACGCCCGGAAGCGAAGTCCGCTTCCCTGGGTGCTGCTCGCCGTCTTCCTCGTCGCTCTCGGCGTGGTCCTCGTTCCCAAGCTCATCGGCGGTGATTCCGGCGACGACCCCGCGCCGGTCGCCGCCTCCCAGGCCGACCCGATGCTGACCGCGGTCGACAAGTGCGACCCGATCAAGTCCGGGCTCCGGCTCTCCGACAAGAACCGCAAGCTGACCATCAACGGTGCCGGGAAGCGGGTCCTCTCCGGCCTCACCCAGGACGCCATGACCTGCGTCATGAACACGCTCGGCGTGCCCGGTGCGCTCAGCTCCCGGATGTACTCCACCGTCGCCGCGGACGGCCAGCTCGAGGGCGAGTGGCCCGGCTACACCGTCGTGTGGACGAACACCGAGGACGAGGGCCTCGACCTGACGGTCACCCGCACCAGCTGACCTGCAGCGCGGCGCTCAGGCGCGGATCGTCCAGGGCGTGCGCGGCGGTGACCGTGTACGCCCCGGGGACCGTACGCCAGCCGCCGTCCCAGATCTGCCAGGTGCGCCCGGGCAGCGGGATCCGTACGGTCACCGTCTCGCCGGGGTGGGCCTCGACCACGGCGAAGCCGGCCAGCCATCGCGCCGGGCGTTGCGGGGCCGACGGGCCGGTCGGGCCCGCGTACACCTGCACCACCTCGCGGCCCGGGCGGCTGCCCGTGTTCGTCAGCGTCACCACCGCCTCGGCGGGCGTCGCGGCCAGGTCGTCGTAGCGCCAGGTCGTGTAGCCGAGGCCGTGGCCGAACGCGTACCGCGGCGGGGTGCCCGCGCGGTCCCAGGCCCGGTAGCCGATGAACAGGCCCTCGTCGTACTCGACGGTTCCGTCGCGGGGCACCACGTGCAGGACCGGGCAGTCCTCCTCGCGTCGCGGCCAGGTGGTCGGCAGGCGCCCGCCGGGCTCCTCGGCGCCGAGCAGCACGTCCGCCAACGCCGCCCCCGCCTCCTGGCCAGGGAACCACGTCAGCAGCACCGCCGCCACGTCGTCGGCCCACGGCAGCAGCACGGGCGAACCGGCGTTGACCACCACCACGGTCCGGGGATTCACCTCGGCGACCCGCGCCACCAGCTCGTCCTGCCGGCCGGGCAGGGCCAGCGACGCGCGGTCGAAGCCTTCCGACTCCACCTGCTCGGTGGTGCCGACCACCACGATCGCCACGTCGGACCCGGCCGCCAGCGCCACCGCCTCGGCCAGCAGGCCGTCGTCCGAGACCCCGGGCGGCCGGTGCCCCAGCGTCGCGGAGACCGTGTGCGCCATCCCCGGCCGGATGGTCTGCCGCAGCGTCACTTCCACGGGTACGCCCGCAGCCAGCGCGACGGTCGTCCGCTGCTCCCGCGGTGAGAGCAGCAGGTCGGCGCGCCCGGTGCCGGGCGGGTGCAGGGTGCCGGAGTACCGCTGCTCGCCCCCGACCACCAGGTCGAACGTGCCGAACCCGGAGACCGCGAAGACGTGCTCGCCGTCCTGCCGCGGGATGAAGGTGGTACGCAACTCCAGCCCCGTCACGTCCTCGGGCGCGATCCCGCCGGGCAGGTCGCCGATCCATCGGACCGCGGCGGACGGGACGTCGAACCGGTGGTCCGCGCCGAGCAGCGTCACCGACGCCGGCTCGGCGAGGGCGGGCAGGAAGGGCCGCGGATCCGCGCCGACGGCGTGCACGACGTCGACCCCGGCCAGCGCGCGGGTCAGGCCGTCGAGCGGGGAGATCACGTGCGGCGGGGTCACCTGCGCGCTGCCGCCGCCGAGCACGCGGGCGTCGGTGGCCAGCGCGCCGATGACCGCGACCCGGGTCAGGTCCGCCGGCCGCAGCGGCAGGACGTCGTGCTCATTGCGGGCGAGGACGAACGAGCGGGCCGCGACGGTCTTCGCCACGGCGTCACCGTCCAGGTTCGCGGGGAACGAGCCGACTGCCGGGGGTACGCCGTCCAGCAGCCCGACGCGTCCCGCGAGGCGTAGCACCCGGCGTACCTTCTCATCGATGACGTCTTCCGGCACCTGGCCGGCGCGGACCGCCGCGACCAGCCTGGGCCCCCAGGGGTTCTCCAGGGCCGGCATGGCGATGTCGAGGCCGCCGAGCGCGGCGCCGACCGTCTCCCGGGCGGCCCGCCAGTCGGAGACCACGATCCCGTCGAAGCCCCATTCGTCCTTGAGCACATCCGACTGCAGCGGCTCGTTCGAGGCCATCGGCAGGCCGTTCACGCTGTTGTACGCACTCATCACGCCCCAGCCGCCGGCCGCCACGACTCGCTCGAACGGAGCCAGGTAGAGCTCGCGCAGGGCGCCCTCGCCGATCCGCACGTCGACGGTCATCCGGTCGGTCTCGAAGTCGTTGCCCACCAGGTGCTTCACCGTGGTCCCCACGCCGTGCTCCTGGACGCCGGTGACGAAGGCCGCGCCGATCTCGCCGGAGAGCAGCGGATCCTCGGAGTAGCACTCGAAGTGCCGGCCGCCCAGGGGCGTGCGCTGCAGGTTCACCGTCGGGCCCAGCAGCAGATGAACGCCCTTGCGGCGGGATTCCTGCCCGAGCAGCCGCCCGGCGGTGCGAGCTAGCTCCGGGTCCCAGGTCGCGGCCAGCGCGGTCGGGCTCGGCAGGGCGACGGACGGGTCCTCGGGTGCCCAGCCGGTGCCGCGTACGCCGATCGGCCCGTCGCTCATGACCAGCGAGCGCAGCCCGATCCGGGGGATCGCGGGCAGGGACCAGAAGTCCTGGCCGCCGAGGAGCGACACCTTCTCCTCGAGGGTGAGCCGGCTGATCAGGTGGTCCATGGAAGCGCTCCCGTCCCTCGGTTGCGACGATCCTACGTGCGCAGGTACGAGGCACCGTTCAGGTCGATGATCGACCCCGACGCCCACTCCGCCTCCGCCGAGGCCAGCCAGTGCACCGCGCTCGCGATCTCCTCCGGCCGCGCCACCCGGCCGAACGGGCTCTGCGCCCGGATCTCCGCCCCGCGCTCGGCCTTGAGGTGCTCGTTCGTCATGTCCGTCTCGACGAAGCCGGGTGCCACGCAGGCCACCGCGATCCCGTACGGCGCCAGCGCCACGGCCAGCGACTGGGCCATCGCGTTGAGGGCGGCCTTGCTGGCGCCGTACGCCGGCTGCTCGGGCTCGCCGCGGAACGCGCCCCGCGACGACACGTTGACGATCCGGCCGCCGCGCTCGCGCATGTGCTGGGCGGCCGCCCACGCCGCGTTCGCCGCGCCGAACAGGTTCACGTCGAACGTGCGGCGCCACATCGCCTGCCAGTCGTCGTACGGCGTACCGAAGACCGGATGCGGCGGGTTCGCCCGGCCGAAGGCGCCCGCGTTGTTGACCAGGACGTCCAGGCCGCCCAGCCGGGCCGCGGCATCGTCCACCATGGCGCGTACGGCCGCGGGATCGGCGAGATCCGCCTGCACCACGACGTGGCCCTCGCCCGGCAGCGCCGCGGCGAGCTGCTCGGCCAGCGGCGCGGAGTCACGGTGGTGCACCGCCACCCGGTCGCCGCCGTCCGCGAACCGCCGCGCGATCGCGCGGCCGATGCCGCGGGAGGAACCCGTCACGAGAATCGCCCGACCTGTCATGCCGCCACCCTAAGATCTGGCGATGTGGAGCCCCTGACGAACGCGCGGCAGCGCCTCGAGCGAGCCGTCCGCAAGGTCCAGGCCGACGCGCGGGTGCCCGCGCTCTCGGTCGCCCTGCACCGCCCCGACCGCGATCTCTGGACCTGCACGATCGGGTCGTCCGGCAATCCGGAGCACCCGCTCGGCGCCGACAGCCGCTTCCGCATCGGCTCGGTCACCAAGACCTTCACCGCGGTCCTCGTCATGCAGGCCCGCGACGACGGCCTGCTCGACCTGGACGACCCCGTCTCCGCCCATCTCGACGTTCCCGCGCACGGCGCCGCGACGATCCGCAGCCTGCTCTCGCACACCGCCGGCTACCAGCGCGAGCCGCACGGCGACGTGTGGGACGTGCTGGTCGCCCCCGACGACCGGCAGGTCCTCGACGACCTCGCCCGGGCCGAGCGGGTCCTGCCGCCGGGCCGCCGCTACCACTACTCCAACCTCGGCCTGGCGGTGCTGGGACAGCTGGTCGCCCGGCTGCGCGGCGGCACCTGGACCTCGGTCCTGCAGGAGCGGATCCTCGACCCGCTCGGCCTCACCGCGACCACGGTCGAACCCACCGCCGGCGCCGCGGTCGGCTACCTCGTCGATGCCTACTCCGACGCCGCCCGGCCGGAGCCGCAGCTGCACATGGGCGGCGTCTCGCCGGCGGCCCAGCTCTGGAGCACGGCCGCCGACATGGCCCGCTGGGCGGCCTTCCTCGCCGACCCCGCGGTCATCGACCCGGGCGCGCTGGTGCTGGAGCCGGCCACCCTCGACGAGATGCGCTGGCCGCTTACGACCACCGACGAGACGCTGTGGAGCGGCGGTTTCGGCCTGGGCCTGATCCTGGTGCCGCAGGGCCGCCGGGTCCTGCACGTCGGCCACGACGGCGCGATGCCCGGCTTCCTGGCCGGCGTCTACGGCCGCCGCGGGGGCGAGGGCAACCCGGGAGCCCTCGGCGCGGCCGTGCTCGGCTCGTCGGGCACCGCGACGGAGATCAACGAGCTGGTCCACGAGCTGCTGACCCTGGCCGTCGACGCCGACCCGGCCGAGATCCGCCCCTGGTCGCCGGGCCCGGCCGCGCCCCCGCAATACCGCAGCGTGCTGGGGCCCTGGTGGAGCGAGGGCTTCCCGCACGTCTTCAGCTGGCACGACGGGTCCCTGCAATCGCGGGCCGCGGACGCTCCGGCCGACCGGCCGCCGTCGATCTTCCGCCCGGTGCCGGACCAGCCCGACACGCTGCGGACGGTGTCGGGGCGGGAGGCAGGGGAGTTGCTGCGGCTGACCCGTGATGCGCAAGGGACGGTCGTGCGGATGCACTGGGCCACCTACCGCTTCACCCGCCGGCAGGAGACGTTCGACGGGGTGTCGGTCTCCGAGGGCTGACGTCGCGCTGCGTAGTCGGCCGCGTGCTCTCCCCGCGCTCCCGAAACGGCCGATAATGGCCTCGGCGGGGTCGCTGCCGAGCGGATACGATGGCACGATCCTTACGCGCGCCGCCGCACCGGCGGGGCGCTGTCGATCGGCGGAGAAAGAGAGCAGGTGGCGTAGGCCGTACGGCCGCCCCTATGACCGGCACCGAACAGAGCAGCGCCGCCGCTCGGGCGCAGACCAGGATCTCGGTCTCCGACCCGAAGATCATGGTGAACCTGCTCGGCCCCAAGGACGAGATCCTGCGGCTGGTCGAGCGCACCCTGACGAGCGACGTGCACGTCCGCGGCAACGAGATCACGATCACCGGCGTCCCGGCCGACAACGCCACCGCCGAGCGGCTGTTCTCCGAGCTCATCGAGCTCATCGAGAAGGGTGAGACGCTCAGTGTCGACGCCGTGCGTCGCACCGTCGCCATGCTCGAGGAGAACACCGCCGAGCGCCCGGCCGAGGTGCTCACGCTCAACATCCTGTCCCGGCGCGGACGCACCATCCGCCCCAAGACCCTCGGCCAGAAGCGGTACGTCGACGCCATCGACGAGAACACCATCGTGTTCGGCATCGGCCCCGCGGGCACCGGCAAGACGTACCTGGCGATGGCCAAGGCCGTGCAGGCGCTGCAGGCCAAGCAGATCAACCGGATCATCCTCACCCGCCCGGCGGTCGAGGCCGGCGAGCGCCTGGGCTTCCTGCCGGGCACGCTCAACGAGAAGATCGACCCGTACCTGCGGCCGCTCTACGACGCCCTGCACGACATGCTCGACCCCGAGACCATCCCGCGGCTCATGCAGGCGGGCACCATCGAGGTCGCGCCGCTGGCCTACATGCGGGGTCGCACGTTGAACGACGCCTTCATCATCCTCGACGAGGCGCAGAACACGACGCCCGAGCAGATGAAGATGTTCCTGACCCGGCTCGGGTTCGGCGCCAAGATCGTGGTGACCGGCGACGTCACCCAGGTCGACCTGCCCGGCGGCACCAGCAGCGGCCTGCGCGTCGTCCGCGAGATCCTCCAGGGCGTCGAGGACGTGCACTTCGCCGAGCTGTCCAGCTCGGACGTGGTCCGGCACCGGCTCGTGGCGGAGATCGTCGACGCGTACGCCCGCTACGACGCCGACCAGGAACAGCAGACCAGCCAGCAGTCCGTCCGGGCGGTGCAGCAGCAGCGCGCCGCCGGCGGCGGACGCCGGCGGCGCTGAGCCGGCCGTGCCCCGGCCCGGCGGACCGGCTGCCCGGTGCGGCGGGGGACAATGGGTGCCGAGCGGGCCGGTGGCCGGCGCGGCACGGGATGACCGGGGCCGGTCGGACCGCGTCCCGGAACGGCAAGTGATCAACGGCACCGGCCGGACCGGCGGCGTCGTACCGCATCGAGACCAGGGGTAACGCACCACATGTCCATCGAGATCGCCAACGAGTCGGGAGTCGAGGTCGACACCGACGCGATTCTCGCGGTGGCCCGGCACGCGCTCGAGGAGATGGGGGTCAACCCGCTCGCCGAGCTGTCGATCCTGCTCGTCGACATCGACTACATGACCGAGCTGAACCATCGGTGGATGGGCAGCGACGGGCCGACCGACGTCCTCGCGTTCCCGATGGACGAGGGCAGCGTCGACCACGGGCCCGGCGAGGCGGGCACCGGCGAGCCGGCGCTGCTCGGCGACATCGTGCTCGCCCCCGAGGTCGCCTCCAAGCAGGCCGCCACGGCGGGGCACACACCCGCCGACGAGCTGCACCTGCTGACCGTCCACGGCGTCCTGCACCTGCTCGGGTACGACCACGCCGAGCCGGAGGAGGAGCGGGAGATGTTCGCGCTGCAGGCCCGGCTGCTGCAGAGCTGGCGTTCCGGACGGCGGACCGGCTGAGCCCCATGGACCCGTCCCTGGTTCTGGCCGCCGGCACCACCGCGGGGCTGCCCGACGTACAGCTGATCATCTACGCGGTGGTGCTGGTCTTCCTGGCCGGCCTGGCCTCCATGACCGACGCCGCCCTGGCGACCGTCTCCCCGGCCCGCGCCGCCGAGATGGAACGGGAGGGCCAGCGGGGTGCCGCCGCCCTGGCCGCCGTCGCCGGCGACGTGGTGCGGCACCTCAACCTGCTCCTGCTCCTGCGCCTGCTCTGCGAGCTGACCGCGACCACGCTGGTCGCGCTCGTCGCCGTGGACAGCTGGGGGGTGGGCTGGCGGGCCGCGCTGGTCACCGCCGGGGCGATGACGCTGGTCAGCTTCGTCGTGGTCGGCGTCGGCCCGCGTACGGTCGGCCGGCAGCACGCGTACGCGGTGGGCAAGGCGACCGCCCCGCTGGTGCGCTGGATCGGCCGGGTGCTCAACCCCCTGGCGTCGCTGCTGATCCTCATCGGCAACGCCGTCACGCCGGGCAAGGGGTTCCCCGAGGGCCCGTTCGGCAGCCAGGTGGAGCTGCGGGAACTGGTGGACCTGGCCGAGCAGCGCGGCGTCGTCGAGCACGGCGAACGGGAGATGATCCACTCGGTGTTCGCGCTCGGTGACACCATCGCCCGTGAGGTGATGGTGCCGCGTACCGAGATGGTGTGGATCGAGGCGCCGAAGACCCTCCAGCAGGCGCTGTTCCTCTTCCTGCGTTCCGGCTTCTCGCGGATCCCGGTCATCGGGGAGAGCGTCGACGACGTGCTCGGCGTGCTCTACCTCAAGGACGTGGTCCGCCGCACCCAGAACGGCGACCCCGCCGCCTCCGCCATGCCGGTCGCCGACCTGATGCGCACGGCGACGTTCGTGCCAGAGTCGAAACCGGTCGACGACCTGCTGTCCGAGATGCAGGCGGCCCGCACCCACCTGGTCATCGTCGTCGACGAGTACGGCGGCACGGCCGGCCTGGTCACCATCGAGGACATCCTCGAGGAGATCGTCGGCGAGATCACCGACGAGTACGACGTCGAACGCCCTCCGGTGGACCACCTCGAGGACGGCGCGGTGCGGGTCACCGCCCGCCTCCCCATCGAGGACCTCGGCGAGCTCTTCGGCGTCGAACTGCCCGCCGACGAGGTCGAGACGGTCGGCGGCCTGCTCGCCCAGACCCTCGGCCGGGTGCCGATCCCCGGCGCCACCGTGGACGTGGGCGGCCTGCACCTCATCGCCGAGGGCACCACCGGCCGCCGCAACCGCATCGACTCGGTGCTGGTGCGCCGGGTCGAGCCCCCGTCGGAGGACTCCGGCGACGACGAGAACGCCCCCGAAACAGAGGAAAGACAGCACGCCGATGCCTGACCAGACCATTCCCGCCGGCCCCGCCGAAACCGAACTCAGCGCGGAGGACGCGAAGCTGGTCACCCTGGCCCGCGGCGCCCGCGCCCGGGTGGGTGCGCCCGAGGGAGCATCGGTACGCGACCAGGACGGCCGAACCTACGCCGCGGCAACGGTGTCGCTGCCCAGCCTCACGGTGACGGCCCTGCAGCTCGCGGTGGCATCGGCGGTGGCCGCAGGCGCGACCAAACTCGAAGCCGCGGCGGTCGCCACGGACTCCGACACCCTCGACGGAGCCGGCCACGCCGCGGTACGCGACCTGGCGGCGGACGCACCCATCCACGTGGCGGCGCCGGACGGCACGCTGCTGGGCACGGTGACGCAGTGACGGATCCGGCCGGCGGGGGCGAGGAGCGCAGGCTCACCCCGGGAGAGCGGAACGAACAACGCCGCCGGGAACGCCGCGAGGCGCGCCGCCAGCAGGGCCAGGCAGCCGGGCGCGGTGGTGCGGGTGCCGGTCGCGGGGGTGCGGGTGCCGCGCGGGATGGTGCGGGTGCCGGTCGCGGGGGTGCGGGTGCCGCGCGGGGTGCTGCGGGTGCCGGTCGCGGGGGTGCGGGCGCCGGGCGCGGTGGCGCGGGCGTCGGCGGTAGCGGTGCGGGTGGCGGCGGCGCGAGTGGGCCGCGGAGCGGCACCGGAGGTGGCCCGGGCGGGGTTGGTCGTGACGGGAAGGCCGCCGGCGGCCCGAGCGGGGTCGGTCGTGGCGGGAACGCCGCCGGCGGCCCTGGTGGCCGTGGTGCCGGCCGCGCACCGGGCGGTGTGAGTGGCGGGCGGGGCGATGTGCCGACCGCGCCGAGCGGGCCGGGCGGTGGGGGAAGGGGAGCGGGCGGAGCGAAGCGACGCGGTAGCGACGAACCCCGGACCCCGGCAGGCCCTCGTGACGGCGGCACTCCTGCGGACGCCCTGAGCTCGGGGCCCCACGCGAACGCAAGCTCGACGAACGCGCGTATCGGAAAAAACCGGCACAAGGCCGCGCGGCGGGATCAACCTCGGGATGATGTGTACCGTGCCGGTTTTGCGTGTTTTGTGGGTAGGCCGAATGCCGGCAAGTCCACGTTGACCAACGCGATCATCGGTCAGAAGATCGCGATCACGTCGAACAAGCCGCAGACCACCCGGCACGTCATCCGGGGGGTGCTGCACCGGGAGAACGCGCAGCTGGTCCTCGTCGACACGCCGGGGTTGCACCGGCCGCGGACGCTGCTCGGGGAGCGCCTCAACGATCTCGTGCGGGAGACCTGGAGCGAGGTCGACGTGATCGGGGTGTGCTTTCCGGCGGACGAGCCCGTCGGAGCCGGCGACCGGTTCATCTCGACGGAGATCGCCGAGCTCAAGGCCACCGTCATCGCCGTGGTGACCAAGGTGGACCTGGTGCCGCCGGCGGTGCTCGCGGAGCGGCTGCTCGCGGTCAGCAAGCTGTACGACTTCGCCGACATCGTGCCGGTGAGCGCCGTCTCCGGGCACCAGGTGGAGGCGCTCGTCGATGTGATCGTCGGTCACCTGCCGGAGTCGCCGCCGCTGTACCCGGACGACGTGCTGACCGAGGAGCCCGAGCAGGTGCTGATCGGGGAGCTGATCCGGGAGGCGGCGCTCGAGGGCGTACGCGACGAGCTGCCCCATTCGATCGCCGTGCTGGTCGAGGAGATGCTCGTCGAGGGTCAGCTCACGAAGATCTACGCGAACGTGTACGTGGAGCGCGACAGCCAGAAGTCGATCGTGATCGGGACCAAGGGCGCCCGGCTCAAGGACGTCGGGACCCGGGCCCGCGCCGAGATCGAGGCGTTGCTGGGCCGCAGGATCTACCTTGACCTGCACGTACGCGTGGCCAAGGAGTGGCAGCGCGACCCGAAGCAGCTCCGTCGCCTCGGTTTCTGAGAATCGTTCGATTTACACGTATTTGTGGGCATAGTCACGCAGGCCCGGTTTCATGTTGCTTGTCCGGGTCCGGTTTCGATAGGCGTTGACGCCATGCGAAACCGGTACCTGGACCTGCTGCGCGCCGTCGCGATCGTCCGGGTGGTGCTCTACCACTCGACCGGCTGGGCCGCGCTGACCGTGGCGCTGCCGGCCATGTCCGTGATGTTCGCTCTCGCCGGTTCGCTGATGGCCGCGTCGATCGACCGGTCCGGGCCGCTCGCGGTCGAACGCCGGCTGCGCCGCCTGCTGCCCTCGTTCTGGGCGATGACGGTGATCGCCGTGCCAGCCATGCTGCTCACCGGGCTGGCCTGGGACTGGAAGGTGCTCTACTGGGCTTTCCCGCTGCAGGATCCGCCCGCGAACGGCTGGGGGTCGATGGCCCTCGCCGCCACCTGGTACCTGCGGGACTTCCTCTGGTTCGTGCTGCTCTCCCCGCTCGCCCTGCCGGTCTTCCGGCGCTTCCCGAAGACCACCGTGGTCATTCCGTACGCGGCCCTGACCGTGATCGTCCTCGGGAACCTGACCGTGCACCCGATCGTGCGGGACACGGCCCTCTACGGCGGCGCCTGGCTGCTCGGCTTCGCCCACCACGACGGCATGCTGCGCCGCTGGAACCGCCGGGCCCTCGTCGCCGCTGCCGGGTCGCTCGCCGCGGCCGGTGCGGCCTGGATTGTCACCCACCCCGGACCCCGGGGGTACGACCTCAACGACATCCCCCTCGGCAACGCCCTGTGGTCGGCGGCCTTCGTCCTCATCGCCCTCGGATTCGCGCCGGTCGCCACGGCGGCGCGGTCCGGGCGGCTGCTGACGATCCTCAACGCCCGGGCGCTGACGATCTATCTGTGGCACGTACCGATCATCGTCGCGGTCACCAAGCTGGGGGAGGCGCACGGGCTGCCGACCCGCGGCTGGGACGGCATCAGCTGGCGCCTGGTGGTGATCGTCTCGCTGGTCACGGTGGCGGTGCTGCTGGTGGGGTGGGTCGAGGACGTCGCCGCCGACCGGCCCCCACGCCTGGTGCCGGGCCGCCGTCCCCGCAACGCACCGGTGTCGCCGGCGCTGCCGCCCGTCGCCCGGCCGGCGGGGGTCGAGGTGGGCCGCGTGTCGGCGGCGGTCGAGGTGGGCGGCGTCAGGAGGTAGCGATCGTCGCGTTGCCGCTGCCGGTGCGGACGTCCAGGACGGTGGTCGCCTTGGGGTCCGACGCGATGTCCGACTCGAAGTCGCCCGAGCCGACCTGCCGCGCGATCCGGTACGACCCCGGCGGGACCATCAGGTCGACGTTGCCACTGCTGACCCGGGCCGTCACCGACGCGGGCTGCACCAGGTGGAGCTCGACGTTCCCGGAGGTCGCCTCCGCCGTGATCGCGCCGCCCCCGGTCAGGTTCGTGCCTTCGATGTTGCCCGACCGGGTGCTCAGGTCGGCCTTGCCGGCCAGCCCGGTCGCGACGATGTTGCCGGACCGGGCGCTGGCCCTGGCCTCGCCGGCGATCCGGTCGAGGACGATCTCGCCGGAGGTCACGGCCACGTCCGTGGAGCCCACCTGGACGAGGGTCATGCCGCCGGAGTTCAGCTCGCCGCGGACGGCGACGCCGGTGGGCGCCTCGATGTCGTACGAGACCCGGCAGTCGGGGCCACAGCTGGTGTCGACGGCGAGGCTGGTGCCGGTGAGCTTGTAGGACGCGCCCGGGTCCGCGCCGCTGCTGCGCACGATCCGCTTGATGTGCGTCTCGGCGATGGGAGCCGTCCGCACGGAGACGTCGCCGCTGCTGCCGGACACGACGATCTCGGTGATCTTCACCTTCTCGGTGTCGTCGTAGGTCAGCTTCGCGGCGCCGATGCCCTGGTCGCAGCCGGTGAGGGCGGCCGCAGCCGCGGCGGCCACCAGGGTCAGTGCACCGGCGCGCCGGCTCAGTCTCGCGGTCATGGGCCAAACGCTATGAGCCCGGGTACGTCCGGCGCCATCGGTCCCTCCACCCACCCGTCCCCGAGAAGACCCTGAGATCCGGGTCAGGGTCTGTCGTACCCACGGGGCAGAATGTCGGGGTGCCCGCCGGATATCGACGCCAGCTCTACCGCGACGACGCGGTGGTGCTGCGCGTGCAGAAACTCGGCGAGAGCGACCGGATCATCACCCTGCTGACCCGCCGCCACGGCCGCCTGCGCGCCGTCGCCCGGGGCGTACGCCGCACCACCTCCCGCTTCGGCGCCCGGCTCGAGCCGTTCGGCCACGTCGACCTCCAGCTCGCCGGCTCCCCCGAGGGCGTGGGCAGCAGCCTGCACTCGATCAGCCAGGTCGAGGGCCTCGCGCTCTACGGCAAGCGGTTCCTCGAGGACTACCCCCGCTACACCGCGGCCAGCGCGATCGCCGAGACCGCCGAGCGCCTCAGCCCGGTCGAACGCGAGCCGTCGCTGCGGCTGTTCCAGCTCACCCTGGGCGCGCTCAAGGCCCTCGCGGCGGGCGAGCACGCCACCAGCCTGGTCCTCGACGCATACCTGCTGCGCGGCATGGCCCACGCGGGCTGGGCGCCGGCGCTGGCCGAATGCGCGGTGTGCGGCACACCCGGCCACCACGGCGCGTTCTCGGTGCCGGCCGGCGGCTCGGTCTGCCCCGACTGCCGCCCGCCCGGGGCGGCGCACCCTGCCCCCGCAACGGTCGCCCTGATGCTGGCCCTGACCCACGGCGACTGGCAGCTCGCCGACGGCGCCGAGCCGCCGGTGCGCCGCGAATGCAGCGGCCTCGTCGCGGCCCACCTGCAGTGGCACATGGAGCGCAACCTGCGGGCCCTGCCGCTGGTCGACCGGCGGGAGACGCCACCGGCCCCGCGCAGCCCCGGGGTGGGCGAGCCGCCTGTCCCGCGCAATCTCGGGGCGGGGGAGCCGCCGGGCCCGCGCTTTCCTGACGCCGGCGATCGGCCGCCGGCCGACCACCTCTCGGCCGCCGGCGAATCGTCAGCTGCTGACCGCATGCCCGCCACCGATCGACGGGAGATCTCCCAGTGACACGTCCGCCCACCCCGCACATCTCCGGCGCCCGGCCGCCGGCGTTGCCGAAGGAGGCGATCCCGAAGCACGTGGCGCTCGTGATGGACGGCAACGGCCGCTGGGCCAAGGAGCGCGGGCTGTCCCGCACCAAGGGGCACGAGCAGGGGGAGTTCTCGCTCTTCGACACCATCGAGGGCGCGATCGAGCTCGGCATCCCGTACCTCTCGGCATACGCGTTCTCCACGGAGAACTGGAAGCGGTCGCCCGAGGAGGTCCGCTTCCTGATGGGCTTCAACCGCGACGTGATCCGCCGCCGCCGCGACCAGCTGGTCGACCTCGGGGTGCGCGTGGTCTGGTCGGGCCGGGCCGGGCGGCTGTGGAAGAGCGTCATCTCCGAGCTGCAGACGGCCGAGGAGATGTCGCGCGGCAACAAGACCCTGACCCTGCAGTTCTGCGTCAACTACGGCGGCCAGGCCGAGATCGCCGACGCCGCGGCGGCCATCGCCCGTGATGTGGCGGCCGGCAAGCTGCGGCCGGACAAGGTCAACGAGAAGACCGTCCAGAAGTACCTCTACCACCCCGAGGTGCCCGAGGTGGACATGTTCCTGCGCCCGTCCGGCGAGCAGCGCACGTCCAACTATCTGCTGTGGCAGTCGGCCTACGCCGAGCTGGTCTTCCTCGACACGCTCTGGCCCGACTTCGACCGCCGCCACCTCTGGTACGCGTGCGAGCTCTACGCCCAGCGCGACCGCCGTTTCGGAGGTGCGATCCCCAACCCTGTCGCCCCGCAGTGACGGCCCGCTACGTCTACCTCGCGCGGCACGGCGACGCCGTCGAGGGGGCGGGGCTGACCGACGCGGGCCGTGAACAGGCCGAGCTGCTGGCCGGGCGCCTGGCGGGCGTACCGCTGGCGTCCGTCACCCACAGCCCGCTCCAGCGCGCCGTCGAGACCGCCGCCGTTCTCGGCCATCCGGGCGTGCCGTCCGAGGTTGTGGGCGACTACGTCCCGTACGCCCCGGATCCGCTCCCGCCCACACTGCAGGGCTGGACCGCGGAGGAGCTCGCGGAGGGTCCGCGCCTGGCCGCCGAGGCGCTGGCCCGGTTCGCCCGGCCGGCCGACACCGAGACGCACGAGCTGATCGTCACGCACGCCTTTCTGGTCGCGTGGTTCGTCCGGGACGCGCTGGGCGCCCCGCCCGAACGCTGGCTCGGCCTCCACGCGGCCAACTGCGCGCTGACGGTGATCCGCTACACCCATGAGCGGCCGCCGGCCCTGGTGCTCTTCAACGACATGGTCCACCTGCCGCCGGAGCTGCGCTGGACGGGCTTCCCGCCGCACCTGCGCCCGGCGTAGCCCGCTCAGGTCGGGCGCCGCCGCGCTCGCGGTGAGGGCTGAGTAGCTGACGATCGGTGAGAGCTGGGCACCTCGTCAGACATGATGGCGGCCAGGGCGGCCTCTTCATCGGACAGGTCCGCCAGGACGACGTGAGCCCCCGCGAGCGCCAGCTCCGCCATGGTCGTCCCGCCGGTCGCCACCCCGACGGCCAGTGCGTCGTTGGCCAGAGCCGCCGTCACGTCGTGGGCCGTGTCGCCGATGACGACGGGCCGGAACGTCTCGCCGTACTTCGCCTCGGCGCGCTGCAGGCATCGGCGCACCAGGGTCGCCCGTACGCTGTCGTCGGTGCCGTAACCGCCGATCTCCGCATCGAACGCCCCGGCCAGGCCGAAGGCCGCGATCTTGGCGGCCGCGACCTGCGGCACGTTGCCGGTGACCAGGGTCTGCACGACGTCCTCGCGGGTGCCCAGCTGGTCGAGCACCGCCCGGACGCCCGGCAGCAGCGCGCCCTGCTCGGCGAAGAGATGCCGCGACGCGTGCACCTGCTCGACGTAGCGTGCGAAGAACCGTTCGGGCGTGCAGTCGGTGACCCCGTGCGCCGCGAAGACCTCGGCGCAGATGTCCAGGTCCGTACGACCCCCGAAGCTCGGCGTGGCCCGCCAAGCCAGCCCGGTGACCTCGGTGAACGCGGCCTTCCAGGCGCTCGCGGCGACACCGCCACCCCGCAGCAGGGTGTAGTCGATGTCCCACATGACCAGCCGTCTCACCCTTCGGCCAGCCGCCGCTCGACGTGCTCCACCTTCGCGTCCAGCGCGCCCGTCACGCCGGGGCGTACATCGGCCTTCAGGGTCACGCTGACCCGCGGCGCCTGCGCCGCGACCACGTCCACGGCCTGCTTGACGACGGCCATGACCTCGTCCCATTCGCCTTCGACGGTGGTGAACATGGCATCGGTACGGTTCGGCAGGCCCGAGGCCCGCACCACCCGGACGGCCTCGGCGACGA
This sequence comes from Actinoplanes sp. NPDC049681, assembly GCF_044465265.1. Lineage (NCBI taxonomy): Bacteria > Bacillati > Actinomycetota > Actinomycetes > Micromonosporales > Micromonosporaceae > Actinoplanes > Actinoplanes sp. NPDC049681. Next base: position 118,125 of record NZ_JBITLP010000002.1, read on the forward strand.
GATCGCCGACGGACTCGGAGACGCCGAGGGGCGTGACGGAGAAGGCAACCAGCATGGCGCCCATGGTGGCACGGCCGGTGTCGTTGACAGTCCCGACGGTCGGCTGTTTCGCTGCCGTATGGGCTTCCGTGCTCCGTCGGCCGACGACGCCTACCGTTACGTGTTCCGCATCGGCGACGTGGACGAACTGACGGACCGTTTCAACTGGACCATCCTGGTCCTCAACGACAGCTCGCCGGTCTGCCGCGAGTTCCTCGGCGGGTACGCGGTCGACCTGTGTGTGCGCACGGCCGACCGGGTGCGGTTCGTGTTCTTCTCGGATCTGCCGGACGGGCAGTTCGCCGGGCTGGCCCACCAGGCGTACCTCGACACCTCGCGGGGCGGGCCGGGTCTGCTGGGCCGTGTCCTCCGGCGGCTGGCCGCGCCGGTCCGCCTGGACTTCGAGCGCGACGGCTGGCGGGATCTGCGACCGCCGGCCCTGGTCCCGTTCGACGGGCTCGACGACATCGCGCGCCGGGTCGGCGCCGAAGCCGACGCGTCGGCCGCCATCCCGGGTTCCCGGCTGGCGCTCCAGTTCGCGCAGCGGCTGGGCGTCGGGCGGCATGTGCCCGGCCTGCTGCTCTTCGCCGACGTGGGGGCGCCCGACGTGCACGTACTGCCCTTCGGCGACCGGAGCGCCGCGGACGTGTACGCCCGGGTCCGCTCCTGGATCGACGGCTACTACGAGCTCAACCGCGATGTGATCGAGCGCTGGCGGTCGACCGAGGACGAGATCTGGGAGCTCGCCGGCCAGGCGGATGCCTCGCTGCGGTCCGTACGGGACTGGCGGCATGAACGCCTGTCCGACGTCCGCGCCCTGGATCAGATCACCGGGCTGCTGCGAGCCCTGCCGTCGCGGGGCGCAGCCGAGGTCGTGGCCATGGCCTCGGCGAGCGACGTGCCCTGGCGACTGCGGGGACGCCTCCAGACGGCCGTACGGCGGTTCGCGGCGTTCGACGCTCAGGACCGGGCCGCCGCGTCGCTGGAGGCGCTGACCGGGAAGCTGGCCGGCCGCGAGGATCCCGACGGCATCCGTAAGGTGATCCGGCGTCTCGAACGGCAGTCGCCGGCCCCGCTCGGCCGGGACACCGCAGAGCTGTTGCGGGAGGCGGTCGCCGCGCTCCCGGAGCCGCCCGGCGATGTCTCGCCGCGGGTCGAGCTGGCCGGCTGGTGGCGCCGGTCGGCGATGCGCCTCGTGTCGAAGGCCTGGTTCCGGCGCTCGCAGGTCGCCGCCGACTATGCGGCCTTCCGCGCGGCGCTCGGACCGCTGTCCGTCGCGGGGGATCCTGCCGTGACCGCCGGCCGGGTGCTGGCCGGTCTGCCGCCCGGCGCCGCCGGCCTCGCCGACGACCTGGTGCGGCGGCTGGGTGAGCTGCGGCGTACCGCGCCGGCCTGGGTGGCCGACCTGACGTTCGCGGAGATCCTGCCGCCGGGCGCCACCAGCGACCAGGACTCGTTCGACGCGTTCGTGGCCGCGACGCCCCGGCTGCGGGAACGGGTCGAGGCCGAGGAGGCGGCCTACCGTCGGGATCGCCGCCAGGGCGCCGCGGAGTATGCGCGCCGGACGACCGAGTATCGGGACCTCGTCTGCGAGGCGCTGCGCGGCGAGCTGCGGCGGTTGTCCACGGCGAACGATCGCCGTGCCGCCGTTGCGGCGCTGGAGACGACCCTTGAGGCCGTACGCACGGAGTTCGAGAACCGGCTCGCGCAGCTCGACGCCATGCCGCGCTTCGCCGACCTGTCCGCGATCCCGCGGCTCACCGCCGCCCTGGACGAGTACGACGCCGCTGTGCAGCAGATCGTGTACCCGTACCGATCGGACCCGGACGTCATTGCGGTGCGGACGCGGATGAGCCTGCCCGAGGCCGCGGACATGGCGCCACCCTGGCCCCGGAAACCGGTGGCGGACGCGGCGAGACGGAGACTCCGGGCGGCCACCGACGAGGACCGTGCCGCCCACGAGGAGTGGCCACGTGCCCGGGAGGAGGTGCGCGCCCTGCGGCACCGGCTGCCACCACCGGTGCGGGAGCCGGCGCCGGAGGTGGCCGACGCGCTGCTGCCGAAGATCGCGGCGAACCGGTTCGACGTCTTCATGGTGCACGACTCGGCCGACAAGGCCCTTGTCCTCGAGGTGTGCGCGCAGCTGCGCCGGCGCGGGATCTACCCGTGGGTCGACGCCGAGCAGATCCAGCCGGGCTCGCCGTACCACGACGTGATCCAGTCGGCGATCCGCCAGGTGGGCGCCGCGGCCGTCTTCATAGGCGCCCGGGGGCTGGGACGCTGGGGGCGCCGGGAGATGGCCCCGTTCCTCGAGAACGGGATGCCGGTGATCCCCGTCCTGCTGCCCGGGGTCAAGGAGGTGCCCGAGGACCTCGTCTTCCTGCGCGGCCACCACCGCGTCGAGTTCACGGCCAGCGTCCGCGAGGAAGCGGGGCTGGACCGGCTCGTGTGGGGCATCACCGGCGTCAGCCCAGGATCGGGGTGAAGAATCCGGTGAGGATGCTGGTCGTCAGCGCCGCCGCGGAGAGCAGGGCCGCGCCCGCCAGCAGGGCCGTGTCCGCCGCTCCGAAGCGCTGGCGCCGTGCGTACGTGCGGGGTACGCCCGAGTCGAAGCCCCGCGCGTCCATCGCCGTCGCCAGCCGGCCGCCCCGGCGCAGCGCGCCTACCAGCAGGGCGAACGTCGTCGACCCGAAGAGCCGGAGCTTCGCCAGGGGGTTGCGTCCGGCGTCGATGCCGCGGGCCCGGCGGGCCAGGGCGAGCATCTGCCATTCCTCGGTGAGCAGCGGGATCAGGCGGAAGGCCGCCAGCGCGCCGATCGCGAACCGCGCCGGTGCCTTGGCGTTCTGCACCAGCGCGTCGGCCAGGTCGGTCGGGTCGGTGGTGGCGAAGACGACGATGCCGGGCAGCGCCACGGCGAAGATGCGGAGCACCAGGCCGAGCGCGGCCGACACGACGCCCGTGGTGATCGCGAACGGGCCGAGCGACACGAGCAGGGAGCCGGTGCGGTCGGCGGCGAACAGCACCATCGTGACCAGGATGCCGCCCGCGGCGAGGGTGAGCGGCCAGGCCCGCCGGGCGAGCACGCGGTAGCGGACGCCGAAGAACGGCAGCAGCGCCAGTTCCACCGCGAGGCCGAGGGCGGGCGTCAGGGGGTCGAGGGTGGCGATCAGCGGCAGCGAGAACAGCAGCGCCGCTCCCAGCTTCGCCACCGGGTTGCGCCGGGCCAGCGGGGCCGCCGGGTCGGCGACCGGCTCGAGGGCGAGGGTCATCGCCGCACCGGCGCCAGCTCGTGGACGCGCCCGGCGACGGCGGCCACGAAGGCGTCGTCGTGGGTTACCGCCACGATGCCGTGCCCCTCGTCGCGCAGCCGCGCCAGCAGGGCCACCAGGTCGATCCAGGTGCCGCGGTCCTGGCCGAAGGTCGGCTCGTCGAGGACGAGCAGGCGGGGCGCGGTGGCCAGGGCCGTCGCCACGCTGAGGCGGCGGGCCTCACCACCGGAGAGCGTGTACGGGTTGGCGCCGGCCAGAGCCGTCAGCCGCAGCCGGCCCAGCAGATCGTCCACGATGGCCCGGATCTCGGCGGCGGGGCGGCCCAGGCGGCGCGGGCCCAGGGCGAGTTCGTCGGCGACGCGGGAGGTGACGAACTGGTGTTCCGGGTTCTGGAAGACGGAACCGATCCGTTGCGTCAGTTTCGCCGCGCGCCAGCGGTGCGGGGGCCGGGGGTCATCGAACGCGGTCACCCGGCCCGACGTCGGGGTGAGCAGCCCGCCCAGCACGAGGGCCAGGGTCGACTTGCCGGCGCCGTTCGGGCCGGTTACCGCGAGCGCCTCGCCCGCCCGTGCTTCGAGGTCCACGCGGGGCAGGCGATGGCGCACGGCGACCGCTTCCGCGCGTACCAGGGAATCCGCCGGAGCCGCGACGGCCGGATGGCGGGGCAGCGGGAAGCCCGGCACCCAGACCCCCTGCCCGGCCAGCGACGGACCGTGACCGGCGAAGACGACCTCGGGGGCGCCGTCGGCGGCGATGCCGCCGCCCGGCGCGAGCACCACCACCCGGTCCACCAGGGGCAGGGCCTGCTCCACCCGGTGCTCGACGAGGACGAGGGTGGTGTCGCGGTCGTGGGCCCGGGCGATCGCCTCCCGCACCAGGTCGCCGCCCGCGGGGTCCAGGTTGGCGGTCGGCTCGTCGAGCAGCAGCAGGCCGGGGCGCAGGGCCAGGACGCCGGCCAGGGCCAGGCGTTGCTGCTCGCCGCCGGAGAGGGCATCGGTCCGGCGGGTGATCGGGTACGGGAACCCGACGCGGTCGAGGGCGTCGCTGACCCGGGGCCAGATCTCGGCCGCCGGTACGCCCCGGTTCTCGAGGCCGAACGCGACGTCGTCGCCGCTGCGGGCCATCACCAGCTGGGTCTGCGGGTCCTGGAACAGCAGGCCCACTCCCTCGCGGCTCTTGCGCGGATCCAGCCCGTCGATCTCGGCCGTGCCCTCGGACTCGCCGGAGTCCTCGGGCAGCAGGCCGGCGAGCGCGGCGAGCAGGGTGCTCTTGCCCGCCCCGGAGGGCCCGAGCAGGAGCACCCGCTCGCCGTGCCGGATGTGCAGGTCGACGCCGCGGATCGCCCACGACCGGCGCCCCGCGTGGCGCCAGCCGAAGTCCCGCAGGACGACCTCCGCCACGTCAGACCAGCGCCCGGTCCCGGCCGGCCGCGAACCGGTCGAGGACGCCCGTCGGGGCCAGCGCCCGGGTCAGTGCCCAGCTGCCCGCACCCGCGACGATCGTGCTGCTGACGATCGTGAGCAGCGCGTACGGGATCCGGTAGTCCCACAGGTCGTAGGCGGCGTTCCAGGCGAAGAAGTCGAACAGGGCGGCGCTGAGGCCGGTGAGGGCCCCTGCGAGCAGGGCGGCCGGCAGCTTCCACGAGCGGTAGAGCAACAGCGCGAAGGCCAGCTCGGCGCCCAGGCCCTGGACCAGGCCCTGCGGGATGACCATGGCGCCCCACTGCGCGCCGAGCAGGGCGGAGATGATCGCGGCGACGGTCTCGGTGTAGAGCGAGGCGCCCGGCTTGCGGATGATCAACCCGGCGAGCACGGCGGGCATCAGCCAGACGCCGTACAGCAGGGTCTGTGCGGGCGGGAAGAAGCTGAACGCGCTTTCCGTGGCGCCCCAGAGGATGTTCCAGGCCCAGAAGACGACGCCGAACGCCACGGCGATGGTCGAGGCGATCACGATGTCGATCGTGCGCCAGCGGTACGTGCTTTTCATATGTATCCCTCCCAGAGGCACCGGGAGGAGACGCACGCCACGCACCGAGGCAAGCCCGGACGTGGCGCGGCTGGAGAAGACCGAGCTCCCTGCGCTGGCATTACCCAGATCAGGTTCGAGGGTCTGCGGCTTCCACCGCACTCTCAGCGCTGTGCGCTCCCCTGTCGGTGAAGTTTGTTCGCGACCTACCGTGACCCTCGGATCGCGGAGGCGATGCACTGCATCTCCACCGTCGCGAACAAATTTCATTACATGGTGTGTGTTTCGATGACGCTAACACCGGACGGGTGTATGGAACAGCTGGGGAGGCATCACATGGAGGTCAAGGCGCGTGGGCTCACCTTCGACGTGGTCGCTGGCGGGCCGCAGGACGGCGCCCCGGTGCTCCTGCTGCACGGCTTCCCGCAGGACCATCGCGAGTTCGACCTGATCCTGCCGCGGCTGCACGCGGCGGGGCTGCGGACGTACGCGATGGATCAGCGCGGCTACTCGCCGGGGGCGCGCCCGGCCCCGGTCGCCGATTACCGGCTGGCCGAGGCGGAGGCCGACGCGGTCGCCGTCCTGGACGCGCTCGGCGTGGACCGGGCGCACGTCGTCGGCCACGACTGGGGTGCCCAGGTGGCGTGGCTGCTCGCCGCCCGCCACCCGGATCGCGTCCGTACGCTCACCGCGATCTCCGTCCCGCACCCGCGCGCCCTGGCCGTGGCGCTGAACAACCAGCCGACCCAGAAACTGCGGTTCGCGTACATGGGGATCTTCCGGGCGCCCTTCGCCGAGCGGCTGCTGCTCGCCCGCGACGGCGCGGTCCTGCGGCAGATGATGCGCGCGATCGGACCCCGCGCCGCCCTCTACGCCCGGGCGATGGCCGAGCCGGGGCGGCTCACCGGGGCCCTGAACTGGTACCGGGCGCTGTCCCGCGGCCAGCTCGCGGACGTCGGCAAGATCACCGTGCCCACGACGTACGTCTGGAGCGACGGCGACCCGGTCGTCGGCAAGCCGGCCGCGCTGGCGACGGAGAGCTGGATCGCGGCCGACTACCGCCTGGTCACCTTGCGCGGCATCGGCCACTGGGTGCCGGAGGAGGCGCCGCAGGCGCTGGCCGACGTCACCCTGGCGCGCATCGGCGTTTGACGCTCCGCCGTTACGGGAATGCGGCGCGCAGGTGACGGGGAGGAGACCACCGGATGGCCGCCGAGAAGCGCCGGATGAAGAACGAGACGGAGAAACAGCGCTGGGACCGCAACTTCGCGGACCTGCTGCAGGAGCTCCGCGTCGCGCAGACCGGCGTGCAGATCCTGTTCGCCTTCCTGCTCACCCTGCCCTTCAGCAACGGTTTCCCGAAGGTGACGCCGTTCCAGAAGGACACGTACCTCGTCGCTCTCATCTCCGCGGCCTTCGCCACCGCGATGATCATTTCGCCGGTGGCGTTCCACCGCGCCCTGTTCCGCCAGGGCCGCAAGCCGGAGCTCGTCCGCTACGCGCACCGGATGGCGACGGGCGGCCTCGCCTTCATGCTGATCTCCATGGTGAGCAGCGTCCTGCTGATCACCGACTACCTGCTGACCTTCTGGGTGGCGGTGGTCCTGACCGTGGTGACCGGCGCGTACTTCGTGACGTTCTGGGCCGCCATCCCGTTCGCCCGGCGCAACTGGCTGGACGAGGACGCCGAGGAGGAGGACGAGGACTTCGCCGACGAGGCGGCCGAGCCTAACGTGCCTTCGCGGGCCTGAGACCCAGGTCCCTGAGCTCCAGCGCGGCGAGCGCGTCGACCGCGGCCGCGTCGCCGTTGCGCCACGACTGCGCGATGTCCGGCCCCAGCTTCGTCAACTGGTCCAGGGGGCGGGACGCCAGCGCCCGCAATGCGAGCAGGTCGCGGCCGGCCGGCTCGTCGCGTACCCGGGCCGCGACCCCGGCGCGGCGCATCCAGCGCAGCCGCAGCGGCAGCCACAGGAAGAGCACCAGTGCCAGCGGCACCGCGGCGATCAGCAGCGCCAGCGTCAGCGCCAGATCGCCGACGATCTCCTGCTGCTGCCGGCCCGCCTCGGCGAGATTGTTCGCCGCGCCGGCCGCGCTGGAGAACGGCGACGTGAGCTCGTCGCCCACCAGCGGCACCCGGCCGACCCGGCCGCCGATGTCCTGAAGGTTCCCGGCGATGCCGGTGCCGGCCGCCTCGAGCTTCTGCCCCGGCACGCCCAGCTTCTGGACCGTGTCGTGCACCCACATCCCGGCCCTGATCCAGGCGTAGACCCAGATCACCACGAGGATGTCGGTGAGCAGCTGGCGTACGGCAGTGGGCAGCCGGTCGGCGTACATCTTCACGCGCGACAGGATCCCACGCTGCGGTCAGGCGCGCTTGGCTGCGCACTCCGGGCACGTACCGAAGATCTCCATGGTGTGCGAGACGTCGATGAAGCCGTGCTTGCCGGCGACGCGCTCCGCCCACGTCTCCACCGCGGGACCCTCCACCTCGACCGTACGCCCGCAGGACCGGCAGACGAGATGGTGGTGATGACCCTGGCTGCACCGGCGGTAGAGGTGTTCCCCGCCGGGCGGCCGCATCACGTCGATCTCGCCCGCGTCGGCCAGGCCCTGCAGCGTGCGGTAGACCGTGGTCAGACCGACCCGCTCGCCGCGTTCCCGCAGGATGGCGTGCAGGTCCTGGGCGCTGTGGAAGCCCTCGCAGTCGGCGAGGAGGTCGCGGACCGCCGTACGCTGCCGGGTGTTGCGGACGATCGTTCCTTCGTCGGTCATGAAACCTCCCTCGAGTGGCTGACGGCGTCGGCGACGATGTGGGCGACGTGTTCGTCCACGAGTGAGTATGCGATCTCGCGTCCACTGCGAGCGCCCCGGACCACCCCGGCGCCGCGCAGCACCCGCAGATGCTGGGAGACCAGCGGCTGGGGCGCGCCCAGCTTCTCGACCAGCTCGTGCACGCAGCGCTCGCCGCCGCCCAGCTCCGCGACGATCGCCACGCGGATCGGCGCGGAGAGGGCCCGCAGCAGCTCGGCCGCCCCCTCGTACGCCTCATAACCGGCCGTCTGCCCCGGCACGGCATCCGCACTCAATGCCAGCCTCCGCTCCGCGGATCGGCGCTCATCCACCGTCGTGGTCCCGGTCGTAGCCTCACCGCTGCGCTCAAGACGTGACCTCCTCCAGCACGACGTCCGGGGGCTCCGCGCGGTCGCCGGGTCGCTCGGCGCCGATGCGTCCGCGCAGTGTCCGCCAGACGGAGGCACCGACGGCCAGGCCCAGGAACGCGGCGATCGCCAGGATGACGATGGTCGCGCCGGGTGCGGTGCCGGCCTCCCCGGCCACCCACACCCCGGCCGCCGCGGCGGTGATCCCGATGCCCATCGCCGTCGCCATCGTGCCCCGGAAACCGCGCGTGACCTGCTGAGCCGCGGCCACGGGAACCACCATCAGCGCGCTGACGAGCAACAGGCCGACGGTGCGCATGGCGATCGTGACGGTCACGGCCGTGGTCGCGGCCATCAGGAGGTTGAGGGTACGCACGGGAAGCCCGGAGACCTTCGCGTACTCCTCGTCGTTGCAGACGGCGAACAGGGCCGGCCGCAGCCCCAGCATCGCGGCGAGCACGGCGACGCCGAGGATGGCGATGACCGTCAGGTCCTGCCGGGACGTGGTGATCAGCGAGCCGAACAGGAACTGCATGAGGTTGGCGTTCCCGCTGTCCTTCGACAGGCCGACGAGCACCACACCGCCCGCGATGCCGCCGTAGAAGAGCAGGGCAAGGGCCAGATCGCCGGAGGTACGCCCACGCTCGCGCACCAGCTCCACGGCGATGGCACCGAGCACCGACACCACGACCGCGGTGATGACGGGGGAGCGGTGCAGCAGCAGCCCCACGCCGACGCCGGTCAGCGCGACGTGACCGATGCCGTCGCCGATCAGCGACAGCCGGCGCTGCACGAGATAGATGCCGAGCGCCGGGGCGGCCAGCCCGATCACCAGCGCGCCGACGAGCGCCCGGAGCATGAAGTCGTGCTGAAAGAGGTCCATCTAATTCGCCGGCATCCGATCCGTGGGGGCGACGCAGATGCCGGGTGGTTCCGGCTGTGCGTGCGGGTGGACGTGGTCGTGTCCCGGTTCGGCGTGGTGGCCGGCCGGCTCGGGGACCGCTCCCTCGTACGCGATCCGCCCGTCGTGCACGACGACGGCCTTGTCGATGAGCGGCTCCAGCGGGCCGAGCTCGTGTGCCACCAGCAGGATCGTGCCGCCGTCCGCGCCGAAGCGGCTCAGGGCGGCCGCGAACGCGTCCTGGCTCGCCGCGTCGACACCGGCGGTCGGCTCGTCGAGCACCAGCAGGTCCGGGCGTCCGGCCAGGGCGCGGGCGATGAGCGTGCGCTGCTGCTGTCCGCCGGAGAGGGTGGCGACCGGGTCGGCGATCCGGTCGAGCAGCCCGACGTCCTCCAGCGCGGCGCGGACCGCGGCCCGGTCGGCGGCGCCCGGCGGCCGGAAGATGCCGCGGCGGGCGAGCCGCCCCGAGGCCACCACCTCGCCGACGGTGGCCGGCACGCCGCTGCCCGCGCCCATCCGCTGCGGGACGTAGCCGATCCGGGCCCATTGGCGGAAGCGGCGCTGCGGCGTACCGAAGAGGTCGATCTCGCCGGATGCCAGCGGGACCAGGCCGAGGACCGTGCGGACCAGGGTCGACTTGCCGGAGCCGTTGGCACCGAGGATCGCGACGACCTGCCCGGTGCCGACCTCGAGCGTGACGTCGCGCAGGACTGTGCGGCCGCTGTACGCGACGGCGGCGTGGCGAACTGCGACGGCGGTCACGCGGCACACTCCAGGGCGGTGGTGAGGGCGGTCAGGTTGGCGCGCATGACCGAGAAGTAGTCGGCGCCGGGCTCGCTCACGCCTTCGAGCGGGTCCAGTACGGCTGTCCGGGCGCCGACCTCGCGGGCGATCGTGTCGGCGACCTTGGGGCTGACCAGCGTCTCGAAGAAGATCGTGGTGGTGCCGGTGGCGCGGGCCTGCTCCGCGACGTGCACGAGGCGTTGCGGCGAGGGCTCCGCCTCGGGGGAGACGCCGGTGATGCCGATCTCGGTGAGGCCGTACCGGTCGGCGAGGTAGCGGAAGGCGGCGTGGCTCGTGACGATCTCGTGCAGCCGGCAGCTCGTCAGCTGCGTCGCGTACTCGTCGTTGAGCTTGTCCAGCTCGGCGTGCAGCGTCCGGGCCCGCTCCGCGTACGCGCTCGCGTGCGCGGGATCGACCTCAGCGAGCCGCCCGGCGAGCCGGTCCGCGATGGCCGAGTAGCGCACCGGGTCGAGCCAGACGTGCGGGTCGGTGCCGCCGGCGGCCTCGGCGTGCTCGTCCTCGCCGGGCTCGTGCTCGTGCTCCTCGGCGGCCAGCAGGCCGACCGCCGTGCCGGCGTCGAACGCCCGGTCCTTCGCCTCCATGTCGACGGCCTTGTCGACCTCGGGCTGAAACCCCCGGAGGTAGACGACCAGCCCGGCGTCGTCGATGCGGGCGACCTGGCGGGGGCTGAGCTCCACGTCGTGCGGCTCCGCGCCGGGCTTGGTCAGCTGGCTGACCCGGACCGCGTCGCCGCCGATCCGCTCGGCCAGGTACTGCAGGGGGTAGAAGGCGGTCACCACGTCGACCCGGCTGTCGCTGGAGCCGCTCGCCTTCGCGGCGCAGGCGCTCGCCGCCCCGACCACGAGGGCGGCGGCGGCAAGGGCGAGGACGCGGCGGATCGGCATAGCACCAACAATGCTCGGTATTGGTAATGATTGTCAAAAGCGCATGTCTCAGAGCGCCTTGGCGACCGCCGTCACGAAGAGCAGGCCCAGCAGGATCACCCGTACGGTGCGCAGCGCCGGCGACTGCACCGGCCAGGTCGTGAACGTCAGCGCCGCCAGGGCCACGCCCAGCACGACCAGCAGCGCGGCGCCGACGATCCCGGGCAGGAACAGCCCGCCGAGGAAGATCACCAGGGCGATCACGAACGCGGTCGTCGGGCTGACGCCGGCCAGCCTGCGCAGCAGGTTCTCGGACGGGGACGGGGTCACGTCGGTCTCCTGGGGGTGTGCGTACGCTCACGTCATGCTGGTGCTCAACCGCTTCGTCGTCCCGCCGGACACGCAGGACTCGTTCGTCGAACGGGCGCACGCCGCCCTCGCCGCCCTGGCGGCGAGCACCGGATACACCTCCGGGCGGCTCACCCGCGCGCTGGACGACCCCGCCTACTGGACCCTCGTCACCGAATGGGAGTCCGTCGGAGCCTACCGCCGGGCGCTCGGCGGTTTCGACGTCAAGGTCCACGCCACCCCGCTGCTGTCCGAGTCGCTCGACGAGCCGTCGGCGTTCGAGACCCTCGCCACCGCGCAACCCGGCGCCGAGGTCGTCACGCACGGCAGCGACCGGGCCGCGGAACCGTGGCGCTGAGCCGTACGCTTGATCCCATGACCACCGTCGCGGCTCCGCCGCCCCCGCGTGGCCCGGGCGTGGTCCCGCCGTTCCCGGCGCCGCCGGTCGAGGGCCGCGGCCGCCGCGTCGGCCTCGGCCTGGGGCTCGGCGCCGGGGTGCTGGTGCTGGTCCTCGGGGGTGGCCTGGCCGCGGCCATCGGCCTGGTCGCGGTCGCCACCGACGCGCTCAACGAGCAGGCCGACGTCGTGGTCAGCGACTACCTCGACGCGGTGCGCGACCACCGGTACGGCGACGCCTACGACATGCTCTGTCAGAAGACCAAGGACAGCCAGACCGAGGCCGAGTTCACCAGCGAGGTGTCGGACGACGAGCCGATCGCCTCGTACGACGTCGGCGACCTCGAGACCATCAAGCTGTCCGCGCCCGTGAACGTCACCTATGCCGACGGCTCGACCGCCCGGCTCGAGGCGTACCTGCAGCAGAACCGCCGGACGGGCCGTTTCGAGGTGTGCAGTATCGAGGAGTAATCTCCTCATCCTGTCCGCAGCCGAATCTCTGTCCCCGCCGACAACCAGCCGGCGTAGGAGGAACATGCCCGTCGACCGTATCGACGCCGTCGTCAGCCTGGCCAAGCGCCGCGGCTTCGTCTTCCCCTCCAGCGAGATCTACGGAGGCACGCGCTCGGCCTGGGACTACGGTCCGCTCGGCGTGGAGCTGAAGGAGAACGTCCGCCGGCAGTGGTGGCGCACCATGGTGCAGCAGCGCGACGACATCGTCGGCCTCGACTCCGCCGTCATCCTCGCCCGCGACGTGTGGGCCGCCTCGGGCCACCTCGAGGCGTTCGTCGACCCGCTGACCGAGTGCCAGTCCTGCCACAAGCGGTTCCGCGCCGACCACCTCGAGGAGGCGTGGGAGGCCAAGCACGGCTCGGCGCCCGCCTCGCTGAGCGAGCTCAACTGCCCCAACTGCGGCAACAAGGGCACGTTCACCGAGCCCAAGATGTTCAACGGGCTGATGAAGACCTACCTCGGCCCCACCGAGAGCGCCGAGGGCCTGCACTACCTGCGCCCCGAGACGGCCCAGGGCATCTTCGTCAACTACAACAACGTGGCGACCGCCGCGCGCAAGAAGCCGCCGTTCGGCATCGCGCAGGTCGGCAAGTCGTTCCGCAACGAGATCACCCCGGGCAACTTCATCTTCCGTACGCGCGAGTTCGAGCAGATGGAGATGGAGTTCTTCGTCGAGCCCGGCACGGACGAGACCTGGCACGAGTACTGGCTCGAGCAGCGCTGGAACTGGTACCGCGACCTCGGCCTCGCGGAGAACAACCTGCGCTTCTACGAGCACCCCAAGGAGAAGCTCTCCCACTACTCGAAGCGCACGGTCGACATCGAGTACAGGTTCCGCTTCGGCGGCACCGAGTTCGCCGAGCTCGAGGGCATCGCCAACCGCACCGACTTCGACCTGTCGACGCACTCCAAGCATTCCGGCGTGGACCTGTCGTACTTCGACCAGGAGAAGCAGGAGCGCTGGGTCCCGTACGTCATCGAGCCGGCGGCCGGCCTGACCCGCGCGGTGCTGGCGTTCCTGCTCGAGGCGTACGACGAGGACGAGGCCCCCAACACCAAGGGCGGCGTCGACAAGCGGACGGTCATGCGCTTCGACCCCCGCCTCGCCCCGATCAAGGTCGCGGTGCTGCCGCTTTCGCGCAACCCGGAGCTGTCGCCCAAGGCCCGCGGCCTGGCGGACCTGCTCCGCAAGCGCTGGACGGTGGAGTTCGACGACTCCCAGGCGATCGGCCGCCGCTACCGCCGCCAGGACGAGATCGGCACGCCGTTCTGCGTCACGGTCGACTTCGACACCCTCACCGACGACGCGGTGACGGTCCGCGACCGCGACACGATGAAGCAGGAGCGGGTCGGCCTCGACCACATCGAGGACTATCTGATCAAGCGCCTGCCCGGCTGCTAGAAGGCGAAGCCGCCCGGTCGGTCGTTGCGGTCGGCGACGAGGCCCGCCAAGGTCGCGAGGGCGATCTCGGCGGGCGTACGGCTGCCGATGTTGAGGCCGATCGGGCGGTGCACCCGGGCGATCTCCTCGTCCGGGACCCCCAGCTCCCTGAGCGCGCCGACGTGCGGGCCCTCCCGCTTCGGGTTGCCCATGATGCCGATCCAGCGCGCCTTCGTGGCCAGCGCCTCTTTCAGGGTGCCGCCGATCTCCGGCCGGTGATGGTCGGTGAGCACGATGTCGGTGTACTCCGTCACCTCCGCGGTCGACAGGTCTCCGACGAAGGCGTCCCCGTGCGGTCTCGGCAGCCCCTGCAGCCGCACGGGATCAGGCTCCACCAGCGTGCACCGGAACCCGACCTCTATACCGAGGCGCAGCAGGGCCTCGGCGACCGGACTCTCGAAGACGGCGACCAGGTGGCGGGGACTCTGCTCGAATTCCACGCCTAGAAGGTACTGTGCCATGCTCGACCATGTGACTCTCGCGCTCTCCTCCACGCCCCTCACGCTGGGAAAGCATCAGGTGTGGCCGCCCGTCGTGCTCGCTCCGATGGCCGGCATCACCAACGTCGCGTTCCGCCGGCTCTGCCGCGAGCAGGGCGGCGGCGTCTACGTCTGCGAGATGATCACCACCCGGGCTCTGGTCGAGCGGATCCCCAAGACCCTGAAGATGATCCAGTTCGCCCCCGACGAGAATTTCCGCAGCCTGCAGCTCTACGGCGTCGACCCGGACGTCACCGCCGCGGCGGTGCGGATGATCGCCGAGGAGAACCTCGCGGACCACATCGACCTCAACTTCGGCTGCCCGGTGCCCAAGGTCACCCGCCGCGGCGGCGGCAGCGCCCTGCCGTGGCGCCGCAGGCTCTTCGGCCGCATCGTCTCCCAGGCGGTGGCGGCGGCCGCGCCGGCCGGCATCCCGCTCACCATCAAGATGCGCAAGGGCATCGACGACGACCACCTCACGTACGTCGAGGCGGGGCTCATCGCCCAGGAGGCCGGCGTCGCGGCGGTCGCCCTGCACGCCCGTACGGCCGAGCAGCGCTACTCGGGCACCGCCGACTGGGACGCGATCGCGACCCTCAAGCAGGCCCTGGACGTCCCCGTGCTGGGCAACGGCGACATCTGGGAGGCCGCCGACGCGATGCGGATGGTCGCCCACACCGGCGTCGACGGCGTGGTCGTGGGTCGCGGCTGCTTGGGCCGGCCCTGGCTCTTCAAGGACCTCCAGGCCGTGTTCGCCGGCGTCGAGTCGCAGGAGCTGCCCACCCTCGGCGAGGTCGCCGCGATCATGTCCCGGCACGCGCACCTCCTGGTCGAGGCGCTGGAGGACGAGAAGCACGGCTGCGCCGACTTCCGCAAGCACGTCGCCTGGTACCTGAAGGGCTTCCCGGTCGGCGGCGACCTGCGCCGCTCGCTCGCGATGGTCTCGTCCCTCGCCGAGCTCGACGACCTGCTCGGCCGCCTCGACCCCGACGAGCCGTTCCCGCGGGAGTCGCTCGGCCAGCCGCGCGGCCGGATCAACGCGCCGGGCAAGGTGTCCCTGCCGTACGGATGGCTCGACAGCCGCGACGACGACACCGTCCCGGAGGGCGCCGAGATGGAGAACAGCGGCGGCTGAACGAGAACGGGGAGGGCGCCAGGCACCCTCCCCGTCGCGCGCGGTCGCGTCGGTCAGACGTCGAGGTCGTTCTCGATGCGCTTGAGCTGGTGGCGCGCCATGGCCAGGTTCGAGCGGTCACGGCGCAGGGCCACGTACAGGAAAAGGCCCTTGCCCGAGCGGCTCGTGAGCGGCCGGATCATGTGGTACTGGGTGTCCAGCGTGATGAGGATGTCCTCGATCTTCTCGGAGAGGTTGAGCATCTCCATCGCGCGCAGCTTGGCCCGGACGACGTCCGTGTTGCCGGCCGCCGCGACGGTCAGGTCGAGTTCCTTGCCGCCGCCGGCGGTGCCGAGCGCCATGCCGCTCGTATGGTCCACGAGGGCTACACCGATGCAGCCGTCGATGTCCATGACTTCCTTGAGTGCGGTGTCCATGTCAGCCATGGGAATTCCTCCGTATTTCCTTGCGGGATGGTGAGTGGGGGTGTTGCGGGCAAGACCTCAGCGGCCTCGGATGGTGCTCTGCAGCGTCGCCATCGGTGTCCGCCGGGCGAGCGGCGTGGGCGGGCCCGCCTGCGCCGGGATCTCCGGCCGTACGGTCGGCGGCCCCTCGAGGACCAGGACCGTGACGAGCCGGCGTACGGCGCGGCGGGCCTCGAGGTGGACCAGGGCCAGGTTGGCGTTCCCGGTCGTGACCAGGGTGAGCAGGCAGTTCGGTCCCGCGGTGTACGAGGTGATGTAGCCGCCGTCGCACTCCACGACCGACTCGCGGAGGTCGCCGTGGTTGACGGCGTGCGCGAAGCGCCGGGCGAGGGCCAGGTGGGCGGCGGCGAGGGCGGCGAGGCTGTCGGGTTCGATGCCGTGGGCGTCGTGCGCGACCACCAGGCCGTCGGTGGTGGCGAGGACACTGCCGGACAGCTCGGGCAGCCTGCGCCGGAGGTTGCCGAGTTCCGTCAGTACCGCCGGATCCACCGTCATCCGCGGTTTCTCCTTCCTGGTGTCGGCCGCCGTCGGGCGGGAGGGGCGCGCGTCACCGCAGGGCTTTCAGTGCGGTACGGATCCGTTTCAACAGGACTTCGTCGGTGCTGGGCGGAGCCGGGGCCGGTTCGGCGGCCATTTCCTTGGGGAGCTTGGCGCCGGGTTTTCGCCGGGCCAGGCGGGGCGCCCGATAGGCGGTGCCGTTCGCGGTGGCGGAATCGGGACGGCGCTGTTGCGGGGGAGGGTCACCCGAGGCGAGACCCGGCCGGGCGCCCGTGACGATGGGTACGGTCGGCCCGTCCGTACCCGGAACGACAGGCCGCTGGATGTCCACAGCCGTTCCCCGCATCCGGGGCAGCCGGACGAGGTCCGGCTGGCCGGCCGGCTCCCGCGGCGCGGGCAGCTCGAGCAGCCCGGCCGCCGCCAGCCGGCGCAGCTCCTGGATGGTGGCGTACCCGGCCCGGCCGAGCAGCTGGGCCAGGTCCGCCGGGGTGCGCTGACCGTCCGAGTGCACCAGCAGCTCCCACTGCGCGGCCGTCAGCGTTATCCGTTCCCGCGGCGGCCGGGTCACCGGGATGACCACCGCGGTGTCGATCTGCGGGTACGGGAAGATCTCGTCGAGCAGCCGCGCCCGCCGCCGGGACTCCCGGGTGATCGCGGCCGGGTCCACCCGGACCACCGGACCCAGCCAGTGGGTGGCGTCCTCGAGGAAGTCCACGGGAGCCGCCGCGGGTGACAGCGCGAAGTACGCCGCGTCGTACGTGGCACCGAGGACGCACAGCTCCAGTTCCCCCTGGGTGATGTGCCCCTGATCCAGCAACAGCTGCCCCACCGTGGCCCGGGAAGTCCCGGCGTCCAGCGCCGCCTGCCAGGTCCGCGGCGCCAGCCGCCCGGACGCGGTGAGCAGCTCGCCGACGCCCGGCGCGGCAGCCGACTCGGCGTACGTCACCTGGCCGTCGACGAGGTAGACCGTGCCGCCGGGCGGGCCGCCGACGATCAGGGCGCCGGTCCGCCGCTCGCCCGCGACCTGCGTGAGCAGGCGGCCGGGTGCCGCGGACTTCGGGGGCTTCACTCGGGCTCCTCACGTGTGGCGGTGTTACGTCGCGGTCAACTCGTCGGCGAGCGTCTGCATGCGCCGGCGCGCCACCGCGAGGTTGCCGCGGAGCCGGTCCAGCCACACGTAGAGCACCAGCCGGCTGTCGAAGTCGGTCTGGACGAGCCGCAGCAGGTGGTAGCCCCCCGCGGTCGTGATGATGAGGTCCTCGAGGAGGTCGTGCGGTACGGCCGAGACGAACAGCGACCGGCTCTGCGCGGCCTGGACGACGTCGGCGGTGCCGGCGGCCGCGGCCTCGTGGTCCTCGTTGGGTGCGGCTCCGGTCGTGGCGACCGGGAAGCCGGTGGTGTAGTCGACGATGCTGGCGCCGATCGCGCCAGGGATCGCCATGGCCTCCTGCAAACAGTTGTCGACCCCGGGCACATCTCTCCTCAGCCGAGTGATGCTCCCGCCGACGGCTGGTTCCCCCCGCCGACGGTTTCGGGTGTTTCCGGTGGTGCCGTTCGGGCGGGATTTCGTCGGCCCTGCCGTCACAATGGGCCATCCTGCGGGCACGCTGCGATCTCGAGTCGCACCCCGTGTGCGTCATGGTCGTCGATGGTCATCCGGGCACCGGGGACGGCTGCCGGCACCGCACCGACCGCGGGCCGCGCGGGGCCGGCCGGGCCAGCAGCCGCCGGGCCGTCTCGGGCCCGAGATTGCCCAGGTCGGCCTGCGCGACGGTGCCGAACCAGTGCCGCTCGCCCGGGACGAAACGCATCGGCGCGTCGTCGCCCAGCAGCAGCGCGTGCGTGGCCGCAGTGATGGTTGCCACTACCCGGCTGGCCAGCTCGTGGTGGCCGAGGTGACCGTCGCGCAACAGGATGTGGCCGACGCGCCGGGCGCCGTGGCCCGCCTCGTACGCCGCCTGCCACTGCGCGGCCGACAGCCGGCCGCAGCGGACGAGCCGCTCCCCGATGCCGGGGCAGCCGCGCGATTCCGCGTGCGTGATCCGGCCGGCGACGAGATAGACGACGCCGCCCGGCGTACCACCGACGTGCAGGGCGCCCGTGCGCCCGGCCTCGGCCAGCGCGATGAGACGGCGGCTCAGGGAAATCATGATGACCGTCCTCCTTTCGGCCAGTGTCGGGCGCCGGGCCGGGGGATGACGCACGACGAGTGCGTTGTTTCCCGCCACCGCGCCGGAACGGCCATCTGGGCGTAACATGATCGCCACTTTCGATGGCGTCTCATGGAGGTTGCCCAATGCCGAGCACCTGGGAGCAGGTCGTGGTCGACGCCGAGGATCCGGCGCGGCTGGCGCGCTGGTGGGCGGAGGCGCTGGGCTACGTCATCGTGCACGAGGAGCCGGACGAGATCGAGATCCGGCGTACCCCGGACACGCTGCCCGGTCTGCTCTTCACGCCCGTGCCGGAGGCCAAGACGGTGAAGAACCGGCTCCACATCGACCTGCGCCCGGACGACCAGGAGGCCGAGGTCGAGCGGCTGGTCGACATGGGCGCCCGGCCGGTCGACATCGGCCAGCACGACGTCAGCTGGGTGGTGCTCGCCGATCCGGAGGGCAACGAGTTCTGCGTGCTGAGCTCGAAACGGGCCTGAACCCCGTACCCGTCCGGCCTAGGGTTGATCCATGAGCCGGGACGCGGAGCGGTGGGTGAACGAGCCTGCGAAGGACAGCGGGTACGGCCGCACCCAGTTCGAACGGGACCGCGCCCGGGTGCTGCACTCCGCGGGCTTCCGGCGGCTGGCGGCCAAGACCCAGGTGCACACGGCCGGGTCGGACGACTTCTTGCGTACGCGTCTGACGCACTCCCTGGAGGTCGCCCAGATCTCCCGGGAGATGGGCGCCCGGCTCGGCTGTGACCCGGACGTCGTGGACGTCGCCGGGCTGGCACACGACATCGGCCACCCCCCGTTCGGGCACAACGGCGAGGCGGCCCTCGACGCGGTGGCCCGGCCGTGCGGCGGCTTCGAAGGCAACGCCCAGACCCTGCGCGTCCTCACCCGGCTGGAGGCCAAGGTGGAGGGCGCCGGCCTCAACCTCACCCGCGCCTCCCTCGACGCCAGCTGCAAGTACCCCTGGCCACGCCGCCCCGGCACCCGCAAGTTCGGCGTCTATGAGGACGACATGCCGGTCTTCACCTGGATCCGCGCCACCGCACCCGAGGGCGACCGCCGCTGCCTCGAGGCGCAGGTCATGGACTGGGCGGACGACGTCGCCTACTCGGTGCACGACGTCGAGGACGGCATCCACGGCGGCTACCTGTCGCTGCGCCCGCTGCTCGACGACGCCGGGGAGCGCGCCGCACTCTGTGCCGACGTGGCAGCCGCCTACTCCGACGAGAGCCCGGACGCCCTCCGCGACGCCCTCGACCTGCTCCTCGCCGACGAGGTGGTGACCGCGGCGGCCGACTACGACGGCACCTACCGGGCCCAGGCCGCCCTCAAACGCATGACCAGCGTGCTCACCGGGCGCTTCGTCTCCTCCGCGGTCGGGGCCACCAACAGCAGACACGGGTACGGCCAGGTCCGGCGCTACGAGGCGGACCTCATCGTCCCGCGTACGGTGCGCAACCAGTGCGCCCTCCTCAAGGGCATGGCCCTCCGATACGTGATGCGCGCCCGCGCCGCGGAGGACTGGTACGAGCAACAGCGCGAGATCGTGGCCTCCCTCGTCGAGCTCCTCTGCCACCGGGCCCCCGACCACCTCGACCCCGTGTTCGCGGCGGAATGGAAGGCGGCGGGTGACGACGCCGCCCGCCTGCGCGTGGTGGTCGACCAGGTCGCCTCGCTGACCGACCCGGCGGCCGTGGCGTGGCACCGGACCCTGTTATCGGGCCGCGATTGAGGGCAGGCAGTATGGAGCCGTGGCGGGCAGGGTCAGGGACGAGGACATAGCGCTGGTCCGCGACCGGACCTCGATCGCGGACATCATCAGCGAAACGGTGACGCTGCGGTCGGCGGGCGGCGGCAACCTCAAGGGACTGTGCCCCTTCCACGACGAGAAGACCCCGTCCTTCACCGTCTCACCGGCCCGGAATGTCTACTTCTGCCACGGTTGTGGGGCGGGCGGCGACGCCATCAAGTTCCTCATGGACGCCGAGCACCTCACCTTCGTCGAGTCGCTCGAGCGCCTCGCCGGCCGGGCCGGCATTCAGCTGCGCTACGACACCTCCGACGAGCGGCCCGGTACGCCCCGGCAACAGCCGGGCCAGAAGCAGCGCCTGATCGCCGCCCACGCCGCCGCCGCCGACTTCTACCGCGACCAGCTCGGCAAGGCCGGCGCGCGCAAGGCCCGCGAATTCCTCGCCCAGCGCGGCTTCGGCCGCGACGCCGCCGAGAAGTACGCCTGCGGCTACGCCCCCGAGGGCTGGGACCTGCTCACCAAGCACCTGCGCCAGAAAGGCTTCACCGCCGAGGAGTTGACGGCCGGCGGCCTCGCGAAGCCGGCCCGCTCAGGCTCGCTCATCGACCGCTTCCGCCGCCGCCTGCTCTGGCCCATCCGCGATCTGAGCGGCGACGTCATCGGCTTCGGCGCACGCAAACTCTTCGACGACGATGACGGCCCGAAATACCTCAACACCCCCGAGTCGCCCCTCTACAAGAAGAGCCACGTCCTGTACGGCATCGACTACGCCAAGCGGGAGATCGCCAAGCGTGGCCGCGCGGTCATCGTCGAGGGGTACACCGACGTGATGGCCTGTCACGAGGCGGGGGAGCCGACCGCGGTCGCGACCTGCGGCACGGCGTTCGGCGTCGACCACATCGGCGTGCTCCGCCGCCTGCTCATGGACAGCGACAGCTTCACCGGCGAGATCATCTACACGTTCGACGGCGACGCGGCCGGGCAGAAGGCGGCCCTGCGGGCGTTCGAGGAGGATCAGCGGTTCGTCGGGCGTACCTTCATCGCGGTCAGCCCGGACAACATGGATCCCTGCGAGCTGCGGCTGGCCAAGGGCGATCTGGCCGTGCGCGACATGATCGCGGGACGCGAGCCGCTGGTGGACTTCGCGCTGCGGCAGACCCTCGCCCGCTTCGACCTGGACACCGTCGAGGGCCGCGTCGAGGCCATGCGCAAGGCGGCGCCCCTGGTGGCCAAGATCAAAGACCGGGAGAAGCGTCCCGAGTACGCCCGCAAGCTCGCCGGCGACCTCGGCATGGATCTGGAACCCGTGCAGCGGGCCGTGGCGGCCGCCATGTCGCCGGACGCCCCGGTGATCGCCCAGCGCCGGGCCGCCGACAGTCCGCAGCGCCAGGTCGAGCGCGAGACGCTGAAGCTCGCCCTGCAGGAGCCGGTGCTGGCCGGTCCGATGTTCGACGCCATCGAGGCCGACTCGTACGGGGACCCGGTCCTGCGCGACATCCGCGCCGCCATCGCCGCCGCGGGCGGCACCGCCTCGGCCACCGGTGGCGCGGTCTGGATCGAAGCCGTTCGCGACGCGTGCCAGGACCTCGGCGGCAAGGCCCTGGTCGGCGAGCTCGCGGTCGAGCCCCTGCACGTCGACGGCGAGGCGGATCTCCGGTACGTCCAGACGACGCTGGCCCGGCTCCAGGTGGGCTCGGTGACCACCCGCATCAAGGACCTGAAGTCCAAGGTGCAGCGCCTCAACCCGGTGGCGCACAAGGACGAGTACCTCGCCCTGGCGGGGGAATTGTTCTCGCTCGAGCAACACGCCAGGGCCCTCCGGGATCAGGCGGCGGGTGCGTTGTGAGACCGTTCGATCGCGCTCTCAGTTCTCAGGCAGCAGGAGCATCGTGAAACTCTTCCGCCGCAGCCCCAAGCTTCCGCCCGAGATGCGCCCCGCGCTGGAGGCCGACGAGCGCATCCTGGCCTGGGCGACGGTGGGCGAGGCCCAGGACCAGGCGCTGGTCGCCACCAACCGCGGCCTCTGGCTGCCCGGGGGCCGGCGGCTGGGCTGGCACGAGATCCACAAGGCGGCCTGGTCGGGCCGCGAGCTGCGCATCACGCCCGCCGAGGTGGCGCACGAGCGGAACGGCTACACGGTGCTCGTCGACGCCCCGGTCGTCGGGTTCCTGGTGCTGGAGCCGGGTGAGCTGCCGGACCAGGTCCGGACCCGGGTGACCCGCTCGGTCGCGTACACGACGCACCACCCCCTGCCGCCGCACGGTGGCGTCCGGGTGGTCGGCCGGCGGATCAGCGGGGTGAACGGGCTGAGCTGGTCGGTCCGCTACGACGCCAAGACCGCGGTGGATGCGGAGCCGGTGATCGAGGTGACCGACCAGCTGGTGGAGGCGGCCAAGGAGGCCTCGGCCCCGCCCGCCTGACCGGTTTTTGTCGGACCCCTTCACTAGGGTCGCTCGAGTGGCACTCATTCACGCTCGCGGGCTGGTCAAGCGCTTCGGCGACTTCACGGCGGTGGACGGCATCGACGTCGACGTGGAGCGCGGCGAGGCATTCGGCTTCCTCGGCCCGAACGGCGCGGGCAAGAGCTCCACCATGCGGATGATCGGCTGCGTGTCCCCGCCGACCGGCGGCGTGCTGCGCATCCTCGACCGCGACCCGCTGCGAGACGGCCCCGCCATCCGGGCCCGTCTGGGCGTCTGCCCCCAGCTCGACAACCTCGACCTGGAGCTGACCGTCCGCGAGAATCTGACCACCTATGCCCGCTTCTTCGGCATCCCCCGCAAGGTGGCCCGCCGCCGCGCCGACGAGCTGCTCGACTTCGTGCAGCTCACCGAGCGTGCCGACAGCAAGGTCGAGCCGCTGTCCGGCGGCATGAAGAGGCGGCTCACGATCGCCCGCGCGCTGGTCAACGAGCCCGAGATCGTGCTGCTCGACGAACCCACCACCGGCCTCGACCCGCAGGCCCGCCACCTGGTCTGGGAGCGCCTCTTCCGGCTCAAGCAGCAGGGCGTCACGCTGGTGCTGACCACCCACTACATGGACGAGGCCGAGCAGCTCTGCGACCGGCTCGTGGTGATGGACGGCGGCCGCATCGTCGCCGAGGGCTCACCCCGCGCCCTCATCGAGCAGTATTCGACCCGCGAAGTCGTCGAGCTGCGCTTCAACGTGGAGTCCCAGGAGGTCTTCGCCGACAAGCTGTCCGGCGTCGGCGAACGCCTCGAGGTCCTGCCCGACCGCATCCTGCTCTACGTCTCCGACGGCGACGCGGCGGTGGCCGAGGTGCAGCACCGGGCCCTGAGCCCGGCCAGCGTCCTGGTGCGCCGCAGCAGCCTGGAGGACGTGTTCCTGCACCTCACCGGCCGGACCCTGGTGGACTGACATGACCTGGTACGTCCTCGAATACCACCTGGTCAGCTACCGCCGCATCTGGCGCTCCAGCGTCCTGTCGTCCTTCGTGCTGCCCCTGCTCACCATGCTCGGCTTCGGGGTGGGCGTCGGGGCGTACGTGACCGGCGGCGTCGACGGCGTGCCGTACCTGGACTGGATGGTGCCGGGCCTGATCGCCTCGACCGCCATGCAGATCGCCATCGGCGACTCGACCTGGCCCGTCCTCGGCAGCTTCGAATGGCAGCGCACCTACTACGGCCAGGCCGCGGCGCCCCTGCGCGTCGCCGACATCCTCGACGGCCACCTGCTGTTCATCGTCTTCCGCACCCTCACCAGCTGCACGGCCTTCCTGCTGATCGCGACGGCCTTCGGCACGATGCACTCGTGGTGGGCCCTGGCCACCCTGCCGATCGCCGCATCGGTAGGACTCGCCGTGGCCACGCCGACGTTCGCCTACGCGGCGGCCATCCGCAGCGACAGCTACCTCGCCATCCTGTTCCGCCTCGGCGTGATCCCCATGTCCCTGTTCTCCGGGGTGTTCTTCCCGGTCGAGTCCCTGCCGGGGGCGCTCCGCTGGCTCGCGTACGCCTCCCCGCTCTGGCACGGTGTCGACCTGAGCCGGGCCGCGACGCTGGGCAGGGCGCCGACCTGGTCCCTCCCCGGCCACCTGCTGTACCTGGCCCTGTGGGCAACAGCGGGCTGGTACCTGGCACACCGCCAGTTCCGCCGCAGGCTGGTGGTCTGACGTGCGCCGCCCGCCACCGGCCCGGCTCGTCCTCCGCTGTTCGCGCGACCACCCGGCCTCCGGCCCGCTGAGGAGTACATCGTGGTGACCCTGGTCCTGCCGCGGCTCGTGTCCTTCGAGGGCGCGGGCCGCCGCTCGGCGTCCGTCGTCGAACGCAACGCCGCCACCCTGCGCAGCGCGTACTGGCTGGTCATGGCCTCGGGCCTGCTCGAGCCGGTGCTCTACCTGTTCTCCATCGGCGTCGGCGTCGGCACCCTCGTCGGCGACCTCACCCTTCCCGACGGCCGGGTCGTCACGTACGCCGCATTCGTGGCTCCGGCGATGCTCGCCTCATCGGCCATGGCCGGAGCGCTGTCCGAGACCACCTTCAACTTCTTCGGCAAGATGAAGTTCATGAAGCTGTACGACGGGATGCTCGCCACCCCCGTACGGCCCATCGAAATCGCCCTGGGCGAACTGGCCTGGGCCATGATCCGCGGCAACATCTACGCGGCCGCCTTCCTGATCCTGATGGTCTTCATGGACCTGACCACCCCGGCCCGAGCCCTGGCCGCCCTGGCCGGCGCCATCCTCGTCGGCTTCGCCTTCGGCGCCGCAGGCATGGCCCTGTCCACCTACATGCGCAGCTGGCAGGACTTCGACCTGGTGGCATCGGCCCAATTCGCCCTCTTCCTGTTCTCGGGCACCTTCGTCCCGGCCGAGGCCTACCCGTCCGCCCTCCGCTGGCTGGTCGAGGCGACGCCGCTGTACCGCTCGGTCGACCTGATCCGCGCCATCACCACCGGCGGAGTGGGCCGCCTCCAACTTCTCGACATCGCGTACCTGCTGGTGGTGGTCACCATCGGCCTGATCGTGGCGGGACGCCGCATGGAAAAACTGCTCTGCAAATAACCCCGCCGAGTCCTGCGGCGCCCCGGTTCACGGCGCACAGCTGCAGCGCGCGTCGGCGGAGCTCGCGGTGCTGGAGCTTGCGGTGGCGGCGCTGGCGGTGCCGGAGCTAGCGGCCGCCCCGCCATGCCCGCAGCCTGGTGGCCAGGGCTCGCGTGCCCCGGCTCAATCCCACCTACGCCTGGGAGCCCGGCCCGAACCCGCTGCCATGGCCTGTCGCGCAGCCGCGGTCGGTGGGGCACTCCGCCGCTCGGGCCCGTTGCGCCATCAGTCGCTCATCACCGCCGGGCCGTCGGCCCGCCGCTGGGTCGTTCGCCGGCCGCTGGGTCGTT
Source organism: Actinoplanes sp. NPDC049681 (assembly GCF_044465265.1). Taxonomy (NCBI): domain Bacteria; kingdom Bacillati; phylum Actinomycetota; class Actinomycetes; order Micromonosporales; family Micromonosporaceae; genus Actinoplanes; species Actinoplanes sp. NPDC049681. The sequence goes on from NZ_JBITLP010000002.1 coordinate 143,667, forward strand.
CGCCGGCCGCTGGGTCGTCCGCCGGCGCTGGGCCGTCGAACGGCCGCTGGTCGATCCGCGGCCCGGTGACCGTCCGCCGCCTCGCGGACTGCCACCGTCGCTGGTCTGCCGGGGCGTGGTGGGCTGCGGCAGTCGCTGGTCTGTCGGGGGTGTGGTGGGCTGCGGCAGTCGCTGGGCCGTCCTCGGCCGTCGCTGGGCCGTCGCTGGGCCGTCCTCGGCCGTCGCTGGGCCGTCGCTGGGCCGTCCTCGGCCGTCGCTGGGCCGTCGCTGGGCCGTCGCTGGGCAGTCGCTGGGCTGTCGCTGGGCTGTCGCTGGGCCGTCGGGGTCCGTCGGGGTCCGTTGGGCGGCCACCACCGTGGAGCTGTCCGGGGCCCGTTGCGCTGCCGCCACTGGGCTGTCCGCGGCCTGCCGCCTCAGAGGGCCGCCCCCACTCCCTCACTCACAGCCACCTGGCGCCCTGCCGCGCCAACACCGCCCCCCGGTTTCCGTCCCGGCCGTTCCGCCAGCCGTAGCCCACCGCGCCCCGTCTCCCCACCGAAGCGCGAGCCCGTTCCGGCTCAGCCCTCACCCCGCCCCCACCTGGATCTCCGCTGAACGCAAGCTGGGGTGAAGGGGTTAAACCAGCAGGATGGCGGGCATCACCCGGTCAGGTCGCGATTCGCCGACCGGCGGGAGGCACCCGGCCGGCGCGGAACGCGGTAACTACACGACGCGTAGCGCCCTGGAGGTATCCCCGCGATGAGACTTCTTCGCAAGGCCGAGGAAACGTCGCACGACCACGGCCACGACAAGACCGCTGCTGACGCTCACGCCGCGGGGGCGCGGGACGCCCGGGACCGCGACAGCAAGGGCCTCGACATCGATGCCGCCGCGACGTCGCGGACTGCCGATGACCGCGATGACGATCTGTCCGCGCCGGCCCCCGATGCCGGGCCCGACAGTCCCGCCCAGCTGAAGGGTAAGGGGATTCTCGGGGCGCTGAAGCGGACCTTCAAGCAGTTCTCTCAGGACAACGTCTCCGACTGGGCGGCCGCTCTCACCTACTACGGGGTGCTGTCGATCTTCCCCGGGGTGCTGGTCCTCGTGTCCGTGCTCGGCATGCTCAGCAACAACGGGCAGGAGACCGTGCAGGAGACCGTCAAGCAGGTGGCGCCCGGTCAGATCCAGAACCTGGTCAACCAGGTGCTGACGCAGGTGCAGGACCCGGGCAAGGCGGGTCTCGCCGCGGTCATCGGTATCGTGGCCGCCTTCTGGTCCGCCTCCGGATACATCGGCGCTTTCATGCGCGCCTCGAACGCCATCTACGACGTGCCCGAGGGCCGGCCGGTGTGGAAGACGATCCCGATCCGCCTCGGGGTCACCGCGGTCATCGGCATCATGCTCATCCTCTCGACCGTCATCGTCGTCTTCACCGGCGGGCTGGCCGAGGCGGTCGGCCGGCAGATCGGCCTCGGCGGGGGCTTCGTGACCGCCTGGAACATCGCCAAGTGGCCGGTCCTGATCGTCCTGGTCAGCCTGATGTTCGCGATCCTGTACTGGGCGTCGCCGAACGCCAAGACCGGCGGTTTCCGCTGGGTCAGCCCGGGTGGCATCTTCGCGGTGCTCGTGTGGGTCGCCGCCTCCGCCGCGTTCGCGATCTACCTGGCCAACTTCGCCAACTACAACAAGACGTACGGCACGCTCGGCGGTGTCATCGCCTTCCTGGTCTGGCTGTGGATCTCCAACATCGCGATCATGCTCGGCGCCGAACTGGACGCGGAGCTGGAGCGAGGGCGGGCCATCGCGGCCGGCCACTCGCCCGACGACGAGCCGTTCCTGCAGCTGCGTGACGACCGCAAGCTCAAGAAGGGCAGCGAGAAGGGCCTCAGCACAAGCTGACCCGACGCCATCCTTGACGGCCGCGCACCCCGCGAACGGGTGTGCGGCCGTCGCGCGTGGGACCGACGGCTGCGGACTCACGAAGGGTGGTCGGCAGTCGCGCGTGGGACCGACGGCTGCGGACTCACGAAGGGTGGTCGGCAGTCGCGCGTGGATCGAGTGCGCGACCGTCGGCCGCGCACTCGTCGGCCATCGCTCGGAAGACGGAGGTGTGACGCCGTCCAACGGTCACTTTTGAATCTCAGAACAAAAGTTTGTGGTGATCAACGAGAAGGTATGGACTAGCGCGCCGGAAGGGCCCTAGTGTGACGGGCGTGACACCGTACGTTTGCGGCGGTGTGAACGGCCCGGAGGTTGCCCGTGCATGTCGTCGACGCCCCCCACCTGCGCCTGCTCCGCCTGTTGCGGGACGAGGGACCCATCTCCCGCGCCGAGCTCGGTGACCGGCTCGATCTCACCCGGCCCCGCCTGCTCGCCGAGGTCGAGCGACTGGTTGCCGCCGGGTACATCGCGGAGGCCGGGATGGCCGCTTCGCGGGGTGGCCGCCGTTCCACTCTGGTCGAGCTGCACCCGCGATTGCGATTCGCCGCCGTCGATCTCGGCGCGAGTTCCATCGACATCGAGGTCACCAACGGCCGGCTCGAGCCCGTCGCGGCGTACCGGGAAAGCGCCGACATCCGCAGCGGGCCGAAGGTGATTCTGCATCGGGTCAACGAACTGCTGGCCAAGGCGCGCAGCGACGGGGCCTACGAGCGGCTGGATGCCGTCGGCATCGGCGTTCCCGGGCCGGTCAGCTTCCGGGACGGCGTGCCGGTGTCGCCGCCGATCATGCCGGGCTGGGACCGCTATCCGGTGCGGGAGCTGCTCGCCCGCGAGCACGGGTGCCCGGCCGTCGTGGACAACGACGTCAACATCATGGCGATCGGGGAGCGGCACGGCGGGGTCGCTCACTCGGTCGACGACTTCCTCTTCGTCAAGATCGGTACGGGCATCGGCTGCGGCATCCACCTGGGCGGGGACGTCTACCGGGGCGTGGACGGCTGCGCCGGCGACATCGGGCACATCCAGGTCGACGCGCACGGTCCGATGTGCTCGTGCGGCAACGCCGGCTGCCTGGAGGCGTTGTTCAGCGGTGCCGCCCTGGCCCGGGACGCGCTCGCCGCCGCCCGCAGCGGGGAGTCGCCGGCGCTGGCCGAGCGGCTCGCCTCGAACGGCGAGCTCGGAGCGCGGGACGTCGCCGACGGGGCCGCCGAGGGGGACGTCACCTGCATCCGCCTCATCCGTGACGGCGGACGCAGGGTCGGGGCCACCCTCGCCACGCTGGTCAGCTTCGCGAACCCGTCGATGATCGTCATCGGGGGCGGGCTCGCGCAGCTGGGCCACATCCTGCTGGCCGAGATCCGCAGCGTCGTCTACCGGCGGTCGTTGCCGCTGGCGACCGGCAACCTGCCGGTGGTGCTCAGCGAGCTGGGCGCCCGCGCGGGCGTCACCGGTGCCGCGGTCCTCGCCAGCGACACCGCCTTCGAGCAGGCATCATGACCGCCCCCGAGGAGCACGAGGTCGTCCTCAGGCTGGAGGGCGTCGTCAAGACCTTCCCGGGTGTACGCGCCCTCGACGGCGTCGAGCTGGAGGTCCGCGCCGGCGAGGTGCACTGCCTCCTCGGCCAGAACGGGGCCGGCAAGTCCACACTCATCAAGATCCTCGCGGGGGTGCATCATGCCGACGAGGGCAGCATCTCCTGGCTGGGCGAGCCCTTCGCCCCGGCGACCCCGCAGGCCGCGATGCGCGCCGGCATCGCCACGATCTACCAGGAGCTCGACCTCGTCGACGACCTGTCGGTGGCCGAGAACGCGTTCCTCGGTCACGAGGAGAGCCGGGGCGGCTTCCTGCGGCGGCGCTCGACGTCCGCCCGTACCCGGGAGATCCTGGCCCGGCTCGGGCACCCGCAGATCCCGCCCCGCCGCCTGGTCCGCTCGCTGCCCGCGGCGGGCAAGCAGATCGTCAGCATGGCCCGTGCCCTGTCGCACGACGCCAAGCTGATCGTCATGGACGAGCCCAGCGCCGTGCTCGCCCATGACGAGGTGGAGAACCTGTTCCGGATCATCCGGGAGCTGACCTCGCACGGCATCGCGGTCATCTACATCTCGCACCGGCTGGAGGAGATCCGCGACATCGGCGACCGGGTCACCGTCCTCAAGGACGGCCGGACCACCGCCGCGAACCTGCCGGCGCGCGACACGCCGACCCGGGAGCTGGTCAGCCGGATGACCGGCCGCACGATCGAGTACGTGTTCCCGCCACGCGTCGGCGCCGCGGAGGGCAAGCCCCTGCTGGAGGTGGAGGGCCTCACGCGGGAGGGCGAGTTCGCCGACGCGTCGCTGACCGTACGGGCGGGGGAGATCGTCGGCATCGCGGGCCTCGTGGGCTCGGGCCGTTCCGAGCTGCTGGAAACCATCTTCGGCGCCCGCCGGGCGGACGCGGGGACGGTCAAGGTCGACGGCAAGGTGGTCCGCAGCATCGGCGCCGCGGTCCGCCACGGCGTCGGCATGGCCCCGGAGGAGCGCAAGAGTCAGGCCCTGCTGCTGGACGAGCCGATCTACCGCAACATGACGCTCTCCTCGTTCTCGGGCTACTCCCGTGCCGGCTTCACCGCCGCCGGCAAGGAGAGGGCCGCGGCGATGCGTACGGCGGACCAGCTGGAGCTGCGGCCCCGCGACGTCAACCGTCCCGTACGCACGCTCTCCGGCGGCAACCAGCAGAAGGTCGTGGTCGGCCGCTGGCTGCTGGACCGGACGCGACTGCTCCTGCTCGACGAGCCGACCCGGGGGGTGGACGTCGGCGCGCGGGCGGAGCTCTACCAGGTCATCCACGATCTCGCGGCCGGCGGTGTGGGGGTGTTGCTGGTCTCCAGCGAGGTGCCCGAGGTGCTCGGCCTCGCCGACCGCGTCCTGGTCATGCGCGAGGGCCACCTGATCCACGAGGCACCCGCGGACGAGATCGACGAAGCCACCGTATTGGACCTCGTCATGGCGGGGTCTCTCATGGAGGGAGAACCGGCGTGACGGATCAGAGCACGAAACCCGGCGTGCCGGCGCAGTCCCCGCCGGTCGAGCCGAAGAGCACCCCGCCGCAGAAACCAAGCTGGTGGAAGAGCGACGGCGCTGAGCCCGTACGCCGCAACATCGGCCTGGTCGGCGTCCTCGTCGTCCTGGTGATCATCGGCATCGTCACCCGGCCCGAGCTGTACGGCGACGCGAGCTGGGTCACCGGCAACGTCTGGACGATCCTGCAGCAGGCGTCCGCGATCGGCGTCGTCACCGTCGGCATGACGTTCGTCATCATCGGCGGCGGCATCGACCTCTCCGTCGGCGCCATCGTCGCGGTGGCCGGCGTCTGGTCCACCACGCTCGCCACCCAGTCCTACGGGACCGGCGGCATGATCTTCACCGCGATCGTCGTCGGCGTGGTCGTGGGGCTGATCAACGGGGTGCTCATCTCGTACGGAAAACTCGTGCCCTTCATCGCCACGCTCGCGATGATGGTCGCGGCGCGCGGGCTGGCCGCCCAGATCTCCGGCAAGCAGACGCAGGTCTCGTCGAACACGACCATCAACGACATCGCCAGCACGAAGATCCTCGGCATCCCGATGCTGGTCATCATCCTCGCGGTGGTGGTCGCGGCGGGGTGGGTCCTGCTCAACCGCACCACCTTCGGCCGGCGCACCGTCGCCGTCGGCGGCAACGTGGAGGCGGCCCGGCTGGCCGGCATCAACGTGCGGCTGCACACCGTGCTGCTGTACGCCCTCTCCGGACTCTGCTGCGGCATCGCGGCCATCATGCTCACCTCGCAGGCGACCAGCGCGCAGGCCGCGATGGCGAACCTCTACGAGCTGGACGCGATCGCCGCGGCGATCATCGGTGGCACGCTGCTCAGCGGCGGCCGCGGCACCATCGTCGGCGCCCTGTTCGGGGTGCTGGTCTTCTCCACCATCACCAACCTCTTCGCGATCAACAACCTCTCCACCGAGGTCCAGAACATGGTCAAGGGCGGCATCATCGTCGCCGCCGTGCTGGTCCAGCAGTTCCGCTACCGCTCCCTCAGCCAGTTGCTCGGGCGCAAGCCCGCTTAACCCCGCCCCCACCCCCTCACCGGCGACCGGCGACGGCCGCCCGGTCACCCCTGGGAGAAAACGATGAACGATCTGTCCCGTCGTCGCATCCTCTTCGGCGGCGCCGCCGTGGGCGCCGGCGCCCTGCTCACCGCGTGCACCAGCAACACCCCGAGCGAGAACACCCAGATCAACGCCAACTCGGGCAACAACAAGAACGCCGAGCCGGGTCAGAAGGTCGTCATCGGCTTCTCCGCGCCGGCCGCCGACCACGGCTGGGTCGCCGCCATCACCAACAACGCCAAGGCGCAGGCCGCCGCGTACCAGGATGTGGAGCTTCGCAGCGTGGAGGCCGGCGCCGACGCGGCCGCCCAGCGCGCCGCACTGTCCACCCTGATCTCCCAGAAGCCGAACGTGATCGTGCTGCTGCCGCACGACGGCAAGGAGCTCAACGCGGTGGGGCTGCAGGCCATGCGCGCCGGCATCCCGGTGGTCAATCTGGACCGGGCGTTCCCCGACCGCGGCGCCTACCGCCTGCAGATCAAGGGCGACAACTTCGGCATGGGCCTGGCCGCCGGCGCGTACATCGGCGAGCAGATGAAGGCGAAGGGGATCGCCAACCCGGTCATCGGCGAGATCCCGGGCATCGACTCGCTCGAGCTCACCCAGGAGCGCACCCGGGGCTTCAACGAGGCCCTGGCCGGGTACGGCTTCAAGGTCGCCAACCGCCGCCCCGCCGAGTTCACCGCCGACACCGGCCAGCGCGCCGCCACCGAGCTCCTGCAGGCGCTGCCGAAGATCGACGCGCTCTGGAACCACGACGACGACCAGGGCATCGGCGTGCTCGCCGCCATCAACCAGGCGAACCGCAAGGAGTTCCTCATGGTCGGGGGCGCCGGTTCCAAGGCCGCGATCCAGGCCATCCAGGCGGACAACAGCCCGCTCAAGGCGACCGTCACGTACAGCCCGTCGATGGCGTCCTCCGCGATCTCCCTGGCCCGCCTGATCGGGCAGGGCAAGGGCATGGCCGACCTGGTGGAGCTGCAGGTGCCCAAGGAGATCACGCTCGCCTCCGAAACGATCACCAAAGAGAACGCGGCTCAGTACAGCAAGCTCGGTTTCTGACGATCACGAACGGAGAGCATGATGGGGCAGCTGCGGGTCGGCATGGTCGGTTACGCGTTCATGGGCGCCGCGCACTCTCAGGCCTGGCGCACCGTCAACCACGCGTTCGAGCTGCCGCTGTCGGCGCGGATGTCCGTGGTCTGCGGCCGCGACGAGACCAAGGTCGCGGCCGCGGCCGCCAAGCTCGGCTGGGAGTCGCACGCGACGGACTGGCGGCAGGTCGTCACCGCGGACGACGTCGACCTGGTGGACATCTGCACCCCCGGCGACACCCACGCCGAGATCGCCCTGGCAGCGCTCGCCGCGGGCAAGCACGTCCTCTGCGAGAAACCCCTGGCCAACTCGGTGGCCGAGGCCCGGCAGATGGCCGAGGCGGCGGCCGCCGCGCAGGCCAAGGGGATACGCACGATGTGCGGCTTCAACTACCGCCGGGTGCCCGCCGTCGCCCTGATGCGCCGGCTGGTGGCGGAAGGCCGCATCGGCACGATCCGCCACGTCCGCGCGGTGTACCTTCAGGACTGGATCGTCGACCCGGAATTCCCGCTGGTCTGGCGGCTGCGCAAGGACGTCGCCGGCTCGGGCGCCCTGGGCGACATCGGCGCGCACATCGTGGACCTCACCCAGTACGTGACGGGCCAGCAGATCACCGGCGTCAGTGCCCTGACGGAAACCTTCGTCCGCGAGCGGCCGCTGCCCACCCAGGCATCCGGCCTCTCGGCGGCCGGCAACGGCCACGCCGGCTCGGGCCAGGTCACCGTGGACGACGCCGCCCTCTTCCTGGCCCGGCTCGACGGGGGAGCGGTCGCCACGTACGAGGCGACCCGCTTCGCCACCGGACGCAAGAACGGCCTGCGGATCGAACTCAACGGCTCCCGAGGCTCGGTGGCGTTCGACTTCGAGCGGATGAACGAACTCGAGTTCTACGACGCCACGCTGCCCACCAGCGAACAGGGCTTCAGCCGCATCCTGGTGACCGAGCCGGACCACCCGTACATGTCGGCGTGGTGGCCCGCCGGCCATCCGATCGGCTACGAGCACACCTTCACCCACGAGGTCCACGACCTCATCGCGGCGATCGCGGCCGGCGACAACCCGGCACCGTCCTTCGCGGACGCCCTGCAGGTCCAGCTGGTCCTCGACGCGGTCGAACGCTCGGCGGCCACGTCCGCCTGGGTCCCCGTGGAGGCCGCCCTCGCCACTGTCTAGATCGCCACGCCGCATCGCGAGGAAGGCCCGGTTGCGCCCCGGGCCTGCGGGCGCGGGGTGGAGCGGCTGTCCGGCATGGATCGACGGGTTCCCGATCGTCTGCCGGACAGCCCGAAAACCGTTTCACATGTACGGACACCGCACAGTCACGTGGCACACCCCCCAGGCAGTGCCGTCCCGACCCCCTCACGCCGCCATCCGGCCGGATCGGGGGACCGGGCCGCGAGCGCCCGCCGGCTGGGCCGCGTCGTCGCGGGCTGGGCCGCGTCGTCGGGAGCTGGGCCGCGTCGTCGCGGGCTGGGCCGCGTTGTCGGGAGCTGGGCCGCGTCGCCGCCGGTTGGCCGCTTCGCCGTCCCGGGCTGGCCACGGCGTCGTCCCGGTCGTGGCACCGTCCCGGTCGTGGCACCGTCCCGGTCGTGGCACCGTCCCGGTCGTGGCACCGTCCCGGTCGTGGCACCGTCCCGGTCATGTCGGTGCCACCGGTCCCGACCGCGTCGGCGTCCTGGCTGCCTCCGCTCGCGCGCCGCGTCTCACGATCGTGCGGCCGTTCCGGCCGTTCCGGCCGTGCCGCGGTGCTGTCCGCCTCGTCGGCGGTGTCGCTGCCGCCTGGCGCGCGGCGTGTCTTGGGGTGGTGCCGCGGTGCTGTCCATCCCTTTGCGGTGTCGCTGCCGCCCCGGCCCGCCGCCTGCTAGTGGTGGCGCCCTGCCGCCGTCCTGGCCTCCCGTTCCCAGTGGCCCCCGCCGCCCGGCCCGCCAAGTCGCCATTCGGCCGTAGATCCGCCGTCCGGCCGCCGTCCGGTCCGGCCCCTTGCTGTCCGAGCTGGACGGCATCGGCAACCCCAGCCCGCCCGGCCTCCAGCCCGTCCCCGGCCCCTTCGCCGCCGCCGGTGAGCATTCGCCGCGTGCATCTGCACTGGGGCCATTCGCACGTGTCGCTGTCCGGTGCGTGTCCGAGTGTGCATTTGATGCACAGATAGCGCTCTCCTGACCCGGCCGCCCATCTGGCTCTTCGGGAGCTCCGGGCCAGCTCACCGAGGGTAATGACATCGCTGTCTGTCGATCAAGCTGACCTATGTGGATCATGTTCGCCCCGGTCACGGCGTCGCACGGCGAGTGCGCCGCTGATCCGGGTGCCGGTTGAGGCTCGTATCCGAGGGCAGACAACCCCACGGATGGAGGCGTCATGGCATCCCGTCGGTCCGCCACGACGGCAGCGGTGACCCGCGGCCGGATGATCCATACTGGAGCGCGCACGAACCGATGCACGTGCGAATGCACCGGTGACGCCTCGCTCCAGGAGGGATTCTGATGCGTCTGCGCCACCATTCGGGCCGGGTCGTCCACCTGAGCCATGGCACCGACCTGCGGCCGGCGCGGGATCTCCCGGCCGTGATCGAGCAGGTCGATGCGTACGCCGCCGCCGTGCGGGCCCGGCGGGACGTCGACACGCTCGGGTTGAGCCTCTGGCTCCCGCCCGCTCTCGCCGGCGCCCTGGCGATCGACGCGCGCTCCCGTACCCGGCTTCGTGCCGAGCTCGACGCCCGCGGGCTCGAGGTCGTCACGTTGAGCGGAGTGCCCTACGCGCAGGGTGGCGACCAGGGCTCCGACGTGCCGGACTGGAGCTGCCCGGCCCGCCTCGAATACACGTTGGACCTGGCCCGCATCCTGGTCGACCTGCTGCCCGACGACGCGGTCCGGGGCGCGGTGACCACCACCGGCCTGGGCCGTCGCGACGACTGGGACGAGGCCCGGCAGAAGGCCTGCTCTCGCATCCTGGGCCGGCTCTCCGGCGGTCTGGCCGAGGTGGCCTGGCAGACCGGCCGGGCCGTACGCGTCGGCTTCCGGCCCGAGCCCGGCGCGGTGCTGGACGGCTCCGCGTCCGTGGCGGCGGCGTTCGCCCGGCTGGACAAGGACCGCCTCGGGATCTGCCTGGACCTGGCGCACCTGGCGTGTACGTGGGAGGACCCGGCCGCCTACCTCGACCGGCTGGCCGGCGCCGGCGTCGCGGTCATCCAGGCGCACGTCGCCGCCGCGGTGCAGGCCGACGACCCGCTCGCCGCCGCCGACACGTTGCGCGGGTACGTGACGGACGGCAACCCGCAGCCGGTCACCACCCCGGACGGCGGTTATGTGCCGGAGCTCGCCCAGGCGCTGCGGGAATTCCCGCCGGGGCCGTGGCGGGTGCTTCACCCCGTACCGGTGGGATCGGAGCCGCCCGCGCCGCTGAGCGCGACCACCGAGATCTGGCGGACGGCGCTGCGGCAGCTGATGGGGGGCGAGCTGCCCGGGACCGAGCATCTGGACGTCGAGTGGCGCAGCGCCGTCGACCTTGGGGAGCTGGGGCTCTCTCCTCCCCAGGAGGCCCGTCTCCCTTGTTGAGAGGCGCGCGCACACCTAGAGTTCAACCTGGCACCTCCCGGTGAGGGTGGGCCGGCCGGGAGGCGCAGACCCGGCCGGTCGCGACGCCCGCCGGCTCCGTGCCGCCGCCGGTCCTCCTCGCGCCGGCCCGGAACCCTCTTCGTCACGCTTGCGAACAGGGAGATGACATGGCGCGACCCATCACGCTCTTCACCGGCCAGTGGGCCGACCTGCCGTTCGAGGAGGTCTGCCGGCTCGCCTCCGAGTGGGGGTACGACGGCCTCGAGATCGCCTGCTGGGGCGACCACTTCGAGGTGGACCGCGCGCTCGCCGAGGACGACTACGTCGACCGCAAGCGCGAGCAGCTGGCCAAGCACAACCTGCGGGTCTTCGCGATCTCCAACCACCTGGTCGGCCAGGCGGTCTGCGACCACCCGATCGACGAGCGCCACCAGGACATCCTGCCGGCTTCGATCTGGGGCGACGGCGACCCTTCGGGGGTACGGGAACGCGCCGCGGAGCGGATGAAGGACACCGCGCGCGCCGCCGCCCGGCTCGGAGTGAAGACGGTGGTCGGCTTTACGGGCTCGTCGATCTGGCACACCGTGGCCATGTTCCCGCCCGTGCCGCCGGCCATGATCGAGCGCGGCTACCAGGACTTCGCCGACCGCTGGAACCCGATCCTGGACGTCTTCGACGAGGTCGGCGTCCGCTTCGCCCACGAGGTGCACCCGAGCGAGATCGCGTACGACTACTGGACCACCCGGCGCGCCCTCGACGCCATCGGCCACCGCCCGGCGTTCGGCCTCAACTGGGACCCGTCGCACTTCGTCTGGCAGGACCTGGATCCGGTGAACTTCATCCTCGAGTTCCAGGACCGGATCTACCACGTGGACTGCAAGGACGCGAAGGTCCGCACGGGCGACGGCCGCCGTGGCCGGATGTCGTCCCACCTGCCCTGGGCGGACCTGCGCCGCGGCTGGGACTTCGTCTCCACCGGCCACGGCGACGTGCCCTGGGAGGACTGCTTCCGCGCGCTGAACGCCATCGGCTACGACGGCCCGCTCTCGATCGAGTGGGAGGACGCCGGCATGGACCGCCTGGTCGGCGCGCCCGAGGCGCTCCGGTTCGTGCGCGGACTGGCGTTCGACGCGCCGTCGGCGGCCTTCGACGCCGCCTTCTCGTCCTCGTCCTGAGGTCCCCGACACGCAGAAAGCCCGGCCGCGAGGCCGGGCTCTCTGCTGGGGCGTGCGTCAGTACGTCGTGCCGGTGCTGTTCGCGCTCACGCTGGAGGTCGACAGGTCGTCGGAGCTCGACGACGAGGACGACGTGCTGGCGGAGTGCAGCTTCTCACCGAGCTTGGACTGGTTCAGCTTGTCCTTGCCCTCGGTGTAGAGCTTGTTCGCCTGAGCCTGGGCAACGCCGGCGGCCTCCTGGACCGTCGGGTGCTCCCACACCTTCTTGGCGTTGGCCGCGATCTCTTCGTACTTCTCCCGGCCGGCACGGCTGCCCAGGACGAAGCCCGCCGCGAGACCCGTGATGAACATGAGCTTTCCGCGCATGGCGGCTCCTTCCGTTCGATGACGCGCGTGCGTCTGATCCGGTGCATACCCATCCTGCCGCTCAGTCATTCCCCCCGCCGGAGTTTCCTGCCTGTTGCGGTCCTCCCGGGTGTGTCGGCCACCCCTGTCGGCGGCCGGGCTCCGGGTGTTGTATTGTTTCTCGGGTCGCCATGACAGCCCGCGAAAGCGGGGGTCAGACGCAGTATTCCCCTGTAGCTCAATTGGCAGAGCAGCCGGCTGTTAACCGGCAGGTTATTGGTTCGAGTCCAATCGGGGGAGCATCTTCCCGGGGCCGTCGGCCCCTTCTTCCCAGGCTCAAGGCCTATCTGCCCTTCGCGGGTCCGTCTCCCCTGCGCCAAGATCCACGGCTTCAGCGATCTCTCAGGACGTTTCGCCCACATTGAGGGCGACTTGTTCCCCTGATGAGAGGCGCATGATGACGCCGCACATGACCACCGAGGCCGACCTCGCCGGCACCGGCAAGTACGTGCTGAAGAAGCTGCCCGAGATCACCCTGGCCTTCTGGATCATGAAGATCGCCGCGACCACGCTCGGCGAGACCGCCGGTGACCTGTTCGCGCAGACCCTGAAGCTGGGCTACTTCCTCACCACGGTGGCGCTGCTGGCCGTCTTCGTCATCACCCTGGTCGTTCAGCTGCGGTCCCGCCGCTACAACCCGTTCTTCTACTGGACGGTGATCCTCGCGACCAGCATGGCTGGGACGACGCTGTCGGACTTCATGAACCGCGACGCCAGCGCCCGGTATCTCGCGCCGGGATCCGGGTCGCTCGGCTGGGGACCGCAGGGCCTCGGTCTGGGTTATCCGGTCGGCGCGGCGATTCTCGTCTCGCTGCTGATCGCCACCTTCGTCGTCTGGCGGCTGACCGGGCTCACGTTCGTCATCCGGGACATCACGACCCTGCGGGGCGAGGTGCTGTTCTGGACCGCGATCCTGATCTCGAACACGCTGGGCACGTCGATGGGGGACTTCCTCTCCGACAGCTCCGGCCTCGGGTACGCAGGTGGCGCGCTGCTGATCACGGCCCTGCTGATGGTGCTCCTGGCGCTGAAGTACGTTCCCGCCGTACCCAATGTGCTGATCTTCTGGATCGCGTTCGTGCTCACCCGGCCGCTCGGCGCCACCGCCGGTGATTTCCTCACCAAGCCCGTGGCGAAGGGCGGCCTGGCATTGGGTACGGTCGGCTCCTCGCTCGTCCTGCTGACCGTGCTGTTCGTGCTGATGGGCTGGTCGGCGCGGCAGGAGCGCAGCGGCTGGTCGGCGGGGCAGCAGCTCCGCGGGGACGTTCAGCCGTCGGCTGCCAGCCGGTAGCCCGCCCCGCGGACCGTCTCGATCGCCGACCGGCCGAACGGGTGGTCGATCTTCTTCCGCAGGTAGCCGATGTACACCTCGACGATGTTCGGATCGCCGTCGAAGTGCGCGTCCCAGACGTTCTCGATGATCGCCGTCTTGGTCACCGCGTGGCCGCGGTTGCGCAGGAGGAACTCCAGCAGCGCGAACTCGCGTGGCGTGACGGCGATCGTCGTGGTGCCGCGGGCGACCCGGCGCTCGGCCGGGTCGAGTGACAGGTCTCCGGCGTGCAGCACGGCCGGGCGCTCCGGGGCACCGCGGCGGATCAGTGCACGCAGGTGCGCGATCAGCACCACGAACGAGAACGGTTTGACCAGGTAGTCGTCGGCGCCGAGGTCGAGCGCGTCCGCTTCGTCGTACTCGCCGTCCTTGGCGGTCAGCATCAGCACCGGCGTCCAGATGCCCCGCCCGCGCAGCTGCCGGCAGACCTCGTACCCGCTGAGCTTGGGGAGCATGATGTCCAGCACGACCGCGTCGTACGCGCCGTGCGGCGTCTCGGTCGCGGTCCACAGCCCCTCGACGCCGTCGTGGGCCAGGTCGACGGTGAAGCCCTGCCGGCCCAGTCCGTCGCGGATCGTCTCCGCGAGCCCCACCTCGTCCTCGACCACGAGTACCCGTGTCATCCGGCTCCTTCCGCCGGGCTCCAGCGTGCCCCGGCGGCCCTGAGAATGCCCTGAAGAGCGGCTTTCAGCGCGTTTTCAGCTCGGCGTCGTTAGCGTTTCGGCAATGCGACAACGTGCGGTTCTGCCGTGGCTGCGGCGCCGGCTCGGCGTGCGGCAGCGCTCGGCGCTCGCGGCCGGTGGCGTCGTCGCCGTGGCCGCGCTGCTCGCCGGTGGGGTGCTGCTGGTCGTGGCCCGCGGGATCCTGCTCGACAACGTGACCACCGCCGCGAGGGATCGTGCGGACCAGGTCGCTGCCGCGCTGCGCGGTGGGAGCACGCCGCCGCTGAGCGGTACGGGAGGCCAGACGCTGGTCCAGATCCTCGACCCGGGGGGCACCGTGATCGCCGCCTCGGCCGCGATCTCCGGTGCGTCGGCGCTGTCGTCGCTGCGCCCGGGGGCGGGCCGCCGGCAGTGGGAGCGCCGGCCGGTCTCCATCGGTCCGGAACCGCCGTACCGGGTGCTGGCTCTCGGTGTCGCCACCCCGTCGGGCGGCCGGACCGTGCTGGTGGCGGAATCGCTGGACACCGTCGACGACGGCACCGAGGCGGTGGTCGTGGCGTTGCTGTTCGGGATGCCCCTGCTGACCCTGGTGGTGGCCGTGGCGACGTTCCTGTTCGTGGGGCGGACACTGCGGCCGGTGGAGGCGATGACCCGGCGGGCGTCCACGATCACCGCGACGAACCTGCACGCGCGGTTGCCCGTACCGGCGGCGGAGGACGAGATCGCCGCGCTGGCGGCGACCATGAACACGATGCTGAACCGCATCGAGACGGCCTCGTCCGCGCAGCGCCGGTTCGTCGCCGACGCGAGCCACGAGTTGCGCAGCCCCTTGGCCACCATCCATGCCAACGCCGACCTGCTGGCCGCCGCGGGACTGCCGGAGGCGCCCGCCCAGTCGGTCGCGCGCATCCACCGCGAGAGCGCCCGCATGGCCAAGCTCGTCGACGACCTGCTGCTGCTCGCGCGGGTCGACGACGATGCCCTGCGCCTGCGCCGGGACGAGGTGGACCTCGACGATCTGGTGTACGCCGAACGGGAACGCGTGGCGCTCGAACGCCCCGACCTGCGGATCCACGGCGAGGTGCAGCCGGTACGGGTGGTCGGCGACGCCGACCGGCTGCACCGGGTGTTGCGCAACCTCGTCGACAACGCGATGCGCCACGCCCGCCACAGCGTCACGATCCGTCTCGAGAACTTCGGCGGGCAGGGCGAGATCGTGGTCGGCAACGACGGTCCGGCCATCGCGCCGCAGGATCGCGACCGCATCTTCGACCGCTTCGTGCGCCTCGACGGCAGCCGGTCGCGCCACGACGGGGGAGCCGGGCTCGGCCTGTCCATCGCCCAGGACATCGTCGTCGCGCACGGCGGCACGCTGACCGTCGACGACCTTGCCGAGGGCGCGGCCCTGCGCCTGCGGTTACCTCTGCTCTGACGCGGCGTGTCACCGGGCCGAACCGGCTAGCACCTACACAATGTAGGAGTAGGTGGACATCGAGCATGGTGGGAGAGCGGCGTGAATCGGTTTCAACGGGCGATGCTGGCGGGGGCCGCGGCCGGGGTGCTCACCGGCGGCACCGCGGTGGCCGGGGTGGCCGCCGTTCCGGCTCGGGTCCGTACGCCGGTGGCAGCAGCCGTGCCGCGACCGGACCACGTCGTGATCGTGATGCTGGAGAACAAGCGGTACGACTCGGTGATCGGCCATCCGAGGACCCCGTGGATCTCGTCGCTGGCCCGCAGGTCGGCCAACATGCTGCACTTCTACGCCGAGACGCATCCCAGCCAGCCCAACTACCTGGCACTGTTCTCCGGCTCGACCCAGGGCGTCGCCGACAACAACTGCCCGCACAACCTCGGCAGCCGGCCCAACCTGGCTCGGCAGCTGCTCGACAGCGGCCACACCTTCGCCGGGTACTCCGAGGACCTGCCGTCGACGGGCTGGCGGGGGTGCGCGTACCGCAACTATGTGCGGCGGCACAATCCCTGGGTCGATTTCCGCAACGTGCCGGCCGCCGCGAACCGGCCGCTGACGGCGTTCCCCCGGGACTACCGCAAGCTGCCGACCGTCTCGTTCGTGGTCCCGAACCTGTGCCACGACATGCACGACTGCCCCAAGGGGCGGGCCGACAGCTGGCTCAGGAAGCGGTTCGCCCCGTACATCGCCTGGGCCAAGAGCCACAACAGCCTGTTCATCCTCACCTTCGACGAGGACAACCAGACCGACCACAATCACATCCCGACGATCGTGGCCGGCTCGGGTGTCAGGCCCGGCTCCTACGGTGCGCATCTCCACCACTACGACCTGCTGCGCACACTGCAGCGCATGTACGGACTCGCGCCCGCCGGCGGCGCGACCCGGGCCAAGGGCATGCCGAACATGTGGGCTGATCCTCAGGAGCGCCGCTCACCCAGCAGCTGCCGCAGCACCTCGGCGTCGGACTCGTCGAGCGACGCGGCGAACCGCTGCAGGACGGCGTGCCGGTCGGCCCGGTCGCCGAGCGCTGCCCGCATCCGCGAGGCGGCCGCCGTCGCGGCGTCCTCGACCGGCCAGTAGACGTGGCCGCGGCCGGCGCGGCGGCGCTCGACGACCTTCTTGTCGTGCAGCCGGATGAGGATCGTCTGCACGGTGTTGTACGCGAGGTCGCTACTGAGCTCGCGGTGCACCCCGGCGGCGGTCAGCGGGGCTTCAGCGGCCCGGAGCACCGCCATGACCTCCGCTTCCAGAGTGCCCGGCGGCCGCCGCCCGTCCTTCGTCGCCACAGTCGCTGACCTCCGCGCTCAGGATAGCTTCGGCAGCGGTGGCGGCGGCGAACGCGACGGCGGCCACCGCAGCGTCCACCTCGCGCCGGGGGAGTAGTCAGTTGACCAAGGCCGCCGTCTCCATCGACCTGCCCTTCGGCGCCGCCCTGGCGGGGCTCGTCCTCCTCGCCGTCGTGGCGGCCCGGATCGGCGGTCTCGGGGTGAGCCGTGCGGTGGTCACCGCCTCGGTGCGGGCGGTCCTTCAGCTCGCCGCGGTGTCCGTACTGATCGCGGCGGTCCTGCGGTCGTGGTGGGCGACGGCGGCCTTCATCACGCTGATGCTGCTGGTGGCGGCGGCCACCTCGGCACGCCGGATCACCACGCTGCGGCTGGGCCGGTCGGCGATCCTGCCGATCGTGGCCGGCGTCGTACCGGTCGGCGTGCTCGTCGTCGCGGCGGGAACCGTGCCGCTGACGGAGGTGGCGGTCCTGCCCATCGCGGGAATCCTCATCGGCGGCTCGATGACCGCCACCTCGCTGGCCGGCCGCCGGGCCCTCGACGAGCTGCGCACCCGGCACGGCGAGTACGAGGCGGCCCTGGCGCTCGGCTTCCTGCCGCGCGACGCGGCGCTGGAGCTCTGCCGCCCGACCTCGGGCCGCGCCCTGGTGCCCGCGCTGGACCAGACCCGTACGGTCGGCCTCGTCACGCTGCCCGGCGCGTTCGTCGGCGTGCTGCTCGGCGGCGGATCGGCGGTGCAGGCGGGCGCCACGCAACTGCTGGTCCTGGTGGCGCTGCTGGCCGTGGAGGCCATCGCGGTCGGCGTCACCGTGGAGCTCGTCGCCGCCGGGGCCCTGCGCGCTTCTTCAGCGATTTCTTAGGGCTCGGCGGGCACTGTGTCGCCGGTGAACTTCCGGCTCTTCCACCTGATCAACGACCTGGCCGGGCGCAGCGACGCCCTGGACGACGTGATGGAGTTCGCCGCGACCCGGCTGATCTACCTGATCTTCGCGGCGTCGGCCGTCCTCGTCGGGATCGCCCTGTACCGGCGCCGGGTGCTGCCCGTGTTCCGCCTCGGTGTGGCGCTGTTCCTAACGTTCGCCGCCGCGACCGTCCTGTCCCACATCAGCGGCCAGCCGCGCCCGTTCCAGACCCACCACGTCCACCAGCTGATCGCGCACGAGCCGGGAGTATCGCTGCCCAGCGACCACGCGACCGCAGCGTTCGCGCTGGCGTTCGGGATCTACGCCTTCCTCAGCCGCGGCTGGGGCATCGCCTTCACGGCGGCAGCCCTCATCGTCGGGATCGCACGGGTGTGGGTGGGTGTGCACTATCCCGGTGACATCCTCGCCGCCGCCGTCATCGCCGTCCTGGCCGTCCTGGAGGTCGTCGCGGCGTCCCACTGGCTCCGCGGTGCCGAGGCCGGCGCCGGATGAGATGCGGTGTGGCGTAAGACGCCCGCGCTACAGCAGGGGCACCGACGGGTCGTCGTCGGCGCCGCTGTCCGACTCCGCGTCCACCGTGCAGAACCGCCACCGGCCGTCGGCGCCCTTCAGCAGGGTGATCTGCAGGGCGGTCGGCGGCAGCTGGTCGAAGGCGCCGATCCGGACGGCTCCGCTGCGGCTCAGCACCGGCTCGGCCGGCCGGGAGACGGTGACGGCGAGAACGACCTTGTTGCCGAGTGCGCCGGCCGGGCTGCCGGGGGCCGGGGACGGGCCGACGACCGTACCGAACGTCGCGGCGGCGGGCTGCAGGTAGGTCTTGTCGCGCAGCAGGCCGTTCGCCTGGTCGTAGACGAGGTTGTACATGGCGCAGCCCGGCTCCGCGATGGTGCGGGCCAGCGCCGGGTTCGGGTTGGCGAGCGCCCACTGGCCGTACCCGGTGAGGGACGCGAGGATCGCCGGCCAGGCGGTCCCGGTCTGCTTCAAGGCCGGAGCGGGGGAGCGCGGCGGCGGCGTCGAGGCGACGAGTACCGGCAGCGGGGCAGCGGAACCGCTCGGCACCACCGCTGGGACAGCGGACGCGGACGGGCCGGCCGCCGAGCCGGTCACCACGGCGCAACCGGATGCCGCGAGGGTGATACCGACGGCCGTGACGACCGACGTGCCGATGCGCCGCAGGGTTGTCATGGCGTTCCGATCGGCGACAGCCCTCCCGGGTTGAGTGCGCGCTCGGACAGGAAATCCTGATCACACCGCGGGGGCTCCGGATCTGCGCCGCCGGGCAGGGTGACGATGGCGTCGAGCCCGGTCGTGGCCCGCGGCCGGAGCCGGGCCTGGCCGCCGCTGGCTTCGGCGAGCTTGCGGACGAGGGACAGGCCGAGACCGGTGCCGTCGTTGCCGCTGCCCGGTGCGCGCCAGAACGGGTCCATGGCTCGTACGCACTGCTCGGCGCTCAACCCGGGCCCCTCGTCGGCGACCTGGATCCGTACGGTCGGGTCAGCGCCGGTGGAAGGCTGCCACGAGATGGCGACCGTGCCGCCGGGCGGGGTGGCGCGCAGGGCGTTGGACAGCAGATTGTCGAGGATCTGGTCGACGGCGGTGGACACCGTCCAGACGTGCGCGGCGGGGCCCGAGGCGGTCAGCCGGACGGATCGGCTGGTGGCCAGCGGCGTCCAGAAGCAGACGCGTTGCGCGACCGCCGTACCCAGATCGATGCGTTCGCGGGGCAGGGTGGTCTGTTCGCTGCGGGCCATCACCAGCAGCGCCTCCACCATGCGGGCCAGCCGGTCGGTCTCGACCAGCGCCGCCCGCAGGTTCTTGTCCCCGGACGGGGCGATGTCCGGTTCCAGGTTCTCCAGGCGCAGCCGCAGCGCGGCCAGCGGGGTCTTCAGCTGGTGCGAGGCGTGCCCGATGAACGACTGCTGGGAGGCGATCAGGCCGCGCAGCCGCTCGGCGGTGGCCACGAATGTCGCCCCGAGCCGGCGTAGTTCGGGCGGCCCGGCGGTGGTGCACACCGGGGGTGAGGATGTGGTGTCATCGGCGAGGCTGCGGGTGGCCTGTTCCAGCGCACGGACCGGGCGGCTGATCCACCGCGACAGCGCGACGGCGATCAGGGCGGCGGCGGCCAGGGCGAGAACCCCGACCGTGGCCAGGATGAGCCACACCCGGTGGACCCGCCGGTCGATGACCGTGGACGGGACGGTGACCCGGATGGCGCCCTGCGGTACCACACCCGGGTGCACGGTCACCGCCACCGAGATCATGTGTGCCCCGGCCGAACCCGCGATCCGCGAGCTCACCCGGCCCTGCCCGTGCAGAACGGCCCGGATGTCGGCGTCCTCGGTGGCGACCTCGGTCGCCGGCCGGGTGCTCACCAGCACCCGTCCGAGCGCGTCGACGATCTCCACGCTGCCGCCCAGCCGCCGGGCGGCCGACTGGGCCAGCGCATCGACGTGCGGGATGTCGTGCCGATGCAGGTCCGCGTCGACCACGACCGCGAGCACCTCGGCGTCGTGCTCCAGCTGGGCCAGCGCCTGGTGCTGCTCGCTGCGCTGCTGGAGAAGACCCAGCGGCACCTCCAGGCCGACGACGATCAGGAAGGCGAACGTCAGGTACGTCACCAGCAGCCGGCTGGTCATCCGAGCTGCCCCGCGTACGTGCGACGGCCCACGGCCCGGATCCGGGCGACGAGCTCCCGGACGCTGAACGGCTTGGCCAGGTAATCGTCCGCGCCGAGCTCCAGCCCCACCACCCGGTCGGTCTCGTCACCCCGGGCGGTCAGCATGATCACCGGTACGTCGCGCGCGGACCGCAGCCGGCGGCACACCTCCAGCCCGTCCATGTCGGGCAGCCCCAGATCGAGGAGCACCAGGCTCGGCGGCGGGGCCGCGAGCGCCGCCGTACCGGTCGACACCCGGTCCGCCCGGATGCCGTAGCGGGCGAGCCCGTCGATCAGCGGCTCGGCGATCGCGTCGTCGTCCTCCACCAGCAGGACCCGGTCGCGTCCCGCCGGACCCGCCGTGAGCGCGGCGGTCACCGTGGTCCCCAGCGCCTCGGGCTCCAGCGCGGTACGCCGTACCCGCCGGTCCCCGGGCACGCCGTCCGGGCCGAGCGGCTCGCAGACCACGATCGGGATGTCGGCGGTCGCGGGCCGGGACCACATCGCGTCGCACACCTGGAGGATGCTGAGGCCCGGGAGCAGGCCGTCCACGAGGAGCAGGTCCGCGGTCCCGTCAGCCACTTCCGCCACAGCGGTCGCAACGTCACCGAAGAACACGCACATGTGCCCGTCCCGCCGCAGCGCCTCCTCCACCACTTGGCGCCTCAGCGTGGTGGGGATTACCGCAACAACGAACGCCATGAGTGTCAGCCCTTCACCGGCGGTGGTCCGAGGGTGCCCACAGTGCCTCCCCGCGCTTTGGGGCGCCTGAGCGCGGGCTGAAACGAGGTGTTGACCTTGCCGCGCGGCAACCTCGTAGCGTGATGGGCATGGGAGCGCGGGAGTCCGGGATGCTGTCGGTGGGAGAGGTTGCCCGCCGTGCCGGCCTCACCACCAAGGCGCTGCGGCACTACGACCGCCTGGGCCTGTTCGCGCCGCAGGTCGTCTCGGAGGACGGCTACCGGTGGTACGCCGAGGGCCAGGTCGCCACGGCGCTCACCATCGCCCGGTTGCGTGCGCTCGACGTGCCACTGGACGCCATCCGGGCCCTGCTGGCCGGGGCCGGCGACGGGGAGGCGCGACGTCTCCTCACCCGGCACCGTGCGGCGTTGCAGGCCCGCCACGACCGGATCCTGCGAGCCTTGCACTCCCTCGACCACCTGCTCGACGACGAACGGGGAACCACCATGGCGATGAGCGAGCCCGAGCCGCCCAACCTGATCGACGAGCGTGAGCTGGCGCGTACGCTCTTCAACCGCACCTGGACCCTGCTCGGCAAGGAGTCCCGCTCGCCCGAGGAGGACGAGCGCATGATCCACATGGCCCACGCCTCGAGGTACCACTGGGACGCCGCCGGCGACGACCAGAACCGGGCGATCGGGGAGTGGCAGTGCTCCCGGGTCTACGCCACGCTCGGCCGCGCCGAGCCGGCGCTCTACCACGCCCGGCGCTGCCTGACCTACGCCGGCCGTCCCGGGACGGACGCCTGGCTGGTGGCGAGCGCGCATGAGGGGCTGGCCCGGGCTCAGGCCGTCGCGGGCGACCTCGAGGCGGCGCGCGACTCGCGCAGCCGGGCCGTGGCGCTCGCGGAGGCCGTCGTCGATGCCGAGGACCGGAAGATCGTCCTCGCGGACATCGACACGCTTCCCATTCCCTGAGTCCGTCACCGCGAAGGTGGACATGCCCGGGCGGCGACCTAGGACTTCCCGGAATGCGACCTGAACGCCGGGAAGAGGACCGCTAGAGCGGGATGCCCTGCAGGACCCGATCGATCAGGCGCAGAGCGGTGTGCGAGCCCCGGTCCTCGGCGTCGTGATCGACGGTCGAGACCGGGCCCTCGGGCCGGTCGAGCAGCACGATGACCTCGTCGACGAGGCTGACGATCTCGCTCCGGCCGGCGGCCGACGCGGCATGGTGCAGGCTCCGGGCCAGTCGCCGCATGTCGGCATCCTGCTGGGCGCGCGCCTCTGCTCCGTCCGTACCTGGCATGGTCCGATCGTAGTCCGCCCGGGCAGCGGCGGCGTGCCACATACGGGTCGAGGCGTGGGGTGGCTACCGGTTCGAGCTCCCGAGCAGGGCGATGCAGGCCTGGATGGCGACCTCGGTCGTGTCGCTCGGGCGTCCGCCGTCCTCCACGGTCGTGGCGATCAGCTCGCGGAGGCCGCCGAGCAGCATGGTCGCGAGCTGGCGGGACACCGGGCCGCTGCGGACGGCGCTCCAGGCCGGAGTGGCGCACAGCGTCTGGATCATGGTGATGAAGCCCTCCAGGTGCTCGCGCTGCAGGTCCCGCGCCGCCGCACCGAGCGACGGCACCTCCCGGATCCAGCTGAGAGTGATCGCCGGCCGCGATTCGGCGCAGGCGATCCAGGCCTCGACGGCCTGCCGCACCTGGCTCGTCCACGGTGCGGCCTGGTCCACGGCGGCGGAGACCTGGTCGATCATCTCCGCGTTCGCGTCGCCGAGCAGCGCGACGAAGCACGCTTCGCGGTCCGGGAAGTGCGCATAGAAGGTACGCCGGGAGGTACGCGCCCGCCGCACGATGTCGGCGACCGTCGTGTTGCGATACCCGACCTCCATGATCGACGCGGCCAGCCCGTCCAGCAGCCGCCCGCGGTAGTCGCCGGACTCCTCCCGTACGGGTTCCGACGCTTGGTGCTGCACCGTGGTCACGCCATACCCCTCAGCCCTTGTTCGCCGCGGTACGTAAGCGTACCGTGACCCTGGTACGTCCGCGTACCAGGCGAAGAAGGTGGTGTCAGATGCCAGCCGTCACACTTCCTCCAGGTCCGACGACTCCCCAGTTCGTGCAGGCCCTCCGCGCTCTGACCAGTCCCCGGCGCGGGATGCACCGGATGCGCGACCGCTACGGCGACGCCTTCACGATCGACGTCCCGCCGTACGGGCGAGCCCTGGTCATCAGCGACCCCGCCGAGGTCAAGCAACTCTTCTTGGCCGGCGCCGACGCCGCGGACAAACCCGACCGGAATCTCGGGCGCGTGCTCGGGCCGGGATCGCTGTTCGCGCTCGCCGGCGAGGAGCACCGGCGGCAGCGCAAGGTGCTCGCCCCGCCGTTCCACGGCCGCCGGCTCACCGCGTACGAAAAGATCGTCGAGGAGGAGACGGCGCGCGAGCTGGCGTCCTGGCCGCAAGGCCGCGCTTTCGCCACCCTGCCGTCGATGACCCGGATCACCCTGAACGTCATCCTGCGCGCGGTGTTCGGCGCCGACGGCACCGCTTTCGCCGAGCTGCGCGAGCTGCTGCCGCGAATGATCCGGCTCGGCTCCTGGCTGACCGTGCTGCCCGAGCCGCGGACCGGCCTCGGACGACGGGGTCCCTGGGCCCGGTTCCGGGCGATGCGCCGCGACTACGACGCGATCGTGGCGCGCCTGATCACCGAGGCGGAGCGGGACGACGCCCTCGACGAGCACGACGACATCCTCGCACTGATGCTGCGCAGCCGCTACGACGACGGCACCGGGCTGAGCCGCGCCGACATCGCCGACCAGCTGCTCACACTGCTCGCCGCCGGGCACGAGACGACCGCGACGACCCTCGCCTGGGCGGTCGAGCGGCTGCGCCGCCACCCGGCGGTCCTGGACGCCCTCGTCGACGAGGTGGACGCCGGCGGGAGCGCGCTGCGCGAAGCGACGATCCTGGAGGTCGAGCGGACCCGCCCCGTGATCGACCTGGTGGGCCGCCAGGTCCGGGTCGACGGCTTCCGGGTGGGCCGGTGGACCGTGCCCAAGGGGTACGCCGTGGTGGTCAGCGTCGCCCTCATCCACGACGACGAATCGGTGTTCCCGGACGCGCACACGTTCGATCCCACCCGGTTCCTCGACGTCCGGCCGGACCTGTACCGGTGGATCCCCTTCGGCGGCGGTGTCCGGCGCTGCCTCGGCGCCGCGTTCGCCAACATGGAGCTGAGCGTCGTGCTGCGGACGATGCTGCGGGACGTCACCCTGGTACCGACCGGCGAGCCCGACGAGCGGTGGCATTCGCGCGGCGTGGCCAACGCTCCCGCCCGGGGAGGCCGCGCGGTCGTGCGCCGCCGAACGGCCACGGCGCTGTCATGACGGAACACCTGGACGTGCTCATCGTCGGTGCCGGGCTGTCCGGCATCGGCGCGGCGCACCATCTGCAGACAGCCTTCCCCGGCCGCACGTACGCGATCCTCGAGGCGCGCGACGCGATCGGCGGCACCTGGGACCTCTTCCGCTATCCGGGCGTGCGATCCGACTCCGACATGCACACGCTCGGCTACCGGTTCCGGCCGTGGACCCAGGCCCGGGCCATCGCCGACGGGCCCGCCATCCTCGACTACATCCGCGCCACCGCGGCCGAATCCGGCATCGACCGGCACATCCGCTTCGGACACCGGACGACACGCGCCGCATGGTCCACCGCCGACGCCCGCTGGACCGTGGAAGTCGTCCACCGTGGCGAAACTCTGCGGCTGACCAGTCACTTCCTCTACCTCTGCACCGGCTACTACCGCTACGACGCGGGCTACACGCCGGACCTGCCCGGCATCGAACGGTACGGCGGCAAAGTCGTCCACCCCCAGCACTGGCCGCAGGACCTCGACCACACCGGCAAGAACGTCGTGGTCATCGGCAGCGGCGCGACGGCGGTCACACTCGTACCCGCGATGGCGGAGCGTGCGGCACACGTGACGATGCTCCAGCGCTCACCCACGTACGTCATGACGTTGCCGGCCGAGGACCCGATCGCGAACAGGCTGCGCCGCCTGATCGGGGCCCGGCGCGCGTACCCGGTCGTCCGATGGAAGAACGTCACCATCAGCACGCTGGTGTACCAGCTCAGCCGGCGGCGTCCCGAGCTCGTCAGAGCGATGCTGCGGCGGGCGGCGGTCCGCCAGCTGCCTCCGGGGTACGCCGTGGACACGCACTTCCGTCCGCGTTACCGGCCGTGGGATCAGCGGCTGTGCTTCGTACCCGACGGTGACCTCTTCGCCGCGATCCGCCGGGGCCGCGCATCCGTGCGCACCGATCGCATCGCGGAATTCACCGCGGCCGGACTGCGGCTGGAATCCGGCGACCAGCTCGAGGCGGACATCGTCGTCACTGCCACCGGCCTGCAGCTTCTCGCCTTCGGCGGCATCACGCTCGCCGTCGACGGCCGGGAGGTCGCGCTGCCCGAGACGATGGCGTACAAGGGCATGATGCTCAGCGGCGTACCGAACCTCGCCTTCACGGTCGGTTACACCAACGCCTCCTGGACGCTCAAGGCGGACCTGGTCGGCGAGTACGTCGTGCGGCTCCTGCGCTACATGGACCGCCACGGCCTCGCCTGGTGCGTACCGGCGAACGACGACCCGACCGTCACCGAGCAGCCGCTGCTCGACTTCCAGGCCGGCTACGTGCTGCGTTCGATCGACGATTTCCCCAAGGCCGGCTCCCGGTACCCGTGGCAGCTGGGCATGAGCTACGCGCACGACGTGCTGAAACTGCGGCACGGTCCGTTGGCCGACGGTGCCATGCGGTTCGGCCGGTGATGCGACTCTTCTACGCGCGTGAACTGGCGCAGTACCCGACCGGTGCCCGGCGGCTGCGTTATCTGCTCATGGCCGTCCTGGCCGGCCTCATCGTCAATTTCGAGGGCGAGATCTCGCCCGTGGTGCCGCTGCTGCTCGACGACCTCGGCATGTCGCTGACGACCTACGGCCTCATCGGCGCGCTGGCCGTGGCCGTGGGCGGCGTCTCGGCCGCGGTCGGTGGCCGGCTGGCCGACCGGTACGGCCGCGTCCCCCTGCTCGTGCCGGCGCTGCTGCTCGCTGCCGTGTGCACCTTCGCGACCGTACTGGTGCACACACCGGCGCAGTTCCTGTTGGTGCGCTGCCTGCTGCTGTTCGTCGAGGGCGCCGCGATCACGACGACCGCCGGCCTGGTCCGGGACTTCTCGCCGCGGCTGGGGCGGGCAACCGCGTACGGGTTCTGGACCTGGGGGTCGATCGGGGCCAACTTCCTGGCCGCCGGCATCGCGGGCGTGACACTGCCGCTGTTGGCGAGCTGGCGGTCACAGATCGTCATCATGGGATCCATCGCGGTGGCGTGCTGCGTCGTCGTCGTGGCCTTCATCGCGGATCTTTCCCCGCGGCTCCGGGCGCGGGTGATCACCTCGGAACCGGACATGGCGCTTCCGGACGGTGCCGCGGCCGACCTGCGCCTCACCCGGGGCCTCCTGGCGTACCGGGTCTTCTGGGCCCACCTTCTCGGCATCACCCTGTGGCTCGTCTGGTACTGGACGCTGAACATCTTCGGCGCGACGCTGCTGGTGCAGGCGTTCCGGGTGACGGCCGGCGAGGCGGCGGTCGTCATGGCCGCCACCTGGGGAGCCACCATGGTCGCGCTTGTGGCGGCCGGCCGGCTCTCCGACCGCCTGCAGGCGCGCAAGCCCGTCATCCTCGCCGGTGCGGTCGGCGGGGTCGCCGTCATGGCGTACTTCGTCGTCCTGGTCGACGGCGGCCGGGCGGGCCTCGCGCACCTGGTCGGGATCGGTGCCCTTCTCGGCATCGCCACGGCGGTCACGTTCGGGCCCTGGATGGCGCTCTTCTCCGAGGATGTGGAGGACCTGCGGCCGGACCTGCAGGCCACGGCGTGGGGCGCGTTCGGCCTGGTGGTCCGGGTCATGATCGTGGGAGTGCTGGTCGCGGCGCCGGTGGTCGCGGCGGGCGGCACGGCGTGGAGCCGGTGGCTGCTCGTCGCGCTGCTTTGCAACGTGCTCTTCGTGCCCGGGATCTTCCTGTTGGGCGGTGGGTGGCGGCCGGTGGTTCAGCTGTTCCCCCGCCCGTGCCGATAGGCCAGTCGTGACCTCTCCCGCTTCGAACTCGGGCCTCAACCGCGTCTGGCGGCTCTTCCCCAGCCTGCGCGCCCTGCTCATGACCCTCGCGACCAGCCTCAGCGCCCTCGTGGTGGCGATCCAGACCGTCGCGGCGATGATCTTCACGCGGGACACGCTGACGGACGCCCAGTTCGACGCCTTCCTGCGCCGGCAACTGACGGTGGGCGTCGTCTCGATCCTCGTGGTGTCGCTGGTCGTGTTCTGGGTCTCGCTGGCCGTCACCCGGCCGCTGCGCGAGACCCTGGCTTTCCTGAACCGCCTCGTCGCCCGCGACCTGAGCACCCGCATGCCGGTCGACGGCCGCGATGAGGTCGGCCGGATCGCCGAGGGCCTGAACCGGATGACGGACATCCTGGCGGAGGCCGTCGGCGGCATGAGCACGAGCGCGGCGGACCTCAGCCGCTCGGCGGAGGAGCTGACGGCGGTCAGCCGCGAGCTCGGCGGCGACGCCTCGTCCACCTCCGCCCAGGCCGGCGTCGTGTCGTCGGCCGCGGGCCAGGTCAGCAGCACGATGCAGTCGGTGGCCGCGGGCATCGAGGAGATGGGCGGCAGCATCGGCGAGATCGCCCGCAGCGCCTCCGAGGCCGCCCGGGTGTCCGGCAACGGCGTCACGGTCGCCGCGCACACCAACGAGGTTGTCGGCCGGCTGGGGGAGAGCAGCACGGCCATCCACGACGTGGTGCGTACGATCGCCGCCATCGCCGCCCAGACCAACCTGCTCGCGCTCAACGCCACCATCGAGGCCGCCCGGGCGGGCGAGAGCGGCAAGGGCTTCGCCGTCGTCGCGGGCGAGGTCAAGGCCCTGGCCCAGCAGACGTCGGACGCGACGGAGGACATCGGCCGTCGGGTCGCGGCCATCCAGGCCGAGAGCGGCGACGCGGTCGAGGCGATCAACAAGATCAACGGCATCATCGCTGAGGTCAGCTCCCTGCAGAACACCATCGCGGCCGCGGTGGAGGAGCAGACGGCGGTGACCGAGGAGATCGGCCGGGGCATCGCCGACGCGGCGGGCAGCAGCTCGGAGATCGCGGAGGGCGTGACGGGCGTCGCGGGCGCGGCGCGCAACGCCTCGGCGCGGGCGGACCGCACCCAGCAGCTCGCGGAGTCGCTCCGGGACACCTCGCACGACATGCGCACGATGGTCGAACGCTTCACCCTGCCCTGATCAACCTTCGCGCGGGTGACGGCTATCATGCCCGGATGGTGTCCCGGCACGCCAAGTGGATCTTCATGGCCCTCGGTGTCCTGGGTATCCTGACCGTCCTGCCGACCGTCACCAGCTGGAGCGACGCCAGCCGGATGGCGACCGTCCAATCCCTGGTCGACTTCCACACCTTCTCGATCGACCGGTCCGTCTTCCACCGCACCGGCGACAAGGTCTTCATCGACGGGCACTTCTACTCGGACAAGCTCGCGGTGCCGTCGCTGATCGGCGCCATCGTCTACCTGCCGCTGTCGGCGCTCGGACTCAAGCTCGGCTACGGCTGGAACATCGCCTACTACGTCATCACGCTGCTCACCGTCAAAGCGTTCTGGCTGGCGGGCCTGATCGCCTTCTACCGGACCCTGGCGATCACTCCGCTCACCGACCGCAAGCGGATCTGGCTCACCCTCGCGCTGGGCGTCGGTTCGCTGTACTTCACCTGGTCGGCGACGTTCAACAACCATTCACTGGCAGCATCGTGGGTGGCCATCGGCTTCTCCTTCCTCATGCGGGCCCGGGAAGGCATCCGCACGGCCCGCAGCCTCTTCGCCGCCGGGCTCTTCTTCGCCCTGGCCGGCGGCTCCGACGTACCAATCCTGGCCGTCCTCGGCGGCTTCCTCCTGTACGTGCTCGCCGACCCCCGCCTGCGCACCCACGCGGGCTGGTATCTGCTTCCGCTCCCGCTCACCGCGCTCCCGGCGCTGTGGGTCAACTACCGCATCTCCGGCAGCCTGGTCCCGGTCCAGCTGGTCCCGGCCTACTTCCAATACCCGGGTACGCCGTGGAAGCCCACCGCACTCACCGGCGCCGGCATGAACCGGGGCGCGTTCCTCGCCGAATACGCCTTCCACTGCCTCGTCGGCAAACGCGGATTCCTGCTCTACAACCCGCTGTTGTTCCTGGCCGTACCGCTGCTGCTGCGCGAGCTCGCCACCAAGCGCCCGTTCTTCCGCGAGGCGCGGGTCGTGTGCCTCGTGACAGTGCCGATCGTCGCGTACTACCTGCTCTACTCCCACAACTACAGCGGCTGGAGCTACAGCATCCGCTGGTTCGTACCCCTGCTGCCGTTGCTGTTCTTCTTCCTGTATCCGTCCCTGGCCGGGCGACTGCGAATCCCCTTCTTCATCGCGTTCGCCGCCGGCACCGCGATCGCCGTCATCGGGCTCATCAATCCGTGGTCCTGGCTCGACCTCAGCCCGTACCCGCTGATCGCCAACCTCCGCACCATTCCCCACCTCCCCTAGGGCCGTTCCAGCTCCTTGTGGAAAACCAGGAAGCGGCAGGGAACGGCCAGCAGGGGAGCAAGGGCCGGATGCGCCTCCGCCACGTCCCCGCTGCCGACGACCCGATAGCCGCGCCGGGTGTACCAGGCGCGCAGGAACTCCTTGACCGGGTGCGTGCCCACCTCCGGCACGAGCAGTTCGAGCTGCATGGTCTGCGCCCCCCACCCCGTCGCGCGCGACTCCGCGAAGCGGACGAGCTCGCGCCCGACCCCGGTGCCCTTGTGCTCGGCGGCGGCGACCAGCAGGCCGAGCTCGCCGAGGGTGGGGTTGAGCTGCTGGACGCGTACGAGACCCACGGGTTCGCCGTCGAGCCGGCCCACCGCGATCTGGCCCGAAGCGATCAGCTCAGCCATCTCGGGGGAGGTGATCCGCGCGGTGCCGTCGGACCAGAGGCCCTTCTCACCCTCGGCGTAGGCCTGGTTGGTCATCGCGGTGAGCTCGGCGAGCAGGCGGGTGTCGGAGGCCTGCTCCGGTGGCAGCATCCTCGTCTCGATCGTCACCGGCCGATTCTGCCCCGCAACCAGGGTTCACTTTTCTCCTGCCCCGGGCGGCGTACGCCGTTAGGCTGGGGCCTGCGTTGTTTGTCCTCCTGTGAGGTGCCCGTGTCGCAGCCGGTAGAGGTGGACGTCGTCATCGTCGGCGGCGGTCTTGCCGGGCTGGCTGCTGCCCGGCGGCTGGACCGGGCCGGCGTCGAATGGCTGCTCGTCGAGGCGAGCGACCGCATCGGCGGCCGGGTCGCCACCGACGTCGTCGACGGCTGGCGCCTCGACCGCGGGTTCCAGGTGCTCAACACGGCGTACCCCAGGGTTCCGGCGCTGGTCGACATCGACGCGCTGGAGATGCGCTACTTCACCCCCGGCGTGCTCGTGCGCCGCGGCGGCCGGCTGCACCGGCTGGAGAATCCGCTCCGCGACCCGAAGGCCGCCCCGCAGGCACTCAACAGCGGCGTGGGCTCGCTCGCCGACCGCCTCAAGTTCGCGGCGCTGGCCACCCGCTGCGCGACGTACCCGCCGGCCCGGCTGCTCGACGGGCCGGAGATGACGACGCAGGAGGCCCTCCGCAAGGCCGGGTTGTCCCACCGGATCATCGAGGAGGTGCTGCGGCCGTTCCTGTCCGGCGTCTTCGCCGACCGCGCCCTCGACACCTCCAGCCACGTGCTCGCGATGGTCCTCCGGTCGTTCGCCCGAGGGCGGATCGGGGTGCCCGCGAACGGGATGGCCATGCTGCCGGCCGCGGTGGCGGGGCCGCTGCCGTACCCGCAGCTGCTGGTCAACGCACGGACCCTGGCTGTCGCACCCGGCCGGGTCGTCACGGAGGGCGGCGAGATCCGCTGCCGTGCGGTGATCGTGGCGACCGACCCGGTCACCGCCTCGGAGCTCCTGCCGGCGCTGCCCCGCCCCGACATGCACGGCCTCACCACCTATTACTTCGGCGCGGCGCACGCGCCCATCGACGAACCGACCCTCCTCCTCGACGGCGACCGCCGCGAGATCGTGGCCAACAGCATCGTTGTCTCCAACGCGGCCCCGGAATACGCGCCGGCCGGCAAATCGCTGATCGCCGCCTCGACAGTGGGCGTGGCGGCGCCCTCGGGAGCCTCGGAGACGGTCGTCCGGGTGGAACTGGCCCGCATGTACGGCGTACCCACCGACGACTGGGACCTCCTCGAGGTGGTCCCGATCCCGCACGCCCTCCCGGCGGCCCCCGTACCGCAGTCCCGCCTGCGCAAGGCGGTCGACCTCGGCGACGGCCTCTTCGTAGCAGGAGACCACCGGGACAGCCCCTCGATCCAGGGCGCGCTGGCCGGCGGCTGGCGCACGGCCGGAGCAGTCCTGACATCCCTCGGCGCCCTGGCAGGCGCAGCACGTTGAGCCCCGCCATCCGCGGGTAATGGCGCTGTATGGACGAAAAAACAGTACGAGAAAACGAAGAGCGCCCGACTGCCGGTGATCCGCAGGAGGAGCACCCGGCGCAGGAGGCGCACGGCGGCAGCATGGCGCCGGGGCTGGTGGACGACACGGGGCAGCAGGTGACGGACGCCCCATCACGGGGCGACGAGCAGTAGATCGCTGGCTTGGGTTGGACGGGGCGGGATAGGATCGCCGCCGGTACGGGGGCGGTAGCTCAGTGGGTTAGAGCAGGGGACTCATAATCCCTCGGTCGCGGGTTCGAGTCCCGCCCGCCCCACTCTCGCTTTTCGCAGGTCATGCCCTCGGCCGACGGTTTGGCCGCACAGCGTCGAGGGCCGGACCATCGCTCTCAGTCCGCACATAGTCCGCATCAGCCTGAATCGCGGCCCGGTCCAGTCGTGGCAGCGGACCGCGACACTTTCACTACCTTCGACCTCGCCAACGTCGTGCCGTGGGCGACGCTTGGCCATCTAAGGGCAGCGCTGTCGAAGTCTTCATTCGACCTCGTGCCGGCAGACACCAGCGCCGGCGCCCGTGTGCGGGGCAGGCAGCGTGCGGTTTAACGCACCTCCAGTTAACCCACCTCCTGGCTGGCCTCAGCCGTCAGCTGGCTGCAATCCCCCCGGCCGGGTGGAACCCGACCCACCGTGGCCTTCACCGGCCGCCGTGTGACATGTTCACCTTCTCCGGCTCCCTGGCGAAGGGCCGAGGGATGGTGGCGGACCTGTCCAAGCTCATGCTGCGTGCCTACAACGCCGAGGCTGACAACTGCATCCGCTCCCTGCGCTCAGGCAACATCTCGACTGCCAAGAAGCGCCTGGAATCCGCGGTCGCGGCGATCCAAAAGCTTGGCGCCATTATGGAGATGCGCATCAATCCGCAGTACCACGCTTTGCGGGTGCACAAACTCAAGCTGACGGCAGACTTCCAGATGAAGGGCCGGTTTAGACGTGAGGTCATTCCCGCGCTATCGCCGGCGCTGCGCCAGCCATTCATCGATAGACGATCGAGCCTCGAGTGACTAGCTGAGTGACGACCACTCCTCATCCCGGCGGACAGCCAGGGACGTTGACGGACTGGAACGGCAACTCAGTGGGTCAGTGGGCCAAGGAAGCCTGAGGCAGTTGGTTGCCTGGGGATCAAGGGGTCGCAGGTTCCCAGGCATTTAGTTAGCCGATCCTGCGCTTTCGGTATTTGGTTGAGTCGCCAGTTGCGACCGAGGACCTGCCGGACCGCCTTTGGCTGTCGTCGCTGGCCGCCTGCGTGATGATCTACGTTTACGGGTAGTCTCTCCCGAGCCGTCGTCTGGAGTTGAAGTTTCCCCCGCCTCTGCCCGCCGAGCTGATGCAATAGCTTGGGTAATAATCTGAACTTGCGCGTCTTCCCTCGCGCCGCCATTCAGCTGTTGAGAAAGTCTCTCTGCAGTGAGTAGGTAGCTATTGACAAGCGGCTCCCGGAAAAAAGTGTTGAGCTGCTTGATTGATATTTGATGTGATCTGAGAAATGTCTTGCTTATGAAGCCTGCCATTAAGGATCCGACGGCGGATAGTCCGGCTACGGCGATCTTCGTCTCTACCTGCGTCGGAGCCAATGCAACGCAAGCGCCGCCGATTAGGGCGAGGAAACCTAGGCCCATAGCAACTTGGCTATTTCGAAACGAACGCTCCGCCTGTTGCTTAGTAATCCTATGATACTCGTCCATAACGGTTCTATTTAAACCGAATAGATTGGCCAGGCTTAACTGGTCCTCTAGGCGGGCAACCGCTCGAGCCAGGTTAGCTTCGTGGAGCGCTTCCTGCTGGTACGCGAACTTGCGCCGGTCACGGCCATACCGAGCACTGCCCTCCACCCAAACAATGGCAGCGACATACAATATCACGATCGCAGGCACCATGATCCATGGACTCGGGTCGTGCCGATCGAGACTAACGCCCGCGCTTGCAAGCAAAAAGCCCGCTATGAGCAACGCTGCAGCTGTGCGCCAGCGCTTGCGGCGAAGCGCTCGGGCTTCCAATTCGGCATTCGAACCAACCCACTTAATAGCCGACTCGGGAGTAGGATATGGCGGCCCTTCTGCCCTTGTAGGATAGTCGGGGTCACGATTGCTCTGTTGGCGAGGAACATTGTCGTGCCGGACGATACCGTTCTCTTCCCGGAGTCGATCTTCAGCCATCGCGCCTAACCTTGGTTCAATTGGAAGTCTGCTGGCTCAGGTTGGAGAGTGGACAGTCATATAACCGCGCCTCGCGTCTCTGCGGACCTGGCCGTTCAGGCAACTTCTGCCGATGTAGACCGGTGGCGTGATCACTCATTGCCGACTCTCGTTGAGGCGGCCCGGAGTCGTTAAGGGAGAAGCCGTCCGCTGGGGCCGGCGGCTGTCCGCCGGGTGACAAGCTGTGTGACAACAGATGCTCCGACAACGGACGGCCAAGCGCCGCAAGAGATACGCGTCCGAGGTGCGCTGTGTCGGTGGTGGCCGGCACGACGGAGAAGGAGGCAGCAGTTACGGCGGCCGCCGCGGGGCCGATGAGGGTTGTTGCTGCCACCGCGGGCCACGGGACGAGACAGCCACGGCAAGGCGGCGATGCTGCAGCGATCAGTGCCGACCTACCGTAAGATCCACGCCCTCGGTGGCTGCGAGCCGCTGGAGGAAGTCGGGTTCGGCGATCACTTCGATCGGATGTCCGGAGCTGAGCAGCGCAGCGGCCTTTTGGTGTTTGCTGCTCATCGCCGCTCCTGGCGTAAAACGGCGGGGGTCTTGCTCGCCAATAACGAGAATGTTGGTCTTCTTCGAGACTCCTGGCACTGGCTGGCCGCCCGCTTCGGCCACCAGAGCATGAGCCGTATCCCGCGTCATACTGGTCAGTGTGCCGGTGAGGCAGATAGTAAGTCCGTAGAGAGGCCCGTCTGGGTCAGCGCGCGGATTCGCTCCAGGTAAGGCCGGCCGTGGCCGCGATGCTTGGATTAGTCGGCAACCAGACCACCGCTCACCAGTCAGCTCGCCGAACCTGACTCCGAGCCGGTGGAGCAGGTCGGCCAGGGTGGGTGTGTCATGGAGCTGTTGAGCTGCAATGGCTATCGCAGCGGCCGCGGCCGCGTCGGCTGTGGCGTCGTGGTGGTCGAGCAGTTCATGTTCGGCTGCTTCGGCCACCCATGGCAAAGAGTAAGAGAGCAGGGACCAAGTACGTCGTGCGATGACCATCGTGCATGCATACGCGAGGTCTGGCCAGCGCACACCCATTTGGTCACACGCGCTGCGAATGACACCCATGTCGAAAGAGGCGTTGTGGGCGACGACGGTCCGACCGTCGATGAAGTCAATGATCTGATCGAGTGCCTCAGCCCAGGAGGGAGCGCTGCACACGTCCTCGGCGGTGATCCCGTGCAAGAAAGTATTGAATGGTGAGAAGTATGCGAGCGTTGGGGGTGGCTGGATATGAGTGGTGAAGCTTTGAACGATCTTGTTGTTCTCGACCGCCACTAGGGCGACCGAGCATGGGCTACCCCGATGTTCGTTCGCGGTTTCAAAGTCAATGGCGACCCACGATGTCATGAGCCACCAAGCTACTGGCCCTCGACGCGCAGTCCGACTCGAACTTTCGGCCTGTTGTTTCTACCGGTTAGAAGAATTCCATGTTCGACACCTCTCCTTGTTTGAGTGCGAACGGAAGCGAACGCTGCTGAGCCGCGTATGCGCTCCACGGGGCTTCGCCCGGCAAGCCAACCGTCATGGTCACTCCCTAGCGGCGAGGCGGGCAGGTTAATTCTTCGGCGCTCGTACATCCGGACGGTGTTGTTGAGCCGTGTCGTTACGCGCTGCACCCAGCGGCTAGGCTCAGGGCCTGTGATCAGAGCCCTACTGCCGAATTGATCTTCTCTGAATTAAGGCGCCACGCGAGCGCGGCGCCGGGCCGACGGCGCTCGGCCTGCTGACGGCCTCCGGCCGGCATCGGCCGGCGCACCGGCCGGTCGTTGCCACGGCCCTGGGTCAAGTTGTGCCTCCGGCGGGAGCGCTCAGGTTTCTGGGATGGTGGCGCCATCCCGCCCGCCGTCGTCCCAGGCGAAGCCGAGCAGATCTGCCTCAGGGCGCCAAGGTCGTTCCATAGGGTTCCTGCGTCTGGATGATGTTCCGGGCCGCCGGGTTGGTTGGGTGTGGCTCAAGGTCGTTTGCCGTCAGGTGGCCATGGACGAGCGGCCGCCCAGCCAGCCCCCGGATGCCTTGGCCGCTGATTGAGATCTGCGAGTCGTCGCCTGCTAAGGAACTGCCGGCGGGGTCGTCCGAGGTGACCTGGATCCGGTGGTTTGGGAGGAGGGCTTGGTGCCGGTATGGGTAGGTGTGGACGCGGGCAAGCAGGCTCACCACGTCGCGGCGGTGGCTCGATCGGCATGCCGAACCTGGTAGTGAACACGAGCCCGTTGTCTTGCCATGCCGCACCCGCCTGCTCTTCGCCGACTATCTGTGCCTCGCGGTGTTCCTTGAGCGTCGTAACGCAGATCCGCGGCAAAGGCAAGATCGCATCGGACGAGGCGGTCTTGGTGCGGCGCGCGACTGTTCCGGTGTCCAGATCAACGTCGTCCCAGCCGAGCCCGAGCAGTTCACCTTTGTCGCGCCCGAGAGCCAGGACGAGAACGTAGGGGGGGTAAAGCCGGTCACCGTCGGCGTGGGCGGATTCCAGAAATCGTCGGGCCTCCTCACTGGTCCATGCCTTCCGTTTGTGCGGGCGGATCGTCGGTAGACAGACCGATTTGGCCGATTTGGAGGGCGCGTACGCGTCCATGACCGCTTGGGCAGTGCCGCCGGAGCACTCGCCGAATGTGGTCGACGATCCCGGCAGCATCGGCCGACCGCGCAGCACCCGCACGAACGCCCGACCTCGTTCCACCAAACATGGACCTGACGCGCCTGGAGAGATAGCAGCGAGCCACGTAGTCGTAGGTCGCCAACGTCGCCGGGGACAGGTCTGTGTCGACCGTGTGCATGATCGACGCGTCCGGGTTCTTCACGTCGATCATCCCGGAGAGCCGGAGCGGGCGGGTACACGCGGCGGCAGACACGTGGTCGAGCCAGTCCGGTAAGTCCCCGTAGGTGACCCGGCGGCGGGCGGTGGCGACCTCGCCCGGGTCCAAACCGAGTTGGGCGTCGCGGTGCTCGAGCCGGCGGACGGAGGTCCACGGCGAGCCTCGGCGTTCTCCCCCGCACCCACAACGGCAGTGGTGGTGGGTGTGAGAGGCAGCGTCGAGCTGGTCATCGGCCGGTGGCCCCGGTGGCCCCGGTGGCGTCGGCGGCTATGGGTGTCCATGCGGTGGTGACCGGGTTGCGGTAGCCGTGGCGTCGCATGGGTCGACGTCGATGTCGGCCAGTTCGCCGCTGGGGGACGTGTGGTAGCCCATGTCGAGACAAGCGCATCTGGCGGGTGATCGGGGGCCGGTTTTGTCTCCTTAGCTGTCAGCGGTAGAGACGCTGTCGCAGGGTGGCGGCCCGCTGTCGGCCCGGCACAGGCAATCGGCACCGTGAGGCACGGAGATGACATGGACTCAGATGCGGATGCAGGAACGTCACAACCCCGACGGGGTTTGTGGAGTTTCGCTACCGGCTTGGTGCCCCAGGTCGGGGCTTTGGCAGTGTTCGCGTGGGCATCTCGGAAGGCGGAAGAGTCCCAGGCTTACCGAGAGCTCGGCGTAGGACTCGCCGTGTTGCTGGGATTTGGCGTGCTGCTGATGTCCGTGGTAGCCGGCACGATTGTTGCCATCAACAGAGGGACCCGACGGTTTGGCCTCGGGATGCTGCTCGGTACGGGGATCGGCATGATGCTCGACCTCGTCATGTGCGGGCCACTGGGCTTCGACCTGAGCCCCCGCTGACAGCGCAGCAGCGGAGTCTGCCAAGCGCATGAGACCGGTGCCCGTACAGCAGCGAAATACAGCAACCGACGATGCCGAACGAAGGCGAACCGGTCGACGGACGGCTTCGGAGCTGCGAGCGCTGCCGCATCCACCCGCACTGCCGGTACTGCCTCGGTCGCGGGTTCGAGTCCCGCCCCACTCAGCGCCTGCTCCGCTGTCCTGTCCGCTCGGCGGAATGGCGCCGAGGGGTCCACGCCGCCGTCCTACACGTCCCCCGAACGCGTAATCGGGCTGGTCGAGGCTTGAGGGATCCGTCCAGCATCTGCTTGACGATCGGTGCCGACTTCCCTTGCCTGCTGCTGGCCATCCGATCCTGACAGCTCTGCCAACAGCCGCCGGTACTCCTCTTGGGTGCCGATGGCCGTGCGGTGCTCAGGGTGGTCGACGTAGTGCTGGATCGCGGCGGAGAGAAATGTGGCATCGACATTGTCGGTGCGCAATGCGTGTCGGCTCAGCGGAAAGCCGATCCGTCGAACCAACTGAGGTTCCGCGTAGCCGAGTCGTAGCGTCATGGGCCGTTTGGTCCGCGGGGCGAGGTAAGCGATCGGTGCGGCCTCCCAGGGAATCACGAGCGAACCCAGGGCATAGCTCTGCCGCACTCCCTCGGGGCGCAGCTGCGCACCGTGGCCTCGCCAGGCCTCAACAACCAAGAGCGCAACGATGATCAGCCAAGGACTGTCGAAAATCGGCTCCGGCCACCAGAGATCCTCCTGCCTTCCGGCGCGCATGAGCGCGCCGAGCTGGACGGACAGGGGTACGAGACAACTCAAGGCCAGATATACCGGCCATGCGGCCGCCGGCGTGAGGAATCCTCGGACCTGCGGCGCCAGAACGAAGCGCGCCGGCCTGATCCGCAAGCTGAGGATCGCCATTGTCACCCACGCGAAGACAATGGCGAGCAGGGGCAGGAACAGGTGCTGGGCTACCGACGGTGCGAAGCTCACGGCCAGAGCGTTTCCGCACGCCATGAGGGCGCCGAGCAGCAGGATCCTGTGCCGATGGCGCACCGTAGCCACGGAAATGATGCCGATCATGCGGGTGACCCTACGGCCGAACCGCCGTGAAGGTCTTTAGCCGATCAGCTGGGGCGCGAAGCCGAACTACTGATCATGTCAGGCGTCAGGTGGCTGGCATGATGCGCGCGTGGATCGACGTCGCGCTGGGGGATGGTGGCGGTGCGGGCTGACCGCGATCGGGGTGGCACTCGCGTCGGGTCGGTCTGGGCGCCGTGGGTTCGCTTGCATATCCCGGAGGGCCTGAATGAGGTCGTCCTGGGAAGCCCGTTGACGTACGCGAGGAGCGAGGCCAGGACGTACGGATTCGCAGGGCTGCAGGGTGCTCGCATCGAAATGGTGGCCGACTGGGCGCTCCTGCTCGTGCTGGCCGCCCTTTCCTGGTGCTTCCCGCGATGGCGCCGGCCGCTCGCCATCACCGCCGGCGTGCTCGGGATCCTCCTGGTGATGGTGATGCTCGGTAGTGGGACGGCAATCGCCCATTCGTTGGTGGCGGGACAAGACCTACCCGAAGACGCCTTTCCCTATGACGCGGCGATCGACTATCTCGGCGGAAGCTGGCTCGGCCTTGTCGGTGCCGTCGCGCTCGTTGCCGCAGTTGTTCTTCCCGACCTGCCGAAGCGGGACGCCGCGAAGCGCAGCACGCTTTCGGACTCCGGACCGTGGAGTAACCGTGGCCATGGATGGTGGTCGGGCGTAAGGTCGCGGAGACCGAGGACGAGGTCCGGTACGAGTTCGGGCTGGACCGGCAGTTCGATCGCCTGATGACGATCGACAAGCACACGTGGCAGGTGGCTGCCGAGGATGGCCGCTTCGATGCTGCGCCGGTTTGAACCCCATCGGTGACGGCCACAAGGACCGCAATGCGTCGATGAAGCCGTCTTCTCAGGCAGCTCCCAGGTGGACCGTCTTTCCCCTGGGCCGCGGCATATGGCAGGTTTGGGGCAGCAAGGCAGCCATCAGGCAGGGGGACTGAACATGGCAGCGGGTCCGGTGACTCTTGTGGACCGTCGGCGCGGGCGTAGAGCCCTGATCTCCGCTGTCATGACCGCCACGCTCTTCGCCGCGGTCCAACCCGCGATCGCCGCGGCGGCAACCCCGTTCGCGCCCTGCCAACCCGAGGGTGTCTCCGCAGCCGACACGGCGGTAGCGGCGACCGTCCGCCCCGGCATGAATGGCGTACGCCTTGGGCAGGCCGTCTCCGGCTACAACATCTCCTGCGCCCGCGCGATCGTGAGCAACGTCCGTGCGCGCGGGCTGAATGAGCGCGCCGCGGTTATTGCCGTGACCGCGGCCATTGCCGAGAGCACGCTGCACAACTACACCGTCGCGACCGATCACGACAGCCTCGGGCTGTTCCAGCAGCGGCCGTCGCAGGGCTGGGGCAGGCCAGGCCAGCTGGTCGATCCGCGCTTCTCCACCCTTGCCTTTCTCAACGCGATGATGCGCAAGCATCCCTTCGACGGCTGGCTGACCGGAGACATCGGACAGATCTGCCAGCGGGTGCAGGGGTCGGCCTTCCCTCTCGCGTACGCGCCTGAGGCGCACGACGCAGAGCTGATCGTGGCTCGGTTATGGTCGCAGAAGGCCCCGGCGGAGGCGCCGAAGGAGCGAAAGACCGGGCCTTTTCAGCGGACGTTGATGGCGGCCGCTACCGGGCTTGGCATCACCGACGCCAGGTTCGACATGTCGATGGCCGATTGGAACGGTGACCGCCGCCCGGACCTCGTCGTCGTGCAGCGTTCCGGTACGAGCACCGGGCGCACCGAGCTGTTCATCCTCGACGCGACGTCGGCCCTGCCCAACGGCGCGTCGAGCTTCCAGCACCTGCTGCTGCACACCGGCACCGTGCTCGGCCCGACGGACGAGCGGCATGCGTTCTCCATGGCGGACTGGAACGGCGACGGCCGGCTCGATCTGGTGGTGGTGCAGCGGTCCGGCACGGCGAGTGGCCGTACCGAGGTGCGGGTCGTCGACGGTGCTTCCGGGTTCCAGCGCTTCCTCCTCGAGAGCACCACTCTGCTCGGGCCGACCGACGCGAATGAGTCCTTCTCCATGACCGACTGGAACGGCGACGGGCAGCTCGATCTTGTCGTGGTGCAGCGGTCCGCCACAGCGAGTGGCAAGGTGGAAATCCGGGTTCTGAGCGGTGCGGCGGGCTTCGGGCAGTACCTCGCCGAGACCGTCACCGCGCTGGGCTCCGCGGACGACACCGAGATCGCGGACTGGAACGGTGACGGCAAGCTCGACCTGGTCGCGGTGCGCACGTCCGGCAAGGCAAAGGCAAAGACTGAGGTACGGGTGGTCGACGGCGCATCGGAATTCCGGCGGGATCTGGTGCGGGCTCGCACCTCGTTGGGCGTGGCCGACGAGACGGAGATCGCGGACTGGAACGGCGACGGGCGACTGGACCTGGTGGCCGTGCGGAAGTCCGGTACGGCGAGTGGCCGTACCGAAGCGCGTGTGCTGGCGGGGTGACGTCGTGAGTTCGGACGATTCGTACGGTGGGCGGGCCCCGACCAGTCATGAGCGGATGACCGGTCTGCCGTGGGACGCGTCGTACCGGGATGGGCCCGCGCCTTGGGACATCGGGCGGCCGCAGCAGGCGGTCGTGCGTCTCGCCGATGCGGGCCGGTTCTCCGGACCGGTGCTCGATGCCGGCTGTGGGAGCGGCGAGAATGCCCTGCACCTCGCCTCCTTGGGGCTGCCGGTGCTCGGCGTCGACGTGGCCGAGACGGCGTTGGCCCTGGCCCGGGAGAACGCCGGCCGGCGCGGGCTCGACGTGGAGTTCGAGGTGGCTGACGCGTTTCGTCTGGAGCGCT
Source organism: Actinoplanes sp. NPDC049681 (assembly GCF_044465265.1). NCBI lineage: Bacteria > Bacillati > Actinomycetota > Actinomycetes > Micromonosporales > Micromonosporaceae > Actinoplanes > Actinoplanes sp. NPDC049681. The sequence continues at coordinate 185,264 of NZ_JBITLP010000002.1, forward strand.
TGGGGCGCGCCTTCCGGACGGTCCTGGACTGCGGGCTGTTCCACACCTTCGACCGTGAAGAGCGCCCACGCTACGTGGAGAGCCTGGCCTCCGTCACCGAGCGCGGCGGACACCTCTACGTGCTGTGCTTCAGCGATGGCGGTCCCGACACCGGCCCGCACCCGGTCGGCAAGGACGAGCTTCGGGCCGCGTTCGGTGACGGCAGCGGATGGCGGGTCGCCGGGATCGAGGCCGACCGGATCGAGACGCGGCACCACTCCCACGGCGCCCCCGCCTGGAACGCCACGATCGAGCGAGTCTGACGTCCCGGGGGATCCTCAAGCCGGTTCCGGCCGAATCTCCCGAATGGACGGTTGTTCGGCCCGGCGCACTTTGGCCGCGGATCCCCGTTCGGGGATGATTCCGGTTTGAGGTGTTATTCCGGGCCTTTTTCGAGATCCATTTACGGCGACGATGCCGATGGCGTAGATCTGATTCATCGAACGCCCATATTCTCGAGTCGCCCTTCGGACAACCATTCATATAAATGGATCTATAGGATCGGTTGACAGAATGGCTCTCGAGAAAGGGAAGCCGCATGAGATCAATCGTCAGATCGGTGATCGTGACCGGGGCAAGCCTGGCCCTGACGGTCGCCGGCGCGGTGGCCGCCCAGGCCCAGCCGTCCGCGGGGGTGTCCGGGAACGTCAGCACCGTGGCCCGGACGTCCGACGGCAAGGCGGTCACCGACCGGGCCGCGATCGCCGCGGTCGAGGCGTACTGGACCCCGGCGCGGATGGCCGCCGCCGTGGATCTGGACCTCAAGGTGCCGGACGCCGCGGGCACCGGTGCCCCGGCCGCGCCGCAGGGCAAGGCGGGCAGCGTCGCCCCGGCCGTGCCCAAGCTCGGGCTGGCCGCCCTGAACCAGTCCATCACCGTCGGCAAGGTGTACGTCTCCGTGCCCGGCGGCACCGGCCAGTGTTCGGCCAGCGCCCTGAACAGCGGAAAGCGCCGGCTCGTCATCACGGCGGGGCACTGCGTGCACGCCGGCGCCGGCGGCGGCTGGTACTCCAACTTCATCTTCGTGCCGGGCAAGCGGCAGGCCGGCGAGCCGGTGGGCCGGTTCGTCGCGGGCAACCTGACCACCCGTACGGCGTGGATCAACAACAGCAACAGCGACGAGGACATGGCCATCGCGATCATGAACAACGGCGGGATCTACAACGCCAAGGTCGTGGACACGGTCGGCGGTAACGGCCTGCGGTGGAACTGGGGATACTCGGTCTCGGTGACCATTCTCGGCTACCCCGTCGCCGGCGGGTTCCCGGGCGACATCCAGTACTTCTGCCAGGGCACCACGTGGAACGGCCACAACCAGCAGGTGCGGGCCTGGTGCAACATGACCCAGGGTTCGAGCGGTGGACCGTGGCTGCAGGAATACAACGATCAGAACGGTCTCGGCTACACGAACAGCGTCGTGAGTCACCGGCACGACGACCCGAACCAGATGGACGGTCCGTATTTCGACGACGACATCAAGAGCCTCTACGACTACGCGGAGGGACTGTCGCCCGCGTGACGTTCGATCGGTGAACCGGAAGACCTCGGCAATGCCGCCGGGGTCTTCGCCGTGGAATCGTTCGGGAAATCATGGGAACGGTGCGGGTACGAATGCCGTCTCAGCCCGCATGACTACCAGACGGTGGCACTTCCTGGCGGTGGTGGCGATCATGGCGATGGCGGGATGCGGTGGTCAGGGCGATGCGGCCGCGCCCTCTCCCTCGGGCTCCGAGCTGGCGGACCGCACCTTCGTCTCGGCGGACGATCCGGGCGCGAGGCTCGTGGCGGGCACCCGCGTGCGACTGACGTTCCGGCCGGGCACGCTCGCGGCCGAGGGTGGGTGCAACCATCTCACCGGCAAGCTCGCGGTCGAGGGTGACCGGCTCGTGGTGACGGATGTCGGCGGCACGCTGATGGCCTGTTCGCCGGAGCTGATGGAGCAGGACGCCTGGCTGACCGCGTTCCTCCAGGCGCGCCCCCACTGGGAGTTCGACGCCGGCACACTCGTGCTGAGCACCGGAACCGACCGGCTGCGGCTGGTCGACGTACGCTCCGCCGAGCCGGACCAGCCGCTCTCGGGGCCGCGCTGGTCGCTGGAGTCGCTGCTCGAGGGCTCGGCGGCCTCGTCGCTCCCGGCCGGAGCCGACGTGCACCTGACCTTCCGCGACGGCCGGGTGACGGGTGCGACGGGCTGCACGGAGTTCTCCGGCGCGGCGTCGGTGGGGGAGGACGCGATCTCTTTCTCCCCCCTCACCACCCGGGCCCGGAAGTGCGCCCAGCCGCTCCATGCGCTGGACGAGGCCGTCCGCAGCCGGCTCGCCGACCAGGTGTCCTATCGGATTACGGGCGACACATTGGTGCTCACCGGCGCTGACGGCAGAGGAATGGAACTGCGCGCCGCCTCTTGAATCCGGGCTACGAGGTCACCTCCACATAGCGGGTCGCTCCGTCGGCCCGGGCGCGGAGCACTTCCGCGAGCAGTGCCCGATGTGTGGGCGGCAGCATGGTGTGCGCCTGCTCCGCCGTCACGAACGCGTGGCTGCCCAATTCGCCGGGGCTGAGCACGATCGCGGCCCGGTCGGCGGCCGGGAGAATGCCGCCGTCGAAGACGAAGAACAGCTTGCCGTCCGGCCCGTCGGGCGTCCACGCGACCACCAGCAGGGCACCGATCGCAGGCGTGAGGCCCAATTCCTCGCGCACTTCCCGTACGCAAGCGGCCAGAGGGGTTTCGCCTGCATCCACACCGCCGCCGGGCAGATTCCAGAAGTCCTTGTAGACCGGGTCGACGAGCAGCACTCGGCCGTCGTCGTCGAAGAAGGCGGCGCCGGAAGAGACGCGGGGCCGGGCCGGGGCGATGTCGGGCACGATGCGCAGTTCCGTTCTCATGGTGGACCGGTGACGCCGGCTCGGCGCCACCGGTCACGGTGTGGATCAGGACCTCACCAGAGGATTCCAGGCTGCGGAATCTCCGAGCCGACCGCGAACAGGTTGTGCCACTTCCACCCGGTGCCGTAGAACGAGCTGCCGGTGGAACGGGCCACGTAGACATCCGCGGCCGAACCGCGGGTGAAGGTCGCGATATCGGTACGCCCGTCGCCGGTGAAGTCGCCGGTGCCGGGGATCTCGCTGCCGACGGCGAAGTAGTTGTGCCACTTCCAGCCCGTACCCGAGAAAGAGGAACCCGTGGAGAGCGCGACGTAGACGTCGGCCGCTGTGCCACGCGTGAAGGTCACGATGTCGTCGCGCCCGTCGCCGTTGAAGTCGCCCACGGAGGGCAGTTCGGTGCCGACGGCGAAGTAGTTGTGCCACTTCCAGCCCGTACCCGAGAAAGAGGAACCCGTGGAGAGGGCGACGTAGACGTCGGCCGCTGTGCCACGCGTGAAGGTGGCGATGTCGTCGCGTCCGTCGCCGTTGAAGTCGCCGACGGCGGGGATCTCGGTGCCGGCGGCGAAGTAGTTGTGCCATTTCCAGCCGGTTCCGGAGAAGGAGGATCCGGTGGAGAGGGCGACGTAGACGTCGGCGGCGGATCCGCGGGTGAAGGTGGCGATGTCGTCGCGCCCGTCACCGTTGAAATCGCCCACCAACGGTGTCTCCGTTCCGGCCGCGAAATAGTCATGCCATTTCCAGCCGGTGCCCACGAAGCCCGCGCCGTTGGACAGGGCGACGTACACGTCGGCGGCGGATCCGCGGGTGAAGGTCACGATGTCATCGCGCCCGTCACCGTTGAAATCCCCGGCGACACCGCTGAAACCTCCGCCGGCCGGCGGCGTCGCGGCGGCCGAGGTGGCCGGAATCTGGACGATCATCGTGACGGCGGCGGCCGCCGACAGGGCGACAAGACGCGTAACCGAAAACATGGTGCTCCCCGTTTCTGTCTGAACATTGGCCTGACAGTCGACTGTGAATTCGGCACAAAACTAACCCGATCGGGAGCGCTCGGTACCTTTCAGTCCGGTAGCTGTCTGGACCCAATAAAAGCCACATGACGGTCAGGCAGGAGGTACGCTCCCGCGCCGTTGAACGCCCGGCGCCCGCCGTACGTGTGACAAGCGCGGCGACGGCGATATCCGGCATACATCGGTACAGATCTATCGATATGCTGTGGTGTCGCGGCGACGGGGAGGCAAGATGCCGGACGGTATCCGGATAGACACGGAGCAGGTGGGCGAGTTCGCGCAAGGCATGCGCGCGGAGGCCGACAAGGGCTTCGCATCCGCCGCGAACCGAGGCGCCGACCTGCACCAGCACGGCGTGGTCTTCGGCGCCAGAATCCCGGGAGACACGGTCCTCGACGCGAAGCGCCGCTATGCGGAGGCGCTGGCGAACACGGACGCGAATCTGCGGGCGTACAGGCAGATGGCGATGATTTTCGCGGATGTGGCGGAGAAGATCGCCAAGGAGTTCGCCACCACCGACATGGCCTCCGAGGCGGCCCAGCGGCGGATCGATGCGCTGCTCCAAGGGGCTGTGGCCCAGGCCGCCGAGGTCGAACAGGGAAGGGCTCTCTGATGGCGGGCGCCAACTGGGACGCGTACAACCTGCCGGCCATCTGGTCGATGCTCGAGCAGGAGGACGCCTGCACCGGTGCGGACCGCGTCCTGTCGTGGGACGGACTTGCTCATGACGTCCGGACCCAGCACCGTCGCCTGCTCGAAGCGAGCCAGAACCTGGCGGCCGTGTGGTCGCCGGCCGACAACGCGTCCGCTCGCGTCTTCCTGGAGCGCATGGACGTCCTCGCCGAGTCCATGGCGCACACGCTTACCCGTGCCGAGGACACGCGTGCCGGACTGCGAGGGATCCTTGAGGCCTTGAGTGAGGCACAGGCCGCCGTCCAGCCTTGGGTGGAGGTGCGTCAGGAAGTCAGCGGCGACCTCATTCCCCGCTGGGCGGACCACGCCGAGGACGAGTACGACGACAAAGCCCGTCAGGCGATGCGCAAAGCGGAAGCCGCCATCGCGGATCACAGCACCCAGATCCAGCCCCCAGAGCTCTACGACCCCAGTCGGCCACGCGGAGGCGTCGACAAACCCATCGGCGGTGGCGGCACGAAATCCGGTGGGCAAGGAACCGGATCTTCCACGGGATCTGTCCGGGCGACGCCGGTCCCGGTACCGGTACCCCACGATCCACCTGCGGAGACGCGTATCCCGGCCGGCGACAACGGCCAGCTGCCGCCCGGCACGGGACCGTCGGCCGACGACTCTCGTCGCACAGGGATCGACCTTGCTGGAGTTCTTCCGGCGCCCTCCACGGTGCCCGCGCCGGGTGCCGGCCCGCTCACGCCTCCCGTGGCGACTGCTCCGAGTGGCTCGGTCGGCGGGACGTTGCCCGGAACGGTGATCGGCGGCGGTGGTCTCTTCGGTGTCACGCCGGGGAGGGGCACCGGTGGTGGCCTTACGCCCGTGTCTCTCGGTGGTGGTGCGCTGAAAGGACGGCAGGCCGTCTCGGTACGTACCGCCATGCCGTCGGGCACCGTTCTCGGGGCGCCCTCGACGGGGACCCGGTCTCCGAGTACCGCCCGGGGTGGCGTCGGCGGCCGCGGAGCGGCGGGTCAGCCGCTCGCACAGACGGCGCCGGGCCAGCGCGGACGTAAGGGTGGCACCGACGACGAGTCGATCGCCGGCAAGGCTGATCAGGCGTGGGACGTGCGGCACGGCGTCGACCCGGTGATCGCCCCGGACACCCGTCCGCCGCGCCACGATCCAGGTCCCGGCGTGATCGGTTTGCCCTCGTGACCTCCGTGCGGCGCGCCGGGCGAATCGCGGGGTTCCTGCTCGCGGCGGCGGGGTTGGTCGGGTCGACGGCAACCCCGGCTGCTGCCGACTCGATACGGGACCGGCAGTGGTACCTCAAGGCACTTGAGGTCAGCCGGGCCCATGGTCTGAGCGAGGGGCGCGGTGTCACGGTTGCCGTGATCGACACCGGGGTGGACGTTCGGCATCGTGACCTGGCTGGGGCGGTGCTGCCGGGCCTTGACGTCTATCCGAATGCCAAGGGCGACGGTCGGGAGGATCTGGCCGGCCACGGCACGGAGATGGCAGGCATCATCGCCGCCCGGGGCCACAGCACCTCCGACGGCGTGCTGGGGATCGCCCCTGCCGCCAAGATTCTCCCCATTCGTGCGCCCATCGACGGGTACGCCAGCTCCGGCTACATGCGCGAGGCGGTCGCCTTCGCCAAGAAGCGGGGGGCGGGTGTGATCAACATGTCGTTCGGCACCAGCGACGACGTCCCGTTGCGGGACGCGATCCGCGCAGCCCAGGCCGCCGACATCGTTCTTGTCGCAGCTTCGGGGAACAAGGACGCGGCGGGGGATGACTATCCGGGGAAGTATCCGGAGGTTCTGACTGTCGGCGCGACGGATCGCAACGGCAAGGTCGCCGAGTTCTCGGTGACGGGGTCGCAGGTGGATATCACCGCACCCGGCGTGGACATCGCCACGACGGGTATCTACGAATCCGGCTATCAGCTGGGCAGCGGCACAAGTCAGGCGGCGGCCCTGGTCAGCGGAGCTGCCGCTCTGATGAGAGCGAAATACCCCGACCTCAGCGCGGCCGAGGTGGTGCATCGGCTGACCGCAACCGCGACGGACGCGGGAGCTCCGGGACGTGATGACAGCTACGGCTACGGACGCCTGAATCTGCTGAAGGCGCTGACCGCCGACGTGCCCCCGCTCGCGACTGCTTCCCCTTCGACGGATCGGCATCCGGCCCCCGCGAAGCCGGCAGCAGCCGAGCAGACCCGGCGGACCAGCCCCTTGGTGTTCGCAGCCGGCGCCGCCGTCGTGGTCCTGCTCATCGGCGGCCTGGTCGTCGGCCTCATGCTCAGGCGTCAGCGCTGAGCCGGTCGTTCCGGCCCCTGTGGACAAGGACATCGAAGGCGGCCGCCGCGTCCTATGCTCGGACGCATGGCTCGCCGTTCGGCAGTGTTGCTCTCCGTCCTCTGTCTCCTGATCGCCGGCCCGGCGATGCCCGCCGCGGCCAAGGATCCGGTCGGTGCGCTCTTGGCGCGCATGTCGCTCGCCGAGAAGGTCGGGCAGATGTTCGTCTCCTACGTGTACGGACGCACTGCCGACACCGCTTCGCCGGCCAACGTGAGCCTCTACGGCGTGGCGACTCCGGCGGAGGTGGTGGCGAAGTACCACCTCGGGGGCGTCATCTACTTCACGTGGAGCGATAATCTCGCCGACCCGGGGCAGATCGCCGGGCTCTCCAACGGGCTGCAGCGGGCCGCCGTGGCCGACAGCGGGGTTCCGTTGCAGATCAGCACCGACCAGGAGGGCGGCGTCGTCAACCGGATCGGGGCTCCGCTCGCCGTCTCGCCCGGGAACATGGCGGTCGGGGCGACGTTCCGGCCGGGGGAGGCTTACCGGGCGGCTCGGGTGAGCGGCACCGAGTTGCGGGCGCTCGGGATCAATGTGGTGGATGCGCCCGTCGTCGACGTGAATACCAATGCTCGCAATGCTGCTGATGGGCCGCGGGCTTTCGGGGACCGTACGGGGCAGGTGTCGCTGTTCGGGGCCGAGGCCGTCGCCGGATATCGGGATGCCCGGATCGGGGCTCAGGCCAAGCACTTTCCCGGGCTGGGTGACACCACCGTCAACACCGACAACGGGGTGGCTGTCACGGATGAGTCGCGGGAGGAGATCCTGGCCACGCATGTGCCGCCGTTCCGGGCGGCGATCGCGGCGGGGGTGCCGAGCGTCATGGCTGCGCACATCGTCGCGCCGGCGCTCGATCCGAGCGGGCGGCCTGCCAGCCTTTCGCGGCCGATCGTCACCGGGCTGTTGCGCCGGCAGTTGCATTTCGACGGGGTGGTGATCACCGATGCCCTGGATGCCGCGGCGCTGAAGGACATTCCTGCCGATCAGATCGTGCTGGATGCCGTCGATGCCGGGGTCGACCAGTTGCTCATGCCGAAGGATGTGCCCGGCGCTGTTCGTACCGTGCTGGATGCCGTTGCCGACGGCCGTGTCAGCGAGGCGCGGATCGATCGGTCCGTGCGGCGGATCCTCCGGATGAAGACGGGGCTGGGGCTCTTCGACGACCCGTACGTGTCTGAGCAGCCCGTCGTCGGCACGCCCGGGCATCTCGATGTCATGGCGGGGGTGGCGGCCGGTTCCGTCACCGAGCTGCGGAACACCGCCCTGCCGGTGGAGGCCGGTCGGAGCGTTCTGGTCACCGGCTGGGGCGTGGGCACCACGACCAACCTCACCAACGCCCTGAACGCCCGGGGTGTCGGTGCGACGCGGCTGTACACCGGGTCGCCGAACGCCGATGTCATCGCCCAGGCCGTCGCGGCCGCCCGTGCCGCCGATGTGACGGTGGTGACGACGTACAACGCGTGGGGTGACGTCAATCAGCAGAAGCTCGTCGCGGCGTTGCTCGCCACCGGCAAGCCGATCGTCGTCGCGGCGGTCGGTGGGCCGTACGACATCGCGTACTTCCCTGAGGTGAGCACGTATCTCGCCGCGTACGGATATCAGCTGCCGTCGGTGAACGCTCTGGCCGACGTTCTCACCGGCCGGCAGGCGGCCCGGGGCCGTCTGCCGGTGACGATTCGCAGTGCTGACGGACGTGAAGTGCTTTTCCGGTACGGAACGGGTAGGGGGTGATCAGGAAGTCCGATCGAAGGGAGAACCCGATGAGTGTCGCGGCAGACCCGGCCACCGTCGCCCAGTGCCTGCGCGCCGGAGCCGGCTTCTCGCAGGGCGACCGTGAGTGGATCGCGGAGCAGTTCGTCACGCTGGACGCCCGGCTCGCCACGTTCCCGGCGGAGACCACGGAGCTCGAGGTCTCGGTCAAGGACCGGGAGGCTCGGGGCCAGAAGGTCACGCTGGAGTGCTGGATCGCCGGGCGCGAGAAGATCGTCACGACGTCGGCCGAGGAGGACCTGCACGCGGCCCTGCACGACGTCCGCGACGACCTGCGCCGGCGGCTGAACGACCAGAAGACCAAGCAGGAGCCGCGCCACAACCGCCACCTGCGCGCCGGGCTCACCGACCTACCGCAGGACGCGGAACCAGAGGTCTGACGAGTGCGGCACCTCCGCGGAGCGGATGCGTTCCAGCTTCACGGAGGTGCCGCCCTCCTGGTCGTACAGGCGGGTGCCGGCCCCCAGCATGATCGGGGCGACGCCCACCAGGATCTCGTCGAGCAGGCCGGCTGCCAGGCATTGCCGGGCGACGTCGGCGCCCAGCACGTTGACGTACTTGTCGCCTGCGGCGTCCACGGCCAGCGCGACCGCCGTCGCCAGGTCGTCGGTGAAGGTCACCCCCGGCCACGGTACGGAGGGGCGATGGTGGGTGAGCACCACCTGCGGACCGGACCACGCCCCGCCGAACGCCTGGCCCTCCGCGGGGGTGTCCCGGTACGGGTCGTCGCCGCGGAACGTGCGGTTGCCCGCGAGAATCGCGCCGACGTTCGGCACCAGCTCGTCGAAGAGTGGGTCCGGCCCCAGGTAGGGCGTCATCCATGACATGTCGCCGCCCGGCCCGGCGATGAAGCCGTCCAGAGACATGGTCGCCGAGTAGAGCAGCTTTGCCATCCCGCCATCATGCGTACCCTTTGCGCCGTGACGAAAGCGGGAAGCGGAAATGATCTGCGCATCCTCGTCTGCGGCGCGGGCAGCGCCGCGGCCGTCGCCGGGGTGGTCGAGGCGGCCGTCGCCCGCGGCTGGAGCGTCGACATCACCGCCACGGCGAACGCCCTGACGATGATCGACGCCCCCGCCCTGACCCGCATCAGCGGGCGGCCCATCCGGACGACCTACGGGTACGCGGCCGACGGCACCCGGGTCTCGCCGGTCGCCGACGCGCTCCTCGCCGTGCCGGCGACGTTCAACACCATCAACAAACTCGCGCTCGGAATCGCGGACACGTATCCGTTGAGTTCGGTGGCCGAGGTGATCGGGCGAGGCGTGCCGGTCGTCGTCGTGCCCGCGGTCAACGCGGCGCTCGCCGCCAGGGCCCCGTACCGGCGGGCGGTGGCGAGCCTGCGGGACGAAGGGGTGCTCTTCGCGGGAGACGGGTTCGAAGCGCTGGACCTGCTCGAGGGAGTGCGCAGGATGGAGAACGCGGGTTCATAGAATTTCGTCGAATCTTCCGCTCGTTACAAGAAGGTGTGCCCGGCCCGCGGGGAACCGGTGGTGCGCGGCGGCGCGTCCTTCGCACAGTGGGGTATGAGCCTGATCGTCGCCCCCGGAACGGCCTGGAACGATGTCCTCGCCCGGGTCACGGCCGCCGCCCCCGAGGCGGTGACGGCCGGCCGGCTGCGGAATCTCTACGCCGGTAGCTGGCAGGACAAGGGCTCGCCGGCGGACGTGCGTACCCCGGTCGACGGGTCGGTGATCGCACAGGTCTCCCGGGTCGGCGCGGCGACCGCGGCGGGTGCGGTGGAGGCCGCCGGCCGCGCTCATCACCGGTGGGCCGTGACCCCGCTCGCCGAGCGGCGTGCCCGGGTCGCCGCGGCCGTCGAGGCGCTGGCCGTGCACCGGGACCTGCTCGCGCTCACCCTCGCCTGGGAGATCGGTAAGCCGTGGCGGCTCGCCTGCGCCGACGTGGACCGGGCGCTGGACGGCGTGCGCTGGTACGCCGAGCAGATCGAACGCCAGGTCGCGGGCCGAGAGCCGCTGCCGGGGCCGGTGAGCAACATCGCCTCGTGGAACTACCCGATGAGCGTGCTGGTCCACGCCGAGCTCGTGCAGCTGCTCGCCGGCAATGCGGTGATCGCCAAGACGCCGTCGCAGGGCGGCGCCGTCTGCCTGACCCTGGCGCACGCGTTGATGGCCCGGGCCGGGCTGCCCGTGACCCTGCTCTCCGGCAGCGGTGAGGAGTTGTCGGAGGTGCTCGTCACCGCCCCGGAGATCGGTGCGGTGGCCTTCGTCGGCGGGCGGTCGAACGGCGGGAAGGTCGCCGGCGCGCTGCTCGACCGCGACAAACGGCACTTCATCGAGCAGGAGGGGCTCAACGCCTGGGGAATCTGGAAGTTCTCGCAGTGGGACCTGCTGGCCGGACATCTGCGCAAGGGTTTCGAGTACGGCAAGCAGCGCTGCACCGCGTACCCCCGCTTCGTGGTGCAGCGCGATCTCGTCGACGCCTTCCTGGACGTCTACCTGCCCGTGGTGAAGGCGGTGCGGTTCGGGCACCCGCTCGCCGTGGAGCGGGCCGGTGATCCGCTGCCGGAGCTCGACTTCGGGCCGCTGATCAGCGCCGGGAAGGCCGCTGAGCTGCGGCGGAAGGTGGACGATGCGATCAAGGGCGGGGCGGTGCCGCTGTACCGGGGCGTGGCGGCGGCCGGGCGGTTCATCGACGGGCAGGACATCGGTGCGTACGTGGGCCCCACGGCGCTGCTGGCCCCGCCGGGACGGTCCCGGCTCATGCATACGGAGCCGTTCGGGCCGGTCGACACGATCATCGTGGTCGACACCGAGGACGAGCTGCTGTCGGCGATGAACGCCGGCAGCGGGGCGCTGGTGGCGAGCGTGGCCGTCGACGACGAGGAGCTGGCGGCCAAGCTGGCGAAGGACGTGCAGGCGTACAAGGTCGGGATCAACGAGCCGCGCTCGCGGGGCGACCGGGAGGAGACCTTCGGCGGCCGCGGCGCGTCCTGGAAGGGCGCCTTCGTCGGCGGCGACCTGCTCGTGCAGGCGGTCACCGTGGGCGCGCCGGGGGAGCGGCTCTACGGCAACTTCCCCGACTACACGAGCTTCCCGCCCACGCCGTAACCTCGGACGGCGTGCCCAGGACCTTACGGATCACCACCCGCAACGCCACCTTCCAGCAGTGGCAGGCGCTGCTCGGCAATCGCACCAAGCGGCAGCGGGCGGGTGAGTTCCTCGTCCAGGGCGTACGCCCGATCTCGCTGGCCGTCGAGCACGGCTGGGAGATCCGGGCGCTGCTCACCGCCGAGGGACCCGGGCTGTCCCGGTGGGCGCGCGACCTGATCGAGACGGCCGGCGTGCCCCGGGCGGTGCTCTCCGCCGAGCTCATGGGCGAGCTGGGCGGCAAGGACGAGGAGGCGCCCGAGCTGCTGGCCGTCGTCGGGCTGCCCGCCGACGACCTGGCCCGGCTGCCCGTCGGGCCGGATCTGCTGGTCGTGGTCTTCGACCGGCCCACCACCCCGGGCAACATCGGCACGCTGGTGCGCTCGGCGGACGCGTTCGGGGCCACGGGCGTGGTCGTCACCGGGCACGCCGCCGACCCGTACGACCCGAAGGCGGTACGGGCCTCCACCGGCTCCCTCTTCGCCCTGCCCGTGGTGCGGGTGCCGAGCCACCGGGAGGTGCTGGAGTGGGCGGGTGCCGTGGGCGTACCCGTGCAGGTCGTGGGCACCGACGAGCGGGGGCCGGTCGACATCGCCGAGCACGACCTGACCGGCCCGACCGTGCTGGCGGTCGGCAACGAGACCCACGGCCTCAGCGCCGCCTGGCGTGACGCCTGTGACCGCATGGTGCGCATCCCCATCACCGGGGCGGCGAGCTCGCTGAACGCCGCCTCGGCCGCGACGGTCGCCCTGTACGAGGCGGCCCGGCAAAGGCGATTTAGCTGACACGCGCTCAGGGGCCGGGGGGATGCAACCGAAAAGAAATTCGTGCGTATCTCAGACGTCAGCGTCGGCAAGCGGCTCGGCGCGTCCTTCCTGGTGCTCGTGATGCTGATCGTGGTCGCCGCGGCGGCCGGGTGGTGGGGCATGCGCCAGCAGAGCGACTCCCGGGCTCGCGTGGCGGTCCTCGAGCGGCTTCGCAGCCAGATCCAGGACGTCGAGTACTACGCCGCCGACATCTCCGGGTGGCAGTCGCTGTGGGTCAACGACGTCGCGGCGTACGGGTTCGAGTACCTCAACGGGGAGGATGAGTTCAACCGCCAGGGGCTGCTGGACTCCAAGAAGTCGGTCTACGAGCTGCTGGGTGAGATCGACACCAAGAGCCTGACCGCCTCCGAGAGGACCACCTTCGCCAAGCTCAAGCCGGCCTGGGACGACTTCTTCGCCTGGGACGACAAGATGCTGGGCTGGCTCAAGGCGGACGACGGCAAGGCCACCCTGCAGAAGGTCATGGGCAGCATCAACGACGGCGCCGCGTCCGACTCCTGGGGCGCCGTGCTCGACGTCACCAGCGAGCTCTACAAGTCGGTCAAGGCGCGCGCCGCCAAGGTGAGCGCCGAGGCGGAGAAGGTGCGGACGACGAGTGAGGAGGTGCTCGGCGGCACGCTGGTGCTGGCCCTGCTCCTCGCGATCCTGCTGGCCTTCTGGGCGACCCGGTCGGTGGTGCGCCCGCTCGCGGTCGTGGTCTCCGCGCTCGGCCGCCTCGCCGGGCGGGACCTGACCGCCCGTACCGACCTCAGGCGCCGCGACGAGCTGGGCAAGCTGGGCGAGGCGCTGAACAGCACCGCGGAGTCGCTGCGGGAGACCGTGGCCGCGATCGCCGGGCACGCCGGCACGATCGCCACCACCTCCGACGACCTGTCCCAGATCTCCGGCCGGGTCGCCGACTCGAGCGCGCAGGTGGACTCGCAGGCGTCCGCGGTCGCCGCGCTCGCCGGCGACGTCTCCGGCAACGTCCGTACCCTCGAGGCGGGCAGCCGGGAGATGGGTTCCGCCATCGACGAGATCAGCCGCAACGCCGGTGAGGCGGCCCGGGTCGCCGCCGAGGCGGTCACCGTCGTGGACAAGACCAACGTCAGCGTCGGCAAGCTGGGCGAGTCGTCCGCGGAGATCAGCGCCGTGGTCGGCCTGATCACGTCGATCGCCGAGCAGACCAACCTGCTCGCCCTCAACGCCACCATCGAGGCGGCCCGGGCCGGCGAGATGGGCAAGGGCTTCGCGGTGGTCGCCGGCGAGGTCAAGGACCTGGCCCAGGAGACGGCGAAGGCGACGGAGACCATCGGCCGGCTGGTGCAGACCATCCAGGCCGACACCGGCGACGCGGTCGGGGCGATCGCGCAGATCAGCAGCGTGGTGAGCCGGATCAGCGACTACCAGAACCAGATCGCCGCGGCGGTCGAGGAGCAGACCGCGACCACCGGCGAGATGGGCCGTAACGTGGCCGAGGCGGCGCAGAGCAGCCGGGACATCGCGGCGAACATCGCCGGCGTCTCGACCGCGGTCGGCGAGACCACCACGGTGGTGCGGGAGGCGCAGGCGTCGGCCGAGGAGCTGGCCCGTACCAGCGCCGAACTGAAGAAGCTGGTGGCCGGGTTCACCGTCTGAACAATCCTCCCTGAGGCTCCCCGGGCCGACCTCCGGCGTCTTGGCCCGAACCGGGTCTGGGGGGCGCCCGGCCGTGATGGAATCGGGGCATGCGGATGACGTTGGACGCCGACGCCGACGCGGCGTACGTGGAGATCGCGAGCGCCGAGCACCGGTCCGTGGAGAACATCACCGTGGACCGCCCGGACGGGATGATCGTGCTGGATTTCGACGCCGACGGTCATCTGCTGGGCATGGAGGTGCTCGGCGCACAGCGGCTGCTGGCGCCGGACATCCTCGCGGACGCGGACCGGCTGTAGCGGCCGCGATGGGCAGTGACCCCGCCGCGCCCGTCCTCCTGCGTCCCGTCCTCGCCGCCGCCGACCGGATGCCGACCGGCGCGCGGCTCCTGATCCCGGTGCTGCTCGCCGCGGCCTCCGGTGCGGTGACCGCCTCCGGCCGGCTCAGCGATTCCGGCGCGCAGCGGCTCATGTCTCTTGCCGGCGTGGCCGGTGTCCTGCTGGCCGTGTGGTTCGCGGCGGCGGTGCGCTGGCGCATCCGGCACGACGCCGGGCTCGCCGCCCGGGCGGTGAAAGCGGTCGCCGACGGGGATCTCGCCGAGCGGGCGCTGCCCGCGGGACGTGACGAGCTGGCCGACGTCGGCCGGGCGATCGGCGCGGCGCGGTCGCGGATGCTCGCCCGCAAGGACCGGCAGCGCGAGGTCCAGGCGATCCGCGAGGAGCAGTTCCAGGTCGGCTTCCAACATCAGAAGCAGGCAGAGCTGCGGCTGCGCCAGCGCGCGCAGGCCGTCATCGACGAGTCCACGACCGTGATCGCCGGGGAGCTGCGCGAGGTCACCGACCAGGTGGCCGAGGTACGGCGGGCCGCCGACACCATCGACGGGGGCATCGCGGCCACCGACGCGGCGACCTCGGCGGTGGTGGACCACGCCCGCCGGGCGGAGGAGGTCATCGCGTCCCTCGAGCAGAGTCTGCGCCGGGTGGCCTCCACCGCCCAGCTGGTTCAGGGCATCGCCGGGCAGACCCGGCTGCTGGCCCTCAACGCGACGATCGAGGCGGCCCGCGCCGGCGAGCTGGGGCTGGGCTTCACGGTCGTGGCCGACGAGGTGAAGGACCTGGCCACCAGCACCGCGGACTCCACCGAGCAGATCGCCGGCACCATCGCCGAGCTGGAGCGCGACACGTCGCGGATGGCCGACGCCATCGCCGCGATGGTCGCCGGGATCGGGAGTGTGGGCGAGGCGGCCACCTCGCTGCGGGCGGTCGCCGCCGACCAGGGCACCGTGGTCGGCCGGCTCACCGAGCGTGTCGGGCGGACCATCGACCGGGTCGAGGGGATGTCGGGCCTGGCCGCCCAGCTCGAACGCCGCCAGTCGGAGCGGGTGAGCGTGACCGGGACGGTCCGGCTGCAGCGGCGCGGCAGCGACCCGGTCGAGGCGTCGCTGATCGACGTCAGCAGCGGTGGGTTGCGGGTCCGGCTGACGGACGGCGGCCTGACCGTCGGCGAGCTGGTCGAGGTCGAGGGACTGGGCCACCCGGGCGAACCCGTCCCGGTCCGGGCGCGGGTGGAGAGCCTCCGCGGCGGCGCCGGCAAGGACGAGGCCGGGCTCCAGCTCATGATCACCGATGGCCGGACCGCCGAGCGGATCGACCGCTATCTGGAAGACCTCACCCGCGCCGGCGCCGAGCGGCTGCCGTGAACGCCCGGACGTAGCGGCGCTGCCACGGCGTCTCCACCGCCCGGCGGTCGTAGCGGTCGCGGACGAAGGCGACGGCCTCCGCGGCGGCCACGCCGTCGATGACAGCGAGGCAGGCCAGCGCGGTTCCGGTGCGGCCACGTCCGCCGCCGCAGGCGATCTCCACCCGTTCGCCGGCCGCCCGCTGCCAGGCTTCGTGCAGCACCGCCGCGGCCGCGTCGCGGTCGGCGGGGAGACGGAAGTCGGGCCAGCGCAGCCACCGGCTCTCCCAGGTCACCGGCGGGGGAGCGCTGCCGAGCAGGTAGACGCCGAATTGCGGTTCGGGGCCGGGCGGCACGGGCCGGCGCAGGGCACGGCCGCGGACCAGCCGCCCGGACGGCAGGCGCAGCACCCCGGGCGCCGCCGGATCCCAGCCCTGGTCGGTCGCCATCGGCCTATTGTGCTCGCCGGGCGCGGGAGCGGACCGCTAGGCTCGGCGGGTGCACAGCATCAACCGGGAGCGACGCCGGGGCATCACCCTCCGGTTGAGCTAGCACGTGTCCTCCACCGGCGGGTCGTCCGCCGGTGACGCAGGCTGTCTCGTGGCTCCCGGCCGGCCCGCCTCCCGCCGTACCGTCGATGGGTTGGCCATGAATCTCGAAGCTCTGCTCTCCGCGCGGCTCGCGCCCGCGCTCGCCGAGGTCGCGCAGGCGATCGTCGATCCCGCCGTGCGGCGCTCGCAGCACGCCGACTTCCAGTCCGGGGCGGTGCTGCCCCTCGCCCGCCGGCTGAACCGCTCGCCGCGCGACCTCGCCGCCGAGGTCGTCGCCCGGGCGGATCTCGCGGGGATCGCGACCGCCGACGTGTCCGGGCCGGGCTTCCTCAACCTGACGGTCGCCGACGAGCTGATCGCGTCCGCCCTCGACGACGTGACCGCGGACGCCAGGCTCGGCGTGGCACAGACGAAGGAGCCGCGGACCGTCGTCGTGGACTACTCGGCGCCGAACATCGCGAAGGAGCTCACCGTCGGGCATCTGCGGTCGACCGTGATCGGTGACGCGCTCGCCCGCACGCTGGAATGGCGGGGCCACGACGTCGTCCGCGCCAACCACGTGGGCGACTGGGGCACCGCCTTCGGCATGCTCATCGAGCACCTGCTCGACGTGGGCGCGACCGGGATCTCGCAGGCCGGCGACCTCACCGCGTTCTACCAGGCGGCCCGTGCCGAGTTCGACGGCAGCGAGGAGTTCCGGACCCGGGCACGGCTGCGCGTCGTCCGGCTGCAGGCCGGCGACCGGGAGACGCTGGCGTTGTGGCGCACCCTCGTCGCCGAATCGCAGCGTTACCTGCTGGAGGCGTACGAACGGCTGGGGGTGACCCTCACGGCGGCCGACTTCGCCGGGGAGAGCAGTTACCAGGGCATGCTCGCGTCGGTCGTCGACGAGCTCGACGCCAAGGGTCTGCTCGTCGAGAGCGACGGTGCGCTGTGCGTGTTCCCGGAGGGCTTCACCGGCCGCGACGGCGGGCCGCTGCCGCTGATCGTGCGCAAGAGCGACGGCGGATTCGGGTACGCGGCCACCGACCTGGCCGCCCTGCGCCACCGGGTCCGGGACCTCGGTGCCACCCGGCTGCTCTACGTCGTCGGCGCGCCCCAGCGGACCCACTTCCGGATGGTGTACGCCGTGGCCGCGGAGGCCGGCTGGCTGCCCGAGGGCGTCACCGCGGAACACGTCGCCTTCGGCTCGATCCTGGGCACCGACGGCAAGATGTTCCGCAGCCGGTCCGGCGACTCGGTGAAGCTCTCCGCCGTGCTCGACGAGGCGGTGGCCCGGGCGTCCGCGCTGAACCCGGCCCCGGAGATCGCCGCCGCGGTCGGCACCGGCGCGATCAAGTACGCCGACCTCGCCGGCGACCGCATGTCCGACTACGTCTTCGACTGGGACCGGATGCTCGCCCTGACCGGAAATACCGGGCCGTACCTGCAGTACGCGTACGCCCGGATCCGCTCGATCCTGGACCGCGCCGGACAGTTCCGCCCGGCGGTGCGGATCGGCCATCCCGCCGAGCGGGCGCTGGCGCTGCAGCTCCTCGCCTTCGAGCCGGCGGTGGAGTCGGTCGCCGCCACGCTCGAACCGCACCGCCTGGCCGGTTACCTGTACGGGCTGGGGTCCCTGTTCACCGCCTTCTACGAACAGTGCCCCGTGCTCAAGGCGGCGGAGGGCGTACGGGAAAGCAGGTTGTCGCTCTGCCTGCTGACCGGGCGCACGTTGCGGCGTGGCCTCGACCTGCTGGGAATCGCCACGCCCGCGAAGCTCTAGGAGGGCCGGCCCTCTTCCTTGACGACGCCGAGCAGGGGTGGGTTCGTGCCCGCCGGATCCCAGGTCGGACCGGTGGCGCGGGCCCACTCCAGGCGGCCGAAGCCCGGCCAGATCCGCTGGGTCAGCGCCCGGCTGGCGTGCACCCGCTGGTTGGCGCGGCGGCGGCGCTCGGCGAGCACGGCGGTCAGGAACATCCACGGCGGCACCCCGGGCGGGACCGGCTGGGCGATCCGCTCGCTCATCTCGGCGGCCAGCCCGTACGCGAACCGCCCGTTCATCGGCTGCCGGATGTCCGCCGCCCGGGCCAGGTAGTGCCGGGCGGCCAGGGCCAGGTCGTCGTCGAGGTTGGTCAGATCCAGCCCCGCGGCCCAGTCCGCGAGCTGCGGCGGCATCGCAGGCACCCAGCCCCAGGGCGCCGGGGACCGCTCGTGGATCACGAGCGTGCCGGCCGCCAGGTCGCCCAGGCGGCGGCCCTGCGGCGAGAACAGCATCGTGGTCAGCGCCACCGCCCAGGTGAACGGCGGGAAGAGCAGGCCGGGCCACTCGACGGCGATCCCGACGAGGCTGCGGACCAGGGCGTGGCGTACCCGGATCGGGCCGCCGTCCTCCCGCACCACGCGCAGGCCCATCGCCCGCTTGCCGAGGCTGCGCCCGTTGCTGAGGGTCTCCACGACCGTCGGGTACGCGACGAAGACCAGGATCACCGACGCGGTGGCGATGGCCTCGATGAGCGCCTCGTCGACGGCGCTGCCGAGCGCCGACGAGCTGATAGCGCCGGTCAGCGTGAACAGCACGAGGCCGAGCAGGATCTGCACGATCATGTCGAGCAGCAGCGCCAGCCCGCGCGAGCCGATCCGGGCATGCCGGACGTCGACCTCCACGGCCTCGCCGTTGACGAGCTGCTCACCCCGTCCGCCGGTCGCCGGCACCGCCATCGTCATGCGTGGTAGTTAACCTGATCGGCGCCCGATACGCTGCGCCGGTGGACCTGGACGCCTATGTCAGCGAGCGCCGCGGGGAGTGGAACCGGCTCGATGCGCTGACCCGCCGGCGCAAGTTGTCGGCCGCCGAGGCCGACGAGCTCGTGCTGCTGTATCAGCGGGCGGCCACGCACCTGTCGGTGGTCCGCAGCCACTCACCCGACCCGATCCTGCTGGCGTCGCTGTCCCAGCTCGTCATCGCCGCCCGCTCGGCGGTCACCGGCGGCCGCCGTTTCTCCTGGCGTCCGATGGCCCGCTTCTTCACCACGACGCTCCCGCTGGAGCTCTACCGGGCGCGCCGCTGGTGGCTGACGGTGATGGCGCTGGACGTGCTGGTCGCCGGGGCGCTGATGGCCTACTTCGCCGCCCACCCGGAGATCGTCGAGACCTTCATCCCGCCGTCGGCCGTCGAGCAGTACGCCGGCAAGGACTTCGTCAACTACTACAGCGAGTTCCAGGCCCAGAACTTCGCCGCGAACGTCTGGACGCACAACGCCATGATCGCGGGTCAGTGCCTCGCCTCCGGCGTACTGATCGTGCCGGTGCTGTGGATCCTCGGCCAGAACACCTTCGACCTGGGCCTGACCGGCGCTGTCATGATGAACGCGGGCCAGGGCGGCACGTTCTTCGGCTACATCCTCCCGCACGGCTTCCTCGAGCTGACCGCCATCTTCGTGGCCGCCGGCGTCGGCCTGCGCATCGGCTGGGCCTGGATCGCTCCGGGGCCGCACCGCACCCGCGGCCGGGCACTCGCGGAACGCGCCCGCGCCGGGATGCTGGTGGCGCTCGGCCTGGTCGTGATCCTCCTGGTGTCGGGCGTCCTGGAGGCGTACCTGACACCGTCGGGCTGGCCGGACCCGATCCGCATCGGCGTCGGGTTCGCGGTCTGGCTCGCCTTCCTCGGGTACGCCCTCGGCGTGGGCGGCGCGGCGCACCGGCGCGGGGAGAGCTCGGAGCTGGCGCCGGAGCACACGGTCGCCGAGGTCCCCACGGCTTAACGGATTCCGGCGACGACCAGCGCCCCACGACGCCCCACTGCCCAGACGGCCACGGCGAACGTGCTCAGGGCAGCTCCGGCGATCGAGACCGCGGTCCACCCGCCGGCGGACCACAGCACGGTGGCCACGGCGGAACCGATCGCTCCGCCGATGAAGTTGCTCGTGACGTAGGCGGTGTTGAGCCGGCTGCGGGCCTCGTGCGAGACGGCGAAGACCCGTAGCTGGTTGAGGATGGCAACCGCCTGCAGGGCGACATCGATGACGACCACCACGACGACGACGCCGACGACGGTACGGCCGGTGAACGCCGCGCCGACGAAACACAGGAGGACCACGCCCCACGAGGCGCCCGTTGCCGGTAACGACCAGCCGCGGTCGTGCAGTCGTCCGGAGCGCTGCGCGGCGACGGCGCCCGCGAGCCCGGCGAGGCCGAACAGCCCGATCACGGATACCGGATAGCCGAACGGCGGCCCACTGAGCAGGAACGTCAGGGCGGTCCAGAACATCGTGAACGCGGCGAAGCCGGTCGCGCCGAGCACCAGCGTCCAGCGGACCGTCCGCTCGCGCGCCACCACGGCCGCCACTGAAGCGATCAACGCCGGGTACGTCAGGCGGGTCTTGGGCGGCAGCGGTGGGATCGCCCGATACAGCAGGACCGCGAACAGGACCGCCGCGGCAGCCGCGACGACGTAGATGGCGCGCCACCCGGCGACGGCGGCCACCAGGCCGCTGATCGTCCGGGACACCAGGATGCCGGTGAGGATGCCCGACACGACGGTGCCGACGACGTGACCGCGGTTGGTGTCGTCGGCCAGATCGCCTGCCAGCGGCGTGAGGACCTGCCCCGAGACCGTCGTCAGCCCCAGCACGGCGATCGCCACCAGCAGTACGCCCATGGACGGTGCGACGGCGCATGCCAGGAGGGCCGCGGCCGCGCACAGCATCAGCACCGGCACCAGCAGACGCCGGTTCAGCACATCGCCCAGCGGCACCAGGAGCAGGATGCCCGCCGCGTAGCCGATCTGGGTCGCGGTGACCAGCCAACCCGCGGTCGCGGTGGAGGCGTGCAGATCGTTCGCGATCAGCTCGAGCAGCGGCTGCGCCCAGTACAGGTTTCCCACGGCCGCGCCGCCGGCGAACGCGAACAGCAGCGTCAGCCCGCCGGTCACGGGCCGCCGCGACCGGCTCCACTCAGACGTCATGGCACCATCCTCGCGCCCCGCACCGGGTGCCGCCTGTCGGCAACGCCTGGTCAGAGGCGGCCGGCGGCCTTCAGAGTGAGGTAGACGTCGGAGACCTTGGAGGCGAACGTCTCCCGGGGCTCGTCGACCACGATCACGCCCTGCTGGGTCAGCAACGCCCGGACCCGGCCGCGCTCGGCCAGGGCCAGTTCGGCGGCCGCGGCGAGGTGCACGTCCTCCGCCGTGGCGCCGCTCGCCGGCAGCTGGGCGAGCCGGGTGGTCTCCGGGTCCCGGACGGCGGCCAGCACGACCCGGTGCTTCGTGGTGAGCCGGGACAGGATGGGCAGCAGGCCCTCGACGATCGGCGCCGCGTCGAGCGCCGAGAAGATCACCACCAGGGCCCGCTTGTGGTCGCGGCGCAGCAGGTCGCCGGCGACCAGGCCGAAGTCCGTCTCCACCAGGGCCGGCTCGAGGGCCGCCATCGAGCTGATCAGGCGGGGCAGCTTGGTGCGGTGGCCGCCGCCTTCGACCTTCGCGCGTACGGCGGTGTCCACCGCCAGCATGTCGACGCGGTCGTCCGCCTTCGAGGCGAGCACCGCCAGCAGCAGCGCCGCGTCGATGGCGGCGTCCAGCCGGGGCTCGTCGCCGATCCGCGCCGCCGAGGTGCGGCCGGTGTCCAGCACGCAGACCACGCGGCGGTCCCGCTCCGGGCGCCAGGTGCGCACCACCACGTCATGCGTACGCGCGGAGGCCCGCCAGTCGATCGAGCGCACGTCGTCGCCGACGACGTACTCGCGCAGCACGTCGAACTCGGTGCCCTGCCCCCGCCCGCGGGTGACGACGGCGCCGTCGAAGATGCGCAGCTTCGCCAGCTTCTCCGGCAGCAGCCGCCGCGACGGGAAGCGCGGCAGCACCCGAAGGGTCCACTCCGGCGTGACGCGCTCGTTCCACCGCTGCGACCGCTGCCGGTATGCGAGCCCGAGCGGCCCGTACGAGCGCAGCGTCACCCGCACCGCCGCCCGGTCGCCGTGTCGCGTGGGCGTGAGCGTGGTGGTTACCTGCTGCTGCTCACCCGCCAGCAGGTTGAGCCGGTGCTCGGTGCGGTCCGCGCCCGCCGACGGCACCCAGCGGTCGCGCAGCCGCAGCCACATCGGCCGGCGGGCGGTGTTGCCGACGGTCAGCGTCGTGGTCGCCGTACCCCCGAGCCACACTGTCTCGTCCCCGTCGCGCCGCAGCGAGACGCGGCTGAGCGGGGCCGCGACCAGCGCGTCCAGCGCGGCGGCACCGGTCGCGAGCCCCAGCACGGCGAGCGTCAGCAGCCATGGCGAGGGCAGCAGCGCCGGCAGCGGTACGCCGAGCGCCAGCAGCAGCGCGAAGCGCCTGGTGACCACGGTCGGCTCAGCGGGGCGCGGGTACGGCGCCGAGCACGGACTGCAGCACCGAGTCGGTGGTGACCCCGTCCAGCTCAGCCTCGGCTCGCAGCCGCACCCGGTGCCGCAGGACGGGGACCGCGAACGCCTTGACGTCGTCCGGGATCACGTACTCCCGGCCGCTGAGCCAGGCCCGGGCCTTCGCCACGGCCAGCAGCGCGGTGGTGCCCCGCGGCGACGCCCCCAGCTCCAGCGCCGGTGCGACCCGGGTGGCGCGGCACAGGTCGACGATGTACTCCAGCACCGGCTCGGCGACGGCCACCCGGCGTACCGCCTCGCGGCCGGCGGCCAGGTCGGCGGCGGAGGCCACCGGGCCCACCCCGGCCGCCTTCAGGTCCCGCGGGTCGAAGCCGAGGTGGTGGGCGCGCAGCACGCCGAGCTCCTCCTGGCGCTCCGGCAGCGGTACGGCCAGCTTGAGCAGGAACCGGTCCAGCTGCGCCTCGGGCAGTGGGTACGTGCCCTCGTACTCGATGGGGTTCTGCGTGGCCACGACGATGAACGGCTCGGGCAGGCGCCGGGACTCGCCGTCGGTGCTGACCGTACGCTCCTCCATCGCCTCGAGCAGCGCGGCCTGCGTCTTCGGCGGGGTGCGGTTGATCTCGTCGGCGAGCAGCAGGTTGGTGAAGATCGGGCCGGGGCGGAAGTTGAACGCCGCGGAGCGCGCGTCGTAGATCAGCGAACCGGTCACGTCGCCCGGCATCAGGTCCGGCGTGAACTGCACCCGCTTGGTCTCGAGGTCCAGCGCGGCCGCCATCGCGCGCACCAGCAGCGTCTTCGCGACGCCCGGCACGCCCTCGAGCAGCACGTGACCGCCGCAGAGCAGAGCGATGACCACGCCGCCGACCACCGCGTCCTGCCCGATGACCGCCTTGGCGACCTCGTTCCGCAGGCGCTGGAGCGCTTCGCGGGCCGCGAGGGCCTCGGCCGGTAGCGAAGACGTCACGTCACATTCCCCTCGTCCGGTGCCTGTTGCCAGTGCTGCTGCCCGGTGACGGACCTGACCAGGTCCTGCACCGCCGTCGCGGCGCGGACCAGCTCCGCGTCGCTGTCCTCGACCCCGCCGCCGAGCAGGTGCCGGACGTCGTCCTCCGGCAGTCCCGTGTACGCCGCCACCCGCGCGGCCAGCTCGTCGACGGGCGTGCCGGGCGGAAGATCGAAATGCTCCGCGAGCCGCATCCGCGCCGCCGACTGTACGGTGGCCAGCGACGTGCCGCGCGCCCGCGCCCGCCGGTACAGGCCACCGAGGCCCCGGACCGTCTCGGCCGTGCGGACCTGCACCGGCAGCGGCTCGGCGACCGGCGCGCCGAGGCGCCGGGCGGACGCCAGGGCCAGCGCGACCGCGGCGAGCACGAGCAGCGCCAGCGTGGCCCACACCGAGGGCGGGAAAGCCTGGGCGAGCGGGCTGCCGGCCACCGTGCCGTCGCCCTCGGTGCCGCCCTGGGTCTCGCCGTCCGGCGGCGTGCCGGTCGGCTCCTCGACGGGTTCGTCGTCCCGGTCGCCGTTGTCCGTCGGGCCCTGGCCGTCACCCTCGTAGTCGCCGGGGTCCGACCCCTGTCCCGTCGACGGGTCCGGCGGAATCTGCGGCGCGGGCTCCCGCTCGTGCATGTCGAGCCAGACCACCCGCGGACTGCGCGACAGCAGCCCGACGGCCAGCGCGCGGTTGCCGTGCTCGTCGGCGCGGTCGTTGCGGAACGGGTCCACCGCGCCGACCAGAGTGATCTCGGCTCCGCCGGGCCGTAGCTCCGCCAGGCCGCCGTCGTAGCAGGTCAGCGAGCTGTATTCGGCCGCGTCGTAGCGCCAGCGCAGGGCCGCCGCCGGGCCGGCCGCGTCCGCGAAGTCGGCGGCGCACCCGGGCGCGGGCGCGGCCGCGGTCCAGCGCGGACCGCCGACCGGGACGACGAGCCCGACCTTGCGCAGCTCGTTCTCGCGCGGAGCCACCAGGACGACCCGCACCCCCGGCGGCAGGGTGGCGAATCTCTTCAGGTACGCCGGGTGCACCAGCCCCGGAGCCGTCACGAAGAGCGTCGCGTCGCCGAGGGTGCCGACCGCGTCGAGAGCCTCCTGGCTGGAGCCCCGCACATCGACGGCGACGCCCTTGCCGGCGAGCCCCTCGGCGAGCCGGCGCGCGCCCTCACCCTTGTCGCTGGTGGGGGAGAGGAAGGTGGCGTCGGTCGGATCGGGCTGCTGCACCGCGTGCGCCACGCCGGTGATCGTGGCGAGGCCCAGGACCACCGCGAACGGCACGATCAGGCGCAGCGTGCGGGGGTTCTTCACGGCGTACCGCCCCTCATCCGCGTGCGGACCTCGCCGGTCAGGGCTCGCATGTGGTCGTCGTGGTCGCGCCGGGCCGGGCGGTCGCCGTACCAGATCTCGGAGAACAGGTCCGTGGCGCCGCCGAGCGGGGCGGCCATCGCCGGGCGCTGCGCCGCGGCGGTCGCGGCGACCTCGGCGGCGGTCGTGCCGGGCAGCGGCGCGACGATGCCGGCCACGGCGAGGTCGCCGACCAGGTCGCGCAGCCGCTGCCGGATCGCCTCCGCATAGCGGCCCTCGGCAGCGAGCCGGTCGGCGAGCAGCGTGCCGTCGGGCAGCACCACGCTCGGCTCGAAGACGGGCGCCGCCGTGGTCCCCTCCACGCCGGTCCCCGTCTTCTTCGTCCGCTTCTTCCTCCGCCACCGCAGGCGCGGCAGCCGCCAACGCGGCCGCCGGACCCGCCACCGGGGCATCCGCCGCGGCACCCAGGCGGGATACCAGTACCAGAGCGCGCCGGCCACGCCGGCGGCCACGAGCAGCAGGAACAGCAGGAGTTGCGGCGAGATCCGGTCGAAGACCGACGCCGCGAACTCGTCCCAGACCCGGGTCACGGCGCGTACACCAGGGCTGCCGCCTCGTCCTGGCCGCGGCTGCGCGCCCGGCTGATGGCGATGTCGAGTCCTTCCGTACGGATCCGCGTCTCCAGCAGCAGCACCCCGTCGACGCAGGCCAGGGCCGCGTACGCGACGGTGTTGGCGGCCGCCCACGCCACCGGGGCGGTCCACCCCAGCCACTCCGGGCGGTCGCCGGTCAGCCAGGTGAGGACCGTGACCCAGCCCGCGCCGAGCGCCATCCGCACCGCGAACCATGTCACGTACGCGGCGATCCGGGTCCAGGCCCCGCGCATCCCGCCCCGCATCGCCAGCCGCGCGGCGCGCCCGAACGAGCCCGACCGGTCGATCACGATGACGGCGCTGACCAGGCCGAAGGCCCCGTATACGAAGACCCAGCCGACGAACCCGACGAATGCGGCGACCCCGCAGGCCGCGCCGAAGACGACGGCGGCGAACAGGGTCGGGATCGGGCGTACCCGCTTCCACACGTCCCGGTCCCGCAGCGGCCGGCCGAGGAGCGCGGGTCCGGCAGCGGCTGCGGCGATCGCGCCCAGCACGCAGATGACGAACCCCTCGGTGGCGAACCCGGCGGCCACCAGCACCCACCACGCCCCGAAGTGGTGCTTCGCCGGTCCGTACACCGGCGGCGTCGCGACGGCGGCGGCCCGCAACGGCAGGAGCAGGGCCTGCTCGAGCACGGCCAGCACGCCGGCGGTGAGCAGCAGCGGCCGCGCCCGGGCCCGGAGCAGCGTCATGGCGGCATCGAGCAGCTCACCGAGCGTCATGGGACGCAGCGGCAGATCGGGCTGCGCGGACATGGCGGCGATCCTAGGCGATCGAGGCACCGTCGTGTGCGACGGCTCCGGTCGTATCGGCAGGTGACGCGGTCTCGCCCATCGATGCATCGGCGGTTATGGTGCGTCGATGGGCGCTCACGAGGCGCCCGGACAATTCCTTCGAAAGGTTCGGTATGACCCTCCCCGCAGGCGTCTCGCGGCGCACTGTGCTGGCGGCTGCCGCCGCCGGTGCCGCCGCTCCCGTCGTCGCGTCCGGCGCCGCCTCCGCCGCCCCCACTGCCCCGGGTGGCTCCCGCACTTACGACCTCACCGTGCTCGGCACCTCCGACACCCACGGCAACGTCTACAACTGGGATTACTACAAGGACCTCGAGTACGACGACAGCGCGCACAACGACGTCGGGGTCGCGAAGCTCGCGGCGCTGGTGAACCAGATCCGTGCCGAGCGGCGGGGCAAGGCGACCCTGGTCCTCGACGCCGGCGACACGATCCAGGGCACGCCGCTCGCCACGTACTACGCCAAGCAGGAGCCGATCACCGAGACCGGCGAGCGACACCCGATGGCCCGGGCGATGAACGTCCTGCACTACGACGCGGTGACGCTGGGCAATCACGAGTTCAACTACGGCCTGCCCCTGCTCAACCTCTGGATCCGCCAGCTCGGCTTCCCGGCGCTGGCCGCCAACGCGGTGGACCCGAAGACCGGCCGGCCGGCCTTCACGCCGTACGTGATCAAGAAGGTCTCCCTCGGCCACGGCGCACCGACCCTGCGGGTCGGCATCCTCGGCCTGACCAACCCGGGCGTGGCGATCTGGGACCGCGCGAACGTCGAGGGCAAGCTGGTCTTCAAGGACATGATCGAGACGGCCGCCAAGTGGGTGCCGATCATGCGCGCCCGCGGCGCCGACCTGGTCTTCGTCTCCGCCCACGGCGGCGACAGCGGCACCAGCAGCTACGGCCCGGAGCTGCCGAACGAGAACCCGAGCGCGCTGATCGCCGAGCAGGTCCCGGGTATCGACGCCATCCTGTTCGGCCACGCGCACAAAGAGGTACCGCAGCGCTTCGTGACCAACACGCAGACGGGTGCGCAGGTGCTGCTCTCGGAGCCGTCGAAGTGGGGCCAGCGCCTCACCCGGATGGACTTCACGCTGGTCCGCGAGCGCGGGTGCTGGAAGATCACCGCGAAGCAGTCCGCCCTGCTGAACACCAACACGGTCGCCGAGGACCCGAAGGTGCTCGCCGTGGTGCGATCCCAGCACGCCAAGACCGTCGCCTACGTGAACCAGGTCGTCGCGACGTCCACCGAGGAGCTGTCCGCCGCCGAGTCGCGGTACAAGGACACGCCGATCCTGGACTACATCAACAAGGTGCAGACGGACACCGTCACCGCCGCGCTCGCCGGCACCCCGAACGCCGGCCTGCCCGTGCTCTCGATCGCGGCGCCGTTCAGCCGTACCGCGGTGTTCCCCAAGGGCGACGTCAAGATCAAGGACGTGGCCGGGCTCTACATCTACGACAACACGCTCGAAGCGGTCGTCCTGACGGGCGCCGAGGTGCGGGCCTACCTGGAGTACTCGGCCAGGTACTTCGTCACGCTGCCGGTCGGCGCCACGCCGAACCCGGAGACGATCAGCGACCCGGCGATCCCCGACTACAACTACGACGTGTTGTCCGGCGTCGACTACGACATCGACATCAGCAAGCCGGTGGGCTCCCGGATCACTCGCCTCGAGATCGCCGGCGCACCGGTCGCGGCCGACGCCCGCTTCGTGGTCGCGGTGAACAACTACCGGCGCAGCGGCGGCGGCAACTTCCCGGGCATCGTCAAGGAGCAGGTCTACAACGCCCAGCAGGAGATCAGGCAGCTGCTGATCGACTGGGCCCAGGCGAAGGGCGAGATCAACCCGGCGGACTTCTTCGTGCCGAACTGGCGCCTGGTCCGCGAGGGCGTGCCGGTCTTCTGACCTGGTAGGTGCTCCGTACGGAACGGACGTCGTGGCGCACCCGGCCCCCGCGGGGTGCGCCACGACGGTCCGGGTCAGTGCTTCCCGAGCGGCTTCCAGTTGCCCTGCGAGTCGGACGTGACCAGCACCCGGCCGGTCCGCCCGTTGCTCAGGGTCAGTTCACACAGGTAGTCGCGCTTCCCGCGGACCCACTCGCCGGCGGGCTTGCAGTCGGCCTTGGTCGCGGTGACGTTGGCCTTCGCGAGCTGCCCGTCGTGCAGCACGTTGTCCTGCAGCGACTTGACCGTCGCACTCTCCCGCACCTGCAGATAGAGCGGCACCGCGGCGAACGTCACGACGGTGTTCCAGAAGAGCGCGCCGACCACCAAGGTGATCGCGAAGGTGACCCAATACCTCGCCACGCCGTTGCGCCCCCGGCGCGCGTCATCCGAACGGCGGGCGGCCGAGATCGCCCCGAAGATGCTGAAGAAGAACGTGAAGGCTGCCACCGGCCAGACCGAGGGGGCCTGCGCGCGCGGCGCATTGCGGATCTCCTCCGGGTACGGGACCAGCAGCCCGCCGACCTGCGGCACGGGGCCGTACGGCGTGGCACCCGGGTGAGCGGCCCCGGGCGCGGCGTGCGGCGCCGGAACCTGAGCCGGGACCTGGGCCGGGGCCTGGGCCTGGGCGGCCCAGGGAGGCGCGGTCGGGTAGGCCGGCTGCGGGTGCGGCTGGTGCGGGACCTGCGCCGGAACGTCCGCCACCGGCTGCTGCGGCGCGGCGTGCTGCGGCGCGGGGTGGTGGTGGACGGGGTGCTGGTAGCCGGCCGGGGGGTACTGCGCGTGGCCCGCCGCGAACTGAGGGTAGTCCGCGCCCGGTGGGCCGTACGGAATCTGCGTGGTCATCTGAGGGGGGCCTCTCCGGTAGCGGCTCGGGTGCAGCGCCGTGCCAGGTCCCTTTGATCGGTCGCGCGAGGGTGGACTTGAGAACACCGCGGAGGCGGGTTGCAGAACGGGTCGCCCGAGTGGGTGGTTCCGCTTCCGCGCCGTGGCCCTTTACGCGGGCTGACCGCGTCTTTGCGCGTGACTGGATCGCGCCCGGCCGCCTTTCGCGACTGCCCTGCCCCCGGGAGCCGGGCGCCGTCGAGGTCGGCTGCCCGGTGCTGCTGGCCGACCTGCGCCGCCGCCTCACCCGCCCGTGGCCGCTTCCCGCCCCGTTCCGCCCGCTCGTGCACCCGTGTCCAGCGCGGCCCTCGGCCGCGTTGCAGACGTCAATTGGTGACGGTGCCGGTGTCTCCGCCCGCGTCGCCGCCGCCGCCGTTCTCCCCGTCGGTGGGGGTGGGGTCCGGCGGCTCGCTGGCCGGCGGATCCGTCTCCGTCGGCTCGGTCTGTGGTGGCTTCGTCGACGGGGTCTCGGTGGGCTTCGTCGTGGCGGGGGTGCTGGTCGGCGACGAGGCCGGCTTGCTCGGCTTCTTCGTCTCGCTCTGCTGGGGCTGCCCGCCGTTGGGACGCTGGGTGGACCGGGTCGGCGCTTCCTCGGACGGCTCGACCGGTTCGTCGGTTTCGTCCGCCGTCTGCGAATCGGTCGGCACCACTGCCGTAGGGGATCGGTCTTCCTGCTTGTTGCCCGAGAGCCAGATCGCCACGCCCAGGCCGCCGGCCACCAGGAACAGGGCGATGACCGTCAGGAGCACGGCGAGCTGGCTCTTCGACTGCCGGGGCCGCGCCGGGGTGAGCGGCTGGGCGGCTTCGAGCAGGTTGCGCTGCACCGGCATGGTCCGGCCGGCGGGCGCACCCGGGCTCATCGGCCGGGTCAGGGCGGTCCCGGTCATGGACTGCGGGTTCATCCCTGCGGCGGCGGCGGCCGCCGCGCCGCCGGCCAGGGCGGTTCCGGCCACGGAGGGCCGGACCAGTGCCGTACGGGTCATGCTCGTCCCGGTCTGCGCGCGCCAGTCGAGCATGCCGGCGGCGGCCAGCGCGGCCTCGGCGAACTCCGCGGCGCTGGCGAACCGGTCCGCCGGGTTCTTCGCCATCGCCCGGCCGATCAGCTCGCGCACGGCCGGCGGCGCCAGGCTGTCGGGGAGCGGCTCGGGGTCGTCCTCGAGGTGCCGCAGCGCCACCTGGAGTGCGTTGTCGCCGTCGAAGGGCGGAACACCCGCAATGCAGTGGTACGCCACAGCGCCCAGCGCGTAGATGTCCGTGGCCGGCGTGACGTTTCCCTTCGCCACCTGCTCGGGAGCCATGTAGAGCGCGGTGCCGACGATGGCGTTGAGACCGGTCACGCTCGTCACCGCGGCGGACCGGGCCACGCCGAAGTCGACCAGGATCACCGCGCCGCTGGGCTTGACGATGAGGTTGCCGGGCTTGACATCACGGTGGACGGTGCCGTTCTCGTGCGCGGCGTGCAGCGCGTCGGCGGCCTGCGCGACGATCGACATGGTCTCCGCTGCCGCGAGCCGGCCCTGCTCCTTCAGCCGCGCGGAGAGCGGCTCCCCGTCGACGAACGCCATGACCAGGTAGGCACACTGGTCCTCGTCGTCGGCGTTCCCGGCGCTGTAGTCGTAGACCTCCACGACGCCGGGGTGGCGGAACGCGGCCATCATCCGCGCCTCGCCGTAGAAGCGGGCGGCGAACTCGGGATCGGTGAGCATGGCGGTGCGCAGCACCTTGACGGCGACCGTACGGCCGAGCACCACGTCGGTGCCCCGCCACACGTCACCCATGCCACCGGTGGCGATACGCTCGTCCAACCGGTAGCGGTTGTCCAGGAGACTTCCCGAACTGAGCACCAGCGGACCTATCTACTCGGGTGTCGCCACGACCGGATCATGAGGGCCCGCCACGGCGCGAGCCGCGCACCACGATACAGATTCCTCACCTCCCGCGGCGAGGTCGGTGTGTTGCGGAAAGGGCACGCCGGACGACACGCCTGGCCAGGGCAAGGGGCCCGAACGGCCCGCGCCGGAACCCGCCCGATCGGGTATGTGACATGCCGCATCACCGGGGCCCGGAGACAAGCACGCGTCTGCGGCGAAAGGCCGCAAAACCGCGCCGAAGAATGCATCGCCGCCTCTCTCGTGATGGCGGCGCTCGAGGGCACCGAGGCGTGCCGGCGAACGCCGCAACGTCACCGGCGCGTGAGCGGCGGCACTGTGCGCCCGGCCGCCGAGTCGCTGACGAGCTGTCCGAACCGCCGCTCCCGCGTATCTGCCCGTTTTGCGCTCACCACCCAGTGCACCGCAGCCCGGCGGTACGAAGCCGGCTGCGCACTGAACCATCGCCACGCCGCCTCCTCCCTGCGGAATCGGGCCTCCTGCTGCTCGTCGAGCACCGCGTCGGCGGGCTGCTCGTACGAGTAAGCGGCGACCTTCTCGGGTTTTCGCGTCTCGAAGGCGTGCAGGCCGGCCGGATGCATCAGCCCCGCCTCCGTCAGCTCCGCCACCTTGGCGATGTTGACCGAGCTCCACACGCTGCCCTTGCGCCGCGGTGTGAAGCGGACCTGGTAGCGGTCCTCGTCGATGCGGCGGCCGATGCTGTCGATCCATCCGAAGCACAGGGCCTGCGCGATGGCCTCGGTGTGTTTCACGGTCGGCCGGCCGGTGTGTTTCTTGTAGTAGCCGACGAACAGCTCCGTGGCGTCGGCGTGGTGCTTCTCGAACCAGGCGCGCAGCTCGGCCTCCGACGCGAAGAACACGGGTTCCATGCCAGGAACTTAAGCCTCGGGTACGACAGGAACGGCGCGTCGGAAAACGATCACCAACCGTGTCCGGCCTGATCGTGGTCGCCGGGCGGCAAAGGGCTCCGTCCGGCGACCACGATCAGGCCTCGATACCGAAAAGGCAGAAGCACCGAGGAAGGGAGAGACCTCAGTTGTCGTACGTCGGCGTGACCACGATCGCGGTCTCCGCCAGCTCCAGCTGCTCGTTCTCCGCGCGCCGCTCGGCTGCCGCCCGTACCGTCGTGGCCGCCGCCCATCCCAGGGCGACCCCCACCAGGCTTGCCCCCAGGATCAAGCTCCACGGGAGGCCGGGCTTGCGGCCCGCAAGGGCGTTCGCGGCGAGGTGGGCGCGGTTCCACGCCTCCTCCGTCGCGGCGTTCATCCGGGCGCCGGCCTTGCCCGCCAGCTTCTGGCTCTGCCGGGACGCCTTGCCGGCCAGCTTGTTGCCGCTCTTGGAGGCCTTGCCGGCCAGTTCCGCGGCCTTCGCGCCGGCCAGGCCCGCGGTGATCTTGCCGGCGTCCTTGGCGCTCTCCCCGGCGGACGCCATGGCCGAGGACAGGTAGTCCCAGGCCTCGGCGGCGGTGCGCTCGGCCGTGCTCTTGCGAGAGAACATCGTCTCCTACCTCCTGCGATAGCCGATGCCTGTCTGCGGAGGTGCCCAGGTGGGTCGGCGCGCAAACGTCCGGTGAACAGCGGCTGTCTGTCGGCTGTGGACCGCCCGCGCGCGAAATCCGGTGGACGGTGCTGGGTAGGCTTGCTCCGGTTCGCCCCACGGCACACAGCCAGCTGCCAGGTTCGAGCACTAATGTTCGGTGCGGTTTCACCGGACCCGATGGGGGTAGTCACCGCCGCCCCCGGCGAGGGAGTATCGCAGATCAGCGACTCCTTCGTGCCGAGGAGAAGACGCCCGGGGCGATCCGGGCGGGTGGAGGTAAGGGCGTGACGCTGTCGATAACGACGTCGACGAAGGCCACCGGCGTGGTGGAGGTCTCACCGATGGGTGAGATCGACGTCGAGAACGCTTACGAGATCAAGGACGCCGTGGCGGCACAGCTCAACGCCGGCACGCCCGACCGCATCGAGCTCGACATGCACGGGGTCACCTTCATCGATTCCGTGGGGATCTCGGCCCTCGTAGCCGCTTTCCAGCTCGCCCGCGTCAGCGGGGTGAAGCTCGTCGTCACCCGTCCGAGTCGTTTCGCTCACCGTCAGTTGTGGGTCACGGGCCTGCTCGGCCTCTTCGGCGCACCGGAGCCCTGCACCGGCTGCGGCGACCCGGCCCACCGGCCGCTGGTCTCCGGAGCCTGATCCGACGCAGGAGCCTGACCCGAACAATCCCCGCCGATGACCGCGAGTGATCGGTGCGTTAAGCCTTCCTGTGCCGACTTGTCCGGCTCCCGGCCGCTGCGGAATAGTGCTCCCGTGGCGCGACTTCCGATCGGCACCGCTCTGCTGCGGCGCTACGTCCTGACCCGCGCCATCGGCCAGGGCGGAGTCTCGACCGTCTATGCCGCGATCGATGCCCGCCACGGCCGCGAGCTGGCCGTCAAGATCCTGGCGGCGACCCGCGCCGGCGACCCGGCGGCCCAGGACGACGCACGCCGTGAGGCCCTGATCACCGACCGTCTGCGGCACCCGAGCGTCCCCCGCGTCTTCGCATACGGTGACGCGCCGCTTCCCGACGGCACCGTCGTCCCGTACGTGATCCTGGAGCTCCTGCACGGCGCGCCCCTCACGGAACGTCTGGCGAACGGTCGCCTGGAGTGGCCC
Source organism: Actinoplanes sp. NPDC049681 (assembly GCF_044465265.1). Lineage (NCBI taxonomy): Bacteria > Bacillati > Actinomycetota > Actinomycetes > Micromonosporales > Micromonosporaceae > Actinoplanes > Actinoplanes sp. NPDC049681. The sequence goes on from NZ_JBITLP010000002.1 coordinate 219,183, forward strand.
GAGGCGGTGCGCATCGCTGCGACCGCCGCCGACGTCCTCGCGGTCGCCCACCGCCGCGGCGTCGTCCACCGCGACCTCACCGCCCGCAACGTCATGGTCACGGCCCAGGGCATCAAGATCATTGACTTCGGCCTGGCCACCGCGGCCCTCCGTCCGGGCGACAAAAGATACGGTACGGCCGCACAACCCCCCACCGATGCCCTGGCCGGCGCCGCCTGGGCAGGCCACGCGCCCCGCCCCCGCACTCACGGTCAGGATCCGTACTTCCGCGCAGTCGGCAACGGCCCCCGCAGAGCGCTGCCGTCCCACCCGAAGACCTTGTTCGCGAGCCCGGCGGACGACGTCTACACCCTGGGCGTCCTGCTCTACGAGATGCTCACCGGCCGCTCGCCCTATCCACCGGTGGTAGCGGCCACGATCGTCGCCGCGGGCCGCGTCGGTCACCTGGCCCCCACACCGGTCCTCGCGATCCCCGGCCTCCCACCCGCCCTGCGCAACCTCGTCCGAGCCTGCATGGCGAAACGCCCGGAAGACCGCCCGCCGAGCGCCGAGGTCGCCCTGACCCTGCACCGGATCCACGCCGACACCCGCCCACCGGCCCTCACCCTGGCCTGACGCCCGCCCGCGAGCGGTGGCCTGGCCGTGCGACACCACGACCCATCGGTGACCTCGGCCCACCGGCTCGGCCCGGCGACCCGGCTAGATCGCCGGGGTCTGCACCACGATGTTCTCGAGGTTGATCTTCACGTCCGTGGCCTCGCCGGGCGACCGGATCGGCGTCACCACCGCGAACCCCTCCGCCAGCGCCGCCAGGTCGGTGCCCGGCTCGAGCGGTTCGTCCGCCGCCTGCACCGCCGTACGGACGAAGCCCTCGCCGGCCTCCGCGATGCTCATCTGCACCTGGCCGAACCGGGCGAGCCGGGCCCGCTGCAGCCCGCGGATGCCGTCCACGTGCAGGTCGGGCACGTTCACGTTGAGGACCGTGCCGGGCGGCGTGTGGGTGAGCGTCGGCAACAGCTTGACCGCCAGCTCCGCCGCGCTCGTCCAGTGGCGTTTCTCGTCGTCCGCCTTGTCGAGGTCCGCGATCGCCTGGCCGCCGCTGGCCGCCGTACCGTTGCTGGGGGAGAGGACGTCGAGCGACACCGCCATGCCGTGCAGGCCGGCGTGCGAGGCCGTGAGCGTGGCGCCCACGGTGCCCGAGTGAACCACCGCCGCGCCGGCGTTGGCGCCGCGGTTGATGCCGGACAGGACGAGGGTCGGCACCGCCCCGAAGGCGCCGCGCAGGGCGAGCAGCACGATGAACGCCGGGGACGCGGCCACGGCGTACGCGGGAACGTTCTTCACCCCGGGCAGCTCGCGGTTCTGGACGCAGATCTGCCCGTCCTTCTCGACCGCGGTCATGGCGGCGCTGGTACCGCTCGCCTCGGTGAGCGGCGCGGCCACCACGACGTCGAAGCCCTGGCGTGCGACCGCGCGGGCCAGCCATCTGATCCCAGGGGCGTCGATACCGTCGTCGTTGGTGATCAGAATGCGTGGGGTCATGCTGTGCCCTCCTGGCATGCCCTCCTGGCACTCACCGTCACGGTGCAGTCGGTCATGCCGAAACCTTGGCGTCGACGGGTGTCAGGCGTACCCGCTCGGTGAGCACCTGGACGGCGTCGATGCGGCCCGTGCCGAGACCGTGGCGGGTGACGTTGAGGGCGCCGGCCGCCGCCCCCGTACGCACAGCGTCACACAGCGTGCCGCCCTGTGCCAGTACGGCTGCCACTCCCGCGGTCATCGAGTCACCCGCCCCGCGGGATTCGGCGGCCACCATGCGCGGCATGTCGACCTCGTAGACGGTGTCCTCGATCAGGGCGAGCGCGCCCTCGTCGGCGCGGGACACCAGGGCCATCTCGGCGCCGTCGTCGCGCAGTTTGAACAGGGCCTTGGTGAGGGCCTCGACGGAGGCGTCGGCGATCATGCCGTCACGCAGCAGTTCCTCGTGGCTGACCTTGACCACGTGCGGGCGGGCTTCCAGGGCCGCGGCCAGGTGGGCGGCGGAGAGATCGATGATGACCTTGCAGCCGTTGGCGCCGAGGTCGGTGGCGAGCCGGCGGTACACCTCCGCGGGCACCACGGACGGGTGGGCCGGGCCGCTCAGCACGGCGATGCCGGCCCGCAGGCCCTCGGCCAGCGCCAGGCTGTACAGCTCGTCCATCTCGTGGCGCGACAGCGGCTGGCCCGGGTCCTCCGCGAGCTCCTCGCGCTTGCCGCTGCGCCGGTCGTGCACGTACCAGCCCGTACCCGATTCGCGCTTGATGGTCTTGAGCGTGATGCCGTGGAACTTGAGCAGCGGCTCCAGCACCCGTCCGACCTCGCCGCCCGCCGCTGCGCAGAGGGTGACCGGCGCGCCCAGCAACGTGATCATCCGAGCCTGCCAGACGCCCTGCCCGCCGGGGTGAACGTGCAGCTCGGCCTTGTCGTGCTGCTGCTCGATGGTCACGGTGAGCTGGGGCGCAGGCACGAACACCATGACCCCTTTGTTACCCATGCGCACAGTCTTACGCCATTGGCCAGGAGTGCGGGCCTGATCCGCGATTTACGGCCGCCCGGCCGGGGGTCCGGCTAGCGCGGCGCCGCGTCGGTGAGCTCGCGCACCGCGGGGATCAGGTCGGGGCGCGTACGCAGCAGGTCCTCGAGCCGGACTCGCCACTTGCTGGCCTCGACGTCCACGGTGAAGCGGTCGCTGTCGCTGCTCTCGATCGAGGCGGTGAGCAGGCGCTGGCGGGTGTTCGCGAGTTCGCCGTACAGCTCGGTGCCGAGACGGCTGAGCACGCGGCCGGAGAAGGCGTCGTAGCCCGGTCCGCCGGCCGCCCTGACGAAGGCGCGGGCGGCGTCCCATGCCACCCGCGGCTGATGGATGACCGACTGACTCATGATGTCCCTCCGTTGTTGGATAATCACCAAGTGTAGGGAAACGGGGGTGCGGCGGGCGGGGAGTGGCGGACTCCGTGACCCGTGTGCCCAGGGTGCGCCCTGTGGCCGCGAATCACCAGCCCACGGGCGTGCAGGCTCCGGTCACCGGCTCGATCTGCAGGGTGGCGTGGTCGATGTGGAAGTCTTCGTGCAGCGCCTCGCGGGCGGACGCCAGCACCGCGCCCAGCTCGGCCGCCGGCTCGAGGCTCAGGTGCGCCGAGGCCACGTCCATGCCCGAGGTGAGCGTCCAGACGTGCAGGTCGTGGACGTCGCAGACGCCGGGCACGGCGGCCAGCCGGTCGCGGACCCGGGCCATGTCGAGGTGCTCGGGGGCGGCCTGGACCAGGATGCGGATCGCCGAGCGGCCGAGCCCGAACGTGCGCGGCAGGATCATCAGGGCGACCGCGACCGCGACGATCGGGTCCGCGTACGACCATCCGGTCACCGCGATGATCACCGCCGCGACGATGACGCCGGCCGAGCCGAGCAGGTCACCGACCACCTCGAGGTAGGCGCCGCGGACATTGAGGCTCTCCTGGGCGCCGGAGCGCAGCAGCGCGAAGGCGATCAGGTTGACGATCAGACCGCCGGACGCGACGACGAGCATCGGGGTGGCCGGTACGGCCGCGGGTTCCGCGAACCGGCGGACCGCCTCGATGAGCACGAAGATCGCGACGCCGGTGAGCAGCGCGGCGTTCGCCAGCGCGGCGAGCACCTCCAGCCGGTAGAGGCCGAACGTGCGCTGCGAGTCGGTGCCGGCCCGCCCGGCGGCGTGGATCGCGGCGAGCGCCATCGCGATGCCCAGCACGTCGGTGAACATGTGGCCGGCGTCGGAGAGCAGCGCGAGCGAGCCGGTGACCAGGGCGGCCGCGGCCTCGACCAGCATGAAGGCGGCCAGCAGCCCGGCGGCCCACCAGAGTCGTGGCCGGTGCCGCTCGCCGGCGCGCAGCGCCTGACCACCGTGATCGTGCCCGGCTCCCATGAGCCCACCTTCCGTCGCGGCGTCACGCCCCGGCCAATATATGGTCACATCGCTATGTATGCAACTTCAACTCGATTGTCATCGCCGGGGTATGAACTCGACGACATCCGAAAAATCGGCCTGGAGGGGATCATCCGTGTCCAGTCGTACCCTCGCGATTGTCGCCCTGACCGCACTGGCGCTCACCGCCGCCGCGCCGCCCGCGGTGGCCGCCCCTGCTCACCCCGCCGTCCACGGGCCCGAGGTCATCCATCTGCCCGACGGCTTCCAGCCTGAGGGCATCGCCATAGGCGGGCTCCCGTACGCGTACTTCGGCTCGCGTGTGGACGGCGACATCTACCGCGCCGGCCTCGTGACCGGCCGGGGCCGGGTGATCAGCCAGGGACCCGGCACCCCGTCGCTGGGCCTCAAGCTCGACCACCGCGGCCGGCTCTTCGTCGCCGGCGGCACCGGCGGCGACGCCCGCGTGATCGACGTCGCCGACGGGCTGGTGCTGAGGTCGTACGCCCTGCAGACCGTCCCGGCGTTCATCAACGACGTCGTGCTGACCGGCGGCGCCGCCTGGTACACCGACTCGGCGAACCCGGTGCTGTTCAAACTGCCGCTCGGCCACCACGGCGGCCTGCCCGCCCAGGCGGTGCGGGTGCCGATCACCGGAGCCATGCTCTACACCGCCGGCATCAACGCCAACGGCATCACGGCCACACCGGACGGCCGCGGCCTGATCGTCGTGCAGTCCAGCACCGGCAAGCTCTTCAAGACCTCGTACGCGGGGATGACGACCGAGATCGACCTCGGCGGCGAATCCGTGCCGAACGGCGACGGCCTGTGGCTGCACGGCCGCATCCTCTCCGTGGTGCAGAACAGCCTCAACGTGATCACCAAGATCCAGCTGAACCGGCGCGCCACCAAGGGCACCGTCGTCAGCCGCACGACCAGCCCGAACTTCGACGTGCCGACCACCATCGCGGAATACGGCAAGCGGTTCTACCTGCCGAACGCCCGCTTCAGCACCCCGCCCACCCCGGAGACGCCCTACACGGCCGTGGCGGTCCCGAGGCCCTGACGACCGTTCCATTCCTGTGTGCCGATGGTGGTGAGGCGCTGGGTGGCCCGCGAGAGCGCGACGTAGAGCGTGCGCACCCCGCTGGCATCCGTCGCGATCTCCGCCGGCTCCACCAGCACGACCGCGTCGTACTCCATGCCCTTGGCCTCGAGCGCGGTCACCACCTGCACGCGCTCGGGCAGCCCGGCCACCCACGCCGCCACCTCGTCGCGGCGCGGCACCGGCGCGATCACGCCGATCGTGCCGTCGACGTCCGCCAGATGCTTCTCCGCCGCGTGCCTGGTCACCTCGGGCAGGTCCGCCGCGGCCACGATCTGGTCGACCGGCTCGACGCCGGTGCTGCGCACCGCCCGGGGCAGCGGCAGGTCCGGCATGATCGTGCGGATCACCCGGGCGGCGACCGCGAAGATCTCCGACGAGTTGCGGTAGTTGGTGGTCAGCGCGTAGGTGTTGCGCTTGCGCGACCCCAAAGCCCGGTCGCGAGCCCGGTCCAGCTCGGCGACATCGCCCGACCATGCGGTCTGCGCCGGGTCGCCGACGATCGTCCAGGACGCGTACGCGCCCCGCCGGCCGATCATCCGCCACTGCATGGGAGACACGTCCTGGGCCTCGTCCACGACGACGTGCGCGTAGTCGCGGTAGTCGTCGTCGCGCTGCACGGCCTGCGCGCGGGCGGCGGCCTGCCGGTCGGCGTACGTGCTGACCTCCTGCACCCCGTCGCGGACGTGGAACGGATTCTTGGTCTTCTGCTGCGGACGGCGCGGGCGGCCCATCAGCTCGTCCAGCTCGTCGAGCAGCGCCACGTCCGCGATCGTGGGGCCGTGCTCGGCGAGCCCGTCGAACGACCCCTGCAGCAGGGCGATCTCCTCTTTCGACAGAAGCCCGTTCGCGTACGCCCGGAGCCGCCCCGGATCGGCCAGCCACCGCAGCACCCGCATCGGGGTGAACCGTGGCCACCAGGCCTTCAGAAAGTCGCGGAAGTCCGTACGGTCGGCGAGCTCCGACTCGAACTCCGACTTCTCGGGCAGGTTGCGGATGGCCTGCCGGGCCTGGGCCCACAGCGCGTCGAAGATCCGGTCGAAGCCGGTGCCACGCACCTCGTTGCGCCGTGCCCCGCGAGGCAGAGCCTTGCGCCGTACCCGGTCCAGCTCCGCCGCGTCGAGGCGCAGCAACGTGCCCCGGTACAGCAGGCGCAGCTCCGTCGGGGCGCCCGGGACGGCGTCGTGCGAGGCCCGCTCGAGCACCCGCCGCATCCGCAGCGAACCCTTGACCGCCGCGACCGCCGTCGGATCCACCCGGGTCGCGTCGTACCCGGAGACCAGCGAGCCGAGCGAGCGCAGCGTCGCCGTCTCCTCGCCGAGCGACGGCAGCACGGTCGCGATGTAGTCGACGAAGACCCCGGACGGACCCACCACGAGAATCCCGCCGCCGGCGAAGCGACCCCGATCGGAATACAACAGGTACGCCGCGCGATGCAGCGCGACGGCCGTCTTCCCGGTGCCCGGCCCGCCCGTGACGATCGTGACGCCGGACGCGGGGGAGCGGATCGCCTCGTCCTGCTCCCGCTGAATGGTGGCGACGATGTCCCGCATGCCGCGGCCGGTCGCCTTGGAGAGGCTGGCCAGCAGCGCGCCGTCGCCGACGATCCGCATGTCCTCCGGGGCGGCCTCGGGATCGAGCAGATCGTCCTCGATGCCGGTGACGTGCTCGCGCGTCGACTGGATCATCCGCCGCCGGACCACGCCCAGCGGCTCGGCCGGCGTCGCCCGGTAGAACGCGGCGGCGGCGGGCGCGCGCCAGTCGACCACCAGCGACTGGGAGTCCTCGTCGCGGATGCCCATCCGGCCCACGTAGTGCACGGCGCCGGTGCGCAGGTCGAGGCGGCCGAAGACGAGCCCCTCGTACTCGGTGTCGAGCGCGTGCCGGCGGCGGGCGGCGTGGAACACCATCGCGTCCCGCTCGACCAGTGCGCCGAACGTACCGACCCCGGCGAGCTGGTAACCCTCCTTCTCGGCGCGGGACGCCTCCCGGCGGAGCTCGGCGAGGCGGGCGTACACCCGGTCGACGTGCTCCTGCTCGACGGCGATCTCCTGCTGGAGGATGTGGGCGTCGCTCAAGTCGGTCATGCTCCCCGTTCGCGGATCAGCTGGCTGCCGCCCCGCGTCCAGCCGTACGAAGGGGGCAATCGAACCTACTCCTACCGGGGGGCCTCCGTCGATCGCGGCGCGCCCGTTCCCGCACTGCCCGCGTCCCCGGAGGTCAGGCTGCTTGGTCGTAGCCGGCGCGGCGGTCGGCGCGGCGCCGCCGGCGGTGCTGCGCCTCGGTGCTCGCCACGGCCTTGTCGATGACCGCGGTGAGCGCGGCGTTCACCACGCCCGGCCGTTCCATCATCAGCATGTGCCCGGCACCCTCGAGCACGCTCAGCTCGGTGCCCGGCAGCGCGTCGGCGATCGACTCGGCGCAGGCCGGCGGGGTGAGCCGATCCTTGTCACCGACCAGGGCGGCCGCCGGGACGTCACCGAGCGCGGCGAGCGTGTCCAGGCGGTGCTGGGCGCCGACCGAGGCCCGGAAACCGCCGATCGAGCGCAGCGACGCGCGCCCCACCGCCGACATGGTCAGCTCGAGGTCGCCCGGCTCGTGGTCGTCGCCGAAGAGCAGCCAGCGCACCCCGGGGCGCAGCGCGGGCAGCACCGCCCGGTGCGGGCGCCAGGCACCCAGCCGGGCGAGCACGCCGGCGCCGGTCTGCTCCGCCGCCCGCAGGAACGGCGTCAGCGGCGTGGGCAGGCCGTAACACGTATGGGTGGCGCCCTCGGCGGTGGTCGAGACGAACAGCAGGCCCTGGACCCGCTCCGCGAACTCGCTCGGGTACGCCTCCGCGTACTCCATGATCGTCATGCCGCCGAGGGAGTGGCCGGCCAGCACGACGGGGCCGCTGGGGGCGTAAGCGTCGAGCACCTCCGCAAGATCCTCGCCGAGCTGAGCGAGGGTCGCCGAGCGTAGTCGAGTGGTGCTGGACCGCCCATGGCCCCGCGCGTCGTACGCGATCACTCGCGTGTTCGTACCCTGCAGGGCCCGGCTCTGGTAGTGCCAGGTGCGGCGGTCGAGGCACCAGCCGTGCAGGAAGACGACGGTCACCGGGGCGTCGGCGGGACCGGATGCGTCGACGTGCAGGCGTACGCCATCAGCGAGGGTGAGCTTCGAGCGCTCGGACATGGGTACCTCCGTGTGTCGCACGGCCCCGTTGTACCCACGGGTAATTAGCATCACGCACGATCGACGGAAATGCCAGACCTTATCGAGGATCTTGAGCCTGGCCGCCCGGCCGAAAAGTGATGTGCCTCGCACCGGCTGCTCAAGTGCCGTCCCTCGTAGAGAATCGTTGCCATGACGGGTCCGATCCCTGCCCCCACGGCGCTGTCCTCGAACTCCGCGACCGACCACGCCGCTCCGGTACTCGATACCGCGACGCCGGCCGCCCCCTCGGCCGTACGGATCACGCGGCCGGACGACGCCCTCGCCGAACTGCTCGCCGGCAACCGCCGCTTCGTCAACGGAACGCCGGAACACGGCCACGACGTCGCCGCCGCGGCGGCCGCCTCCGGCGGGCAGTTCCCGCACGCGGTGGTCGTCGGCTGCCTCGACTCCCGGGTCCCGCTCGAGGCGATCTTCGACCAGACCTTCGGCTCGATCTGCGTGATCCGCTCCGGCGGCCACGTCCTCGACCGCGCGGTCCTGGGCTCGGTCAACTTCGCGGTCGCCGCCCTCAACGTCCCCCTGGTCATGGTCCTGGGCCACGTCCGCTGCGGCGCCGTGGACGCGACGGTCCAGGCGCTGCAGACGGGCGACCGCCCGGACGGGGACGTGGGCTACCTGGTCGACGAGATCGCGCCGGCGGTGCAGGGCGTGGGCCTCGACGACCCGGACGTGGCGGCCAAGGCCATGCGAGCCCACGTCACCCGCACGGTACGTCGCCTGCACGAGGTGAGCGGGGTGCCGGAACTGATGGCGGCGGGCACGGTGTCCATCGCCGGAGCGGTGTACGACCTCGACACGGGCCGGGTCGAGATCCTCGCCTGATCCGTCCGGCACGACCTGCGGGTAGCTGGTCCTGGAACCCGGCTGTCCGGCACTGTTCTCGGCCGGCTGGGCTTTAGGTCGCGGCTGTCTGGCACAGCCCGCGGCCGGCTGGGTCCGGGACGGGCCGCCCGACACGGCTCGGGGCCGGCTCAGCTCGGAACCGGCCCCCGACAGGATTTGCGGCCGGCTGGGTTCGGGGTCGGTCGCACGATGGGATTTGCGGCCGGCTGGGTTCGGGACCGGCGGCCCGATGGGACTTGCGGCCGGCTGGGTTCGGGACCGGCGGCCCGATGGGACTTGCGGCCGGCTGGGTTCGGGACCGGCGGCCCGATGGGACTCGCGGCCGGCTCGGTTCGGGACCGGCCGCCCCGACAAGACTCGCGGCCCTGAGCTTCGGCCTCGCCGTTCGGGACGAGCCGCGGCTCGCTGAGCTTCGGCCGCTGCTGTCCGGCGCGACTCGCGGCCGGGGGCTCGGGCCCGCGCTACGCGCAAGACGCATGGCCAGAACCTGACTTCTCTGGCGCCCGGGTCTCCGGCCGCCCGGCCGGGTTTGCGATCAGCGGCCGGCTGCCTGCCCTCGCCCCGCTGCCCGGCGAGCTTTCCGACGTTTCCCTGGCCGGCGGAACCCGCTCCGGGCTCCTGTGACCGGTGGATCCGATCTTGCGCGGGCTTGTGCTGGCCTGTCTCGTTTCAGGGACCCTCTCAGCCGGCCTCTCCAGGCTGATCAAGTTGTCGTGATCTTCAGAGGGCGCAAAAAGGCGCTCCCGGGCACGAAACCCCGGGAGCGCCTCGGTGGTGCGAAGAACTCAGCCCTCGAAGACGCCCGCGTCGGCGAGGCGCTTCTCGGTGGCGCCCCAGCCGTGCTGGGGGAAGGTCGCGTCGAGGTTGTTCAGCTCCGCCCGGATCTTGGCGCCGTGACCCGCCGCGGCGAGGCTGCGGATCTCCTCGACGAAGGCGTCCGAGTCGGTCCTGAGGTGGTTGGTCTTGCCGTTGGTCAGGTTGCGCACGTACGCGAAACGGCCGTTCGCCAGCGGGATGAGGTACTTGAACTCACCGAGCACGCTGAGGGCGCCACCCTGGCCTGCCTGGCCGGCGCGGACGGATGCGCGGGCGGTCTTCGAGGTGTTGCTCGCCACGGCGGTACTCCTTGGGAAAGAACGGGTGTCGGCATAAAACGCCGGAGCAAGTTTACACGAGCCCTGAGCGGCCGCACCGCGGGAGTGGCCTGGTCCGTTAGGTCAGGTGTGCCACTACGGCCATTCACATGTCGATATTGCGGTTTCTCTGGCGCACCATCCGTACCACCCGGCATCATGGAGCACGATCAACCGCGGTCGAGGTCGTAGGGGAAGACGCACCTCGGTCTCCGGGAGGTCACCGTGCCAACGTGTGGCGTCGTATACGTCCACTCGACCCCACTCGCCGTGTGCCAGCACGTCGAGTGGGCGATCGCGCGCGTCTTGACCGCGCCGGTCACCTTGCATTGGACTGCGCAGCCGGTTGATCCCGGCATGCGGCGGTCGGAGTGCAGCTGGACCGGGAGGCCCGGCACTGGCGCCGAGCTGGCTGCTGCCCTCCGGCAGTGGCCCATGATCCGTTTCGAGGTCACGGAGGAGCCGAGCCCCGGCATCGACGGGGAGCGCTTCATGCACGTCCCGGGCCGCGGCCTGTTCCGCGGCACGATCGGTGCCTCCGGCGACATCCAGATCGGCGAGGACCGGCTCCGCGCGATCATGGCCTCGGCCAGGGCTCCGGAGGCGCTCTCGCACGCCCTGGAGAAGGCGCTGGGCACGGCCTGGGACGCCGAACTGGAGCCCTACCGCTACGCCGGCGACGGCGCACCGGTCACCCTCCTGACCCGCGTCGGCTGACCACCGCCCGCCGGAAACGCGCCGCCCCCGGCCGGGCGTGCGTGCTCGGTTGCCCCACCTGAGGGAAGTGTGGCGCCCGCGCCGGGCCGGGCACCTGCTCAGCTGCTCCACTTGCTGTGGGAGGCGGCCGTCCGCACCGGTTGGCCGCCTGCCCTGGGTCTACCTGCCGGCGAAGGGGCGTCGCCGCACCGGGCTGGGCGCATGCTCAGCTGCTCCACTTGCTGTGGGAGGGCGGCCGTCCGCACCGGTTGGCCGCCTGCCCTTGGCCTACCTACAGGCGAAGGGCCGTCGCCGCACCGGGCTGGGCGCATGGGCAGTCGATCCACCGGCCGGCGAAGCGCGACGTCCTCGCCGGACAGGCGCATGCTCGGCTGCCGGCGAAGGCTCGGCACCCACACCGGAGCGGCACATGATCGGCTGACCCACCAGCCGGCGAAAGCGCGCCGCCCGCGCATGGTCGGCTCCAAGCGCAAGCGCCCGGCCCGTGTGCGGCCGGCTGACCCCTCCAGCCGGCGAAAGCGCGCCGCCCGCGCATGGTCTGCTCCAAGCGCAAGCGCGCCGCCCGTGTGCGGCCGGCTGACCCACCAGCCGGCGGAAGCGCGCCGCCCGCGCCGGCTCCTGACCCTCCCGCCGGCGGAAGCGCGCCGCCCGCGCGGGTCCTGACCACTTGCCTGCGAGGCGCGGTCAGCCGGCATAAGCGCGCCGCCCGCGCGCGTGGTCGGCTGACCCGCAAGCCGGCAGGGCATGCCACCCCACACCGGACCCGCCCCTGGCGGCGGGGCCGTAGGGTGAGGCCCGCGGCCCGGACGAACCCCCGGCCGGTTTGTCGAGGGTGGGGCGGAGCTGATCCAATGGCGCCCGTGAATAAGGCGTTTCGCGTTGCTGTGGCCGTACCACTGGCGCTGTTGCCTGCCGCCTGCGGCAGTGACGCGCCCACCCGCACAGCGACCCCCGCGAGCGTCGCGCCCTCCGGCCCGGTCGCGTCCGATGGACCGAGCGCACCGAGCGCCGTCCCGGTCGGCGATCCCGTCGCCCGGGCCAAGGCGACCGTCAAGACCCTGAGTGATGCCGATCTGGCCGGCCAGGTGCTGATGCCCTATGCGTACGGGGACAACGCGGACAAGGTCGACGCCGCGGCCGCGGCCGGGAATCAGCGGATCGGCGGGGTGAACACGCCCGGCGAGTTGGTCGCGAAGTTTCATCTGGGCGGCCTGATCCTGGTCGGGTTCGCGCCCGACGATCCGACCGGTGCCACCAATCCGGCGACCAATGTCGACACGCCGCAGCAGGTGCGGGCGCTGACCGACGGGTTGCAGGCGGCTGCCGCCCGGCTGCCCGGTGGGGCTCCGCTGCTGATCGGCACCGATCAGGAGTACGGGGTGGTCACCCGCGTCCGGACCGGTGTGACGCTGTTGCCGTCCGCGATGGCCCTGGGTGCCGCGGGTAAGCCGGCGCTCACCGAGGCCGCGTGGCACGCCGCCGGTACGGAACTCGCCGCGATGGGTGTCAACGTGGACTTCGCGCCCGTGGCCGACACGCTGGGTCCGGCGGGCAGCTCGGTCATCGGCTCCCGGTCGTACGGTGGGGATCCGGCAGCCAATGCCGAGCAGGTGGGTGCCGCCGTGCGGGGGTTGCAGGCGGCGGGGGTTTCCTCGGCGCTCAAGCATTTTCCGGGGCACGGGCACACCACCGGTGACAGTCACGACGACCTGCCTGTGGTGCGGCAGAGCGCGGCCAAGTGGGAGCGGGAGGACCTTCCGCCGTTCGCTGCGGGCATCGACGCCGGGGCCGCCCTGGTGATGTCCGGGCATCTCGACGTGCAGGGTCTCGACAAGGGCGTGGCCGCCACGTTCTCCCGGAAGGTCATGACCGATGTGCTGCGGGGGCGGTTGAAGTTCGCCGGGGTCGCGGTCACCGACGCGATGAACATGGCTCCGGCGATGAAGTGGCCGGCGGGGGAGGCAGCCGTCCGGGCCTTGAACGCCGGCAACGACCTGCTGCTCATGCCGCCGGACATCGCCGCGGCGCGGGACGGCATCGTGGCCGCGCTGAAGGACGGCAGCCTCGCGCGGGAGCGGCTGGTCGAGGCCGTCACGCGGGTGCTCACCCTGAAGTTCCGCAAGGCCGGCCGGGCGCAGCCCGCCCTGTCCGTGCTGGACTCACCCGATCATCACCGGGCGGTCGGCAAGGTGGACGCCGCGTCGGTCACCGTCTTGCGGGGTGGCTGTTCCGGGCCGCTGGTGAGCGGGCCGGTCACCGTCACCGCTTCGCCGGACCGGGAGACCGCGCGGCTCGCGCTGGTCGAGGAGTTGCAACGGGCAGGCGTCGACGTCCGGGCCGCGGGGGGCAAGGTGGTGCACCTCGTCGGGTACGGCGACAAGCGCATCGACCTCAGCCCCGAGGCGGCCGTCACGGTGAGCATGGACACGCCGTATCTGCTGGGCGCCGCGACGTCGCCGACGCTTGTGGCCACGTACTCGTCGAGCCGCCTGTCGCTGGCCGCGCTGGCTGCCGTGCTGGCCGGTAAGGCGAAGGCGCCGGGCCGGTCCCCGGTCCCGGTGGCCGGGCTTCCCCGCAGCGCCTGTGCTTGAAAGGGGGTGTCTCCCGGAGACACCCCCTCAGCAGCGTCTTCGATTACGCCCGGGTGAAGACGAGCGCCACGTTGTGGCCCCCGAAGCCGAACGAGTTGTTCATCGCCGCGCCGATCTCCATGTGGCGGGCCTTGTGCGCCGCCACCTCGAGGTCGAGGCGGTCGTCCGGGTCGTCGAGGTTGATCGTCGGCGGCACCACGTTGTCGCGGATGGCGAGGATCGTGGCGATCGACTCGAGCGCTCCGGCGGCGCCGAGCAGGTGACCCGACATCGACTTCGTCGAGGTGAGCAGCGGGTGGTCGCCGATGGCCGCGCGGATGCCCTTGATCTCGCCCATGTCGCCGACCGGGGTGGAGGTGGCGTGCGCGTTGACGTGGACGATGTCCGAGCCGGTCAGGCCGGCGTCGCTGATCGCCCGCTGCATCGCGCGGATGCCGCCGCGGCACTCCGGGTCCGGCTGGACGATGTCGTAGCCGTCCGAGGTGATGCCGGCGCCGGCCAGGCGGGCGTACACGGTGGCGCCGCGGGCAGCGGCGTGGTCGGCACGCTCGAGGACCAGCGCGCCCGCGCCCTCGCCGAGGACGAAGCCGTCGCGGCCCTTGTCCCACGGCCGGGAGGCCTTCTCCGGCTCGTCGTTGCGCGTCGACATGGCGCGCATCGAGGCGAAGCCGGCGATCGGGAGCGGGTGGACCACCGCTTCGGTGCCGCCGGCGACGACCACGTCGGCGCGGCCCGAGCGGATGATGTCGAGGCCCAGCGCCAGGGCCTCGGCCCCGGTCGCGCAGGCACTGGCCATCGAGTGCACCCCGGCCTGCGCGCGGAGGTCGATGCCGACCCAGGCGGCGGGTCCGTTGGGCATGAGCATCGGCACGGTGTGCGGACTGACCCGGCGTGGCCCGGAGGCCTCCAGGATGTCGTCCTGGTTGAGCAGGGTCTGCGCGCCTCCTATGCCGCTGCCGAAGCTGACGGCCAGGCGCTCGGGGTCGAGCCCCGCGTCGGCCAGGCCGGAGTCGGCCCAGGCCTGGTGGGCGGCGATCAGCGCGATCGCCTCGGAGCGGTCCAGCTTGCGCAGGCGTACCCGCTCCAGGACCTCGGAGGGTTCGACCGCGAGCTGGGCGGCGATGCGTACGGGCAGCTGCTCGGCCCACTCCTGGGTGAGGGCACTCACCCCGGAGCGGCCGTTGAGCATGGCGTCCCAGGTGGACGCGACGTCCCCGCCGAGCGGGGTCGTCGCGCCGAGCCCGGTGACGACGACGTCTGTGGTGCTCATGTCAGTGATTCGCCTCGATGAAGGAGACGGCGTCGCCGACGGTCTTGAGGTTCTGGACCTCGTTGTCGGGGATCTTGACGCCGAACTTCTCCTCGGCGGCCACCACGACCTCGACCATGGACAGCGAGTCGACGTCCAGGTCGTCGGTGAAGGACTTGTCCTCGGCGACGTCGTCCGGGTTCACCCCGGCGACCTCCTCCAGGATCTCGGCGAGGCCGGAGGTGATCTCAGCGCGGGTAGCCATTGTGCGATGTTCCTCTCGATGGTGGGGAAAACTCGACGGGTGGGCCGGCTGCTCAGGGGCAGCGGATGACCTGCCCGGCGTACGTGAGGCCGCCGCCGAAGCCGAAGAGCAGGACCGGGGCGCCCGAGGGCACCTCGCGGCGCTCGACGAGCTTGGACAGGGCCAGCGGCACGCTGGCCGCGGAGGTGTTGCCGGACTCGATCAGGTCCTTGGCGACGACCACGTCGGGGCCGAGGCCCAGCCGCTTCACGATACCGTCGATGATGCGGGTGTTCGCCTGGTGGGGGACGAAGGCGGCCAGCTCCTCGGGCTTGACCCCGGCCCGCTCGCAGGTCTCCAGCGCGAACGGGGCCAGCGCGGTGGTGGCCCAGCGGAAGACGATCTGCCCCTCCTGCTGGATGTACGGCCGCCAGCCCTCGATCCGCAGCACGTCGCCCTTCTCCGGCGCGGAGCCCCAGAGCACCGGCCCGACCCCGGGCTGCTCGCCGTCGGGCACCGCGGTCACGACGGCCGCACCGGCGGCGTCACCGAACAGCACCGCCGTCGTACGGTCGGTCCAGTCGGTGACATCGGACAGCTTCTCCGCGCCCACGACGATGGCGTTGCGGGCCGCGCCCGCACGGATGGCGTGGTCGACGGTGGCCAGCGCGTACGAGAAGCCGGAGCACGCCGTGTTGAGGTCGAACGCGGCGGGCGCGTTGATCCCGAGCTTCGCGGCCACGCGGGTGGCGACGTTGGGGCAGCGGTCCACCGAGGAGCACGTCGCCACGACCACCATGTCGATGTCGGCGGCGGTCAGCCCGGAGCCGGCCAGGGCCTTCTCCGCCGCGGCGGTGGCCATGTCGGCGACCGTCTCGGCGTCGGCGACCCGGCGCTCGGCGATGCCGACCCGGTCGCGGATCCACGCGTCGTTGGTGTCGATGATCGTGGCCAGCTCGTCGTTGGTGATCACACGCGAGGGCTGGTAGTGCCCCATCGCGACGATGCGGGAACCCGCTGTCATGAGATTGCTCCTTCGGTCGCGACGGCGTGCGTCACTCGGATTGCCCACCGTGCCGGGCGATGAGGTCGCGGGCGGCGGGCAGGTCGTCCGGCGTGTTGAGGGTGACGATCTCGGCGGCGTGCTCGCCCTTGAGCTCCCGCTTGACCAGGCCGGCCAGGGTGCCCGCGGGCGGCAGCTCGATGATCCCCGTGACGCCCAGCTCGCGCAGCGTCGCCATGACCAGATCCCAGCGCACCGGCGCGGTGACCTGACGGACCAGGCGCTGCAGCATCTCGTCGCCGTGGGAGACGGCGGCGCCGTCGCGGTTCGACAGCAGGGTGCGGGCCGGGTCCGCGACGGGCACGCCGCCCGCGATCGCGTCGAGGGCCCGCTCGGCGGGTGCCATGTACGGCGTGTGGAACGCGCCCGCGACGGCCAGCGTGCGGACCCGCGTGGCGGCGGGCGGCTCGTCGCCGAACTTGGCGAGCGCGTCGAGGGCGCCGGCGGCGACGATCTGACCGGCGCCGTTGCGGTTGGCGGCGTGCAGCCCGTACTCCTCGATGGCGGCCACCACCGTGTCGGCGTCGCCGCCGAGCACGGCGCTCATGCCGGTCGGCTCGAGGGCGCAGGCGGCGGCCATCTCGCGGCCGCGGATCCCGGCGAGGGTGATCGCGGTCTCGGCGGGGAAGACCCCGGCGAGCGCGGCGGCGCCCAGCTCGCCCACGCTGTGGCCGGCGACGACGGCGACGTCCTGGATCGGCAGGTGGTCGCCCGCCAGCAGGGCGGCGGCGACGAGTAGCGGCTGGGTGCGCGCGGTGTCCTTGATCTCGTCCGGGCCGGCCTCGGTGCCGAGGTGGATCAGGTCGACGCCGGCGAGCGCCGACCACCACCGGAGCCGGGCTTCGGCGCCGGGGAGTTCCAGCCATGGGGAGAGGAAGCCGGGCTTCTGGGAACCCTGGCCGGGCGACAGTACGGCGAGCACGTCTTCGACTCTCCCGGATCAGGGCAGCTTCCGCGGTTGCTGCCGGAGACCAAACCCTACGATCGGCGTTGTGGGGTTCCTACAAACACCCCCCTCTTTCGTCCCGATACGTGCGTATTTATCGGGGCTTCCGTCACCCCTGCGGCGCTGCCTCGTTGGCGTGATCTAGCTCGCAGGATCGAGCCGGCCGATGGTCAGCGCCATCCGGAGGGCGAACGCGTCCCGCCCGTCCAGCGGCGAGAGGCCGGTCACCTCGGCGACGCGCTTGAGGCGGTATCGCACCGTGTTGGGATGCACGTACAGCTCCCGGGCCGCGCTCTCCAGCACGCCGCCGGCGGCGAAGAAGGCGTCGAGGGTCTCCAGCAGGCCGCCGCCCGCGCGCGCCAGTGCCCCGTACGCGTCGTGCTTGAGCGCCCGGCGAGCCTCGGAGTCGCCCGCCAGCGCCCGCTCCGGCAGCAGCGCGTCGGCCGCCACCGGGTTCGGCGCGCCGGGCCACGCGGGCGCGGCCCGGAACCCGGCCAGGGCGGCCCGCGCCGACTCGGTGGCATGGTCCAGCGACGGTACGGCGGGGCCCACCACGATCGGTCCCTCCCCGAAGGCGCCGGCGAGCTGCACCGCGATCGCGATCGGATCCGCGGCGCCGCCCATCACCACCACCAGCCGGTCACCGTGCACCCCGCCGATCACCTCGACCCGGGCGCGCCGGGCGGCCCGGTAGACCGTGTGCAGGACGGCGGTGTGATCGCCGCCGGGGGACCGCCCGACCACCACCGCCACCGGCGGGGCGTCGGCCCAGCCCAGCGCGGCGGCGCGGCTGGCGAGCACGTCGGAGGAGTCGCCGCGCAGCAGGGCGTCGACCAGCAGTGCCTGCAGGCGGGCGTCCCACGCGCCCCGGGACTCGGCCGCGCGGGCGTACACCCGGGCGGCGGAGAAGGCGATCTCGCGCGAGAACTTGAGGATGGCCTCGGTGAGGGCCTCCTCCTCGCCGGCGGCGGCCAGGTGGGCGACCTCCGACTCGGCGACATCGATGGTGACCTTGATGAGCTGGACGGTCTGGGTCAGCGTGATCGAGCGGGCCAGGGCCCGGGGCGCGGCGGCGAAGACCTCGTCGGAGATCTCCTGCGTGCCGGCGGCCGTGCCGCCCGAACGCAGCCACTCGACCAGCGACCGCACGCCGGCCTGGGCGACGAGCATCACCCAGGAGCGCTGGTCGGCGGGGAGGGCCCGGAACCACGGCAACGTCTCGTCCATCCGGGCCACACTTGCCGACGCCAGGTCGCCGGCACTGCGTTCGACGCGGCGCAGGGTGGCGGCGAGGGGCGGTCGTTTCGCCGTACCCCCGGACTTGCCGTGCTCTGCCACCCGACCAGCATGTCAGGGCCGAGCCGGGCGGGCGCCGCCGACCGGATCCCTGGGTGTTTTGGGAATTTTGTCCGTAATAGCGGTGCGCCTTCACCGCGATTCCGGTCGGTGACCTGGCATGGTGTCGTCCTAGCACCGCGAGGACCGCGGGCCCGCGAGGGTCAACCGGGGGCCCGCGGTGCCGATCAGACACGGGTACCGGCGACCGGCGGAAGGGGGCAGGAGTGACGGACCACGAGGGCGTACGCCCCGAGACGGAGCACGACGCCGGGGAGGAGACCCAGGCTGCCGGGTCCGACGCCGCCGTGCTCGCCGTGGTGCCGGCCGTCGACGAGCCGGCCGACGACTTCCCCCACCGCGTGGGCTGCCGTTCCGAGCTGCGCGGCTGGGCGGGCGCCCACCTGCACGGTGCCGTCCGTCCCCGGCGCCGTGCGGCCGGCCGGGGGCGTCCTCCCGGCCGCTGGTGCTGACTCTCACTCCGGGGAGTGACTGACGGCCGTTCCGCGGCGCGTCCGGTGTCCGTACGGCCCGCCGGCCGACACGGTTAGGGCGTGGACGACAAGAGACGGCTGATCCTCGACCAGGCCCTGGCCCTCGTCGACGAACGCGGGTTGGCCGCCATGTCCATGCGGGCCGTGGCGGAACGCGTGGGGCTCACCTCGATGGCGCTCTACCCGTACGTCGGCGGCAAGGACGCACTGCTCGACGGCCTGGTCGACCTGCTCCACCTCGAGCTCGGCTCCCGGTACGGCGACGACCCGGCCGACATCGACTGGCGGCACCGGCTGCGGGCCCTGGGACGGGCGGTACGGGCGCTGTCCCGCCGGCATCCGGGGGCGTACCCGTTGCTGCTGAACCGGCCGTCGCCGGGCAACTCGTGGCTGACCGCCGCGCTGCGGGCCACGCTGCACGACGCCGGGGTTCCGGCGGGCGAGGTGCCGCGGCTGACCCGGATGATCTGTGCCTTCCTGCTCGGGTACACGACCGGTGAGATCACCGGCGGCCTTCCGCCCGGCTCCGAAGTCCCGCCCCCGGACGCACCCCCACCGACCGGCGAAGGCCGGGCGGAGGAGGGCGACGCCGACGAGGAGTTCGATCGCGACCTGGACGACCTGGTCCGGCTCGTGGAGGTCACCGTCCGGGTCGCGTGACCACCGTTCCGCGCCGCGCGGGGTCATCCGTGGCCTATAAAGGGGCAAACGGTACGCAGGAGGCGCGATGACCGACGACTACGTGGCCCAGAGGTACGTCCATCTGCGCCGCGCCGCGTTCCTCATGTGCGGTGACTGGGAGCGGGCCGGGGAAGTCGCCCGGGACACGCTTGCCCGGGCGCTGACCGATCCCGACGTCGGCGACCTGGATCTGTGGGCGTACGGGGACCTGATGGCCGCGTTCAAGCCCAGTCACGGCCGTCGCGAGCACGTGTTCGTGGCCCCGCCGGAGCCCGCCGCCCAGGGCGAGGCCGACGTCGACGCCGCACTCGGCGACGTCTACACCGTCCTGGTCCTGGACGCCCTGCGCCGCCTCTCGCCGAAGTGCCGGGCCGTCGTGGTGCTCCACCACTTCTGCCATCTGTCGGTCAACGACACCGCGGAGGTGCTCGGCATCGACGGCGGCAAGGTGACCGAGTACGAGGCGGAGGGCCTGACCGCCTTCGACGACCTGATGCGGATCACCCGCCCGGCGGTGGCCCGATGAGCGCCGCGATGACGGCCGTACTCGAGCGGGCGTGCGAGAGTGAGCCGCCCATCGGCGACGCCGTCGATCAGATCTTCCGGCAGGCGGAGAAGCTGCGCCGCCGCAAGGCCCGTTCGGTCGTCCTGGCCGGTCTGGTCGCGGTCGTGATCGTCATCCTGCTCGGGTACGCCCTCACGACCGTCCTGCTGCCCGGCCCGAAGCCCCGCTCGGCCGCGGCCGTGGCGGTAGCCCAGCCCCGCCCGTCCGCGGTGCTGGACCCGGTGCTCGGCGTGCTCGCGCGCCCGGTCGACGAGAAGGGCTTCCGGATCGTCCCGCGCCTGCCGTCCTCGGGCCCGGGCTGGCGCCAGTACGCGGTGATGGACGAGAGCGGCCGCCCCCACGGCCTGATCGAGGTGGCGGTCTTCGACGCGCCGGCCGGGCTCTGCCTGCCGGTGCTCGCGGACGAGCAGGCGTGCGCGCGTCCCGACCGCACCCGCGCCGGCATCGAATACGCCCGCTACTCCGACACCGGGGACGTCGACTGGCAGGTGCGCGAGGTCATCGCCCGCCGGGTGGTGGACGGGCGCACGGTGGCGGTCCAGGCGACGGGGGAGCGCGGCACCGGCGACCCGGACCGGGGCAAGCCGCCGCTGACCTCCCGGGAGCTGGCTCAGGCGGCGACCGATCCGCGCCTGCAGGACGCGTTCGGCCTGGGGGAGCGCTGCAACGCCCCCGCCCCGGCCTGCCCGATCCTCAAGGTGCCGGTCCGCCCGGCCGGCTAGACCCGGCGGCGGATCAGGTACGCGGCGCTGCCCAGGCCGATGAGTACCACCAGCAGCACCGCCCCGTTGATGAGCAGGAGGCCGCGCATCTGGCTGAGCACGTCGCTGCCGACCGCCATCGGGTCCAGCTCGCCCTGCTCGACGTCCTTGCCGATGCCGCCGCCGATGCCGCCGCTGACCACGTCCGGCTTCTCCTTGAGCGGGACGCCGCTGACCCGCAGCGACTCCGACATCGTGAGCCGCCCGTAGAACCAGCCGGCCGCCTTCTTGCCGCCGCCGGGCTGCTTCGCCGGCCGGTACGCGCGCGGGCCACCGGAGGCCATGGGGTAGAGGTCGTAGAGCTGGGTGGCCTTGTCCTTGACGAACACGGTCACCGTGTACTTGGGGCCGAGCTTGTCGGCCTTGGGCTTGGTTGTCGTCGGCGCGGCGCCGGAGAGCCAGTTGACCTCGCTCAGCACGCGCTGGAACAGCTCGGGCCGCTCGGCCTGCTGAATGATGATCTTGTCGCCGTCGAACTTGCCGGCGATCTGGACCGCGGTCGGCTTGGGCGGCGCCTTCGGGGCCTCGGTCGTGGCGTCCTGCCGCGGCGCGGCGTGCGCCGCCGGCGCGAGCCCGGCGCTGAGCGCTACCGCCGCGGCGATCATGCCCGTCGCGGACACCAGCCGTCTCATCATTCCTCGAGCCACGTCCGGCCTCCCCCGCCTGCGTGATGGACCTTGCTCCGCTGCGCGCGTTCTCACAGCCTCCCCGCAGATCGCCCCCGGCGCATCTCCAGGCCACGACCTTTGGAGCTATCCGGAATCGGTGGTGAGGCGGTACGACGACTGCTGATCAGCGCGCGAATAGTACCCAGCGGACGCAAGCCGTGGATCACCGAGTCACCCGGGCTGCTGACAGTCGTACCGGTACGACTGTCAGCAATGGCATGCGGGCTTTTGATGCGGTATGTGCCCGCCGAGAACCGCCCCGGCGGGCACATACCGAATTGGTTACGAAAGGTCAGCCGAGCTTCGCGCGCGCTGCCGCCAGCCTGGCGAGGGTCCGCTCACGGCCCAGGATCTCCAGCGATTCGAAGAGCGGCAGACCGACCGTACGCCCGGTGGCGGCCACCCGGACCGGCGCCTGGGTCTTGCCGAGCTTGAGACCGCGCTCCTCGCCGACCCGCTCCAGGGCGGCCTTCAACGGCTCGGCCGTCCAGTCGGTCAGGGCGCCGAACGCGGCCGCCGCCGCGTCGAGGATGTCGCCGGCGCCCTCCTTCATGGCCTTCGCCCAGGACTGCTCGTCGGAGACGGGCTCGTCGAGGAAGAGGAAGTCGACGTAGTCGACGATCTCGCTCAGGACCGCGATGCGGGTCTGTGCCAGCGGCGCCACGGCGGCGAAGACCGTGGAGTCGAACTTCGCCGGGTCCCACGGCGGGGCCGGGATGGTGCCGGTGCCGCCCAGCCAGGGCGCGCAGACCGCGGCGAACTCCTCGGACGACAGCGCGCGGATGTACTCGCCGTTGAACGCCCGCAGCTTCTTGACGTCGAAGAAGGCGGGGGAGTGGTTGACGTCCTCGAGCTTGAACTCCTGCAGCACGGTCTCCCACGGCACGATCTCGCGATCGCCGGTGGGCGCCCAGCCGAGCAGCATGAGGTAGTTGCGCATGGCGGCGGCCAGGTAGCCCTCGTCGCGGTACGACTCCAGGGCGACCTTGTCGCGGCGCTTCGAGAGCTTCTGCCGCTTCTCGTTGACGATGACCGGCACGTGCGCCCACACCGGCGGCTTCACGCCGAGCGCCTCCCAGAGCAGCTGCTGCTTGGGGGTGTTGGGCAGGTGCTCCTCGGCGCGGATGACGTGCGTGATGCCCATCGTCATGTCGTCCACGACGTTGGCGAGCAGGAACACCGCCGAACCGTCGCTGCGGGCGATGACGAAGTCCTCGATCAGCTTGTTCTCGAAGGTGGGCTCGCCGCGGACCAGGTCGACGACCACGGTCGCGCCCTCGTCCGGCGTACGGAAACGCAGCGCCCGGCCCTCGCCCGGGCCGAGCCCGCGGTCGCGGCAGAAACCGTCGTAGCCGGTGTGGGTGTTGCCCGTGCGGGCCACGACGTCGTCGCGGCTGCAGTCGCAGTAGTACGCGCGGCCCTCGCCGTAGAGGCGGGTGGCCGCGGCGGTGTGCTCGCTCGCGTAGGCCGACTGGAAGTAGGGACCTTCGTAGGTGCCGCGCTCGATGCCGATCCAGTCGAGCGCCGAGATGATGCCCTCGGTCCATTCGGGACGGTTGCGGGCCGCATCGGTGTCCTCGATACGCAGGACGAAGGCGCCGCCGGTCTGCTGGGCGACGATCCAGTTCTGCAGCGCAGACCGGGCGCCGCCGACATGGAACATTCCCGTCGGAGAAGGGGCGAAGCGTACTCGTACAGTCACGGGACCAGCCTACGGCGCGCGTCGAGACGGTTTCCGGCGGCCTTTTATCAAGGCTTATATTGACGTCTATTAGTTAATCTTCTTAAGATTTGGCGGCCGCATCTCCCACGGCGCCCCCACGCCGGAAGGAAGGTCCCGTCCCCATGCCCGGAAGAAGAAGACTCGCCTCCGCCGCTGCCGCCCTGCTCGTCACCGCGGGCGGCGTGGTCACCGCCCTCGCGGTGCAGGGCACCTCCGAGGCGGCCGTGCTGCCCGGCAACTTCAGGAGCGTCGGCTACATGCCCTCCTGGGCCGGCAGCGTCACCGGCATCCAGTACAGCAAGCTGACCCACATCAACTACGCGTTCGCGCTGCCCAACGGCAACGGCACGCTCCAGCCGATCGAGAACACCTCGAAGCTGTCCCAGCTCGTCTCGCTGGGCCACCAGAACAACGTCAAGGTCTCGCTGGCGATCGGCGGCTGGAACGACGGCAACGACTCCGGCTTCGAGTCGCTCGCCAGCAGTTCCGGATCCCGTACGACGTTCGTCACCAGCGTCATGAGCGTCGTCAACCAGTACGGGCTCGACGGCATCGACATCGACTGGGAATACCCCGACCCCGGCACCTCGGGCACCAACTACACCGCGCTGATGCAGCAGCTCGGCACCGCCCTGCACAACCAGGGCAAGCTGCTCACCGCGGCGGTCGTCTCCGAGGGCGGTACGGCCGACGGCGTCCAGCCCGCCGTCTTCGGCGTCGTCGACTGGCTGAACATCATGGCGTACGACGGCGGCAGCCCGCACGCCAACTACGACTGGTCGATCAACAGCGTCGATTTCTGGAAGGGCCGCGGTCTGCCCGCCTCGAAGGCGGTCCTCGGCGTGCCGTTCTACAGCCGCCCCGGCTACAAGACGTTCGCCCAGATCGTCGCCACCAACCCCGCCTTCGCCAACCAGGACTGCGCCACGATCAGCGGCGTCAACGAGTGCTACAACGGCCTGCCGACGATCCGGCGCAAGACCCAGTGGGCCATGGCGAACGCCGGCGGCATCATGAACTGGGAGTTGTCGCAGGACGCCACCGGCGCCAACTCGCTGGTCAGCGCCATCTACGCGACGGCGACGGGCGGCACCACGCCGCCGACCGACCCGCCGTCGGGCCGCACCGGGCGGATCACCGGCATCGCCGGCAAGTGCGTCGACGTCGCCGGGGCCTCGTCGGCCAACGGCACCGCGGTGCAGCTGTACGACTGCAACGGCACCGCCGCCCAGACCTGGACCGTCGGCGCCGACGCCACAGTGCGCGCGCTGGGCAAGTGCATGGACGTGACGGCGGCCGGCACCGCGAACGGCTCGCTGGTCCAGCTCTACGACTGCAACGGTACGGGCGCCCAGAAGTGGCAGTCCCAGAGCGACGGCACGCTGCGCAACCCGGCCAGCGGCCGCTGCCTCGACGCGTCGAACAACAGCTCGGCCAACGGCACCCGGCTGCAGATCTGGGACTGCTTCGCCGGCGCCAACCAGCGCTGGACGCTGCCGTAGGCTGAGCCGCATGGGCAAGCTCGTGGCGGTCTCGTACGTGACTCTCGACGGCGTCTTCGAGGAACCGGCCTGGAGCGGCCCGTACTTCAACGACGAGCTCGGCGCCTGGCAGGAGCGCAACCTGGACGAGGCCGACGCCCTGCTGCTGGGCCGCCGGACCTACGAGGGCTTCAAGGCCGCATGGCCGCAGATGGAGGCCACGACGGGCGAGTTCGGCAAGCGGATGAACTCGATGCCCAAGTACGTCGCCACGACGTCGCTCACCGAGCCCGAGTGGAACGCCACCTTCCTGCAGGGCGAGGTCGCCGACGCGGTGGCGAAGCTGAAGACCGAGCCCGGCACGCTGCTCCTCAACGGCAGCGCCGACCTGCTCAACCACCTGACGCGGCACAACCTCGTCGACGAGTACCGGATCATGGTCTACCCGGTGGTCGTCGGCGAGGGCCGCAAGCTGTGGCACGAGGGCACCAAGATCGCCCTGAAGCTCGCCGACACCTGGACCACGACCACCGGTGTCGAGGTCAGCACCTACGTCCCGGCCTGAACCCGGGCGTCAGTCGCCGGCCAGGTCGCGGCGGATCGACCACGCCGCGACCGGTAGCGCCGCAGCCGTCCACGCCAGCAGGGCGAGCAGGCCCTTGGTGCTGCCGCTGGACGCCGAGAGGAAGCTGGTGAACGGCAGGGGCTCCTCGAACCGGCCGATCAGGCCCTCGGCGAAGATCAGCCAACCGACGTAGCCGGCGAGCAGCCAGAGCGGGCGCCGGACGACGGTCGCGTTCGCCACCCCGTACGTCGCGATCAGTGGCGCGACCGTCAGCGTCGAGGCGTACCAGCCGGTCTTCCCGGCCATGAGGACCGGTATGCCGCTCACGGCCACCAGGACGAGGCCCAGGAGCGCCGCCACCACGCACTGGACGGCCAGCACGCGGAGCCGTTGCGGCCGGCCGAGAAAGAGCAGCAGCGCGGTGCGGTGCTGATAGTGCTGAGCGGTGACCATGACGGCGATGCCGAAGGCGCCGAGCCCTGCGAGCAGCGACCAGAATTCCTCGCTGAACCAGCCCGTGATCGCCGCCAGGAAGGCGAAGCCGGCGAGCGACACCCACGACGACACGACGGTCAGGCTGCGGTACAGCTCGCTGCGCAGTACGGCGATCATCGGGCGTCCGCCACGCTCAGGAAGAGCTCCTCGAGGTGCTGCGTCTCGGCGACCAGCTCGTACACCGGCACCTGCACCAGCAGGGCGATCTCGCCGGCGTCCTCGGCGGTGATGCCGGTGACGAACAGCGAGTGCCCGTCCGTGGTGACGCCGGCCCCGCGCAGCTCGTACGCCTCCCACAGCCGTTCCATGTCGCCGCCCCGCACCCGGAGCCGGGACATGCCGGTCAGCTCGGCGAGGGGCCCGGCTCGCAGGATGCGGCCCTGCCCGATGATCACCACGTCGTCGACCACCAGCTCCAGCTCGCTGAGCAGGTGGCTGGAGAGCAGCACGGTCCCGCCCGCGGCGGCGTGCTCCCGCAGCATCCCGCGGAGCCAGGCCATCCCGGAGGGGTCGAGCCCGTTGGCCGGTTCGTCGAGGATCAGCACGGCCGGCTCGCCGAGCAACGCGGTCGCCACCGCCAGCCGCTGCCGCATGCCCAGCGAGTAGTCGCCGGTCCGCTTGGCCGCCGCCGCGTCCAGCCCCACGTACTCTAGGACCTCGTCCACCCGGCGGCGCGAGGCGCCGCTGAGCAGCGCCTGGGTGACCAGATGGGCGTATCCGGTCTGGCCGGGATGGCTCAGCCCCTGCTCCAGCACCGCACCGACCTCCCGCAGCGGATGCCGCAGGTCGCGGTATCGCCGGCCGTTGATCGTCGCGGTGCCCCGCGTGGCCCGGCTCAGGCCGAGCAGGATCCGCAGCGTGGTGCTCTTGCCCGAGCCGTTGAGGCCCAGCAGCCCGGTCACCCGGCCCGGCAGGGCGGAGAACGTCACGTCCCGGACGGCGTCCACCCGGCCGTACGTCTTCGTCAACTCACGGGTCTCGATCATCGCGGCGATTGTCCTCGCCGCTGTCAACCCCGCCCGCAAAGACGACAGGGATGCACCCGAACCCGGGCGCATCCCTCAGCCGTGCTGTTCGCGCGTCAGCTGTCGCCGCCGGTCTCGCCCACCGGGGCGGCCGTGACGTCGTCGATCGCGTACTTCTTCGCCGCCTCGGCCGGCACGTGCGACGGCACCTTGCCGCGCAGCGCCAGCTGGCGCAGCGTGGCCACGGTGACCGACTCCGCGTCCACGTGGAAGTGGCGGCGCAGCGCGTGCCGGGTGTCGCTCATGCCGAACCCGTCGGTGCCCAGCGACGTGTAGTCGTTCGGCACCCAGCGGCTGATCAGGTCGGGCACCGCGCGCATCCAGTCGCTCACCGCGACCGCCGGGCCCTCCGTACCCTCCAGCTTGGCCTGGATGTACGGCTTGCGCTGCTGGTCTCCCGGGTTGAGCAGGTTGTGCTCCTCGGCCTCCACCGCGTCGCGGCGCAGCTCGGTCCAGGACGTCACCGACCACACGTCCGCGCCGACGCCCCAGTCCTGGGCGAGCAGCTGCTGGGCCTTGAGCGCCCACTGCATGCCCGTGCCGGAGGCGAGCAGCTGCGCCTTCGGACCGGTCGTCTCGGGTGCCGGCGAATACTTGTAGATCCCCTTGAGCAGGCCCTCGACGTCCACGCCGGACGGCTCGGCGGGCTGCAGGATCGGCTCGTTGTAGACGGTGAGGTAGTAGAAGACGTTCTCCTGCTTCTCGCCGTACATGCGGTGCAGGCCGTTCTCGACGATGTGCGCGATCTCGAACGCGAACGCCGGGTCGTACGCCACCACGGCCGGGTTCGTCGCCGCGATCAGCAGCGAGTGGCCGTCCTCGTGCTGCAGGCCCTCGCCGTTGAGCGTGGTGCGCCCGGCGGTCGCGCCGAGCAGGAAGCCGCGGGTCATCTGGTCCGCCGCCGCCCACAGCTCGTCGGCGGTGCGCTGGAAGCCGAACATCGAGTAGAAGATGTACAGCGGGATCATCGGCTGGCCGTGGGTCGCGTACGACGTGCCCGCGGCGATGAAGCTGGCGGTCGAGCCGGCCTCGTTGATGCCCTCGTGCAGGATCTGCCCGTTGGTGGCTTCCTTGTAGGACAGGAACAGCTCGCGGTCCACCGACGTGTACGTCTGGCCGTGCGGCGAGTAGATCTTCCGCGTCGGGAAGAGCGAGTCCATGCCGAACGTACGCGCCTCGTCCGGGATGATCGGCACCCAGCGGGCGCCGAACTCCTTGTCCTTCATGATGTCCTTGAGCAGGCGGACGAACGCCATCGTGGTGGCGACCTTCTGCTTGCCCGAACCGCGCTTCACGTCGCCGAACCTCGCCGATTCCGGGATGGTCAGCGGGATCGTGGTGGTCCGCCGCGAAGGCAGGTAGCCGCCCAGCTCCTTGCGCCGCTCCTGGAGATACTGGATCTCGTCGGACTTCTCGCCCGGGTGGAAGTACGGCGGGAGGTACGGGTTCTCCTCCAGCTGCTTGTCCGGGATGTCGAGGTAGAGGCGGTCCCGGAAGCCCTTGAGGTCGTCCAGGGTCAGCTTCTTCATCTGGTGCGTGGCGTTGCGGGCCTCGAAGTGCGAGCCCAGCGTCCAGCCCTTGATCGTCTTGGCGAGGATCACGGTCGGCTGGCCGGTGTGCTCGGTGGCCGCCTTGTACGCCGCGTACAACTTGCGGTAGTCGTGGCCGCCGCGCTTGAGGTTCCACACCTCGTCGTCGCTCATGTGCTCGACCATCTTGCGGGTGCGCGGGTCGCGGCCGAAGAAGTTCTCCCGCACGTACGCGCCGGACTCGCCCTTGTAGGTCTGGTAGTCGCCGTCAGGCGTCACGTTCATCAGGTTGACCAGCGCGCCGTCGGTGTCGGCGGCGAGCAGCGGGTCCCACTCGCGGCCCCAGACCACCTTGATGACGTTCCAGCCGGCGCCGCGGAAGAAGGCCTCCAGCTCCTGGATGACCTTGCCGTTGCCGCGCACCGGGCCGTCGAGGCGCTGAAGGTTGCAGTTGATGACGAAGGTCAGGTTGTCGAGCTCCTCGCGGGCGGCCAGGCCGATCGCGCCGAGCGACTCGACCTCGTCCATCTCGCCGTCGCCGAGGAACGCCCAGACGTGCTGCTGGCTGGTGTCCTTGATCCCGCGGTTGTGCAGGTAGCGGTTGAACCGGGCCTGGTAGATCGCGTTCAGCGGGCCGAGGCCCATGCTGACCGTCGGGAACTCCCAGAAGTTCGGCATCAGCCGCGGGTGCGGGTACGACGGCAGGCCGCCGCCCGGGTGCGACAGCTCCTGCCGGAAGCCGTCGAGCTGGTGGGTGCTCAGCCGGCCCTCGAGGAACGCGCGGGCATACATGCCCGGGGAGGCGTGGCCCTGGAAGAAGATGTGGTCGCCGCCGCCCGGGTGGTCCTTGCCGCGGAAGAAGTGGTTCATGCCGACCTCGTAGAGGCTGGCGCTCGACGCGTACGTCGAGATGTGGCCGCCGACACCGATGTCGGGCCGCTGCGCGCGGTGCACCAGCATCGCGGCGTTCCACCGGATGTACGCCCGGATCCGCCGCTCGACGAACTCGTCACCGGGGAACCACGGCTCCTGCTCCGGCGGGATCGTGTTGATGTAGTCGGTGGAGGTCAGGGGCGGGACGCCGACCTGTCGCTCCCGGGCCCGTTCGAGCAGGCGCAGCATCACGTAGCGGGCTCTCTTGGGGCCGCCTTGATCGATGACTCCGTCGAGCGACTCGACCCACTCGCTGGTTTCCTCGGGGTCGATGTCCGGAAGCTGGCTCGGCAGGCCGTCGCTGATCACCGGGCGCTTGCGTTCCGTGGCCACAGGCATTCCTCTAGGTCGGTGTCCGGCTGTGCGCCCCATCGTGTGAACCGCACGTTAATGGGTCCATCCTGCCCCCTGCCGGTGGCTGGCGTCACGCCTACCGGGCTGCTACGCGACGCTCGACACAGGTACTGACCAGTAACTTCTCGTCAGCCGTGCAGGAAGCTGAACCGGACCTGGCGCTCGGGGTTGTCGCCGTTC
Source organism: Actinoplanes sp. NPDC049681 (assembly GCF_044465265.1). NCBI lineage: Bacteria > Bacillati > Actinomycetota > Actinomycetes > Micromonosporales > Micromonosporaceae > Actinoplanes > Actinoplanes sp. NPDC049681. The sequence goes on from NZ_JBITLP010000002.1 coordinate 249,019, forward strand.
GGGTCGACGAGGCAGATGGACTGCCAGGTGCCCAGCGCGATGCGGCCGTCGATCACGGGCAGCGACGCGTACGGGGCGATCCAGGCCGGCAGGACGTGGTCGCGGCCGTGCCCGCGCGAGCCGTGCCGGTGCCGCCACTTGTCCTCGGCGGGCAGGAGCTCGTCGACGGCGGTGAGCAGGTCGTCGTCGGAGCCCGCGCCGGTCTCGATGATCGCGATTCCCGCCGTCGCGTGCGGGACGAACACGTGCAGCAGCCCGTCGCCGCGACCACGGGCGAATTCCTCGGCCTCGCGCGTGATGTCGCGCACGACGGGCCGGTCTCCGGTCCGGACGGTGATCACCCTGGTGTCCATGCCCGCGAGTCTTACATGTAGAGGTCGATGACCAGGAAGACCGTCCCCACCGCGGCGAACCACAATGCGGACAGCACGACCCGGCCGACGCCGGCCCACAACGTCATCCGCCCAGCCGACCACGAAAGAACGGCGACGGAGGGCGGAACGGCGCCGGATCACCCCCGTCCACAGCGCTCACACGCGCGGTGGCGGGGGTGGCCATGGTCGGCAATGCTGGGTCGCGTGACCACCCCGCAGAACCTCGACGAGCGTTTCCGCGACGCCGTCGCCGCCCTGCGCCCGGGCGAGTCCCGCCGGCCCGACCCCGCCCGGCCCGGCGACGACCCGGTGCGCGACGGCTCCGCCCTCACCGGCACCCGCGCCCGCCAGCTCTTCGACGCCCAGCTGACCAGCCGCCACCTCGACCTCGCCGCCCGCTGGTTGCGCAGCTTCAACGAGGGCTTCTACACCATCGGATCGTCCGGCCACGAGGGAAACGCCGCGGTGGCCGCCGCGCTGCGCCCCGGCGATCCGGCCCTGCTGCACTACCGGTCCGGGGCGTTCTACTGTGTGCGCGCCGTCCAGGCCGCGCACGAGCCCGACGAGGACACCGACCCCCTGGTCGAGGCGGCCCGCGACGTGCTGCGAGGCGTCGTCGCCTCGGCTGCCGAGCCCATCGCCGGCGGCCGGCACAAGGTCTTCGGCCGGGCCGACCTGCAGATCATCCCGGCCACCTCGACCATCGCCTCGCACCTGCCCCGGGCCGTCGGGCTGGCGTACGGGATCGCCGCGGTCCCCGGCCTGCGCGGCGCCGAGACCCCGTGGGCCGCCGACGCCATCGCGGTCACGTCGTTCGGCGACGCCTCGGTCAACCACGCCACCGCCACCGCGGCCCTCAACACCGCCGGCTGGTTCGACCACGCCGGCCGCCGCCTGCCGCTGCTGCTGGTCTGCGAGGACAACGGGTTCGGCATCAGCGTCCCCTCCCCGCGGGGCTGGGTCGCCGAGACGCTGCGTGCCCGGCCGGGGCTGCGCTACTTCGCCGCCGACGGGTGCGACCTGGCAGCCGCGTACGACGCCGCCCGCGAGGCCGCCGACTGGGTGCGGGCGGAACGCCGGCCCGCCGTCCTGCACCTGGACATGGTCCGGTTCATGGGCCACGCGGGTGCGGACGCGGAGATCGCGTACCGTCCGGCCGAGGAGATCAACCGGGACCTGGACCGGGACCCGCTGGTCGGCACCGCCCGGCTGCTGATCGAGGGCGGTTTCGCCACCCCCGACGATCTGATCACCCGGTACGACGAGCTGGGCTGGCAGGTCCGCAAGGTGGCCGAGGAGGTCCTGGGGGAGCCGAAGCTGGCCACCGCGGCGGAGGTCATGGCCCCGCTCGCGCCCCGGCGCCCGCTGCGCAATGCCCGGCACGTCGCCGACGCCGCCACCCGCGCGAGCGGCGCCGGGTCCGCGGCCCGCACCCAGGCCTTCGGCGGGAAGCTGCCCGAGCAGTCCGGTGCGCTCACGCTCGCCCGCACCATCAACGCCACTCTCACGGACGCGCTGCTCAGCATGCCGGGAGCCGTCCTCTACGGCGAGGACGTGGCGGTCAAGGGCGGCGTCTACGGCGTCACGAAGAACCTGCGCGACCGCTTCGGCGCCGAACGCGTCTTCGACACGCTCCTCGACGAGACGTCCATCCTCGGGCTCGGACTCGGGGCGGGACTGGCGGGGCTGCTGCCCGTACCGGAGATCCAGTACCTGGCGTACCTGCACAACGCCGAGGACCAGCTGCGCGGCGAGGCCGCCACGATGTCCTTCTTCTCGCAGGGCGCCTTCCGGAACCCGATGGTCGTCCGCGTCGCCGGCCTCGCCTACCAGCAGAGCTTCGGGGGGCACTTCCACAACGACAACTCGGTGGCCGTGCTGCGGGACGTACCCGGGCTGGTCCTGGCCGTGCCCGCCCGCCCGGCCGACGCCGCCCCGATGCTGCGATCCTGCCTGGCCGCCGCCGCGGTCGACGGAACCGTCAGCGTCTTCCTCGAGCCGATCGCGCTCTACCACACCCGCGACCTGTTCCAGCAGGGCGACAACGAGTGGCTCGCGCCGTACGCGCCACCGGGGGAGTGGGCCGCCGCGCACATCCCGATCGGCCGCGCCCGCACGTACCCGTTCGGCTCCGCTGAGGACCTCACCATCCTCACGTTCGGCAACGGCCTGCGGATGTCGCTGCGGGTGGCCGCCCAGCTCGCCGCCGACGGCTACGGATCCCGCGTGGTGGACCTGCGCTGGCTCAGCCCGCTGCCGGTGGCGGACCTGGTCCGCGAGGCGTCGGCGACCGGCCGGGTCCTCATCGTCGACGAGACCAGGCGCTCGGGCGGGGTGGGCGAGGGCATCCTCGCGGCCCTGGTCGACGGCGGTTTCGTGGGCGCGGCCCGCCGGATCGCCTCCGCCGACTCGCTCGTTCCGCTCGGTCCGGCAGCGCAACAGGTCCTGATCGGGGAAGATGCGATCACACAGGGTGCCCACGCCCTGCTGGCGCGGTAAATTGCCTCACACTCGGTGCGCCACTTGCGCGCGAGCCCCCGAGTGTGTGGACTACCCCCACAGATTGTCGCAGAACAGCAAGGAGGAATTCGACAGTGAGCGCGACCGCTGGTCAGGCCGACGGCGTACGCAGCCTGGCGGACCGGTTCGGCCTCGAGCCGAACATGGTGGTCATGGAGATGGGCTACGACGACGACGTCGACGAGGATCTCCGTGACGCCCTGACCGAACGCGTGGGTGATTTGGTCGACGAGGACACCGACGAGGTGGTCGACGCGGTGCTGCTCTGGTACCGCGACGGCGACGGTGACCTCTTCGAACTGCTCACGGATGCCCTGGGCCCGCTCGCGGACAGCGGTGTGGTGTGGCTCCTGACCCCCAAGGCGGGCCGCGACGGACACGTCGAGCCCAGCGAGGTCAGCGAGAGCGCGCCGACGGCCGGCCTCCAGCAGACCTCGACGGTGAACGCGGGCAAGGACTGGACCGCCGCCCGGCTGGTCTCCCCCCGCGGAGCGAAGAAGAAGTAGCCCACCGGTTTCGCGGCCGACCGCCGCGCGGGCTTTCTGCCGCGCGGCCGTTTAGGGTGGCTGCATGCCGATCGACGTGGGAACCGAGGCCCCGGACTTCACGCTGAAGGACCAGAACAACCAGGACGTGACGCTGAGCGACTTCCGCGGCCGCAAGGCGGTCCTCCTGGTCTTCTACCCCCTCGCCTTCTCCGGCACCTGCCAGGGCGAGCTGAGTGAGATCAAGGACAACCTCCCCGGGTACGCCAACGACGACGTCCAGATCCTCACGCTGAGCGTCGACTCCGTCTACAGCCACAAGATCTGGGCGGAGCAAGAAGGCTACGACTTCCCCCTCCTGGCCGACTTCTGGCCGCACGGGGGCGTGGCACAGGCGTACGGGGTCTTCAACGCCGACCGCGGCTTCGCCAACCGCGGCACCTTCCTCATCGACAAGCAGGGCGTGGTCCGCTTCGCCGAGATGAACCAGCCGGGCGAACGCCGCGACCAGAGCACCTGGCGGGAAACGCTCGCCGAGACGCTCAAGGTAGGATGACCACTCCGGTATCTATGGAGCCGGGCGCGTAGCTCAGTGGGAGAGCACTCGCCTTACAAGCGAGGGGTCGCAGGTTCGAAACCTGCCGCGCCCACCACCCTGAACATCACAACGGCGGCAGTATGCGTCGCCGGCCCTCTCGTCATCGGTCCAACTGGTGCAGGAACGCTTTCATCTGGTCCAGGGCCGGGTGCCGTGTCTGCTCCGCCACGACGATCGCTTGGCGCAAGGTGCCGACGGCATCATCCACCCGCCCCATCCGCGCCAGCAGGACCCCCATATTGAAAAGCGCCATCGCCTCCGTTCCGCGATCACCCATCTCGCGGACGAGCGCAAGAACCTCCTCCAAGGCCTCCTTCGCGCCGGCGACATCGCCTGCCTGGAACCGGATGCCGCCGATGTTGTTCAGGGTGGTCGCTTCGCCGGCTCGGTTACCGACCTCCCGGGCGATGGGTAGGGCCTGTTCGTAGTAGGTCAGCGCCTGCCGCCGGTCACCCAGCCCGTCGTACGCGCCGCCGATGTTGCTCAGGGTGGTCGCTTCGACGGCGCGGTCACCCACCTCCCTGGCGATGCGCAGCGCGCGTTCGTAGTAGGTCAGCGCCTGCCGCCGGTCACCCAGCCTGTCGTACGCGCCGCCGATGTTGTTCAGGGTGGTCGCTTCGCCGGCGCGGTCACCGACTTCGCGCCGGATGGGCAGGGCCTGTTCGTAGTAGGTGAGGGACTGCCGGCGGTCACCCAGCCTGTCGTACACGGCGCCGATGTTGCTCAGGGTGGTCGCTTCGGCGGCGCGGTCACCGACCTCGCGGGCGATGCGCAGGGACTGTTCGAAGTAGGTCAGGGCCTGCCCCCAGTCACCCAGCCCGTCGTACGCGAGACCGATGTTGTTGAGGCTGGTCCCTTCGCCGGCGCGGTCACCGACTTCGCGCCGGATGGGCAGGGCCTGTTCGTAGTAGCTCAGCGCCTGCCGCCGATGCCCCAACCTGTCGTACGCGAGACCGATGTTGTTGAGGCTGGTCGCCTCGCCGGCGCGGTCACCGACTTCGCGCCGGATGGGCAGGGCCTGTTCGTAGTAGGCCAGGGCCTGCCGGCGGTCACCCAGCCCGTCGTACACGGCGCCGATGCTGTTCAGGGTCGTCGCTTCGCCGGCGCGGTCACCGACCTCCCGGGCGATGGGTAGGGCCTGTTCGAAGTAGGTCAGGGCCCGACGCCGGTCACCCAGCCGGTTGTACACGCCGCCGATGTTGCTCAGGGTGGCCGCTTCGCCGGCGCGGTCCCCCACCTCCCGGGCGATGTCCAGGGCCTGTTCGTAGCAGGTCAGGGCCCGACGCCGGTCACCCAGCCCGTCGTACACGCCGCCGATGCTGCTCAGGGTGGCCCCTTCGCCGGCGCGGTCACCGACCTCGCGGTACAGATTCAGGGCCTGTTCGGAGTAGTCCAGAGCTTGCCGGGGCTGCCCGAGCGAGGACAGTGCCCAGCCCAGGTGGAAGAGGGCGGGGGCGTGCGGGCCCAGGGTCAACGTGGCGCTGGCGAGGGCCGCGACGTCGCCGAATCGAGAAGTACGCAGCCAGCCCCTGCCCAGCCGGTCTCCGACGTCGCGGGCGATCTCCGGTTCCCGGCCTGCCACCGCCAACCGGTGCACCTCCACCCACCGCGCAACCGTTGCGACAGGTCCGCCCGGCCCGACACGCGCCGATTTCCGATCCCACCCGGTGCGGGCCGCCGAGTCTGGACTCATCCTCAACCCGCCCCCCCGAATGCCCGGCCCACAAACAAGATCAAATTAGTGAATTACAGACCCGTATCGTAACTGCACCGCTCCCTCCGGGCCCGGCGTCGCCGCCCATCGTGCGCCGGATGTAACCGGCGCCGTCACGGTGGCCGAGGGCATTCGTCCGATAAGGGCGGTCTACTGTGTTCTCACCGCAACCGCGGTCAGAAGCGGGGTGGAAGGTCAAGGATCGGGGGCCGCAGGGTCGAACCTGTCGCGCCCACCATCACAGCTGCTTGCGCATCTGCAGCGACGTGATCTCGTAGCCCTCCCGTTCGTACAGCCGCCTGGCGCCCGTGTTCTGGCCGAAGACGTTCAGCCCGATCGACTGCACCCCGCGGGCCCGGCACAGCTCCTCGGCCGCCCGCATGATGGCCTGCCCGTAGCCCCGGCCGCGCCGATCCTCACGGACCTCGACGTCGTAGACGAAAGCGGTCTCCGCCGTGATGTGCATCCAGAGCAGGCCGACCTCGGTCCCGCCGTCGTACGCGTGCCAGAGGTGGTGCTCGGGCGTGCCCAGCCCGTCGGGAAGCAGGCGGCGGTAGTCAGCGGCCGCCTTGGCCACCGCGTCCTGCATCGACATGGCGCCCGACTCGGCGATCTGCCGTGCGTAACCCTCCTCGGCGGAGGCGCTGTACGCCGCGAATTGCGCGTCGGTCATCGGTCGGAGCTCTACATTCGCCACAGTCGCACCCTAGATCAGCGAAGAGGGATGACGTTGCCGGTGATCAGCGCCGATGCCTCCGACGCCCGGTGGGCGATCACCTCGGCCACCTCCGAAGGCGCCGCCACGTGGAAGTGTGCTCGGCGTGTAGTTGGTCTGCGCTGCCTTGGCCGCGCCGTACGAGACTTCCTGCGGGAAGCCGAGCTCATCGCCCGAGGTCAGGCCGATGATGCGGCCCCAGGTCGCTCCGCGAGCCGCATGCCGGCGGGCGAACTCGGCGATGAGCAGGGCCGGCGCCATGGCGTCCACCGCGAACTGCCGGCGCCAGGTGCCGGCTTCGCGGCTCGCCTCCACGACCGGGTCCGCCGTCCGCGCGCGGCTCCTCCGGTACGCGTCCGGCACCGCGGGGTCCACCGGATCCTTGACCGGCCAGTACGCGCACACCACCGCGCATCCCGCAGCCGCCAGGGCTTGCGAGGTGGCCGCACCGATCCCGTGATCGGCTCCGGTGGCCAGGGCGACGTGCTGCGGCATCAGGCGAAGTCGCGGTGCTTCAGCTTGGCGCGGCGGCCGTCCGGGTGGTGCCACACGATGCCCTCGTACTGCGGGTGGGCCAGCAGCCACTCCCGCAGGCCGGCGAAGTCGCGAGGCACGTCCAGCACGTCGGCTTCGGCGTGCGCGACCAACTCGTGAGTCCGTACCCCCTCGGGATTGCCGTTGATCTTCGGCCCGATGAGCTCGTAGGTCCCGGGGTGGCGCGGACCGCCGGTGAGGGCCTCGGCGTGGTAGCGGGCGTAGGCCGACTGGGCGATCGGTTCCCAGCCCACCGTCTTGCCGGTGACCTCGTCCGTCATGACCGGCTGGTAGCCCGGCGGGCGGGTGCGGCCCGGGCGGACCTCGCGCCGCGCCCACCAGACGCCGTGCTCGTCGAGCAGCACGCAGGTGCCGTCGTATTTGCGGGTCGGGGTCCCTTCGCCGTCGAGCACCCACCGGCAGTCCGGGTGGACCTCGGGCAGGGTGCGCTTCCGGTCGTCCGGGTCGCGCAGGAACAGCGTCGGGATCTTGTTCATGGGGGCATGATCCCACCGCGGGCGAAACGAATTTCCTGGAAATTGACTCGCTGTCACGTCAAGCCTGTTGCACTCCGTCGCTGAGCCCTGGAGAACGAGAGGTCCGGTCGGTCAACCCCAAAGACCGTTTAATGTCCCATAAATGTATCAAACGGGCAAAGATCTCCGCGGAAGGTCCGCGTTCGCATGAGGGCGTAATGCCCGATTGGCCGAGGCCGTCCATAAATGCTGGAACTACTGTGCGTAGTTATGGAATACCTCAAGACACGTACGGTTACCAGCCGCCGCCGCTTCCTCACGACGCTCGCCGCCGGTATGGCCCTGGGAACCGTCGTCTCGACCGGCCTGGCGGCGCCCGCCCTGGCCACCGTGGCGACCGAGTCCGGCACGGACTTGACCGGCTGGACGACCGTGGTGGGTGACGGTGTGTACGCCGCCGCCGGCCAGGCGCCCGTCAGCAGTGCCGACATCGCCGTCGAGAACGACGGTGCGGACTCCCGTCTGCGGGCCAACGTCCTCAACCGCGGCGTCATGGCGCACGTGATCTCGTTCAAGCGGGTCACCGACGAGTCGATGATGAAGACCGTGCACCGGGCCGGTTTCTCGTTCCAATTGCCGTACGTGCCGTCCACCGCCGGCGGCTCCCGCAATGCGCAGACCGTCGAGGGTGGCCTGTTCGTGTGGGACGGCGTCGACACCCGCGTCGACCACGGCACGGCCTTCCAGTGGGTGCTCAACCCGTGGCAGCCGAACTTCGGTCAGATTCTTGTCTGGACCAGCGCCGACGGGGGCAGCTGGGCTCCTGGCGGATACCTGGAGCCGGACACCGCGTGGCACGACGTCTCGTTCATGGTCGACCCGGTCAAGCAGAAGGTCCAGCTGATCATCGACGGGGTGAACCTCAAGGCGCCGTACTCGCAAACTCCCAAGGATGGCTGGGGTACCGACGTATCCGCCCGCCTGCAAGTCGAGGCCATCTCCGTCTTCCCGGGTGCGAACGCGACCTGGGCGCCGCAGCACGAGGTGCTGGTCCGCGACTGGCGTTGGAGCCGGCGAGCCGTCAAGAACGAGGACTGAGGGCCTCCTGCCTCCATCACTTCACTCCACCGGGCCCATGGTGCGGATGCCGCGGCTGGTCGACGCCGCCACGGCGGAACCGCCGACCAGCGCGGCGAAGGTCAGGATCGCCGGCACCGGGCCGGCCACGGTGATCAGTACGCCGGCCAGCAGCGGCGCGGCCGCCGACACCGAGGTCGCCACCACGATGATCACGCTGACCACCCGGGCCTGGAGCCGGTCCGGCGTGATCGCCGCCTGATGGCCGAAGAGCGCGGCGTTCGTCGACGGGCCCAGGAACACCGTGAGCGCGACCGGTACGGCGGCCGCGACGCTGCCGGTGAGCAGGGCGCTCGCGGACATGAGCAGCGCGGCCACCCAGCAGATGCCGCGGATGAGCAGCGGCAACGGCATCAGCCGGTGCAGGACCGGCGCCACCAGCGCACCGAGCAGCCCGCCGACGGCGACGACGGTCGAGACCGCGCCGATGATCGCCGGCGGTACGCGATGCGCCTGCAGCGTCACGATGATCGTGAAGGTGATGCCGTGGATCGCCAGGTTGAGCGGCGCGGCGACGAGCAGGACCGCCCGCAGGAAGGCGTTGCTGAAGACGAACCGGAAGCCCTCGGCCAGCGCCGCCACGTGCCCTGCGGGACCGGCCTCCCGACGCTCCTGCAAAGGCCGCCGCACCAGCGAGACGCCCGCCATGGACGCCAGGAACGTCACGGCGTCGCCGAGGAACGGCAGCGCGTGCGCCAGCCCGAACAGCAGGCCGCCCAGGGGAGGACCGGCCAGGAACGTCCCGTACGACCGCGCCTCGTTGCGCGCGATCGCCGCCGGCAGCTGAGCCGGCGGCACGATGGTGCGCAGCGAGGAGTATTCCGCCGTACCGAAGAAGGCATTGCCCGCCGCACCCACCATGACCACCGCGATCACCAGAGCCAGCGACGGCTGTCCGTGCCAGACGGCGAGACCGAGAATCAGGTACGCGACCAGCCGCACCGCATCGCACGTCAGCATGATCCGCCGCCGGTCGAACCGGTCCGCCAGCACCCCGGCCGGCAGCCGCGACAGCACGGTGACGACGAGCCCGATGGTCGCCACCAGACCGGCCTTCACCGGCGAAGACGTCAACGTCAACAGCAGCAGGGGTACGGCGAGAGCAGAGATCGCGGTTCCGGCGTCGGACAGCGACTGACTGATCCACAGGAGGTTGAACTCCCGGTTGCGCCACAGTGCCACGGGCGCGTCGGTCATCCATCGACTGTCGCTGTTGTCCTGCGCGCTGTACAGAGTAGGGGCCTTGGCCTGCGTGCTGTGCAGGCCGGCGGCGGCGGGCCCGTTCGCTAGCCTTGCGCGGTGGATATCCGTGCCGCCATCGCCGACGAGCGACGCCGCATCGCCGACCTGGTCGGCTCGCTGGATCCCCGGCAGCTGGACACGCCGAGCCTCTGCGGCGAATGGACCGTCAAGGAGGTGGCCGGGCACCTCCTCGCGGCCGTCAGCAAGCCCCCGGTTCCGGTGCCGAAGCTGCTCGTGAGCAGCGGCTTCCGACTGCACCGGGCGAACGCGCGCCTGGCGGTGCTGACCGCGGAACGCCCAGCGGCGGAGCTCGCCCAGATGCTGCGTGACAACGCCGACAACCCGTTCCGGCCGCCGCTCGTCGGATATCCGGGACAACTCACCGACCTGCAGGTCCACGGCCAGGACATGCGACGGCCGCTGGGCCTGCCGCACGGGCTGCGGCTGGACCGGCTGAAGGTGTCACTGGAGTTCCTGACGGCGGGGCGCGCGTACGGCTTCGCGCCCGGGCGCCGGTTGCGGGATCTGCGTTTCGAGGCGTCCGATCTGGACTGGTTCTCCGGGGTGGGACCACTGGTGGCCGGGCCGGCGGAGGCGCTGATGCTGGCGATGTGCGGGCGTACGGTGGCTCTGGGGGAGCTGGACGGCCCGGGCGTGGGAATCCTCGCCAAGCGACTCCGGGCGTGAGCCGGGCCGGGCACGATCCCGCAGTCTTCGCACCCGGGCACGGGCTCGATCCCACGCCCTCCACCCCCGAATCTGACGATCTGCTGTCGGAACGCGCCCTTTTCGAGGCGCTTTGCCCGGCAAATCGCCGCACCGGCAACCCGAAACGCCGTGACCCCGCCCCACGCCGCGGAAAAACTGTCGGTCCGCCGTCCTACCTTCGCCGCATGAATGACAACGAGTACACGCCGGACCTGGACCGGCGCCCGCACACCCAGCTCGACCGCCACTTCACCTCGGGCGGCAACACCTACCAGCTGACGGCATCGGGCACAGGAGACGAACGCATCCGCCTGACCCTGACCGGCTGGGACCCGGGCGGCGACGTGGTGAGCGAGATCAGCGGAGGGATCTTGCCGACCGACCTGCCCGCCGTGGCGGACGCACTCACATCGACGCTCAGTGGACTGGCGGCCCTCCGCGCCCGCGGCAAGCCGTCCATGGCCGCGAAGGAAAGGCCGAAGCGCTACCCGAACCGCGGGTCGCGCTGGTCCCACGAGGACGACGAGCGGCTGGTGGCCCGGTATCGCGAGGGTGCCGGCGAGAGTGAGCTGATGGAGGAGTTCGGGCGTAGTCGCGGTGGGATCCGGGCGAGGCTGGAGACCCTCGGAGAGATCGCTGTGGAGGAGGGCTCCGGCTTCCTGGCCCGGTTCGCCGCGGCCGGCGTGGCGCAGCGTCCCGCCGCGGGCCCTTCCGCGGCCAGCCCTTCCGTGGGCGAGTTTCCCGCGAAGAGGGAGGAGGCCGCCGTAGGTGCACCGTGACCACCGGGCTCCGATAGCGGCGTGACCGCACGGTCGCTGCCGGCGGCGGGACCTGTTCGATCCGGTCCAGTGCGGACCCGCCTAGGATCGGTCCCGCCGCTGGTCGGGGCGGAAGCCGCATTGCCGGGGTGCGACGAACGGGTTTTGTGGCGGTTCCCCCGGGAAACGAAGCCGAGACGCATACCACTGACCCGCCGTTCGTGGACGGATGCGTCGTTGGACGAGATGTCAGGTGTCGACCGGCGTCTGGAGGGTTGGCACGGTGCACGTGGTCATCGACGGGCGGTTCGTCCTCGACGAGGCCGACCTGCACCGGCGCCTTGCCGGTGCACTCGGGTACGGCCCCTACTACCGCCACGACCTCGACGACCTCTGCGCCCGCCTGTCCGCGGGTGACCCCCGTCCGCTGCAGCTCGTATGGATCCACGCGGGCAGCCTGCGCATGGCTCTCGGCGGCCTCGTCTTCGACCGGTACGTCGCCCACTTCGAGGAGATCGAAGCAGCGGACACCGACCGCCGGTGGACCGACCGCTTCGTCTTCCGCATGTTCGAGTGACCGGACCCTTCGGCGCGGACCCGTTCCCGCCGACCCCGGGCCGCCGATCCCGGGGCGTCGATCCCGGGGCGTGGATCCCGGGCGCGGATCGCGGGCTGCCGATCCCGGGGCGGCCGAACCGGGTTCACCGACCCAGGCCCACCGAACCCAAGCCCGCCCCTCCGCAGCCGTCTGCGTCACCTGAGCCCGCTTAACCTCCGCCTTCATCCGCATCTCCTCTACCCCTCGCGGCCCAGCACCAGCCGGTCCGGGCGGGAGGGCTGCGGGGCGGCGCCGGGCTGGTCCGGGCGGGAGGGCTGCGGGGCGGCGCCAGGCTGGCCCGGGCGGGAAGGCTGCCGGGGCGGCGCCTGCTGGTTTGGGCGGGAGGCTTTCGGGACGGCGCCGGGCCGCTTTGAGCGGGAGGCGTCCAGGGCGGTATCGGGCCGCGTGGGGCGGCCCCCCGGGGCGGCCCCGGTCGGTCGGGACGACGGGCCTCCGGGCCGCACCTCGAGGTGGCCCGGGGTGCACCCGCCCTGCACCCCGGCCCGTCTCAAGTCGGCCACGCCCGACCCGATCTCAGTGGCACCTGCGGACGGCTCCGTGGGTGAGCGGGTCCGGCCGTACCCCCCTCGGCGGCCGGGCCCGCTCGGCTACCACGACAGCGGGCCGGAAGGGGTGCGGCGTGACCGGACACCTGTTCGTCGGGACCGACCACGAGAAGATCGTCGTGTCGGCGTACCCGCTGCGGATGCGTACCGGGCGCTCCCGGCGTGAGCGGCTGGGGTCGGTCACCGAGGTGGTGCCGGTGCCGCCGAGCGGGCGGAGCCGGGAGACCCGGGTGCGCTTCACGTCGCAGCTTTCGCTGGTCCTGGCCGTGTTCGTGGCCGTGCTGAGCGCCCTGGGGATCACGTGGTGGGTTGCGGCTGCGGGTGCGGTCGCGCTGGTTGCCTTTGCCACCGTCGAGCAGACCCGCGCCGCCCGGGAGGGCTTGATCGCCGTGCCGCGCGGTGACGACTCTTATGTTCTGGATGCCGCTGAGGAGCGGGCCGCGTACGGCAGGGCTCTCGTCGTCGCCCGGCGGGTCCGGCGGACCTGGCCCGCGCTGCAGCACATGATCGACCCGGAGGACGCGGACCGGGCCCTCACCGCCGCGCTGCGTGAGCTTGCGTCGATCATGGCTCGCCGCCAGCAGATCCGCCGGCTGCGGGAGGAGCTCGGCGCCGCGGGCCTGCACCATCTGCCCGCGGACAGCCCGGCCGTGCAGGCGCTCGCTGAGCAGCGGCTTCGGGTCGAAGGCCTGTGGCGGTCGACGGCCGCGGCGGCCAATCGGATCCTGGCCGGCATCAACGCCGCCGCGCTGGCGGGCGAGAACCTCATCCGTGAGCAGCGGATCGGACGTACGGCCCGGGAGGCCGAGATGGCGATCTCGCGCCTGACCGTGGCGGCCGCCGCCCCCGCCGACCCGAGCCTGGAGTTGGCCGAACGCACCGCCGCCGTCATCGCCGCCTACCGCGAGCTGTCCGCCGGCCACTGATCCGCCGGCCACTGATCCGCCGGCCGCTGACCCGCTGGTCACTGATCCGCCGGCCGCTGATCCGCTGGTCACTGATCCGCCGGCCGCTGATCCGCCGGCCGCTGATCCGCTGGTCACTGATCCGCCGGCCACTGACCCGCCGGCTGCAAAGGCGGCCGGGCCGCACCCTGCCAAAGCCGGCCCGGGGCGCTCCCACCGGGGGGCCGGTGGCGGTGACCCTGGTCGGGCCGGACGTGGCGCCGAGCGGCGGGGCGGCCGCCCCGGCGGGATGCCGAGGGCAGTTACGGTTCCGGCAACGGCCGCGGGAGGGCATTACCCCAGCGGAAACCTCCGCCACGGACCTCAGCAGGCGAGCGCCCGATCCACCTCCTCGCCGACCAGATCCATGTTCAGCACCGCAGCCGCCTGCAACCCCGCCGCAGCCGCACTGACCACCTGAGCCATCGGGTCGGCGACATTGCCGGCCACCCACACCCCCGGGACCGCCGTCCGCCCGGTCGGGTCCGCAGCGATCGACGACCCGAAGTCGTTCTCGACCGCCTCCAGCCCCAGCGACGTCAGCAAACCTGCGTTGGCCGTGAACCGCGGCGCCACCACCACCGCGTTCCGGGCGATCACCGTGCCGTCGGTCAGGCGTACCCCCGTCAGCCGCTCTTCCGATGACATCACTTCGGCGACCTTCGTGGTCACCAGGCGGATGCCGCGTGCGGCGAGGGCTGTGGCCTGGGCCGGGTCCGGGGCGGGTGCGGTGTGCTGGAACAGGACCACGTCCTTGCTCCACTGCCGCCACAGCTGGGCGTGGTGCAACGCCATCGGGGAGGAGGCGATGATGCCGATCGCCTGGTCGCGTACCTCGTAGCCGTGGCAGTAAGGGCAGTGCAGCACCCCGCGCCCCCACTGTTCCCGTAGGCCGGGGATGTCCGGCAGTTCGTCGGTGAGGCCCGTGGTGACGAGCAGCCGCCGGGCCCGGAATTCGCGGCCGTCGGTCAGGGTGACGCGAAGATCGGCGGTTGCCGTGGCGACCGTCGCCTCGATGATCTCGCCGCCGTAGCGGGTCACCTCCGCCCTGCCGAGCGCGCGGAACTCGGCGGGCGGGGTGCCGTCGCGGGTCAGGTAGTTGTGGATGCCGTCGGCGGGGGCGTTGCGAGGGGCCGCGGCGTCCACCAGGAGCACCGTACGCAGGGCGCGGCCCAGTGCCACCGCCGCGCTCATTCCGGCGGGGCCGCCGCCGATCACGATCACGTCGTAGGTCATGCGGCAACGGTGGCGCGGCGGCCGATGGAGTGGCAAAGTTCTTTGCCGTGACGGCAAACGAGGACGTGCTGGCTGCGGTCGGGCCCCGGCTGCGGGCGCTGCGTCAGGAGCACGGCACGACGCTGGCCGGGCTGTCCGAGATCACCGGGATCTCGGTGAGCACGCTCTCGCGCCTCGAGTCCGGGCAGCGCAAGGCGACCCTCGAGCTGTTGTTGCCGCTCGCCCGGGCCTACCGGGTGCCGCTCGACGAGCTGGTAGGCGCGCCGGCCACCGGTGATCCGCGCATCTATGCGCGGCCGATCAAGCATCGCAGCGGGCAGACGATCATTCCGCTGAGCCGGCAGTCCACCGGCTTGCAGGCCTTCAAGCACCTCATTCCGGCAGGAACGCGGCAGGAGCCGGATCCGCAGACCCATGAGGGGTACGAGTGGCTCTACGTCCTTGCGGGCCGGCTGCGGATCGTCCTCGGCGACCACGACCTGGTCCTGCCGCCCGGCGAGGCGGCCGAGTTCGACACGCGCGTCCCGCACTGGTTCGGCAGCGCGACCGGGGAGGCCGTGGAGATTCTGACGATCTTCGGACCGCAGGGCGAGCGCATGCATGTCCGCGCCCGCCCCAGCAGGAGCTAGAGCTCCTTGACGAAGAAGTGGTCGGCGAAGCGGCGCTTCTCGTGGCCGGCGACCTCCCGGAAACCGCAGGCGGCGTAGAGGGCACGGGCCTCGGTCAGGTCGGTACGGGTGTCCAGCCGCAGCACGCGCAGCCCTCGTTCGCGGGCGGCGTCGTCGATCGCGGCGAGCAGCCGGCGCGCCACCCCGGTGCGGCGTGCTTCCGGCCGGACGTACATTTTGGTGATCTCCCCGATCGGCGGCTCGGCGAGCCGCAGCCCTACGCAGCCGACCGGGACCCCCTCCCGGTACGCGACCAGCAGCACCGCCACGTCATCCGGGGGTTCGTCGGCCAGCGCCTGGTCCACCAGGGACTCCGGCATGCTGCGGCCGTAGTATCGGTCCACGAGCTCGACCATGTAGGAACGGATGACCGCGACGGTGTCGGGCGCATCGACCGGGCGTGGGTGGATCTCGATCATGCGCCGGATCGTGCCAAATTCGGAGCGGGACGGCGACCGATTTCGGGCCGTGGGAGCGCGGTCATCACAGGTCGGCGGCTGTTATCTACTTTGATTGCTCAGCGTGACTGCCTGTTCACTCCTTCGGGTGACTCGACTACCGCAAAGTAGGCACATAGCTTGGCTGCTGACATGCGTGCCCCTGGTCGTGCCCGAACACCGTCCGCAACGAGGCTTCACGACCCGGCGGCCGGTGAGTGTTCGTGGTCCGGGTACGCAGGATCATGCCGCCCGGCGGGCGGTGGACATCTGCCGGGGTACGGCCACCGTCGCTCTCCGCTGTGGACGCCGTCCGAGGGCGTCGAGCGCGTCGAGCAGCATCGCCTGGACGGCGGCGGATGCGGGCAGGTGCCAGCCGGTCTGTTCGGGCGCGACCGCCCAGCGGATCGGGCCCTGGGGCGTACGGCTCGGCGCGGCCGGTATCCACGAGCCGCGGCCGTGGCGCAGCACGTCCAGGCAGGACGCCAGCTCGGGGCGGAGCTCCTCGCCGGGGCGTACCAGGAACATCCACCGACCGGTGGGGGTGACCGCGACCGGACCGCGGGCGTCTCCCGGGCCGGGGCCGATCACGCCCGTGTGCAGTCGGACCGTGCCCAGCACGCGCAGGCCGACGGGCGCGGGCACCTCCAGGGCGTCGAACCGGTCGCCCGTCGCGAGCAACACCGTGTAGGGCCGGTGTCGCCACCAGCGGGTGATCCGGTCGGTGTCGGTGGACGCGTCGTCCTCCCAGCACTCGATCGCCGGGTGGCACCCCTTGATCGGGCACCCGGGGCGGCCGCAGTCGAACCGGTCCCCGGTCAGGTACGCGCCCGGCGTCACCGCCCAGCCGTGTGCGGCGTACCGCAGGGCCGCTCGGCGCTGCCGGAGCCGATCGATCAATGCCCATGGGCCGATCGGCTGGCGGTTGCTCCACTGCATGGTCGGAATACCCCCGATTCGCCGGCCCCCGCCGCTATATCAGGCGGAGTTGCCGTCACCAAGCGCGACACGCTTCGTTGGTTCGGTCAGATCACGCATTGCAAGTTGCATGAGAAACTACGAGCAACGGTGGGCAGGCGATCACACAACCTGTGCGACCAGCACAGACGAGTGAGGTCCACACTGCAGTCGAAGCACCGGGTTGCTCACCGGCGGGGGTCGCCGGGTGAGTTTGGGGAGGCACCGTGGACGAGCTGCCGATCGGCCGCCGAGTCGCCTACTGGCGCGGCCGTCGCAAGATGTCCCAGCAGGTCTTCGCGGACCGGTTGGGCAAGTCCAAGAGCTGGGTCGACAAGGTGGAGCGGGGCGTCCGCCGGCTCGACAAGTTCTCCGTCGTCTACGAGATCGCCGACGTGCTCGCCATCGACGTCCAGCTGCTGCTGGGCAAGGACGTCGAGCGGCGGCCGGAGACGCAGAACTGCATCGACCAGGTCGAGGTCGAGGAGATTCGCGCCGCGCTCGAGCGTTACGACCAGATGAGCGCGTTCTTCCATCCCGTACCGCAGGCACCGCCGCTGACGGAGATGCGCAAGGCGGTCAGCCACGCCTGGCTGACCTATCAGCACGCGAAGTACGGCGTGCTCGCCCGCAAGCTGCCGCAGCTGTTGCGGGACGCGCAGGCCGCCGACAGTGCGCACGCCAGTGGTGACGAGGCCCGCGACGCGGCGCACCTGCTCGGCCAGGTGTACCAGATCGCCTCGTCGGCGCTGCGCAAGGTCGGCGAGCACGAGCTGTCCTGGCTGGCCGCGGACCGCTCCATCGCGGTCTCCCAGCGGGCCGGCGACCAGCTGCTCGCCGGGATGGCGAGCCATCGGGTCGGCATGGCGCTGCTCTCGCTGGGCCGGGTCCGCTCCGCGCTCGAGGTCAACGTCAACATCGCCAACCGCCTCGCGCCGACGACGCCCGAGGCGGCCACGCCCGAGCGGCTCTCCGTCTACGGCCTGCTGCTGCTCACCGGGGCGATGGCGGCGGCGCGCATCGGTGACAGCGCAACGGTGCGCGACCTGGTCAGCGGCGCCGAACAGGCGGCGGGCGCGCTGGGCGGTGACTACAACTACTACTGGACGTCCTTCGGGCCGACCAACGTGGAGCTGCACCGGGCGGCGGCCGCGGTCGAGCTCGGTGACGGCGGCAAGGCGATCGAGACGCACATGCGGATCGACGGGGAGGCGTTCGCCGCCATGCTGCCCGAGCGGCGGGCCCACCACTACCTGGACATCGCACGCGGGTACACGCAGCTCGGAGACGTGGAGAAGGCCAGCGAGATGCTGCTGGAGGGCGACCGGCTCGCCCCCTCGGAGATCCGCTGCCGCCCGCTCGCCCACGAGGTCATCTCCGACGTGCTGCGTCGCACCCGGGGAACTCCGCCGGCCCCCATCGCGGAGCTGGCCGAACAGATGGGAGTCGGCGTATGAGGTGGGTTCTGCGGTGAGAACGGCCGACACGGGGCCCGGCGTGCTGTACGTGCTGGTGTGCGGCTCGCCCATCGCCCGGGACGTGGGCGTGCTGATCGATCTCGCCCAGCGGGACGGCTGGGAGGTGTGCGTCATCACCACCCCCGACGGGCGCAAGTTCATCGACGCGGCGGCCCTGCACGCGCAGACCGGACATCCCGTACGCAGCTACTACAAGAACCCGGGTGACGAGGACCTGCTCCCGCCGGCGGACGCCATGATCGTGGCGCCCGCGACGGTCAACACGGTCAACAAGTGGGCCGCCGGGATCACCGACACCCTGGTGCTCGGCCTGCTGGTCGAGGGGTACGGGTTCGGCATCCCGACCGTGGTCGTGCCGTACACGAACAAGGTCATGGCGATGCACCCGGCGCTGCACGACAGCATCGCCAAACTTCGCAACTGGGGCGTCCAGGTGCTGCACGGCGACGACGTCGTGCGGCTGGGCGGTCCCGGGCAGAACGACCGTTTCCGGAGCCAGTTCCCGTGGCGCCGGGCGCTCCAGGCCCTGAACACCCGCTTCGACACCGACACCCGGGTGGAACCCAAGGCCCGTTCCTAGCAATCCACCGGCCGTGACCGAGAATGACACCCGAGCGAGCCGGGGCTCGCTCTACCAGGGTCGGTAGAGTCAACGGCCGTGACCGACAGCGCCGTTGCCCCGCCGACCGTTCGTGAGGTCGTGGCCGCCCTCGACGCCCGGTATCCCCGGGCCTGGGCCGAGCAGTGGGACCGGGTCGGCCCGGTTCTCGGCGATTTCGACCTCACCGTCGAGACCGTCCTGTGCGTGGTGGATTGCGTGCCCGAGACGGTCGAGGAGGCGGTCGCGGCCGGCGCCGGCCTGATCGTCGCCCATCATCCGCTGCTGCTGAAGGGCGTGTCCTCGGTCGCGCCGGACACGTACAAGGGCCGGATCGTGCACCGGCTGATCAAGGCCGACATCGCCCTGTACGTGGCGCACACCAACGCCGACGTCGCCAACCCCGGTGTCTCCGACGCCCTCGCCGCCCGGCTCGACCTCGTCATGCTGCGCCCGCTGGTGCCGGCCGCCCCGGGCACCCCGGCCGAGGGCGAGGGCCGCGGCGCGGGCCGGGTCGGGGAGCTGGCCTCGCCGATGCGGCTGGCCGATCTCGCCACGTTCGCGGCCCACCGGCTGCCGGGCACCGCGGCGGGCGTGCGCGCTGCCGGTGACCCCGACCGCGTGATCCGCACCCTCGCCGTGTGCGGGGGAGCGGGTGACTCCTTCCTGCGCGACGCCGTGGCCGCCGGCGCCGACGCGTACCTCTGCGCCGATCTGCGCCATCACCCCGCCAGCGAGCACCTCGCCGCGGGCGGCCCGGCCCTGCTCGACGTCGCCCACTGGGCGAGCGAGCGGCCGTGGCTGGACGAGGTGGCCGGGTGGCTGCGCGCACAGTTCGGCGTCACCGCGCTCGTGTCCGATCTCGACACCGACCCCTGGACCGTGCATGCGGTCAGCTCAGACAAGGAGAACCATCTGTGAAGGCCGCCCCCGAAGCCCAGCGCCGCCTGCTCGACCTGCAGGGCATCGACACCGCGCTCAACCAGCTCGCGCATCGCCGCCGGTCCCTGCCCGAGCTGGCCGAGATCGACACGGTCGCGCGGGAGATCTCCGCCCTGGAGGACGAGCGCACCCGCGCCCAGGTGGCCGTCGACGACCTGGACCGCGACATCGCTCGTTTCGAGAAGGACATCGAGCAGGTCCGTACCCGTAAGCAGCGGGACCAGGCCCGCCTGGACGCCGGTGGCGCGCTGCGCGAGATCGAGGGCCTGCAGCACGAGCTCGCCACGCTCAACCGCCGGCAGTCCGAGCTGGAGGACTCCGAGCTCGAGCTCATGGAGCAGCGGGAGACCGCCGAGCAGACGCTCAACGAGGTGAAGAAGCGGCTCGCCGAGGCGACGGAGCGCCGGACCGCCGCCGAGACCCGCCGGGACGAGGCGTACGCGGAGATCGCCAAGGAGCAGGAGTTCAAGACCCAGTCCCGGGCGCCGCTCGCCGCGGATCTCCCCGCGGACCTGCTCAAGCTCTACGACAAGATCCGCGAGGAGACCGGGCTGGGCGCCGCGCTGTTCCGCTCCGGGCGCTGCGGCGGCTGCCGCATCGAGCTGTACGGCGCCGACCTGAACAGGGTCAAGGCCGCCCCCGCCGACGAGGTGGTCCGCTGCGAGGAATGCCGCCGGATCATGGTCCGTACGGCGGAGTCGGGACTGTGAGCGATCTGCGGGTCGTCGTCGAGGCGGACGGCGGTTCCCGGGGCAATCCGGGGCCGGCCGGGTACGGCGCGGTCGTCCGGGACGTCGACTCGGGGGACGTCCTGCTGGAGCGCTTCGGCGCGCTCGGCACCACGACGAACAACGTCGCCGAGTACCAGGGCCTGATCGCCGGCCTGCTGGCGGCCGCCGAGCTGGGCGCCGCGCGGGTCGACGTACGGATGGACTCCAAGCTGGTGGTCGAGCAGATGTCCGGGCGCTGGCAGATCAAGAACCCGGGCCTGCGCCCGCTCGCCGCGGAGGCCGCCACCCTGGTGAACCGCTTCGCGGGGGTGACCTTCGATTGGATTCCCCGGGAGCGCAACAAGCTGGCCGATGCCCTCGCCAACCGGGCGATGGACGAGGCGGCCGGCAAGCCGGTCCGGGACATGATCGAGCCGGAGGAGAAGGCGCCGCCGCGGAACTGGGCGCCCCCGTCGCTGGACGCGGCCACACGCCTGGTCCTCGTCCGCCACGGCGAGACCGCGCTGACCAAGCAGGGCCGCTACTCCGGCCGCGGCGACGTCCCGCTCTCGGACGAGGGGCAGGCGCAGGCCATGGCCGCGGCCGGGCGGGTGGCCGGCATCAGCCGCGACGTCGCGGCCGTCGTCTCCTCACCCCTGCAGCGGTGTACGCGCACCGCCGAGCTGATCGCCGCCGAGCTCGGCAACGTGACGGTGACGGTCATGCCGGAGCTGATCGAGTGCGACTTCGGGGACTGGGAGGGGCTGACCTTCGGCGAAGTTCGCGAGCGGTGGCCGGACGAGATGGACCGTTGGCTCGCGTCCACGAGTGTCGCGCCGCCGGGCGGGGAGTCCTTCCAGGCCGTGTCCAAGCGGATCCGCGGTGCGCTCGCGACGCTGCAATCGGCGTACCCGTCATCGGTTGTCGTGGTGGTCTCGCACGTCTCACCGATCAAGCTGATCCTGCGCGATGCGCTCGCTGCGGGCGACGAGTTCCTGCACCGGTTGTTCCTCGACGCGGCCGGAGTCTCCACGATGGACATGTGGCCGGATGGGGGCATAGCGGTGCGTTCGGTCAACGAGACGGCACATCTTCGATAGACCGCCTTATTGCTTCTCCAGGTGCGGACGTTTAGCTTCCTCAATCGGGAAACTTTGTTAAATGCTCTGCCCCTGGAGGGCTCATGCGCGGATACACCCGTCGCTTCCTCGCCGCCGCCGCTGCCGTCCTGGTCGGCGTCACCGCCGCACCGGGCGCCGCCCAGGCGCACGGGAGGAAGCCGTACGTCAAGGTCGGGTACTTCACCCAGTGGGGCATCTACGGCCGCAACTTCCAGCTCGCCAAGGTGGAGAAGTCGGGCGCGGCCGCCCGGCTCACCCACCTCAACTACGCGTTCGGCCCGGTCACCGCGGCCGGGGTCTGCGATTCGGCCGACCCCTGGGCGGACTGGCAGACGCCGTTCTCCGCGGAGCTCAGCGTCGACGGCGTCGCCGACGTGCCCGGCCAGCCGATCGCCGGCAACCTCAACCAGCTCGCCGAGCTCAAGAGGAAGAACCCCGGCCTGCGCGTCCTCATCTCGCTCGGCGGCTGGACCGGCTCGGCGCACTTCTCCGACGCGGTCCTCACGGACGCCTCGCGCAAGAAGCTCGTCAGCTCCTGCGTGGACCTGTGGATCAAGGGCAACCTCCCCGGACTGTCCGCGGGTGTCGCCGCCGGCATCTTCGACGGTGTCGACCTCGACTGGGAGTGGCCCGGCTCCGAGGGCAACACCGGCAACGTCTTCCGGCCCGAGGACAAGGCGAACTTCACGCTGCTGACGGCCGAGTTCCGCCGGCAGCTCGACCGGCTGTCGCGCACGACGAAGCGGCACTACGACCTCACCGCGTTCCTGCCGGCCGCCCCCGCCAAGATCGACGCGGGGTTCGAGCGCAAGATCTTCCGATACCTCGATTTCGGTACGGTGCAGGGCTACGACTTCCACGGCTCGTGGGAGCCGCGGACGAACCAGCAGTCCGCGCTGCGCGTGCCGAAGGGTGCCCCGGACAACCCCGACTTCTCCGCCCAGGTAGCGATCGACGCCTGGCGTGACCTCGGCGCGCCGGACCGCAAGCTGGTGCTGGGCATCCCGTACTACGGGCAGGGCTGGACCGGCGTGACCGGCGGTGGCGACGGGCTCTTCGCGCCGGCCACCGGCGGCGCACCGGGCACGTTCGCGGTCGGCACCGAGGACTACAAGGTGCTCAAGAACCTGCCGGCGCAGGGCTTCACGGTCCACCGTGACTGGCGGGCCGGGCACTCATGGCTGTTCGACGGCACCACCTTCTGGACGTACGACGATCCGGCGCAGATCGCGCAGAAGACGGCATACATCCGGGCGCAGGGGCTGGGCGGCGCGATGATGTGGTCGCTCGACGGCGACGACGAGAACGCCTCGCTCACCCGTACCGTATCGGCGGGTCTCTGGTCGCCCTGGCGGCACTGACGAGCGGCTTTTCCTTCGGGGTGGTGTGCCGTTCGGCGCACCACCCTTGCCGTTCGGCGCATCATGATCTCGCGTTCCGCGTCGGTGCTAAACCTCTCGGTAACCTGCGGCCGAATGGCCGTGAATACCGGCGACGAGGAGGTGTCACCATGACCGACCAGACGCGTACCCCGCGCAGTGACCGCAGCCCCTGGAACTGGCTGCTCATCGTTCCGATCGTCGTGCCGCTGCTGACCCCGCTGTACAACCACGACAAGCCGCGGTTCCTCGGCTTCCCGGCGTTCTACTGGGTGCAGTTCGCGTTCATCATCCTCGGCGTGGCGACGACGTCCGTCGTCTACCGGATGACCCGCCGGCCGGCGACGCCGGAGGCCCGCGATGAGTGAGCACATCACCGAGATCATCGTCTTCACGCTGCTGTTCCTGCTCGTCAGCGGCATGGGCTTCGTCGCGGCCCGGTGGCGCGCACCCCAGGACATGGCCCACCTCGACGAGTGGGGCCTGGGCGGCCGCAGCTTCGGCGGCTGGATCACCTGGTTCCTCGTGGGCGGCGACCTCTACACCGCGTACACCTTCGTCGCGGTCCCCGCGCTGATCTTCGGCGCCGGCGCGGCCGGGTTCTTCGCGGTGCCGTACACCGTGATCATCTACCCGCTGTTCTTCCTCATCCTCATCCGGCTCTGGTCGGTGTCGCACCGGCACGGCTTCGTGACGCCGGCCGACTTCGTCCGCACCCGCTTCGACTCGCCCACGCTGGCGCTGCTCGTGGCGATCACCGGCATCGTGGCGACCATGCCGTACATCGCGCTGCAGCTCGTCGGTATCGAGGCCGTGCTCAAGACGATGGGCGTCACCGGCGAGAGCGCGCTGGCCCGGCACGCCCCGATCATCGTGGCGTTCGCGATCCTGGCGGCGTACACGTACCAGTCCGGGCTGAGGGCACCGGCGCTGATCGCGTTCGTCAAGGACACGCTGATCTACATCGTGATCATCGTGGCGGTGCTGTACCTGCCGTACAAGCTCGGCGGCTGGGGCAGCATCTTCGACGACGCCCAAGCCAAGTTCCAGGCCAGCCCCAACCCCGGCGACGGGATCACGCTCAACGCCAACAACCAGATCCAATACGTCACGCTGGCGCTCGGCTCGGCCCTGGCCCTGTTCCTGTACCCGCACAGCATCACCGGCGTGCTCGCCAGCAAGAACCGCAACGTCATCAAGCGGAACATGTCGGCGCTGCCCGCGTACAGTTTCCTGCTCGGCCTGATCGCCCTGCTCGGTTACATGGCCGTCTCGGCCGGCATCAAGCCGCTGCCCGGCGCCAAGGCCGGCAGCCTGGACAGCAACACGGTCGTGCCGCTGCTGTTCGACCAGCAGTTCCCGGCCTGGTTCGCGGGCATCGCGTTCGCGGCCATCGGCATCGGCGCCCTGGTCCCGGCGGCGATCATGTCGATCGCGGCGGCGAACCTGTTCACCCGCAACATCTACAAGGAGTACCTGAAGAAGGACGCGACCCCCGCGCAGGAGGCGAACGTCTCGAAGATCACGTCCCTGGTCGTCAAGATCGGCGCGGTCGCCTGCATCATCTTCCTCGACCCGCAGTTCTCCATCGACCTGCAGCTCATCGGCGGCATCATCATCCTGCAGACCGGGCCGGCCGTGGCCCTCGGTCTCTACACCCGGTGGCTGCACCGCGGCGGCCTCATCGCCGGCTGGGTCGCGGGCATGGGCCTCGGCATGTGGATGCTCTACCAGATCCCGAACGCCGCCACCGGCCGCAAGCACTTCGGCGGCTCGGCGTTCCCGCTGTCGGACTTCGGCTTCGACACCAAGAAGACGATCTACGTCGGCTTCGTCGCGGTGGCGGTCAACCTGCTGGTCGCGGTCATCGCGACGCTCATCCTGCGGGCGGCGAAAACCCCGGACGGCATCGACGGTACGGTGCCCGACGACTACTTCGCCGACGAGGGCGATCCACGCCTCGACAAGGCGCGTACGACCCCGGACACGATCGCGTCCTCGACCTGACCGTGCCTTCTCGGGCCGCGGTTCCTCACTGAGGGCCGCGGCCCTTGATGTAGGTATCCATGTCGCGGGTGAGCCGCTCGAGCACCGTGGCCAGCTCCTTACGCTCCTGCGACGTCCAGTCCTTGAGCATCGTGTCGTACAGCTCGCGCCGGGCCCGGCTCACCGCGTCGACCTGGGAGAGCCCCCGCTCAGTGGCGGCGATGACCGTGCCCCGTCCGTCCTCCGGGTCCGGGCTGCGCCGCACCAGACCGTCCCGGTGCATCGCGCTGACCTGCCGCGTGACCGTCGAACCGTCCAGGTTCAACCGGTTGGCGACGGCCGACACGTTCTGCGGCCCCGACTCCTGCAGCAGGCGCAGGATCACGTACGCGGCCCGGTCCAGCGCCCGGTGCGGCCGGGGCGAACTGCGCCGGGTCGCCTCGCCCAACCGGATCAGCATCGCGACCTGGGTCTCGATCGTGCCCAGCGCCGACTCGTCCCTCACCATGTGCCCTTTCCTCGTCGTTCGTATTGTGCCCGCCCGGGCGTCACGCGAAGGCGCGCCACAACAGCACCATTCCGATGGTCACCCCGAACGACACGATGAGAGCCTTCAACACCCGGCCCGGCAGCCGGCGAGCAACCCGCGCCCCGACGTACCCCCCGACCACCGTCGCGGGCGCGACCACCAGCACCGCACCCCAGTGGATCGGCGCGAAGAAAGCGAAGACCACCACGGTCACCAGCCCGACGCACGCGGACAGCGCATTCTTCAACGCGTTGATCCGGTTCAGCGTCTCATCCAGCACCAGCGCCAGCGCCGCCACGTACATCACCCCGAGCGCGGCGCCGAAGTACCCGCCGTACACCGCACCGACGAACACGACAACCTGAAGAGCCCCCCGCCGCTCACCCCGGCTGTGCCCGACCAGCGCCCGCAACCGATCCTGGAAAGCCAGCGTGGCGGCCGCCCCCAACACGAGAAAGGGCACGATGACCTCGAACGCCCGAGCCGGAGTCCCCAGCAGCAACGCACACCCGGCAACGGAGCCCACCACACTCGTCGGCACGACCGCCGCCAGCCGCCGCCCCTGACCGGCAAGATCCGCCCTGCTCCCGGCAACACTGGAGACGTACCCGGGAAACACCGACACCGAATTGGTGACATTCGCATCGACGGACGGCAACCCGGCGCCGAGCAGACTCGGAAAAGTGATCAGCGACCCGCCCCCGGCGACCGCATTGACCACCCCGGCGGCAAGCCCCGCAGCGACCAGCAGAAGAACATGTCCGACATCCATGATGCGAAGAATCTACGGTGTCCGCCCGGCATCGTCCCGGTGGAGATCGACGTGTCGCTGCTGCCGTATCATGGGACCGCGACGGACGAGTCGGCCGGGCGGTCGCGTCGGTACCCGCGAGCGGGTGCCGCCGAGGAACGTCCGGACTCCGCAGAGCAGGGTGGTTGCTAACGGCAACCCGGGGTGACCCGCGGGAAAGTGCCACAGAGAACAGACCGCCGGCTTCCAGCCGGTAAGGGTGAAACGGTGGGGTAAGAGCCCACCAGCACCCCGGGTGACCGGGGTGGCTCGGTAAACCCCACCCGGAGCAAGGCCAAGCAAGGCCCGGAATCCCCGGATCCCGGGCCGGCGCAGGCGTTCGAGGGCTGCTCGCCCGAGCCTGCGGGTAGGCCGCAAGAGCCTGCCGGCAACGGCAGGCCGAGATGGATGACCGCCCAGCGGCGAGCGATCGCCGCGGACAAAATCCGGCGTACAGGCCGACTCGTCCGTCGCCCTCCTGGTCATGGTGCTTCTCATGGCCGCTGAGCTGGTGTTTGGAACGTCAGTACCGGTCGATGTTGGCCACGGCTGGTCGGCGTTTCACGGCCCAACTACGGCCCAGACGGCCCAGGAACGATCCTCAAAAACATGTAGCGGGGGACCGTTTACCGCTACTGGCATCCCGTCGCGCAGGCTCCACCCTGCTGGGTCTCGCCCGGGTGGGGAAGGTGGAGCGCCCTACCGGACGAACGACCTTCGCCACCCGGGCGCGGTCCGGCTGCCTCCGGTGTGCGGCGGGTGGCGGTGTCGCGCCGGGCATCCCGGAGTCGCCCGGGTCCAGGTGCGGAGCCCCGGGGCCCGTCCCGGGTCGTAGGGCCGGAGGCCCTACCCGCCGGGGGCATAGGGACGTCTCGCCGCCTGGCGCAACGGGTGTTCCTCGTCTGTCGGCGGCCGCACGAATCGCTGGCGGCGCTCGTCGGAAGCGCCGAGCGCAGCGAAGTTGCGGCGGGCCTGCGCCAGACTCAGCCCACGGTTCGGGCCGCCGCGCACCCGATCAGCATCGTGGTCGTCTTGCCCGTCGTCCTCCCAGAAGCACACCGGGCATATCTCGTAGCCGCCCCGCTCGTCCAACGTGAGGTATCCGCAGCATGGACACGCGTAGGGGCCGCCGCCTGCGGGGCGCAGCACGTTCACGAACTTGCCCTCATCCACCAACGCATCGTGCCACTCCCCAGGCGCTCGAGAACCTCGATCTAGTGGCGCGTCGGTCTCATGACCCGGGCGACAGATTGGTATCAGGACGGGACCGTGCCGTTCGGTGGGTAAGACTTCGGTGCTGATGAGACATAGTCGGCCGCTAGGGTTCCCTGGGGTCCGGCGGGCGGAACTGCTTTCGAAGTTTGCTGGCGTCGGCGTGTTGGCCGAGAGCGTCCAGGTCAGCGGCGAGGTTGCCGACCGAGATGAGGGTGTCGGGGTGGTCGTCGCCGAGGACCCGTCGCCTGCGGGCGAGGATGTCTTCGTCCAGCCGGCGGGCCCGTTCGTGTTCCCCGGCCTCGCACAGATCGGCGGCGAGGTTATTGGCCGACGCGATGGTGTGGGGGTGGTCGTCGCCGAGGATCCGCTGGTAGCGGGCGAGGGTGTCCTCGCTCAGCCGGCGAGCCTGCTCGTATTCCCCCAACTTGCGCAGGTCGATGGCGTGGTTGTGGGCCGAGCCGAGGGTGTCGGGGTGGTCGTCGCCGAGGACCCGCCGGTAGCGGGCGAGGATGTCTCCGCTCAGCTGGCGGGCCCGCTCGTGTTCGCCCACCTCGCGCAGGTCGCTGGCGTGGTTGCTGGCCGAGGTGAGGGTGTGGGGGTGGTCGTCGCCGAGGACGCGCCGGTAGTGGGCGAGGGTGTCCTCGTTCAGCTGGCGGGCCCGCTCGTGTTCGCCCACCTCGCGCAGGTCGACGGCGAGGTTGCTGGCCGAACCGAGGGTGTCGGGGTCGTCGTCGCCGAGAACCCGCCGCTTGCGGGCGAGGGTGTCCTCGTCCAGCTGGCGAGCCTGTGGGTAGTGGCCGAGCTGCCGGTGGATCTCGGCGAGGGTGCTGGCGGCCGCGAAGCTGATGGACTCGTCAGGGCCGTGGCGGCGGGTCCAGGCCTGGTGCAGGTGTTCGGCCAGGGGCAAGGCGGTGCGGGCGTCACCGCGGGCTGTCAGGTGCCACACCGCGTTTGCGGCGGTCCACCGCAGGCGGGAGTTGCTGGTGATGGCCGGGTCGGTGGCCAGGATATGGGGTAGCAGCACCGTCCATCGCGGCCACCATTGCGGGTTGGTGCCGTCCTCCGGCGCGGCGGCGACCAGCAGGTCCTCCACCGTGCGGAGATGGATGTCAGGGGCGGGATCGGTGTCGCGCAGGACGGCTTGGACCAGCCGGTGCAACACCGGGCCGGTGTCGGTGAGCCGGGCCAGCCCGTACCGGCTGAGCTGGGCCAGGGTGCGGGCGAACGCGACCGGCCGGCCCGCCACGCCGGCCAACGGGTCCGGGAGGAGGTCGGGCCGCGCGGTGAACAGGTCGGCCGGGATGGGCTCGGGCCCAAGTCGCGCACATAGATGGAGCAGCTGCCCGGCCGCCGGGTCGGCGCCGCGCAGCCGCTCGGCGGTCAGGGTGACGGTGGCGGCCAGCGGGGCCGGGTAGCCGGCCGGGGGGCGTCCGGTACGCAGCAGGTCGGCCGCGTGGTCCCCGAGCTCGGCCAGGTAGGTGCCGACATCGAGGCGGGTTTCGCCGAGCAGGTCCGCGGCCTGCCCGACCGCGAGCGGCAGGTCCCCCAGCGCGTCGGCGAGCCGGTCCGCGTCGGCCTGATCCAGGCGGGGCAGGTGGGTGTGCAGCAGGGCGATGGATTCGGCGCGGGTGAACACGTCCACGTCCACCGCAGTGGCGACACCGGCCCAGTTCGGGTTACGGCTGGTGATCAGCTGATGACCCGGCCCGTCGGGCAGCCACGACGCCAGCTGGTCACGGTCCTCGGCGTTGTCGAAGACCAGCAACCAGCGCGACACCCGGCGCAGATGTTCGTAGAGCGCCTCGACCGCGTCCGGTGTGGCCGTGCCGGCCGGGACCCGACGCAGCTTCTGCGCCAGGGTGGCGAGGTGGTCGCCGATCAGCTCGGGCCGCTCGGCCGGGATCCACCACACCACGTCGTACTCCCCGGCGAAGCGGTGCGCGTACTCCAGGGCAAGCTGGGTCTTGCCCATCCCACCCAAACCGTGCAACGCCTGCACCGCCATCCGGCTCCCACCGCAGAGCGTGTCGTGCAACCGGTTGAGCATGCCGTCGCGGCCGGTGAACCCGGGATTGCGGCGGATCAGGTTCCACACCATGGGCAACGACCCGGGCGGACGAGGACCCCCACCCACCGCCGCCACACCGGTTGCGGCGGGACTTCCGGGGTAGGCCGGCGGGACCGCCGACAGCGTCTCGATGGGCGCCGGGTCGACCACCCGCCGCACCGCGTCGACAAGCACGGTGACCGCCTCATCCGGGGGCAGATCGAACACGTCCGGCACGATGATCGGCGACCACAAGCCGCCGTGCAGGTCCACACGGTCCACCCGCAGCGGGATCAGCTTCGTGTCCGGGTCCTTGCGGCGCTGCGCCAACCGCGTGGTCCACTCGTCGGTGGTGTACCGGTCCGGGTCGAGATAGGCCGCCGACAGCAACACCAGCATCGGATTGCCGCGGTGCAACGCCTCATGCATGGCCTGCATGAAGTTGGTCCCCGGCGCCCAGTCGATCGTGTCCAACTCAGCCCGGTATCCCGCCGTCTCCAGATGCCAGCGGGCCCACTCGGCCCAAGCCCGATCCCGACCGGCGTGCGAGATGAAGATCCGAGATGCGTCACCCACAGCATCCACAATGCACCACCACTTTCCGCACGACGACCACCGAACGGGGATCGCCTTAACTACCGTGTCCAGCCCGATGTGTCACTCCCGCGTCCTGATACCGATCTGTCGCCCCGGGTCATGAGACCCGACAGCAAGACTGGCAAGACTGGCCGGTTGTCCAGTCCCACCTGATGCTTGACGGATCCGTCCCAGCTGATGCTCGACGGTTGGTCTAGGTTTCGGTGCCGGGCTCGACTGCGGGAGGGTGTGCCGGGCCTGGTGTGACATGGTGACCGCATGTTCCATTTGGTGGCCGAGGATCCGACTGTTGCCCTGGATGAGCTGCAGGCCGCGCGGATCACGTCCTGGCTGCTGGAGCTGATCCCGGCGCGTAGCTGCCGCGTCCGGCGGGAGCCGGTCGTGGAGATCACCATCACCGGGCACTATCCTGCTGATTTTCACCTGCCGTTGTTGCGGAGGGTGGAGGAGATCGCGGGCTGCCGCTTCAGCCTCTCGGTGGTCGACGGCTGAGTCGACCGCGGCCGTGCTGGTCATGGAGCCTGCCGGAGCGTGCTGGTGACGAGCTCGGGTGCCGCGGGACGAGGCCGGTTCCGGACCGGCAGCTGGGTAGAGCGGCGAACGGTGCGTGGGCCGTCGTCACAGGCGATGGTCAGGTCGCGATTCCAGGACTGGTACACGCGTCCTCTCCGGTCACCCCGACCGCAGGCACCGGTCTCGGCTCGGCCGCGATCGGTCTACCGGTGGCCGGGTACGTCGTCGCGGGGCGGCTTCAGACGCTTCCGCTCCACGATGCTGGTCGCCGTCACCACGCTCAACGGCGGCACGTCCTTCGCGACGACGGCGCCCGCGCCGACGACCGAGCCGCGGCCGATGGTCACGCCAGGGGTGATCGTGGCTGCGGCGCCGATCCACACGTCGTCTTCGATGACGATCGGTGCGTGCGTGATGAAGTCGTACCGTTCGTCGAGCTCGACCGGGTGTCCGGACGTGCTGAGCGTCACCCGGGGACCGATGAGGACGCGGTCTCCGATGGTGATGCCTCCGTAGTCGAGGAAGAAGCAGCCCTGGTTGATGAACACGCGCTCCCCGAACGAGGCTCCGAGGCCGTAGTCGCAGTAGAAGGGGGGCAGGATCGACAGCGAGTCGGGAACCGGCCCGCCGAAGATCTCGCCGAGCACCGCCCTGCGCCCACCAAGGTCGTCGAACGGCAGCATGTTGAGGCGCGACGTCAGCTCCATGACGAGCTGTACGCGCTCCGCAAAGGCTCGCGACTCGGGTGTCCGTGTTCGTAGGCGTTGCTCGTTGCGCACGAGCTGATGTTGGCACGATGAGCCAGGTGCTGCGTCATGCCCCCGGGTCAGGCGGTCACTGCCTCGGCTTGGCGGGGTTCGGTTTCCAGCGCCCGCGTAGTCGGTGGCGATCTGCAAGAGGCCGTCAGCCATGCGCTCCATCTCGGCTTTGGCGTCGAGCGCCTCGTCGATCCGGTAGCCCAGCGAGGTCTGCCAGTCGCGTGCGAGACGGTCGGAGACACCGGGCAGGGTGCCCCATGCACCGGTGGGGACGGCGCCGACATCGTCGAGGTAGCGGCGGGCGGCGCCGTAGGTGACCGAATCCTCATAGCGTTCGGTATCGAAGGCGACCAGGGCCTGGGCTTCGACGTGCAGTGCGGCGGTGTCGGTCATAGCTGCCCCGGGGTGGTGTCGGCCGGTTCGAACGGTGTCGCGCCGACCGGTGAGCCGAAGTGCGAGATGCGCAGGTCGACGTATTGACGTCGGTGATCGGCCAGGGCTGCGAGCAGGGCGGTGCGGATCTCCGCGGCGACTTCCCGGTCGGTGAGCAGCCGCAGCGGGCCGGGCCGGATGCCGACGAGGTCGCCGTCGGAGGTGCGGGTGACGGTGACCCACCGGTCGGCGGAGGTCCCGGTGGCCCGGATGGCGGCCACGTCGGCGAAGTAGCGTTCCATCTTGTTTATCTGTCGCCTATTTGCTCCGGTCAGCGTCATGGCATGCTCGGCGAGCTTTCCGGCCAGGTCCTGGGCGTACGCGATGGCGGCGACGCCTTCCGTACCTGGCGGCACGGACGTGGAAGCCGACAGGTTCGCCCATCGGTCGCCCTTCGCGGCGATGACACTGCCGTTGACCCGTTCGCCGTTGTTCTGCCCGCACGTGCGATAGGCCGAGTAGCCGCTGGGAGCCGTGGCGGCAGTCGCGACGCCGAGGCAATCCGCGTCCACGGCCTTCTGACGTGCTGCATCCTCGTCGGTGTCGCCTTGGACGAGAATGTGGACCGTGCCGGAGAAGCGCTGATCGGCGGAGCTGAACGCCAGCTGGCACAGCGTCGAGGATTGGGTCTTGCCGCGGGCGCCGTCCGGCTCGCTGACCGACCAGGCCCCGCCTGCCGACGACTGCATCACCGGCGCCAGATCGGAGCAGGTCGGCACCCAGGCGTCGCGTCCGGCGAACGGATGGAGCTGCCACACCGCGACCGTGGCGACGATCAGCGCAAGGGTGGCGAAACCCGCGACGGCCGGCATTCGAGTCCGGGTCACGACCCGGACCGGCCGGAGCGATCTTGCAACGCCGCCAGCGCCACCCTGGCAGCAGCCCGCACTTGTCCCGCGAGCGTCTGCTCGTCGTGCCGATGCAGATTCTGCAGCTCGACGGCGAGCCCGCCGGCGCCGTCGGGGAGCAGGCGAACCGATCGGTCGGGCGAGCTGACGTCGACATCGTGCTGCCGGTCGTCGCCGTGCTGCACCTGGCTCTTCCCTCGTCCCGTCAAGATGATCTTAACGAGGAGCGGCAAAGGGCCGATTGGCTCAGGTGGCCGGCTTCGCCGCGGCGATGACCTGGGTGAGGGCCGCGTGGAGGCTCTTCAGCTCCTCGATCGGCATGCCGAGCCGCTCGACCACCGCCGGCGGGATCTTCTCGGCCTGGTCGCGGAGGTCCCTGCCCCGCGGCGTCAGTGTGATCGCCAGGCTTCGTTCGTCGGAGCGGTCGCGCTCGCGGTGCAGGTAGCCGATCGCCTCGAGCCGCTTGAGCAGTGGTGACAGGGTGCCCGGGTCGAGCTGCAGCAGCTCGCTCAGCCGGCGTACGGACAGGGGGGCGTACTGCCACAGGGCCAGCATCACCAGGTACTGGGGGTGGGTCAGGCCCATGGGTTCCAGCAGGGGGCGGTAGACGGCCACGACGCTGCGGGCGGCTACGGAGAGGGCGAAGCAGACCTGTTCCTCCAGGGCCAGGCGGTTGGTGTCGGTTGAGTCACTCAAGGTGGTTCTCCTCAGGTCGGCCGCTAGACTACCAATAGTTGGGGTGCAAATTATTGGCGTACCAATTGTTTAGGATCTAGGGAGTGGGATCGGTCATGGCGAAGATCGACCAAGGTGTGGGGCGGGGGCGGTTCGGGCGCTGGTTCCACGAGACCTTCCACGACTGGTTCTTCCGATCGATGATCGGGCCGGCGCAGACGAAGAACGCCGTGCACGGGTGCGAGCAGCCGGCACGGGAGCAGTGGAAGCGGGACCTCGCGGCGCGCAAGGCGTACACGCGGGAGCAGCGCGAGCGCAAGCGGCAGCGGCAGGACTGACGGATTGTCTGACGGTTTCTGTCGGGCATCCGGCTCGCTCGTTCCCGGTCCCGTGGGCACCGACCTAGCCTGCGGATATGACGATCCCGCTGCAGAGGGCCGAGTTTCTCGCCCGGCCGGTGGACGCCGTCGCGGGGCTCGTTCCCGACCGGCGCGGCGCACAGGCGGCGATGGCGGCGTTGCGCGCCGGTGGGTTTCGGCCGGTCGAGGCGCGGCCGTGGCATCCCCGGCGCTGCCGGTTGCGGGACTGGGGCGGCGACGCGACGATCATGAATCTGTACGTGGAGGGGCTCCACAAAGGTCACTGCCTGGTGGTCGTGCCGTCGACGCGGGACCGGCGGGAGCAGGTCGGGCGGCTGCTGGCGCGGCATCAGGGGCACGCGATGTACTACTTCACCGCCGACGGGGTCGAGTCGCTCACCGTCCTCGTCTGACGTCGGCACCCGGTCGGTTTGTGCAGCGGGTGCGTTTTTTGAGTCCCGGACGGGAGCCGGGGCGGGAATGGGCTCCGGCGTGACATCGTTCATTAAATTTTCGTGAATCGGATAGCGCGTTCCGCGATTCTCGCTCGGCGGCGGTCCGGGCAGTCCCGGTTCCGTCCGTGGTGGTGCCGGCGGGCCTGGGAAAGAATGGTCGTCGCCCGGGTCCGCCGTGGAAAACGTAGCTCGATCAGAAACGGCCGGGGCGGCTCCACAATGGCGTACGAAAGCGCATTGAGCTGCGGTGATGCCTCGCTGGAGCGCCGCTGCGGGCGGTGATCTGAGTAGCCGGATCGCGAGGGTCGGTGGTCGGGCGGGCGAGGGGCCGTCCCGGTACTCAGCCGGGGGGCGCGCCGGTTGGCGCCGATTCCCGTGGACGGCGTGAAACTGCAGCTAGGACCGGCTGTCCTGAGAGGACGTCCGGATGAGTAAAGTGGGGCGCCGACGCGTCGACCCGACAGGGCGGGGCGGTGGGCCTGCCCGTCGGCCGCTTCGGTTGACGTGCAACTTGCATACTCATAGTGTCTGATATGTAACGGCGCGTGCTTAGTGGGTAATCTGCCAGTAACGTCGCTTGGTGAGTCGCAGGGTGTTGGACCGGCCGCGAGGAGTGCTTGGTGACTGTCAGGATCGGCATCAACGGTTTCGGCCGGATCGGTCGCTCGGTCATGCGCATCATCAGCAGCGCTCCGGCCTCGGGAATCACCGTTACCGCCATTAATGACATCGCGACGCCGGACAGATTGGCATACGCGCTGAAACGAGACAGCTTACGCGGCCGATTCGCCGGCTCCGTGCATGCCGTCGGCGGGCAGCTGATCATCGACGACCGTCCCGTGTGGACGTACCAGGAGGCGCAGCCGGGACGCATCCCGTGGGGCGACGCCGACGTCGACGTGGTGATCGAGGCGACCGGGCAGTTCCGCAACGGCGACGTCGCCCGGGCGCACATCACCCAGGGCGGCGCCCGCAAGGTGGTGATCAGCGCCTCCGCCGAGGACCCCGACGCCGTGTTGGTCTACGGGGTCAACCACGAGACGTACGACCCGGCGCACCACAACGTCGTCTCGCCCGCGTCCTGCGGGGTGAACGCGCTGTCGGTGATGGCCAAGGTGCTGCTCGACCGATTCGGCCTGCGCAGCGCGCATACCTCGGTGGTGCTCGCGGTCCAGGGCTGGCAGCGGGTGCACGACGCCTCGTCCGGCACGTCGCGCAACGATCCGCGGCTGGGCCGGGCCGCCGCGGAGAGCATCATCCCGCACGATCACGTCGCCGGAGATCTGGTCAGTGTCGCGCTGCCGCGGCTGGGGGAGGTCCGCTACAGCTACTACTGCGTGCCGACGCCGATCGGGTCGCTCGCCGAGCTC
Organism: Actinoplanes sp. NPDC049681; assembly: GCF_044465265.1. Taxonomy (NCBI): domain Bacteria; kingdom Bacillati; phylum Actinomycetota; class Actinomycetes; order Micromonosporales; family Micromonosporaceae; genus Actinoplanes; species Actinoplanes sp. NPDC049681. Next base: position 284,488 of record NZ_JBITLP010000002.1, read on the forward strand.
GGCGGCTTCACCGACCGGCCGGTCACCGCCGACGAGGTGAACCGGGCGATGGCCGAGGCGGCGGCCGGCCCGATGCGCGGCCTCATCGACTACGAGCCCGACCCGACGGTTTCGATCGACGTGCGCGACAACCCGGCGTCGTGCCTGTTCGACCCGTCCGGCACCCAGACCACGGCGGACGGCGGCGTGAAGGTGCGCGGCTGGTTCGACAACGAATGGGGCTTCTCGCACCGGCTGCTGGACCTCGCCCGGCTGGTGGGGGAGCGTGCGCCCGTGCCGGCCGGCCTGATGTACAAGACCGCCGTGGGCTGACCCGGCCGGAGACGCGGTGGTGTAGAACGGATCGGTGACACCCCGCGAAGCGATCGAAGCCGCGGCCCGGCGCATCGGCGGCCGGGTGCGGCGGACCCCGGTGCTCATGGACGGTCCCGTCGGCTACAAGCTCGAGCTGGTGCAGCACGCAGGATCCTTCAAAACCCGGGGAATGCTCAACAAGATCCTGGTGGCCGCCGAGCGGGGCCTGCCGGCGTCCGGCATCATCGCCGCCTCGGGGGGCAACGCCGGGCTGGCGGCCGCGTACGCCGCCCGCGAGCTCGGGGTGGCCGCCGAGATCTACGTGCCCGTCACGGCCCCGGCGGTCAAGGTCGCGAAGCTGGCCAAGCTGGGTGCCCACGTCACTCAGGCCGGCGGCGAGTACGCGGAGGCCTACGCCGCCGCGGTCGTGCAGGCGGAGCGGACCGGTGCGCTCTTCTGCCACGCGTACGACGATCCGGACATGGTGGCCGGCAACGGCACGCTCGGGCTCGAGTTGCTGGAGCAGCTGCCGGACGGCTTCGACACCGTGCTGGTCGCCGTCGGCGGCGGTGGCCTGATCGCCGGCGTCGCGGCGGCCCTGCACGGCCGGGCCAAGGTCGTCGCCGTGGAACCGCGGACGGCGCAGGCCCTGCACGCCGCGCTGGCAGCCGGGGAGCCGGTGGACGTGCCGGTGTCCGGGGTCGCCGCCGACTCGCTGGGGGCGCGCCGGGCCGGCGCGATCGCCTTCGCCACCGCCGTCGAGACGGGGCTCACCTCCGTGCTGGTGGACGACCAGGCCATCTCGGAGGCCCGCCGCCGGCTCTGGGACGACTACCGCCTGGCGGTGGAGCACGGTACGGCGGCAGCCCGCGCGGCTCTGGATTCCGGCGCCTACGTGCCCGAGCCGGGCGAACGCGTGATCGTGCTGCTGTGCGGTGCCAACACCGACCCGGCCGACCTCGCCTGAGCCCGCGCCGCGGACGACGGCGTGGAGCGGCCATGATCCGACGATCACCTGCGGCCCACCCGCGGCGTCCGCGATGCTGAAGGTATGACGGATGGGGACAACCAGATCAAATCGGTGCGCCAGTTCCGCCGGTTCGCTGTGGTGGTCTGCCTCGCCGGGGCGCTGGTGCAGCTCGCCCTGACGGCCTACTACCTCGGTATGGGGCACAAGGCGACGCCGCACGACGTACCCGTGGGCCTGGTGTCGCCGGTGAGCAAGCAGGCCGCGATCCTGGACCTGCTGGAGCGCGACGGGGTCTTCGAGGTCAGCATCTACTCGTCGCCCGCCGAGATGCGCGAGGGGATCAAACGCCGCGACGTGTACGGCGGTGTGGACGTGACCGCCGCCCAACCGCACCTGTACGTGGCGGGCGCGGCGGGCACGGCGGCGGCGAGCCTGCTGCGGAACACGTACACGAGTGTCATCGCGCAGCAGAACGCCCAGCAGCTGGCGGCCCTCGCGCAGCAGTCCGCCACGATCTCCATCGCCCAGGCGCAGGCGCTGGCCATGCCGCCGCCGATCACCGACGTGGTGCCGCTGCCCGCCGACGACGTCAACGGCGCCTCGCTCGGTTTCCTGACGCAGGCGCTCGCCCTGGGCGGCACGATCGCGTCCGTCGGTCTCGGCCGGCTGATCCCGCGCACACGGCGGTCGTGGGCGCGCGGTCTGGGTCACCTGGCCACCCTGATCGTCTACGCCCTCGGGTCGGCCGCGGTGGTGCTCTGGTCGATGAGCTGGTTCGGCGTGGGCGTGGACGCGAACCACCTGGAGATGATGGGCATCTTCGCGCTGGTCTCGCTCGCCATCACCGCGTCGACCGCGGGCGCGGTCGCCCTCGTCGGCCCGGGCGGTGCGCTGCTCGGCGGCGTCTACTTCACCATCGGTACGGTGATCAGCGGCGCCAGCATCCTCCCCGAGTTCCTGCCCACGTTCGGCCGCGTGGTCGGCGAGAACCTGCCCACGGGTGCCGGCGTGCAGGCGGTGCGCGACAACCTCTACTTCCCGGACGCGCCGGTCGCGGGGCACCTGATCGTGCTCTCCCTCTACGCCGGCATCGGCTGTCTCCTCGTACTCGTCACGAATTTCCTGCCGAACCGCACCGACCGCGTCTCGGAGCTGGATCTCGAGGTGAAGGACCGGATCGAGGGCAACGACGTACGGCAGCCGGTCGCGATTTCCTGACGCCTCCTTGATCCGCTGTGATGTTCCGCGCGTGGACTCCTTAACAAGTGCGGAGTACGGTCGATCCGTACTTGAAGCGTCAAGTGCTTAGGGAGCCGCCATGTCTGTAGGTATTCGCAGCCGCGTCACCGTGCCCTTGAGGTTCTCGGACGGCTACCGCACCACGGCCGACGTCATCACGTTCGAGGGCCTGGCCGACGGCAAGGAGCATCTCGCGCTCGCCCTCGGCGACGTGGCGAACGCGCCCGTGCCGCTGGTCCGGCCACACTCCGAGTGCCTCACCGGCGACGTGTTCGGCTCCGAGCGCTGCGATTGCGGCCCCCAGCTGCGCGAGGCGGTCGAGCGAATCGCCACGACCGGCGGTTATCTGCTCTACCTGCGCCAGGAGGGGCGGGGCATCGGGCTCTACGCCAAGCTCGACGCGTACGCGCTGCAGGACCTCGGCATGGACACGTACGAGGCGAACCGGGCGCTGGGGCACGCCGACGACGAGCGCGACTACACCGCGGCGGGGCAGATGCTCGCGGCTCTCGGCGTCACCTCGGTCGACCTGCTGACCAACAATCCCGACAAGGCGGCCCAGCTGCGGGCGCTCGACGTCGACGTACGGTCCGTTCTTCCCACCGGCGTGCACGCCTCCGACGCGAACGTCCGCTATCTGCAGGCCAAGGTGTCGCACACCGCGCACACCATCGACCTTCCCCTGGCGGGCTGATTCCTTCCCGGTAGCCGCTCAGGGATTTCCCGGTTGCGCCGAACAGGCAGGGGTCAGCCTGAGAAGCGCGGAGGTTTTCGCTGTGGGCATCGAGGCCGTCAACAACCGGATCGCCGACATCCAGAGCCGGATGCTCGCCCTGCAGACCCAGCAGGCGACCCGGACGACGACCTCGAACACCACCACAGGAGCCCCCGGCACCACATCCGCCTCGGGGGCCTCGTTCGCCTCGGCGCTGGCCGACGCGATGGGCACCCAGTCCACGGCCGCCACCGACAAGAAGTACACCCTCAACAGCAAGGGGATTCCGACCGAGCTGGCGGCGTACGGGAACGGCAAGATTCCGGCGAGCGCCCTGGAGCAGGTCGGCAACACCCGGCACAAGCTGTGGGCGCCGGCTGCCCAGTCGCTGAACAAGATGATTGCCGACGCCAAGGCGCAGGGCGTGACGATCGGTATCACCGACTCCTACCGCCCCTACAGCGAGCAGGTGGACCTGGCCCACCGCAAGGGCCTGTACTCGCAAGGCGGGCTGGCCGCCAAGCCCGGCACCAGCGAGCACGGCTGGGGCATGGCGACCGACCTCGACCTCAACTCCAAGGCGCAGACGTGGATGCGCGCCAACGCCGACAAGTACGGCTTCGTGGAGAACGTGCCGCGCGAGCCGTGGCACTGGGCGTACAAGCCGAAGACCTAGGCACGGCAGATCAGCTCGCCGTGCAGCAGGGAGAGCCAGCCGTCCCGGTCGGCTGCCCACGTACGCCATCCCCGCGAGATGCGGTCCAGGTCGTCCGGGGTCGCCGCGCCGGAGTCGAGCGCCTGGCGTGACATGTCCGATTTCAGGATGCGGTCCGCCCACATCCCGCCCCACCAGGCGCGGTCCTCGTCGTCCGCGAAGCACCATGTGCTGGAGGTGGCGGTGACATCGGTGAAGCCGGCGGCGTGCGCCCAGGACAGCAGGCGGCGGCCCGCATCCGGTTCGCCGCCGTTGCGGCGCGCCACCTTCTCGTAGAGAGCGAGCCATTCGTCGAGCTCGGGCAGCCGCGGATACCAGGTGAAGGCGGCGTAGTCGCTGTCGCGGACCGCCACGATGCCGCCCGGCCGGGTCACCCGGCGCATCTCCCGCAACGCCTGCACCGGATCGCCGACGTGCTGCAGGACCTGGTGGGCGTGCACCACATCGAAGCTGTCGTCGGGGAAGTCGAGGGCGTGGACGTCGCCGACGGCGAAGTCGACGGTGGTCAGCCCGCGCCGTGCGATCTCCGCGCGGGCGAGGGCGAGGGCCTGGTCGGTGTGCTCCAGCGCGGTGATCCGGCCGGGTGTGATGCGCGTCGCCAGATCCGCCGTGATGGTGCCCGGCCCGCAGCCGACATCGAGAACCGTGGTGCCGGACGTCAGATGGGGCAGCAGGTACGCCGCCGAATTTTCTGCGGTGCGCCACCGGTGTGAGCGCAGGACCGACTCGTGATGCCCGTGGGTGTAGACAGCAGCCATGCCCTCGACGCTATGACCGTGTCTCGTAGTTCGGGAGCTGAATCCTGAAATATGAGATCGACGCGGATACCGGATTTCCGTCGGTGCAGTTGGGGCCGTACTTTTGTTGCCATGAGGATCGGCATCGTCGGCGCGACGGGACAGGTCGGTGGCGTCATGCGCCGCATCCTGGCCGAGCGCGAGTTTCCCGTTGACCAGCTCCGGCTCTTCGCGTCCGCGCGCTCCGCGGGCCGCACTCTGCCCTGGCAGGGCGGTGAGGTCACCGTCGAGGACGCCGAGAAGGCGGACTTCCGCGGCCTCGACATCGTCCTGTTCTCCGCGGGCAAGGGCAGCTCCAAGGAGTACGCACCGCGCGTCGCCGAGGCCGGCGCCGTGGTCGTCGACAACTCCTCCGCCTGGCGGATGGATCCGGACGTCCCGCTGGTCGTGGCCGAGGTGAACCCGGCCGCCGCCGCGAACCGGCCGAAGGGCATCATCGCCAACCCCAACTGCACCACCATGGCCGCGATGCCGGTGCTGCGCCCGCTGCACGAGGAGGCCGGCCTGGTCGCCCTCGTGGCGACGACGTACCAGGCGGTCTCGGGTGCCGGTCTGGCCGGCGTCGCCGAGTTCGACGAGCAGGTGAAGAAGGTGGCGGACCGGGCCACCGAGCTGACCCACGACGGCGCCGCGGTGGACTTCCCGGCACCCCGCTCCTTCGCCCGGCCGATCGCGTTCAACGTGCTTCCGCTGGCGGGCTCGATCGTCGACGACGGCCGCGGCGAGACCGACGAGGAGCAGAAGCTGCGCAACGAGAGCAGGAAGATCCTGGGCCTCCCGGATCTCAAGGTCTCCGGTACGTGCGTCCGCGTCCCCGTTTTCACCGGCCACTCGCTGCAGGTGAACGCCCGCTTCGCCCGGCCGATCAGCCCGGACCGCGCCCGTGAGCTCCTCGCCGGCGCCCCGGGGGTGGAACTGTCCGACATTCCGACGCCGCTGCAGGCGGCCGGTCAGGACCCGACCTACGTCGGCCGGATCCGCGCCGACGAGACGGTGGAGAACGGGCTCGCCCTGTTCCTCTCCAACGACAATCTGCGCAAGGGCGCGGCCCTCAACGCCGTGCAGGTCGCCGAGCTGGTTGCCGAAAGCCTGCGCTGACGCCTCATCCGTCCCGCCCCGTCCCACCGTCGAGGTGGGGTGGGGCGGACTTTTTTGTCGTTCCTTCGGGGGGTCTTCGGGACGCTCCACTATGGAAAATCCGGGCTTTTTGCCTGAATCGGTAGCGCATGGTCGGTTTGAGGTGCACAGTGATGGCATGAACGACAGTGGGCCTGGCGGGGGCGGCTATTTCTGGTGCCTCCGGCACGACCGGGTCGAGTCCGGGGACGACGTGTGTCCTGCCCAGTACCGGCTCGGTCCGTATGCCTCCGCTGACGACGCCACGCGGGCACTCGAGACCGTCGAGAAGCGCAATGCGGCGTGGGATGCCGAGGATGCCCGCTGGACCGGGGAGGTCAGCTAGGCCCGGCTCGACCCCTGTGTCCAAGCCGGAATCTTCGGTCTCCAGGCGGAGACGAGCCCGCAGTCATTCGCAAGGAGGAACTTCCCCATGGCCGTGACCAAGAAGGCTGCCCCGACGAGGGCGGCCGCCACGAAGCCCGCCGGCGCGAAGCCGGCCGCGGCGAAGCGGCCGGCGGCCGCCAAGCGCACCGCAGCCGCGACCTCGGCCCCGACCAAGCGCACCACCACCGCGTCGGCTCCGGCCAAACGCACGGCGGCCGCGTCGGGTGCCGGCAAGACCGCCACCAAGGCCACCGGCCGGACCGCCGCCAAGAGCACCGCCAAGACCGCGGCGAAGACGGCCCCGGCGACCAAGACCACCGCCAAGAAGGCCCCGGCGACCAAGACCGCCACCAAGTCGACCAGCACGCGTACGACGGCGGCGAAGTCCACGGCGTCGAAGGCGACCACGGCGAAGAAGTCCACGGCGGCGAAGTCGACGGCTGCCAAGGCCACCACGGCGGCGAAGAAGGCGGCGACCAAGGCCACCACGGCCGCCAAGAAGACGGCCGCCAAGGCCACGACGGCGAAGAAGACCACGGCGCAGAAGGCCCCGGCCAAGACCGCAGTGGCCAAGAAGGCGCCGGCGAGCAGGACCACGGCGACCGCGGCGAAGAAGGCGCCCGCGAAGAAGGCGCCCGCCACCAAGGCCAAGTCGACCATTGCGAAGTCGACCGCGGCCAAGTCGACGGCGGCCAAGTCGACGGCGGCCAAGTCGACGGCCGCGAAGTCGACGGCCGCGAAGTCCACGGCGTCGAAGGCGACCACGGCGAAGAAGTCCACGGCGGCCAAGTCGACGGCGGCCAAGTCGACGGCCGCGAAGTCGACCGCGGGCAAGTCGACGGCCGCCAAGTCCACGGCGGCGAAGTCCACGGCTGCCAAGCCGGCCGCCTCGAGGGCGACGGCCACCCGGGCGACCGGCAACGCCGCCGCAGCCAAGGTCAAGGCCGCGGCCGGCGCCGGCAAGTCCGGCAACGCGAAGCCCGCTTCCATGACCAAGAACTCGGCCACCAACGCCGGGCGGGTCACGAAGCCCGCTTCGGCCGCCGCCGCCCGCAAGGCCACCGCGGCCAGCAACGGGCGTACCGCCGGCTCGGCGCGCAAGGCGACCGTCAAGCGCTGATCCGCAGATCGCCGAAAGGGTCGCGCCGGTACGGGCGCGGCCCTTTCGCGTGTTAGGAATGAGCCGTGCCGATCAAACGGGTCCTCGCGCCGCGCATCGACTTCTCCGTGCTCCGCAAGGAACTGGAGCTTCCCGGCGACTATCCGGCCGAGGCGCTGGAGGAGGCCGAACGGGCCGTCGCGACGCCCCTGCCCGCGACCGACCGCACCGACGTACCGTTCGTGACCGTCGACCCGGCCACCTCGCGCGACCTCGACCAGGCGATGCACCTGAGCTCCCGGGACGGCGGCGGGTTCCGGGTGCGGTACGCGATCGCCGACGTGGCCGCGTACGTCCGCCCCGGTGGGCCGCTGGAGGCCGAGACCTGGGTCCGCGGGCAGACCGTCTACCTGCCCGACGGCAAGATTCCGCTGCACCCGCCGGTGCTCAGCGAGGGGGCCGTCAGCCTGCTGCCCGACGTCGACCGGGCGGCGGTGGTCTGGACGATCGACCTGGACGCCGACGCCGCGATCACCGGGGTCGCGCTGGAGCGGGCCCGGGTCCGCAGCCGCGCCAAGCTGGACTACGCCGGCCTGCAACGGGCCGTCGACGCCGGGAACGCGCCCGAGCCGATCGCGCTGCTGCCGCAGATCGGCGCGCTGCTCGCCGCCCGCGCCGCCGGCCGGGGTGCGGTGAACCTGCCCCTGCCCGAGCAGGAGGTGGAGCCGGACGGCGACGGCTGGCGGCTGGTGCTGCGGGCTCCGCTGGCCGTCGAGGAGTTCAACGCCCAGATCTCCCTGCTGACCGGCATGGCCGCGGCGTCGCTGATGCTCGACGGCCGGGTGGGGCTGTTGCGGACCATGCCGGCGCCGCGGCCGGAAGCGGTGACGAAGCTGCGGGCCGCCGCCGCGTCGCTGGGCGTCGAGTGGCCGGACGGTGCCACGGTCGGCGCCGTCGTCTCGTCCGTCGACCCTGCCTCACCCCGCGGCGCCGCGTTCCTCAACCAGGCCGCGGAACTGCTGCGCGGGGCGGCGTACACGGCTTTCGACGGAGAGGTGCCGGCCGAGACCGGGCACGGCGGGGTGGGCGCGCCGTACGCGCACGTCACGGCCCCGCTGCGCCGGCTCGCCGACCGGTACGCGACGGAGGTCTGCCTGGCCCTGCACGCCGGTGGGCAGGTGCCGGAGTGGGCCCGTGCCGCCCTGCCGCGCCTGCCGGAGGCGATGGCCACCACGGATCGGGCGGCCTCGGCCGCGGATCGCGGTGCGGTGGCACTGACCGAGGCGGTGCTGCTCGCGGATCGGGTGGGGGAGACTTTCGAGGCCGGCGTGCTCGACGTCGACGAACCGCCGCGGCCCGACGGACGTACCCGGCCGCCCGGCGGGACGGTCGCGATCGACGACCCCGCCGTGCAGGCCCGCTGCTCCGGCGAGCTGCCGCTGGGCGAGCGCATCCCGGTGCGCCTGGCCGAGGCCGACCCGAAAACGCGTACGGTGCGCTTCGAGCAGGTCTAGGGAAGCCGCGGGATCCCGGCGTCGTCGAGAGGCCACGCCGGGTTGTAGGTGATCTCCCACAGGTGGCCGTCGGGGTCGGTGAAGTAGCCGAGATAGCCGCCCCACTCCGCGGTGCCGCCGGCCTTCACCAGCGTCGCGCCGGCCCGCACGACCGTACGCAGGGCCTCGTCGACGGCGGCCGGGCTTTCCACGTTGATCGCCAGCATCGTGCCGCGGAAGTCGGCGGCCGGGCTGCGCGGCGGCAGGCCGGCGTCCGTCGCGATGTCGTCCGCCGACACCAGCGACAGCAGGCCGCCCGCGGTGTGGAAGAAGCTCACCACCCCCGGCACCGAGGCCGGGGACAGGCGCCAGCCGAGGGACTCGTAGAACTCGGTCGCGCGCACGACGTCGGCCACGCCGAGGGTGGCGAGGCTGACCCGGGCAGGAACGGACATGTGACACCTCCGGGGACGAAGTCTGCCACTGCCACGATCTTGCCCGGGCCGTGCCCGACTAGAAGGTGTGCTCCGCGGCCGGGAACTCGCCGCTGCGGACCTCGTCGGCGTAGCGGCGGGTCGCGTCGCCGAGGATGCCGGCGAGGTCGGCGTACCGCTTCACGAAGCGGGGTGCCTTGCCGCCGCGGAGGCCGGCCATGTCCTGCCAGACCAGGACCTGCGCGTCGGTGTCCGGGCCGGCTCCGATGCCGACGGTCGGGATGGCCAGCTCCTTGGTGATCTGCTTGGCCACCTCGCCCGGCACCATCTCCAGCACGACCGAGAACGCGCCCGCCTCGGCGACCGCCCGGGCGTCCGCGATGACCTCCTCGGCGGCGCTTCCGCGGCCCTGCACCCGGTAACCGCCGATGGTGTGCTCGCTCTGCGGCGTGAAACCGATGTGCGCCATCACCGGGATGCCGGCGCCGACGATCGCCTTGATCTGCTCGGCGACGCGGCGGCCGCCCTCCAGCTTGACGGCGTGCGCGCCGCCTTCCTTCATGAACCGTACGGCCGTACGCAGCGCCTGGGCCGGTCCCTCCTCGTACGAGCCGAAGGGCAGGTCCGCCACGATCAGCGCAGTCTTCGTCGCGCGTACCACCGCGCGGACGAGCGGCAGCAGCTCGTCGGTCGTGACCGGCAGCGTCGTCTCGTAGCCGAACACGTTGTTGGCCGCGGAGTCGCCCACCAGCAGCACCGGGATGCCGGAGCTGTCGAAGAGGGCGGCCGTGTACTGGTCGTACGAGGTGAGCATCGGCCAGCGGTCGCCGCGTTCCTTGGCCGCGATCAGGTCGCGGGTGCGGACTCGGCGGGTGGGCGGGCCGCCGTACAGGGTGGGCACCTCGGCGGGTGTCTCGGACATCGTCGTCTCCTTCCCTCGAGGCCGCGGTGTGCGGTCCCCGGGTCCGACTCGAATCGTCGCACCCGGGAGGCGTACGCGGTCAGAGGTGAGTGGAGCCGATCACATCGGTCATGCCCCCTCGCGGAAGCGGTTGGTGATCGGCAGGCGCCGGTCGCGGCCGAACGCCTTGATGGAGATCTTCGTACCCGGAGCGGACTGGCGGCGCTTGTATTCGGCGATGTCGACCATGCGGAGCACCCGGTCGACCAGCGCGGCGTCGTGCCCGGCGGCGATCAGGTCGTCGCGGCCCCGGTCGCCGTCGATGTAGCCGTTGAGGATGGCGTCCAGCACCTCGTAGTCCGGCAGCGAGTCGGTGTCCACCTGGCCCGGCCGCAGTTCCGCCGACGGCGGCTTGCTGATGGAGTTCTCCGGGATGGGCGGCTCGCCCCCGCGCCGGGCGGCGTCGGCGTTGCGCCACTTGGCGAGCCGCCACACCATCGTCTTCGGTACGTCCTTGAGCGGGTTGAAGCCGCCCACCGAGTCGCCGTAGAGCGTCGAGTAGCCGACCGCGAGCTCGCTCTTGTTGCCGGTGGTGAGCACGAGGTGGCCCTCCTGGTTCGACAGGGCCATGAGGATGACCCCGCGCACGCGGGCCTGGAGGTTCTCCACCGTGAGGCCGGAGAGCGACATGTTGGCGAGGAACGCGTCGACCATGGGCTGGATCGGCTCCGACCGGTAGTCCAGGCCGGTCCGCTTGGCGAGGTCGGCCGCGTCGTCGCGCGAGTGCGCGGAGGAGTAGCCGCTGGGCATCGAGATGCCGACGACCCGCTGCGGGCCGAGCGCGTCGACCGCGATCGCGGCGACGACCGCCGAGTCGATGCCGCCGGACAGGCCGAGCACGACCGAGCGGAAGCCGTTCTTCGCCACGTAGTCGTGCAGGCCGAGGGTGAGCGCGGACCAGATCTCCGCCTCGTCCGCGATCCGCTCCGCGATGCCGCCGACCGCCGGTCCGTCGCTCACCGGGCGCGGTGCCGAGGGGAGGATGATCCGCTCGATCGTCATGTCGTCGTCGCCCTGGTCCTCGCCGTGCAGCGATTCCGCGGACGCCTGCGGGGCCGGCGGTGCCGTCGCGTCGGCCGCTCCCGGGTTCACCTCGACGTCGTGGACGAGCAGTTCCTCGGTGAACTGGCCGCCCCGGGTGAGCAGCCGCCCGTCCGCGGTCACGATCATCGAGTCGCCGTCGAAGACCAGCTCGTCCTGGCCGCCGATCATGTTCACGTAGGCGACGGTCGCCCCGGCCTCCGCGGCGCGGCGCTTCACCAGCGGCAGCCGTACGTCGTCCTTGTTGAGCTCGTACGGCGAGGCGTTGATGTTCACGACCAGCCCCACCCCGGCCCGGCGCGCGGCGGCGAACGGGCCGCCGGCCTGCCACAGGTCCTCGCACACGGTGAGGGCCACGTCGACGTCGCCGAAACGTACGACGGTCAGCGAGGTGCCCGGCTCGAAGTAGCGGTCCTCGTCGAAGACGCCGTAGTTCGGCAGGTGGTGCTTGAAGTAGGTGGCCGCCACCTCGCCGCCGAGCAGCAGCGCGGAGGCGTCCCGCCGGCCGCTGCCGGGAACCGCGTCGGCGCTGGTGGGCGCCGGCCCGTCGGCATCCACGTAGCCGACCACCACCGCCATGTCACCGAGCCCGTCGGCGGCCAGATCGGTGGCGAGCTGCCGCAGCGCCGCCTGGGACGCGGCCACGAAGGAATTCCGGAAGACGAGATCCTCGATGGGATAGCCGGTCAGCATCATCTCCGGGAACGCGACGAGCTGAGCGCCGGCATCGGCTGCCCGGCGGGACCAGCGGCGCACGGTGGCGGCGTTGCCGGCGATGTCACCGACCGTGGAGTTGACCTGGGCGAGAGCGAGGCGCAACGAGGGCATGGACGCCATTGTTCCGCAGTGTTGGCATCCCGTGTGGCGGGTCCCTGCCGTACTGTCTGTGATCGACACCGGGCCCCACCCGGGGCGCGCCGACGCGCCGTGGTCAGCGTAATCTCGGCGTAATCGGTACGGGAGAGACTGGCCGCGGGGCGAGTACGAGGGGTTGACGTGGACCGACAGCAGGAGTTCGTGCTCCGTACACTCGAAGAGCGCGACATCCGTTTTGTCCGGCTCTGGTTCACCGACGTGCTGGGCACCCTCAAGAGCGTGTCGGTCGCGCCCGCCGAGCTCGAGTCCGCCTTCGAGGAGGGCATCGGCATCGACGGCTCGGCGATCGAGGGCTTCGCCCGGGTCTCCGAGTCCGACATGGTCGCGATGCCCGATCCCACCACGTTCCAGGTCTTCCCGTTCGAGGGCGGCGCCAGCGGCGAGAGCGCGCGGATGTTCTGCGACATCCTGCTGCCCGACGGCAGCGCCGCGTGGGCCGATCCGCGGCACGTGCTGCGGCGGATGCTCGCCAAGGCGGCGGAGAAGGGCTTCACCTTCTATACGCACCCCGAGGTCGAGTTCTTCCTCGTGCAGGACGGCCCGCTGGACGGCTCGGTGCCGATCCCGGTCGACGGTGGCGGCTACTTCGACCACACCACCCACTCGGTGGCGCGCGACTTCCGCCGCCAGGCGGTGCTCGCCCTCGAGCGGATCGGCATCAGCGTCGAGTTCAGCCACCACGAGGTCGCCCCCGGCCAGCAGGAGATCGACCTGCGGTACGCGGACGCGCTGACCACCGCGGACAACATCATGACGTTCCGGCACGTGGTGAAGGAGGTCGCGCTGTCGCAGAGCGTGCGCGCGACGTTCATGCCGAAGCCGTACACCGACCAGCCGGGCAGCGGCATGCACACCCACCTGTCGCTGTTCGAGGGTGAGCGCAACGCCTTCTACGACGGCGAGGACCCGCTCAAGCTCTCCAAGACCGCCCGTGCGTTCATCGCCGGCCTGCTCGTGCACGCCCGCGAGTACACGGCGGTCACGAACCAGTGGGTCAACTCGTACAAGCGGCTCTTCCCGCTGCAGCTGCCCGACCGCATCACCGAGTCACCGGCGTTCGTCAGCTGGGGACACCTCAACCGCTCCGCGCTGGTGCGGGTGCCCGCGTTCGGCAAGCCGAACTCGGCCCGCATCGAGGTCCGCTCCATCGACTCGGCCACCAACCCGTACCTCGCCTTCGCGGTCATGCTCGGCGCCGGGCTGAAGGGCATCGAGGAGGGCTACGAGCTGCCGCCGGGCGCCGAGGACGACGTCCTGGCGCTGTCGCCGCAGGAACGCAAGGCCATGGGCTACGACTCGCTGCCCGAGAACCTCGCCGAGGCGATCGAGGTGATGGCCAAGTCGGAGCTGGTGCCGGAGGTCCTCGGCGAACACGTCTTCGACTTCTTCCTGCGTAACAAGCGGCAGGAGTGGGAGCAGTACCGGCGCGAGGTCACCCCGTACGAGCGGCAGCGCTATCTCGGGACACTCTGAAGCTTTCGCCCGGCCGGTCGATCACGAAACTGCCCAGGTCCGATACGGTGCCCTCGAACGCTGCGCGACGAGGGAGAGACCGTGCTGGAGAATCTGCTTGAGGGTGCCGGGCGGAGCATCGTGTTCGGTGCGGTCGGCATCGGCCTGATGGCCCTGGGCTTCGTGCTCGTCGACCTGCTGACCCCGGGCAAGCTGCGCGACCTCATCTGGGTCGAGAAGAACCCGAACGCCGCCCTGCTGCTGGCCGCCAACCAGCTCGGCATCGCGCTGATCGTCTTCACCGCCATCTTCACCAGCTACCAGAACTTCGGCGAGGGACTGGCCTCCACGGCGATCTTCGGCCTGCTGGGCATCGGCGTGATGGCCCTGGCCTTCCTGGTGCTGGACTGGATGACCCCCGGCAAGCTGGGCGAGGTCATCTGCACCCAGGAGCGTCACCCCGGCGCGGTGGTGAGCGCAGCCTCGCACTTCGGCGCGGCGCTCATCGTCTGCGCCTGCATCGCCTGAGGTCTCAGCCCCGGGTACGCCCGAAACTGCTGATCTCCGTGCTGCCCGCCCGGCGTGCTGCGGGCAGGTCCTCGGCGATCGCGGCGGCCGCCATGACGATCGGGATCAGGGCGAGCTGCGCCACCGCCACCACCTGACCGAGGGGGATGGCAGCCAGCACGATGACGGCTGCCACCACCCGATGCGGCCAGCCGCGGATGCCGAGCATGCGCAGGAACAGCGCGTGCCCTCCCTGGTAGAGCGCCACCCCGCCGCTGAGGGCGATCGCCTCGCCCCAGTGCAGCGGCTCGAAGGCGTGCCCGACGGTCTTCTTGATGCCGACGGCGAGGATGACGATGCCCGCCAGCATCACGTAATGCGCATAGCCCCAGGCGTTGAGGGCGACGCGGGCCCGGCGTCCGGGGTCCGCGATCCGCGCCAGCACGTGCTCCGAGCGCTCGTCGTCGCCGGCGAAGTAGATCCACCACAGGTAGTAGGCGACGCACAGCCCGAGCACGGCCACGAGGATCTCGCCGAGCCCGAGGTCGACGCCGTTGAACCCGAGCCCGACCGCCACGATCGACTCGCCGATGGCGACGATGACGACCAGCGCGTGCCGCTCGACGAAGTGGCCGGCCTGGATCGAGTGCATCTCGATCCGGTGCAGGTGGCCGGCGGCGATCTGCACCAGCGGCGCGGCGAACCAGCACACGTGGCGCCACGGCTCCGGCAGCAGCCCGCCGGTGAGCACGAGCAGGGCGGCCAGGATGTTCAGCGGGGCGAGCCGCTTCATCGCCGTGACCGCCGCCGGGCCGGCCTGCAGGAACAGCGCCGAGTGCACGAGGTTGACGACGAGGTAGCTGAGTCCGAACAGCCAGCCGTACCGATGGAACGCCTCCGGGATCGCCAGCGCCATCACCAGGAAGCCGGCCATCCCGGCTAGCAGGAGCGTCCGCCGGGTCGTGCTGTTGGGCGCGACGGCGTTGGTGAGCCAGGCGTAGCCAGCCTAAGCGGCCGGGCGCGAGGGCGGGGACCCCTGCCCACCCGATAGCCTCGACGGGTGGGCACAGCACTGGTGATCGAGAACGACCCGTCCGACGATCTGCGCCGGCTCGGCGAATGGTTCGCCGAGGCGGGGCTCGAGCTGACCGTCGTGCGGGCGCATGCGGGCGATCCGCTGCCCGAGACCCTCGACGGCTACCTCGGCCTGGTCGTTCTCGGCGGCGATCAGAGCGCGTACGCCGACGAGGCCGGCCTGCCCGGTGCGCCGTGGTTCCCCGCGCTGGAGGGGCTGCTGCGCAAGGCCGTACGCCATCACGTACCGACGCTCGGGATCTGTCTCGGCGCCCAGCTGCTCGCGCAGGCGCACGGCGGCCTGGTCGAGCGCAGCACGTCCGGCCCGGAGATCGGTCCCGCGCTGGTGGGCCGCCGCGACGCGGCCGACGGCGATCCGCTGTTCCGCTGGGTGCCGCTGCTGCCCGACGTGGTGCAGTGGCACGCCGACGAGATCACCGAGCTGCCGATCGGCGCGGTGCTGCTGGCCGCGTCCAGCCGCTACCCGCACCAGGCGTTCCGCCTCGGGGACCGGGCCTGGGGGCTGCAGTTCCACATCGAGTGCGACGTCGAGATGATCGCGGGGTGGGCCCGTTCCGACCACGCCGTCCTCGACGAGCTGGGCTACGACCCGGAGGCGGTCGTGGCCGCGACCGCGGGTGTGCTCGCGGACGTCGAGGAGGTGTGGCAGCCCTTCGCGGCACGATTCGCCGCGCTGGCCAAGGGCGAGCTGCCCGACGCCGAGATACCGGCTCCGGGCACCCCGCGTACGCTGCCGCTGCTGGGGCAGTGACGTGACCAGGCCCAGCCGGCTCGCCCGGTACGGCTTCGCCGACAACGGTGCCCGCGCGGCCGACCTGCTCGGCCCGCAGGGGCTGCGGCTCTGGGACGCCGAGGCGCAGGAGCCCACCGACGGCACCGCGGCCGAGCTGCTGCAGACGCTGTCCGGGGCGGCCGACCCGAACCTTGCGCTGCGCCAGCTGCATCGGCTCGTCGACGCCGTGTCGCGGGCGGCCCTGCGGGGCAACGGCGGCCCGGTCACCGGCCCGGGGGAGGAGATCCCCGCCAGCCCTGCCGCCGACGCCATCCTGTCGGCGCTGGCGACCGATGCCGGCCTGCGGCGTCGCCTGATCGCCGTGCTGGGTGCCTCCAGTGCGCTCGGCGACCACCTCGTCGCCAACCACGACCAGTGGCGGGTGCTGGCGACGGGCAAGACCGGCCTCCCCCCGAACGCGGAAGGGCACCTGGACTTCGGCGACTCGACGGGCGAGGGGCCGCCGACCGTTCCGGCGCTGCGGACGGCGTACCGGATCGCGCTGTTGCGGATCGTCGCCGCGGACCTGACCGGCGGCCGCGGCCTGGAGCCGACCATGGCCGCGCTGTCCCGGCTGGCGGACGAGACGCTGGGGGCCGCGTACGCGATAGCCGTGGCCGGTCTTCCCGAGGGCACCGCCGAGCCGCGGCTGGCGGTCGTGGCGATGGGCAAGTGCGGCGGTGGCGAGCTCAACTACGTGTCCGATGTGGACGTCATCTTCGTGGCCGCCGGGGACGAGGACCTGTCGGCGGGCACCACGGTCGCGGCCAAGCTGATCGAGGTCTGCGGGATGGTCGCGTGGCCGGTGGACGCGGCGTTGCGGCCCGAGGGCAACCGCGGCCCGCTGGTCCGTACGCTCGCCAGCCACCAGGCCTACTACCGCCGCTGGGCGCGTACCTGGGAATTCCAGGCCCTGTTGAAGGCCCGGCCGGCGGCCGGAGACCTGGGTCTCGCGCAGGAGTGGATCGACGACCTGGCGCCGCTGGTGTGGCACGCCGCCGAACGCCCCGAGGCGGTGGCCGACGTCCGCGACATGCGCCGGAAGATCATCGACAACGTGCCGCCCAAGGAGGTGGACCGGGAGATCAAGCGGGGCCCCGGCGGCCTGCGGGACATCGAGTTCGCCGTCCAGCTGCTGCAGCTGGTGCACGGGCGCATCGACGAGACCCTGCGCGACGGCGGCACCCTCCCGGCCCTGCGGGCGCTGGTCGCCGGCGGGTACGTGGGCCGTGAGGACGGCGAGACGTTGCTGCGGGGGTACCGCTTCCTGCGTACGGTCGAACATCGGCTGCAGTTGCAGAACCTGCGGCGTACGCACACGGTCCCGGACGATCCTCAGGCCCTGCGCTGGCTCGCCGCGGCGCTGGGCTACAAGGCGCTGGCCGGCCGCGACGCCGTGGAGGCCTTCCGCTCCGACTGGGTGAGCCACGCCGCCCAGGTCCGCCGGCTGCACGTCAAGCTGCTCTACCAGCCGCTGCTCGAAGCGGTCGCCCGGGTGCCCGCCGAGGCCCTGCGGATGACGCCGGAGTCGGCGGGCCGCCGCCTCGAGGTGCTCGGCTTCGCGGACCCGGCCGGCGCGCTGCGGCACCTGCAGGCGCTGACCGGCGGCGTGAGCCGCACCGCGGCGATCCAGCGCACCCTGCTGCCGATGCTGCTCCAGGAGTTCGCGGACGGGCCCGAACCCGACCGCGGCCTGCTCAACTACCGGCACGTCTCCGACAAGCTCGGCAGCACACCCTGGTATCTGCGCCTGCTCCGCGACGGCGGCCCGGTCGCGCGCCGGCTCGCCCGGGTGCTCAGCCTCTCCCGGTACGCGACCGACCTGCTCACCCGCGACCCGGAGGCGCTGCGCCTGCTGGCCGACGACGCGGAGCTCCAGCCCCGGCCGCGGGAGGTGCTGCGCGACGGTTTCATCGCCGCCGTCGAGCGGCACCTGCGGGAGGGCGACACCGACCCGGCGCCGGCCATCGTGGCCGTCCGGGCCCTGCGCCGGCGCGAGCTGTTCCGGCTGGCTTGTGCCGACATCCTCAGCGAGGCCGGTGAGCTCGCTCCCACCCAGCCGCTGGACGTGCACGCGATCGGCATCGCCCTGTCCGACCTCACCGATGCCACGCTGGGCGCGGCGTTGCACGCGGCCCGGCGCGTCCATCCCGGCCCGGACGGCCTGTGCTTCGCGGTGATCGGCATGGGCCGGCTCGGCGGGTACGAGATGAGCTACCCGTCCGACGCCGACGTGCTGTTCGTCTACGACCCGCCCGCGGACGTCCCCGAGTCGCAGGCCACCGCGGCCGCCCACGCGATCGCCGAGGAGATGCGCCGGACCCTGGGCGCACCCGCACCCGACCCGCCGCTGGGCGTGGACGCCGACCTGCGGCCCGAGGGCCGCCAGGGACCGCTGGTTCGCAGCCTCAATGCGTACGCCCAGTACTACGCCCGCTGGTCCCGGGTCTGGGAGTCGCAGGCACTGCTGCGTGCCCGGTTCGTCTGCGGCGACGAGGACCTCGGCCGGCGCTTCGAGGAGCTCGCCGACGGCGTGCGCTATCCCGACGGCGGGCTCACCCGCGAGCAGGTCGTCGAGATCCGGCGGATCAAGGCCCGGGTGGAGACCGAGCGGCTGCCCCGCGGCGCCGACCCGAACACGCACGCCAAGCTGGGGCGGGGCGGGCTCGCCGACGTCGAATGGGCGGTGCAACTGCTGCAGCTGCGGCACGCGTACGCGCTGCCCGAGCTGCGCAAGACCCGTACGCTCGAGGCCCTCGGGGCGGAACTGCAGGCCAAGCTGGTCGACCGGGTGGACGCCGCCGCGATGACCGCGGGGTGGACCCTGGCCTCCCGCGTACGCAACGCGTTGACGCTGGTCCGCGGCCGGCCGACCGATCAGCTGCCGCAGCACGGTGTCGAGCTCGCCGGAGTGGTGCAGCTGCTCGGCGGCGGGGATCCGGGGGAGTTCGTCGACCGGTACCTGCGGATCACCCGGCGGTCGCGGGCGGCGATGGAGCGCGTCCTCGATGCTTGATCGCGACCACCCCGCGGTCCGGCCGGTCCTGGCAGCCGCGGTGGTGGCGGTGCTGGTACGCCTGCCCTTCGTCTTCACCGGCCTGTCGACGGACGAGGGCGGTTACGCGTACGTGGCCCGGCAGTGGGCCCGGGGCGACCGCCTCTACGACACCGCGTGGCTCGACCGGCCGCAGGGGCTGCTGCTGACGTACCGGGCCCTGCTGGCGATCGACGACGCCGGCTGGACGATCCGGGCCGGCATGGTTCTCGGCGGCGCGATCATCACCGTGGCGCTGGCGGCGATCGGATGGCTGCTGGTGGGCCGCGCGGTGGGCATCACGGCGGCGTGGCTCTACGCCGTCGCCGGGCTGGCCCCGCACCTGGAGGGCATGACCCTCAACGGTGAGTTGCTCGCCAGCATCCCGTCGACGGTGTCGATCGCGCTCGCCGTCTGGTGGTGGCGCCGGGACCGGCCGCTGTGGGTGCTCGCGGCCGCGGGGCTCTGCGCGGGCGTCGCACTGACGATGAAGCAGTCCGGCATCGACGGCATCGTGGCCGGGCTGGTCATCGTGGTCCTGGCCCGCAACGTACGGGCGGCCGTGGCGTTCCTGGCGGCCGCGGCGCTGCCGCTCGTGGCGTCCGTGCTGCACGGCATCGCGGTCGGCTGGAACTTCTACTGGACGGCGCTCGTCGGCTATCAGCTGTCCGCCATGGGTGGCGACGGCTCCAACGCCTCGACGCGCTGGACCGACCTCGGCCGGCACGCCGGCGACATCGCGCTCGATCTGACGCTGATCCTGATCGTGGCGGTGCTGGGATGGCGACGCTTCGACCGGGGCGGCCGGTGGCTGCTCGGCGCCTGGCTCGCCGCCGGATTCGTCGGCATCAACCTCGGCGGCTCGTACTGGCCGCACTACTTCGTCCAGCCGCTGCCCGCGCTGGTGCTGCTCGCCGCCGCCGCGGTGGTGGGAATCCGGTCGCCGTGGCCGCGGCGCGCGCTCGCAGCGGTCGTCGTGCTGCCCACGCTGGTGTGGCTCGCCGCGCTCGTGCCGATGTCGCCGGGGCGCCGGGCGGACACCATCCCGTACGATGCGCTGGCCGCCCGAGACGACCGGATCGCGGCCGTGATCAGGGCCTCCACGACGCCGGACGACCGCATCTACGTCCTGGAGTCGGAGGCGTACCTGTATTTCGCGGCCGACCGGGAGTCGCCGTATCCGTACCTGTGGGGAAAGCCGATCGACAAGATTCCGGACGCGCTGCCGCGGCTGCGCGCCATGCTGACGTCGCCGCAGCGGCCCGCCCTGGTGGTCCTCGACACCCCACCGGGGGCGGTGGATCCCAGCGGCGGGATCGCCGCCGACCTGGCCGCCCACTATCGCCTCGGCACGGTGGTCGAGGGAGTGACGATCCTGCGGGCGAACCCATGACGGCGCCCGCGTGGCTCGGCACCCCGGCGGGGATCCGATGGCTCGGCTTCCTCGGCTCGGCGTGCGCGGCGGCCGACGCCGTCCTGTTCGGGGCGCCGACGTTCATCCGGCGCGGTGTCTCGGTCATGAGCATCCTGCGCGGCCCGAACGGCGTCGCGATCCTGCTGCTCTGGATCGCCGGGCTCACCGCGCTGTGCGTCGCGTGGTGGTACGGCCGCCGCCTCACCGCGTCCCGCAGGTGGATCGTCGTGACGGCCGCGCTGTGGATCGTCCCCCTGCTCTTCGTGCCGCCACTGGCCAGCCGGGACATGTACGCGTACGCGTGCCAGGGCGCCCTCTTCGACGCCGGCTTCAACCCGTCGGTGGTGGGCGTCGCGGCGCAGCCGTGCCCGTGGATCGAGTCGGTGTCGGTGGTGTGGCGGGACACGCCCACGCCGTACGGGCCGCTCTGGATCGTCCTCACCGGCCTGGCCGCCTCCTTCGGCTCGCAGGCCGTCGCCCTCGGCATCTTCCGCCTGTACGCGGTCCTCGCCGTGGCGGCGCTGGCCCTGGTCGTCCCCGCGCTGGCTCGCCGTACGGGCGTACCGGAGGAGCGGGCCCTGTGGCTCGTGCTGTGCTGCCCCCTGGTGCCGGTGCACTTCGTCGGCGGCGGGCACAACGACGCCCTCACCATCGCGCTGCTCCTGGCCGGATTGACGCTCGTCGCCGGCCGGCGTCCCACCGGGCAGCTGATCGCCGGCGGCGCACTGGTCGGCGCCGCGATCGCGGTCAAGACCACGGTCGGCGTGGTGCTGCCGTTCGCCGCCCTGCTCGCCGCCGGTGGGCTCGAGCTGACCCGCGACGGCCTGCTGCGCTTCCTGCGCCGCGGCGGTGCGGTCGTCGGCGGTGCGGCCGCCGCCCTCGTAGCGCTGTCGGTCGTCTCCGGCCTCGGTTTCGGGTGGGCGGTCGCGCTGTCCGGGGCGGGGGAGTCACGCAGCTGGACGTCGCCGCCCACCGCCGTCGGGATCGCGGTCAACGCCGTCGCCAAGTGGTTCGGTGTGGCGCTCGACGTCGTCCCGGCCGTACGCGCGGTCGCCCTGCTCCTGCTGCTGGTCACGCTCGTGGCGATCTGGTGGCACTTCCGGCGCGGCGACGCGTTGCACGGCGCCGGGCTGGCATGTCTCGCGGTCATCTTCTTCGCGCCGATCACCCAGCCCTGGTACCTCTTCTGGACGCTGGCGCTCTTCGCGGTGACAACGGTCCGGATGCGCCGGCTCGAGGTCACGATCATCGCCTCGATGTTCCTGATCCTGCCGGACGGTGACGGCGCCTGGAAACCGCTGCAGGTGCCGTTCGCGTTCCTCGTGACCGGCCTCGCCGGCTGGATCGCCTGGCGTTCGGTGCGCTGGCTGCGCCGTCCCGCCCCGGTCGGGGCGCCGGCATGACGGTCACCCCCCGGCTCGTGCGGTGGGGCGGGTTCGCGGGCAGCGTCGCCACGGCCGGCACGGCGTACCTGGGCGGAGCCGGGTTCCAGCGGGTGCCCAGCATCAACCCGGTGACGCTGCTCAGCGGTCAGCGCGGGGTGCTGCTGCCGATCCTCTGGGTGCTCGGCACGGCGCTGCTCATCGCCGCGTGGTGGACCGGCCGGCATGTCGTGCCCTCGACCCGGTGGGTCCTGGTCACGGCCGGGCTGTGGTTCTTGCCCGTGCTTCCGTTCCTGCCGCTGGGCAGCGCGGACGTTTATTCGTACGCGTGCCAGGGGTTCGTCCAGCACGCCGGCGGTGACCCGTACGCGGGCGGCGTGGGTGAGGCCGGCTGCCCGTGGCTGAGCTCGGTGGCGTCGTCGTGGGTGGACTCGCCCGCGCCGTACGGGCCGCTGTTCCTGGTCGTCGCCGCCCGCGTGGTGGCGTACGCCGGGGACTCGCTCGCCGGGGTGGTGGCCGGCCTGCGGATCGTCGCCGTGGCGGGCGTGGCGCTGCTCGCCGTGTGCCTGCCGGCCCTCGCCCGCCGCTGCGGCGCCGACCCGGCCCGGACGACCTGGACGGTGCTCGCCTGCCCGCTCGTGCTCGTGCACCTCGTCTCGGGCGCACACAACGACGCGCTCATGATCGCCCTGATCGTCGCGGGACTCGCCCTCGCCGCCGCCCGTCCCGCTCCCTGGGGCCTGGCGGCTGCCGGTGCGGTGCTGGGGCTGGCGGTCGGTGTCAAGGCGACGGCGATCGTGGTGGTGCCGTTCGCCGTCGTGGCCGCCCTCGCGCCGGTGTCTCCGCCGACCACCGGCCGCCGCACCCTGCGCGACCTCTGGCCGCCGGCCGCCGCGATCGGGGGCGGCCTCCTGGTGACGACGGTCCTGCTGGCCCTCGTGTCGGGCCGCGGCGCCGGCTGGGTCGCCGGACTGCTGCGCAGCGGTGACAGCGTGACGTGGGGGTCGCCCTCCACGGCCGTCGGGCTGACCGTCGAGTTCGCCACCGGGCTGGACGCCGTACCCGTGACCCGTCTGATCGGTGTGCTCGTCCTCGCCGTCGTCCTGGTGATCCTCTGGTGGCGGGCCTTCCGCGGCGGCGACGCCCTCGCCGGCGCGGGCCTCGCGCTCGCGGCGACGGTCCTGTGCGCCCCGGTCTTCCACCCCTGGTACGCCACCTGGCCGCTGGCCGTCCTCGCCGCGACCCGCCCGGAGGACCGCCGGGTGCTGGGCCTGTGCGCCTTCGCGGCGACCCTGACCACGCCGGCCGGCTACAACTGGGCGCTCTACACTCGCCTCCCCGGCGCGTTCGTCGTCACGGTCGCGCTGGTCGTGATCGTGGTGGTCGCCGTACGCCGGCAGCGGGACCGTAGGGTGGTCGCGTGACCCGCCGGACCGTGATCCTTGCCGCCGCGGCGACGGCCGCCGTGGCTTCGCTCGTCTGGACGGCGATCCACCACTTCTACTTCGACTCGGGCGTCTACGCCGGCGCGGTCCGCTACTGGTTCCGCGACGGCGGGCTGGTCTACGACTACCTCAAGGAAGGCGACAGGTACGGCTTCACCTACCCGCCGTTCGCGGGCCTGGTGATGGCGCCCATGGCGTG
The DNA here is from genome assembly GCF_044465265.1 of Actinoplanes sp. NPDC049681. Classification (NCBI taxonomy): domain Bacteria; kingdom Bacillati; phylum Actinomycetota; class Actinomycetes; order Micromonosporales; family Micromonosporaceae; genus Actinoplanes; species Actinoplanes sp. NPDC049681. The sequence continues at coordinate 307,925 of NZ_JBITLP010000002.1, forward strand.
GCTGCCGCTGTGGCTGGTCGCCACGGTCGCGTCCGTCGCCACCCTGGTCACGACGGTGGTGGTCGTGCGGTGGTTCATCGCTCCGCTGATCCGCCGCCGTGGCTGGACGCCGTGGTACGCCCTGGCCCTCGCCGTCTGCCTCGCCCTGTTCTTCGAGCCGGTCCGCGAGACGTTCGGCTTCGGGCAGGTGAACATGCTGCTGCTCGCCCTGGTCGCGGGCGACGTACTGTTCGGGGTGGCCCGGGGCCGGCGCTGGGCCGGTGTGGGCATCGGCGTCGCCACCGCGATCAAGCTGACCCCCGGCGTCTTCATCATCTACCTGCTGGTGACCCGCCGATGGCGGGCCGCGGCCACCGCCGTCGCGACCGCCGCCGCGGCCACCCTCCTGCCCGCCGCCTTCTGGCCGGACGCTTCCCGAGAGTTCTGGACCGCGGCGCTCTGGGACACCAACCGGGTCGGAAACCTCGAGTACGTCTCCAACCAGTCGCTTCGCGGCATGCTCGCCCGGCTGCCGGTCGACCCGGTCGAGTCCCGGCTCTGGGTCGTGTGCGTCCTGCTCGCCGTCGGGCTCTGGGCCTGGCGGGTACGCCGTGCCGACCCCCTCGGTGGCCTGGCGCTGACCGGCATCCTCGGCTGCCTGATCAGCCCGGTCACCTGGGTGCACCACTGGGTGTGGCTGCTGCCGGCGCTGGTCCGGTGCGTCGAGGTGGCCCGTACGCACCGGTGGGTGTTCCGGGTCGGCGTGGCCGGCTACGCGATCGTGTGCACCCGGGTGACTTTCCTGTACGAGAACGGGCCCAAGCCGCCGCTGGCGGTTGTCGGGGCGAACCTGTACGTGCTGCTGGGAATCTTCCTGCTCGTGGGGATGCCCGTCACGGCCGGTGCGGTCGCGGCGGATCAGCCGGCTCGGACGCCCGAGTTCGTCCCGGCGTCCACGTGAGTCATGCCTTCGGCACCTTCACGACGATCGAGCCGGCGGCGCGGTCGTGCAGGCCCCGGCGGTCGGCGTCCATGATGATCGCCGGGATCAGCAGCGCCAGCAGGACGCCGCGGAGCAGGCCTTTCGCGATGCCGATGGCCCCGCCGTCGGCGAACGACACGCAGCGCAGCCGGGCCAGGGCCATCCCGGGAGTCTGTCCGAACGGCCCGATGAAAAGGGCGTTGATGAAGACGAGTACGACCACAGGCGGCCATGCCACCACCCGCGGATCGGCGTAGAAGCTCGAGATCAGCAGGCACAGCGCCCAGTCGATGATCAGCGCGGCGAAGCGCCGGCCGAAGTCGGCGGGCTCGGTCACGGGCAGTCTCGCGCGGGTCGCCACGTTGATCAGCGTAATCGCCGGGGTAAGGGGTCATGCTGGGGGCGTACCGGTCGGATGATCTGCTGCCGGAGGCGCGTCACCGGGGTTAGGGTCCGGTTGGTCGCAGGCTCCGTAACACGGCGGAAACAATAGGGATACGCCTGGGCAACCGCCACCCCATAGCGTCGCGACCAGCCTAGCCACGTGGCGGCCCACGCCGCCCCGGTTCGAAAACCTGTGCCAGGAGGACGTGTGTTCGCCAATCCCGAGGAACTCCTGCGATACCTCAAAGACGAGGACGTCAAGTTCGTCGACGTACGGTTCTGTGACCTTCCCGGCGTGATGCAGCACTTCAACATGCCTGTGGAATCGTTCGACGACAGTGTGGTCACCGACGGTCTCGCCTTCGACGGATCGTCGATCCGCGGGTTCCAGGCCATCCACGAGTCCGACATGATGCTGCTGCCGGACGTGACGACGGCCTTCATCGACCCGTTCCGCATTCAGAAGACCCTGGCCCTGAACTTCTTCATCCACGACCCGTTCACCCGCGAGCCCTACTCGCGCGACCCGCGGAACGTGGCGAAGAAGGCCGAGACCTACCTGGCGTCCAGCGGCATCGCCGACACGGCGTACTTCGGCGCCGAGGCCGAGTTCTACATCTTCGACTCCATCCGCCACTCCACCTCCGCGAACGAGTCCTTCTACTACATCGACTCGATCGAGGGCGCCTGGAACTCCGGCAAGGAGGAGGAAGGCGGCAACCGCGGCTACAAGACCGCGTACAAGGGCGGCTACTTCCCGGTGGCCCCAGTCGACCACTACTCCGACCTGCGCGACGCCATGGTCCGCCGCCTGATCGACGTCGGCTTCACCGTGGAGCGTTCGCACCACGAGGTCGGCACCGCGGGCCAGGCCGAGATCAACTACAAGTTCTCGACCCTGCTGCACGCCGGCGACCAGATGCAGATGTTCAAGTACATCATCAAGAACACCGCCTGGGAGCACGGCAAGACCGCCACCTTCATGCCGAAGCCGCTGTTCGGTGACAACGGTTCCGGCATGCACACCCACCAGAGCCTCTGGCTGAACGGCGAGCCGCTGTTCTACGACGAGACCGGCTACGCGGGCCTGTCCGACACGGCCCGCTGGTACATCGGCGGCCTGCTGCACCACGCGCCGTCGCTGCTCGCGTTCACCAACCCGACCGTCAACTCGTACCGGCGCCTGGTGCCCGGCTACGAGGCCCCGGTCAACCTGGTCTACTCGCAGCGCAACCGCTCCGCATGCACCCGCATCCCGGTCACCGGAAGCAACCCGAAGGCCAAGCGCGTCGAGTTCCGCGTGCCGGACCCGTCGTCCAACCCGTACCTGTCCTTCTCGGCCCAGATGATGGCCGGCCTGGACGGCATCAAGAACAAGATCGAGCCCCCGGCCCCGATCGACAAGGACCTCTACGACCTCCCGCCGGAGGAGTGGGGCAACGTCAAGCAGGTCCCGGGCTCGCTGGACGCGGTCCTGAACAGCCTCGAGGCCGACCACGAGTTCCTGACCGCGGGCGGCGTCTTCACCGACGACCTGATCTCGACGTGGATCGACTGGAAGCGCGCGAACGAGATCGACCCGGTCCGGCTGCGCCCGACCCCGCACGAGTTCGAGATGTACTACAACGTCTAGGTATTTCTAGACCTTGACCTGCGGTTTCTCCCCAGGTCGAGAGTGCCGCGACAACTCGGCGACAAACTGAGAAGCGGCGGTCATGCCTGGCTCCGAGCCTGCGTGGCCGCCGCTTCCGGCTGTCCGAGGGCGCCGTCGACCAGCGACCGGGTGCGGTCGAGAGCGTCCGGCCACTCGTGCACGTATTCGTTGAGCGTGATCGTGGGGCTGGAGTGCCCCAGCGCCAGCTGCACCGTTTTGACGCTCGCTCCCGCGTGAATCAACAGGGTCGCGTAGTAGTGGCGCAGACCGTGGATCCCCCAGCGCGGCGGAAGCCCCGCCTAGGTCCGTACCGGGGTCCACGTCCGCGAGAAAGTCGACGCCAGCACCGGCCCGCCGTCCGCGTTCCGGAAGACGAGAGCCGCGAGCCGCCGGGTCGGCCTCCGGGGGTTGGTGTCGTCGGCGACCTCGACCGGGTCCGGCGCGTCGGCGAGATGCATACGGAGTGCGTCCGCGACGACGTCAGGCAGCTCCACCACCCGCGTGCTGGTTTTGGTCGGCGGCCGGCCCTTGTGCGACTTGAGCTGCTGCCGCACGGACAGCTCCTTCCGGTCGAAGTCGATGTCCTCCACCTCCAGCCAAACTGTCCTCCGTCAGTAGATGCGCTACACATATCCGCACACTGAGGTGCGACATGGCTAGAAGGCTGCGAACTGCCTTAGTCGATCGACCACGGATCTTGCGGCTGAAAGGTGGTATCCCGCCGGTCACCCCCACCATGCGTGGCCGGGCAGCGGTCGTGGGCTACGTGACGTCGGGTCCTGGCCAGTCGAGGCATTCCAGACGCGGTTCCGCGCGCAGGGCTCTCACGAGACTCTGATCGCCGCTGACCTTCGTCGCGTCGAGGTCGTAGTCAGTCCAGACGAACCACTCCCGCTCGACTGGCCAGAAATTGGTGGGCGAGTAGCCGTAGGGTCCGCCCTGGTCTTCGATGAGGTCGCGGAGGTTTTTCAGCGGCCCCGTCCAAAGGTGGACGCCGTCGAAGTCGCCCGCTGGCAGCGACCCGTAGAAGGCGAGGCAGTCGGTATCCGGGCCATCAGTTGAATGAGCAGTCAGGACCGAGAGCAGCGCTTCCACGCTCTCCCCGTCCAGCGAACCCTCTGGTGGCGGTTCGATCGCCACCGGCCAACTGCCGGGTGGAAACCATCGGTGGCACGGTGGGACATCCCGGCAAGGAGTGAAGCCAGGGAACCGATCCAGATACTCAGCCCAGGTCACTCTGACCCAGGGCCGTCCGGGCCGGACGGGGTACCCGAGCGGTGTGCCGGTGACCTTGGTGAATGCATCGAGGTTGACGTCGCCAACGATCAGCGGCGCTACGTCTCCAGACTGGAGCCGCTGCCGATGCAGATCGTCGTACGTGCCCAGACCGGCAAGGTCTGAGTTCTCGTACATCGCGTGGAGGATCCACGTGGACGCCGGCCAGCCGGTGGCGTCGAAGCCGGTCAAGGCTTCTTCGGCTGGGCGGGCTTTCAGCCAGGCCATCGGACCGGAGGTTTCGCTCAAGCGCTTCATAGCTTGCACGGACGCATCCTCCTCCGACGTCTCGCTGGAGTGTGGGCGTTTCCGCGTCATGCCACGATCCGCGCCGTCACCTGTCGCAGATCACCCGGCGAACGGCTGTCGTACATCACCCGACGGTGGGCATTTGAACAGCCAAACTGCGGGTGAGAACTTTCTCTATGTCCACCCCGGCTTACCTGCCGATTCCTCCGCTGTGTCCGGTGATCATGAGAACGGTGAGGCTTCACGGTCACGCCGACTTAGCTCTCCCCTCCGGAGGGGTAGCACAGCATGGCGGGCGTTGAAGGATCTGGATTGAGCGGCCTTGCAGCGGAAGCTTCAGCTGGGCGAGCCGTCGGGTAGGCGATCGATGAACTCCAGGCTGGCGTTGGCCCGCCGGTTGAACGAGGACACCCTCGCCAACTACCAGCGGGTCCTCGGCGACGACCACCCCACCACCGTCATCTTGGCCACCAACCTCGCCGCCGACCTGGACGCCCTCGGCCGACACGCCGAGGCCAGCAAACTCCGACAGCAGTTCCGCCCGCAGGATCCGTCGCGGCCGGATACTCCGATCGGAGTGTCAGGCATCTCCTAGTAGGGACCTGTCACATAGATCCCGAAGACCCAACGATCTTCCTGCCTTCCTGCCTGCCTTTCCGGGTGAGAACCTTCTCTACATATGCAAGGGCGGCCCTGCGGGCCGCCACGCGGGCGCATCTGCCAGCCGGTCGCGCCTTGCCCTTCGCTCCCGGCGCGACCCGGCAGCGGCCACGGCGGCACCGGCGGACACGCCGAGGCCCGGAATCTCCCTCCACGAGATTCTGGGCCTGCTGCCATGACGCATCAGTTGCCCACGCGCCGCCCGTTCGTCGAGCCACCGGTAACGACCGCGCACCACACGGGGAACGGCTCGACAGCCTGCGCGGCACTGTCGTCAGGCGGGTCCGTTGTGTCGGAGAGGTCGCTCCACGGGATGTGTCCCGGGTGCGAGTCAGTGGCGGCGAGGCGGACGACGTCGGCGGCGTCTTCAGTGGTGCGGTAGGCCGCACCGAACGGGAGGTCCTCCGGGGCGCGTGAACGCAGTGAACACCGAACTTGGCCAGCTTGCTCGTCATACCAGGCGTAGAACGTCGCCGTGCCGGCGTGGTCTGCGAACCGCTGACGAAGTTCCGTTGCAACGTGCTGGAGCGCGGCCACAGCGTCGGCTACCACGATCGAGTCCGCGGCGACGCTGTAACGCCACGTGTTCCTGCGGACCTCCGCGTCGATGTCGTTCGGGAGTAGCGCGACTTCGTCGTCGTCGAGGTACGAACGGATCATGCCCGCCAGCGACTCGCTTTGATCCTCTGGCATAGCCCCAAGGTACGCAGCCGACGTGCCACCAGCTTCCAGATTTGCGGACACGGGGATCAGAGGCTGCGGAGGACAGCAACCGCACCCCCATGCCGCCGGCGGGTAGGGCCTCCGGTCCTACGACCCGGAACCGACCTCCGTCGGCCAGGGCTACCCGCCCCTGGACCCGGGCGGCTCCGGGATGCCCGGCCCGGTTGGCAGCTCCTCGCACACCGGAGGCAGCCAGACCGCGTCTGCCCGGTCCAGGTCGCTCGTCCGGTGGGGCGCTCCACCTGGACCGGGCAGACGCGGTCCAGCAGGGCGGTGCCTGCGCGACGGAATGCCACCCACGGCAGGAGGACGACCCGGCTTGCGTTGATCGTGGCCTTGCCGGTCGCGAAGATCATCAGGCCCAACCAGGGCCCAGCTCCGCGCGAGAACCACCCGGAGACAACGAGAACCAGCAGCAAACGTTGACGTAGCTCAGAGGCGCTTTCGGCGGCATCGCCGCAGGTCGGCAGACCTCCATGATGGGTTGCAGCGCGCTGCGCGGGTTGCGGAGAGCCGACGAAAACGGCTTCCCCTAGCCGCTCTCGGCATACCGTTGGCCGGTGGACCAGGACTCGGTGGAGCACTACCGGCGGTTGCTCGATGGTGCTTCGTACCTGCGCGAAGCCCTCTGTGTCACCTACGCCAGCGGCGTGGACGGGCCAGGCCTGATCCGGGCGTTCGGCGGTGACCCGGCAGCGACCATGTCGAGGCAGGACCTTGGCGACCGTCTCCGCGAGTACCGCTACACCGAGGTCCCGGCGGCACTTCTGGTCGCTGAGATCGGCACGTGGCAGATCGGACTCGAAGTGAACGGCTACCAGGGCAGCCGGACTGAGGTACTCCGGCGGGCCGCTGCCGGCGGTAAGGCGCTGAGCGTCTACTGGAACGTCAACGCAACCAACGCCCTGAGGTATGCGGTCGGCGGCCGTACGCGTTTCGGGTTCGACATGTCGCGCCCGGCGGACAGGAACGGCCCCGATGCTGCCGATATCGACGCCTACCTCACGGACCTGTCCTTCGGGCACGGCGGCGACGCTGACTGGCGCGCGGCTGGGCTCGCCTTTGCCGAACGCGTCACCGGGGTGCGCCTGCCAGTCGACTTCCCGGCCTGGGACATGCCAGGCGTCCTCCTCGACGAGGTACCCGAAGACCTCGTACCACAGGGCGACGAAGACCACGCGGAGCTTCAGGACGCCATCATCCAGCAGGTCATTGCCACGCCGACACTCGACAAGATCCCGGCCATTGCCGCATTCCGAGCCAGGCTCATCGCTCAGGATGCCGGCCTCGTCGACGAGCCGGCGGTCCGGGAAGCCATGGAGTCCCTGGCCCTCGGGCATCTGCCACGTCCCGAACTCCGCGCCGCCCTGACGGCGCTCAGCGACCACTACTTCCAGCGAAGCCGGACGATGACAGGCTGGCGCAGTGCGGACCTGTTCCGGCAAGGGCACGCTGTCAGCGACTTCATCGACGCCGCATTCGACCGGGCCACCTCCGGCGGCGGCTACCCGTTCCGAAACGCGGATCTTCAACGACAGGCCGACGTGCTGAGCCGGTGCGCGTCCCCCGCGGCGAGTGACGCGCGGCTCGGTCCTGGAGTGTGACCGAGGCTCGCCGCCTATGCCACAAGCGGCCACTCAGGTTCACGAACCTTTCCGCGCCATCGCAACCACAACCCGTACCCGACGGCTGCTGCACACGCGATGGCTGCCCAGACAACCACTTCCCAGAGTCGGTCGTGAGCGGCGAGCCGGCATTGTCTCCCCAAGCCCGGATTCGATGCTTCCACCTGCCTGTTGCGGGCAATGAGGGCGCCGCACCAATCGACATCCCAGCCAGGAGCGTAGAACGGCCACGTCACGTAGACGACGAAAGGAGTCAACAGGGCCACGCCAGCGGAGGTTCGGCGAAGCCACTGTCCGACCGATGCTGTCCGACCAGACAACAGCATGATCACCCAGGCGAGCACCGCTCCGCAGCACACAGCAACCACGGTGGCAACGGCGATGGTCCTGGGCGCCAACACGGGAGTCCTGCCGGGTTCGGCGATCAAGACGGCCAGGGCGCCGACAACGGCAATCGCCGCGAGGATGCCACCAATGGTGTCCCTGCGACCATGCGAGATGACCCGCATTTCTGCTCCGTGCCTGATCCGGTTACTGACGCTTACTCCAACCCTAGGTTCCGTGTGGCGTTTGCGGATCCGGTTGGGCGGATGCCTCCGACGGCCGGGGCTCCGCCCCTGCATACCGGCGACTCTGGGATGCCCGGTCGGGTGCGGTGACCGTCACTGCCTGATCCTCTAGCACTGAGCCGACAGGCAGATGCAGATCCACCCGGCAGGTCCCTCAAACCGCCAAGACCCGGCCATACGTGCCTTTGCGGTCGCTGGAACGGATGGCAGGCTCTTCCGCTGTGATCGATGACTTCGCGAAGGACTATCTCCACCGCCAGCTGACGTGGACACGCCAGGCGCTGGTCTGGAAGCTCGACGGTCTGTCCGACTACGACATCCGCCGCCCCCTGACGGTGACCGGGACCAACCTTCTCGGCCTGGTCAAACACCTGGCGACGTGGGAGGCCCGATACTTCGGCGAGATTTTCCACCGGCCCTTCCCGGAGCCGCTGCCCCGATGGCAGGACTCGGACGGCAGCGACCTGTGGGTGGCCGAGGACGAGACTCGCGAACAGATCCTCGGCTTCTACCGGAGAGCCTGGGAACACGCCGACGCCACGATCGAAGACCTTCCCCTCGACGCGCCGGGCTATGTGCCGTGGTGGCCGCGTCCCGACGTGAAGCTGTTCACCGTGATGGTCCACGTCCTGCAGGACACCAGCCGGCATGCCGGACACGCTGACATCCTGCGCGAGCAGCTCGACGGCCGGACCGGAGTAGCGGCCGACTACGAGGATCGGGTCGACCCGGCGGCCCGCGAGGCCCATCGCGAGAAGATCGAGCGCGCTGCCGCGGCTTTCGATGCGGGGTCGGATCGGGCTGTCGTCGTTCGGGGAGAAGGGTGAAGGGCGCCGCAGGACCTCACATCCGGGATCTCAGCACGTCGAACTCGCAGCCTGGCGAGGACGGGTCGAAGCCGTGGCCGACCAGCCAGCGGACCGCCACCAGGCTGCGCAGTGACCACCATGCGCGGATCACGTCGAGGTCGACGTCCGTGCCGTAGCCGGCGATGACGTCGCCGAGGTGCTGCTCGTATCCGAGCGTCAGGATCGCGAGGTCGTGCAGGGCGTCGCCGCGGGCCGCCTCGGACCAGTCGATCACGCCGGTGATCTCGTCGCCGTCCACGAAGACGTGGTTGGTCTGCAGGTCGCCGTGTGTGAATACCGGTGTCCACGGCCGGAGCGCGGCCTCGGCGACCTCGCGGTTACGCGTGACCAGGTCGGCGGGGAGGACGCCGTTTCCCACGAGCCATGAACACTCCGCGTCGAGGTCCGACGCGATCTCGTCGGGGCTCCGGCCGGGCCACGGCGGCAGGGGCGCGTCGTGCAGCATCCGTACGGCGGCACCCGCCGCGGCCCACGCCGCCGGCGATGCGGTCGACGGCCGGCCGAGGTGGCCGAGTGCCGTGCCCGGTACGGCGGCGAGGGCGAGTACGGGCGGCTTCCGCCACAGCACCTCCGGGGTCGGGAGCGGCGCCATCGCCATCGCCTCGACCTCGACGTCGGTGCGCGACTGATCGGTATCGATCTTCAGGAACACGTCGCCGACGCGCGGGGTAGCCCGCTCGCTGTGGGCGACGAGGACCTCGATCTCCTCCACGCGGGCCATTGTCGCGGGCTGATGAGGGGGGAGCCACGTGTTTACCGCGCCGGAACCCGGGGTGCGACGATCGATCCATGAGCATCTGGGACGAACTGAGCCGCGAGGAGTGCGTCGTCCTCACCAACGCACTCGAGGAGTCCTGGCTCAATCAGGTCATCGGCGACTACCTCGGCCACCGCGAGGACGGCGGCATCTGGAGTTTCAGCACTGACGCCGACGCCGTCCGGCCGCTGATCCCGCGGTTCGCCGTCGTCGTCAGGGACATGATCGATCGCGGCCTCGTCGAGCTCGTGGCCACCGACCGCTACAGGGACCTGCCCGACGTACCGTCCATGACCGAGGCCGAGGTCGAAACGGCCCTGACCGATCCGGCGACCTGGCTGCCCGCTGCCGGGGAGGGCCCGATCATGCTGATCCCGACCGACCAGGCGGTGGAGCTGGTCCGCCGATGACCCGGTGAAACCGCGGGCGTGCGGAAGCGCAGCCAGGGCTGTTTGTCTCGGTTCCGTGCGGGTAGCCAACCACTGTGAGTAACCGAGACAGCGTCGTCGTGGCGCGGCGTACCCTGGTCGTCATCGGGCTGGTGCTGGCCACCCTGCTCGTCCTGGCGCTGATCCGGGCGACCAGCCAGGTCCTGACCTGGATCGTCGTCGCCGCCTTCTTCGCCGTCGCGCTGCATCCCGCGGTCAACTGGGTCGAGCGGCGCGCTGCGTTCGGTAAGCGCTGGCTGGCCACCCTGATGGTCTTCCTGCTGGCCTTGCTGCTCCTCGGCGGCCTCATCACCCTGTTCGTCGTGCCGCTGGTGCGGGAAGGGTCGCAGGTCGTCGCGGACTATCCGAAGATCATCCAGGATGCGCGCTCCGGTCGCGGCCCCGTCGGGGGGCTCATCGAGCGTTACCACCTTCTTGAGTACGCCCAGAGCCACGCCGACCAGTTCCGCCAGTACGCCGCCGGGCTGGGTGCACCCACTCTGGCGCTGCTCCGCGGGGCGGCGACCAGTGTCGCGGGCATCGTGACGATCTTCGTGCTGGCATATCTGATGGTGCTCGAGGCGCCGAAGATCGTGCACGGGTTCCTTGCGCTGTTCGACGACCGGCGGGCCGAGCGGATCTCGCGGGTCGGCCACGACTGCGCGAGGACCGTGACCGGTTACATCACCGGGAACCTGCTCATCAGCGTCATCTGCGGCTCGCTCACGTACGCGGTGCTGGCGGTCCTCGGGGTCCCGTACGCGGGCCTCATCGCCCTGTTCGTCGGGCTCGCCGACCTCATCCCGCTCGTGGGGGCCACCCTCGGCGCCGTCGTCGCCACGCTCGCGGCATTCGTTCAGTCGACCACGGCCGGCATCGTCGTCATCGTGTTCTTCGTGCTCTATCAGCAGCTGGAGAACCACCTGCTGCAGCCGATGATCTTTGCCCGTACGGTGCGGGTGAATCCGCTGACCGTGCTGATCGCCATCCTGATCGCGGTGGAGCTCGCCGGGATCCTCGGGGCGCTGCTGGCCATCCCGGTCGCCGGCATCCTGCAGATCATCGCCCGCGACATCTGGGACACCCGCCGGGGCCGGCTCAAGTCCGAGCCCACGGTCGGCGAGGATCGGACCCCGGTGGACGCGGGAGAGCCGCCGGCCCTGCCCGCCCACGAGGGTGCGCGCACCCTCGACGTGCCGCGGAGCGCCGACCCGGTGCAGCAGCCCCGCTAGCGGCGGCTCAGCGGGGGCGCTGCTGGCGGAACGCGCCCTTGGACGGCCGCATGTTCTTCGGGATGGCGCCCTTCGGCATCTGCGGCCGGGCCATCAGCGCCGCGAGGCGCTTGTCCAGCGCGTTGACGTCCTTGCCGGTGAGGTTGCGGGGCAGCTTCATCATCGTCGTCCGCAGCTTGCGGATGGAGAGCTCGCCCTCGTCGCTGCCGATCACGTAGTCGTACATCGGGGCGTTGCCGATGACCTTCGACAGGCGGCGCTTCTCCTGGCCCAGCAGGCTGCGGACCCGCTGCTGCTGCCCCTCGCCGAGGAGGATCACGCCGGGGCGGCCGATCACGACGTGGACCATGTCGAACTGGGTGGTCGAGCTGGCCGCCGGGCGTACGCGCCAGTCGCCCCGCATGTTCTCCATGATCGAGGCGGCCGCGCCGGGCTGGCCCTCCGCCGCGTTCATCATGGCCGCGTTGGACCGCAGGTTGAGCACGATCAGGGCGGCCAGCAGGGCCACCATGACGCCGATCGGGACCCAGACCCAGCCGAAGCCCAGGAGCACGAGGAGCACGGTCACCGCGAGCGGGATCAGCACCGCAGCGATGATCAGCGGGACGAACCACCTGTCCTGCCGCGCCGTGAACGTGAACACCTGGCCGATCTGCTTCAGGCGCTCGACGAACGACACCTTCTCCTGGGGTTTTGCCATACCCGAAAGTGTAAGGGTCGGCGTGCTGCCTTACGTGGCCAGGACCCTCGGGTAAGGCGGCCCCCGGGACCGAAGATCGGGCAGCTTCCCCATGCCGGCCGGGGGCCTTCGCGCGAAGAGTCGAGGACATCGGAGAACGACCAGCGAGGAGACACCGATGTTCTCGTTCCAGGACCCAGGATTCCAGCTCGACCTCTACCACCAGCGTGCCGGGGAGGAGCAGCGGGCGGCCGCCGCGTACCGGATCGCTCGCGAGGTCTCCACCGGCGGCCGGCACCGGCACACCTGGTGGTCGCGCCCCGCGCGGCGCCCGCGCCCGGTACGGGCGCCGGCGGCCCTGTGACCCGGCCGGAGATATCGACGTGATCGCGACGTTCGGTGCCGGGATGGCCTGGCATGGCATGCTCGATGGCGTGACCGCGCACGCCACCAGCGACGTCCTGGTCGGCCGGGAGGCCGACCTCGCCGCCCTGCGTGACGCGCTCAAACGCACCCGCGGCGCCGAGCCCTCCGCCGTGCTCGTCGGCGGCGAGGCGGGCGTCGGCAAGACCCGCCTCGTCGAGGAGTTCGGCGGCGCCGCCACCGCCGACGGCGCCCGCGTCCTCACCGGGCAGTGCCTGGAGCTCGGCGAGGAGGGCCTGCCCTTCGCGCCCTTCGCCGCGGCGCTGCGCGAACTCGTACGCGTCGACGGCATCGCCGTGCTCGACGGGCGGGAAGAGGACTTCGCGCGCCTGCTGCCGGAGCTGGGCCCGGCCGGCGACGCCGTGCTGGAGACCCGGCGCGGCTACCTGTTCGAGCTGGTCGCGGCCCTGTTCGCGCGGGTGTCGGCGGATCGGCCGCTGGTGCTCGTCCTGGAGGACCTGCACTGGGCCGACCGCTCGACCCGGGACCTCATCGGCTTCCTGGTGCGCTCCGCCCGGCTGCCGCAGCTGCTGCTGGTGGCCACGTACCGCACCGACGAACTGCACCGCGGCCACCCGCTGCGGCCGTTCCTGGCCGAGCTGGATCGGGTACGAGGCGTGCAGCGCCTCGAACTCGACCGCCTCGGCCGCGACGGCACGGCGCAGATGCTCACCCACCTGCTCGGCGCGGAACCGGAGCCGACGCTCGTCGACACCGTCCACGAGCGCGCCCAGGGCAACCCGTTCTTCATCGAACAGTTCGCGGCCTCCGGCGACCCCGAATGCTGCGACATCCCGCACAGCCTCCGCGACCTGCTGCTGACCCGCGTCGACCAGCTCCCCGAGCCGGCCCAGCGCGTGCTGCGCGTCGCGGCGGTCGGCGGCACGAAGTTCGGCCACGAACTGCTCAGCGCCGTCGCCGGCATGGACGAGGGCGAACTGGAATCGGCCCTGCGCATCGTCGTCGCGGCCCAGCTCATCGTGGTCGACACCGACGGCGGGTACGAATTCCGGCACGCGCTCGTGCGTGAGGCCGTACACGATGATCTTCTGCCGGGGGAGCACGCCCGCCTGCACGCCCGCTATGCCGAGGCGGTCGAGGCGCAGCCGCACCTCGTGGCGATGGGCCGGGCACCGGCCGAGATCGCCCACCACTGGCACGCCGCCCACGACTATCCGAGAGCCCTGACCGCGGCCCGGCGAGCAGCCGAGGCCGCCGCCCGCCGCTACGCGTACGCGGAACAGTCCCGCCTCCTGGAGCGCGTCCTCGAACTGTGGGAACTCGTCGACGACGCGGCGGAACGGCTCGGCGCGGGCCACCTCGACCTGCTCGAGGAGAGCGCCCTCGCGGCCATCGATGCCGGCGACCACCAGCGCGCCCTCAAGCTCACCCGGGCCGCCCTCGCCGACCTCGACCACGCCACGGAGCCCCTGCGCGCCGCCCGCCTACTCGTACGCCGCGCCAAACTCCTCTACAACGCCGGCACCAGCGACGGCGCCGCCGAGGCGCGCCAGGCGTACCGGCTGCTGCACGGCCTCACCCCGTCCACCGAACGCGTCACCCTGATGGCCGACGTGTCGTACCAGCTCAGCGGCGTCGACGACGACGAAGCCGGCCGGGTGGCGGCCGAAGCCATGACGGCAGCCGCCCAACTCGGCGACGTCACGACCGAGGTGGCGGCCACCGTCGCGTACGGCAGAGCATGCGGCGGCCGGATCCCCGCGGAAGAAGCCCTTCCGACGATGGAGGCGGCAGCAGTCCGCGCCCGGGCCACCGGCGACCTGCCCAACCTCGCCCGGGCCCTGGTCAACATCTCCGACTCCCTCTTCGAACTCGGCCGCTACGAAGAATCCGCGGCAGCCGCGGCCGAAGGCGTCCCGTACGCGGACCGCGTCGGAGTCAGCCGCACCACCGGCGTGTTCCTGCTCGCCAACCACGCCGAGGCCCTCGTCGCCCTCGGCCGCTGGGACGAGGCGGACGCCCGCCTCGAGGAAGCCGCCCGCCACGACCCGCCCGGCACGCTCGCCCTGCCCTGGCTCCGGCTCCGCGCCGGGCTGCGCCTGGCACGAGGCCACGAGGCGGCGGAACCGCTGGTGCAGCGGGCGGTGGCGTACCTCGGCAAGCCGTACCTGAATCGCGACAACAGGCTTTCCCTGCTGGAGCTGCGCATCCTCGGCGCGCGCCCCGGAGCCGACGAGGCCGCGGCGCGACTAGCGGTCGCGGAACCATCCATCACCAAACGACCCCGGTACGGCTGGCCGCTCCTGGCCGCCGCCGCAGCCGTCGACGCGCCGGACATCCGCGCCTCGGTAGCCGGAATCGCGCAGAACATGCCGCGGCCGTACCCGTCGGACCGCGCGTACGCGGCGCAGGTCTTCGCCCTCCTGCACGGCGGCCCGGAGGCCTGGCGAGCGGCGGAACAGGCCTGGCGGGCGGACGGGCAACGCTATCCGCTGGCCGTGACGCTCCTGGGCCGCGCGGCGGCGGAAGCGGCAGCGGGGGAGCGGGCAGCCGCGGCCGAAGCGATCGAGGAAGCCGCGGCGATCGCCCGGGCGTTGGGCGCCGGGCCACTGGCGTCGGAGGCGGACACGCTGGCCCGCCGGATCGGGTTGCGGTCGGCGACGCATCCGGCGGTCACGGGTACGGAGTTGCTGACCGACCGGGAGCGCGAGGTGCTGCGGTTGGTGGCGGAGGGGCAGAGCAACAGCCGGATCGCGGAACGGTTGTACATCTCGCCGAAGACGGCGAGCGTGCACGTCTCCCGGATCATCGCGAAGCTGTCGGTGACGAGCCGGGGCGAGGCGGCAGCGGTTGCCCATCGGCTCGGGCTGCTTGACTGAAGGCAGCGATTCGCAGGAGACCGTAGCGGCCGATCGGGCTGCTTCGGCCTTGGGGCCGGTCGGCTCTGGGGCGCTTCGGGCTGGGCCGTCTTGGCCTGGAGACTGCTTGGCCTGGGGCCTGGGGCCTGGGGCCTGGGGTCTTGGGCCCTTTGGGCAACGGCTGTTCGGACCTTGGGGGCGTCTGGGCCTCTGGGGGCGGTGGGCCATGGGCCGTGGGGGCAACGGGCCGTTTGGACCTTGGGGGCGCTTGGGCCTATGGGGCGTGTGGGCCTTGGGCCGTATGGGCAGCGGAGCCGTGTGGGCCCTGGGAGCCCGTTTGGGCACCCGGGCCTTTGGCCGCTTGCGGCCTCCCGACCAGGCCTCCGGTTTCCGCAGGCCTAGACCCCGGGCCGCCGGCCCGCCCTCGGTCCCCTGGCTGCTCCGGCCCCGGTCCCCTGGCTGCTCCGGCCCCCAGGCTGCCCTGGCAGACCCGGCCCTCGGGCTGCCCCGGTCCGCGGCTGCCCCGGTCCCCGGTCCTCGGTCCCCGGCTGAGGATCCCCGGCTTCGGGCTGCCCCGGCCCCCGGCTTCGGGCTGCCCCGGCCCCGGGCCCGCGGCGCCCGGCCAGTCAGCCGCGAGCGGCGAGAGCCTGCTGGTAGAGGCGTCCGGCGCGGTAGGACGACCGGACCAGCGGCCCGGACATCACACCCGCGAAGCCGATCTGCTCGGCTTCCTCGCGCAGCTCCACGAATTCCTCGGGCTTGACCCACCGCTCCACCGGGTGGTGCCGCGGCGTCGGGCGCAGGTATTGCGTGATGGTGATGAGTTCGCAGCCCGCGGCGTGCAGGTCTCGCAGGGCCTGGGACACCTCGGCGCGTTCCTCGCCCATGCCCAGGATGAGGTTGGACTTGGTGACCAGCCCGGCCGCGCGGGCCTGGGTGATGACGTCGAGGGAGCGTTCGTAGCGGAAGGCCGGGCGGATGCGCTTGAAGATGCGGGGGACCGTCTCGACGTTGTGGGCCAGGACCTCGGGCGCCGCGCCGAAGACTTCGGCGAGTTGCTGGGGGTCGGCGTTGAAGTCGGGGATCAGGAGCTCGACGCCGCAGCCCGGCAGGAGCTTGTGGATCTGGCGGACCGTCTCGGCGTAGAGCCAGGCGCCGCCGTCGGGGAGGTCGTCGCGGGCGACGCCGGTGACCGTTGCGTACTTGAGGCCCATGGTGGCGACGGACTCGCCGACGCGGCGGGGCTCGTCGGCGTCGAACTCGGCCGGCTTGCCGGTGTCGATCTGGCAGAAGTCGCAGCGGCGGGTGCACTGGTCACCGCCGATGAGGAATGTCGCCTCGCGGTCTTCCCAGCATTCGTAGATGTTGGGGCAGCCCGCTTCCTGGCACACGGTGTGCAGGCCTTCCTTCTGGACCAGGCCGCGCATGTGCGTGTACTCCGGGCCCATCTTGGCCTTGACCTTGATCCACGGCGGCTTCCGCTCGATGGGAGTTTCGGCGTTGCGCGCCTCGATGCGCAGCATGCGGCGGCCCTCGGGAGCAATAGTCACGACCCTGAGGTTACGCCGAATGCAAGATCAACCGGAGCAGGGGCGACGAGGCTCACGGAGAGCGGATCTGTGAGTGCCCTCACGTCCGTACGGAAAACCCCGTGCGGTGCCTCGTGTCCCACTGTTAACGTCCAGGCCACGGCATTGACGGAACCGAGTAACGCCCCGATCACGCCGGTCGAGAGAGCCACCGGGAGCTGAGAAGGTGGCCCGGTGCCGGGGCGCGAAGACACTCCCGAGCCGAGCAGCACAAGAGGCGCCTTCGGGCGCGAAGGTGTGGTGGCACCGCGAGGATCCCGCTCGCCCACGCCTCCCTGGGGCCGCGTTGCAGACGCCAGAGGAGGTCACCGCCATGCAGCGCATCCTCTCCACCGAACTGGCCGCGCACGAGAAGCAGACCGTCATGATCGCCGGCTGGGTGCACCGCCGCCGGCTGCTCAAGTCCGTCGCCTTCCTGATCGTTCGCGACGCCGCGGGGCTCAGCCAGGTGGTGGTCACCGAGCCCGCCGTCCGTGCCCAGGTCGAGGCGCTGCCGGAGGAGACCGTCGTCGAGGTCACGGCCACGGTCACCGCGAACGCGGCGGCGCCGTCGGGGGTCGAGCTCACCGAGCCTTCGGTACGCGCATTGAGCGGCGCTCCCGCCGTACCGTTGCCGTTCGACCTGCATCGACCGACGCTCAGCGCGACCATGGCGACCCAGCTCGACCACGCCGCTCTTGCCCTGCGGCATCCGTCGCGGGCGACGGCTCTGCGGGTCGCGGCCGCCGCGACCGCGGGTTTCCGGGCCGTGCTGGAGCGGCAGCGGTTCGTCGAGATCCACACCCCGAAGATCGTCGGTACGGCGACCGAGTCCGGAGCGAACGTCTTCGAGCTCGACTACTTCGGCCGCCCGGCCTACCTGGCGCAGTCCCCGCAGTTCTACAAGCAGCTGATGGTCGGCGTCTTCGAACGGGTCTACGAGGTGGGTCCGGTGTTCCGCGCCGAGCCGCACGACACCGCCCGGCACCTGGCGCAGTACACGTCGCTCGACGCGGAGATGGGATTCATCGCCGACCACCGCGACGTGATGGCGACGCTGACCACGGTCGTGGCCGGGATGACCGAGACCGTCGCGGAGCGGACCGGCGTCGGAGTGCCGCGGGTGCCGGCCGAGATCCCGGCCGTGCACTTCGCCGAGGCGCTGCGCATCGCGGGGGCGCCACCGGAGGAACCGGACCTGGCCCCGGCCCACGAACGCGCGCTGGGGGAGTGGGCGCTGCGGGAGCACGGGTCGGAGTTCGTTTTCGTCACCGGGTATCCGATGGCGAAACGCCCGTTCTACACCCATCCGCAGCCGTCGGACCCGCGGTGGAGCAACAGCTTCGACCTGTTGTTCCGGGGCTTGGAGCTGGTGACGGGAGGACAGCGGCTGCACCGGTACGAGGAGTATCTGGCGGTGGCGCCGGAGCCGGAGAAGATCGCGGGATATCTGGACGGGTTCCGCTACGGGATGCCGCCGCACGGGGGGTTCGCCATCGGGCTGGAGCGGTTCGTCGCGCGGCTGACCGGGGCGGCGAATGTTCGTGAGGTGACGGCGTTCCCGCGGGACCTGCATCGCGTGACGCCGTAACGGCGCGGGCCGGCCGCTGCTGAGTGCTGAGACCGGGGGCGGTCGGCCGGCGCGGATCCGTAGGCCGGCGGGGGTGACCGGCTCGGGGTGGTCGGCTCGGGGTGGTCGGCTCGGGGTGGTCGGCTCGGGGTGGTCGGCTCGGAGGTGGCCCGGCTCGAGGGTGGCCCGGCTCGAGGCGGGCCAGGTGAGAGCGGGCCGATCAGGGCCGGCATCCGAGCTCGGCCCGCTCTTCCGC
>NZ_JBITLP010000002.1:326721-471234 GCF_044465265.1 Actinoplanes sp. NPDC049681
CGGCTGACGGCGCTCTTCGGCTGACGGCGCTCTTCGGCTGACGGCGCTCTTCGGCTGACGGCGCTCTTCGGCTGACGGCGCTCTTCGGCTGACGGCGCTCTTCGGCTGACGGCGCCGTTCGACTGACGGCGGGCCGCCCGCTGACGCGGGCGGGTTCGCCGCCGGCCGTGACCAGTGGCGGATCAGGCCGGTGGCGGATCAGGCCAGGACGGCAATGGTGACCGCGACGACCACGATCAGCGGGATGACCGTCATGAGGATCAGAATCCACCAGGCGATCGGGTGGCCGAAGTTCAGCGACACCCCGCCCGCCTTGTTCGGCACGAAGACGCGCTTGTCGCGAGGGTTGTTGTAGAGCTTCACAGCAGCGTCGGCAGGTGTCGTTCGACCACCGGCATGACGTCCGCCACCGTCACCGGGCGGCCCAGCTCCGCGCTCAGCGACGTGACGCCCGCGTCGCGGATGCCGCAGGGGACGAAGCGGTCGAAGTTCGAGAGGTCGCAGTCGCAGTTGATCGCGAAGCCGTGCTGGGTCACGCCGCGGGCGACCCGGATGCCGATCGCCGCCACCTTGCGGTCGGGACCGCGGTCGTCGGCACGGACCCAGGCGCCGCTGCGGCCTTCGACACGGTCGACGGTCACGCCGAATTCCGCGCACACGTCGATGAGCATCTGCTCGATGCGGCGGACGTACGCGACGACGTCGACCGGGTCGTGGAGCTTGACGATCGGGTAGCCGACGAGCTGCCCCGGGCCGTGCCAGGTGATCTTGCCGCCGCGGTCCACGTCGACGACGGGGGTGCCGTCCATCGGCCGGTCCATCGGTTCGGTGCGCTTGCCGGCCGTGAAGACGCTGGGGTGCTCGAGCAGCAGGATCGTGTCGGGGCGCTCACCGGCCACGACGGCGTCGTGCAGCCGGCGCTGCTCGTCCCAGGCCTCGCGGTAGTCGACCAGGCCCGGGCGCAGGACCTGCAGCATGGAAGTCGTCACGAAGCCCAGCGTATCCCTCTAGTCGAAGGGGCGGCGGGGGCCGTCGTGCCCCTGGCCGCGTACGGGCCTCGGGTCGACGCCGGGCCGGACTTTCCACACCAGCACGTCGTCGACGCGCTCACCGGGCCCGAACAGATCGGTCATGTTGCGGACCAGCGACTCGTGGAAGAGCATGCCCTGCGAGCCGGTGATGCGGTCCGGGAGGAAGATGGCCCGGACCTTCCAGTACGCGAGGTCGCTGCGCACCTTGTAGCGCTCGGAGTTGTCGATGTCGTAGACGTACCCGGTGAACCCGGCCCTGCCCCACATGAACGTGGTGAACCGTCCGGGCGCACCGATGCGGCCTTTGCCGTTCTTGCCTCCCGGTCCCAGGAAGTAGCCCTCCGGGAGCCGGAACTGCTTGCCGCTGCGGGCCAGCGTGTACGCCTGCCAGCGCTGGCCGTCCGGGGCCGAGGCGGAGGCGGTCGGGAGGGCGGTGATGACGCCGCCGTTGCGGACGTACTGCTTCCAGGTGCCGTCGGCGATGAACCGGGGCTCCGGCGCGCGTTCGACGGTCAGCACCGGGGTCGGGATGAGCGGTACGAGCGCCAGCGCGAACGCCGCCCCCCACAGCAGGCGGCGGCGGGTCGGGGCCGGACGGGTCAGCGCGCGGTCGGCGAGCAGTGCCACGGTCGTACCGATCACGCCGGCGACCACGAGGGCGAGCCGGCCCGCCAGCGCCGAGTCGAAGAGCGGGACGTGGGTCAGCGGCGCGTACAGCAGAGGGACGTCGTACTCCTTGGTGAACCAGTTGAACCGCGGGCCGAGGGAGAGCAGCGTGAACAGCAGGCCGACGACCGTGAGGGCCCGCATCAGGGCCTTGCGGGCCGGGTCGGCCCGCCACCACAGCAGGACCGTGCCGACGACCACGAGCACCAGCAGTGGGAGACCGAAGAACGACGCGCCCTCGCTCTGGTTGGCCGCGAGGTCGCCGCGGCTCAGGCCCAGGAGGGCGCCGACCGAACGGTACGGGTAGAACAGGTACGCGGCCGCGTCCTCGACGTAGTTGCGCTGGATGAAACCGGTGCCCTTGAAGGAGCCGGGCCCGGCGAAGTGCATGTACAGCGGGTACGCGAGCAGGGTGCCCGCCACCGCCGCGCAGACGCCCAGCGCGGCGAAGGTGGTGGCCGCCGCCCGCCGTGCCATCGGCCAGGTGCCCCGGCCGGCGCTCCACGTCACCACGAAGACCGTGATGGCGAGCGCGGTGAAGAACAGCAGCTCGGCGGCGACGGAGAAGCCGATCGCGAGGAGCGCGCCGAGGACCGTACCGTTCAGCAGCCAGCGCCGGGAGGTGCGCAGCCGCAGCACCCACCAGAGGATCGCCGGGGCGACCCAGCCGGCCGTCCAGTTGAGATGGCCGTTGGCGTGCGAGATCCAGCCCGGGGCGAAACCGCAGAAGAGGCCCCCCAGAACGGCCGCCGCGCGGTGCTGCACCGCGTACCGGTGGAAGAGCAGGTACCACGCGAAGGCCGAGCCGGCGAGGTTGATCGTGAGGATCACGACGTAGCTGACCTGCGGGCCGGCCAGGTAGGTCAGGGGCGCGAAGAGGACCGCGAGCACGGTGATGGAGGTGTTGGCCGCAAGGTTCACGCCGTGCGGAGCGTTGAGCAGATCGGTGTAGAACGGGTCGGCGCCCGTACGCAGGACGTGCACGCCGTAGCCGAGCAGCCATTCGAAGAACGCGTGGTCGCCCTCGTTGTAGGCGACCGTACGCCCGAACGGGTCCGCCCACAGCCCGGAGGTGACCCAGTAGCCCATGCCGAGGCAGAGCAGCGCGACCAGCGTGTGCCGGAGCCATCCGTGACGGCGACTCGCCCGGCCGGCCGAGTCCTGTGGTTCGGCGACGGCGAGGGGAGCTGTTGTCGTTGCTACGGCCACCGGGCGAAGTTAGCAGTGCCGCGCGAACCGCGGGGACGCCGGCATCACGAACCCTGGGGATGCAGCGCCACCGGGTCCACGCCGGGCCGGATGCGCCACAGCAGCACCCCGCCGACGTGTTGCGGCTCGCCGAGCAGGTCTCGCGCGGTGGTCTCCACGGCCGAACGGAAGAGCGTGGTGTGCGAGCCGGTGATCTCCTCCGGCAGGAAGACGGCCTCCACCTTCCAGTAGGCGAGGTCCTCGCGGGCCTTCTTGCGGTCGAAGTCGTCGATCGGGACGACGGTGCCGTAGAAGGCGGCCTGGAAGAACAGCCAGTCGGTGGTGCGGCCCTCCGCCCCGATGCGCCCGGTGCCGTTCGGGCCGCCGGGACCGAGGAAATACCCGCCGGGGATGCGGAACTGCTTGCCGGCGCGGGCCATCGTGTACGCCTGCCAGCGCTGACCGTCGGGCGTGTCGGTGGTGGCGATCGGCAGCGCGGTCATCACCCCGTCGTCGCTCACGTAGTCGCGCCAGATCCCGTCGGCGATGAACGGCGGCTCCGGGGCCCGCGTCCGGGTCAGCACCGGCAGCGGGATCAGTGGTACGAGCGCCACGGCCAGCCCCGTCACCCAGGCGGCCCGGGCGGGAAACCGTGGCAGCGGCTCGCTGAGCAGCCGGTCGGCGAGGAGGGCGAGCAGGATGCCGATCACCGCGGCGACCACCAGGGCGAAGCGGGCGGGCAGCGCGGAGTCGAACAGCGGAAGGTGCCGCAGTGCCGCGTACGGAAGATTGATGCTGGTCTCGTCCTTGAAGATCTTGAGATGCGGTCCCCAGGAGAGCACCAGGAAGACCACGCCCACCGCGGAGAGCGCGGCCAGGGTCGCACGCCGGCCGGGTGCCGCGCGCCGCCAGAGCGTCACCACGGCCACGACCACCAGGATCATCAACGGTACGCCGAAATACGACGTCTCCTCGGTCGCGTTGGGGGCCAGCTTGCTGCCCAGCCCCAGCCACCCCGCCACGGACCGGTTCGGATACTCGAAGTACGCCGCCACGTCCTCGGCGTAGTGGAACTGGTTGAAGCCCGTACCGGTGAACGTCCGCGGGCCGGCGAAATGCATGTAGAGCGGGTACGCCAGCAGCAGCCCCGCCTGCACGGCGGTCACGGCGAGGGCGGCCAGCACCCGCGGCGCCGCGGCGCGGGCCTCGGCGCGCATCGCCGGCGCCAGCGACCGGACGAGCAGGAAGACGCCGCTGGCGAGCGCGGTGAAGAACAGGCCCTCGGCCGCGATGGAGAAGCCCACGGCGACCAGCAGCCCGAGGATCACCCCGTGCAGCAGCCACCGGCCGGGCTCGCGCAGCCGCAGCACCCACCAGAGCACCACCGGCGCGACCCAGCCGGCGGTCCAGTTGAGGTGCCCGTTCGCGTGCGAGATGAAGCCGGGGGCGAAGCCGCAGAAGAGCCCGCCCATCGCGGCCGCGACGGTGTGCCGGACCAGGAAGCGGCGCAGGAACAGATACCAGGCGAAGGCCGAACCGGCGAGGTTGAGGGTCAGGATCGTCGCGAAGCTGACCGGCGGCCCGGCCAGGAAGGTCAGCGGGGCGAACAGCGTCGTGTACACGGTGACGGAGGTGTTCGCGGCGAGATTGACGCCGAGCGGGGCGTTGAGCATCCACGTGTAGAACGGGTCGGCGCCGTGCCCGAGCGTGTAGACGCCGTAGCCGAGCAGCCACTCGAAGAACGCCTGGTCGCCGAGGTTCTCGGTGAGGCCGCGGCCGGCCGGGTCCAGCCACAGACCGCTGGTCACGTACGTGGCGAGGGCCAGCGCGGCGACGGCCACGGCGACATGCGGGCGCCAGGCCGCGGAGCCGCGGCGGGCCGGTGACGTTGCCGGCGGCTCGGCGGACTCGGACGGGGCTGCGGCGACGACGGACACCAGCGGCAGGTTAGCAAGGATCACCCAGCAGCGGCCGTCCCTCCCGGCGCGCGGGCCCGGCAGGGCTTCGTCAGGCGGCTGCGGGTGACTGGTCGTCGATCGCCGCCCGCAGGGCCGACTCGACGTCGGGGTGGGTGAAGGTGAAGCCGGCCCGGTTCAGCACCCCGGGCAGGACGCGCTGACTGCGCAGGGCCTCGTGGGCGAACTCGCCGAGCGCCACCTGCAGCGCGATGCCGGGCACCTGGAGCAGCGCCGGGCGGTGCAGCACCTTGCCGAGGGCCTGGGTGAGAGCGGCGTTCGTGACCGGCCGCGGCCCGACGATGTTGACCGGGCCCGCGAGGTCGTCGCGGGCGAGCAGGAACTCGGCGGCGTCCAGCCAGTCGGTGAGCGCGATCCACGGCACCCACTGCTTGCCGCCGCCCAGCTTGGCGCCGGCGCCGAGGCGGAAGAGCGGCATCTGGGGCTTGAGGAGACCGCCGTTCGCGTCGAGCGGCAGGCCGGTGCGGAGCAGCACCACGCGGGTGCCGGCGTCCTCGGCGGGGCGGGCGGCGGCCTCCCAGACCCGGCACACGTCGGCCAGGAAGCCGGTGCCCGCCGGGGCCTCCTCGGTGACCTCGCGGTCGCCGGTGTCGCCGTACCAGCCGACCGCGGAGGACTGGAGCAGGACCTCGGGGCGGTCCTCGGCCGGCAGCTGCCGGATCGCGCGGGCGATCGTGCCGGTGCTGTCCACCCGGCTGCTGCGGATGAGGCTCTTGTATCGGGCGGTCCAGCGCTTGTCGCCCACCCCCGCGCCGGCCAGGTTGATCACGGCGTCGGCGGAGACCAGCGTGGCCGGGTCGAGCTGCCCGGCGGACGGATTCCAGGTGATCTCGTCGGGGGCCTCGGCGGGCCGCCGGACGAGCCGGGTGACGTCGTGCCCGCCACCGCGCAGCCGCTCGGCGAGGGTGGTGCCCAGAAAACCCGACGCGCCGGCCATGACGATCCGCATGGGTCCATCATTCCCGACGGTGAACCGGCTCAAAACAGAAGAAGGGGCGCCGGAGCGCCCCTTCTTTGTGATCTTCCGCCTAGGCGTGCAGGCCGAGGTCGCCCTCGAACTGGCCGGCCTCCAGGCGCTCCTTGATCGTCACCAGGAAGCGGGCGGCGTCGGCGCCGTCCACGATCCGGTGGTCGTAGCTGAGCGCCAGGTACACCATCGAGCGCGGCACGATCAGTTCGCCCAGGTTGGGGTCGTCGACGACCACGGCGCGCTTGACCACCGCGCCGGTGCCGAGGATGCCGACCTGCGGCTGGTTGATGATCGGCGTGTCGAAGAGCGCACCGCGGCTGCCCGTGTTGGTCAGCGTGAAGGTGCCGCCCGACAGCTCGTCCGGGCTGATCTTGTTGTTGCGGGTCCGCTCCGCCACGTCGGCGATCCGCTTGGCCAGGCCGGCCAGGCTGAGGTCACCGGCGTCCCGCAGGACCGGCACGACCAGGCCCTTGGGCGTGTCCACCGCGATGCCCAGGTGCTCGCCGTCGTGGTACGTGACGGTGCCGGCCTCCTGGTCGATCGAGGAGTTGACCACCGGGTGCTGGCGCAGCGCCTCGACCGCGGCCAGGGCGAAGAACGGCAGGAAGGACAGCTTGACGCCGTGCTTCGTCTGGAAGTCCGCCTTGGCGCGGTTGCGCAGCTGGGCGATCTTCGTGACGTCCACCTCGACGACCGTGGTGAGCTGCGCCGAGATCTGCAGCGACTCCACCATGCGGCGGGCGATGGTCGCGCGGATGCGGGTCAGCTTCTCCGTGCGGCCGCGCAGCGGGCTGGCGGCGGGCTTCGGCGCGGGCGCCGCCTCCTGGGCCGCGGGAGCCTGCTGCTGGGCCGGAGCGGCCTTGGCGGCGGCGGCCTTGTCGGCGGCCTCGATGACGTCCTGCTTACGGATGCGGCCACCGACCCCGGTGCCGGTGATCGACCCGAGGTCGACACCCTTCTCCGCGGCGAGCTTGCGGACCAGCGGCGTCACGTAACCGGCGTCACCGGCGCCGTTGCCCTGCACCGTCTCGGCGGCGGGCGCGGCGGCCTGCGCCGGTGCGGGCTCGGCGGCGCGCTCGGCGGCCGACGGGTCCTTCGCCGTCTCGGCCTCGGGTGCCGGGTCCGCGTACGAGCCGCCGGGCTCGACCGACGGTGCCGGCTTGGACTCGATCCGGGGCTCCGGTGCCTGCTGCGGCGCCGGAGCGGACTCCTGCTTCGGGGCCTGCTGCTGCGGAGCCTCCTGCTGCTGCGGAGCCTCCTGCTGCTGCGGGGCCTCCTGCTTCGGTGCCGGGGACGACGCCGGGGCGCTACCCGGGGTGCCGATGATCGCCAGGTCGGCGCCGACGTCCGCGGTCTCGTCCTCCTGGACCTTGATCTCCAGGACCGTGCCGGCGACCGGCGACGGGATCTCGGTGTCCACCTTGTCGGTGGAGACCTCGAGCAGCGGCTCGTCGACCTCGATCGTCTCGCCGACCTGCTTGAGCCAGCGGGTGACCGTGCCCTCGGTGACGCTCTCGCCCAGGGCCGGCATCTTCACGGCCGTGCCCTCACCGCCCGTGGCCTCCCCGGTCTGCGGCGCGGGCGCCTCCTCCTCGACCGGCTTCTCGGTCGAGGGGGTGGTCAGCGCGGCCGGCTCGGGGTCGGGCTGCTGTTCCGGCGCCGGCGGCTGCTCGGCGGAGGTCTGCGGGGCGGAAGCCTGCTCGGCGGGCGCCGGTGCGGAGGAGTCCGCCTCCTCGCCGTCGCCCGCGATCACCGCGAGCTCGCTGCCGACGTCGGCCGTCTCGTCCTCGCCGACGACGATGCGTGAGAGCACACCGGCGGCCGGGGACGGGATCTCGGTGTCGACCTTGTCGGTGGAGACCTCGAGCAGCGGCTCGTCGGCCTCGACCCGCTCGCCCTCCTGCTTGAGCCAGCGGGTGACGGTGCCCTCGGTGACGCTCTCACCCAGCCGCGGCATGGTGACCGATACCGGCATGTCTTCGAACTCCTTGATGGCGTGGATCGGGACTTAGGCGTGTGCGTGGAGGGGCTTGCCCGCGAGCGCCAGGAAGGCCTCGCCGAGCGCCTCGTTCTGCGTCGGGTGGGCGTGCACCAGCTGGGCCACCTCCGCCGGGAAGGCCTCCCAGTTGTAGATGAGCTGGGCCTCGCCGACGAGCTCGCCCATCCGGGCGCCGACCATGTGCACGCCGACGACCGGGCCGTCCTCGACCCGTACCAGCTTCACGAAGCCCTGGGTCTTGAGGATCTGGCTCTTGCCGTTGCCGCCCAGGTTGTAGTTGTACGTCGAGACCTTGTCGGCGCCGTACTGCTCCTTGGCCTTGGCCTCGGTGAGGCCGACCGAGGCGACCTCGGGGTCGGAGTACGTGACGCGGGGGATGCCGGCCTCGTCGATGACCGCCGGGCGCAGGCCCGCGATCTCCTCGGCCACGAAGATGCCCTGCTGGAAGCCGCGGTGCGCGAGCTGGAGGCCGGGAACGATGTCGCCGACCGCGTAGATGTTGCCGACGCCGGTGTGCAGCCGCTCGTTGGTGATCACGAAGCCGCGGTCCAGGGTGACGCCCTGCTCCTCGTAGCCCAGGCCCTGGGTCGTCGGGCCGCGCCCGACCGCCACGAGCAGCACCTCGGCCTCGACGGTCTCGCCGCCGGCGATGGTGGCGCGCACGCCGTTCTCGGTGTGCTCGACCTTCTCGAACGGCTTGCCGACCTTGAAGTTGATCTTCCGCTTGCGGAACGCCCGCTCGACCGCCTTGGAGACCTCCTCGTCCTCGGCGGCGACGAGCCGGGGCAGCGCCTCCAGGATCGTCACGTCCGCGCCGAAGGACTTCCACACGCTGGCGAACTCGACGCCGATGACGCCGCCGCCCAGCACGATCGCCGAGCTCGGCACCCGGTCGAGCTTCAGGGCGTGCTCACTGGTCAGCACCCGCTTGCCGTCGACCTCCAGGCCGGGCAGGGAGCGCGAGTAGGAGCCGGTGGCCAGGATGACGTTGCGGCCGGTGTAGCGCTGCCCGTCGACCTCGACGGTGTCCTTGGCGACCAGCTTGCCGGCGCCCTGCACGACCGTGATCTTGTCCTGCTTGAGCAGGCCCTGCAGGCCCTTGTACAGCCGGGCGACGACCCCGTCCTTGTACGCGTTGACGCCGGCCATGTCGATGCCGACCAGGTCCGCCTTGACGCCGAACTGCTCGCTCTCGCGGGTCTGGTCGGCCAGCTCGGCGGCGTGCAGCAGCGCCTTCGTCGGGATGCACCCGCGGTGCAGGCAGGTGCCGCCCAGCTCCGCCTTGTCGATCAGTGCCACCGAGAGGTTCAGCTCGGCCGCGCGCAGGGCGGCCGCGTACCCGCCGCTGCCCGCGCCGAGGATCACGATGTCGAAGGTTCCGCCAGGCTGGCTCACGTCTACTCCCAGATCGCCTTTAGGCCAGAGATCTGCCGTCGCCACATGGGTCACATGGTGGAAACGGTCACAGCTGTCCAGCTCATCTTGTCACTTCAGGAACCGATGGATGCAGCCAGGTGCCCAACGACACGTGCGCGCCAAGTACCCTTGCGGCAACTTACCCGAAGGAGTTCCCCGGTGGCCTGGTTCCGGCGGCGCAGGGAGCAGCCCCGCACGAGCGGACGCGCCACTGATCGAGCCGACCTCGAGCATCTCGCCGAGTTCGTCCGGTCGCGCCGCGGCGTGGAGGCCTTCATCGAGCCTCGCACCACGGTGACGGAGACGACGATCCTGCTCATCGCGCACGACGGTGAATGGACCCGCCGGCGCATCGAGTCACCCGAGGCCGCCCGGCGCTTCGCCCACCAGCTGGCGATGCCGATCTACGACATCCGGCTCATGGGCTACCCGCAACGTATGCGCGACTACAACGCCCGCCAGAAGCGCCGCCCCGCCTGAGACCCGGCCGGCGGCGGCGTGATCGGGCCGGGACGGCAGGTGCGTGGCGTGTGCCACGCGAGCCTGCCGTGCCCGTACCCATGAAAGATCTCAGCCGTTGGCCGCGACGTCGTCGATCAGGGTGAGGAGGGTACGGACCGGGACGCCCGTGCCGCCCTTCGTCCAGTAACCCGTCGCCTCGCCGGTGTGGTACGACGGCCCGGCGATGTCGATGTGGGCCCACTCGACGCCCTCGGCGACGAACTCGCGCAGGAACACGCCGCCCTGGAGCATGTGCCCGGCGCGGTCCATGCTCGCGTTGACCTGGCTGATGTCGGCGATCTCCGACTCCATGCCCTTGCGGACGTCGTCCGGCAGCGGCATCGGCCACGCCGGCTCGCCGACCGCCTCGCCCGCCGCCTTGACCCGCTCGCAGGTCTCCGGGGTGCCCATGACGCCGGCGATGCGCTTGCCCAGCGCGACCACCTGGCCGCCGGTCAGCGTGGAGGTCTCGAAGACGTAGTCGGTGCCGTCGGCGCAGGCGCGGGCGATCGCGTCGCCGAGCACCATGCGGCCCTCGGCGTCGGTGTTGAGGACCTCGACCCGCTTGCCGTTGAACATCGTGATGACGTCGCCCGGGCGGTACGCGGTGCCCGACGGCATGTTCTCCGCCATGGCGAGGTAGCCGGTGACCGCGACCGGCGGCTTGAGGGCGGCGACCGCCAGCAGCGTGGCACCGACCGCGGCGGCGCCGGCCATGTCGGACTTCATCTCCCACATGCCGGCGGTCGGCTTGATGCTGATGCCGCCGGTGTCGAAGGTGATGCCCTTGCCCACCAGCGCGACCCGCTTCGGGTTCTCGACGCCCTCAGGCGTGTAGCTGAGCTTCACCAGCCGCGGCGGCGCCTCGGAGCCCTGGCCGACCGCCACGATGCCGCCGTAGCCGCCCGCCTTGAGCTGGTCGAAGTCGAGCACCTCGACCTGCAGGCCCGTGCCCTCGGCGGCCGCGGCGACCGCGTCGGCGAAGGCCGGGGGCCGCAGGTCGTTCGGCGCGGTGTTGACCCAGTCGCGGGTCAGGCGGACGGCATTGGCGACGGCCTCGGCGCGGGCGACCTCGGTCCGCGCGGCGGCGTCGGCCGCGTCCGGCACGACGACCTGCAGGGCCTTGACCGGGTCGCGGCGGGTCGGCTGGGGCTTGGTCTTGTAACCGGCGAAACGGTACGAGCCCAGCAGCGCACCCTCGAGGATGCCGCGCAGCGCCCCCGGGGCGTCGGCGTCGTCGGGCACCGGCAGGGCCAGCGCCACCGTCTCGCTGCCGGCGAGGGCGCGGACGGCGGCGCCGGTGCCGCGGCGCAGGGTCTCGGTGGCCGGTGCGGAACCGGACGGCTCGTCGCCGAGACCGACCGCGACGATCAGCGGCGCCGCGACGGTGCCGAGCGTGGCCAGCTTGGTGACCTCGCCGGGCGCGCCGGTCGCACCCAGCAGGGCCAGCGTCGCGGTCAGCTTGCCGTCGAAGGCGGCGGCGATGCTCTCCGCGCCGGCGGCCGGCAGCAGCGTGCCGCCCTCGTCCGGCTGGCTGTGCAGGCCGATGACGAGCGCATCGGCGGCCAGCTCGGCGGGGTCGCTGTCGACCAGGCTCAAAGAGGGGGCGGGGTGGGTCACTCGGGCTCTCCGCGACGGCTGGGGCCGGAGCTCCTTCGTGGGCGGCTCCGACGGCGTGGTCCGTCCGGCGCGGGTCGCGCCGGACGACGGTGGTGTCCCGCCGATGCTAACCACATGCAAGGTCACGGGTAAGTTGCCACTCATGTCCACCGACACCACGCCCCTGCTCCGTTCGCCCCTGCACGAGCGTCACCTCGCTCTGGGCGCCAAGTTCGCCGCCTTCGGCGGCTGGGAGATGCCGCTGGAGTACGCGGGAGGCGGTGTCCTGCGCGAACATGCCGCCGTCCGTGAGGCCGTGGGCGTCTTCGACGTGTCCCACCTCGGCAAGGCGCGGGTGACCGGGCCCGGCGCGGCGGACTTCGTCAACTCCTGCCTCACCAACGACCTGGGGCGCATCGCGCCGGGCAAGGCGCAGTACACGCTCTGCTGCGACGACGCGACCGGCGGGGTGGTCGACGACCTGATCGCGTACCTGATCGGGCCGGACGAGGTCTTCCTCATCCCGAACGCCGCCAACACCGCCGAGGTCGTGCGCCGCCTGGCCGCCGCGGCTCCTTCGGGCGTCACCGTCACCGACGAGCATCGCGGGTACGCCGTCCTCGCGGTGCAGGGCCCGCAGTCGGCCGAGATCGTCAAGGCGCTGGGGCTGCCGGTCGAGCACGGGTACATGTCGTTCTCCACGGCGAGCCTCGACGGGGCCGACCTGATCGTCTGCCGCACCGGGTACACCGGCGAGCACGGCTACGAGCTCGTGGTGCCGTGGGACGACGCGACGCGGGTGTGGGACGCGCTGGTCGCGGCGGGGGTGCGGCCGTGCGGGCTGGGTGCTCGCGACACGCTGCGTACCGAGATGGGTTATCCGCTGCACGGCCAGGAGCTCTCCCTGGAGATCACCCCGGTGCAGGCCCGGTCCGGCTGGGCGGTCGGCTGGTCGAAGCCGGCGTTCTGGGGCCGCGAGGCGCTGCTCGCCGAGAAGGCTTCCGGCCCCCGGCGGTCGCTGCGCGGCCTGGAGCTCACGGGCCGCGGCATCCCGCGGGGCCACATGCAGGTGTACGCGGGCGGCACGCTCGTCGGCGAGACGACCAGCGGCACGTTCTCGCCCACGAAGAAGGTCGGCATCGCGCTGGCCCTGCTGGACACCGCCGCCGAGCTCGCCGACGGCGACCTGGTGGAGGTCGACATCCGCGGCCGGCGTACCGAGGCCCGCGTGGTGAAGCCGCCGTTCGTGCAGACCTCCGTCCGCTGACATGGCCGTCACCTGGGCCGACCTGCGCGAGTGGGTCCTCGCCTTGCCCGGCGGCCAGGAGGCGTACGTCGAGAACTGGGGCGACTGGACGCTGCGCTGCGGTGCCAAGATGTTCGTGGTCGGCAGGCCGGACGCGTCCACCTGCACGGTGAAGGCGTCCAAGGAGGACCAGGCCGAGCTGATCGGCGCCGCCCCGGACGTCTACTCGGCGGCGCCGTACGTCGGCCGCTTCGGCTGGGTCAAGGTGGAGCTGGCCGCGGCGGACCCGGAGGAGCTGCGGCAGGTCGTGGTGGAGGCGTGGCGGCGTACGGCCCCGAAGAAGCTCCTGAAGGAGTACGACTCAGCTCAGGGCCAGGGCGACCAGGGCTAGGGTCGTCGCGAGTTCGGTCGTCGCGCCGAGCACGTCGCCGGTGACGCCGCCGAAGCGCCGCACCGCGTGGCGCAGCAGCAGGAGCACGACCACGACGACGCCGGCGACCGTGGCCGGGCCCGCCCACGGCCGGCCCGGCACCGCGGCGATCGCCCCGGCCGCCACCGCTGCGGTCAGCGCCGCCACCAGGGGAGTGGGCACCGTGGAGGCGACGAGGGCGCCGAGGCCGCCCGGACGCGCGGCCGGGATCCCGCGGCGGCAGGCCAGGGTGACGCCCAGCCGTCCGGTGGCCCACGCGGCGGCGATCGCCCACGGGCCCACCCGCGCCACCGCGGCCGTTTGCAGCAGCAGAGTCAGCGTGATCGCGGCGACGCCGAACGGCCCGATGTCCGGCTTTTTCATGATTTCGAGGGCGGCATCGCCGGACCGGTACGACCCCAGCGCGTCGACCGTGTCGGCCAGCCCGTCGAGGTGCAGGCCCCGGGTGAGCAGGACACCGGCGGCCACCGTGATCGCGGCGCTGAGCAGCCCGGAGGGCAGCAGCTCGTGAACGCCCGTGAGCGCCAGGCCGAGCAGGGCGCCGACGAGCGGGGCGAGGCTCATGGCCACGACGGCGGCCCGGCGGTCGATCCGCCCGGCGCGTACGGGCAGGACGGTGAAGGTGGTCAGGGCCAGGCGAAGCCCGTCAAGCACTGGCGGGGCCGGGGCCGCGCGGGTCGGGCTCGGCGAACGCGGCGTCCCCCGTGTCGTCCAGGCCGGCGTCGCCCGGGGCGGTCAGCAGGGCGGGGTGCACCGGCAGGGCCCCGGCCAGGGCGATCGCCGAGCGCAGCAGCGGCAGCGCGGCCAGGGCGTTCGCGCCCTCGCCGAGGTCGAGGCCGAGGTCGAGCACCGGGGTGAGGCCCAGCACGTCCGCGCCCTGCCGGACCAGCTGCAGGCGGCCCGCGTCGGCGAGCAGGCACCAGTGCCGGCTCTGCGAGGACAGGTCGCGGGCCACCAGCCCGGCCGCGATGCCCAGCGGACCGTCGAGGAACACCGGCATCCGCCGGGCCGCCGCACCGAGCAGCGCGCCGGCCGCCACGGCCAGATCCGCGCCGCCGACCTGGGCCAGGACGTCCTTGGGGCCGCGCGGCTCCTGGCGGATGCGGTGCATGGCGTCACGGACGGCCGCGCAGCGCCGCATCCACGCGTCGTCGTCGTAGCGGGCGCCGGGAACCAGCACGCGGGGCAGCGTCGCGACGGGTTCAGCGCCGGTGGTCGAAGCCATGACGGCCGTCGCGGCGGCCTCCGTACCGGTGCCGCACGCCCCGATGACCAGCGCCTCGCGGCCGTCCTCGGCGGCGGCCGCGGCGAGCTCCCAGCCCTGCCGCAGCGCCGCGTCGACGGTCGCGGCGTCCAGGACGGGACCGTCCTCCATGGCACCGGACGGCGGGACGCGCACGACCGTGACGTCGGCGTCCGCGGTGGCCGCCAGCCGGGCCAGCGCGCCCTCCCCGGCCTCGGCCTCGGCGGCCCGCCGGTCGGCCTCGGCGGGATCCGTCCCGGCCGCGGCGCCGCCGGCGTGCCGGCCGTCGATCAGCAGGACGCGTACGGGACCCCACGGCCGCGGCGTGGCGGTGCCCTGGGTGGCGGCGGCGAACTCGACCGCCTCGAGCAGCGCGCCGATGCCACCGCCGGGCAGGTCCAGGCGTTCCAGCCGGTCCCGGGCGTCGGGCCCGGCGTCGCTGTCGGGCAGCGGCAGGTCCATGCCGGCCTCGATGGCCGTGCCGGGGTCGACGGCCTCGAACGTCGCGGTGGAACCGGACGAGGCCGTCAGGGGAGCAGCAGCCGCGGCAGTGGTGACACGGGCCGCCGGAGCGGTCGTGGCCGGGGGCGGGGTGGCTGCCGCCATCGCGTCGTGCGAGGTGCTGACCTCCTCCGCCTTCAGCCAGGTGGGCCGGCCGGCGACCACGAAGGCCACGCGGTCGCACGCGTCGGCCAGGGCCTGGTTGGCCGTGCCGAGCGCGTCCGCGAACGCGCGGCCCACCGGCGTCGCCGGCACCAGGGACAGACCGACCTCGGGGCTGACCACGACGAGCCGCGCGGCGCAGGCACGGACCGCGTCGGCCAGGGCAGCCACCGTCGCCACGTCGTCGTTGGGCTGGTTCGCCGGGTCGAGCAGGGTGGCCACCCAGCCGCCCAGATCGTCGACGAGCAGCGTCTCGTCGGGCTTCGCCTCGGCCAGCAGGCCGGCGAGGCGGCCCGGGTCGGCGCCCGTCTCCTCGGTGGTCCAGGACTGCGGCCGGCGCCGCTGGTGCGCCTCGATCCGCCCGCGCCACTCGGGGTCGTCCTCGCCACCGGCGGAGGTGGCGACGTACCGCACCGAGGGCGCGCCGGCCACCAGGGACTCGGCGAACTCGGACTTGCCGGACCGGATCCCGCCGAGCACCAGGACCGAACTCCACCCGTCAGCAGACATGCCCCGTACCTTAGATCCGACCCCGGTGATCATGCGGCCCGACCCGGCCGGCTTCGGCGTGGATCGATCGGTTCGCGCGCGCCCACGCGGGCGGGAGCGCATGAACACCGTAGGGTGGGACGCAAACACAGTCGGACACCGAGGAGGGCGACCGCATGCCGTGGAGTTGGCGGTACGAGGGCGTCGACGGGCAGCCCGTGGCCGGGCCGGCCGAGACGTTCAGCAGCCAGGCAGACGCCGAGTCGTGGATCGGCCAGGCGTGGCGTGAGCTGGCCGCCGCCGGGGTCACCCAGGTCACCCTGGTCGAGGACGACCGGGTCGACTACAAGATGAGTCTGCTGCCGGCCGAGTGAGCAGCTTCCAGGTCAGCCGCGGCACGCCGCGCAGCGCCTTCGTGCCGAGCCCGGTCTTCATCGGCATCCTGGCGCTCGTGGCGGTCAGCGCCTGGATGACGTGGACCGGCTACGGCAACGTCCGGGTCGACGTCTTCCTGCTGGTCATCTCCGGCTGGGTGCTGTCGCTCTGCCTGCACGAGTACGCGCACGCCCTCGTCGCCTACTTCTCGGGCGACCGCGGCGTCGCGGACCGTGGCTACCTGCGGCTGAACCCGCTCAAGTACACCCACCCGCTGCTGTCCATCGTGCTTCCGCTGGTCGCCGTCGTCCTGGGCGGCATCGGCCTGCCGGGCGGCGCGGTCTGGGTGGATCACGCGTACGTGCGCAGCAAGCTGAAGCAATCCCTGATCAGCGCGGCCGGCCCGGCCACCAACGTGCTGTTCGCCCTGCTGCTCGCGGCGCCGTTCGCGCTCGGGGCGGGTGACGACGCGCTGGTCTTCACCGGCGCCGGCGTGACGCTGGGGCCGCACGGCTCCTTCTGGCTCGCGCTGGCGGCGCTCGGGTTCCTGCAGGTCACCGCCAGCCTGCTCAACCTCCTGCCGGTGCCCGGCCTGGACGGCGGCAACACCCTGCGGCCCTGGCTGAATCAGGCGTACCAGCGCGCGTACGACCTGTTCGCGCCGTACGGCTTCATGCTGCTGTTCGTGCTGCTCTGGCAGTCCCGCGTCAACGTGTGGTTCTTCGACGCCGTGGGCTGGCTGGCCTCGCTGATCGGGATGCCGGAGGACCTCGGCCGGCTCGGCATCGAGTACATGCGCTTCTGGAGCACCTGACCGGTCCGGCCGGCCGGAGCCGGCCGGACACCGAGATCAGGGACGGCGGGCCGGGCTGACCGTCTTCGCCGGGTCGCGCTCGGCGATGCCGCCGATCACCTCGTCGATCGCCTTCAGGAGATCCGCGTCGAGGCGCACCCCGGACGCCTTGGCATTGTCGTAGACCTGCTCCGGGCGCGACGCCCCGACGATCGCCGCCGAGACGTTCGGGTTCTGCAGCACCCAGGCGACCGCGAGCTGCGCCATCGACAGCCCGGCCTGGTCGGCGAGCGGCTTGAGCCGCTGCACCGCGCCGAGCACCTCGTCGGTCATCAGGCGCTGGATGAACTGGGCGCCGGACTTCTCGTCGGTGGCCCGCGAGCCCGCCGGGGGCTGCTTGCCCGGTTCGTACTTGCCGGTCAGCACGCCCTGCGCGATCGGCGAGAACACCACCTGGCCGAGGCCCAGCTCCTCGCACGCCGGCACCACCTCGGCCTCGATCACCCGCCACAGCATCGAGTACTGCGGCTGGTTCGACACCAGCTGGATCTTCAGGTCCTGGGCCAGCTCCCAGCCCGCCCGGATCTCCGACGCCGTCCACTCGGACACCCCGATGTAGAGCGCCTTGCCGGAGTGCACGATGTCGGCGAACGCCTGCATCGTCTCCTCGAGCGGCGTCGAGTAGTCGTAGCGGTGAGCCTGGTAGAGGTCCACGTAGTCCAGCTGCAGCCGGCGCAGCGAACCGTTGATCGACTCCATGATGTGCTTGCGGGACAGGCTGCGGTCGTTCGGGCCGGGCCCGGTCGGCCAGAAGACCTTCGTGAAGATCTCCAGCCCCTCCCGCCGCTCACCCTTCAGGGCGCGGCCGAGAACCTCCTCGGCGCGGGTGCCCGCGTACACGTCCGCGGTGTCGAAGGTGGTGATGCCCACGTCGAGCGCGGCCCGCACGCACGCGGCGGCGGCCTCCTCCTCGACCTGGGAACCGTGGGTGATCCAGTTGCCGTACGCGATCTCGCTGATGAGAAGGCCGGAACGGCCGAGGTGACGGAACTCCATGTCCGCGACCCTACCCGCGAGCTACAGAACCGGCCGGGTGTCCGAGAGGAGGCGGTCGATCTCACGCACCACGTCACCGGGCTTCGCGTACGCCACGTCGACGATCGGCTCGCCGTTGCGGTCCAGGGCACCCCAGCGACCCTGGTCGTCCCGGATCACGTACGCCACCGGATGGATGAGCACCTCGGCGTGCACCGGCGGAACGAGCAGCCGGCCCGTACGGTCGACGACCCCGAACCGCCCGGCCGCGTCCACCACCGCGAGCCCCTCCTCGGTGAACCCGTCGACGGCCCCGCCGGCGGTCAGCACCGTGGCCAACCCCCGGTACTTGAGCTGCACCACGACCCGCCCGTGCCGATCGAGGGCACCCCAGCCACCGCGCCGCACGGCCGCCACACCCCGCCGGAACGGCCGCACCTCGTCGAACCCGCCCGGCACGATCACCCGGTTGTGCCAGTCGACGGCGAACCACCCGCCGGCCGGATCCCGCGACACCCACGCCAGCCCGTCCGAGAACGGCATCACCTGCAGGTACGCCGACGAGTCGTCGAGCAGCCGCGCCCCACGCTCGTCGATCAGCTCCCACGCGGTGGCGTCGGGACGGCGGACCCAGGCGGCGCCCTCCTGGAACGGCTGGGCCTCGGCGTACACCTCGCCGATCACCACGTCGCCGTTGCTGTCGGCGTACCCGAGAAGACCGGTGTCATGGTCCCGAGCCGGCTGCGGCGGACGGCTCTGCTGAAGAATCTCCTCCCGCGTCCGCGGATAGGGCCCCCACCCGGTCTCCTGAACCCGCGCCATCACGGCATCGAGCGCCGCCTCCGTGCGAGCCACAAGATCGGGATCCTCGACCCGCCGCAACTCCAGCGCCAGCTCGAAGTGATTGCACGCCTCGAGATACCGCCCCTGCTCATAACAGGACGTCCCGGCGAGCACATGCATCTCGGCCCGCAGCCGCCCGGGCAGCTCGACGGAGTTCGCCTCCTCGTACAGCCGGTCGGCCTCGGCATAATCGCCCCGCCACTGCTGCACATGCGCCAGCCTCGCCTGCACGATGGCGATCCGCCGCAGCTCCCCGGTCGCCTCGGCATGCCGCAACGCCTCCCGGCCGTCGGCGAGGGCCCGGCCGTACTCACCGAGCACCCGGCTCACCACGGCACGCACACTGAGCAGGCGGGCCCGGACGGCGTCGCGCTCGGCGTACTCCAGCTTGTCGGTCAGCCGGTCCCGGACGGCCCGCAGCTGCTCCGGGTCGTCGGCGGTCTCCCGCAGGGTGACCGGATCAACCTTCCACGGGTACGCGGCAAGCACCTGCTCCGGGTCGGCCAGGCGGCGCTCGGGCTCGAGCTCCGGCTCCGGCGGGGGAGCGACGGAGAGGGTGGGCAGCTGCATGCTCGGCGTCCGAACCGCTTTTTCGGTACGCCGTGCAGCGGCTTGCTCCTGCGCGAGTGCCGGGTCGGGCCGGGGCTGGTCGGCGGCCGGTTCCTCGACCTCGGCCCGAGTAGTGGCGGGATCGTCCTCGGCGTCATCGGGTTCGCCGCTCGCCAGTCGCTCCGGTTCGGCGGCCGCTTCCCGCAGTGCGGTTGCGGTGTCGTCCGGACCGGCTGTCGCCTCTTCGGGTTCGGCTGCCGCTTCTTCGGGTTCGGCTGCGATGTCGTCCGAGCCGGCTGCCGCTTCTGCGGGTTCGGCTGCGATGTCGTCCGAGCCGGCTGCCGCTTCCGCGGGTTGGGCCGCGGTGTCGTTCGAGCCGGCGGGTGCATCTAGTTCGGCTGCCGTGTCCTCCGGGACGCCCGCTTCTTCTTCCGGAGCGGCCAGGGTGTCCTCGGCTCCGGCCGGCCTGTCCGTCGCTTCCTCGGCCGCGTCCTCCGTAACAACCGCAGGGTCGACAGCGGCGAGTGGTGCTTCGTCGGCCGGGTCGCCTGCCACCTCCTCGACGGTGTCCTGAGCCGGTTCCGCGGCCTCCGTCCGCCGTTCGACCACCTCGGTCTCGATGGAGGGGGAGAACCAATCGGTCCGCACCGGCACGGCACTCACCGGAGCATCCGCGGCGACGGGCGCACTGACAGGAGCCACCGGCGCAGGAGAGACCGGAACCGAATCGGCCGGCGGCGTGACGGCGCCCAGCCCGCTCATCGAGAGCAGCCAGCCGAGCCCACGCCCCTCCTCGGCCGCGTCTGTGTCGACCACCTCGGCGTCCGCCGGTTGCTGGCCGGCGCCCGATACGCCGTCGGCCACCTCGTCGACGATCTCGGCGTCTACGACCTCATCGCTCGCGCCGTTCCCGGCAATCTCACCGTCGAGCGAAACCTCGCTGCCCACGGTCGGCCCACTGATCGGCGCGCCGACAACCACTTCGGCGACAACCGGCACATCAAAAGGCTCCGCGCTGACCGGCTGTGCGCTGACCGGCTGTGCGCTGACCGGCTGTGCGCTGACCGGCTGTGCGCTGACCGGCTCCGCGCTGACCGGCTCCGCGCTGACCGGCTGTGCACTCACCGGCTCCGCGCTGACCGGCCGTGCACTCACCGGCTCCGCACTCACCGGCTCCGCACTCACCGGCTCCGCACTCACGGGCTCTGCGCTGACCGGCTGTGCACTCACCGGCTCCGCACTCACGGGCTCTGCGCTGATGGGCACAGCGCTGACCGGCGCCGGGCTGACCAGGGCTACGCTGACCGGCTCCGCGCTGATCGGTTCCGTGCTCATGGGCACGGCGCTGACAGGCTCCGGATCGGCGTCTTCAAGCGGGCCGACGGCTTCCACCCCGGGCTCCGGTCCCACCGGAGCAGGCTCGACAACCTCGGCATCGACCGGCGCGGGCACGACTTCGGCCGACCCGAGGGCGGCTCGCAGGTCGTCCGTGTCCGCAGCCTGAGGCTCCTGCACCGGCGCACCGGAGAACGGCTCCACCGGATAGGTCCCCACCGGGATACTCGCTGCGGGAGGGGGTGGCGCCCAAGGGCTCGGGGGCGCGACTACAGGCGGAACCGCCGGCGTGACAGGCGCGGTCGGGCCGACCGCAGGCGACGCTACCGGTGCCGACGCGGCCTCGTGCGTGACGAAAGGCGGACGGAGCGCCTGACGCTCGTCCGGCCTCGGCGCGTGCCGACGCTCGGGCTCGTAAGGATGCGCGGGCGGAGCCGCACGGAAGTGCGCCGGTTCGCCGGCCACCGGACCCCCGACCTGTGGCCCGGGCGGAGCAGGCACCGGACCACCGACCTGCGGTCCCGGCGGAGCCGAGATCGGGCCGCCGACCTGTGACTCGGGCTGAGCCGAAGGTGGGCCGCCGGCCTGCGACTCGGGCTGAGCCCAGGGTGGGCCGCCGGCCTGCGACTCGGGCTGAGCCCAGGGTGGGCCGCCGGCCTGCGACTCGGGCTGAGCCCAGGGTGGGCCGCCGGCCTGGGACTCGGGCTGAGCCCAGGGTGGGCCGCCGGTCTGCGACTCGGGCTGAGCCCAGGGCGGGCCGCCCGCCTGCGGCCCAGGCCGAGCCGGCGGCCGGCTGACGACCGGTGGCGCAGGCTGGGCAGACGTCGGGTGGGCGACCGGTGGCGCAGGCTCGGCAGACGCCGGGCGGATGACCGGTGGCGCAGGCTGGGCAGACGCCGGGTGGACGACCGGTGGCGCGGGCTCGCCGGACGCCGGGCGGATGACCGGCGGCGGAGGCTGCGCGGACATCGGTCGCACGACGGGCTGCGGGGGCTGGGCCGATGCGGGCCGAATGACGGGCGGCGCGGACTCACCGGACATCGGGCGGGCCACGGGCGGCGCGGACCGGGCCGGCATCGGTCGCACGACCGGCTGCGCGGGGTAGCCGGACGTGGGTCGGACGATGGGCGGCACGCTCTGATCCGGCATCGGTCGCACGACGGGCGGTGTCGGCTGCACCGACGTGGGTCGGGCGACCGGCGCCGGCGGCTGCTGAGCGGCCAACGGCGGTGCCCAGGCCGCCGGAGGCGGTGCCGCCTGGGTGTCGTCCGGCCGCACCCAGGAAGCCGGAGGTGCTGAGACCTGCGTGTCGTCCGGCTGCGCCCAGGAAGCCGGAGGCGGCGAACTTTGCCCGGCCGCCGGAGGCGGTGCGGCCTGCGTCCAGGCAGCCGCCGGCGGTGCTGCCTGCGTCCAGGATGCCGGGGACGGTGCTGCCTGCGTCCAGGCTGCCGGGGACGGCGCTGCCTGCGTCCAGGATGCCGGAGGCGCAGAAGCCTGAGTGTCCGCCGCCCGCTCCCAGGCCTCCGCGGCTGCCGCAGCGTGACCGTCCCCCGCCTGGCCCCGAGCCCCCGCCGGCCGGGACCGCGAAGGCTCCTGCCAGGCCGCCGGATTTTGCCCGGCCTGCCGTCGCGCATCCGGCTGAACCCACCCCGGAGCCGGGTGCGGCCCGCGGGGCAGCGACTGGTCGCCCTCGGGCGGGCGGGGATGCTGACCGGCCGGGGGAGAGGTCCGCTGGCCCTGCAGCGGTGCGGGGAACCGAGGATCGGTCGGCGGTTCGTCGCTGTGGCTGCGACGCCCCGGTGGCATGCGGCGTTCGTCCGGTGGCGGGGCCGGGACGGCACGCGGACCCTGCCGGTGGTCCGGCGCGGGATGCTGCGGGTACGGAGCCCGCCCCGGTTGAGGCGGCGGAAGAGTCTGACCCCGAGGATCACCCGCGCGAGGGTCGACCGGCCGCGGCCGGGGCGTGCCGTAGCGCGCCCCCGGGTCCGCGGGAGCGGCGGCCGCTCCCCGCCCGGGCAGGTGGTCCGGCAGCGGCACCGGCCGGTTCCAGGAGGGGCCGGGCTGTGCCGGTGGATCCGACGGTCCGGACCAGGACGGCGGTGGCTGTGGCGGGCGGCCCACCGTGGCGCGTCCCGCGGCGGGGGAGATGGGCCGGGCGGGCGACACGGGACCTGCCGGCGGGCCGGAGGCCTGGGCGATCGCCCGGAAGTCCGCGTCCCAGGAGGCGGCTGCTTCGGCTGCTGCGGCGGCGTCGTAGACCGGGTGGTGGACGGCTCGGCGGCGGCCAGGGTCGCCGGGGTAGCGCTGGCCGGGCTGGGGTTCCCATTCCCAGGTGATCTCGTACACCCAGGCGGGTTCGTCGTCCCAGCCGCCCGCGCCGCGGTGCGAGCTCCAGCCGTTCACCGGGCACCCCGCGGGGTACCGGATACGTGGCTACGCTGCGTCACGACGGCTTTCCACCTTGTCGGAAATTGCTCGGTGGCAGGGCGGCGCACCGGGTACAGTCGCCCGGCTCCAATGCGGGGGTTGTGAGAGGAGATTAACGGCGTGGACGGGCTCGACGCCAGGGTGCCTGTGATCTCTCCCCGCCGTCCGTTCCGGGACTTCGTCACTACGTTCGGTGCGCTTTCATCGTCGGGTTTCCGGAGG
The DNA here is from genome assembly GCF_044465265.1 of Actinoplanes sp. NPDC049681. NCBI lineage: Bacteria > Bacillati > Actinomycetota > Actinomycetes > Micromonosporales > Micromonosporaceae > Actinoplanes > Actinoplanes sp. NPDC049681. Next base: position 349,718 of record NZ_JBITLP010000002.1, read on the forward strand.
TACGCGACCTACCGGCAGGCGACCATAGCCGGATCGTTCACGAACATCGTCTTCGGGTTCCTCCGGTGTTACGTCCTCCTGGCGGTCGCGGCCGGGTCCGTCGCCCACCGGCCGGGCGGCTACGGCCCCGAGCAGCTGGCGTCGTTCGTGTGGCTGGGGCAGGGGTTGCTGACCGTAGTGTCGCTGTGGGGGTGGACCGAGCTCGCCGACCGGATCCGCTCCGGTGACGTGGCCGCCGACCTGCTGCGTCCCGTACCCCCGCTGGTCAGCTATCTCGCCGCCGACCTGGGGCGGGCCGGCCATGCGATGATTTTCCGGTTTCTGCCGCCGCTCGCGGTCGGCATGCTTTTCTTCGATCTGTACGCCCCCAGCCGCTGGTTCACCGTCCCGCTGTCCGCGCTCTCGATCGGGCTGGCCGTGGTCGCCAGCCTGGGGCTGCGTTTCCTGGTGAACGCCACCGCGTACTGGCTGCACGACGCGCGCGGGCCGATCACGCTGTGGACGTTGTCCGCGGGGCTGCTGGCCGGGCTGTACTTCCCGCTGCGCTTCCTGCCGAGCTGGCTCGCCGTCACCCTCTGGGTCGGTACGCCGTTCCCCGGCCTGCTGCAGACCCCGCTGGACGTGCTGGTGGAGCGGGACCCGGCGCCGGTCCAGCTGGGCCTGGTCGGGTTGCAGGCGGTGTGGGCGGCGGTGCTGCTCGCGCTGGCGGCCCTCGTCCAGCGGCGGGCCGAACGGCGGCTGGTGGCGCAGGGTGGGTGAGCTGCGGGCGTACGGGGCGCTCTTCTCGGGGCAGTGGCGGTCGGTGGTGTCGTACCGGGCGTCGTTCGTGGTGGAGCTGGTCACGAACATCTTCGGGACGCTGCTGGACGTGGTCGCCGTGCTGGTGCTGTTCCGGGCGACCCGCCAGGTGGCCGGGTTCACGATCCACCAGGGGCTGCTGATCGTGAGCCTGTCGTCGTGCGGGTTCGCGTGCGCCGACTTCGTGGTGGGCAACATCGACCGGCTGAAGACGTACGTGCGGGCCGGCACGATGGACGCCGTCCTGGTGCGGCCGCTCGGGGCGTTGCCGCAGCTGGTGCTCATGGATCTGCCGGTCCGCAAGGCGATGCGGGTGGTGGTGGCCGGCACGGTGCTCGGCATCGCGCTGCGGGTGAACCACATCGACTGGGATCCGTCGCGGGTGGCGCTGGTCGTGGTCACGCCGCTCGCGGGCGCGGTGTTCTTCGGGTCGATCTTCGTGGTGAGCGCAAGCCTCGCGTTCTGGTGGGTCGAGTCGGGGGAGATCGGCTCGGCGTTCACCTACGGCGGCCGGGATTTCACCGCGTACCCGACGCCGGTCTACGCAGGGTGGTTCCGGGGGGTCTTCGCGTACGCGATGGGTTTCGGTTTCGTGGCCTATCAGCCGGCGCTGACGCTGCTGAGCCGCCCCGATCCGCTCGGCATGCCCGCCTGGGCGGGCTTTCTCTCACCGTTGGTCGCCCTGGTCGCCGCGGGCGCCGCGGCCGTCGTGTGGCGCGCCGGGATCAGGCATTACCGGAGTACGGGCTCATGAGCGTGATCGAGATGCGGGGCCTTCGGAAGGATTTCACCGTACGGGTGCGTCGGGGTCCGTTGCGCCGGGATAAGCGGACGGTGACCGCGGTGGACGGCATCGACCTGGCGATCGACGGCGGCGAGATGGTCGGCTACATCGGCCCGAACGGGGCCGGCAAGTCGACGACGCTGAAGATGCTGACCGGGGTGCTGACCCCGTCGGCGGGCGAGGTGTCGGTGTGCGGGCTGGTCCCGGTGCCGCAGCGCACCCGCCTGGCGCTCACGATCGGCGTGGTGTTCGGGCAGCGTTCGCAGCTGTGGTGGGACCTGCCGCTGCGGGACTCGTTCGCCCTGCTGCGCCACGTCTACCGGGTGCCGGCGGACGCCCACGCGGCCCGCTTGCGGCGCTGCCGGGCGCTGCTGGAGCTGGACGAGTTCCTGGACACGCCGGTGCGGCAGCTGTCGCTGGGGCAGCGGATGCGCGGCGAGCTGACCGCCGCGCTGCTGCACGGCCCGTCGGTGCTGTTCCTGGACGAGCCGACGATCGGCCTGGACGTGGTGAGCAAGCAGGCGGTCCGCTCGTTCCTGGCCGAGCTCGGTGCGACCGGTGCCGTGACACTCGTGCTGACCACGCACGATCTCGCCGACATCGAGCGGCTGTGCCGGCGGCTGGTGGTGATCGACCACGGCCGGGTGGTGCACGACGGGACCATCGAGGCCCTGCACGCCCGGTACGGGTCCCGCCGCCGCCTGGTCGTCGACGTGGACACCCCACTGCCGCCGGGATTCTCCGTGCCGGGCGCCGAGCTGGTGGCGCTGGAGGCCGACGGGCACCGGGCGTCGTTCGACCTGTTGTCCTCGTCCGCCGGGGCGGTGGTCGCCGAGCTGGCGTCCCTGGCGTCCTTGCGGGATCTCTCCCTGGTCGAGCCGGACATCGAGGACGTGGTCGCCCAGCTCTACCGTTCCTAGCGGTGCTCCATCACCAGCACGGCCCAGGTGCCGGGCTCGAGCGCCTCGTAGTGGTGCGGCACGTCGCCGGGGAACGCCACATAGTCGCCGGGCCCCAGCTCGACCCGCTCGTCCGCCGGTCCGGTGCTGAGCCGTCCCGCGGCGACGACGACGTGCTCGACGCTGCCCGGGATGTGCGCCTCGGCCTCGCGGGGCTGCCCGGGTTCCAGCTCCATCACGTACAGGTCCCGGCGGGCGTGGGTGGATCCGGCCGCCAGCAGGCTGGCGGCGAAGTCCGCCTGGTCGGCCCGCAGGCGGGGTTTGTCGCCGGCTCTGATGACGCGTACGGCCGGGGCCGGCGGCTCGACGAGGCGGCTGAACGGCACGCCGAGCGCGACGCCCAGCGACCACAGCGTCTCGATGCTGGGGTTGCCCGTCCCGTTCTCGAGCTGGGACAGGGTGGACTTCGCCAGTCCGGCGCGGCGGGCGAGCTCCGCCAGGGAGATGCCGGCACGCTCCCGCTCCGCGCGCAGCGCTGCGGCGATGGTGGCGAGCGGAGAATCCATGTTCGCTCCGTCGATCGTTTCGTTCGGTTTGACGAACGCAAGCCTGGTCGTTCATTATTTTGAACCATGCGTACGCCACGCCGAACACCGGACCGGGCTCTGCTGCGGGACGCGGCCGCGATCGCCGCGGCGATGGTGGCGGTGGGCGCCTCTTTCGGCGCCATCGCGATCGCGTACGGGCTGCCGACCTGGGTGCCGTTCGTCATGTCGACGGTGGTGTTCGCGGGCGGCGCCCAGTTCCTGGCCGTGGGGCTGATCGCGGCCGGCAACCCGCTGGCGGCGATCGTCGCGGGGCTGCTGCTGAACGCCCGCCACCTGCCGTTCGGCCTGGCCGTCTCGGGGACCGTGGGGAACCGGTGGCGCGACCGGCTGGTCGGCAGTCACCTGATGACCGACGAGGTCGTGGCGTTCACGCTGCGCGAGGAGGATCCGGTCCGTCGCCGGCGCACGTACTGGCTGATCGGCATCACGCTCTTCACGTCGTGGAACGCCGGCACCGCGCTGGGCGTCCTGGTCGGCGGTGCCACCGGCGACCCGGCCGCCCTGGGGCTCGACGCCGCGTTCCCGGCGGGGCTGATCGCCCTGATCCTGCCGTCGTTGCGGGACCGGGCGACGCGCACGGTGGCCCTGACGGGCGCGGTCGTCGCGGTGATCCTGACGCCGGTCCTGCCGGCCGGCCTGCCCGTGCTGAGCGCGCTGCTGGGACTGTTCGCCCTCTTCGTGCCGCGCCGGCGCCGCGAGGAGACCCGGCGACTCGAGGAGGTCTCGTGCTGATCGTGTCCATCGTGGTGCTGGCCGTCGGGACGTACACGATGCGGTTGAGCGGTGTCCTGCTGCGCGACCGGCTGGAACTCTCCGACCGGCTCCAGCGGTTGCTGCCGATGGCCGCCACCACGCTGCTGGCGGCCCTGGCGGCGACCGCCGCGCTGATGGAGGGTCCCGCCCTCGCCGGGGTGGCGCGGCCGGCCGGGGTGGCGGTCGGCGCCCTGCTGGCCTGGCGCCGGGCCCCGTTCGTCCTGGTCGTGCTGGCCGCGGCGGGGACCGCGGCCCTGCTGCGCCTGGCGGGGATGCCCTGACTCAGACCTTGTCGCCGAGCTCGACCTGCGGCTTGGGCACGCGCATGCGGCGGAAGGTCAGGCTGCGCATGATCCCGTACAGGTAGAGGGAGCCCATCCGCTGGGTCGTCTTCGGGAAGCGCTCGGTGACGAGCTTCTTGATCCGGCGTGTGATCAGGATGCTGTCGCCGACGACCGCGACCGCCAGGATCGCCCACAAGAGCTGGGCGCCGATCTGCACCTGCATGGGCATCGCGCCGGTCGAGCCGATGAAGACGATGATGGCGCCGACGAAGAACCAGGTCCCGGCCGTGCGCCGGGAGTCGACGACGTTGCGCACCAGCGCCCGCTCCGGACCCCGGTCGCGGGCCAGCAGGTAGCGCTCGTCGCCCGCCCGCATCCCGGCCGAGGCCTCGGCGCGCTCGGTGCGCTGCCGTTCCCGCATCTGCTTGTAGGCCTCGCGGCGGTTCGCCGGGGCCTGCGCCGCGTCGTGGCGCCGCTGGACGCTCTGCCGCTTCGGGGTCTGGAGCCCGAGCTCCTTCTTCGAGGGCGTGTAGCCCTTCGGCTTCGGCGTGGCCGAGGTGGGCTCAGGGGTCACCTGCTCGACGGCGTCGGAGACGAGATCGGCGGACTTGCGGCGAAACAGCGAGGGCACCCCAGCAGCGTAGCCAAGTGCCGCCGCAAAGCCGAAACCGCGTGGCCGGGAAAGCGAACCGCGCCGCCGACCAGGTTCGATCGGCGGCGCGGTCGGTGTCGCGGTCCGGGCTCAGAGGCGTTCGGTGTGGGCGCCCAGGGCGGCCAGCTTGTTCTCGAAGTCCTCGTAACCCCGGTTGATCAGGTCGACGCCGTACACCCGGGAGGTGCCCTCGGCGGCCAGGGCGGCGATCAGGTGGCTGAAGCCGGCCCGCAGGTCCGGGATGACCAGGTCGGCCGCGTGCAGCTTGCTCGGGCCGGCGATCACGGCCGAGTGCTTGAAGTTGCGGCGGCCGAAGCGGCAGGGGGTGCCACCGAGGCAGTCGCGGTAGACCTGGATCGTCGCGCCCATCGCGTTCAGCGCCTCGGTGTAGCCCAGCCGCTGCTCGTACACCGTCTCGTGCATGATCGACAGGCCCCGGGCCTGGGTCAGCGCGACCACCAGCGGCTGCTGCCAGTCCGTCATGAACCCGGGGTGGACGTCCGTCTCCAGCGCCACGGCCTGCAGCTCGCCGCCCGGGTGCCAGAACTTGATGCCGCCCTCGACACCGGTGACACCGGGCCGTGACACCCGCGCGTCGGTGACCTCGAACTGGCCGCCGATCGAGCGGAAGACGTTGAGGAAGGTCATCATGTCGGCCTGCTGCGCGCCCAGCACCTCGATCTCGCCGCGGGTGGCGAGGGCGGCTGCGGCCCAGCTGGCGGCCTCGATCCGGTCCGGGATCGGCTTGTGGCTGTAGCCGTGCAGCTTCGGTACGCCGAGGATCTCGATGACCCGGTCGGTGTGCACGGTGATGATCGCGCCCATCTTCTGCAGCACGCAGATGAGGTCGATGATCTCCGGCTCGATGGCGGCGTTGCGCAGCTCGGTGACGCCCTCGGCGCGTACGGCGGTGAGCAGCACCTGCTCGGTCGCGCCGACGCTCGGGTACGGCAGCTCGAGCTTGGTGCCGTGCAGCCCGTTCGGGGCGGTGAGATGCATGCCCTCGGGCGTCTTGTCGACGACCGCGCCGAACTGCCGCAGCGCCTGGATGTGGAAGTCGATCGGGCGCGGGCCGATGTGGCAGCCGCCGAGGTCGGGGATGAACGCGTGCCCCAGCCGGTGCAGCAGGGGGCCGCAGAACAGGATCGGGATCCGGGACGAGCCGGCGTGCACGTTGATCTCGTCGCTGCTGGCGCTCTCCACATTCGTGGGGTCCATCACCAGCTCACCGTCGTCGGCGCCGTCGGACACCTTGACGCCGTGCAGGCCGAGCAGGCCGCGGACGACCTCCACGTCGCGGATGCGCGGCACGTCGAAGAGGCGGCTCGGCGTCTCGCCCAGCAGGGCGGCCACCATGGCCTTGGAAACCAGGTTCTTGGCGCCACGGACCCGGATCTGCCCGTGCAGCGGCGCACCGCCGTGTACGGCCAGGACGTCGTCGGTCAACGCAACCTCCAGAGGCGGGCGAGGAGGACCACGCCCGAAGCGAGTGAGGGGTGCTGCGCGGGAGGGGGACCCACGGCAGTCGCCGGGGAAGCATAGCCCTGCGTGACCATTCCAGAAATCATCACAACGCCCAGGGCGGCACGAATTGCTGATGATTAAGCCAACACAAAGGTACGGCGGAGCGCACGGCTCCATGGCAATCACCCAGAGTGATGAATTTAGGGGAGGGCGAGCATCTGGTCGAGGGCGATGCGGGCGTACTTCGCCGTGTCCTCGTCGACCGAGATCTGGTTGGGGACGCGCCCCGCCACAAGCTCCTCCAGCGCCCACACCAGGTGGGGGAGATCGATGCGGTTCATCGTCGAGCAGTAGCAGACCGTCTTGTCCAGGAACATGATCTGCTTGTCCGGGTGCGCCAGCGCCAGCCGGCGGACGAGGTTGAGCTCGGTCCCGACCGCCCAGGCCGATCCGGCCGGCGCGGCCTCCAGGGCCTTGATGATGTATTCCGTCGAGCCGACCTGGTCGGCGGCGCGCACGACCTCGTGCCGGCACTCCGGGTGGACCAGGACCGTGACCCCGGGAACCCGCTCGCGGACCTCGCGGACGCTGTCGAGCGTGAAACGCCCGTGCACCGAGCAGTGGCCGCGCCACAGGATCATCTTGGCGTCGCGCAGCTGCTCGGGAGTGAGGCCGCCGTGCGGCTTGTGCGGGTCGTAGAGCACGCAGTCGTCGAGCGAGAAGCCCATCTCCAGCACCGCCGTGTTGCGGCCGAGGTGCTGGTCGGGCAGGAAGAACACCTTCTGGCCCTGCTCGAAGGCCCAGGTGAGGGCGCGTTTGGCGTTGGACGACGTGCAGACCACCCCGCCGTTGCGGCCGACGAAGCCCTTGATGTCGGCCGAGCTGTTCATGTAGGTGACCGGGACGACGTCCGACGCGATGCCGAGGTCGGTGAAGTGGTCCCATGCCGTCTCGACCTGGCCCAGCACCGCCATGTCGGCCATCGAGCAGCCGGCCGCGAGGTCGGGGAGCACCACCTTCTGGGCGTCGCCGGTGAGGATGTCGGCGCTCTCGGCCATGAAGTGCACGCCGCAGAAGACGATGAACTCGGCGTCGGGGCGCGCGGCGGCCTCGCGGGCCAGCTTGAAGGAGTCGCCGGTGACGTCGGCGAACTGGATGACCTCGTCGCGCTGGTAGTGGTGGCCCAGCACGAAGACCCGGTCACCGAGCGCGGCCTTGGCGGCGGCGGCCCGCGCGACGAGGTCCGGGTCGCTGGGCGCGGGCAGGTCACCGGGGCAGTCGACGCCGCGCTCGCTGGCGGGGTCGGTGCCCTTGCCGAGCAGCAGCAGCGCGAGGGGGGTGTTCGCGGGTTCGGTCCAGGTCGACGTCACGCCGACCATGTTTCCACAACGCCGCCCCCCGTCGGCGGGCCCGAGCGGTGTTGTGGACCACTGTACGTTTCTCTCGTGCGCGTACTGATCTGCCCGGACAAGTTCGCCGGCACGCTGACCGCCTCGGAGGTGGCCGCGGCGCTCGTGGAGGGATGGCGGTCCGTAGCCCCGGAGGACGACTGCGTGCTGCGCCCGCTCTCCGACGGCGGTCCCGGCTTCCTGGAGGTGGTCGGCGCGGCGGTGGACGGCCGGCGGATCCCCGTCGCCACGGTCGACCCGCTCGGCCGCCCGGCCCACGGCGAGGTGCTCCTGGTGGGCACGACCGCCTACGTCGAGAGCGCGCAGGCCTGCGGCCTCCACCTGCTGGCCAGGGACGAGCGGAACCCCAACGCCGCCACCTCGTACGGCCTGGGCCTGCTGCTGGCGGCGGCCGTCGAGGCGGGTGCGGCCGAGGTGGTGGTCGGGCTCGGCGGCTCCGCCGTCAATGACGCCGGCGCAGGGATGCTGGCCGCGCTGGGTGCCGGCCCCGTCGACCAGAGCGGGTACGCGCTCCCGTACGGCGGCTCGGCCCTCGGCGTGGCGGCCCGCCTGGAGGGGCAGCCGCGGTTGCGTCAGGTGCGCCTGGTCGCCGCCACCGATGTCGACAACCCCCTGCTCGGCCTGCACGGCGCCAGCAACGTGTACGGCCCGCAGAAGGGCGCCACCAGGGAGGACGTGCTGCGGCTGGACGCCGCGCTGGAGCACTTCGCCGGCGTCCTGGAGCGGGCGTTCGAGGTCGAGGGCCTGGCGGCGATGCCCGGCGCGGGGGCGGCCGGCGGGATCGGCGCCGCCCTGCTGGCCCTCGGCGCCCGGGTCGTGTCCGGCATCGGCCTGGTCAGCCGCCTGATCGGCCTCGAGGAGCAGCTCGACCGGGCGGATCTGGTGATCACCGGGGAGGGGTCCTTCGACCACCAGTCGCTGCGCGGGAAGGTGGCGGCCGGCATCGCGAACGGCGCCCGCGACCGGGGCCTGCCCTGCGTGGTGGTCGCGGGGCGCAACGAGACCGGTTACCGCGAGGCCGCCAACGCGGGCGTCACGGAGACGTACGCCCTGGTGGAGCACTTCGGCTCGGAGGAACGGGCGCTCGCCGAGCCGGCCCGGGGCCTGCGCGAGGTCGGTGCCCGCCTGGCCGGGCAATGGAGCAGGTGACGGGCGGTGTCGGACATCTCGCCGTACCGAATTGGGAATAGGGCCCGGGAGAGCTAGCGTTGGCCGGTACGGCACATCACCGGACCGGCAGGGAGAACCGCACGTGTCTACTGAAGCGCACACCGAGTCGACCGAGGCCACCACGGCCGCGCCGACCGGCGTCATTTTGACCGATGTCGCGGCGACCAAGGTCAAGGCCCTGATCGAGCAGGAAGGCCGCGACGACCTGCGCCTGCGCATCGCCGTGCAGCCCGGTGGCTGTTCCGGCCTGCGGTACCAGCTGTTCTTCGACGAGCGCTCGCTCGACGGGGACATCGTCAGCGACTTCAACGGCGTCGAGGTCGTCGTCGACCGGATGAGCTCCCCCTACCTGGCGGGCGCCACCATCGACTTCGCCGACCGCATCGACGCGCAGGGCTTCACGATCGACAACCCGAACGCGCAGAACTCCTGCGCCTGCGGCGACTCCTTCCACTAGACGAGCTGGCGCAGCAGTTCCCATGACCTGCTGCGCAAGGCTTCGAGGGCCGTCGACCCGTTCTGGGTGGGCGGCCCTCCGCCGTGACGCGGGGATGTCCGGCGTGCGAACGGCCGGTAGGCTCCGGGGGTAATCGCACCCGACCCCCGAGGGCCGACATGAAGATCGCCGTCACCGGCTCGATCGCCACCGACCATCTGATGCACTTCCCCGGCAAGTTCGCCGAGCAGCTCATCGCCGATCAGCTGCACAAGGTCTCGCTCTCGTTCCTCGTCGACGACCTCGTCGTCCGGCGTGGCGGCGTGGCGTCGAACATCGCGTACGGCATGGGCAAGCTGGGCCTGCGGCCGATCCTGGTCGGCGCGGTCGGCGCCGACTTCGCCGACTACCGCTCGTGGCTCGAGCGGCACGGGGTCGACTGCGACTCGGTGCACGTCAGCGAGGTCGCGCACACCGCACGCTTCGTGTGCACCACCGATGACGACCTCAACCAGATCGCCTCGTTCTACGCGGGCGCGATGGCGGAGGCCCGCAACATCGAGCTGGCACCGGTCGCCGCCCGCGCCGGTGGCCTGGACCTGGTCCTGGTCAGCGCCAACGACCCGGCCGCGATGATCCGTCACTCCCAGGAGTGCCGTGCCCGCGGCTACGCGTTCGCCGCCGACCCGTCGCAGCAGCTCGCCCGCATGGACGGCACCGATGTGATGTCGCTCATCGAGGGCGCGGAGTATCTGCTCACGAACGACTACGAGCGCTCGCTGCTGGAGACCAAGGCCGGCCTGAGCGCCGACCAGGTCCTGCAGCACGTCAAGATCCGGGTCACCACGCTGGGCAAGGACGGCGTGGAGATCACCGGGCGGGGGATCGAACGCATCCACGTGCCGGTCGCCCGCGGCGTGGTGCCGGACGACCCGACCGGCGTCGGCGACGGCTTCCGGGCCGGGTTCTTCTCCGCCCTCAGCTGGGGGATCGGTCTGGAGCGCGCCGCGCAGGTGGGTTCTCTGGTCGCCGCCCTGGTGCTGGAGACCGTCGGCCCGCAGGAGTACGACGTCAAGGCCGACGAGTTCCTCAAGCGGCTCGCCGACTCGTACGGTGACGCGGCGGCCGCCGAGATCCAGCCGCACCTCCCCGCGTAACGCCGATGGTTCTCGCCGTCTTCGCCGGCCTGCCGGGCGTGGGCAAAAGCACGCTCGCGCACAAGGTGGGGACGGCGCTGCCCGCCGCCGTGCTCGCCGTGGACACCGTCGACTTCACGCTGCAGGCCTACGACGTCACCGAGCCCCGTCCCGGCTACGCCGCGTACGGGGTGGTGGCGGCGCTGGCCGAGACGCAGCTCACCATGGGCCACAGTGTGATCATCGACGCGGTCAACCCGGTGAAGGCGGCACGGCAGCTGTGGATCGAGCTCGCCGAGCGCCTCGGCGTGCCGCTGCGGGTCGTCGAGGTGGTCTGCGCCGACGACGCCGAGCACCGCCGCCGGGTCGAGGCCCGCTACGAGACCCGCGCGCACGACGGCATCCCCGACTGGGTGCGGGTCCTCGAACGGCAGAAGGAGTACGAGCCGTACCTGGGCCCCCGCCTGGTCGTGGACACGCACCTGGCGAAGGACCCGGTCGGGCCGGTCGTCGACTACCTCAGGTGAGCCGGCGCACATCGTAGGCGCCGGGGGCCGGGCTGCCGACGTACTCCTGGCCCTTCATCCGGCACCACGCCGGGATGTCGTTGGCCGCCGCCGGGTCGTCGGCCAGCACCCGCACCACCTCGCCGACCGCCACGGCCGGCATCCGCCTGGCGAGGTCGATGATCGGCAGCGGGCAGCGCCGGCCCCGCGAGTCCACCTCGATCACATCCCCGCCTCCTTCCGGATCTCCTCCACCACGCCGGGCAGCACCGCCAGAAACCTGTCGATGTCGGCCTCGGTGGTGCCCCGGTGCAGCGACACCCGCACGTTGCCGTGGCTGAGCACTCCCATCGCCTCGAGGACGTGGCTGGGCCGCAGCGTGGACGCCGTGCAGGAAGAACCCGACGACACCGCGAAGCCGCGCCGGTCCAGCGCATGCAGCAGCGCCTCGCCGTCGGCGTACAGGCACGAGAACGTCACCAGGTGCGGGAGCCGCTCCACCGGGTCGCCGACGATCTCGACGTCCGGCACGGTCGCCGCCACGGTCGCCCGGATGCGGTCGACCAGGGCGGACAGGCGTACGGCCTCGGTCTGCGCCTCGGCCAGCACGGCCCGCAGGCTCGCAGCGGCGGCGACCACCGCGGGCAGGTTCAGCGCACCCTGCGGGCGCGGTCTGTGAAGATCATCACTGGGGTACGGGGACAGCCAGCGGGTGCCCTTGCGGACCACGAGCAGCCCCACCCCGGCCGGCCCGCCCCACTTGCGGGCGCTGGCGGTGAGCAGGGACCAGCCCGGCGGCACCGGCGCGTGCCCGATCGACTGGGCGGCGTCCACGTGCAGCGGCACCCCGGCCTCCGCGCAGGCCTCCGCGGCGGCCGCGACCGGCTGCACCGTACCGACCTCGTGGCTGGCGCTGATCAGGCTCGCGAGGGCGACGCCGGGAGCGGCCACGGCGTTCGCCCAGACGTCCAGGTCGAGTCGGCCCAGCCGGTCCACGCCGACCTCCGCGCACGTGCCGTGCCGGGCCGCCGCGTGCAGCACCGAGGAATGCTCGATCGCCGAATGGACGAACGTCTGACCAGCTCGGACACGCCCGGCGAGCCCACCGAGGACGGCGGCGTGCACGGCGGCCGTACCGGAGGCGAGGAAGGTCAGCTCGTCCGGGCGTACCCCCAGGCATGCGGCCGCGGTGGCCGTCGCCGCCTCCCTCAGCTGCTGGGCCCGCCGGCCCGCGGAGTAGAGCCGCTCCGGGTCGGCCCAGCCGTCGTCGAGGGCAGCGAGCAGCGCCTGCCGCGCCACGGGATGCAGGGGTGCCGCGCCGGCCGCGTCCAGGTAGGCGGGTGCACCGGCTTGTTCCGCCGTGTATTCCACCTCGGGAACGGTATCGTCCACAGGATCGGGGGTATGCACGCCGGGCTTCAGGAGGTTCTCGGGCTCAGGCGAAGATCCGACCCCCGGTAACCGGACGGCCGGGCCAGGTCGAGTAGTGTGCGACCGTCGGTGACACCTTGCCGCCGGTGTCCGGATTCACTCGCACCGGGCGGTGCTCTAGGGAGGCAGGAGCAGGTGGTCTCAAGGAGTTCGGTCGCACGGCCCCGCGTCGTACGGCTCGCCGGGCTCGGTGTCGGCGGTGCCATGCTGCTGGCCCTGCTGTCCGGCTGTTCCGCCAACGCGATCGGTGACAAGCTGGGCGGCTTCGGCTGGCCCCGGCACGGCATCACGCTGCAGGCCCACAGGATGTACGACATGTGGATCGCCGCGACGATCGCGGCCCTGGTCGTCGGCTTCTTCGTGTGGGGCCTGATCTTCTGGTGCGTGATCCGCTACCGCAAGCGCGGCGACAACCTCCCCGTGCAGACGCGGTTCAACATGCCGATGGAGGTCCTGTACACGGTCACGCCGGTGCTGATCGTCGCGGTGCTGTTCTACTACACCGCCATCGTCCAGACCGATGTGGACAAGCTGTCGGCCAAGCCGGACCAGACCGTCGAGGTCGTCGCGTTCAAGTGGAACTGGCAGTTCAACTACCGTGACGCGCCCGGCGAGAACGCCCGCACGGTGGCGTCGACGCTCGGCTCGTCCGACGTCATCCCGCTGCTCGTGCTCCCCACCGGACGCAAGATCCGGTTCGAGGAGACCAGCCGCGACGTCATCCACTCGTTCTGGGTGCCGGAGATGCTGTTCAAGCGGGACGTCTTCCCCGGCAATACCCGCAACGTCTTCGAGGTGACGCTCGACCGCGAGGGTCGCTACGTCGGCCGGTGCGCCGAGCTCTGCGGCACGTACCACGCCTTCATGCAGTTCGAGCTCGTCGTGGTCTCCCCGGAGCGCTTCGACCAGTTCCTGCAGGCCAAGGAGGCCGGAAAGAGCACGCAGGACGCCATGGAGGCGATCGGCTTCACCGGTGACCAGCGGTTCGCCGTGACGACTCGCCCCTTCGACACGCGCCGCCACGGGCACTCGTGGAACCAGTCCGGCGAGTCCGCGTCCGCACGGAAGTAGGGGAACCGAGTTGAAGACCGAATACAAGATCTTCGCGGGCGTCTCCGCGTTCCTCTTCGGCGCTGCCATCGTCTACGGCTTCTACACCCGGGGCACCGGCGTCCACGTCGAGTGGGTCGGCACCGTGGCGCTCATCCTGTCCGGCCTACTGTGCGCGATGTGCGGAGGCTTCTTCTGGTTCGTCGCGCGGCGCATCGACCTTCGCCCCGAGGACCGGGCGGACGGCGAGATCGCGGAGGGCGCCGGCGAGGTGGGTTTCTTCAGCCCCGGCAGCTACTGGCCCTTCGGCCTGGCGCTGTCCGCGGCGACCGCCGCCATGGGCCTGGTGTACTGGCAGTGGTGGCTGATCATGGTCGGCCTGATCATGGTGATCTTCGCCGCCTGCGGCCTGCTGTTCGAGTACTACTCGGGAAGCCGGCACCCCGCCGAGCACTGAGCACCACCGACGTCGAAAGGCCCGCACCTCCTCGAGGTGCGGGCCTTTGCCGTGCTGACGGTCTGAGCGGCGCGCTGAGGGCCCCGCAGGGGCTCGGCGCCCCTGAACCAACCCTCAGGCCGCGCGGCGCTGCAGCGGGGCGATGCGGTCGCCGCCGGGCCGCAGCCAGACTCGGATCTCCAGCGGGGCCAGGATCTCGGCGGCGCCGCAGCGGGTGCACACCAGCTCGGGGCAGTCCTTGTCGTGGCCGTCGGCGCAGGGCGGCACCTCGAACGGCATCTCCGCATCGCAGATGATGCAGCGCAGCTCTCGTTCGTCCACGGGTGGCTCCTCTTCGTCGGAAGGTGGAATTACCCGAATGTCATTCAAACGTTGTCACGGGTTGGCCGGGCAGCGGTGGAAGCGCCCCGGCGTGTTGGGACAAAAGCCGTCCGGGCCCGGTCGGCGGCCGGGTCAGGCCTGCTCGGCGGCCTTGGCGGCCTTGGCCGCCTCGACCCAGCGGCCGAGCAGGGCGGTGGCCGCGCCGGAGTCGACGGTCTCGGCCGCCCGGGCGATGCCGGCCCGCATGGTGTCGGCGAAGCTGCCGGGGAACCCCGCGTGCGCCGCGAAGGCGGCCGCCGCGTTGACGAGCACCGCGTCGCGGACGGGGCCCTTCTCGCCGGCGAACGTCCGCAGCGCCGCGTCGGCGTTGAAGGCCGCGTCCCCGCCGCGCAGGTCGCCCGGGTTGCTGCGCGCGATGCCCAGGTCGACGGCGTCCACCACCGACTCGGTGACCGTGCCGTCCTTGACCGTCCACACGCGGGTCGGCGCGGCCGTGGTGAACTCGTCCAGGCCGTCCTCGCCGCGCATGACCAGCGCCGAGTCGCCGCGGCGGGCGAAGACCTCGGCCATCACCGGGGCCATCCGCCGGTCGAAGCAGCCGACGGCGGCGCTGCGCGGGCGGGCCGGGTTGGTCAGCGGCCCCAGCACGTTGAAGAACGTCGGGTGGCCCAGCTCGCGGCGGGTCACCGAGGCGTGCCGCATGCCCGGGTGGAAGCGGGCCGCGAAGCAGAAGCCGATGCCCGCCTCGGCCACCGTGCGGGCCACGCCCGCCGGGCCGAGGTCGAGCGGGATGCCGAAGTGCTCCAGCAGGTCGGCGGTGCCACAGGCCGAGGAGGCCGCGCGATTGCCGTGCTTGACGACCTTGACGCCGGCCGCGGCCACGATGATCGCGGCCATCGTGGAGATGTTCACCGTGTGGGCCCGGTCACCTCCGGTGCCCACCACGTCCACCGCGTCGGCTCGTATCGCCTCGGGGAGGTCGACCACCGTGGCGTTGGCCAGCATCGCCTCGACCAGGCCGGCCAGCTCCAGCGGCGTCTCACCCTTGGCGCGCAGGGCCACGGCGAAACCGGCCACCTGCACGGGCGTGGCGTTGCCCGCCATGATCTCGCCCATGGCCCAGGCGGTGTCCTGCGCCGGCAGCTCCTCGCCCCGCAGCAGGGCGCTCAGCAGATTGGGCCAGGTAGGTGCGCCCATGGGGGGCCTCCGAAGGGCGAGGGGTGTGTGCGGGGGGAGTGGGCGGTCAGCCCAGCGTGCCGAGGGTGCCCAGCGGGATCGCCCCGTTGCGGCGGGCCCGGAGCATGCCGGCGATCGTCTGGCCCGTCGTGACCGGGTCGAGCGGATACACCAGGGTCTCGTCGACCTGGGCGTACGCCGCCAGCCAGCGGTCGGCCGCGCGGGCGATCACCACGCAGGTGGGCGGCGGGTCGGCGTACTCGTCCTTGGTCTGGCGGGCGATGCCGAGCCCGCCGGCGGGGGTGGCCTCGCCGTCGAGGACCATCAGGTCGATCTCGTAGTCGTCGAGCAGGCGCCGGCACTCCTCCCAGGTGGAGGCGTCGACGAACTCGACGGACAGATCCACCGCGGGGCGTACGCCGATCGCGAGCCGGATCTTGTCGCGGACCTTGATGTCGTCGCTGTACAGCAGGACCGTGTACTTGTCCGGCTCACGCTTGGTGACGTCGCTCATGAATACGCCTTTAGTCCGGTCATGGGTGGTGGGTGGGGCGGTCGGATGGGCCCGGTTCCCACGCTGGTAGGTGCGAGCTGATCGTACCCAACCGGTCATTCGTGGTCCGGCTGTGGGCGTACCGTCGGGGTCTGGGTTGTGATCTTGGTCGCTGCCGGCGCAGCCGCGGCGCGCTCCTCGGCCTCCGCCCGGTCCAGGGCGCGGTCGATCCGCTTGGCCTCGCGCTCGGACTGCTTGATCCACTGGAGCACCAGGATGCCGAGCATCGTGACGCTGACGATCTCCCCGCCGGCCCACAGGATTCCGCCGGCCGTTACCTGGTCGTCGAAGGGCTTCACCCAGCTCAGGTGCAGGTTCGGATACCAGTCGCCGCCGAGCAGGGTCTTGCTCTGCATGATCGTCAGGCCCAGCACCGTGTGGAACGGCACCGACAGCACCATGAGCAGGGCTCTTGCCGGGTACGGCCACCGGTTCGGCAGCGGGTCGAGCCCCAGCAGCGGCCAGAAGAACAGGCAGCCGGTCACGATGAAGTGCGCGTGGATGAACTCGTGCAGCCAGGCGTGTTCCAGCGTGGCGCGGTACAGCCCGGTGAAGTAGAGGACGAACGGGTTCGCGATGAAGAGACCGAACGCGACCAGCGGAAACGTCAGGACGCGCACGACACCGCTGTGCAGGACGGCGAGCAGCATCTTGCGGTCGCGTACCGGCAGGGTGCGAAGCGCCAGCGTGACCGGTGCGCCCAGGGCCAGGAAAATCGGGCCCACCATGGACAACACCATGTGTTGCACCATGTGCACGCTGATCAGCGTGGTGTCGTACGCCTCGATGCCGGTCACCGTGACCGCCGCGAGCGAGCCGAGGCCGCCGACGAGGAACGCGACGGTGCGTCCGGCCGGCCAATGGTCGCCGCGCTGCCGGAGCCGGTGCACGCCGTACAGGTAGACGGCGGCGGCCACGAGGAGGAACAACGCGATCAGGCTGGTCAGCCGGACGTCGGTGAAGATCCGGGCGACGCTGAACGGGGGCGGGACAGTATCCCCCGCGGCGACCGCGAACAGGGGCGTTTCGGCGAGCTGCACCATTCGAGGCTAGGCCCATCCCGGTGGCCGGGCCGCTACCGGGCTGCGACACATGCCGGATTAGGCCCCCCGCGACATGTTGAGGTGATCGCGGGGCAATAATGAGCCCGTGACAGCGGCAGCCATCGACAAGAGCCGGATCCATTCGCTGACCCGACCCAACATGGTCAGCGTCGGGACCATCGTGTGGCTCTCCAGCGAACTCATGTTCTTCGCAGCCTTGTTCGCGATGTACTTCGCGATCCGCGCGGCGGACTACAGCATGTGGGAAGAGCACACCAAGGTTCTCAAGATTCCGTACGCGACGACGTTCACGGTGATCCTCGTGCTCTCGTCGGTCACGTGCCAGCTCGGCGTGTTCGCGGCGGAGAAGGGTGACGTGTTCGCGCTGCGACGCTGGTTCACCATCACCTTCGTCATGGGCCTGATCTTCGTGCTCGGCCAGGCGAACGAGTACCGCCACCTGGTCGAAGAGGGCATCAAGATCAACGGTGACGGCTACGGCTCGATGTTCTACCTCACGACCGGGTTCCACGGTCTGCACGTCACGGGCGGTCTCATCGCCTTCATCGTCTACATGATCCGCACCACCATGGGCCGGTTCACGCCGGCGCAGGCGACCTCGGCGATCGTGGTGTCGTACTACTGGCACTTCGTCGACATCGTGTGGATCGCGCTGTTCGCCATGATCTATTGGCTGCAGTAAACCCGCCGCCCGTCCGTGAGTTTCAAGGTCAAGACCCAGAGGGACACAGCCCATGACTTCTGACACCCCCGCCGGACGGCGTCTCCGGGTGTTCAACCGGCGGCGATCAGCGCCCAGCCGGGCGCGGCGGCGCCTCGGCGCGGCGGTCCGGATGATCGCCGCGCTCGCCCTGGCCGGCGGCATCTACACCGCCTTCGCCCCGGGCGCGTCCGCCGAGGACTCCCGCCAGCTGTCCTCCGCCGCCCAGGAGGGCAAGGCGCTCTTCGACAACAGCTGCATCAGTTGCCACGGCCGCAACGCCGAGGGTGTCGAGGGACGCGGCCCGAGCCTGATCGGCGTCGGCTCGGCCTCCGTGCAGTTCCAGGTGGGCACCGGCCGCATGCCGATGACCCGGCAGGAGTCCCAGGCGGAGCAGAAGCCGCCGCAGTTCGACGAAACGCAGACCAAGCAGCTCGGGCAGTACATCCAGGAGCTCGGCGGCGGTCCCCAGATCCCCAGCGGCAAGCTGACCGAGGACCTGGACCAGAACCCCGACGCGCTGGCCCGCGGCGGTCAGCTGTTCCGGATCAACTGCACCTCCTGCCACCAGTACGCGGGTGCCGGCGGTGCGCTCTCGTCCGGCAAGTACGCGCCGAGCCTGCACGACGCCACCGCGGAGGAGATCTACGCGGCGATGCTGACCGGCCCGCAGAACATGCCGGTCTTCGGGGACAACGAGATCACGCCGAATGAGAAGCGCGAGATCATCACGTACGTCACCCAGCAGATCCAGCAGGACAAGGCCCCGGGTGGCCTGTTCAACCTCGGCGGGTACGGTCCGGTGACCGAGGGTCTGGCCATCTTCCTGGTGGGGATCACGGTCCTGGTGTTCACGGCGCTGTGGATTGCGGGGAAGTCATGACGGTTACGAAGCACGGGGCGCACGGATCCGGCACCGAGCCGGTCGACGTCAACGACCCCCGGCTCTCCCGCTTCGACATCGTGCGGGAGGGCGCCCGGCGCGACGACATCGAGATCGTCACGTACGAGTCGCAGTTCGAGGGCACGAACTCCAAGGCGGAGAAGCGCGTCGTGCGCAACATCGCCCTGCTGTTCGTCATCTCCGGGCTGGCCGCCGCGGCGTTCGTGGTCTTCTACATCGTGTGGCCGTTCGAGTTCAAGCTCGGCAACGCCCGCAGCGACTACTTCACGCCGATCCTCGGCATCACGCTCGGCATCTCGCTGTTCGCGCTCGGCTTCGCGATCCTGGCCTGGGCCAAGAAGCTGCTGCCGCACGAGGTCTCGATCCAGGACCGGCACGCGAGCCCGTCCAGCGACGACGACCGGCTGATCGCGGGCCAGACCCTGGCGTACGTGGCCGACGAGCTGGGTGTGCAGCGCCGGCCGCTGCTCAAGGGCGCGATCGCCCTCGGCATGGCCCCCCTCGGGGTGGCCGCGGCGGCACCGCTCATCGGCGGGCTGATCCAGAACCCGCACAAGGACCCGCAGCCGATGATGTTCCACACCGGCTTCGACCCGGTGCCGAACAACGGTCAGCGGGTGCGGCTCACCCGCCAGGACGGCAGCCCGATCCGGCCCTCCGACGTCAGCGTCGGCGGCCAGATCACGGTCTTCCCCGGGATCCCCGGCGGCGCGACCAACCAGTACGCGGACTCGCCCACCCTGCTCATCCACCTGCGCGCGGACGACGCCGAGGTGGCCCGCAAGGCGAACGAGGCCGACCCCGTCAACAAGGGCGCGATGTGGGGCAACTACGTCGCGTACTCCAAGATCTGCACCCACGCCGGCTGCCCCGCCAGCCTGTACGAGCAGCAGACCAACCGTCTGCTCTGCCCGTGCCACCAGTCGCAGTTCCTGATCATCGACAACGCCCGTCCGATCTTCGGCCCGGCCAGCCGCCGCCTCCCCGCTCTGCCGCTCGAGGTGGACGCCGAGGGCTACTTCGTGGCAGCGTCTGATTACCGGGAGACCATCGGACCCGACTTCTGGGAGCGGCCATGAAGCGCCGAAAGCTGGACCTCGCACAGGTCCCCGCTGCCGTCGGCAAGGGAGTTGACGACCGTTTCCAGGCCGCGACCCCGTTGCGGGCCCTGCTGAACAAGGTTTTCCCCGACCACTGGTCGTTCCTGCTGGGCGAGATCGCGCTGTTCTCGTTCATCGTGCTGCTGCTCAGCGGCGTGTTCCTGACCCTCTTCTTCGACCCGTCGATGAAGGAGGTCGCGTACGACGGCCCGTACACCGCGCTGCGCGGCGTCGAGATGTCGGCGGCGTACGAGTCCTCGCTGCACCTGTCGTTCGAGGTGCGCGGTGGTCTCTTCATGCGTCAGATGCACCACTGGGCGGCGCTGCTGTTCATGGCGTCGATCGTGGTGCACATGGCGCGCGTCTTCTTCACCGGCGCGTTCCGCAAGCCGCGTGAGGCCAACTGGGCGATCGGCGTCGCGCTGTTCCTGCTCGGCTTCCTCGCCGGCTTCACCGGCTACTCGCTGCCGGACGACGGCCTCTCCGGCACGGGCCTGCGCATCGCCTCGGCGATCATGCTGTCGATCCCGGTCGTCGGCACCTGGCTCTCGGCGTCGATCTTCGGCGGCGAGTTCCCGGGTGAGCTGATCATCGGCCGCTTCTACATCGCGCACGTGCTGCTCATCCCGGGCGGCCTGCTCGCCCTGATCAGCATCCACCTGGGCCTCGTCTTCAAGCAGAAGCACACCCAGTGGCCCGGCCCGATGCGGACCAACGACAACGTCGTGGGCGAGCGGATGTTCCCCCGCTACGCGCTCAAGCAGGGCGGCTTCTTCATGGCCGTCTTCGGCATGATCGCGCTGATGGCCGGCCTCTTCCAGATCAACCCGATCTGGCTGTTCGGGCCGTACCGGGCGTCCGAGGTCTCCGCGGCGAGCCAGCCCGACTGGTACGTCATGTTCATGGACGGCCTGGTCCGGCTCATGCCCGCCTGGCAGATCAACCTGCCGTTCGGCGACGGGTACGTGATCCCGCCGCTGTTCTGGCCCGCGGTCGTCGGCCTGGGCGCGCTGACCACGGTCCCGATGTTCTACCCGTTCATCGAGGCGCGGCGGCTGAAGGACAAGCAGTCGCACCACCTTCTGCAGCGGCCCCGGGACGCGCCCGAGCGCACCGGTGTGGGCGCGATGGCCTTCACGTTCTTCATCATCGCCACCCTCTCCGGCGGCAACGACGTGATCGCCGACAAGTTCCACATCAGCCTCAACGCGATGACCTGGGCCGGCCGCATCGGCCTGGTGATCATGCCGCCGCTGGCGTACTACGTCGCGGTCCGCATCTGCCTGGGTCTTCAGCAGCACGACCGCGAGGTCCTCGCCCACGGCGCCGAGACCGGCATCATCAAGCGGCTGCCCGACGGGCGGTTCGTGGAGGTGCACCAGCCGCTCGGCCCGGTCGACGACCACGGCCACCCGCTGCCGCTCGACTACGCGGGCTGGGTCGTACCGAAGAAGATGAACCGCCTCGGTGCCCTGGCGCCCGCGGTGAAGGGCTTCTTCTTCCCGGTGGAGAAGCCGGCGGAGGCGCCGGTGTCGCCGGCGGTCGCGCCGCTGACCAGCCGGGACGACCGCGAGGAGATCACCTCCGGCCGCTGAGCCGAGAAGCACGGAAAAGGGGGCCCGGCCGGGCCCCCTTTTTCCTGTCATCCGGCCACCGTCAGTCGGCGTCGGGCAGACCGATCGCGAAGGCATCCTCGAGGTCGTGCTTCGAGTACGCCCGGAAGGCGATGTGCGACTCGGTGTTGAGCACACCCGGCGTCTTGGAGATCCGCCCGGCGATCACCTCGGCGATGTCGTCGAAGTGCGGCACCCGCACGATCGCGATGAGGTCCACGTTTCCGGCGACGGAGTAGACCTCGCTGATCCCGGGCAGCGCGGCGAGCGCCTCGGCGACCTCCGGGATCGAGTCGGTGGCGCAGTCGATGTGCACGATCGCGGTGTTCACGCAAGCTCCCTCGGGTCGGCGTCGGTTCATGCTAGCGATTCCCGCCGCCCGCCCCGCGACGAGCTTCCGGGTGTCGCGTCACGCCGCCACCGTCATGTCGGCTCCGGCGCGCACGACGTCGGCCAGCTCCTCGCCGGCGGCCACCCGGGCGCCCGGCCAGACGACGCAGCGGCACACCCGGCCCTCGACCACGGCGCCCGCACCGATCACCGAATCGTCGGCGTGGCCGGTGACCGTGGCCGTGGGGTCGATCAGCCCGCCGGCGGCCGCGTGCAGGTTCGCCGCCAGGTAGGTGGCCGGCGTGCCGGTGTCGATGTAGGTGCCCTCGTACGGGATCAGCTCCAGCTCGCCCGCCGCTTCCGCCGGCCGCCACACCGTACGGACGAGGTCGGAGAACTCAGGGGCGAGGTCGCGGACGTACCGCCACGGCAGCAGCGAGAAGCCGGCGAAACGGCGCCCGCTGAAACCGCCTGTGTCGCCCGGCGGGACGGGCTTGGTCAGCATGCGTACGGTATCGCCGCTCCACCCCTCCAGCAGCGCGGCGATGTCCTTGCCGGGCTCCCGGAGCGGGTCGGCGAGGTAGGCGTCGGCGTTGCCCACCAGCGCGCCGCGGCCGTCGATCCACGCCCGGAGCCGGCCCACGCCGCCCGACGTGCCCACGGGCCCGTCCGGCTCGACCGAGAGATGCGCGCGCGTCCCGACGTGGGAGACGATCTGCTCTGCCAGGTATGCCGCGTTGACCGCCACCGTGGACGGTCCGCGAAGCCCGAGGGCGGCCACCCGTGCCAGGGCCCGGTCGAGCAGCGCGACGTTGCCGACGGGACACAGCGCCTTCGGTACGAGATTCGTCAGCGGCCGCAGCCGTTGCCCCTCCCCGGCGGCGAGGATCACGGCGGCGACGGGATTCGCGGTCACGGCGTCTGCCGGGCCGCGCGGGGGCCGATGCCGTAGGTGCCGAGCAGCAGGGCCGTGTTCGGGGTCAGGGACGGGAGGTCGTCGAGGGGGAACCAGCGCGCCTCCAGCACCTCGCCGCCGTCCACGACCAGGTCGGTGGTGGAGGCGGGGACCGTACCCAGGAAGACGGTGTCGATCCAGCCCTTGGGGTGCACGATGGCGTTGGGAATCGCCGGCGTGAGTTCGTCCGGATCGATGACCACGCCGGACTCCTCACGGAGCTCGCGGGCGGCGCCGACGGCCGGGGACTCGGCCTTCTTGAGCAGGCCGGCCGGCAGGCCCCAGCCGCGGCCGGGCGGCTGGCGCAGGAGCAGCAGCCGGCCGGGCTCGGGCGCCTCGGCATCCCGCACGATGCAGACGGCGCCGACGAGGTACTTCGGCACGATGAGCCGCACGATCCGCCGGCGGACCCGGTGCGGCAGGCGGTAGAACGCCTGGTACGCGGCGCCGCGCAACCGCCGAGGAATCTTCACGCTTCACAGGCTATCGGGGCGTCGCCCACCATTCGGGGCGGGTAGCGCGGCCCGGGAAGGATCGGCTCAGTCCGGGTGGTCGACGAGGGCGATGAGCTGCTCCACCACCTGGTCCGGCTCCAGGTTGCGCTCGGTCACCGCCACCAGCATGGTCTCCAGGTCGGGGTAGCCGAGCTCCTCCGCGAGGCGCCGCAGCGGCACCTCGCTGGCCAGGCCGCGGTCGTGCTTGCGCAGGGTCAGGCCGATGGTCGCGCGGCCGAGGCGCACCTTGTCGGCGATGCTGATGCCCGGCGCGTTCTCCTCCGCGAAGTAGCGGTTGATCTGCATCTGGGCCTGCGTCGACTTGACGAAGCCCAGCCACTCCTTGCGCGGGCCGCGCGGGGCGATGCCCGGCTCGACCTCGACGTGGCCGTCGCTCTCGGTGAAGATCTCCACCACGTCCCCGTCGCGCAGCTGGGAGCCGAGCGGGGCCAGGCGGCCGTTGATGGTCGCGGCCAGCGTCTGGTCGCCCTTGTCGGGGTTCAGCTCGTACGCGAGGTCGACCGGCGTGGAACCGGCCGGCAGCTCGACGGTGCGGCCCTTCGCGAAGACGGTGATCTGGGCCTCGGCGAGGTCGCAGCGCAGCGAGTCGAGGAACTGGCTCGCATCGGTGGTGTCCTGCTCCCAGTCGAGCACCCGTTTGAGCCAGGTGAGCTGGTCGGTGGCCGGCGACGACTCGGACGCCGACTTCGGATAGCGGTAGCCGGTGGCGACGCCGTACTCGGCGCAGCGGTGCATCGAGACCGTGCGGATCAGCACCTCGACCAGGCGGCCCTCCGGGCCGGTGACCGTCGTGTGCAGGGAGCGGTAGAGGTTGTTCTTGGGGGAGGCGATGAAGTCCTTGAACCGGCCGGCCACCGGGCGCCACTGGCCGTGGATCGCGCCGAGCGCGGCGTAACAGTCGGTCTCCGGGCCGTCGACGACGACGGCGAGGCGGGGCAGATCGAACGGCACGGTGTGACCGCCCGCGACCGTGTCCTTCCAGATCGAGTAGTAGTGCCGGGGCCGCGGTTTGACGTCGGCGCTGACCCGCAGGCGGCGCAGCGCCCGCTGGGCCTGGACCGACACCGAGTTCAGATATTCGTCCCAGCCCGGGCGGTTCTTCACGTGCTCGTCGATACGGGCGAACGACTCCGGCTCCAGGTGGTAGAGCACCACGTCGTCGAGGTCGCGCTTGAGGGCCTGGATGCCGAGCCGGTCGCAGAGCGGGACGAGCACGTCCAGCGTGGCCGTCGCGATGCGGGCCCGGGAGGCGGGGGAGCGGGCGTCCAGGGTGCGCATGTTGTGCAGCCGGTCGGCCAGCTTGATCACCAGCACCCGGACGTCCTTGCCGGCCGCGACGATCATCTTGCGGATGGTCTCGGCCTCGGCGGCCTTGCCGTAGAACGCCTTGTCGAACTTGGTCACGCCGTCGACGAGGTGAGTCACCTCCGGCCCGAAGTCGCCGTGCAGCGTCTCCAGGGTGTAGCTGGTGTCCTCGACCGTGTCGTGCAGCAGCGCCGCGACCAGGGTGGTCGTGTCCATGCCCAGCTCGGCGCAGATCTGCGCGACAGCGAGCGGGTGGGTGATGTACGGGTCGCCGCTCTTGCGGAACTGGCCGCGGTGCATGTTCTCGGCCACGGCGTAGCTGCGCCGCAGGATGCCGGCGTCGGCGGACGGATGGATCGCGCGGTGGGTCCGGGTCAGCGTGGTGACCGGGTCGTCGTCGTTGCCCTGGAAGCTCAGGAACGACTTGAGCCGCTGGGACAGCGGCGCCGGGAGGGCACGTCCAAGGGCGGCGCCGTGGCCGGCGTCGACGTCCACTCGGACACCCCCTCACGGATCGACCGCACATTACGCGCGGATCCCACCGATTTCTCGGCTTTGCCGCCGCGTGCCCTACAGCCTAAGCGAGCGAGCGTCATCCGAACGGTCAGTTACCGATGAGCGAACGTACGAGTCTCGTCTCGACGCTGCCGCTTCTGCCCTGGTGAGCAGGGTAGTGAACCGCGCTGCGCCACGCGCCGGTGACACCCAGTCGCCAGAAGTTTCCACCAGCCGGGTGTCAGGACGTTCGAGCCACGCCAGGATCCGCTCGGTCTCCTCCGCCGAGGCGGCCGGCACCGGACCCGGTCCGGGTAGGACCGTCTCGGCGGTCGCCCGCGCCAGATCCAGGGTCGGCCGCGGATGCAGCCGCGGCGGCGAGGTGGCCGCGGCCGCCAGGCGCCCGTGCCGGACGACGACGATCTCCCATCCGTACGCGTCGTTGCGCCGCGCCGCCACCAGCTCCCCGAGCCGGGTGAGCGCCCCCAGCTTCTGCATCCGCACGGTGGCGCGCAGCAGCGCCACGAGGCGGGACCGGACGACCGCCGCCTCCTCGTAACGCCGGCGGTCCGACAGCGCCTCGATCCTCGCCATGAGGGCCTCCACCAGGGGCTCCGGGTCGCCGTGCATCGCGGTGCGCAGCGGTAGCGCGGTGCTCTGTGCGTACTCGTCGGGGGTTATCCGGTGCTCGCAGGGCGCCGGGCATCTGTCCAGCTCGGCCAGCGCGCAGGCCGGCGTGGTCGTCCGGACGGAGAGCTTGTGGGTGCACTGGCGCAGCGGCACGGCGTCGTAGACCCCGGCGGCGGCCAGTTCGGCGGTGCGCCGCGAGGAGAACGGACCCAGATAGGCGGCGTCGTCGTCGGCGAGCTGCCGCACCACCGACAACCGCGGGTACGCCTCCGCGGTGAGCTTCAGCCACACGACCCGCTCGGGATACTTCGAGCGCCGGTTGTACGGCGGGGCGTGCGACGCGATGAGCCGCAGCTCCCGCACCTCCGCCTCCAGCGAATGGGCGCACTCGACCGCCTCCACCCGGGTAGCGGCGGCGATCATCTCGGACATCCGCGCCCGCTTCTCGCTGGCGGTGAAGTAGCTGCGCACCCGCGTGGCGATGTCCACCGAGGTGCCCACATAGAGCGGCCGGTCGTCGGCGGCACGGAACACGTAGACGCCGGGGACGTGCGGCAGATCGTCGGCGAGGTGGCGTTTGCGCCGCTGGGTGGGGGTCACGGCCTTGGCGAACTCGACCGCGTCGCCCAGCGTGTGCACCTTGAAGCTGCCGAGCCGCTCGATCAGCCCGTGCAGGACGTCGACGGTGGCCTTGGCGTCGTCGAGGGCCCGGTGGGTGGGCTGGACGCGGGCGTGGAAGAACTGCGCCAGCGTGCCGAGCTTGCGGTTGGGCACCTCGTCGCGGGTCAGCGCGCGGCGGGCCAGGGCGGCGGTGTCGAGCACGCGCAGCTGGGGCCACGCGTATCCGTGGCGGGCGCAGGCGGCCTTCAGGAAACCCACGTCGTAAGGAGCGTTGTGGGCCACCAGGACCGACCCCCGCAGAAACTCCAGCAGGCTCGGCAGAACGACCTCGATCGGCGGCGCCGGCGCCAGCATCGCCTCGGTGATGCCGGTCAGCACGGTGATGAACGGCGGGAGCCGCTCACCCGGGTTGACCAGGGTGCCCAGCACACCCAGCTCCTCGCCGCCACGAACCTTGACCGCGCCGATCTCCGTGATGCCACCGCCGTCCGGCGCGCCGCCGGTCGTCTCCAGATCGAGGACCACGAACGTCGTGTCCCGCAGCGACAGAGCGGCCGGATCGACGGAGCCGTCGGCGCTCAGGAGGGTGTCCAGAGTGCCTTGGACATATGCCGGTTGTGCCACGGCGGGCAATCTAGGGCGGGGGTACGACATTCTCCGGGTCCGTACCCGAAAAGATCACTTGGCTCCGCGGGCCTTTCCGCTGCCCACGGTGGGAGAATGGAAAAATGTCGGCGCCGCGGGAGTTCCATGATCGCCCCTCCGAGGGGGCGGCCTCCGGCGTGTCCGGCGCGGACGACCTCGGCGCGGGCGGCGCTCATGCCGGCCCGCGCGGCGGCGGTGTCGGGGGTGAGGGTGCCGAGCACGGGGGAGCGGGCATTGATGCCGGCTCTGCCGGCTCTGCTGTTCCCGCCGGCTCGGCCGGTTCCGCTGTTCCCGCCGGCTCGGCCGGTTCCGCCGGTTCCGCCGGTTCCGCTGGCTCGGCGGGGTCCGCTGGTTCCACTGGCTCTGCCGGTTCCTCCGGCTCGGCCGACGGCGATCGCGGAGGTGATGAGGGCGCGGACGATGATGCGGGCTCGCCGGAGCCGCTGCTGCCGGAGCCCGTCCGGCAGCGGATCACGGTGCTGACCGCGGCCGCGCTGCCCGGCATGCCCGCCGACGAGATCCCCGTGCCGCTGCGGCGCGTGGCCCGCTTCGCCCCGAACCGGCGGGCCCGGCTCGGCGCGGCGGCGCTCGCCGCGCAACTCACCGCCGACCCGCTGTTCCGCCAGCGCATCGGCGCCCGCGTCGTCACCGAGACGGGTGACCTGGGCGCCGCGGTCGCCGCGGGGATGGCGCCGGCCGCGGCGGATCCCGTCGAGGTCGCCGCCGTCGCATACCTGGCCCGGCCCGGCGGCTGGCGCGACCTGGTCGAGGCGGCCGGGCAATCCGTGCGCGCGGAGGCCGACAGCGCGGCGGTGATTCACCAGGTCCGGGAGGCGGAGCAGCGTGCGGCCCGGGCCGAGCACGACCGCGCGGTGGCCAAGGTCGAGGCGGACAAGCTCCGTGACGAGCTCGCCCGGGTGCGTGAGGAGCTCGGCCAGCTCCGCGAGGAGGCCCGGACCACGGCGCGCGCCCTGCGGGAGACGCAGGCGGCCCACAAGCGGGCCAGCGACCTGCTGGCCACCGAGAAGGGCCGCGCGGCCAAGGTGGCGACAGATCATGATGCGGAGGTACGCCGGTTGCGCACGCGACTGGCGGAGGCGGAAGCAGCGGCGGCCTCGGGCAAGCAGAGCGCGAAGGACGCCCGCGCCGCCGACGACGCCCGCCTCTGGCTGCTGCTCGAGACGATCGGACAGGCCGCCTCGGGGCTGCGGCGCGAGCTGGCTCTGGGACCGGCGGACAAGCTGCCGGCGGATTTCGTCGCCGACGCGTCCGCCGACCGGCCCGGGGCACAGGAGCGGTCCCGGCCGCGCGCCCAGGACACCGACGACCCCGGCCGCCTGGACCAACTGCTCGCGCTGCCACGCGCCCACCTCATCGTGGACGGCTACAACGTCACCAAGCGCGGCTTCGCCGAGATGTCGCTCGAGCAGCAGCGCAAGCGCCTCATCACCGGCCTCGGCGGCATCGCCGCGCAGACGGGCGACGAGGTCACGGTGGTCTTCGACGGCGCGGAGCGCGTGCATGGGCTGCCACCGGCGCCGCGCGGCGTACGCGTGTTGTTCTCGCGCAAGGGCGACACCGCCGACGAGCTGATCCGGCAACTCGTCCGGGCCGAACCGGCGGGCCGCCCGCTCGTCGTGATCTCGTCGGACCGCGAGGTCGCCGACGGCGTACGGCGGCACGGTGCGTACCCGATGGGAGCGGACTCACTGCTGCGCCGGCTCTCCCGGTCCTGATTTTTGTCGTACCCCCTCCATAGCGTGACTGTCACCGATGGTGGTCGGTCCGCGACAGGCACTTCCCCCGGATCGCGGCCGCACCACCGTCGGCACGAGGAGGAAGTGATGATCATCGACTGCGGCCGCTGCCCCGGTCGAGGACGCGGGTGCGAAGGATGCCTGATCAAGGCGATGGCGGACACGCCGGACGGCATCGCCGACCTGACCCCGGGCGAACTGCGCGCGATCGAGTTGTTCGAGATGGCGGGCTTCGACGTGGAACTGCTCGAGACGCCGGAGCCGCCGGTCGTCGTGCCTCTGGTCCGCCGCCGGGGTCACGTGGCGTGATCATGGGGACGGCCCCGGTGGGGTCGATCCGGAGGGGTCGCTGAGGGGCCGGGACGCCGCGCTCCTCGGCCCGATCGCGCACGCTGCCGGTCCGTCGTTCGGCCTGCTTCCGGGCGGCCGCCTGCCTGCGTCCCAGCCCCGTCGGTCGGCCCGCCCCAGGCCGCTGCGAGGCCGCCTGGGTTGCCGGCAGTGTGCGCGGAATGCCGGCGGTGCGTTGCGGCCGAGGCGGTGTGTCGGGGCTGCCGGTCGTGCGGTCCGAGCCGTCGGTGGTGCGGTCCAGGGTGCCGGTGGTGCGCCCAGACCGTTGGCGGTCCGGGCTGGCGGTGGTGCGCCCGGGCCGTTGGCGGTCCGGGCTGGCGGTGGTGCGCCCGGGCCGTTGGCGGTCCGGGCTGGCGGTGGTGCGCCCAGCCCGTCGGGCGGGCGGGACGCGGAAGCCGCGGCGTCGCGGGAGCAGGCACGCCGCCCGCCTAGGATGGGCGATCACGGCGGGAGCCCGACGAGCTCCCGAAAACCGAGCGGAACGGAGGCACGGGCGCGTGACACCTCGGCTGTGGGCCGCATGCACGCTGGCCGTGCTCATCGTGGCCCTGGCGGTCTACGCCGCCGTCACCATCCCGTGGCACCGCCCGCCCGCTCCGCGGGCCGATCAGCTGGCCGCGCTGGGGCAGTTTCCCGCCGACCAGCTGGCCCGTGCCCGGGAGTTCCATTCCGCGTTGCGGCCCGGGGCGTACGGGGGGATGGTCATCGGGCTGGCCGGCGCGCTGGTGCTGGGGTTCACGCCGCTGGGCTCGCGGCTTGTGGCGTTCGCCGGGCGCCCGTTCGGCGGGCATTGGATCGCGCAGGCGGTGCTCGGCGGGCTGCTGGTCGTCCTCGTCGCCGAGGTGTTGACGTTGCCTTTCGCCGCGTGGCGGCACACCGTCGTCGTCCGGTACGGGATCTCGACCCAGTCCTGGGGCGCGTGGGCGGTCGACGTCGCCAAGTCGTTCGCCGTAGGGGCGGTGATCGGGGCCTTGGCGCTGCTCGGGTTCTTCGCCGTCACTCGTTTGGCGCCGCGGTGGTGGTGGGCGTACGGGGCCGTGGGGGCTGCCGCGCTGGTCGTTCTGCTGTCGTTCGTGCTGCCCGTGGTGGTCGAGCCGATCTTCAACAAGTTCACGCCGATGGCCGCCGGGCCGTTGCGGACCGAGTTGATGGATCTGGCTGCGCGGGACGGCGTACCCGTCAAGGATGTTCTGGTCGCCGACGCCTCGCGCCGGACGCGGGCGGTCAACGCCTACGTCTCCGGGTTCGGGCCGACGCGGCGGATCGTCGTGTACGACACGATGCTCACCGAGGCGACGCCGGCCGAGGTGGTGTCCGTGGCGGCTCACGAGCTGGGCCACGCCAAGCGCAGCGACGTGCTCACCGGTACGGTCATCGGCGCGCTCGGGGCGGCGGCCGCGGTGATCGCGCTGTATCTGCTGGGGTCCGCGGGCTGGCTGCTGCGCTGGGCCGGAGTCGATGCCATGGGTGAGCCCCGGGCGATCGCGCTCGTCATCGCCCTCGTCACGCTGGCCGGGCTGGTGGGCGGGCCGGTGCAGGCGCTCGTCTCGCGCCGGGTGGAGGCCCGGGCCGACGCCCATGCTCTGGAGCTCACCGGGGACCCGGCCGCCTTCGAGGCGATGCAGCGCCGCCTCGGCACCGTCAATCTGTCCGATCCCGATCCTCCGGCCTGGGAGTACGTCATGTCCGCCTCGCATCCGTCCACGGTCGAACGGATGGCCGCCGCGCGCGCCTATGCGAGAGGCGAGCGGTGACCGGGAGGACCTTGCTGGTCACCAACGACTTTCCGCCCCGGCCCGGTGGGATCCAGCAGTTCGTGCACAACCTGGCCGTGCGTCAGCCGGCGGACTCCGTCGTCGTCTACGCCTCGACGTGGCGGGGCGCCGGGAAGTTCGATGCCGAGCAGCCGTTCGAGGTCGTCCGCGAGCAGACCGGCGTGCTCCTGCCGACGCCCGCGGTGGCGCGGCGGGCCGCCGAGCTCGCGCGGTCGTACGGGTGCGACAGCGTCTGGTTCGGTGCCGCCGCTCCGCTCGGGTTGCTGGCCGACGGGCTGCGGCGGCGTGCCGGGATCGAGCGGGCCGTCGCGCTGACCCACGGGCACGAGATCGGGTGGGCCGCGCTGCCCGGCGCCCGGCAGCTGCTGCGGCGCATCGCCCGGGGCAACGACGTGGTGACCTTCCTGACGGAGTTCCAGCGGGTACGCCTGGACCGGGCGCTGCACGGGCTCACCAGCCTGGAACGGCTCACCCCGGGCGTGGACGTGGACGCGTACCACCCGGACGTCGACGGGTCGCAGGTGCGGGCGAGGCACGGGCTCGGCGACCGGCCGGTGGTGGTGTGCGTGTCGCGGCTCGTCGCCCGCAAGGGCCAGGACATGCTGATCCGGGCGCTGCCGGCGATCCGGCGGCGGGTTCCTGACGCGGCGCTGCTGGTCGTGGGCGGTGGACCGTACAGGGAGAAGTTGCAGGCTCTGGCCCGCGCGGAGGGCGTGGAGGCCGACGTCGTCTTCACCGGCTCGGTGCCGTGGGAGGAGCTGCCGGCGCACTATGCCGCCGGCGACGTGTACGCGATGCCGTGCCGCACCCGTGGCGCCGGCCTCGACGTCGAGGGCCTGGGCATCGTCTACCTCGAGGCGTCGGCGACCGGGCTGCCGGTGCTCGCGGGTGACTCGGGCGGCGCGCCGGACGCGGTGCGTGACGGCGAGACCGGGTACGTCGTCGGCGGCCGGGACGTGCCGGCGATCGCCGACCGGCTGGCCGGCCTGCTGTCCGATCCCGAGGCGGCGCGGCGGATGGGCGCGGCCGGACGGTCCTGGGTGGAGCGGGAGTGGCGCTGGGAGACCAAGGCCGCGAAGCTGAACGACCTGCTGAATGACGTGAGTGAATAGACACGTTCCGTGAAGGCGGGGTAGGAACGGCTACATGCAGGACGCCACCCCGGAGGAGACCGAGACCGGCACCGGCCTGGCCGGCGAGGAGAGCGGCGAGCTGGCCCTGCCGTACTGGCTCACCAGCACCGAGGAGGCCGCCAACACCAGCTTCCTGCAGATGTTCCGTCGGCTTCCCAGGCTGCTGCGGGCCGCCTGGTCGCTGGCGTGGCGGGCCAGCCCCGGCACCACCACCGCGGTCGTCGTGCTGCAGCTGCTGGGCGGGCTCGCCAGCGCCGTGGGACTGATCAGCGTGGTCGGCGTCTTCGACGGGCTGCTGCGGGAGGGGCCGACGCCGGAACGGGTGCGGGCCGCCGTACCGTCGCTGGTTCTGCTCGTGCTCGCCCTGGCCGTGCGGGGCGCGCTCACCTCGGCCGCCGCAGCGGCCAACGGCCGCCTGTCACCCAGGGTCTTCGAGGCCGCGGAGATGCGGCTGCTCGAGCTGACGACCAGCGTGGAGCTGTCCACCTTCGACGACCCCGGCTGGCGCGACGCCATGGAACGGGCCCGGGACCGGGGGATCGACGCCGCCCAGATGCTCGTCGACCGCGCGATCGAGCTCGGCACGAACTTCATCGGGCTGGCCGCGGCGGCCGGGGTGCTGGCCGTGCTGCATCCGGTGCTGCTGCCGTTGCTGGTGCTCGCCGTCGTGCCGATCGCCTGGGCCGCCGTGCGCTCCGCCCGCCTCGGCTACCGCCAGGTGCTGCGTTTCATCGCCGTCTGGCGGCGCCAGCGGATGCTCGCCCACCTGCTCGCGGACCGGGAGTCGGCGGCGGAGCTGCGGGCCTTCACGGTACGCGGATACCTGCTGACCGAGATCAAGCGCCTGCTGTCGGCGGCCACCCTCGAGGAGATCAGGCTCGCCGAGCGCCAGGTGAGCACCACGCTGGTCGGCAACGCGCTCAGCGGCCTGGCGACCGGGCTGACGTACGCGGTCCTGCTCTGGCTGCTGTGGACCGGGCGGATGGAGCTGGCGGCGGGTGGCGGTGCCGCGTACGCGATCAGCATGGGGATCGGCAAGCTGACCGAGCTCGCCTACAGTGCCAACCGGGTCTTCGAGCAGGGGCTCTACTTCGCCGACTTCCAGGGCTTCTGCGACCTCTCCCGGTCCCGCGACGAGACCGCCACCGGGCGTGCCGCGCCGGCCGGGTTCGCCGAGCTCCGCCTCGACGAGGTCACCTTCGCCTATCCGGACGCGGATCGCCCGGCCGTCCGTGACGTCAGCATGACCCTGCGCCGCGGCGAGATCATCGCGCTGGTGGGGGAGAACGGTTCGGGCAAGTCGACACTGGCCGGCCTGCTGGCGGGCCTCTACCGGCCGCAGTCGGGGCGGATCCGCTGGGACGGGCGTGACGTCACCGCCTACGACGCGGAGTCGCTGCGCCGCCGGGTCGCGGTGGTCATGCAGGAACCCACCCGGTGGCCGCTCTCCGCGCGGGTCAACATCACGATCGGACGGTACGAGCGCAGCCCCCGCCTCCCGGACATCCACGAGGCGGCCCGGGCCGGCGACGCCCACGACTTCGTGATGGAGCTGCCCCGCCGGTACGAGACGCTGCTGTCCCGCCACTTCACCGACGGCGCCGACCTGTCCGGCGGCCAGTGGCAGCGGCTGGCGGTGAGCCGCGCCTTCTACCGCGACGCGCCCCTGCTGATCTGCGACGAACCGACGGCCAACCTCGACGCACGCGCCGAGCACGACGTGTACGTCCGGCTCCGCGAGCTGGCGGCCGGCCGTACGGTCGTCCTGATCACCCACCGGATGGCGAGCGTGCGGGAGGCGGACCGGATCTACGTCCTGGACCACGGGTCGGTGGTGGAGGAGGGCGACCACCGCAGCCTGATGGCGGCCGACGGCATCTACGCGCAGCTGTTCACGCTGCAGGCCAGCGCGTACCAGCCGGCGTCGTAGCTCACATCGCGGCGCCGCGGCGGCCGTGCCAGAGTGGGCTCATGGACACCGCCGGACCGGCCACCGCTGCCGCGGTCGTCGCATTGGGTGTCGTGATCGGGTTGTGGCGGCGCGGCACCGAAGGCCGCCTTCGAGCGTCCGGCCGCGGGGCTGCCGAGGCGGAGGGTGCGGTGGAGGAGCGGATCGATCCGGCGCTGCTGGCCACGCTGGGCGTGGGGCCGGCGCAGGCCACGCTGCTCCAGTTCTCGTCCGCGTTCTGCGCGCCGTGCCGGGCGGTGCGGCGGATCAGCGGCGAGGTGGCCGCGATGCTCCCCGGAGTGCAGCACGTCGAGATCGACGCGGAGAGCCACCTCGACGCCGTACGCGCCCTCGGGATCTGGAAGACACCGACGCTGCTCGTGCTCGACGAGGAAGGCCGGGTGGCGAAGCGGGCGACGGGCGTTCCCGCCAAGCCTCAGCTCATCGCCGCGCTCGGCGACGTCCTGCCGGCGCGCTGACCAGGGAATCCGCACTTGGCCGCCGGTGATGCACGACACCGTGGCGAGCGGGCCGCGGCGTGCCACAGTCCAAGGATGCAGCTCGACCCCCGCGGCCCGCGCTTCGCCGCAGCGCTGACCAGCGTCGTCCTCGTCGCCGTCCTGGCGACCGGTTGGGGCTGGCTCGCGCTCGCGCAGGCCGTCGTCTTCGCCGTCACCGCCGCCGACCCCCGCCGGGGGCCGTACCCGCTGATCTACCGTGCGCTGGTGGCCCCGCGCATCGGACCGCCCGCCGAGCGCGAGGAGGCCGCGCCGGTGCGCTTCGCCCAGCTGGTCGGCTTCGCCTTCCTGGCGGTCGCGTCGGCCGGCTACCTGAGCGGCGCGGCGACCCTCGGCCTGATCTTCACGGCCTTCGGTCTGCTCGCGGCCTTCCTGAACGCCGCCTTCGGCCTGTGCCTGGGCTGCGAGGCGTACCTCGCGTCCCGCCGCCTGGCCGCCCGCCGCGCCGCTTGACCGGGCGCTACTGCGCTTCGGTCGACGCGGAACGGGGCGAGTCAGAAATGTTGATTCCAGAAACGCCGAAATTGCCAGTTCGGTGACGGTAAGACGGAAAGCGCCCGCCGGAAAGACGACCGCCCGCCACCCCGGGTGGGGCGACGGGCGGGAGCGAGGACGCTCAGAACTTCGGCGCGTCCGGCGCTTCGAGCAGCCCGAGCCGCAGCGCCGTCATCAGCGCCTGGGCGCGGTTCGCCGCTCCGAGCTTCTCGTAGAGCTTCGAGATGTGGGTCTTCGCCGTGGACTCCGACACGAACAGCTGCTTGGCGATGCCCGCCACGCTCATCCCGTCGGCGAGCAGGCGCAACACCTGTCCCTCCCGCGGCGAGAGCTGCGGCCCGGACGGCGCGAGGCGCCGCTTCATCGCCTCGGCCAGGTCCGCCGCGGTGAAGGCGCTGGGGGCCGACGCCGCGTGCCGGGCGGCCGCCACCACCTCGTCTGCCGGGGCCGTCTTGGGCACGAATGCGCTGGCCCCGGCCTCCAGGGCGCCGAAGAGCTGGTCGTCGCCCGCGTACATGGTGAGGACCACGATGCCCATGTTGGCGTTGTTCTTGCGCAGCGCGCGGGTCGCCTCGAGGCCGCTGCCGTCGGGCAGGCGCAGGTCCATGATGACCACGTCGGGCTGCAGCGCGCCGGCCTGGCGGACGGCCTCGGCGGCCGTGGCGGCCTCGCCGACCACCTCGAACTGCCGGTCCCGCTCGAACGCGTGCCGCAGCCCCTTACGGATCAGGTCGTGATCGTCGACGAGGAGCACCTTGGTGCGGGTCGTCGGCATCGGACTGGTCGACATGCTCGGGTTACTCCCCTTCTGGTGCGGAAACGCTATCCCGCACGCTATCGCGCCGAGCGGAGGTTCCGAGCACTACCGCAACGGTTGTCCCGCTGGGGTGTCGTGGTCTGATCTCCAGCCGGCCTCGGATACGTTCCGCCCTCTCGGCCATGATCGCAAGGCCGTAGCGCCCGTCCGGGCGGTCGTCGGCAAAGCCCTTGCCGTCGTCGGAGACCTCGATCTCCGCGTACGGCGGGTCGACGGTGCACGTGACCCACAGGTTGGACGCGCCGGCGTGTTTACGGGCGTTGGTGATCGCCTCCTGGGCGATGCGGAGCAGCTCCGCCTCGGTCGCCGCGGGGAGGCGGGCGGTCGATTCGTCGAAGGTGAAGTGCACCCGCAGGCCCGCGGACGTGCCGAGGGTGCGGGCGTACTCGGCGATCGCCGCCGCGAGGCCGCCGTTGCGGTCCACCTCGGAGCGCAGCTCGAACAGGCTCAGCCGCAGCTCGGTGATGACCCGGGTGACCTCGCCGCGCAGGGTGCGCAGCTCCTCGGCGGTCTCGTCGGCGCCCTCCGGCAGGGTCGCCTGGGCGTTGTCGATGCCGTACCCGACCATCACGAGCTCCTGCGCGACGCCGTCGTGGATCTCGCGGGCCAGGCGCTGGCGTTCCTCATTGGTCGCCAGCGAACGCACCTCGTCGAAGAGCAGGGCGGCCTCCAGCCGCAGCGCCGCCGGGCCGGTCACCTCGGTCACCCTGGCGATCACCGCCGACGGGTACGCGTTGGGCACGTCGGCCTCCAGGATCACGAGCCCGATCGTGCGTACGCCCGCGACCAGCGGCACGACCAGCGACGAGGCCTCGCCGCCCTGGTGCGAGCGGGCCTGGGAGCGTGACGCGGTCTGCGGCTGCTGGGTGGCCCACGCGTCCGCGATCGCCGAGTCGGCGTCGAGCGTGACCTCCCAGTCGACCCGGTCGGCGCCGGTCTGGGCGAGCACGACGAGGCGCCCGCCGCCGCTGGCCGAGAGCACGGCCGCGCGGTGCCCGGGCGCGACCACGCGCAGCTCCTCGAGGAGGTGCTCGGAGATGCCGCCGGGGTCGAGAGTGGCGCCCGGCAGCGACCGGGCGACGCTGCGCAGCTGGGTGAGCAGGCGGGTGGCCTCCGCGTACGGCTGGGGCTTGTTCTGGGCGGGAGCCATCAGCTGCCGCATGGTGTCGGCGGCGAAAGTGACGATCGCGCCGAGCACGAGCCACTGACCCCCGGCGGCGAGGTAGCCCGGCTGGGTGATGATCGACTCCCCGTCCTCCGCGGCCACGCCGCCGATGACCATCGCCACGGCCGCGACGCCGAGCAGCGCGGCGCCCTCGGTCGGACGCCGGCGCAGCGCCGCGGTCAGCAGCGGTACGGCCAGGTAAGGCAGCACCGCCTCCGCGCCGAACCCGGCCTGGACGGTCCCGGAGATGTTCGCCGCGGCCGCGACCGACCCGGCGGCCAGCCCGGTGACGGCGACCTCGGCGAACCGGCCCAGCGGCGCGGCGATCCGGTGGTCCTGCGCGAACAGCGCGGGCAGGGCCGCGACCAGCAGCAACGCGATCCAGCGCAGCTCCCCGGCGTCCTGCGTGGCGATCAGGGTGAGCGCCGCGACGAGCGCGAGCATGACGAGGCGGGCGGCCACCGCGAGCGGGTGGACGCGCACGGGAGCGCTGGCTGAGGCGGGCACGTGACGGATCGTAGCCGGAGCCCCGGGAATCGGCCCATCGTCCGACGCGGCGGGGAGTCGTCCGGTTCCGGCCCGCCAGGGGGTAGCCTGCCAGCCATGGCGGACACCTCGACGCAGTCGATCCAGGTCCAGGCGCCCCTCGACCAGGTCGCCGCGGTGATCTGCGACTTCCCCCGCTATCCCGAGTGGGCGGACGCGATGAAACGGGTCGAGGTCGTCGAGGAGTACGAGGACGGCTATGCGGCCCAGGTCCGATTCGTCCTCGACGCCGGACCGCTCGCCGACGACTACACGCTGGAATACGCATATGCCGACGACCTGTCGCGCATCGAGTGGCATCTGGTGGCACCGTCGAAGATGCAGAAGACGCTGAACGGCGCGTACGACCTCACCGACGCGGGCGACGGCACGACGACGGTGACGTACACGCTCGAGGTGGAGCTCAACATCGGCATGCTCGGCATGTTCAAGCGCAAGGCCGAGAAAATGATCATGGACACGGCGCTGAAGGAGCTGAAGCGCCGGGTCGAGAGCCTCGCCCGCGCGTGACGGCCGTTCGCGCCACGGCGTGGGAAGGGCTCGGACGATGACAGGCACCACGGGATCGGCACGCCAGGAGGCGGAACGGCTCGTCGCCGCCCTGCTCGCGATGGCGTCGCAAGGACGCGGAGAAGGCGGCCTCGGCGACATGCTCACCGGAGTCGCGGGTCAATTCTTCTCCGGTACGGGGTCACAGCAGCACAAGAGCAGCACCGGCTGGGCGACCGGCACGGCCGAGTGCTGCGTGTGCCCGATCTGCCGGGCCATAGCCGCCCTGCGCGATCCGACGCCGGAGACCGCCGAACGCCTGGCCACCGGCGCGGGAGACCTCGCCGCCGGAGTGGCCAGCATGATGCGGGCCTTCTCGACGATCGCGGGCGCCTCCGGCTCGCGCCCGAAGCCGAAGACCGCGCCGCGTCCCGAGCCGACCCCCGACCAGGCCTGGTCCACCGCCACCCGGGCGGGAGAAGGACCGGTCGCCCCGGCGCAACCGGACGAGACCGCCGACCCGTGGGGAGCCGCGACCCGCAGCCCGGCCCCGACCCGAGGTCCGGCCGGTGCCGGGCACGAAGCCGGGGCGCGTGCCGGAGGGCGGGCCGCCGCGGAGGCCGCGTCCACGGGAGGCCGCCGGCCCGCCGCTGCGTCCGGCGGCCCTCTGTCGCGTACCGAAAAAGCGGACTCCGTAAATGGCGGCCCTCTGCCGCGTGCCGAAGAATCGGATGTGGCAAAGCACACCCGCCGCCGAGACGCGGATCCTTGGGCCGCAGCCGTCGCGAACTACGCGAAGGAGGATTCGCCGGGCGAAACCGGCGTGGTGGGATCCCGCAGCGTAGATCATGATGTGTCGGCACGAGGGACACCGGCCGCGGCCGAGGACCACGGCAGCCGGCCGGGCGACGACGCCCCCGGCGACGTGGTGTGACACAACAGAGGGGACGGGCAGCGTGACGCTGACCATCGGAGTCGACGTGGGCGGCACGAAGGTGGCCGGCGGGGTGGTGGACGACCAGGGTGCCGTCATCGCGCAGACGCGGCGGGAGACCCCGGCGGACGACCCGGCCGGCACGCGCGACACCATCGTGGCGGTCGCCGCCGAGCTTGCGGCCCGGCACCCCGAGGCGAAGGCGATCGGCATCGGCGCGGCCGCGTGGATCGACGCGGCCGGCGCGACGGTGCTCTTCGCACCCAATCTGGCCTGGCGGGACGAGCCGGTGCGCGACTACGTCGCCAAGGCGGTCGGGCTGCCGACCGTGCTCGAGAACGACGCCAACGTGGCCGCCTGGGCCGAGTTCCGTTTCGGCGCCGCGCGGCAGGCCGACGACTCCATGGTGATGATCACCGTGGGGACCGGGATCGGCGGCGGCATCGTGCTCAACGGCGCCCTGTGGCGCGGCGCCAACGGCACCGCCGGCGAGCTCGGCCACATCCAGTCCGTCAACGGCGGCCATCCCTGCGGCTGCGGCCGGCTGGGCTGCCTCGAGCAGTACGCGAGCGGCAACGCGCTGGTCCGCTTCGCCCGCGCGGGCGCGCGGCAGGAACCGGAGCGCGCCCGGCAGCTGCTGGAGCTGGCCGGCGGCGACCCGGATCAGGTCAGCGGCCGGATGATCACCGAGGCGGCGCAGGCCGGCGACGGCGTCGCCCGCGACGCGTTCGCGCAGATCGGCTACTGGCTGGGCGTGGCGATGGCCGACCTGGCCCAGGCCTTCGACCCGCAGGTGCTGGTCGTCGGCGGCGGTGTCATCGACGCGGGCGACCTCTTGATGGGGCCGACCGAACGCACCTACCGCGACCAGCTCGCCCAGCGCGGCCGCTTCCCGGTCGCGGAGATCAGAGCCGCGGAGACCGGCAACACGGCCGGCGTGCTCGGCGCGGCCGACCTCGCCCGCCGGATCTGAGGGGGAGGACATGTCCGGGGTCCGGCTGCGGGTGCTCAGCTACAACGTGCACGGGCTGCGTGACGACCGCTCGGCCCTGATCGGGCTGGTCCGTGAGCTGGCCCCGGACGTCCTCATCGTCCAGGAGGCGCCGCGGCGGTTCCGGTGGCGGCAGAAGTGCGCCTCCCTGGCCGACGACTTCGGCATGGTGGTCGCCGCGGGCGGCATGCCGTCGCTGGGCAACCTGCTGCTGGTCAGCCTCCGGGTGCGGGTGCACGAGACGTGGTGCCTGCGCTATCCGCTCACCCCCGGCCGCCACCTGCGCGGGGCGGCCTTCGCGCGCTGTTCGGTGCCCGGCGGCGAGGTCACCGTCTCGGGCTCGCACCTCGCGACGGATCCGGCGGAACGCCCCGACCAGGCGGCGCTGTGGAAGGAGGCGCTGTCCTCCGTGGAGGGTCCGCTGGTGGCCGGCGGCGACCTGAACGAGGGGCCGGGCGGGGGAGCGTGGCGTACGGTCGCCGACGGCCTGATCGACACCGCGTCCCACGGCGGCGGCGCGACATTGACCTACCCGGCGACCCTGCCGCGGCAGCGCCTCGACGCGCTGTTCGTCTCGCCGGACATCGGGATCGAGCGGTACGAGGTGGTCGACAACGAGGCGGCCCGCCGGGCCAGCGACCACCTTCCCGTGCTCGCGGAGCTGGCCCTGTCGTAGCGGCCCGCGTTCTGCGAGGATTCCCCGGTGCCCGACACCCCTGACATCGCGGACCGGCACGACGCGGTCTGCGTGATCGGCGCCGGCGGCAGCGGCCTGGCGGCGGTCAAGAACCTGCGTGAGCAGGGCTTCTCCGTCGACTGCTACGAGCGGGAGACGTCGGTCGGCGGTGCCTGGAACTGGCGCCACGACCGCAGCCCGGTCTACGCGAGCACCCACCTGATCTCGTCCCGGCCGCTGACCGAGTTCCCCGACTTCCCGATGCCGGACGACTGGCCCGACTACCCGCACCACAGCCAGCTCCTGGCGTACCTCGAGCGGTACGCCGAGCACTTCGGCCTGGGCGACAGCATCTGGTTCGGCACCGAGGTGGTGGCGGTGACCCCGGTCGGCGACGGCCGCTGGGA
This sequence comes from Actinoplanes sp. NPDC049681, assembly GCF_044465265.1. Classification (NCBI taxonomy): domain Bacteria; kingdom Bacillati; phylum Actinomycetota; class Actinomycetes; order Micromonosporales; family Micromonosporaceae; genus Actinoplanes; species Actinoplanes sp. NPDC049681. Next base: position 390,481 of record NZ_JBITLP010000002.1, read on the forward strand.
CGTGACGACCCGCAGCACCGGTGGCGGCGCCGAACGGGTCCAGCGCTACGCGGCGGTCGTGGTGGCCAACGGGCACAACTGGTCGCCCAAGCCGCTGTCGGTGGACACATCGGCGTTCCGGGGGCGGGTGATGCACGCGTCCGCGTACAAGGATGCCGCGCAGCTCCGTGGCCGGAAGGTGCTGGTGATCGGCGGTGGCAACACCGGCTGCGACATCGCGGTCGAGGCGGCGCAGCAGGCCACCACGGTGTGGCACTCGACCCGCCGCGGCTACTGGTACGCCCCCAAGTACGTCTTCGGCCGCCCCGCCGACCAGGTCAACGCCGGCCTGCTGCGGCTGCGCCTGCCGTTGCGGCTGCGCCAGTGGCTCTATCACCGTACGGTCCGTCTGACCGTCGGCGACGTCACCCGGTTCGGCATGCCGGCGCCGGACCACCGCCCGTACGAGAGTCACCCGGTCGTCAACAGCCAGCTGGCCTACTACGTGGGCCACGGGCGGATCACCCCGGTGCCGGACGTCGTCCGGCTCGAGGGCTCCACGGTGGAGTTCGCCGACGGCCGGCGCGCCGAACCGGACTTGGTCGTCACGGCCACCGGCTACCTGCCGCGCTTCGAGTTCCTCGCCCCGGAGCTGCTGGAGGTCGACGAGGACGGCAAGCCCGACCTGCATCTGCACGCGTTCGCCCGGCGGCACCCGACGTTGGCGGTGGTGGGGCTGGTGCAGGCCGACGCGGGGCTGTTCCCGATCGCCCATTGGCAGAGCGTGGCGGTCGCCCGGTGGCTGCGGCTGCGCGCGGGCGATCCAGACCGCGCTGTCTCGGTGCAGCAGCGGGAGTCGACGCGGCCGCTGCGCTCCTGGACCCGCCTGCGGGTCGTCCCGTCGTCGCGGCACTGGTTCGAGGTCAGCCACACCCACTACCTGCGCGCGCTGGAGGATCTCCTGAAGCAGATGGAGCCCGCCTCATGACGTCCCGGGTGTTGCGGTTCGAGGACTGGACGAACCCCGTTCCTCCGGTGCGCCGGGAGGTGCTGAGCGCCCTCCCGCATCCCGACGAGGGGCAGCCGCCGGTCCTGTTCGTACCGGGGCTGGGCCACGGCGCCTGGGCTTTCCGCGAGCACTGGCTCGGCCACGTGGCCTCGCGCGGGTTCGCCGGGTATGCGCTCAGCCACCGCAAGCAGGGCTCGCTCCGCGCGTACGTGCACGACGTGGTGCAGGTGGCCGCCGGGCTGCCCCGGCAGACCGTGCTGGTCGGCCACGGCGTCGGTGCGCTCGTCGTGGCGCACGCGCTGGCGCGCTACCCGGCCCGGGCCGCCGTCCTGGTGGCACCGGTGCTGCACGGCTGGTCAGCGCTCGGAGCCGCACTGCGCGCCAACCCGCGCGGCACCCTCCCGGCCTTCTTCGGCGGCGGGCTGAGGCTGAGCCGCGAGCAGCTGTTCCGCGCCGACCTCCCGGCGGCGGACGGGTACGTCGGGCGGCTGGTCCGGGCGCCGTCCGCGGTCTACCGGTCGCTGCTCGCCGCGCCGGAACCGGCCGACCCGGTGGGCGACCCGCCGATGCTGGTGGTCGGCAGCCCCGACGACCGGGTGGTCACCCGCAAGGCGCTGGACCGCGCGGCGGCCCGCTACGGCGGCGCGCCGCTGCTGTTCCCCGGCATGGGGCACGACCTCATGCTGGACGGCGGCTGGCAGGAACCCATGGACGCGATTCTGGACTGGCTCGTCAAGCAGCTGGCTGTTTAGCACCTTTACTTCAGCCTTACCCCGGCGTCCGTACGGTCGCCGCCCATGGTCAACTCGCTCACCCTCGCTCCGGCGCAGCCGGCCGCACCGGTCGCCGCCCCGGCTCCGTCGCGCTGGCGCCGCGCCCGGCCGCACCTGGTCGTGGCGGGCGTCTACATCGGACTCGGCCTGCTCGTCATGGCCGGCTACGTGGTGGACCCCGGTGGGCGGATCTCGGGGCATCTGGCCGGGGACAACACGTGGTTCCAGTGGCTGCTGTCGCACGGGGCGTACTCGGTGCGGCACCTGTCGAACCCGCTGTTCTCGACGCAGCAGAACGCCCCCGAGGGCGTGAACATGATCGCCAACACCTCGGTGCTGGGCGTCACGCTGCCGATGGCGCCGGTGACGATGCTGCTCGGGCCGCGGGTCGCCTATCTGATCTGGATGGTCGGTGCGGCCGCCGGCACGGCGTTCAGCGCGTACTGGGTGCTGCAGCGTTACCTGGTCCGGTCCCGGGTGGCGGCGTTCGCCGCGGGCGCCTTCGCGGGCTTCGCGCCGGGCATCATCCACCACGCGAACGGCCAGCCGAACTTCGTCTCCAACTTCGCCCTGCCGCTGATCGTCGCGCGGATCGCCCGGTTGGGCGTCGACGGCCGCTGGCGGCGGGACGGGCTGATCCTCGGGGCGCTGGTCACGTACCAGCTCTTCATCAACGAGGAGCTGCTGCTCATCACGGCCGTCGGCGGCCTGGTCCTCACCGCCGTGCACGCGGCGATGCGACCGGCCGAGGCGCGGCGGCGGGCGGGGGCGTTCCTGCGGGCGCTCGGGCTCACCGCCGTCGTGGCGGGGGTGCTGTGCGCGTACCCGATCTGGTTCCAGTTCCACGGGCCGCAGTCGTTCTCGAGCATGCCGTACTTCACCGACTGGGGAGAGGACCCGCTCGCGTACCTGACGTTCGCCCGGGACACCCTCGCGGGCACCCCGGCGTCCGAGGCGACGGTCGGGCGCAGTGAGCAGAACAGCTACTGGGGCTGGCCGCTGACGCTGGTGGCGGTGCTGCTCGCGGTCATGCTGTGGAAGCGGTCGGTGCCCGCACGGGTGGCGGCCGTGACCGCGGTCGTCGGCGGGGTGCTCTCGCTCGGGCCGGTGCTGCGCCTCGGCGGGCTCGTGACCGACACACCGGGCCCGCTGGCCTCGATGCCCGAAGGGCTGCCGGTGCTCGGCCTGCTGATGCCCAGCCGGCTGACGTTCGTGGTGATCGGCGCGATCGTGGTGCTGATCGCGGTCGGCTGGGATCGGCTGCGGGGACCGGCCTGGCGGGTGCTGATCGCGGGGGCGCTGCTGCCGCTCGTACCCACACCGGTGCCCGCCATCGCGGACGCGCCGCCGCCGGTGTTCATCACCTCGGGCACCTGGCGCCACTACGTCGCTCCGGGACACACGCTCGTCCCCGTACCGCTGCCGGACTCCTCGCGCGGGCGCGACGCGCTGAGCTGGGGCGCCGCGGCCCGCAACGAGTTCGCGATGCCGGAGGGATACTTCCTCGGCCCGAGCGTCGAGGGCGTCGGCCGGATGGGCCCGGCCCGCGGCAGTACGCTCAGCCGGCTCGTCAGCGAGACCACCAAGACCGGCACCGCCCCGCTCGTGACCGCCGCCGACCAGCAGGCGGTACGCGCGGAGGTCACCCGCTGGCAGGGCGACGTCCTGGTGCTGCGCGCCGACGCCGGCCACGAGCCGCTGCGGGCCCTGGTGGAGCAGATCTTCGGGCCCGGCCGGCCGGATCAGGACGTGTGGGTCTGGACGCCGTGATCTTTTACTGCGGTTTTATGGCCCGGCTTGAGATAGTGGCGGCGTGCGGATCCTGGTAGCCGATGACGAACGCCTGCTCGCGGACACCATCGCGGTCGGGCTGCGGCGGGCGGCCATGGCGGTCGACGTCTGTTACGACGGGGACGCCGCCCACGAGCGGCTCAGCGTCAACCGCTACGACGTGGCGGTCCTGGACCGGGACATGCCCGGGCGTACGGGCGACGACGTGTGCCGCTGGGTGGTCCGCGAGAACATCGGCACCCGCGTGCTGCTGCTCACCGCCGCGTGCGGGATCTACGACCGGGTCGAGGGGCTGGGGCTGGGCGCCGAGGACTACCTCACCAAGCCCTTCGCCTTCGCCGAGCTGCTGGCGCGGGTGCAGGTGCTGGCCCGGCGTACGGCCCCCGCGCTGCCGCCGGTGCTGAAGCGCGACGGCGTGGTGGTCGACGTGGCGGCCCGTACGGCGACCCGCGACGGCCGCCCGCTCAACCTCACCGTCAAGGAGTTCGGGGTGCTGCACGCGCTGATGCGCGGCCAGGGCCAGGCCGTCACCACCGAGGACCTGCTCGAGCAGGTGTGGGACGAGCACACCGACCCGTTCAGCAACGTCGTGCGGGTCACGGTGATGAACCTGCGCCGCAAGCTCGGCGAGCCGATGATCGTGCAGACCGTGCCCCGGGCCGGCTACCGGATCGGCTCAACGGCGTAGCCCGGCGGCACGTCCGCGCGCCCGCACGGAGCGGCCCAGCCCCGCGGCGACGCGGCCGGTGCCGTCCAGCGCGGTCAGGTACGCCCGCGCCCACGCGATGATGTCGTGGCTGCTCAGGTGGGCCCGCATGGCCGCCATCCGGCGTGCCAGGTCCGCCGGGTCGGCCTCCATCGCCTGCAGCAGCGTCTCCTTGAGCCCGTCGACGTCGTGCGGGTTCACCAGGAAGGCGTCCTCGAACTCGGCGGCCGCGCCGGCGAACTCGCTGAGCACCAGCGCGCCGGAGGCGTCCGCGCGGGCGGCGACGTACTCCTTGGCGACGAGGTTCATGCCGTCGCGCAGCGGCGTCACCACCATCACGTCCGCGGTCTGGTAGAGCGCCGCCAGGTCCGCGCGGTCGAACGGCTGGTTGAGGTAGTGGATGGCGGTCTCGCCGACCCGCCCGTACTCGCCGTTGATCCGGCCGACCTCGCCCTCGATCCGGTCGCGCAGCACGCGGTAGCTGTCCACCCGTTCCCGGCTCGGCACCGCCACCTGCACCATCACCGTGTCGCGGACCTTCACCCGGCCGTCGCGCAGCAGCTCGTCGTACGCCGTCAGCCGGTGCTCGATGCCCTTGGTGTAGTCGAGCCGGTCGACGCTGAGCAGGACCCGCCGGGGCCGGCCGAGGTCGGCACGCAGCTGCTCGGCGTGGTGCCGGACGTCGGGGCGGGCGGCCAGCGCCTGCATCTCGGCCACGTCGATCGAGACCGGGAACGCGCCGGTGCGCACCGTACGGCCGTCGACGGTGATCTGGTCGTTGGCCGTCACCTCCGCGCCGAGCAGCTTCACCGCGAGCTGTGCCACGTTGTGGGCGGCCTGCGGGCGCTGGAAGCCGACGAGGTCCGCGCCGAGCATGCCGCGCACCAGCTCGATGCGGCGGGGGAGCTGCATGAACAGCTCCGGCGGCGGGAACGGCACGTGCAGGAAGAAGCCGATCAGCACGTCCGGGCGCAGCTCGCGCAGCAGGCCGGGGACGAGCTGGAGGTGGTAGTCCTGGACCCAGATCGCGCCGCCGGGCTCGACCACCTCGGCCGCGGCCTCGGCGAAGCGGCGGTTCACGTCCCGGTAGGCCTCCCACCAGCCGCGGTCGAAGACGGGCTGCTCGACCGCGTCGTGGTAGAGCGGCCACAGCGTCGAGTTGGCGAAGCCCTCGTAGTAGCCGCGGAGCTCCGGCTCCGACAGGGCCACGGGCCGCAGGCGCAGGCTGCCGATGTCGGGCAGGCTCGGTGCCGGGCCCACCCGGCCGCCCCAGCCGACCCAGGTGGCCGGGGTCTTCTGCAGGATGGCGTGCAGGGCGCTGGCGAGGCCGCCGGGGCTGCGTCGCCACTCGCAGGCCCCGTCCGGTGCGGCGTTGTCGTCCAGGGGGAGCCGGTTGGCGACGACCACGAGCGAGCTCTGGCGCATCCACGAGAGGTTAGTGGATGACTACCGAGCGAAACAATGCTGGAGATCTATGGATGGATTTGTGGCGTGTCAGACGACCGCGCCGTCATCGAACTCGTCGTCGTCATCACCCGAGCGCAGCCGCCACACCAGCGTCACCGCGCCACCGACGATCGCCGTGAAGCCGATCAGCGTGACGAAGGTGCGCTCGATCGGCAGCAGCCACGGGAACAGGAACAGCACGAAGCCGAGGACGACGCCCAGGACGCCGGCGATCGCGTACTTGGAGATGTGGGGGAGCGGCGGCGGGGGCGGCGGCACGTAGCGCTCGTCATCGTCGTCGTCCAGCCCCGTGCCGAAGGCCTCCAGGCCGTCCAGCATCGAGGGCTCGTCCACGCGGTCGGTGCGGCGCCGGTTGAGCTGGATGCCGGTCAGGTCGGTGGCGGACGTCAGCTTGTCGCCGGGCTGCGGGCCGGGCTTGGGCGGCTCCGGCGCCCGCGTCGGGTCGATGCCCTCGGCGGCGGGCCACGGGGGCGCGGTCGGGTCGACGGCGGTGTGGAAGCCTGCGACGATCTTGGCCCACTCGGCGTCGACGTCGCCCTGGTCGCCGCCCGGGCGGTTCTCCGGGCGCGACGCCGGCGGGAACGGGCCGGTGCCGCCGGTGAGCTTGTGCAGGTGCTCGCGGGCGGTGGCGAGGTGGGTGCGGTCGACGTAGAGCCGGTCGGTCGGACGGGCGGGGAACGTGGTGGCCCGCAGGATCGGGTTGAGGTCGGCGGAGGGCTGCAGATAGGCCGCGATGCCGCCGGCCGCCAGCACGTCGAGCAGGTGCTCGCCGACACGCGGATCCACGTCGCCCGCGGCCGCGTAGTCGGCCGCGTCGAGCCCGTTGTCCCGCCGCCCGCGACGGGCGCCACCCGCAGACACCCTGCACACTCCTCGCCCCGCGCTGCTCGCGCGCGTGCCTTGAATGGTGACACGACAGGCACCGCTTGCGGGAGTGCGTTGTGGCGTGCCGCTCCCGCTTCGTACGCTTTCCCTGCCCCACGGTCTGCGGTGAGCGGGAAAGGACATCGGTGTTCTACTGGCTGCTGAAGTACGTGGTTCTCGGACCCGTCCTGAAATGCCTCTTCCGCCCCGACGTGGAGGGATTGCACCACGTCCCCGCGACCGGTCCGGTGATCCTCGCCTGCAACCACCTCTCGTTCTCGGACTCGATCTTCACACCCCTGATCGTGAAGCGGAAGGTGACATTCGTCGCCAAAGCGGAGTACTTCACGGGTAAGGGGATCAAAGGCTGGCTGATGCGGCAGTTCTTCGTCGGCACCGGGACGATCCCGGTCGACCGATCGGGCGGCAAGGCGGCCCGCGCGGCCCTCGACACCCAGCTGCGGGTGCTCCGCTCCGGCAACATCGCCGGGATCTACCCGGAGGGCACCCGCTCGCCGGACGGCCGGCTCTACCGCGGCAAGACCGGCGTCGCCCGGCTGGCCCTGGAGAGCGGCGCCCCGGTCGTCCCCGTCGCCCTGCTCAACACCGACGAGATCCAGCCCACGGGCAAGCTCATTCCCAAGATCAAGCGGGTCCGCCTGCGCTTCGGGGCACCCCTCGACTTCTCCCGGTACGCGGGTTCGGTCGGCGACCGCTTCGTCGAGCGCGCGGTCACCGACGAGATCATGTACGAGCTCATGACCCTCACCGGCCGCGAGTACGTCGACGTCTACGCCGCCACCCTCAAGACCGCCGTCGTGGCACCGACCCCGGCGGCGTTTGAGCCGGTGAAGGACCGGGCACGGTGATCTCGACACCGACGTGAGGAGGTTCGCAGTGCCGGCACGAAAGGATCTGCCCGGGACCCTGAAGCGGTCACCGAAGAAGGCGCAGAACACGTACCTCAAGGCGCACGACAGCGCGGTGGAGGAGTACGGCGAGGGCGAACGGGCGCACCGCACCGCCCTGGCCGCGGTCAAGCACTCGTTCGAGAAGGTCGGCGACCACTGGGAGCCCAAGGCGAAGAAGGGCCCCAGCGACAAGAAGGCCGCCGGCGGCCGGGACACCAAGGCCGCCACCAAGGGCGGGGTCGACGCGAACGCCAGCAAGGAACACCTGCTCGGGATCGCCAAGAAGCTCGACATCAGCGGCCGGTCTTCGATGAAGAAGCCGGAGCTGGTCGACGCCATCCAGAAGGCGAACGCCAAGAGCACCCGCAAGGCGAGCGCGAAGAGCGCGAAGAAGTAGCGTGCGGCTCGGTCAGGCCCCGGGCTTGGCCGAGCGGCCCCACTTCAGGTAGGCGATCGGGCCCAGCGGCTGGACGAAGATGCCCGCCCACCACAGGGCCTTGGGCCCGCGGACCTGCGCGGAGGGACGCCGGATCAGGTCGATCACGGCCAGCGTGGTCAGCACGACCTCCGCCGGGGCGACGACCAGCGCGCCGGCCTTCTGCCAGCGGGGCAGGTCACTCCAGTGCTGATGCGCCACGCCGATCACCCTACCGGGCGGCCCTGCTCTTCCATCGCCTTCCAGCGGGCGAGGTTGTGTTTCGCGTCCACCAGCGCGTCGTGGCGGCCCTGCGCGGTCGGCAGTGCCGGCCGGCCGAGATCGTCCCAGCGCTGCCGCAGATCCTTGGTGAAGCGGGGAATCTCCCGGGGCAGCGCCGGCATCGCACCCCAGAGCTGCGCCAGCGCGACATGGTCGTACGCCGCGTACCAGGCCCAGAGCTCCATCTGCTCGTCGCGGCCCCGCAGCGGCTCGACCAGGAACGCGTAGAGGTCGTCGCGGATGCGCTCCCGCGAACGCCACGCCGGATCCGCGGGGGACGGCAGCTTGTCCAGTACGTTGCGGCGCACCCAGGGCACGGCCCGGGAGTCGTCGAACTGGGTCGACACCGCGTAGAACTCGCGGCCGAACTCGTCGACGACGCCGATGGACACGAGGTCGACCGTGCGGCCGTCCTCGATGAATTCACAGTCGTAGAAATAGCGGTAGACCATCGCCGCCCATCCTCGCCTACTCCGGGTCGGCGGCCGCCATCAGGGCCGCCTGCGCCCGGCGCAGGGCCTCCCGGTTGCCGTCACCCTCGCCGGTCACCAGCCGACGGGCCGCCCAGTCGGCCTGGACGGCCCACCGGAAACGGAGCAGCACCGGCAGGGCGGCGTGCAGCTCGTCCTCGTCCACCGGTCCGGCCGCCAGATAGCCGTCGAGCAGCTCGGCCGCGGTCTCCGGGCCGCCGGCGTACACCACGGCGGCGGCGACGTCGTAGAGGAGCGGGCCGGTGCCGCTCGCACCGCAGTCCAGCAGCCCCGCGCGGCCGGTGGCCGGGTCCACCAGGAAGATCTCCGGGGCCGGGTCGCCGTGCAGGACCCCGTACGTGAGCCGATCGGTGACCGTCAGCCGGGTCATGGCGGTGATCGCGCCGGCGACCGCCGCCCGCAGCCAGCCCTCCACGGCCAGGTGCGGCGCGTCCGGGTCGAGCAGGTTCCAGCGGCGCAGCCCCGGATGGTGGAACGTCTGCAGGGTGCGGTGCACGGCACCCAGCCGGTCGCCCCAGAACTGCTGATCGATGGGATCCCGCCCGTCGAGCGTACGGCCGGGTGCGCGCCGCAGAACCGCCATCGCCCCGTACGGCGTCTCGGCCGTCAGGCCCCCGGAGAGGGTCCGGACCGGCTGGCCCGCCTCGATCCCGGTGTTGCGCAGATGCTCGGCCGCCGCCAGCCCGGCCTCGACAGGCTGCCGCGCATCGGGTTCGGCGAGCCGCGCGACGAAGCGTTCGCCGCCCGCGGTCACGTCCCAGCCGTGCGACAGCAGCCCACCCGGCAGCGCCGAAATCTCAGCAGGCACAAGGTGCCACTGCTCGCGCAGTGTCGATCGAAGAAGGTCGTGGTCCGGCACGGCCGCGATTATGCCGACACAGAACGTGACCGCAACGGACACGAAGGGCGATATTCACGAGATCCCTCTCGGAGCGCCACCAAAGTCGCACTGCGCCCGCCGGAGCGAGCGGAGGCCGGAAGCCCAGTTAACAATGCATCGTGACTGACCGCGCTTAGGGGGTGTACAGGCAGCGACATACGCGAAATGATCGAAAGGCAGGCGCTCGAGGTATCAAATGGCGTTGATGACGCTCTTCATGCTAAGAGTGATCGTTCGCGTCCAGGGGCCGACGTCGGACAGGGGTGTCGGCGGTGGTCCCGACCGGGGGAAGGACTGACCGTGGATCATCGGCTGCCGGAGCCGGGTGACGCGCTCACGGGCGTGGAGATGTTCGCCGGGCTGGAGCCCGACGTGCGGCAGAGGGTGATCGCGGCAGCGGTTCCCCGGACGTACCGCAAGGGGCAGATCCTCTTCGTCGAGCACGACCCGGGTGACTCCCTCATCGTGCTGCGCCGGGGCGCGATCGCGGTGTTCCGCACCGCGCCGACCGGCGAGCGGGCGGTCCTGACGGTGGTACGGCCGCCGGACGTCCTCGGTGAGGTCTCGCTGCTGGACGCCTCCACCCGCTCGGCGAGCGCGGAGGCGATCGAGGACAGCCAGGCGCTGGCGCTGTCCCGGGTCGCGTTCATGGACCTGGTGCATTCCAACCCGCGCATCCTCGACGCGGTGATGCGCTCGGTCGGTGGCCTGATCCGGCGCCTCACCGAGCAGAACGCCGACCACGTCTTCCTCGACCTGCCGGGCCGGGTGGCCAAGACCCTGGTCCGCCTCGCGGGTGACAGCCAGGCTCCGATGATCACCATCGAGCTGAACCAGAGCCAGCTCGCGGAGATGGCCGGTGGCTCGCGGCAGAGCGTCAACCAGGCCATCGGATCGTTCGCGACGCGCGGCTGGCTGCGTACCGAAGGACGCCGGATCGTGGTCACGGACGTCTCCGCGCTGCGCCGCCGGGCCGGCATGGCCGAAAGGTAGGAGCCGTCCGTTTCGCCGGTGGGGCCCCGGGAAGTTCTCCGGGGACACCGGAGGAAGGGAGCGCGCCATGACGGAGCACACCGAGCAGGAGAAGCGCGAGAAGCTGAAGGAGCTCGTGAAGGACGCCCGGATCGGGATGCTCACCACGATGACCGCGGAGGGTAGTCACGTCAGCCGTCCGATGGCCCTGCAGGACGTCGAGTTCGACGGCGATCTGTGGTTCTTCACGTACGCGGATTCCGACCTGGTCGCGCAGATCCGGGCCAATCCGCAGGTGAACGTCTCGTTCAGCGACGCCAAGCAGCACGCGTGGACGTCGGTGTCCGGTGCGGCGGTGCAGACCGACGACCGGGCCAAGGCCGAGGAGCTGTGGAACCCCATGCTCAAGGCCTGGTTCCCGGACGGGCTGGAGACGCCCAACCTGACGCTGGTCAAGGTTCATGCCCAGTCCGCCGAGTACTGGGAGGCCGCGCACAGCTCGCGCGTCGTCACGTTGCTCGGGTACGCCAAGGCGGCGGTGACCGGCAAGACCCCGGACGCGGGCGAGAACGAAACCGTCCGTTTGTAGCGGGGCGCTTTGGTCCGGGGTGGCCGCGGCGACTACAGTGCGCATGCGGCCCGCCCCCGGACCCGGCAGTGACGCCGGACGACGGAATCCCAGGGGAGCCGGGCAATCTCGCAACCCGATAAGGGAGGACGAGCAATCATGCGTATCGGCGTGCTCACCGGCGGCGGCGACTGCCCCGGTCTCAACGCCGTGATCCGGGCGGTGGTGCGCAAGGGCGTCGCCGTCTACGGTCACGAGTTCGTCGGCTTCCGGGACGGCTGGAAGGGTCCGCTGGAGGGCCTGACGAAGCCGCTCGGCATCGCCGAGGTCCGCGGCATCCTGCCCCGCGGCGGCACCATCCTGGGCTCCTCCCGGACCAACCCGTTCAAGATCGACGGCGGCGTCGAGAAGATCAAGGCCAACCTGGCCGAGCAGGGCGTCGACGCGCTGGTGGCGATCGGCGGCGAGGACACCCTCGGCGTCGCCACCAAGCTCACCGACCTCGGCGTCAAGGTCGTCGGCGTGCCGAAGACCATCGACAACGACCTCAACGCGACCGACTTCACGTTCGGCTTCGACACCGCGGTCAACATCGCGATGGAGGCCATCGACCGGCTGCACACCACCGCCGAGTCCCACCACCGCACCCTCGTGGTCGAGGTCATGGGCCGGCACGCCGGCTGGATCGCGCTGCACGCCGGCCTCGCCGGCGGCGCCAACGTCATCCTGCTGCCGGAGCGCAACTTCGACGTGGAGCAGGTCGCCACGTACGTCACCAAGCGTTTCCAGGTGGAGTACGCGCCCATCGTGGTCGTCGCCGAGGGCGCCCAGCCGCTCGAGGGCCAGATGGTGCTGCACAACCAGGAGCTCGACGCGTTCGGCCACGTCCGCCTCGGCGGCATCGGCCAGTGGCTCGCCGAGCAGCTCGAGGAGAAGACCGGCAAGGAGGCCCGTACGGTCGTCCTCGGTCACATCCAGCGCGGTGGCACCCCGACCGCCTTCGACCGCGTGCTCGCGACCCGCTTCGGCCTGCAGGCCATCGACGCGGTGCACGAGGGCGACTTCGGCAAGATGATGGCACTGCGCGGCACCGACATCATCCGGGTGCCGCTGATCGAGGGCACCGGCGAGCTGAAGACCGTGCCGATCTCGCGGTACGACGAGGCCGAGGTCTTCTTCGGCAGCTGAGTCGTGGTTCGGTGAAGGGGCGGGCGCAGGACGTCCGCCCCTTCTTCGTCGTTGGGAGGACGTATGACTGTCGTCGCGGTGCTGGGCGCCGGCAAGATCGGCGAGCTGGTGCTCTCCGGCCTGCTCCGGGCGGGCTGGCCGGCGGGGAAGCTGCTGGTCACCACCCGCCGCTCCGCGCGGGGTGACGAGCTGCGCGAGCGTTACGGCATCCGGGTGGTCGACAACGCGACCGCCGTGGCCGAGGCGGAGGTGCTGGCCATCGCCGTCAAGCCGCAGGACGCCGACGCCCTGCTCGCCGAGATCGGCCCCAAGATTCCGGCCGACAAGCTCATCATCTCGCTCTGCGCCGGCCTGCCGACGGGCTTCTTCGCCGCCCGGCTGCCGGAGGGCACGCCGGTGGTCCGGGTCATGACGAACACCCCCGCGCTGGTGGACGAGGCGATGACGGCAATCTCGGCGGGCCCGCACGCCACCGGGGAGCACCTCGCGGTCGCGGAGGAGATGTTCAAGCCGCTCGGTGCCACGATCCGGGTGCCGGAGTCGCAGCAGGACGCGGTCACCGCCCTGTCCGGCTCGGGTCCGGCGTACTTCTACCTGCTGGTCGAGGCGATGATCGACGCCGGGATCCTGCTCGGGCTGCCGCGGCAGGTGGCCCACGAGCTGATCGTGCAGACGGCGATCGGCTCGGCGGTCATGCTGCGTGACTCGGGGGAGCACCCGGTGAAGCTGCGGGAGGCGGTGACGTCCCCGGCGGGCACGACGATCTCGGCGATCCGCGAGCTCGAGAACCACGGGGTGCGGGCCGCCCTGCTGGCCGCCCTCGAGGCGGCCCGGGACCGGGCGCGGGAGATCGCGGAGCAGAGCTCCTAGGCCTCAGTACCAGATGGCGATGCGGGCGCCGTTGTTCTCCTCGGGAGGACTGGGGTGGCTCAGCGCGGCGCCCGTCGCCATCCGGTGAGCGCTCCAGGCCACGGCCGCCGCGTCGAGGATGTCGTCCGGCGGCGCCTGGCCCGCGGGTCCGAGCTGATCGGGCAGGACGATGCCGTGCCGGGCCAGCAGCTCCCGGCGCCGGGCCTGACCGGTCCAGGTCTTCTTCGCGTACGCGAGAGGCTCGCCGGCCATCTCCCGGAACGACACCTCGGGGTGGGCCTCGAAGAGCAGGCCGGGATGGCGTTCCCAGATGGCGTTCGCCTCGAGCAGCTTGGGCCGCAGGGCCCACGACTGGCGGCTGAGCCCGGCGCCGGTGAGCTCGCGGCAGAGCCGGTTGGCCGCCGCGAAGTCCGACTCCTGCCAGACCGCGCGCGGCGGCACCCGGAAGACGCTGCTGCGGCGCGGGCCGAGGTGGTCCGCGGCGACGGTGTCGGCCGCACGCCAGCGGTCCGGGAGCATGCCGAGGGGGATGTCGACGCCGATGACGGCGGCGCCGGAACTGCCGGCGACGATCTCGTAGAGGGTGGACGCGAGCATGGCCCGTCCGAAGTGGCCGTCGCGCAGCTCGACGCCGACCCAGCCGAGGGCGTACGCGTCTACCCCGATCACGTGGAGGCTCATGGGACGCTCAGCGGGTCAGGAACTTCTCGATGGTGGCGATGAGGCGTTCGTCCTGCGGCTCGGTGTCCGGGTCGAAGCGGGCCTCCACCGTGCCGTCCGGCCCCACCAGGAACTTCTCGAAGTTCCACTGGATGTCGGCCTGGTCGCCGACGAGCTCACGGTAGAGCGGGTGCCGGTCGGGCCCGTTGACGTCCACCTTCTCCGTGAGCGGGAACGTGACGCCGTAGTTGACCTGGCAGAACTGCTCGATGTCGTCGGCGGTGCCGGGTTCCTGGGCGCCGAACTGGTTGCACGGCACGCCGAGCACGACCAGGCCGCGGTCACGGTACGTGCGGTGGAGCTCCTCGAGGCCGGCGTACTGCGGGGTGTAACCGCACTGGGAGGCGACGTTGACCACCAGGACGGCAGAGCCGCGGTAGCGCCCTAGATCGGCCGATCCGCCCTGGAGTGCGTCGATGTCGACGTCGAAGATGGTCATGACGGCAGACTACGCGTAGTGCCTGTACGAGTGCACGCTGTGGCACCCAGGACGGAAAAGTTAAGCGGTCTGTTAAACCGAAGCGACCTTCTTGACTGAAGTTCATAGATGTGACTACCGTCTCTTCAACTTCCCTTTGGAAAGTTTCCTAACTGTTCTGAGGAGACGCAGTGAAGAAATCCCTCCGCCGCGCCCTGTGGGCCGGGGCGATCGTGGCGATGGCCTCCGCCGCGGTCCCCATGGTCCAGGCGTCCGCTGCCGCCGCCTGTGCTCCCGCCTGGAGCTCCACTGCGGTTTACACCAAGGACATGACCGCTTCGCAGAACGGACACAACTACACCGCCAAGTGGTGGACCCAGAACGAATCCCCGGCCACGCACAGCGGCCAGTGGGACGTCTGGGCCGACGGCGGCGCCTGCAGCGGCGGGGGAACGGACCCCACCACGCCTCCCACGACTCCTCCGGTGACTCCTTCGGACACGCCCCCCACCCCGCCGACGACTCCGCCGACCCAGCCCCCGGGGAGTAGCGGCAAGAACGTCGTCGGCTACTTCGCCGAGTGGGGTGTCTACGGCCGCAACTACCACGTCAAGAACATCGTGACGAGCGGCTCGGCCTCGAAGCTGACCCACATCCTGTACGCGTTCGGCAACACCACCGGCGGCCAGTGCTCGATCGGTGACTCGTACGCCGACTACGACCGCGCGTACACCGCCGCGGAGAGCGTCGACGGCGTCGCGGACACCTGGGACAACGGCGCGCTGCGCGGCTCGTTCAACCAGCTGCGCAAGCTCAAGAAGGCGTACCCGAACATCAAGGTGATCTGGTCGTTCGGCGGCTGGACCTGGTCCGGCGGCTTCACCCAGGCCGCGGCCAACCCGACCGGCTTCGCGAACTCCTGCTACAACCTGATCAAGGACTCCCGCTGGGCGGACGTCTTCGACGGCATCGACATCGACTGGGAGTACCCGAACGCCTGCGGCCTCTCCTGCGACACCAGCGGCCCGGACGCGTACAACAAGGTGATCTCGGCGCTGCGGACGAAGTTCGGCAACAACTTCCTCATCACCTCGGCGATCTCGGCCGACGGCTCCAACGGCGGCAAGCTCGACGCGGCGGACTACGCCTCCGGCATCGCGAAGCTCAACCTGGTCTTCCCGATGACGTACGACTACTACGGCGCCTTCAGCCCGCAGGGCCCGACCGCCCCGCACTCGCCGCTGACCTCGTACTCCGGTATCCCGACCCAGGGCTTCTGGTCCGACGCGGCGATCCAGAAGCTCAAGAGCAAGGGCGTCCCGTCCAGCAAGATGCTGCTCGGCATCGGCTTCTACGGCCGCGGCTGGACCGGCGTCACCCAGACCGCTCCGGGCGGCACGGCGACCGGCGCGGCGCCCGGCACCTACGAGGCCGGCATCGAGGACTACAAGGTCCTCAAGAACAGTTGCCCGGCCACCGGCACCGTCGGCGGCACTGCCTACGCCAAGTGCGGCAGCAACTGGTGGGGCTACGACACCCCGGCGACCATCGGCGGCAAGATGACGTACGCCAAGCAGCAGGGTCTCGGCGGCGCCTTCTTCTGGGAGTTCTCCGGCGACACCAGCAACGGCGAGCTCATCACCGCGATCAAGAACGGTCTCGGCTGACAGCTCAGTCCTAGCAAGTGGGGCGCCGGGGATCCTCCCGGCGCCCCTTCGCCGTCCCTGGTTAGGCTTCCTGACATGCGCCGAGAGTGGCATCAGCTCAGTCATCCCGGGGTCGGTGCGACCGCCCTGCAGACCTCCCGTCCGTCCACCGACTCCGCCGAGGACTCGGCGCTGGGGCTGGACCGCTGGCGCGAGCTCCCGCGGGTGCAGATGCCGCCGTGGGCCGACCTGGACGAGGTCGGCGAGGTCTGCCAGGTCCTCGAGAACGTGCCGTCGATCGTCGCGCCGTACGAGGTCGACCAGCTGCGGCACAAGCTCGCCGACGTGTGCGAGGGCCGGGCGTTCCTGCTGCAGGGCGGCGACTGCGCCGAGACCTTCGCCGACAACACCGAGAGTCACCTGCTCGCCAACGCGCGCACGCTGCTGCAGATGGCGGTCGTGCTGACGTACGGCGCGTCGATGCCCGTGGTCAAGGTGGCGCGGGTGGCCGGGCAGTACACCAAGCCCCGGTCCTCGGCGACGGACTCGCTCGGGCTGCCCGCGTACCGCGGCGACCTGATCAACTCGCTGGAGGCGGACGAGGCCGCCCGGGTCGCCGACCCGCAGCGCATGATCCGGGCGTACGCGAACAGTGCCGCGGCGATGAACATGCTGCGGGCGTACCTTGCGGGTGGTCTTGCCGATCTTGCGGGTCTGCACGACTGGAACAAGGACTTCGTCCGGGCCTCGCCCGCGGGCGAGCGCTACGAGGCCATCGCACGGGAGATCGACCGGGCGCTCGACTTCATCCGCGCCTGCGGCATGACCGACGACGAGGCGCTGCGCACCGTCAGCCTGTACTGCTCGCACGAGGCTCTCGCGCTGGAGTACGACCGCGCGCTCACCCGCGTCTCGGACGGCCGGGCGTACGGGCTCTCCGGCCACTTCCTGTGGGTCGGCGAGCGCACCCGCCAGCTGGACCACGCGCACATCGACTTCGTCAGCCGCATCGCCAACCCGATCGGCGTGAAGCTGGGCCCCGGCACGTCCCCGGAGACCGCCATCGAGCTGTGCGAGAAGCTCAACCCGGAGAACGTCCCCGGCCGGCTCACCCTGATCAGCCGGATGGGCAACGGCAAGGTCCGCGACGCGCTCCCGCCGATCGTCGAGAAGGTGACCGCCGCCGGCGCCAAGGTCGTGTGGCAGTGCGACCCGATGCACGGCAACACCCACGAGTCGTCGAACGGCTACAAGACCCGCCACTTCGACCGGATCGTCGACGAGGTCCTCGGCTACTTCGAGGTTCACCGCGGCCTCGGCACCCACCCCGGCGGCATCCACGTCGAGCTGACCGGCGAGGACGTGACCGAGTGCCTCGGCGGCGCGCAGGGCATCGAGGACCTCGACCTGCCGGACCGCTACGAGACCGCGTGCGACCCGCGGCTGAACACCCAGCAGAGCCTCGAACTGGCCTTCCTGGTGGCGGAGATGCTCCGTGGTTGACCTGCGGTCGGACACCGTCACCCGGCCGACCGCGGCGATGCGCGAGGCGATGGCCGCGGCGGAGGTCGGCGACGACGTGTTCGGCGACGACCCCACGGTCAACGCGCTCGAGGCCCACGTCGCGGCCCTGTTCGGCCACGAGGCGGCCCTGTTCGCCCCCTCGGGCACGATGGCGAACCAGATCGCGCTCCAGCTGCTCGTGCCGCCTGGTGAGGAGCTGCTGGCGGGGGCGGATGCGCACGTCGTCACGTACGAGGTGGGTGCCGCCGCCGCGCTCGGGGGCATCTCGACGCGTACCTGGCCGTCGGTGGGTGCGGCCCTGGACGCCGAGGCGATCGCGGCGATGATCCGGCCCGCGGGCTACCCGTCACTGCCGACGCGCGCGGTCGCGGTCGAGCAGACGCACAACCTCGGTGGCGGCGGGGTCGTCCCCTTGGCGGCGCTGCACCGCCTGCGCGAGGTGACCCTTTCGGCCGGAGTGGCCCTGCACTGCGACGGCGCCCGCATCTGGCACGCCCATGTCGCGGCAGGAGTGCCCCTCTTCACCTACGGCCAGCTGTTCGACACGCTGTCCGTCTGCCTCTCCAAGGGACTGGGCGCACCGGTCGGATCGCTCGTCGTGGGTTCCGCCGAGCGCATCGCCCGGGCCCGCGCGATCCGCAAGCGGATGGGCGGCGGCATGCGCCAGGCGGGCATCCTCGCGGCGGCCGGGCTGCACGCCCTCGAGCACCACGTCCAGCGGCTCGCCGACGACCACGCCCGGGCCCGTCGCCTCGCCGCGGCCCTGGAGCCGTTCGGCGTGGTCGAAGCGGCCGCGGTGCGGACCAACGTCGTGCTGCTCGACCTCGCGAAGACGTCCCTGGACGCGCCGACGCTGGTGAAGCGGGCGGCGGAGCGCGACGTCCTCATCGTGCCGATGCTGCCCCGGACGGCCCGGGTGATCACCCACCTCGACGTCGACGACGACGGCATCGACCGGGCGGCCGAGGTGTTGTCGGATCTCCTGCGCGCCGCCTGAGCCGCGGGCCCGCCGTCTGGTTACATCGGACTGCAAGGCCGCCTGCGAACCGCTGAGGAGCTCCGATGACCCGCCGCGCCACCGGCACCTTCACCACCGTCTTCGAGCCGCTGCCGATCGACGACGACGCGCTGAGCCGGATGCGGGTCGACAAGACGATCGAGGGAGATCTGACCGGCACGGGCCGCGCGGAGATGCTCTCGGTCGGCACCCCGATCGACGGCTCGGCGGGCTACGTGGCGATCGACCGCATCACCGGCACGCTGCACGGCCGCACCGGCAGTTTCGTCCTGCAGCACTACGGGCTGATGGACCGCGGCGCGGGAACGCTGATCGTCCAGGTCGTGCCCGATTCCGGCACGGACGACCTCACCGGCCTCGTCGGGACGTTCCAGATCGACCACGGCTCAGAAGAGCACCGCTACGTCTTCGACTACGACCTCAAGGTGCACTGACGCGCAGGCCCTTGAGCAGGGCGATGTCGGCGGCGTGACCCTCGTGCTCCTTGGTCGGGGTCTCCACGATCACCGGTACGCCCTCGGTCGCCGGATGGGCCAGCAGCTCCGCGAACGCCGCCGCGCCGATGCGGCCCGCGCCGATCGTCTCGTGGCGGTCGCGGGTGGAGCCGCAGTCGTCCTTCGAGTCGTTGGCGTGGATGAGCATCAGGCGGTCGCGGCCCACGGTCGCCACCAGCGCGTCCAGGGTCTCGGTCATGCCACCCGGGCGGGCCAGGTCGTGGCCCGCGGCCCAGGCATGGCAGGTGTCGAAGCAGACGCCCAGCCACGGGTGGTGCTCCACCGCCTCCAGGTACGGGCCCAGGTCCTGCATCTTCGACGCGAGGCTGCGCCCGCCGCCCGCGCTGGGCTCCACCAGCAGCTTCGGCAGGCCCTGCGCGGCCGCCACGTCGAGCAGCGGCAGCAACGCCTCGCGGAGCTGGTGGAGGGCCTTGTCGTCGTGGGCCGGGTCGACCGAGCTGCCGGCGTGGTAGACCACCGCCGTCGCCCCGATGGCCGCGCCCCGGCGCAGGGCGTGCTCGAGGGTTTCCACCGAGCGCGCCACGGTCAGCTCGGTGGGGGAGCCGAGGTTCACCAGCAGCGAGGCATGGATGTACGCCGGCAGCCCCCGCTCGCCGCACCCGTCCCGGAAGAGCGTGTCCTGCTTGGGGTCACCCGGCGGCAGCGCCCAGCCGCGCGAGTTGGACACGTACACCTGGACCGCCTCGGAGCCCGCCGCGTCCGCGTAGGGGAGGGCGGCCTTGGCCAGCCCGCCCGACGTCTTCGTGTGGGACCCGATCGGACGGCCTTCAGTCCGTTTTTGGGTGGCGGCGGGGTGGTTGGACTGGGGGCTCACAGACAATTGAGCACGACCTCCGTCTGCGGCGGCACGGGTGTGTTGGGGCCGGGGTTCTGCTGGCGTACCAGCCCGTTGGGGTTGAAGTTGATCCGCGCTTGCAGGCCCGAGCTCTGCAGGGTCTGCGCCGCCTGCTGGCAGGGCTGGTTGGTCAGGTCGGGCACGTTGACCTGCGGCGGACCCTTGCTGACGTCGAGCTTGATCTCGTCGTCCTTCTCCGCGCCGGACTCCGGGCCGGGGGACTGGCCGATGACCGTGTCGGCGGGCTGGTCGCTGTCCTTGTACTGCTCCACGACCACCAGGCCGAGGCCCTGGAGCTGGTTGCGGGCGTCGTTGATGTTCTTGCCCTTGACGTCCGGCACGGTGATCGGGGCTTTGCCCTTGCTGATCACGACGGTGACGGTGGCACCCGGCTTGAGCAGGTCGCCGACGTTCGGCGTGACGGAGATGACCACGCCCTGCGGCACGTCGTCGCTGTACTTGCCGTCGCCTTCCTTGAACTTGAGCTTGGTGCCTTCGATCTCGCCCTTGGCGGCGGCCTTCTCCACGCCGACCACGTCCGGCACCGGATAGCGCTCCTGCCCCAGGGACAGGGTGAGGGTGAGCTGGCCGCCCTTGACAAGTCGTTCCCGCGCCGGCGGGTCCTGGGCCAGCACCACGTCCTTGGGGATGTTCTCGTCGTAGCGGCCGTCGTCGAAGCTGACCGAGAATCCCTTCGCCTTGGCCTCCTGCTCGGCCTGGCTGCGGGTCATGTTCACGAACTGCGGAGCGTCGGTGTAGCGGCCCGCCGTGACCCACCAGGTGCTGAAGACGACGGTGAGCACCATGAGCGAGACCGCGGCGATGATGAAGATGCGGCGGCGGTCGCCGAAGCGGTCGGCCGGGCCGTCGGGGAACGGCGCCGGGGCGCCGCGGCGGCGCTGGCCTCGCGGATTCTGCTCCGGCAGCCGCGCCCAGGTGGGGCGGTCGGAGGCGGCCGGGAAGACGGAGGTGACCGTCGGCACCAGCGCGGTGGCGTCCGCCGCCGGCGGGCGGGCCGGCACCTGGCGCAGCAGCGCGGTCTCCACGTTGGCGGCGCCGAGGTCGTCCCGGACCACCTGGACCTCGGCGAGCAGCGCGCCGGCATCGGTGGGGCGCGCGCCGGCGTCGCGGCGGGTGGCCCGCGCGACGAGGTCGTCGAGGACCGACGGCAACCCCTTGACGATGCTCGACGGCGCCGGCACGTCGTTGTCGACGTGCTGCCAGGCCACCTCGACGGGTTCGCCACCGTCGTACGGCACCCGGCCGGTGAGCATCTCGAAGAGCACGATGCCGGCCGAGTAGACGTCGGTGCGGGCGTCGGCGTGCCCGTCGGTGACCAGCTCGGGTGCCACGTACGCCACCGTGGCCATCAGCTGGCCCGACTCGTCCGTGCTGCTGGCCTCGACGGCGCGCGCGAGCCCGAAGTCGGCCACCTTGACCACGCTGTCGACGAGGTTGGCGATGCCGCCGCTGGGCGCCTCGGCGACCAGGACGTTCTCCGGCTTCACGTCGCGGTGGACCAGTCCGGCGCGGTGCGCGGCGGCGATCGCGGCGAGCATCTGCTCGAGGATGGCCAGCGCCTCCACCGGGTTCAGCCGGCGGCGCTGGCTGAGCAGGTCGCGCAAGGTGCGGCCCTGGACGTACTCCATGACGAGGTAGGGCAGGCCCTGGTGGCGGCCCTGGTCGTAGACGGCCACGACGTTGGGGTGGGTGAGCCGGGCGATCGTCTTGGCCTCGTCGGTGAACCGGTCGACGAAATGGACGTTGGTGGCCTGCGACGGGTGAATGATCTTCAATGCGACCGTACGCTCGAGACGGTCGTCCACGGCGGTGTAGACGGTCGCCATGCCACCACGGGCGACGCGCCCGGTGATCCGGTAGCGCCCGTCAATCGTCGTGCCGATCAACGTGTCGGCGACAGTCGTGTCCATCGGCGTGAAGTGTATGTGCCCTTCCGGGAAAGGCCGACCAGGATGTCTCAGCTGAGACCTAACGGGTACAGCGCGACGTGCTGACCTGCGCATAAAGAAGAAATGGGCCCGCGGTGCCGAGCACCGCGGGCGCTATATGGTGACAAATCGGATCAGCGCCCGCCAGTCTGGCGCGCCCTTTCCGTCCGTCCGCCGCTCTCGCCACTGCCGCCGCCGCTGGACCCGTCGGACGCGGGCGAGGTCGGGTCGTCGCTCGGCTCCGGCTCGGCCGAGTCGTCCGTGGACGCGCTGGGCGAGGGAGTGGGCGACGGGTCGTGCGGCGGGGACGGCACCGCCGTCGGCGTCGGCACGGGCGGGTTCAGGCAGTCGCAAGCGGTCGGCCCGGCAGCCGGCCCGGCGTGGCCCACCGTCGTCCGGTGCTGCTGCGGGGCGATGCGGGTCACGGGCGGCCGGGCCGTGGTGCCTGCCGGGTTCGGCAGTACCCTGATCGTGCCGCCGGTGGCCGCCGGCGCGGGTGCGTCGTCGCGCGCCGAGCCCTGGCCGAGACCCTGGTGGGAGAGATCGCCGTGCGCACCGCCGGGCGCCGCGGCGGCCAGCGGGTACGGCTCCGCGCCGCCCGGGTCGCTCAGCAGCGCGCCGAGCCCGTTCACGACGGCGAAGTAGCTGCCCGTGGCCCCCGCGACCGCGAGCACGCCGAACGCCGTGACGGCGACCAGGCGACGGGGATGACGGGCCTGCTCCACGCCGTACGCCGTCCGCAGCCCGTCGGTGATCCCCGCGCCGCCGAAGGTGCTGAATCCGGTCGCCGTCACGTCGGGGAAGGCGGGCGCGGCGCCGGCCTGGGCGGTTCCGGGCTCCGGATGGTGCCGGCCCAGGTCGTAGCGCAGCGACCGCCACGCGCCGGCCACCTCGTTGCGGGTTCTCCGCCACAGGGTCATCGGGTCAACTCTCCGCTCTCGTCGGACCGGGCCGGTCCCGGTTCGGTCAGGGGTTCCGCGTGGTTGCGTGGAAGCGCGGCGTGGCACGCTGGTCGGGTGACCGATTCCGTGACAACGAGCCCGTCGACCGGCCCGGCCGAGTGGATCAACCTGCCCGACGTGGCGGACCGGCTCGGTGTGTCGATCAGCAAGGTGCACCAGATGATCCGCGACGGCGCGCTGCTGGCCGTCAAGCGCGACGGCATCCGGGTGGTGCCCGCCGAGCTGGTGGCCAACAGCACCGTGCTCAAGCACCTCCCCGGCGTCCTCACGCTGCTCCACGACGCTGGGTACAACGACGAAGAGGCCCTCGGGTGGCTCTACGAGCCCGACGAGACCCTCGGCGGCTCGGGCGCGGTGGCGCTCGGCGGCGACCGCGCCCGCGAGGTCAAGCGGCGCGCCCAGGCGCTCGGTTTCTGAGCCGGATGCGGCACCTCGCCTATCTCGGCGTCCTCGCCGGCTGCCTGGTGTGCGCGCTGTGGCTGGAACCGGTGCTCAAGGTCAACGTCCTGCGCCGGTGGCGGCGCCTGCTGCTGACCCTGCTGCCCGTCGTGGTCGTCTTCGTGCTCTGGGACCTCGCGGCGATCGCGGCCGGGCACTGGACGTTCGACCCGCACCAGACCACCGGGATCGTGTTCCCCGGCGGGCTGCCCCTGGACGAGGTGCTGTTCTTCGTCGTCGTACCGGTCTGCGCGGTGCTCGGCTTCGAGGCCGTGCGGGCGGTGCTCGGCCGGCCGGCCGGGGACGGTGACGAGTGACGTACACGGCGGCGGCGCTGCTCGGCGTGGCCGGCGCGCTGGCGGTGGACCTGGTCGTGCTGCGTACGCGGCTCGTCCGGCGGGTGGTCTTCTGGGCGACGTACCCGATCGTCATCGTCTTCCAGCTGTTGTCCAACGGCATCCTGACGGGGCGGGACATCGTGGTCTACGACCCGGCCGCGATCGTGGGATGGCGGATCGCGTACGCGCCGGTCGAGGACCTGTTCTTCGGCTTCGCGATGGTGCTGCTGACGCTGTCCGTCTGGGTCTGGCTCGGCCGGCGCGGCGTGCAGCGCGAACCGCGGGCGGGGGAAGGCAGCGCGCTGCTGCGCCGTCTCGGGGAGAAGATGGGACGGCGGAAATCCATCGATATGTGATGACCGTCTCGGCGGGCCTGGCGCTCCTCCACATCTTCGGTGTGTTGATCGCCGCTCCGGTGCTGCCCTGGGCGGCCACGGCCTCGTTCGCCCTACTGCTGATCTACGTCGCCATGCCGGCCGGACCCGCCATCGACGGCGACAGCCGGAGCCTGCCGCTCCTCGTGGCCACGGCGGTGCTCGTCGTCCACGCGGCCGCGACGATGCCGCCGGCGTCGCACGGCGCTCGTGCGCTGCAATGGACGCCGATGCTGGGCAACGGTGAGCCTGAGCCGCTCGGCGTGATCGGTGAACGGGTCTTCCGTGACGCCTGCCTCGCCCTGCTGGTGGTGACGCTGCTGCTCGCCGCGGTCGCCGGCCGCGGCGGAGCACCACGGCGCCGTGCCCTGATGGCCGGCGGCACGGCGGTCCTCCTTCTGACGGGGTACGCCGCTGTCCGGATCGTAGACGTCTCCGTGCGGACCGCCGAGGAAGCAGCGCGGTCGCCGGCACGCCTCGGCGCCACGGTCGCCCTTGTCGTGGCCGTACCGCTGGCCGCTGGCCTCGTGGCGGTGACCGTGGGCATGCTGAGCGCGCAGTGGTCGCGGACCGCGATGACCGGCGCCGCGCTGCTCGCCGTGGCGAGCGTGGGACGCATGGACGCCGCGCTCTCGTCGCTGCCGCTGCCCTACGGCGTCGTGGCCGGCAATCCCCTCTTCTCCTGGACGGCGGTGCCCTTCACCTCGCCGGTGCCGGGCGTCGTGGATGCCGTGCGCACCGGCCTGGAATTCGCCGGCATTCTGCTCGTCGCGGCCGGTGTGTCACACCGTGCGGCGAACGGCCGCGTCGGCGAGGTCCAGTAGGACGGATCGGGCCTCCGGCTCCACGTCCGCGGCCTGCAGCGCCGCCAGCGCCTCCTCGGTCAGCGCGGCGATCCGGGCCTCGGTGCGGGCGAGCGCGCCGCTCTCCGTGATGATCGCGCGCAGCCGGCCGACGCCCGCCTCGTCCAGCGCCGGGTCGCCCAGCCCGCGTTCGATCTCCGCACGGCTCGCGCCCGACACGGTCTCGTACGCCGCCGCGACCAGATAGGTCCGCTTGCCCTCCCGCAGGTCGTCACCGGCGGGCTTACCCGTGACGGCCGGGTCGCCGAAGACGCCGAGCACGTCGTCGCGGAGCTGGAACGCCTCGCCCAGCGGCAGCCCGAAGGCGGAGTAGGCGGCGATCAGGGCCGGCGGGGCGGCGGCCAGCGCGGCGCCCAGCAGCAGCGGGCGCTCGACGGTGTACTTCGCCGACTTGTAGCGGGCGACCTTGCCGGCCCGGTCCAGCGACGTGTCCCGGGTGACCGCGGTGAGCACGTCCAGATACTGGCCGGCGGTCACCTCTGTCCGCATTCCGTCAAAGACCGGCCGGGCCCTCGCGAGGTCCGCGGGATCCACGCCGGAGGCGTGCAGCAGCTCGTCCGACCAGACCAGGACGAGGTCGCCGAGGAGCACGGCGGCGTTGTCGCCGAAGGCCTCCGACGGGCCGCGCCCGGCCGTGGCGGCGTGCCGGGCCGCGAACCGCTTGTGCACCGACGGCTCGCCGCGCCGGGTGTCGGAGCGGTCCATCAGATCGTCGTGGATCAGGGCGCTGGCCTGCACCAACTCCAGCGCCGCCACCGCGGCCACCACATGGTCCGAGTCGATGCCGCCGGCCCCGCGGTAGCCCCAGTAGGCGAACGCGGGACGCAGCCTCTTCCCGCCGCGCAGCACGAACGCCTCCAGCGCGTCCGCCACCTCGGCGAGCGCTTCGTCGATCGACAGCAGCCGGGAACGCTGCATGGCCAGGAATGCGGTCAGGGCCTTGTCGACGCGGGGCCGGAGACCGGCGCGTTCCAGCGGGGAGGTCACGGCGCCAAACCTAGTCCGTCGGTTCTCGAGCGCCAGCCGGTAGAGTCTTCGGTGTGTCTCTCGGCCTTCCCTCCCGTCTCCCGGCATCCCCGGCGATCGGCGACCTGATCCGTCGCCCGGCGCCGACGTTCTCGTTCGAGTTCATGCCGCCGAAGACCCGCGAGGCCGAGCAGCTGCTCTGGCGCACCATCCGCGAGCTCGAGCCGCTGCGGCCCGACTTCGTGTCGATCACGTACGGCGCCGGCGGTAGCACCCGCGACACCACCGTCGACGTGACCGAGCGGGTCGCGACGGAGACCACCCTGCTGCCCATGGCCCACCTGACGGCGGTCAACCACTCGGTCGCCGAGCTGCGCAACGTCGTCGGGCGGCTGGCCGGCGCCGGCATCCGCAACGTGCTCGCCGTGCGTGGCGACCCGCCCGGCGACCCGACCGGCGAGTGGGTGCGGCACCCCGAGGGCGTGCTCTACGCCGAGGACCTGGTGCGACTCCTGCGCGAGGCGGGTGACTTCAGCGTCGGGGTGGCCGCCTTCCCGTACAAGCACCCCCGCTCGGCCGACATCGAGAGCGATACCCGCAACTTCGTCCGCAAATGCCGGGCCGGTGCCGACTTCGCGATCACTCAGATGTTCTTCGAGGCCGACGAGTATCTGCGCCTGCGTGACCGGGTCGCGGCCGCGGGCTGCGACACCCCGATCGTGCCGGGCGTGATGCCGGTGCTGCGGATGGCGACGATCGCGCGCTCCGCCCAGCTCTCCGGCGCGCCGTTCCCGCCCGCGCTGCTGGCGCGGTTCGAGCGGATCGCCGACGACGAGGCGGGCGTCCGCAAGCTGGGCATCGAGCTGTGCAGCGAGATGTGCCGCAAGCTCCTCGACGAGGGCGTCCCGGGCATCCACTTCATCACCATGAACCGCTCGCCCGCGACCCGCGAGGTGTGGCAGCAGCTCGCCGGCGCCGCAGCCGCGCCCGCCGCTGCCTGAGCGGTGACCTGGGAGCAGTACGCCGCGGCCTGGTCGGCGCTGCACGGCGGTTTCGACCCCCGCACGGCCTCCCCGGTCGTCCGCGGCTGGGTGCGCCTGGCCTACCGCGGCGGCAGCCTGCTCGGCCGGCTGCGCGTCGGCCCCGCCGCGGTGACCGCTTTCGGTCTGCTGCTCTGCGCCGGCGTGCCGTTCGTACCGTTGCTCGCCGGCGCGGTGCTGGTGCTGCTGGCCGGGTTCGCCGACGCCCTCGACGGGGCGGTGGCCGTGGTGACCGGGCGCACCACCCGGCTGGGCTTCGTGTACGACTCGGTGGCCGACCGGCTCGGCGAGCTGGCGTGGCTGGCCGCGTTCTGGGTGGCGGGGGCGCCGGGCTGGCTGGCGGTCGCCGGTCTCGCGGTGAGCTGGCTGCACGAGTACGTCCGGGCCCGGGCCGCCGCGGCCGGCATGGAGGGGCTGGGCGTGGTCACCGTGGGCGAGCGGCCGACCCGGGTGTCGGTGGCGGTCACCGGGCTGGTCGTCGGTGGCATCGCGGAGCTCGTTCATCCGGGCTGGGACCGGACGGTGGTGGTGGGGGCGGTGCTCGTCTGGGTGGCGCTCGGCCTGATCGGCCTCGGCCAGTTGCTGGTCGCCGTCCGCCGCGCACTGATCGATTAATTGCGTTGTCCGGTTCGGCCGGTCCGCCTACCTTGTGTCTCGACGACGTGGCCCGGATCACCGGGCCTGAGGAGATGACATGACGGCTTTCCGGCACGGAAGCAGGGGTCACCGACGCGGTTGATCGCATCAGCGACGACCGTCGCCGCTCACCCCGTGCTGTCCGGGGCCGGGCGGCTTTTTCATGCGTGGAGCACAGAGGAGGTGGCCCGCGATGAGCGTGGTCCTCGTTCTCAACGCCGACTACGGGCCGCTGCACCGGGTCAGCGTCCGGCACGCCATCCGCATGCTTTTCCGCGAGGTGGCGGTCGTGCAGGAGGCGCAGCCCGATGCGCGCATCGGCGTCTTCCCGATCCCGACCGTCGTCCGCCTGGTCAGCTACGTGGTCACGCGCTGGCGGCACAGCCGCGGCCCGGGCTGGTCCCGCGGCGGCGTGCTGACCCGTGACGGGCGCCGCTGCGGCTACTGCGGCCAGGCGGCCTCCACGATCGACCACGTCCTGCCGCGCTCGCGGGGCGGGGGCAACACCTGGGAGAACACCGTCGCCGCGTGCGGGCGCTGCAATCAGCGCAAGGGGGACCGTACGCCTGCGGAGGCGCGGATGCCGCTGCGCTGGACGCCGACGGCGCCCAGCTGGCTGGAGTCGGCCGCGCGGTGAGGACGGCGGCCGGTGGGAGAACACGGGGGCCCGCCGGTCGTCCACCTCAGGAGCTGTCAACGTACCGTTGACACATGGCGATCCTGGAGCAGCTCGCTGAGATCGGACCCGCCCGGGCCCGTCTGGACGAGCGCGAACTGGAGCTGATCGACCGCGCCCGGCAGGCCGGCGCCACGTGGACGCAGATCGCCGGTGCGCTCGGGCTGGCCAGCCGGCAGGCCGCCGAGCAGCGCCGGCAGCGGCTGATGGCGGCGGCCCGGTCCCGCCTGCGCGACGGCGACCTCCGGTACGCCCACAGCATCGTGGTCCTCCGCGAAGCCGTCTCCGACCTGCACCGCAGCATCGCGGCGGACGGACGCTGGGCCGGCCGCTTCACCCGCGCGCCGCTGGTGCGGGACACCGTCGGGACCGCCGTGGACGCACCGCCCGGCGGCCTCTACGCGCTCGCTGAGCAGGCCGTGCAGGACCTCACGCGAGCCGGTGGCTCCGCACTGCCGGGCCACGTACGTCTGGCAGTGCAAAGGGTCAGAGAGGCGTTGTCAACAGATCATTGACAGCCTTGCCATGACGAGACGCAACTCCGGAGGATACGGAGGTGCGTCGTAACGCAATCTTGTTCGTCGGCATCTCGCTGCTCTCCGGCTTCGGCAGCAGCGCGATGTCGCTCGTCGCGGGCATCTGGATCCTGGACCTGACCGGTTCCCCGAGCCTCGCGGGCCTCGCGGGGCTTTGCGTCTACGCGCCCGCTATCGCCGGTCCTTGGCTGGGCGGGCTCGTCGACCGCGTCCCCCGGCGAGCCCTGCTCATCACGACGAACGTGGTGCTGGCGGCCGTGCTCCTGACGCTGCTCGCCGGCCGGGCGTGGCTGATCTACACCGTCTCTTTCGCGTACGGGCTGAGCTACGTCCTGCTGGATGCGGGCGAGTCGGCGCTGCTGCCGTCGGCGCTGGCCCCGGAGGAGCTCGGTGCCGTCAACGGCTGGCGCTCCAGCGCGCAGGAGGGCATGAAGCTGGTCTCTCCGGCGGCCGGAGCCGCCGTCTACGCCTGGCACGGCGGACCGGCGGTGGCCGTCCTCAGCGCGCTGATGCCGCTGGTCGTCGCGGTCCTGTACGCCCTGCTCCGCTTCCCCGGCGCACTCGTCCCCCCGCCGCGGACCACCGAGCGGGGGTTCCGAGCCGGCCTCGCCGTCCTCCGAGGACGCCGGATCCTGCGCGTCACCGTCCTGCTGGCCGCGGTCTCCATCGCCCTCTCCGGCTTCGCGACGGCCGCCGTGTACGCGGTGGTCACCGACGACCTGAACCTGCCGAGTACGTTCCTCGGCGTCCTGATGAGCGCCCAGGGCGCCGGCTCGATCGTCGCCGGGCTGGTCGCCGGCCGCGTCATCGGGAGGTGGGGCGCCGTCGCGACCGCCGTCGCCGGTGCGGTGCTGTTCGCGGCCGGGCTCCTGGCCCGCTGCGTGCCGTGGTGGCCGGCGCTCGTGACGGGCGCCGTGGTCGGCGGGGTCGGCCTGCCCTGGACGCTGGTCGCGGCGGTCACCGCGATCCAGCTCCACACGCCCGCCCACCTGCTCGGCCGGGTCTCGGCGACGGCGAACACGGCGATGTTCGGCCCGATCGCCCTGGCGAACCCGCTCGGCTCCGCCGCGGTGGTGCTCGGCGGACGCCCGAGCTTGCTGGCGGCCGCCGTGCTCGGGCTGGCCGTGGCCGGCGTCGCGGCGATCAGACCATCCGCGCCAGCACACCGGACTGGGCCACGATCACCACGCCGATCGTGACGAAGACCAGCGGGACGAGCCAGTGGCCGTACCGCTCGGCGACCGCGATGACCCGCCGGTGCGAGCCCAGCCAGGATGCCGCACCGCACCAGACCGCTACCAGCACCGCGAAGACGGCCACGGTGGTCACGCTGCCGCTCACGCCCAGCGTGCGGAAGACCGGCGTGTACACCGCGATGTTGTCGGCCCCGTTCGCCACGGTCACGCCGGCGACCGCGAACGCGTTCCCGGCGGTCACCGTATCGGTGGCGTCTCCGTCGCTGCGCAGCGCGCCGATGAGACCCCGTACGCCCAGCGCGATCGGCACGAGGCCCAGGAGCCCGGTCCACGGGTCGGGCACGATCGTCAGCCCGAGCGCGGCCAGCGCCGACACCGCGACGAGGGCGGCGATGCCCGCGTACTGACCCACCCAGACCTGCCAGGGTTTCGGCTTCCCGGTGGCGCGGGCGGCGAGGAACAGCACGGTGAGCACGATGATGTCGTCGACGTTGGTGCCGGCGAAGATGCCGGCGGCGGCGAGAACGATGTCACCCATCGGCACCGGCCAGGCGCGGACGGGACAGGTCGGTGTTGTCGACGACCACGGATGCCCGCTTCCACGGCTCGCACGCTGCGAAGTAGAGGCGCTGGCCCTGCACGTACCGCGCCTGCGAGGGATGGCCCGGATCGGGATGCGAGCCGTCCCGGGCCGCCATGCGCGGCACGGTCACGTCGAACGGGGCGGCGAGGAACACGGAGAAGTCCCAGAACCCCGCCAGTTCGTCCCGGTGAAGGAACAAGCCGTCGACCACGAGCACCGCATCAGGTGGCGCGACGAGCCAGGGGGAATCGAGCACCTCGTCCGTCGCGACGTCGTGCACGGCCGGGCGGTATCTGCGGCTGCCGCCCGTACCGAAAGGGATCAGAACATTGTCGATCAGCGCAGCGTAGTCATAGGAATCCAGCCAGAAACCCTCGGGTGACCGGCGTCCGCGCCGATGACGTACTGCCGCGGGGTGATGGAAACCGTCCGCCGAGACGTGCACCGCGGGGCGACCGGCGGCCGCGAGCTCGGCGGCCAGGCGCCGGGCGAAGGTGCTCTTCCCGACGCCGTCCACCCCGTCCACCGCGACCCGGACCGCCCCACCGGGAAGGAGCGCCGCAACCGCACCCGGCGACCCGTCCAGTGACGCATCCGTCATGCGATGGCGGCGATGTTGCCGTCGTCGAAATGGATTGCTTGGTGCAGACGGCCTCCGAGGGCCGTGGCGTAGCGGGCAAGCACCTCCTGGCCGGAGATCTTTCCTTGTTCGATCTGGGACACGCGTCCCTTGCTGACGCCCATCCGGTCGGCGACCTGCTGCTGCGTCAGTCCGCGGGCCCGGCGTACCTCGGCCAGGCGGTGCCCGATGACCGCGCTCAGCAGCTCCTGCTTGCCGGCTTCCACGGCATGCTCGCCCCCGGCCCGCTCGACCTGCCCCGAACGAATGTCACTCCAGCGCACGTAGTCGCTCATGGCTGCCGGCCCTCCTCTTCGGCGCGTTCCTTCAGGTGCGTCTCGTAGCGCTGCTCTGCCAAGGGGATGGCTTCGGTGTACCACTCGTTCCAACGGCCGCTCTTGTCCCCGGCAACGAGCAGAATGCTGGAGCGCCATGGGTCGAAGGCGAACAAGATGCGCACGTTCCCCGGGCGGAGTTCCTCGACGTTCGCGATGGAGGAGTCGCGGATGGTGTCGACCAAGGGGCGCCCGAGCCCGGGGCCGATGTCGGCGAGGAGGTCGATGGCCTGCACTACCCGGGCGTGGGAAGCCGGGTCCAGGCTCTCGAGCCATCCCGAACCTCGTGGACGAGGTAGATATCCCACCCTTCGGCTGCCACGGCCCAAGTATAGCTAACGGTATACCTTGGGAGGCTGCGGCGGCGGCCCGCCGGGGTGGCGGGCCGCCGGTCGCGGTGGGATCAGTTCTTGCGGACGGCCTTGCGGTAGTCGTTGTTGAGGCGGCCGATCAGGGTGAGCGGGATGCCCTTCGGGCAGACGGTCGTGCATTCGCCCATGTTGGTGCAGCCGCCGAAGCCCGCCTCGTCCTGAGCCTCCAGCATGTCCACCACGCGGCTGTCCCGCTCCGGCTGGCCCTGCGGCAGCAGGCCCAGGTGCGCCACCTTCGCGGCGGTGAAGAGCATGGAGGAGCCGTTCCGGCACGCCGCCACGCAGGCGCCGCAGCCGATGCAGGTGGCCGCCTCGAAGGCCGCGTCCGCGTCCGCCTTCGGGACCGGGGTGGCGTGCGCGTCGGGGGCTGTACCCGTGGGGGCCGTGATGTAGCCGCCCGCCTGGATGATCCGGTCGAAGGCGCCGCGGTTGACGACGAGGTCCTTGATGACCGGGAAGGCGGAGGCGCGCCACGGTTCGACGTCGATGACGTCGCCGTCCGCGAAGTGGCGCATGTGCAGCTGGCAGGTCGTCGTCGCCCGCTCGGGTCCGTGCGCCACGCCGTTGATCATCATGCCGCACATGCCGCAGATGCCCTCGCGGCAGTCGTGGTCGAAGGCGATCGGGTCGTCGCCGTCGAGGATCAGCTTCTCGTTGAGGACGTCCAGCATCTCGAGGAAGCTGGCGTCGGGCGAGATGTCCTTCACGTCGTACGTGACCATCCGGCCCTTGTCGTCGGGACCGGCCTGGCGCCACACGCGTACCTGAATGTCCATTACTTGTAGCTCCGCGTGCTCGGGTGGACGTACTCGAAGTCCAGCTGTTCCTTGTGCAGGGTGGGGGTCTGGCCGTACTCCCAGGCCGCGACGTAGCCGAACTGGTCGTCGTGGCGCAGGGCCTCGCCGTCCGGGGTCTGGCTCTCGGCGCGGAAGTGGCCGCCGGCCGACTCGGCGCGGTGCAGCGCGTCGATGCACATCAGCTCGCCGAGCTCGAGGAAGTCGGCGACGCGGCCGGCCTTCTCCAGGTTCTGGTTGAGCTGCTCGCCGGTGCCGGGCACCTTGACGCGGGTCCAGAACTCCTCGCGCAGTCCGCGGATCAGGCCGATGGCCTTGGTCAGGCCCTCCTCGGTGCGCTCCATGCCGCAGTACTCCCACATGATGTGGCCGAGCTCGCGGTGGAAGGAGTCCACGGTCCGGTCGCCGTCGACGGAAAGCAGCTTCTGGATGCGCTCCTCGACCTGGGTGCGGGCCGCGACGACCTGCTCGTGGTCCGGCGAGATCTTCTCGTACGGGCCGGAGGCGAGGTAGTTGGCCAGCGTGTGCGGCAGCACGAAGTAGCCGTCCGCGAGGCCCTGCATGAGCGCCGACGCGCCCAGCCGGTTGGCGCCGTGGTCGGAGAAGTTGGCCTCGCCGATCACGAACAGGCCGGGGATCGTCGACTGGAGGTCGTAGTCGACCCAGAGGCCACCCATCGTGTAGTGCACGGCGGGGTAGATGCGCATCGGGACCTGGTACGGGTCCTCGCCGGTGATGCGCTGGTACATCTCGAACAGGTTGCCGTACTTGGCCTCGACGGCGTCGCGGCCCAGCCGGGAGATGGCGTCGGCGAAGTCGAGGTAGACGCCGAGGCCGCCGGGGCCGACGCCGCGGCCCTCGTCGCAGACGTTCTTCGCCGCGCGCGAGGCGATGTCGCGGGGGACCAGGTTGCCGAAGGAGGGGTAGATCCGCTCGAGGTAGTAGTCGCGGTCCTCCTCGGCGATCTCGGCGGCGGGCTTGCCGCAGTCCTCGCGGCGCTTCGGAACCCACACCCGGCCGTCGTTGCGCAGCGACTCGCTCATCAGGGTGAGCTTGCTCTGGTGCGAGCCGGACTCGGGGATGCACGTCGGGTGGATCTGGGTGTAGCAGGGGTTCGCGAACAGCGCGCCCTTGCGGTGCGCCCGCCAGCTCGCCGTGACGTTGCAGCCCTTGGCGTTGGTGGACAGGAAGAACACGTTGCCGTAGCCGCCGGAGGCGAGCACGACCGCGTCGGCCAGGTCGGTGGTGATCTCGCCGGTGACCATGTCACGCACGACGATGCCGCGGGCCTTGCCGTCGACCACGATGAGCTCGAGCATCTCGTGCCGGGCGAACATCTCGATGTTGCCGAGGCCGATCTGCCGCTCCATCGCCTGGTACGCCCCGAGCAGCAGCTGCTGACCCGTCTGGCCGCGGGCGTAGAACGTGCGGGAGACCTGCGTACCGCCGAACGAGCGGTTGTCGAGCAGGCCGCCGTACTCGCGGGCGAACGGCACGCCCTGGGCCACGCACTGGTCGATGATGTTCACGCTGACCTGGGCGAGCCGGTACACGTTGGACTCGCGGGCGCGGAAGTCGCCGCCCTTGACGGTGTCGTAGAACAGCCGGTAGATCGAGTCGCCGTCGTTGCGGTAGTTCTTCGCGGCGTTGATGCCGCCCTGCGCGGCGATCGAGTGCGCGCGCCGGGGGCTGTCCTGGTAGCAGTACGAGCGGACCTTGTAGCCGGCCTCGGCCAGGGTCGCGGCCGCGGAGCCGCCGGCCAGGCCCGTGCCCACGACGATGACGCTCAGCTTGCGCCGGTTGGCCGGGTTGACCAGCTTGGCGGAGAACTTGCGGCGGTCCCAGCGGGTCTCGATCGGGCCGTCGGGCGCCGCCGCGTCGGCGATCGGGTCGCCCTCGGTCCAGAAGGATTCGGTCATGTCAGTCCACCAATCCGGTGAGCACGGCGAACGGCACCGAGAGGTAGCCGGCGACGAGGACGACGGAGAGCACGAGGGCCACGGCCCGGGCGATGCGCTCGCCGCGCAGCGTGCGCTGGCCCAGGGTGCGGACGGCGCTGAACAGGCCGTGCCGCAGGTGGAAGCCGACGCTCACGATGGCCAGCGCGTAGAAGAGCGTGACGTACCAACGGCCGGGCGCGAAGTCGGCGACGACATTGGCGTACGGGTGCTGCGCGTCGGCGTTCGGGTTCAGCGTGCCGGTGGTCAGGTCGAGGATGTGGTAGATCACGAACAGCAGGATGATGACGCCGCCCCAGCGCATGGTCCGCGCCGCGTAGCTGCCCTGCACCTTGGTACGGCGTACATATCGCACGGGCCGGGCCTTGCGAGCCCGCCGGGCGAGGATGGTGGCCGCGACGATGTGCCCGACGACCGCCACCGTGAGGGCGAAGCGCTGGATCCACAGGTACCAGGTCTCCGGCAGCAGCGGTACGCCGATCGTCCGCAGCCAGTGCGCGTAATGGTCGAAGCTCTCGGCGCCCAGGAAGATCTTCAGGTTGCCGATCATGTGCGCGTACAGGAACGCCACCAGGAGCAGGCCGGTGACCGCCATGAAGAGCTTGAGCGCCACGGACGAGCGCATGCCCCGCGGCCGCCGCTTCGCAGGGGCCTTCTTGTCGAGGGCCTTGCGTGCGGGCTGAGCCGTCGCCTTGGGGGGAGGAGTTCTGGTATCTACCGCCACACCCTGGACGGTAGGAACCGCGGAGCGATTCGTCTAATGCATGATCGAGGTAGTGCTCATAGACGTAGGCTATGCATGTGCAGCTCCAACAGCTCAGATACTTCCTAGCAGTGGTAGAAACACGGCATTTCACCCAAGCGGCCGACTCGCTGGGCGTCTCACAGCCGACTTTAAGTAAGCAGATTCACACCCTCGAAGAGACGCTCGGCGCCCCCCTGTTCGAGCGTGCCCGCGGCGCTGTCGCCCTGACCGCGGCCGGCGACACCCTCCTGCCCTTGGCACGCCGGATGATCGCCGACGCCGACGCGGCCCGCGACGCGGTCCAGGAGATCGTCGGGCTCCGCCGCGGCCGCGTCCGGGTAGGTGCCACCCCCAGCCTCTGCTCGTCACTGGTGCCCACCGTGCTGCGCCGGTTCCGCGCCGAACACCCCGACATCGAGCTGCACGTCAACGAGGGCAGCTCCCAGGACCTCATCGCCGACCTGCTCGCCCGCGACCTCGACCTCGCCCTGATCGTCCAGCCCGAGCAGGGCGTCGACCCGTCGCTGCACGCCGCGCCGGTGCTGCGCGAGAGCCTCGTGGTCGCCTCCGTCGCCTCCGGGCCGCCGCCGACCGCCGGGGCCGAGCTCGCCCTCACCGACCTGCGGGACACCCCGTTGGTGATGTTCCGCCCCGGCTACGACCTGCGGGACGTGACCCTGGAGGCGTGCCGGCGCGCGGGCTTCGCCCCGCGGTTCTCGGTCGAGGGCGGGGAGATGGATGCCGTGCTCGCGTTCGTCGAGGCGGGCCTGGGGGTGGCGCTCGTACCGAGCATGGTGCTGGTGAACCGGCCGTTGCTGCGGGCGACCCCGCTCGCGCCGCCGGGGATGCGCCGGACGATCGCGCTCGCCCACCGCCGCCGGGCCGTGCTGCCGCATGCGGCCGAGGCGCT
Organism: Actinoplanes sp. NPDC049681; assembly: GCF_044465265.1. Lineage (NCBI taxonomy): Bacteria > Bacillati > Actinomycetota > Actinomycetes > Micromonosporales > Micromonosporaceae > Actinoplanes > Actinoplanes sp. NPDC049681. The sequence goes on from NZ_JBITLP010000002.1 coordinate 426,612, forward strand.
GCGCGCCACCCTGCTCGACCACATCGCCACGGGCGAGCTCCCGATCGGCGTCCAGCCCCTGTAGACAGCTGTTGAGGCGGGGCTGCGGTGAATGCGCCGGTTCGCTAAGGTCGGCACCCTTCGAACCGGGAGATCAACAGTGAAGCGTGCAGTCAAAATTCTCTTTGCGGCGACGGTGAGCGCGTTGCTCGCCGTCGGTGGCGCCGTGGTGGCAACCGGCGCCGAGGCAGCCGAGCCGGACCCGGTCTTCGGGGTTCCGGTCTTCAACGACCCGGTCGGCAGCGAAGCCGCCCAGTACGCCATCTTCCAGCAGCTGGCCCGCCTGATCGATCGGGTACCGGCCGGCGAGACCATCGAGATGTCCTGGTTCGAGTTCAAGACGCCGGACTACGCGGACACCGCGGCGCGGCCCAACATCACCGACCGGTTGATCAAGGCACACCGGCGCGGCGTCAACGTGCGGATCCTGCTGGACGGCAAGGTCACTGACGGCAGCTCCAACGCGACGCAGCCGCCGTACCTGAGGTTGAAGCCGGAGCTCGGCACCAACGAGACCGCCTCGTCCTACATCCTGCTGTGCGCCAAGAACAAGGGCTGCATCGGCAAGCGCAAGATCGGCGACGCCGATGCGTACAACCACAACAAGTTCCTCACCGCGACGAAGGTGGTGCTGAACAACGGCGCGGTGAAGACCGGCGTGGTGTTCCAGTCGTCCGGCAACCTCGGCACCTGGGACGCCGACACCGCCTACAACAACGCGATCACCTGGACCGAGGCGTCCTCGTACGCCAACTACAAGGCGTACTTCAACGACCTGAAGAAGTACCGGACCAGCAGCACCGGTGACGACAACTACTACCGCGTGGGCGCCTCCGCGGATCAGTACAAGACGCACTTCTTTCCCCGCAAGGAAACCAACGAGGACGTCAACCAGGCCTCCACCGACACGATCGTCAACATCCTCGACTCGGTGAAGTGCTCGTACGTGGGCCAGACCGACGGCAAGCCGCACCAGACCGACATCCGCATCGTGATGTGGGCGCTGACCCGCACCGCCGTGACGAAGAAGCTCGCCGACCTGGTGAAGGACGGTTGCTGGGTCGACGTCGTCTACTCCACGACCAGCACCTCGGCGCTGCACGCCCTGCAGGACGTGGGCAACAGGGAGATCGGCATCACCTCGTGCGGGGTGCAGTACGACAACCGGACCATCAAGGCGCACAGCAAGTACATGCTGATCGACGGGGCGTACGACGACGACCAGATCCCGCGCGTCTTCATGGGCAGCCACAACTACTCGATCACCGCGCTGCGCAACGCCGACGAGTCGATGGTGCGGATCCGCGACGCGAGCGTGCACGGGGCCTACCTGCACTCCAACTTCTACAAGGTGCGGGACTTCTGCCGCACGAACACGAGCGCGGCCGCCGCGGCGACGACGGTGCTGAGTGATGAGGCAGCGCTCCGGTTCGACGAGGGCTGACAGCACCCGGACCGCCTGCGGCCGGCTCTCGGCGGCCGGCTCTCGGCGGGCGTTGCAACCGTCAGGCCGGGCCGACCCTGTCCGCGACGATCGTCGCGGACAGGGTGACCATCGGCAGGCCGCCGCCCGGGTGCGCCGACCCGCCCACCAGGTACAGCCCGTCGACCGGCCCGCGGTTCGCCGGGCGCAGCAGCCCGCCGACCGTGCCGTAGATCGCCCCGCCCGGCGCCGCCGTCGCCTCCGCCAGGTCGGCCGGCGTACGCGTCTCCATGAACACCAGCCGGTCGCGCACGTCCAGCCCGCGACGGGCGAGGACGTTCAGGATGTGCGAGCCGTACGCCGAGGCCAGCCCCGGCCGGCGCCAGTCGATCGCGCCGAAGTCCGTGCCGTGCCGGGGGGCGTTCACCAGCACGAACCAGGCTTCCGTGCCCGGCGGGTGCACCTCCGGGTCGGTGGCCCGGGTGACGAAGACCGCCGGATCCGACGGCGGGCGGGCGCGGCGGCCGCGGGCCGGGTCGCCGAAGACCGCGTCGAACTCGGCGTCGTAGCCGCGGGGGAAGAAGACCGTGTGGTGGGCGAGTTCCGGCGTCGAACCCCGGACGCCGAGCAGCAGCACGAAGCCGGCGAGGCTGCGGTCCGCCAGGCCGGCGAGGCGGCGAGGGGAGGGCAGCAGGTCGCGGTACAGGGTGGCGGCGTCCACATCGGAGACGACCACATCCGCCGGGACGAGACCCTCCGGGGCGAGGACGCCGGTGACGCGGCCCTCGGCCGTGCGGATGGCGGTCACGGGCGATGACGTGCGGATGGTGACGCCGAGCGCCGCGCAGCGGTCGAGCAGGGCGGATGCCAGGACGCCGAGACCGCCTCGGAGGTACCAGCCGCCGAAGGCCAGTTCCGCGTACGGGATCGCGGCGAGCGCGGCCGGGGCGCGCCGGGGATCGGTGCCGGTGTAGGTCGCGTACCGGTCGAGCAGCATCCGCAGCCGCCGGTCCCGCAGGTAGCGCCGGCCGAGGGCGCGCAGCGAGCGGCCCGGCGCGATCGCGGCGAGGTCGCCGACGCGCCAGGACAGCCGGGCCAGCGTCGCGGGGGAGACCTCGCGTTGCAGCACCGAGCGCCACGACGCGGTCCAGATGCGTTCCGCGCGCCGCCAGAAACGGGCCCAGTCCGCGGCCGCCGTCGCCCCGAACGCGTCCGCGATCCGTTGCGTGAAGACCGCCGGATCGGACGACGAGTCGAGGGTGCTGCCGTCCGGGAACACGTGCCGCACCACCGGGTCCAGCGGTTCCGGGTCCAGGTCGAGGCCCAGGCCGGTGAAGACCTGCGGCAGCGTCAGCAGGCTCGGGCCGGTGTCGAACCGGAAACCGTCGCGCTCGTAGCGGCCGAGCTTGCCGCCGACGGTCGCCGCTCGCTCGTGGACGGTGACCTCGTGTCCCGCGCCGGCCAGCCGGACCGCTGCGGCGAGGCCGCCCACTCCGGCACCGATGATCACGACCCGGCTCATACCGGCCGCCCCCGCCAGCTCAGGCGGCCCTGCCGGCGCCGTGCGAACGACCGCGCCACCAGGGCCGCGAAGACCAGGATCGAGATCGGCTGGGCCAGCGGGTCGGGCCAGGTCCGCCCGCCCGTCGCGGCCGCGGCGATCACCCTGCCCAGAACACCTGTCAGGTACGCACACACACTCACCAACGCAAGATCCACCGTTGCGGACGTCAGGGCGAGTGCCGCGGTCACGGGCGGCGCCACGTACAGAAGCATCAGCAGGAGCACGACGGCGGCCGCACCCCCGGGCGACCCGAACGATGCCCACAGCGACTTGGCGTAACCGTCGGCCAGCTCCCGCCACGACGCGTACATATGGCACGTCGCCAACCGGGACCCGTCCGCGAGGGCGATCCGGCCGCCGGAGCGCTTGACCGCCCGCGCCAGCCCGATGTCCTCGAGGATGTCGTCGCGCACCGCCGCGTGCCCGCCCGCCCGCTGGTAGCCTGCCCGGTCCACGACCAGCCACTGACCGCCGGCGGCGGCCAGCGACGGCCGCGGCGAGCGTTCCATGCGCCGCAACGGCAGGAACGTCAGCCATGACCACTGCAGCAGCGGCTGCACGAGCCGGCCCGCCCCGGTGATCCGCGGGTACGGCGACAGCAGCGTGACCTGCGCCGACCGCAGCAGCGCCACACCGCCGGCCACCGCGTCGGGCGCGAGCACCACGTCGGCGTCGACGAAGACGAGCACGTCGCGGTCGCCGGCCGCCTCGGCCAGCTGCGCGCAGGCGTACGGTTTGCCGAGCCATCCCGGCGCCGGCGGTGCCCCGGTCGGCAGCCGTACCTTGTCGCCGGCAAGCTCTCGCACCAGCTCGGCCGTGCCGTCCGTGGAGCCGTCGTCGAGCACGATGATCTCCAGGTCGGCGACGCCGCGCTGGCCGAGCAGCGATTCCAGGCAGGGCGTCACCCGCGCCGCCTCGTCACGCAGCGGCAGCAGGACGGCAACCCGCTCGGTGACCGTCGCGCCGCGCGGCGGACGCCGCAGCAGGGCCGCGTTGACGAGGGTGTGCCCGGTCAGCGCCACCCACGGCAGCAGGGCGAGCCACATCATGCCGGTCGTCGCAGCGCGGGGAGCAGCGGCAGCACCGCCGCGCCCATGAGGACCCCGCCCCAGAGCGCGGACCAGGGCAGACCCAGGAAGACCGCGTGGGCGAGCACGGACGAAGCGTACGTCCACAGCCACAACGCGAGCATCGGGGCGTCCCGGTCGCCGGGGCGGTTGCCGGGCGCCCCGGCCGCGACCGCCAGCACGGCCATCAGCACCAGCGCGAATCCCAGCCAGCCCAGGTAGTTGCCGACCGGGATGCCGGGCACGCCGGGCAGCGCCGGGGTGGGGGAGTGCCAGCGCCAGTACCCCTCCGCGACCATCTGCGGGTCGAGGAAGAGATCCCAGGCGGCCAGCCCGGCCGCCGCCAGCGCGATCCGGGCCGGCCGGGACCGGGCCAGGCGCAGCGCGGCCAGCCATGCCGGCCAGGCCATCCAGGTCCAGGCCAGCGGGATGATCAGGGGTACGCCGAGCACCTGCGGGCCGAGCCGGCCGGTGTAGTCGTACGTGCCGAACGGGAAGCCGGTGGCCACGCCGACCGCCTCCACCGCGAACCCGCCCAGCGTGGCGGTCGCGACCAGCGCCACGGCCGCGCGGGCTCCCCGGCTGAGCCCTGCGTGGGCGACCGAGAGCGCGTACCCGATGACGACCGTGGTGACCGTCAACCCGGCGCGTGCCCCGCCGTGGGTGAGCGGATAGCAGATCTGCACCAGCACCAGGGCGCCGAGCAGGACCCAGAGCGCCATGGGCTGGTCTTCAGTCCGTTTGTGGGTGGCGGCGGCGGGGTGGTCGGACGGGCGGTCAGATGCCGACAATGCCGGGAGCGCCCTCCGCCGGGGCGCGCTCGGTCAGCGGCAGGCTCCGGCCCAGGATCGCGAAGGCCCGCTCGTCGCCCGGGAAGTAGAAGTCGCGCAGCACGTCCTCGAAGCCGAAGCGCCTGTACAGCCGCCAGGCGCGGGAACGCTGCTCGTCGGCCTCCGGCGTGGACAGCAGCACGGTCGAGCCGTCCGCCATCGACAGCAGGGCCCGCAGCTGGCGGGCGCCGATGCCGTGCCCCTGCGCGCTCGGCCGGACGTGCAGCTCGACCACCTCGAAACAGTCCTGCAGCCAGCGCCGCCGGGCGGTGTCGTCCAGCGAAGACCGGACCTGGTCATGCCACCACTGGCCGGGACCCGAGGCGTAGCCGTACCCGAAACCGGCGAGTTGCCCGTCGGTCGTCAGCGTCGCGACGGCACGGAAGCCGGCCCGGCGTACGTGCGCGCCGATGTAGCCGCGGCGGGTCTGCAGCAGCTCGGCGCGGTAACCCATCGCCTCGCCGTACACGCTCACCACGTCGTCCAGCCGCCGGAGCATGTCGTCCGGCTGCCAGGGGACGAGCCTCATCGCTCTCCTTCCCGCCAGCCCAGCACGGCCCTGTCGCCGCTGATGCCGAGCACCGCGAACCGGGCGAACAGGTCCTCGGCGTACCAGTCGACCGCCGCCGTCCGCGCGATCACCGCGCGGTGCTCCGGCTGACGGTACGCGAAACGGGTGAGGTCCGTCGCGTCGCGCCACACACTGACGGTGCCCTGCCAGCCGACCGGGGCCTCCCCGAGGCCGAAGCGGGCGAGCAGCCCGGGCGCGGCGGCGAGTTCCCGGGCCACCGGCGGCACGGCCGTCCAGAAGGTCAGCGCCTTCGCCGGGCGCAGCCGGGCCCGGGTCAGCGCGAGCACCGGGCCGTCGCCGCGGCTGGGCTTCTGGGTGGAGGGGTCGCCGAACGGCGCGGCTCCGGACCAGCGGCCGCGGCTGGTCAGCGGCCGCAGGTCGGCACGGGCGGCGGAGGCCGCGATCGCGTCCCAGGCGGCCCCGACCCGGCCCAGGTCGCCACCGCCGGCGTCGTCCCAGGCGACCAGGGCCGCATAGCGGGTGAGGTCGGCGTCGCCCGGTCCGAAGCCCTTGCCGGTCCCGGTGCCGAGCAGCTTGCCGAAGCGCACCCCGGGCAGCCGGCGCAGCCGGCGCGGGTCGGCCGCCATCCGGACGAAGGCCCGCCCGACCGCCCGCCGCGGCACCCGCCAGACGTGCAACGTGACCAGCGGGGGGACGGGAGTCATCCCGCCACGCTACTTCGCGGGCCGGCGGACCAGCTCGGAGACCCACAGCCGGTGGAACACGGTCTGCGAGACGAGCTGGTAGCGCTGCTCGACGGCGGGCTGCTGGGTGGAGGGCAGCGGGCTCAGCGGAAGGCCCTTCGGGTCCGACGAGACGACCCAGATGCGGGGGGTGTCGCCGAGGCAGGCGGCGGTGTCGGGGCACGGCGGGTGCACCCAGGACCAGGCCGTGCCGGGCGGCTGGGCCACCAGCACCTCCCGGGGCTGCCGCGCCGCCGGCTGGTGCCGCCATTCGTAGCGGAAGCCGCGGTGCAGGTAGGGGTAGCCGGTGAAGACGATGCCGTCGCCCGGCTGCTCGCGCTCGGCGATGAAGCGGGCCGCCGCCCGGAAGGCGTACTCGTTCTCGGGGTCGCTGCGGACGACCGCCTGGCGGTGCCAGCCCCCGACGGCCAGGACGGCCCCCGCGGCGAGAGCGGCCACCAGGAGCTTGGGCTCACTGCCGGCGAGGCGGCGGATCGCGTACGCGCCGAGCAGGACCCACGCCGGAACCGTGAAGAGCAGGTAGCGCGGCAGGAAGAAGTGGAACTCGTGGAACGTGTAATACGCCAGCGCCGGCGGCAGCAGCGTCCAGAGCGCCAGGAATGCGGCGATCCAGCGCTGCTCGCGGCCGCCCGCGACGACCAGCAGGGCCAGCGCGGCCCCTCCGAGGAAGAGGAACAGGTCGGCGGCCGCTCCGCTGAGGAACATCTCGCGCGGGAATCCCTGCACCCGCGCCCAGGTGGGATCCGCGATCCAGCTGATCTGGGCGTGTTGCCGCTGCCCGGCGAGGACCAGCGGCAACACCGCCAGCAGCGCGGCCAGCACGGCCGCGGACCAGCCGGCGAGGATCCGGCGCCGGTCTCGGGCGGCCGGCAGGACGACCACCAGGTGCGCGGCCAGGGCCATCAGCGCAACGATGTGGCTGTATCCGACCCAGACGACCGCGAGGGCATAAGCGGCCCAGCGCCAGACCGTCGGCCGCTCGAGCGCACGCAGCAGCAGGAACACGGCCGAGACCGAGGCGAGCATCGCCATCGCGTACGGGCGGGCCTCCTGGCCGTACCGGCTGATCGCCGGGACGGCCGGCAGCAGCAGGCCAGCCACCAGGCCGGTCGGCGCGTCGAAGAGGCGCCGGCCGAGCAGGGCGAGCACCGCGGCGGCGAGCGCCATGAAGATCGCCGACGGCAACCGCAGGGTGGCCTCGGCATCGCCGAACAGCCGGATCCACCCGTGCATGAACAGGTAGTACGGGTACAGCACCGCGTCCACGGTCCCGGTGAGCCGGCCCAGGTCGCGCACCGGCTGCGAGGCCGCCCACCAGGTCGCGTGCTCGTCGCGCCACAGCTCCCGGTGGCCGATGCCGATCAGCGTCACGGTGAGCGTGACACCGAACGGCGCGGCCGCCAGGGCCACGGTCTCCCGGGTTCTCAGGCGACGTCCATCGGTGTGCCGCCGGTGACCCTCAGCAGTTCGTCGTACGTGATCGGGAAGACGGCTCGGGGCACCCCGCCGGCCGCCCAGATCTTGTCGTACCGCGCGAGGGCGGTGTCGACGATCGTGCGTACCGGCTTGGGGTGGCCCAGGGGAGCGACCCCGCCGATGGCCTGCCCGGTGTGCTCCCGGACGAACTCCGGCGTGGCCCTGCCGAGCTTCGCCAGGCCCAGGGCGGCGGCGAGCTTCGCCGTGTCGACGCGGTGCGCCCCGGACGTGAGCACGAGCAGCGGTTCGCCGTCCGCGTCGAAGATCAGGGAGTTGGCGATCTGCCCCACCTCGACCGACAGCGCGGCGGCGGCCGCGGCGGCGGTGTGCACGCCCTCGTCGAAGATGACCATCTCCGGCGCGGACCCGCCCAGCGCGGCTCGCACCGCGAGGACGTTGGGATGATTCTGCATCAGCCCATTGTCCACGGCCTCAGATCCCGACCGCCGTGGCGCTCGAGTCCCACAGCCGGGCGGCGAGCGCCGGGTCCGCGAGCCGCCGGTCCGGCTCGGTCACCTTGTGGCCGACGTAGTAGGCGCCGTTGCGCAGCTCCTCGGCGGGCGCGGTCGCGAGCCAGGTCAGCAGGTCACCCGCCTTCTCCGTGCTCGTCAGGAACGGCGCCACCTTGTAGAAGAGGCGCGTCACCGGGCCCGCACCGAAGTTGCTGCGCACCACACCGGGATGGAACGCGACCGACAGGATGTCCGGCCAGCGCCGCGCCGCCTCCTGGGTGAACAGGATGTTCGCGGCCTTGCCGGCGCCGTAGGACCGCCACCCGTTCCACGACGCCGGATCGCCGGTGAAGTCGTCCGGGTCGACCCGGGCCCGCTGGTGCGCGCGGGAGGAGGTGTTCACCACCCGGCCGCCCCGCAGCGCCTCGCGCAGGAGATTCGTCAGGAGAAAGGGCGCGAGGTGGTTGCTCGCCACGGTCGCCTCGAAGCCGTCCTCGGTCTTCCGGTACGCGCCCAGCATCCCGCCGGCGTTGTTCGCGAGGACGTCGACGGCGGGGTACCTCGCCAGCACGTGGTCCGCGAGCCGGCGTACCTGGTCGAAGGATTCGAAGTCAGCCCGGAACTCGTCCGGCGCGGGGCCGGTGGCCACCGCCCGGATCGCCGCCATGGCCGCGCCCAGCCGGCCGGGATCACGCCCCACGACGACGACCTGGTCGCCGCGGGCCGCGAGATCCTGCGCCGCCGCCAGGCCAACTCCGGAACTCGCACCGGTCACCACGATTGTTCGCATGCGCGCATCTTTCCGCTCCGCCGGTACGGGTGTCGTACCCATGGTGCATCCTGGCAAGCGATGAGCACCGAGATCAACGTTCCGGCGTGCGTGGACAATCCGGCGCCGACGCCCGCGCCCCGCCACCGGGTGACCCGCTGGCTGCTGGCCAACCGGGTGCAGCCGGTCGGCCCCGAGGCGGCGGAGAACCAGGCCCACCAGCAGGCGTGGTGGAAGGTCATGGCGCTGACCGGCGTCGACTACTTCTCCACGCTGTCCTACCTGCCGGCCATCGCCGCGCTGGCCGCCGGCGCCCTGTCGCCGCTGGCCACGCTGCTGATCGTCGCACTCACCCTGCTCGGGATGCTCCCGATGTACCGGCGCGTCGCCAAGGAGAGCCCGCACGGCCAGGGCTCGGTCGCCATGCTCGAGGACCTGCTGCCCTTCTGGCGGGGCAAACTGTTCGTCCTCGTGCTGCTCGGCTTCGTCGCCACCTCGTGGATCATCACCATCACGCTCTCTGCGGCCGACGCGACGGTGCACATGTCGGAGAACCCGTACCTGCCGGGATTCCTGCACGGGCACGCGGTGCCGATCACCGTGGCGCTGCTGCTCATCCTCGGCTTCGTGTTCCTGCTCGGCTTCAGCGAGGCCGTGCAGGTCGCCATCCCGCTGGTGGCGGTCTTCCTCGGGCTCAACGCGGTGGTCACGATCGTCGGCCTGGTCGACGTCTTCACCGTCCCGCAGGCCTTCTCCACGTGGCTGGACGGGATATCCGCGGGCGGCTTCGGCACGGTGTCGTCGGCGTTCCTCGCCTTCCCCGCGCTGGTGCTCGGCCTGTCCGGCTTCGAGACCGGCGTCAGCATGATGCCGCTGATCGCCGCCGGCGGCGCGTCCCCGGCCGAGCGGCTCGAGGCGCGGATCCGCAACACCCGCAAGCTGCTCACCGTCGCCGCGCTCATCATGAGCGTCTACCTGCTGCTGACCAGCTTCGTCACGACCGTGCTGATCCCGCACGAGCAGTTCCAGCCGGGCGGCGCGGCCAACGGGCGGGCGCTGGCCTACCTGGCCCACGAGAAGCTGGGCGAGGCCTTCGGCACGGTGTACGACATCAGCAGCATCCTCATCCTGTGGTTCGCGGGCGCCTCCGCGATGGCCGGCCTGATCAACATCGTGCCGCGCTACCTGCCCGGCTACGGCATGGCCCCGGACTGGGCCCGCGCCGTACGCCCGGTCGTGCTGGTCTACACCGTCATCAGCGTCGGGATCACCATCGCCTTCGGCGCGGACGTCAACGCGCAGGCGGGCGCATACGCGACCGGCATCCTGGCCATGATGGTCTCGGGCGCGGTCGCCGTCGCCATCTCCGCGGCCCGGCGCCGGCAGCGCGGTGGCGCCATCGGCTTCACGGTGCTCACCCTGATCCTGCTGTACGCCCTCGGCGACAACATCATCGAGAAGCCGGACGGCATCGCCATCTCGGCGGTGTTCGTCGCCGGCATGATCGTCGTCTCCCTCGTCTCCCGGGTGAGCCGCACGACCGAGCTGCGGGCCGACCGCATCGAGTTCGACGAGCCGGCCCGCCGCTTCATCGCCGACTCGATCGCGTACGACGGCGAGCTCAACCTCATCGCCAACCGCCGGCAGGCCGGCGACGAGGGGGAGTACTCGGCCAAGGAGGGCGAGCAGCGCGGGATGAACCCGGTTCCGGGCACGGCCGACCTGCTGTTCCTCGAGATCGACGTGGCCGATCCGTCGGAGTTCAGCAACGTGCTGACGGTGCACGGTGTGGAGGTCGGCCCGTACCGGATCCTGCGCGTCCAGAGCCCGGCCGCCCCCAATGCGATCGCCGCCGTCCTGCTCGCCCTCCGCGACGCCACGGGCGTGCGGCCGCACTGCTACTTCGAGTGGGCCGAGGGCAGCCCGCTGGTCCACCTGTTCCGCTACCTGCTGCTGGGCCGGGGCGACACCGCCCCGGTGGTCCGCGAGATCATCCGCAAGAGCGAACCGGATCCGGCTCGCCGCCCGGGGGTCCATGTGGGCTGACGACGGCGGCCTCCTCCTGCGCACGGCGCTCGTCGCCGCTCAGCGTGTGCAGCGGCTTCTCCCGGATGAACAGGACCGCGACGACGGCGAGCAGCGCGATCGGGGAGCCCACCAGGAACAGGTCGGCGGTCGCCTCGCCGTAGACATCGCGGACCACGGTCAGCACCTGCGGCGGCAGCGTGGCCAGATCGGGCACCTTCGCGGTGCCGCCGCCCGTCGCGGTGGTGCCCAAGCGCTCGGCCAGCAGCGAGGTCACCCGGTCGGCCAGCAGGGCGCCCAGCGCGCTGACGCCGATCGCACCACCCATGCTGCGGAAGAACGTCAGCGATGACGTGGTGGCGCCCAGTTCCTGCGCCGGCACGTCGTTCTGGGCCGCCAGCACCAGGTTCTGGATCAGCATGCCGACGCCGACACCCAGCACCGCCATGAACACCGCCAGCGTCGGTACGCCGGTGTGCGCGTCGATCGTGCTCAGCAGGAGCATCCCGCCGGTCATCACCACCGCGCCGGCCACCAGGTACGGCTTCCAGCGGCCGTACCGGCTGATCAGCTGACCGGCGACGGTCGACGACACCAGCAGGCCGAAGACGAGCGGCAGGCTCATCAGCCCGGCGACCGTCGGAGACTTGCCGAGCGAGATCTGGAAGTACTGCGACAGGAACACCGTGCCGCCGAACATCGCCAGGCCGACCAGCACGCTGGCGACGATGGTCAGCGAGACCGTGCGGTTGCGGAAGAGGCCCAGCCGGATGATCGGCTCCTCGGCCCGCGACTCCACGTACAGGGCGACGGTGAGCAGCAGGAGCCCGGCTGCGACGAAGGCCGCGGTCTGCCAGGACGCCCACGCGAAACGGTGACCGGCCAGGGTCGACCAGATCAGCAGGTCGCACACGCCCGCCGTGATGAGCAGGGCGCCGGGCCAGTCGATGGAGACCGGCCGGCGCGGGGTCGCCGGCAGGCGCAACGTCCTCTGCAGCAGCGCGATCGCGGCCAGCGAGAACGGTACGCCGATGAGGAAACACCAGCGCCAGCCGAGCCACGACGTGTCCACCAGCAGCCCGCCGATCAGCGGGCCGGCGATGGTCGCGGCGCCGAAGAGGGCGCCGAACATGCCGGAGTAGCGGCCCATCTCGCGCGGCGGGATCATCGCGGCCATCACGATCAGGGCGAGCGAGCCCATGCCGCCCGCGCCGACGCCCTGGACGACCCGGCTGACGATGAGAACCGCGACGTTCGGCGTGAGGCCGGCGATCAGCGAACCCACGACGAACATGCCGAGCGAGACCTGGATCAGCAGCTTCTTGCTGGAGAGGTCGGCCATCTTGCCCCACAGCGGCACGGTCGCCGTCATGGCCAGCAGCTCGGTGGTGACGATCCAGGTGTAGACGGACTGCGAGCCGCCGAGGTCGGCGATGATCCTCGGCAGCGCGTTGGACACGATGGTCGAGGCCAGGATCGTCACGAACAGGCCGAGCATCAGGCCGGACAGCGCCTGTACGACTTCCCGATGCGTCATCATCCGCGGTCCTCCGTGCTCTCCAGAATCACCAGTTGCCGAGTCGCTCGTGTCATGGCGACGTACCGATCGACCGCTCCTGCCTTCGCCGGATTCACCAGAACGACGAGGTCGAACTCGAGTCCCTTGGCGAGCTCCGGGGTCAGCGACCGGACCCGGGACGTCTCCTGGAACGAGGGATCGCCGATGACACAGGCGACCCCCTCCGCATGCTCCGCCTGCCAGGCATCGAGGACAGCGGCCAGGTCCGATGTGGATCCATGGACGACGGGAACGCCGTTGCTGCGGATGGAGGTCGGCACGTTGGCGTCCGGGAGTACGGCCCGGATGACCGGCTCGGCCTCCGCCATGACCTCCTCCGGCGTCCGGTAGTTGATGCTCAGCGACGTCAGCGTGACCCGGTCGAACCCGACCCGCTCCAGCCGCTCCCGCCACGACTCCGTGAACCCGTGCCTCGCCTGCGCGCGGTCCCCGACGATGGTGAAGCTGCGCGACGGGCAGCGCAGCAGCAGCATCTGCCACTCCGCGTCGGTCAGCTCCTGGGCCTCGTCCACGACGATGTGCGCGAACGGCCCGGCGAGCACGTCCGGATCGGTGCCCGGCAGCGCCGCATCGTCGACCAGGACGTCGCGCAGACCCTGTTGATGCAGCATCGTCAGCAGACCCTCCCCGTCGTCGTAGACGGTGGACTCGAGCAGGTCGTCGATGACCCTCGCCATGCGGGCGCGTTCGGTGGCGACAGCGGCTTCCCGCCGCCGGTTACGCCGCGACGCCTCCGGATCGCCGAGCCGCCGGCGCGCCGCGTCCAGCAGCGGCAGATCCGACACCGTCCACGCCCGCGCGTCGCCGCGCTGAAGCCTGCGGACGTCGGCGGCATCCAGCCAGGGAGCGCACTTGCGCAGGTACGCCGGCACCGACCACAGATCCGCGACGACGTCGGTCGCCTCGAGCACCGGCCAGGCGCGGTGGAAGGCCGTGAGCAGGTCCCGGTTCCGCATCAGCGCCCTGCGGACCATGTCGTCCGGCTCGTCGCCGTCGTACTTCTCCAGCAGGATCGTGAGCAGCTCCTCCCAGATCTCGTCCCGCGCCTCGTTGTGCGGCGTACCGGGACCGGGCGCCTCGAACGCCTCGGCCCAGTCGTCGGCGGTCAGCCGGATGTCGCAGTCGCCGGTCGACACGGTCATCGGATCCGGCGGCTCCTCGTAGAACCGGACGGCCGTTTCGATGGCCCTTACCAGGCCGGCGGACGACTTGAGGCGGGCCACCTCCGGGTCGGCCTCGACCGCCGCCGCGGCCCCCTCCTCGACGAGGTCCCGAAGCGTGCAGGACTGCACGCCCTCCTCCCCGAGGCTGGGCAGGACGTCCTCCACATAGGCCAGATAGGGCTGGTGCGGCCCGACGAACAGCACGCCACCCCGGCGGTGACCCAGGCGGGGATCGGAATAGAGCAGGTACGCCGTCCGGTGCAGCGCGACGACCGTCTTGCCCGTACCCGGACCGCCGTCGACGACGAGAGCGCCCCGCGACCCGGCCCGGATGATCGCATCCTGATCCGCCTGAATGGTCCCGAGCACGTCCCGCATCCGCGCCGACCGGTTGCCGCCCAGGCTGGCGATGAAGGCGGACTGGTCGTCGAGCGCGGCGTGCCCCTCGAACCCCTCGGGAGTGAACACCTCGTCCCAGTAGTCGTTGATCCGCCCCCGGGCCCAGCGATACCGGCGGCGGCTCGCCAGGCCCATCGGGTTGGCGTGGGTGGCGCCGAAGAACGGCTCGGCCGCCGGAGAGCGCCAGTCGAGCAACAGCCGGCGCCCGGCGCCGTCCGTGAGACCCAGGCGGCCCACGTACAGCGGCTCGGAATCGTCGGCGCCGACCATGCGCCCGAGACACAGGTCCAGGCCGAACCGGCGCAGGGCGCGCAGCCGGGCGGTGAGCCGGCGGATCTCGGTATCCCGGTCGGCGGCCCGCCGGCCGATGCCACCGGGCGCGCGGCGCTCGGCATCGAGGCTGTCGGACAGGTCGGCGATCGACTGCTGAAGGCTCTCCGCGATGGCCGCGAAATGCTGCTCGTCGCCGGCGATCAGCTTCGGGTCGGCCTTGTGGGAGAGGTTGTCGGGAAGGTCGAACACTCCGGTGGTCAGCTTCTCCGTGTGGTCACGCTCCGATGATGGTTGGGGTGGTCCGGACGCCAGCATCCGCATGTCGTATTCCCCCATTTGCGAAGATCCCGGCCTTGAGCGACCGATTCTGCGCCCTCACCCGGGTCTTGCCGCAAGCCCCGGGGTCCGCTATATCTTGAAAGTGGAAGGAGTGTGTGCTCCTCCTTCTTCTCTGTGTGCTCCTCCTTCTTCTCCTGGTCGGGTCCCTTTTCTCGGGTCTCGCCCCCTCCGGCGTCGTGTCTCGGTCGCCGCGCGGTGTGCCGACGAGATCCGTGCCCGGGGCTTCCCCCGCCGGAGCCGCGGGCACCTGCGGCTTGAAAGATCACCTCCGACCTGCGGCGTTCGGCGTTGCTTTTTTGTCGGAGGGGGGTGTTACTCTCTCCTGTAGTTAGAACGAGTGTTCGATTGGTTCGAACGAATGTTCCCGCCGGGCCGACACCGATCCGGCGGCTGCCCCTCCTGGCAGCCGACGATCGGACGTCCCGCGGAGCGGCCGGCCGGACGCTCGAGCTGACTGCAGGGAGCCGCGTTCGCGGCGTGGCTCCCGGGTGCGGCGCCCGCGAAGCGCCGTACGCAAGGTCCGGGCATTCGCGGGTCCGGGCCTGCACAGGCAGGACCGTCGTCCGCTGCCCTCGACCCCCGGGCAGCGGACGACGGACCCGCCGGCGAAGTCCGGCCGGGTGTGGTGTGGGGAAGCTTCACACCCGGCCGGCGCTTCACCCCGCTGTGCCTTCCTCCGCAGCGACCCGGTTCGACCAGCACGTCGGATGCGACACACGCGAGGAGTGACCATGGTGAGCAACGCGGCACCGGGCCTGAGACCACCCGTCCCGCAGCCGAGCCGTCCGGCCCCCGGCCCCCGGGGCATGGAAGAGCCCGAACCTGCAGGTGCCGGTGCTGAGTCCGTCGGCCCCGGGCTTGCCGGTGCCCCCGGCCCGCGCACGTACGGCCTGGCGCATGCTCCGACGGCCGGAACGCAGGCGCCCCCGACGGTGCCCGCCAACCTCCTGCCCAACCGCACCCCGGCACAGCTGCTCGCGATCGCCCGCCAGGGCCTGACGGAAGCGACCCGCACCCGCCCCGACGGCCTGCGCTACGCGGCGGCCCACCTGGCCGCCCTCCGGGCAGCCGCAGCCGTCCTCGCGGCCCGTGCCAGACCGGCCGCCCCCACCCGCCGCAACCGCGTCACCAGCGTCTGGTCCCTCCTGGTCCTGGTGGCACCGGAGTTCGGCGACTGGGCCAGCTACTTCGCCCTCGGCGCCGCCAAGCGAGCCGCGGCCGAAGCCGGCATCCCCCGCGTGGTCACCGCCCGCGAGGCGGACGACCTGCTGAGAGCCGCGGAAACCTTCGTCTCGCTGGTGCAGTCGGCGCTGGGCCTGGCCTACCAGCCCACCCTCGAAGCCGCCTGACCCGGGACGCGCGCCGTCCGAGCGGATCGCTGCCCGAGCCCGGCCAGGACCGGTGGGTGCTCCGGCCCGTGCCGTCACGGCCCGGCCGAGCCGAGGACCCATCGTTGTCCGGCACGTCCACGTGTCGGCGACGGTTCGCGGGCCGGGCGGGCCCGCAGGCCTTTCGCCCCGGCGGCTGACGCGGTTCGGCCTTGGTCCTGGTGATCGATGCCGTCCCGGTCTCCTGCGCCGCCTTCCATGCTGTCCGCGGGGCCCGGCTCGTCGCGGGTCGGCCGGTTCTGGCGCTTGGCGCCGGGGCTGACGCCCCGGCTTTTCGATGTGGATCGCCCTCCGGCAGATCCATGAAGATCAACTTCAGTGAACGTGTACAGCGGGGCGGGACGGATGGCCGGGCGGATGATCAGCGGGGCTGCGGCTCTTGCTGAGCTGGTTCGTCCTGGCGGGGACGTCGACGAGGGCGGGATGCACCGGGTGCTGCCGGTGCTTCCCGAACTCGGCCGGTTGCTGCCCGGGCACGGGCTCCGCCGGGGCAGCACCGTGGCGATCGGTCTCGCCTGCGACCCCGGCTCCGAGTGGAAACCCGCTGGTTCCCCCTCCGCGCGGGAGCCGGCTGATCCCGGTTTGGGGCGGGAGTCGGTGCGTGGTGGCGCTGCGCGGGGGCCGGCTGGTGCCGGTGCGGCGCGGGAGCCGGGATATGGCTGGAACCGTGGCGGCGCGAGTCGTGGTGGCGTCCGGGACGCTGCGGGGCGCGAGAAGGGCGTACGCCGCAATGCCGGTAGCCCTGAGAACGGGGTGGCGCGCGCCGGTAGCGGGAGCACCTCTCTCCTTCTCGCCCTCCTCTCCGCCGCCTCCCACGCCGGGTCGTGGTGTGCCGTGGTGGGCGTACCCGCGCTCGGGGCTCTGGCCGCCGCGGAGAGCGGGGTGGCGCTCGATCGGCTGGCGCTGGTGCCCGATCCCGGTCCCGAGTGGCCCACCGTGGTCGCCGCGCTCATCGACGGGGTCGATGTCGTGGTCGTCGCCGTTCCCGGGCGGGTTTCCGCCTCCATCGCCAGCCGGCTCGTCGCGCGGGCCCGGCAGCGGGGGTGTGTGCTCGTGCCGTACGGGCGGTGGGACGGGGCCGACGTGACGTTGCAGGTCACCCAGGGCCGGTGGGAGGGACTCGGCGCCGGGCGGGGGCGGTTGCGGCGGCGGGAGGTCACTGTGGTCGCACGGGGGCGGGGGGCTGCCGCACGGCCCAAGGAGCTGACCCTGTGGATGCCCGGGATGGCTGCGCTGCCCGTGCCCCTTCCGCCCGCGGCCGGGCTGGACGCGGCTCGGGAGAGCACGGCCGGGCGGGACGAGGCCGGAAAGGGTGACCGGGTCGAGGGGGCTACTGAGGAGGCGGGCTGGGCGTGGTGGCCGGCCGAGAGGAGCAAGGCCGAGGAGGGCAGGACCGGGGAGGACAGGGTCGGGAGGAACAGGGCCGAGAGAAATGCGGTCGAAAGGGTCAAGGCCGAGCGGAAAGAGGGGGACAGGGCCGAGGGCGAGCGGTCCGCCGGGAAGGCCGGGCGGGGGCGCCGGACCGGTGAGGAGAGTGCGGTGCGGGCGCCGCGGTTGTCGGTGGTGGAGTCCGCGTGAGGGCCGGTGCTGCTCCTCGTACCCTGCTCGTCTGGTGCCCGGACTGGCCGGTCGTCGCCGCGGAGATCGTGGATGGGGTTTCCGCCGGCGGGCCTGTTGTCGTGGTGCGGGCGAATCGGGTTGTTGCCTGTTCCGAGGCGGCCCGGGCCGAGGGGATCCGGCGGGGGTTGCGGCGGCGGGAGGCTCAGGGGCGGTGTCCTCGGCTCGTTGTCGTCGAGCACGATCCGGGGCGGGATGCGCGGGCCTTCGAACCCGTGGTGGCTGCCGTCGAGGAGGTTGCCGTCGGGGTGGAGGTGGTGCGGCCCGGGGCTTGTGCGCTGGCCGCTCGCGGGCCTTCGCGGTATTTCGGGGGCGAGGAGCGGGCCGCCGAGCGGATCGTCGAGCAGGTGGCCGAGGCCTGTGCCGTCGAGAGTCAGGTGGGGATCGCCGACGGGGTGTTCGCTGCCGGGCTGGCCGCGCGGGCCGGGCGGATCGTTCCTGCCGGGGGGACCCAGGAGTTTCTTGCCTCGGTGACCGTCGAGGCGCTGGAGCGGCCCGAGCTGGCTGATCTGCTGCGGCGGCTCGGGGTGTCGACGCTGGGGGATTTCGCCGCTCTTCCTGCTTCCGATGTACTCAGCCGGTTCGGGTTCGACGGGGCGTTGGCGCACCGGCTCGCCGGGGGGCTGGATGATCGGCCGCTGGCCGTACGTCAGCCGCCGCCCGATCTGGAGGTGACCGGCACCTACGACGAGCCGCTCGAGCGGGTGGACGTCGCCGCGTTCGCCGGGCGGGCGCTGGCCGAGCGGCTGCACGAGCGGCTGGGGGCGTACGGGCTGGCCTGCACCCGGCTGGGCATCGAGGCGGTCACCGCGGACGGGCAGGAGCTGCACCGGGTGTGGCGGCACGACGGGCTGCTCACGGCCGCCGCCATCGCCGAGCGGGTGCGGTGGCAGCTCGACGGGTGGCTGACCGGGGCGCGCCGGGGTGCGCCCGCCCGGCCGACCGCGGGGCTGGTGCGGTTGCGGCTCGTTCCCGACGGGGTGCTCGTCCACCTCGGACTGCAGCCGGGGTTGTGGGGCGACGCGGGCGCGGAACGGGAACGGGCGCATCGGGCGCTGAGCCGGATCCAGGGTCTGCTCGGCCCGGATTCGGTGGTCACGGCGGTGACCGGGGGTGGGCGGTCCGCCGACGATCAGATCCGCTTCGTGCCGTGGGGGGACGAGCGGGAGCCGGCTCGCCCGGCCGCGCCGCCGGTGCGGATGCAGGAGCCCGTGGTGGTCGCTGTCGACGACCCGCCGCCTCCGGAGAAGAGCCGTCGGGGGGAGAAGAGCAAGCTGCCGCCCTGGCCGGGCCGGCTGCCGGCGCCGGCCCCGGCCCTCGTGCTTCCGCAGCCGGCACCCGCGGTGGTGCTGGACGAGACGGGTACGCCTGTAGGCGTGAGCGCCCGCCTCGAGCTCACCGGCGATCCGGCCGTGCTGGTGATCGACTGGGCTCCCGGTGAGCCTGCCGCGATCACCGGGTGGGCGGGGCCGTGGCCGGTGGACGAGCGGTGGTGGGCGCCGGGCGAGTCGCGCCGGCGGGCCCGGTTCCAGGTCGCCGTCGAGGACGGGCGGGCGTTCCTGCTGTCCCTGGCGTCCGGGCACTGGGCGATCGAAGCGATCTACGACTAGGCGGGGAGATGGGTTTCCACAATCCACGGATGCCGTGGGGCGAGCTCGAGAAGACCCTGACGGGGGAGCGGCACCTGCACGTCGTCGACCCGCTCGCCGGCGACGGGGACGGCGGTGACTCGCCCGCGTGGAGCCGCAAGCGGCAGCCGTACGAGGCTCCCGCGCTGATCCGTACGCCCGCCGAGGAGCCGTACGCCGAACTGCACTGCCACACCAACTTCAGCTTCCTGGACGGCGCGAGCCACCCCGAGGAGCTCGCCGAGGAGGCGGCGCGGCTGGGCCTCACCGGCCTCGCCGTCACCGACCACGACGGCTTCTACGGGGTGGTGCGCTTCTCGCAGGCCGCCCGCGAGCTGGGGCTCCCCACGATCTTCGGCGCCGAGCTCTCCCTCGATCTGACCAGGCCGCAGAACGGCGAGCCCGATCCTCAAGGGCGGCATCTGCTCGCTCTGGCGCACGGGCACGAGGGGTACGCCCGCCTCGCCCGCACCATCTCCCGCGCCCAGCTCGACGGTGCGGAGAAGGGCAAGCCGGTGTACGGCGACCTGGAGCGGATCGCCGAGGTGCTGCGCGACCACGTGCTGGTGCTGACCGGCTGCCGCAAGGGGAGCGTCCCGCTGGCCCTGGCCACCGAGGGGGTGCACGCCGCGGCGCGGGAGCTGGACCGGCTGGTGAGCCTCTTCGGCCGGGGCAACGTCGTCGTCGAGCTGACCGATCACGGTGACCCGTACGACGACGACCGCAACGACGTGCTCTTCGACCTGGCGAAGGGTCGCCGGCTGGAGGTGGTCGCCACCAACAACGTGCACTACGCCACCCCGGGCCGGCGCCGGCTGGCCACCGCGCTGGCCGCGGTCCGGGCCCGGCGCAGCCTCGACGAGGTCGACGGCTGGCTGCCCGCGGCCGGCACCGCGCACCTGCGCAGCGGTGCCGAGATGAAGCGGCGGTTCGCCGCGTACCCGGGTGCGGTGGAGAACGCCGCCATGTTCGGCGAGGACCTGGCCTTCGACCTGAACCTGGTGGCGCCGAAGCTGCCGGACTTCCCGATCCCCGAGCCGGGACACACCGAGATGAGCTGGCTGCGGGAGCTCACCATGCGGGGCGCCCGGGAACGGTACGGGCCGCCGCAGGCGCACCCGAAGGCGTACGCGCAGCTCGAGCACGAACTGCGGATGATCGAGGAGCTGAACTTCCCCGGCTACTTCCTCGTGGTCTACGACATCGTCCGGTTCTGCCGGGAGAAGAACATCTACTGCCAGGGGCGGGGGTCGGCGGCGAACTCCGCGGTCTGCTACGCGCTGCGCATCACCAATGTGGACGCCGTCGAGTACGACCTGCTGTTCGAGCGGTTCCTGGCGCCGGAGCGGGACGGGCCGCCGGACATCGACGTGGACATCGAGTCGGACCGGCGCGAGGAGGTGATCCAGTACGTGTACGGCAAGCACGGCCGGGAGCACACCGCGCAGGTCGCCAACGTGATCTCGTATCGCCCGCGGTCGGCCGTACGCGATATCGCCAAGGCTTTCGGATTCTCGCCCGGGCAGCAGGACGCGTGGAGCAAGCAGATCGACCGGTGGGGCAGCGTCGCGGCGATCGACGTGGACGACATTCCCGAGCAGGTGGTCGCGTTCGCGAACGAGGTGCAGAGTTTCCCGCGGCACCTGGGCATCCACTCCGGCGGCATGGTGATCTGCGACCGGCCGATCATCGAGGTGTGCCCGGTGGAGTGGGGGCGGATGCCGGGGCGCACGGTGCTGCAGTGGGACAAGGACGACTGCGCGGCGATCGAGCTGGTCAAGTTCGACCTGCTCGGCCTGGGGATGCTGTCGGCGCTGCACTACGCCTACGACATGATCGAGTCCGACCTGGACATCGGCACCATGCGGCTCGATGATCCCGAGGTCTACGCGATGTTGTGCAGGGCCGATTCTGTCGGGGTTTTCCAGGTGGAGAGCCGGGCGCAGATGGCCACCCTGCCCCGGCTCAAACCGGACAAATTCTATGACTTGGTCATCGAGGTCGCGTTGATCCGCCCGGGCCCCATCCAAGGTGGATCTGTTCATCCATATATAAGACGAAAAAACGGACTCGAGAAGCCGGAAGTTCCCCACCCGCTCATGGCCAACGCCTTGGCCAAGACCCTCGGGGTGCCGCTCTTCCAGGAGCAGCTCATGCAGCTCGCGATCGACGTCGCGGGGTTCGACCCGGCCGAGGCGGATCAGCTGCGGCGGGCGATGGGGTCGAAGCGGTCCATCGAGAAGATGGAGCGGATCAAGACCCGGCTCTACGAGGGGATGGCGCAGCGCGGGATCGCCGGGGACCTCGCGGACGATCTGTTCCTCAAGCTGTCCGCGTTCGCGAACTACGGCTTCCCGGAGAGCCACGCGATGAGCTTCGCCTACCTCGTGTACGCGAGCGCCTGGCTCAAGCGCTATCACCCGGCGGCCTTCTGCGCGGCCCTGCTCAACGCCCAGCCGATGGGCTTCTACTCGCCGCAGTCGCTGGTGGACGACGCCCGCCGGCACGGTGTCGAGGTGCGCCGCCCGGACATCAATCTCAGCGATGCCGCGGCGACGCTGGAGTCCACGGCGGCCACCCGGTGGGGCTCGGCGCCCGGGGAGCCGCCGCACGCGTGGGGACTGGGCGGCCCGGCCGTACGGATGGGGCTGTCGAGCGTCCGTACCCTCGGCGAGGAGCTGGCGAAGAGCATCGAGCAGGAGCGCCGTGCGCACGGGCCGTACCGGGACATGACGGATCTCGCCCGGCGTACCGGATGCTCGGCCGCCCACCTGGAGGCCCTCGCCACCGCCGACGCGTTCGCGGGTTTCGGTCTCTCGCGCCGGGAGGCGCTGTGGGCGGCCGGGGCCGCCGCGCAGGACCGGCCGGACCGCCTTCCGGGCACGGTCACCGGCACCGACGCGCCGACCCTGCCCGGCATGGACGATGTGGACAAGCTGGTCGCGGATGTGTGGGCGACCGGCCTCTCCCCGGATTCCCATCCGGCGCAGTTCGTGCGCGAGGAGCTGACCCGGCGGGGCGCGCTGCCGATCGCCGGGCTGAGCCGGGTCGAGGCCGGCACCCGGATCCGGGTCGGTGGCATCGTCACGCATCGGCAGCGGCCGGCGACCGCGGGCGGGGTCACGTTCGTCAACCTCGAGGACGAGACCGGGATGCTCAACGTGACGTGCTCGCCGGGGCTGTGGCAGCGCTACCGCCGGGTGGCGCGGACCAGCTCGGCGCTGGTGGTGCGGGGCCGGCTGGAGAAGGCCGAGGGGGTGCTGAACCTGGTCGCGGACCGGCTCGACGCGCTCACCCCGCCGGTCACGCCCGCCTCCCGGGACTTCCGCTGAACGGCCACTATATTTCCGTTCTGCGCGTACGGCACCTTTTGGGGCGTACACCGGATGCGCACGGAACGCATGACGGGGGAGCGACACCATGATCCGTACCATCGGCCTGTCCGCGGTCCTGGTGCTCGCCGTGGCGAGCCCGGCCGCCGCGGCGGCGAAGAAGAGGACCGAGCTCGAGCTGAGCTACACGGCCGACGCCGGCTACGCGGCCGCGGTCGTCCTGCGGTGCGACCCGGCCGGCGGCGCGCACCCGAAGAAGGGCAAGGCGTGCGCCGCGCTGGCTCGGGCGGGCGGCGACCCGGCGAAGCTCGAGCCCGCACGAGGCGTCCTGTGCACGATGGAGTACGCGCCGATCACCGCCCGGATCGCCGGCCGCTGGAAGGGCAAGAAGGTGGACTGGTCGCACACCTTCGGCAACCCGTGCGACATGGCCCGCGCGACCGGGGTGGTCATGGCCTTCTGAGATCTTCTGTCGGCTTCCGGTCAGTCATGCCCGGAATGCCTCGTCAATTCGCAAGCGTCAATGTATCGCCGGGGTCCGACCCGGCGGCACATGGGGAGGACGCATGCGCAGACGAAGGCTGCCCGCACTGTTGCTGGGCATTGTCACGATCACGGCCGGCACCACCGTCGCCGGTGTGCCGGCGGCCCACGCGCTACCGGCCACGACCGTCGCGGGCCGGGCCGGCACCGGCACCGCCACCTCGGTCACGCTGATCACCGGCGACCGCGTCACGCTGCTCGGCAACGGCAGCGCCGCCGTGCAGGCCGGGCCGGGGCGCAAGGGAATGCGGTTCGTCGACGAGCGCACCGCCAAGGGCCGGACGGTCATCCCGTACGACGCGCTGCGGCTGGTGCGTTCCGGCCGGCTCGACGCGCGGCTGTTCGACGTCACCGCGCTCGCTGCCTCCTACCCCGACGACCGCGCGAAGGAATTGCCGCTGCTGGTCGCGTACCCGAAAGGACAGTCCCGGCAGGCCGGAGCCGTGACCCTGGCCGCGGGCGCGCGGGTGACGCGGGATCTTCCCGTCGTCGGAGCGGTCGCGGTCCGTGCGGATCGCGCCGGCCGGGCGGCGCTGTGGTCGGCGCTGACCGGCGGTACGCCCACCGCACGCACCCTGCGCCCGGGCATCGACCGGATCTGGCTCGACGGCACCCGGAAGATCAGCCTCGACCACAGCGTGCCGCAGATCGGCGCCCCGGCCGCCTGGCAGAAGGGCCTGGACGGCACCGGCGTCAAGGTCGCGGTGCTGGACACCGGCATCGACGCCACCCATCCCGACTTCGCCGGCCGGATCGACGAGGCCCGGAACTTCACCGACACGGCGAGCACGGACGACGAGGTCGGGCACGGCACCCACGTCGCGTCCATCATCGCCGGCAGCGGGGCCGCCTCCCAGGGCCGCTACCGCGGCGTCGCGCCCGGCGCCCACCTGGTGATCGGCAAGGTCTGCGGCACCGAGTTCTGCGAGGAGTCCGACATCCTCGCCGGCATGTCGTGGGCCGCTCCCCGGGCGCCGGTCGTCAACCTGAGCCTCGGCGGCGCCGACTCCCCGGGCATCGACCCGCTCGAGGCGGCGGTCGGCGAGCTCACCGAGAAGTACGGCACGCTGTTCGTGATCGCGGCCGGCAACGAGGGCGAGTCCGGCACGGTCAGCTCCCCGGCCAGCGCCGACGCCGCCCTGGCCGTCGGTGCGGTGGACCGCGAGGACCAGCTCGCCTTCTTCTCCAGCCGCGGCCCGCGCGTCGGCGACAACGCGATCAAGCCCGAGATCACCGCGCCGGGCGTGGACATCGTCGCGGCCCGGGCCGCGCACGGCGTTATCGGCGATCCCGCGCCGCTGCCCGCGTACACGAGCCTGTCCGGCACCTCCATGGCGACCCCGCACGTGGCCGGCGCCGCCGCGATCCTGACCCAGCAGCACCCCGGGTGGACGCCGAAGCAGCGCAAGACCGTCCTCATGGGAGCCGCGCAGCCGACCGAGGGCGTCGACGTGTTCGGCCAGGGCGCGGGCCGGGTCGACGTGGCCCGGGCCGTCAGCCAGGCCGTCGCGGCCGACGAGGGAACGATCAGCTTCGCCGGTGAGCCGTGGCCGCACGGCGACGACGCGCCCGAGACGAAGACGGTGACCTACCGCAACGACGGCACCGAGCCCGTCACCCTGTCGCTCGCCCTGCACGCGCCGAGCAGCGTCTTCACGCTCGCCGACAACACCGTCACCGTGCCCGCCGGCGGCACCGCCACCACGAGGCTCACCGCGGACACCAGCGCCGACGTCGCCGACGGCTTCCACACCGGATACCTCACCGCGACCGCGCCCGGCGTCCGCGTCGAGACGCCGGTGGGCGTCTACCGCGAGCCGGAGAGCTACGACCTCACGATCGAGCCGACCGACCGCGACGGCCGCCCCAGCGACACGATGTACGCCGTCTTCTTCAACCTCGCCACCGGCGCTCGCTACTCCGTCGAGGGCGGTGCCACCGTTCTGCGCCTGCCCAAGGCGGAGTACGGCTTCTTCGCGTTCATCGGCGCCGACGAGGTGTCCATGCTCGTGCAGCCCAAGCTCGTCGTGTCCGGCCCCGCCCGGATGCGCCTGGACGCGCGTACCGCGAAGCCGGTCAAGGTCACGGTGCCCACCGCGGGCGCGGAGCCGGTCCTGGCCGCCGTCGACGGCGAGTGGACCAGCGAATTGTTCGGCGTGGGCGTCGGCTACGTCGGCGACAGTTTCGACGGCCTCTTCATCGGACAGCCCGGGGGCCGTACGCCGGTGCCGGCCTTCACCGCCTCGATCACCGCGTCGTTCGCGGCACCGGGAGCGAACAGCCCCTACACGTACGACCTCGGCTGGTTCTCGCCCGGCGTCATGTACACCGGGTTCCGCAAGGCGGTGCAGCACCGCGACCTGGCCACCATCCAGGCCTCGTACGCCACCGAGGCCACCGGCGTGCAGGGCGTCAAGGCCAACTCCGCCCGGTACGGCGACAGCGGCTACTGGTCGGTGTTCATCCCGTTCGACCTGCCGTTCCGGCGTACCGAGTACGTCAACGTGGACGGGCGTGCCCAGTGGTCCGCCTCCTTCATGCAGCAGGTGCCGCCGGAGGGTGACGAGTGGCCGGTGGCGGTGAGCGCGGCCGGCACGCCGCCCGCCACCTTCCGTGCCGGGCACACGTACCGGCAGCAGTGGAACCGGGCGGTGTTCGCTCCGTCGGTCGCCGCGCCGGAGTACCCGTTCGACTACGTGACGCGGTTCGGGGACAGCCTCGTCGTCCTGCTGCCCACCCACGGCGAGGGACCCGGCCACCCCGGCTACAGCACGCTCGAGTCGGCCCGGCTGGCGCTCTACCGCAACGGCACGCTCGTCGGCGAGTCCGCCGCCGAGCAGGCCGAGTTCGAGGTCCCGGCCGGCGCCGCCGATTACCGGCTCGAGCTCTCCGCCGCCCGCGGCGCCCCGCACACGCTGTCCACCCAGGTCAGCGGCGTGTGGACGTTCCGGTCCGGGCACGTCGACGGTGACGAGCCCCGGAAGGTGGCGGTATCCACCGTGCGCTTCCACCCGGCGCTCGACGAGCACAACTCGGCCCCGGCCGGGCGGGTGCTCGCCGTACCGGTCACCGTCGACCGGCAGGTCGCCACGCAGGTCCGGACGGTGTCGGTGCAGGCGTCGTTCGACGACGGCCGCACCTGGCGGGCGGTGCCGGTCCGCGGGGCCGGTGCGCACCGGGTGGCGGCGATCCGGCATCCGGCCCGCGCCGGATACGTCTCGCTGCGCGCCACGGCCACCACCGGTGCCGGCACGGTCACGCAGACCGTGATCAGGGCGTACGCGATCGGCTGACGAAGGGCGGCGAGCCGCGGCTCGCCGCCCCCGGGGTGCCGGGGGCCGATACGCTGCGCAGGTGGAAACCGCATCGACGCGTACCCCCCGACCTCCCGTCACCGTGCGTACGGCCGCCGTCTGGGCGGTGCTGCGCCGCGAGCTGGAACGCCACGCCGGGCGTGAGCTGACGGTGCTCGACGTGGGCGGCGGGACGGGCGGTTTCGCCGTGCCGCTGGCCGAGGCCGGGCACCGCGTCACGGTGGTGGACGCCAGCCCCGACGCGCTCGCCGCCCTCACCCGCCGCGCCGCCGACGCGGGCGTGGCCGACCGCGTGCGCGCCGTCCAGGGCGACGGCGACGCGCTCGCGGGGCTGGTCGCGCCGGGCAGCGTCGACCTCATCCTGTGCCACGCCGTGCTCGAGGTCGTCGACGATCCGGCCGGGGTCGTCGCCGCCGTCGCCGCCGCGCTGCGGCCCGGGGGAGCGGTCAGCCTGCTCGTCGCCGGGCGGGCCGCCGCGGTCCTCGGCCGCGCCTTCAACGGCCACCTGGACGCCGCGTCCGCGCTGCTCGACAACCCCGACGGCCGCGCCGGTCAGCGTGACACGCTGCGCCGGCGTTACGACGCGGAGACCGCCGCGGCGCTGCTCACGGCCGTGGGGCTCACGGTCGAGGAGACCCATGGGGTACGGGTGCTCGCCGACCTCCTGCCCGCCGCGGTGGTCGAGGCGGACCCACGCACGATGCTCGAGCTCGAACTCGCCCTGTCGGCCCGGCCGCCGTTCCGCGACATCGCCGCCCAGCTCCACGTCTTCGCCCGGCGCCCGTGACCGCGCTCGACGTCGTCCGGCCCGCGTACGGGTCGGGCAGCCTCGCCGACCTTCTGCCGAGCGTCGGCGCGGTGCTCGGCGCGCCCGGTGCCACGGACGTGCTGGGGCTGGGCGCGCAGCTGGGCGGCGTCGACCGGGTCGCGGTGCTGCTGGTGGACGGGCTGGGGGCGTACCAGATCCCGGTCGCCGCCCCGCACGCGCCGATCCTGACCCAGCCGGACGGCCGGACGCTGACCTCGGGTTTTCCCTCCACGACCCCGGTCAGCCTGACCACGCTGGGCACCGGAGCGGTGCCCGGGGCGCACGGCATCCTCGGCTTCATGGCGCGCCGGCCCGACGGCGGCGTGCTCAACCACATCAAGTGGGGCACGGATCCCGATCCGGCATCCTGGCAGCCGGTGCCGACCTGGTTCGAAAGTGCGGGACTGCGGACCACCCTCGTCACCAAGCCGGAGTTCCAGGGCACCGGCCTAACCGTGGCGGCCTACCGGGGCGCGGCGTTCACCGGCGCCGGCGACCCGTACGCGCTCTCCACCGCCATGCTCGCCGCGCTCGCCGAGCCCGGCGTCGTGTACGGCTACCACCCCGATCTCGACCACCACGGGCACGTGTCGGGCATCGACTCCGACGCGTGGCGGGCGGCCGCCGCGGTGGTCGGCGAGCTGATCACCCGCCTCGTCGAGGGCCTGCCGCCCGGGGCCGCGCTGCTGGTCACGGCCGATCACGGGCAGCTCGACATCCCCCTCGACGGCCGGGTGGATCTCGCGACCGACCCGGCCCTGGGCGCGGGCATCATCGGGGTCGCGGGGGAGCCGAGGGTCCGCTACCTGCACACCCGCGACGGCGCTGCCGGGGATGTCGTGGCCGCGTACCGGTCGGTGCTGGGCTCGTCGGCGTGGGTGCTCACACGCGAGGAAGCGGTCGAGAGCGGCCTGTACGGCCCGGTGCCACCCGTCCACCTGGGCCGGATCGGGGACGTCGTGGTGATCTGCCTCGACCACACCGTCGTGCTCGCCGGCGGATGGGAGCCGCCGGCGGTCGGCGAGCTGGTCGCGTACCACGGCTCGGTGACCGCTACGGAGATGACCGTTCCGCTGCTGAGTTTTGTCGGACCCCCTGTCTAGTCTGCAGGCGTGGGACGCAGCCAGGCCATCGGAAGCGGGCGGGACCCGCGGTTCGGGCCGGAGGCCGACGACGCGGGCTGCACCGTGCTGCACGTCGACATGGACGCGTTCTTCGCCTCGGTGGAGATCCGCCGCCGCCCCGAGCTGCGGGGCAAGGCCGTCGTGGTCGGGGGAGCGGGCCCCCGCGGGGTCGTGAGCTCGGCCAGCTACGAGGCCCGGAGGTACGGCGTCCGCAGCGCGATGCCGGGGATGCGGGCCCGGGCGCTGTGCCCGCACGCTGTGTTCCTGCCGCCCGACTTCTCGGCGTATTCGGCGGCCTCCGACGCGGTCATGCGGATCTTCCGCGACGTCACCCCGCTGGTAGAGCCACTGTCTCTGGACGAGGCGTTCCTCGACGTGGCCGGCGCCCAGCGGCTGCTCGGACGGCCGGCGGTGATCGCGGCGTCGATCCGCCGCCGGGTCTTCGAGGAGCAGCGGCTGACCTGCTCCGTCGGGGTCGCCCCGAGCAAGTTCGTGGCCAAGCTGGGCTCGACCCGCGCCAAACCCGACGGCATGATGGTCGTCCCGGCCGGCCAGGTCCTCGACTTCCTGCACCCACTGCCGGTCGGCGCGCTCTGGGGCGTCGGCGAGAAGGCGGCCGCCCAGCTGCACCGCCTCGGCCTCGCCACCGTCGGCGACCTGGCCCGGGCCCCGCTGAGCATGCTGCGCTCCGCCGTCGGCGAGGCCTCGGCGGCCCACCTCCACGAGCTGTCCTGGGGTCGCGACCCGCGCCGCGTCGTCGCCGGGCACGAGGAGAAGTCGATCGGCGCCGAGCTCACGTACGACACCGACGTCACCGACCCGGCCGTGATCCGTCGCAGCATGCTCGCCCTCGCGGACAAGGTCGGCGCCCGGCTGCGAGCGAGCGGGAACGTCGGCCGTACGGTCTCGATCAAGATCCGTTTCCCGGACTTCCGGACGGTCAACCGCTCCCGCACGGTGCAGACGACCACCGATGTGGCCCGCGAGATTTTCGAGATCTCCTGGGCCCTGTTCCAGGCCCTGCGCCCGGGCGAGCCGATCCGCCTCGTCGGCATCCGCGTCGAGGGCCTGGCCGCCGCGGCGACCGCATCACGGCAGCTCACGCTGGGCGAACCGGAGCGCGGCTGGCGCGAGGCGGAGGCCGCCGCGGACGCCGTAGCGGCGCGGTTCGGCCGCTCCATCGTCGGACCGGCCAGTCTTTTGGGACGAACCGATCTTCGCCGCACCGAAAATCACCCGCACTCGACGGTCGTCCCGCTTTCCGACCCGCCGACCCCCTCGTAGACTTGCGGTAAGGCAGCCGGTCGGCTGCCTCGCACCATCGGCCCGCCTGCACCTCCGCCGGGGGGCCGGACATGCGCCCGGGGAGGAATGCCGTGCCGCTCTCGGAGCACGAGCAGCGGCTGTTCGATCAGATCGAGCGGTCGCTTGCCGAGGACCCCAAGTTCGCCTCGGCTGTGCGAAACAGTGATCCGCGTTTCCACGCCCGGCGCCGGCTGGTCGTCGCGGCGTTCGTGATCGTCTTGGGTCTCGCACTGGTGGTCTTCGGCACGGTGAGCAGCAATACGCCGCTCGGCGTGGCCGGCTTCGTGGTCATGCTCGCCGCGGCCGCCTTCGCGATGCAGAGCCGCCGCAAGGGGCAGGCACCCGACCTGCATGCCGTCGGCGGCACCGCGAGCCGCCGCACCCGGCAGACCCGCAAGGCCGGCTTCATCGACCGGCTCGAGGACCGCTGGCGTCAGCGGCCCGAGGGTCACCGCTAACCAGGCAACCCACGGCGACGAGATGGCGGCCACCCGGCCGCCATCGCCGTATCCGCCCGCTGCTCACTCACGATGAGCCGGGCACCACGCGGCGTCGACTCCGGACGCGGAGCGGGACGCCGCTGAACGCTGCGCCGCCGGGTGCGCGTGAAATCCGCCGCGCGGCATTTCCGGCCGTGCGGCTTCTCTTGTCGTGCGGTCTTCGCGGGTCGGTCGGCCGGTCCTGCGGCCGCCTGGTTCGGCGCCCGTGCGGCCGTCGGGCCGGTGGGGCCTTGGCCTGCGGGACTTTGCTCGGTGGAGCTCTTGGCTCTGGGGCCCTCAGCCCGGGGTTCTTGGCCCGGGGTTGGGCCGAGGGCCCTTGGTTTGGTGGACCCTTGGCCCGGGGCCTTTGGGCTGGGGCGGCTTTGGGCTGGGGCGGCTTTGGGCTGGGGCGGCTTTGGGCTGGGGCGGCTTTGGGCTGGGGCGGCTTTGGGCTGGGGCGGCCTTGGGTTGGTGGGGCCTTGGGCCGGGGCGGCCTTGGGCTGGTGGGGCCTCGAATCTGTGTGGCTAGGGCCGGGACGGCCTAGCCAGCGCCGCCCGGCCGGACCGTCCGTGCAGCGCGGCCGCGCCTTGGTCCAACTGCCCGTTTTCACGCCCGGCGCATCTTGCCCCCCGGCCGTGGGAGAGCTCGCGCCGGCGCGTGGGCCGTCCCCGCGAGAGGACGGTCCACGCGCCGGCGGGGTCAGCGGGCGCGGCCGGCGAGCAGGCGGCGCGGGCTGAAGCGGACCATCACGTCGCGGCCCCGGCTCAGCGTCGCCATCCAGCGTCCCGAGGTGTCGGCCAGGCGCATCCGCCAGCGCAGCAGCACCGAGGGCGGGAACAGAACTGCGGTCAGGCGGGTGCGGCGGGTGGCCGTACGGGCCAGGCCCTTGCGGACCTGGGTCAGCGCCTCGGTCAGGCCCTCGCCGCGCAGCGGGCTGCGGGCGTACCGGGCTCGTTCCTCGGCGTGGCCCAGCAGGGCGGCGCCCTGGGCCGGGGTGTCCGTCAGGTCCGCCTCCCGGACCAGGCGTTGCGCGGTGTGCCGGGGCGTCTCCGTCGGGTCGACCGGCACCCGGTAGTCGACCATGGTGTCCACGAGCTCGTCCCAGGCGGCATGGGCGTCCTCGCGGGCGCGGGCCGACTCCGTGGTCACGGTGACCTCGCGGTCGCCCGGCGGGGCGGAGGACGCCGCCACGGTGAGGGGGAGGGTGGCCGCGTGGCGTCGCTTGCGGAGCAGGATCCGGCGCAGGGCCGGGACCAGGAGCAGGGCGACGATCAGTGCGGCGATGCCGACGGTCAGCAGGCCCGTGGACGAGCCCTTCGACGCTGCCGCGGCGCCGGGGGCGTCGAGGGAGTCCGCGTCGAGGTCCTTGTCGGGGCGGTTGCTGGCGCCCGGGCCGGCCGAGCCCGCCGCGCCGGGGCCGGTGGAGGCGCTCGACGAGGCCGAGGGCGAATCGACGCGGTCGGTGTCCGGCGCCCACTCGGAGCGGCTGGAGCCGACCACGGCCGCCGCCGGGGTGGCGTCGAACGGGATCCAGCCGAAGCCGTCGAGGTAGACCTCGGTCCAGGCGTGGGCGTTGCGGTTGGTCAGGATGTACGTGTTGCCGTCACGGCCGCTGCCGCGGGTGAAGCCGAACGCCACCCGGGCCGGGATGCCCGCCTCGCGCACCATCCAGGCCAGCGCCGCCGCGTACTGCTGGCAGTAGCCGGTCTTGTTCTGCAGGAACGCGGAGATGGCCGAGGCGCCGGCCTGCGGGTCGGCCGCCTGCAGGCTGTACGTGAAGCCGTTCTCCCGGGAGAAGTAGCGGTAGAGCGCGGCGACCTTGTCGTACTCGGTGTCCTTGCCGCGGATCAGGCCGGCGACGAGGGCCTCGACCTTGGGGTCGTCGGGCACCGTGGTGAACTGCGTGCGGATCGGGTCGTCGTCGGCGAGCGGCTCCGCCTGGCGCAGCTGACCCGGCGTGTACTTCGCGCGGACGTAGTCGAAGGAGTACTTCTTGCCCTTCGTGGTGGTGCGGTTGGAGAAGACGACCTGGGCGTTGGGGTCGTACGACCAGGCGCCGTCGAGGCCGTCGACGGCGACCGTGGTGGAGTAGATCGGCGCCAGGGTCTGCCCGAAGTCCTTCGTGATCTCTACTTCGGCGTGGTAGCGCTGGAAGCTCCCGCCGCTGGTGTTGCCGTTGAGCCGGGGGTCGCCGCCCATGCCGCGCGACAGCGGCCGGCCGGTCGGGGTCCGGTTGCTGAAGCCCTCGGCGGTGAGCACGTCGGCGGTGCCGAAGCGCAGGTAGTACGGGTCCGGCTCGGTGGTGGTGACCCGGACGTAGTCGGTCGTCTGGCTCTGGTTGAGCTGGCCGCTGAGGGACGCGAAGAGGTTGATGCGCCCGTTGCCGCCGCTGCCCGTACCCTTGCCGCCACCGCCGGTGCCCACCTGGGTGAGCTGGTTGAGCAGGCCGGTGTTCAGGCCCGGCACGATCAGCGGCAGCAGGACCGCGGCGGCGACGCCGATGACGGCGAGCCGGCGGCCGGCCGCGGCCAGCGGCGACGGCTCCCACACGTCCACGTCGCGGCCGTCGCCGGTGAAGCGTCGGCCGAAGCGGCGGACCCGGTCGACGTTGTCGGCGACGAGCAGCCAGAGGAAGCCGATCGCGCCGACGATGAACGGGAACACCGGGACGCTGTCGATGTAGACAGCCACCGGGACCGAGTAGATGGCGAGCATCGGCAGGCCGGCCAGCGCCGGGCGGCGCGCGACCACGGTGAGCAGGTCGACGGCGATGGCCACGGCGCCGATGCCGAGCGTGGCGATGAAGAGCAGGCCGTCCCGGTCGGGGACCGGTACGCCGTACGAGCGGGTATCGCTGCCGGCCTCGGAGAACAGCTGCCCGAAGTGGTTGAACGTCGCCGGCGACGGGATCAGCGACAGCAGCTCCTCGCCGCTGGGGAACATCCAGGTCAGCGTGAGCAGCAGGGTGACCACCATGCTCGCGGCCTGGGCCCAGGTGGGCAGGCGCAGGCTGCGGGTCAGCACCGCCGCGCCGGCGACCAGGCCGACCGCGAGGATGCACTGCATCAGCCAGGTCCAGGTGTCGAAGATCGCCGACAGTGGCGCCGCGGACAGCAGCGTCGCCGCGGCCGCCACCAGCCCGAGTCGTCGCCTTCCGGTCACAGCGCAACTCCCGTCATCACATGCCCGCCACGGTCTCGGCCATCGCCGCGCGGTAGGCGAAACCCTGCGATCCCCGCGCGGCCGCGGGCCACAGCGCCGCGAGCGAGTCGCCGTGCGCGACGGGCACCGAGCGCCAGCCGCTGCGGACCAGGGCCAGCGAGGTCGCCGCGTGCTGCCGGTCCGCCTCCTCGCGGTCGGCGGCCGCCATGTTCACCCACGTGGAGCTGTCGATGGCGAACCCGATGCAGGTGGCGCCGTTGCCGCGCAGCCCGGTCAGCACCTCGGCCTCCGCCACGGTGAGCGCCCCGAACAGGCCGATCACCAGCCCGCCGTCGGAGCGGCGCCGGACCGAGTCGACCAGGCCGGCGATGTCACCGGTCTGGGTCAGCTTCACGTCGGCGAGGGTGTCCAGGATCGCGCCCTCGCCGCCCGCCTCGATCGCGTCGAGGTCGATGCCCGTACCCGTGACCAAACGCAGCTTGTAACCCGCCTGGCGCAGGTGCATCGCGATGCTGGCGGTCGCCGAGACCGCCCACTCGAAGCTCGCGGCCGGCCCCTCGCCGCGGTGGGCGTAGAGCCGGGTGTCGAGCACTACCGTGGCACGCGACTCCCAGGGCTGCTCCTCGCGGCGCACCATCAGCTCGCCGGTGCGCGCGGTCGAACGCCAGTGGACCCGGCGCAGGTCGTCGCCGCGGCGGTACTCGCGGGTGGCCGCGTCGTCCTCGCCGTGCACGGCGACCGAGCGGGCGCGGCTGTCGCCGGTGCCCGCGTACTCGCCGGCCAGGCGGACCGAGGGCAGGGGGACCACCTGGGGGATGACGGTGAGCCGGTCGACGCTGGGGAACGAGCGGGTCAGCTCGCACAGGCCGAACGGGTCGGTCAGCCGGATCACCAGGGGACCGACCGGGTAGCGGCCGCGGACGTCGGCGCGCACCGTGTACGCCACCGAGCTGGCCATGTGCGCTCCGAGGCGTTCCAGCACCACGCGGGGGCGGCTGCCCAGCGCGTACGGCAGCCGGTCCTCCAGAAGCAGGGTGCCGGTGGGCAGCCGCGACATGTTCTGCAGGCGCAGCACGACCCGCGCGCTCGAGCCGACCGGGGCCCGGCCGGGCTCCAGTGACCGCGTGCAGGCCAGCTTGTAGCGGCTGCGCCCGACGTACGCCGCGGCGAGCAGCGGCAGCGCCGCCAGCAGGATCGCGACGCGCAGCAGGTCCTTCTCGCCGAGGATCACGGCGGAGACCGCGGCGGCGGCCCCCGCGGCGAGGAAGGAGCGGCCGCGCGTCGTCATGCCCCGCAGGGCTTCCCGCATGTCAGCGCCCCCGGGACTCGAACTGCGCGCGGCCGTCGCCGGTGGCGCGGGTGTCGTACGGCGAGCGGCCGCGGTCGTGCGGCAGGGGCAGCCGGTGCACGATCTCGGCCACGATCGCGTCCGTCGTACGCCGGTTGAGCTGCGCGTCGGCGGTCGGGATGATGCGGTGCGCGAGCACCGGGACGGCAAGCGCCTGCAGGTCGTCGGGGAGGACGTAGTCGCGGCCCTCGAGCGCGGCCACCGCCTTCGCCGTGCGCAGCAACTGCAGCGTCGACCGCGGCGAGGCACCCAGCCGGATCTCGGGCGCTTCACGAGTCGCCGTCACGAGGGCGATCGCGTATTGCTGGACCGCGTCGGCGGCGTGGACGTCACGGACGGTGGCGATGAGCCGGCGCACCAGCGCGGCGTCGGCGACGGCGCGCAGGCTGTTCAGCGGGTCCACGGCGCCGTGCCCGCCCAGCATCGCGAGCTCGGCGCGCGGGTCCGGGTAGCCCATCGCGATCCGGGCGGTGAACCGGTCGCGCTGCGCCTCGGGCAGCGGGTACGTGCCCTCCATCTCGATGGGGTTCTGCGTCGCGATGACCATGAAGGGCGACTGCAGCTCGTACGTGGTGCCGTCGACCGTGACCTGCCGCTCCTCCATGCACTCGAGCAGCGCGGACTGGGTCTTGGGCGAGGCCCGGTTGATCTCGTCGCCCACCACCAGGTTGGCGAAGACCGCCCCCGGCTTGAACTCGAAGTCCCGCGTCTCCTGGTTGTAGACGCTGACGCCGGTCACGTCGCTGGGAAGCAGGTCCGGGGTGAACTGGATGCGCCGCACCGAGCAGTCGATCGAGCGGGCGAGGGCCTTGGCGAGCTTCGTCTTGCCGACGCCCGGCACGTCCTCGATGAGGAGGTGACCCTCGGCCAGCATGACCGCGAGCGCCAGCCGCACGGTGGCGCTCTTGCCCTCGATGACCTGCTCGATGTTCGCGATGATCGCTTCGCTCGCGGCGCGGAACTCCGCATCCGGCAGCGGGCCGCCGGGCTCGTCCCAGGTGGGGGTTGTCACGGGCCTCCTCCATGTCGTTCAAGCCCCTTCCACGGTGTACACCGGGAGGGAACCGAAGGTTCGCGGGCGGCCGGGGTGTCCGTGGGCCTCCGGCGCTCGCCGCCCGTTCCCCCACAGGTTAGCCCGGTCACAGCAACTCGCCGAGTCAGGCGTAAACCACCAACACGGCACGTGGTCAACCAGACACGCATATCGGATGCGTTACGAATGGGATAGGGGTGATACCGGTCGCCGCCGCCGAAGCGGGGCGGGTACCATGCCCCTATGGCCCGAGCCTTCCTGCTTCTTAGCTAGCCGTGCTGACCGTCTCGTGAGGCATCCGTCTCCCGCAGAGACGACGACAGCGCGGCGCCCCCTCTGTGCAGGGGGCTTTTTTGTGTCCTGAGGAAGACGAGCCGGCAGGCCGAGAACGAGAACGAGATGGTGACGATGAGCGAGTCCGAGACCAACGCGGACGTCCCGCCGTACCGCTACACGGCCGCGATGGCCGCCGAGATCGAGCCGCGCTGGCAGGCGTACTGGGCCGAGAACGGCACCTTCCACGCGCCGAACCCGACCGGCGAGCTGGCCGACCCCTCGCATCCGCGCGCGGGCGCGCCCAAGCTGCACGTGCAGGACATGTTCCCGTACCCGTCGGGTGCGGGGCTGCACGTCGGGCACCCGCTCGGCTACATCGGCACCGATTCCTACACCCGCTACAAGCGGATGGCGGGCTTCAACGTGCTGCACCCCATGGGCTTCGACGCGTTCGGCCTGCCCGCCGAGCAGTACGCGGTCCAGACCGGCACCCACCCCCGCACCACGACCGAGGCGAACATCGAGCGCTACCGCGGCCAGCTGAGGCGGCTGGGCCTGGCGTACGACGACCGCCGCTCGTTCTCCACCACCGACCCGGACTACTACCGCTGGACCCAGTGGATCTTCCTGCAGGTCTTCAACTCCTGGTTCGACCCCGACCTGCGCAAGGCGCGCCCGATCGACGACCTGGTCGCCGAGTTCGAGGCGGGCACCCGCGCGGTCCCGGACGGCCGGGAGTGGGCGGCGCTGTCGGCCGTCGAGCGGCGCACGGTGGTCGACGGCTTCCGGCTGGCGTACGTCAGCGAGGCACCGGTCAACTGGTGCCCCGGGCTGGGCACCGTGCTGGCCAACGAGGAGGTCACGCCGGAGGGGCGCAGCGAGCGCGGCAACTACCCGGTCTTCCAGCGCTCGCTGAAGCAGTGGATGATGCGGATCACCGCGTACGGCGACCGCCTGGTCGAGGATCTGGACGCGCTGGACTGGCCGGAGCCGGTCAAGCTGATGCAGCGCAACTGGATCGGCCGCTCCCGCGGTGCGCACGTCGACTTCCCCATGGATGGCGACGACGTCATCTCGGTCTTCACCACGCGCCCCGACACCCTGTTCGGCGCCACCTACATGGTGCTGGCGCCCGAGCACGCCCTGGTCGACTCGATCGTGCCGGCCGCGTGGCCCGAGGGGACCAAGGACGCGTGGACCGGCGGGCACGCGACGCCTTCCGATGCGGTCGCCGCCTACCGCGCCGCGGCGGCGGCGAAGACCGACGAGGAGCGCACCGCCGACGCCAAGGTCAAGACCGGCGTCTTCACCGGCGCCTACGCGACCAACCCGGTCAACGGCGCCCGCATCCCGGTCTTCATCGCCGACTACGTGCTGGCCGGCTACGGCACGGGCGCGATCATGGCGGTGCCCGGCCAGGACGAGCGCGACTGGGCCTTCGCGGAGGTCTTCGACCTGCCCATCATCCGTACGGTCGAAGCACCGGAAGGCTTCGACGGCGCCTTCACCGGCGACGGTCCGGCGATCAACAGCGACTGGCTGAACGGCATGGGCGTCGCCGAGGCGAAGGCCGCGATGATCGCGCGACTGGAGCAGGACGGGCACGGCCGCGGCGCGACCACGTTCCGGCTGCGCGACTGGCTGTTCAGCCGGCAGCGCTACTGGGGCGAGCCGTTCCCCATCGTGTACGACGAGACGGGCCTGCCGATCGCACTGCCCGAGTCGATGCTGCCCGTGGAGCTGCCGGAGGTCGACGACTTCTCTCCGCGTACCTTCGATCCGGAGGACGCCGACAGCGAGCCGGAGACGCCGCTGTCGCGCAAGAAGGACTGGGTGCAGGTCGAGCTGGACCTGGGCGACGGGCCCAAGATGTACACCCGCGAGACCAACACCATGCCGCAGTGGGCCGGCTCCTGCTGGTACGAGCTGCGCTACCTGGACCCGCACAACGACAAGGCGCTGGTCGACCGGGAGAACGAGGCCTACTGGATGGGCCCGCAGGGCCCGGGCGACCCGGGCGGCGTCGACCTGTACGTCGGCGGCGTCGAGCACGCGGTCCTGCACCTGCTGTACGCCCGCTTCTGGCACAAGGTCCTGTACGACCTGGGCCACGTCTCGTCCTTCGAGCCGTTCCGCAGGCTGTTCAACCAGGGCTACGTCCAGGCGTACGCGTACAGGGACGCCCGCGGCGTCATCGTGCCCGCCGAGGAGGTCGTCGAGCGCGACGGCAAGTACTACTACGGCGACCAGGAGGTGGCCCGCGAGTACGGCAAGATGGGCAAGTCGCTGAAGAACGTCGTCACCCCGGACGAGATGAGCGAGCAGTACGGCGCCGACACGTTCCGGGTGTACGAGATGGCGATGGGCCCGCTGGACGTCTCCCGGCCGTGGGAGACCCGCGCCGTCGTGGGTTCGCAGCGGTTCCTGCAGCGGGTGTGGCGCCTGATCGTCGACGAGGAGACCGGCGAGCTGCGGGTCACCGACGCCCCGCTGGACCCGAAGACGCGCCGGGCGCTGCACCAGACCATCGCCGGTGTCCGTGAGGACATGGACGAGCTGCGGTTCAACACCGCCATCGCCAAGCTGATCCAGCTGACCAACACGCTGACGCCGCTGGAGACGACGTCGCGCGAGGCGGTCGAGCCGCTGGTGCTGATGATGTCGCCGTTCGCCCCGCACCTGGCCGAGGAGCTGTGGCGCAAGCTGGGCCACGACGGCACGCTGGCGTACGAGGCCTTCCCGGTCGCCGACCCGGCCCAGCTGGTCGCCGAGTCGGTCACGTACCCGGTGCAGATCAACGGCAAGGTCCGCGGCCGGGTCGAGGTCGCGCCGGACACGGCGGAGGATGCCGTACGGGAGGCCGCGCTGGCCGCCGTGGCCGAGGTGCTGGCCGGCCGCGAGCCGCGCAAGGTGATCGTGGTGCCGGGCCGCCTGGTCAGCGTCGTCGTCTGACGGACCACGTGGTGGAATGTGGCCCGCCGCAAATAATCGCGGCGGGCCACGCTCGTCACAATGGGTGCCGTGCCTGATCTTCCGGATGTGCTGCCCGTCGCCCCGCTGACCTCGCCGCTGGACGCCACGGTGCGTCCGCCGGGTTCCAAGAGCATCACCAATCGCGCGCTGCTCTGCGCCGCGCTTGCCCCGGGCACCTCTGTGCTCTCCGGGGCGCTCTTCGCCGATGACACCCGGGCGATGATGGGCGCGGTCGCCGCGCTGGGCGCCCGCGTCGTGACCGACGAGGCCGCCCGGACCATCGAGGTGACCGGCGTCGACCCGCGGACCACGGTGACCTCCGGCATGATCGACGCCCGGCAGTCCGGCACGACGTCCCGGTTCATCCTGCCCGCGGCGGCGCTGCTGCCCGTCCGTACGGTCGTCGACGGCACCGCGCAGCTGCGGGCACGCCCGTTCGGCCCGATCCTCGAGGCCCTGCGCGGCGTCGGCGCCGTCGTCGAGGAGCTGGACCGGCCGGGGTTCCTGCCGGCCGCGGTGCGCGGGCCGCTGCGTGGCGGGCCGGTCGAGATCAGCGGGCACATCTCCAGCCAGTTCCTGTCCGGCCTGTTGATGGCGGGACCGCTGATGACCGAGGGGCTGTCGGTGGCGCTGACCTCTCCGCTGGTCTCCGTGCCGTACGTGGAGATGACCAAGGCCGTGATGGCCGCCTTCGGGGTGCGGGTCGACGGCCTGGACGTCGGGACGGGTGCCTACCGGGCGACCGACTACGTGATCGAGCCGGATGCCAGCGCCGCCTCCTACTTCCTGGGTGCCGCGGCGGTGGCCGGCGGCCGGGTGACCGTGGAGGGGCTCGGCACCGGAAGCTTGCAGGGCGATGTCCGGTTCGCGGACGTCCTGGAGCGGATGGGCGCTTCGGTGTCGCGCACCGCCAGCTCGCTCACGGTGCGAGGGAACGGCCGGCTGACCGGCGTGGACGTCGACATGTCTGACATCTCGGATACGGCCCAGACTCTCGCGGCGGTGGCGGTGTTCGCGGACTCGCCGACGCGCGTGCGCG
The DNA here is from genome assembly GCF_044465265.1 of Actinoplanes sp. NPDC049681. Lineage (NCBI taxonomy): Bacteria > Bacillati > Actinomycetota > Actinomycetes > Micromonosporales > Micromonosporaceae > Actinoplanes > Actinoplanes sp. NPDC049681. The sequence goes on from NZ_JBITLP010000002.1 coordinate 466,655, forward strand.
GGATCGGCTTCATCCGGGGCAAGGAGACCGACCGGGTCGGCGCCGTCGTGACCGAGCTGCGGCGGGCCGGGATCGACGCCATCGAGGACGAGGACGGCTTCACCATCCACCCGGGGCAGCCCCGGCCGACGCGGTTCGCGACGTACGAGGACCACCGGATGGCGATGAGCCTGTCGCTGCTGGGGCTGCGGGCGCCCGGGATCGAGATCGAGGACCCGGGCTGCGTCGCGAAGACGTACCCGGACTACTTCCGGGACCTGGCGGCGCTCTGCTGAGGGATCAGGCGGCCACGGGGGCGCGGCGGCCGGCGAGGCGCCAGCGGAGCACGATCGCCGTGGTGAGGATGAAGCCGATGGCGGCCGGCGCGAGCGTCATCGGGCTCATCTGACCGGGGGACGTCACGGCGGCGCCGATGACGGCGTAGGAAACCGCGGACGGGATGGCGGCGAGGGTGGTGCCGAGCAGGTAGCGCTTGCGGCAGACCGACGTCGTCCCGTACGCGTAGCCGATCAGGCCGTAGGGCGCGAGCGGCAGGAAGCGGACCAGCAGCACGGCGGCGAGCCCCCGGCGGTTGAGCCAGCCGTCGAGGCGGGCCATCCGGCCGCCGGCCTTCGCGCCCAGGGCACCCCGACCGGCCCAGCGGCCGGCGTAGTAGGTGGCGACGGCGGCGATCACCGCGGCCGCGAGGGCGGTCGCGGCTCCCGTCGCCGGCCCGAGCAGCATGCCGCAGCCCATGGTGACCGCGGTGCGGGGCACGAGGACCGAGAGCAGCAGGCCGCCCACCACGGCGATCGCGACCGCGGCAGCGGGTCCGAGACCGACCACGGAGTGGGCGATCGACTGGATCGGCAGGACCGCGGCCGCGGCGCCCAGGCCGCCGATGACGGCCGCGAGGACACCGATGCGGACGAGGCGGCGGCGCCATCCCATCGGAGTGTGGGTCTGCTGGCTGGCCTGAGGGTCCGCGGCGGAGTGGGAGCCCCGCGGGGCGATCAGGGTGTCAGTCATGCAGGCGTACCGCCCCTACGTCTCGTCGGTCCAGGAAACAGAGCACTTATCGGGTCACGCGGCGCCCGCTGCTGCGAGCCGCTCGCCGCGGAGCCGGTCGGCCCAGGTGTCGTCGAGCGGTGCAAGCGTATCCGCGCCGATCGCCCAACTCAGTAGCAGATCGGCTATAGCTGGGTTGCGGGCGAGCGCCGGCCCATGGGCATACGTGCCCAGGATCTTCCCGTGCCAAGCGCCTTCGGTGTGCCCGTCATTCCCGATGCCCGCGGTGACGCGTGCCAGAGGGGCGACCCCGGGGCCGAGATGGGTACGGCCGCCGTGGTTCTCGAACCCGGTCAGCGGGGGCAGGCCCAGCCGCGGATCGATGTCGCCGCGGACCTCGCCGACCGCACGCGTCTCGCCGCGGTCGGAGGTGATGTCGAGCAGGCCCAGGCCGGCGCACTGGGCGCCCTTGGCGAAGAAGGAGGCGCCGAAGAGCTGGTAGCCGGCGCACACCGCGAGCACCGCGGCGCCCTGCGCCACGGCCCGGTGCAGGCCCCCGTCGGCGATCAGCCGCTGGGCGGCCAGCGCCTGCGGGCCGTCCTCGCCGCCGCCGATGAGGTAGATGTCGGCGGTCGAGGGCATCGCCTGGTCGGAGCGGACCTGGTGGGTCTCCACCGGGATGCCGCGCAGGGCCGCGCGCCGGGCCAGGATGAGCATGTTCCCGCGGTCACCGTACGTCGACAGCAGGTCGGGGTAGATCCAGACGATCCGCAATGTGCTCTCAGTTGACACGGTCCAACTCCGCTCGGATGTCCTGGAACGCCGTGTAGTTCGCGATGACTTCCAGCCGCCCCGGCGGGGTGGCCCGGATCGCCTCCTCGAAGGTCTTAACGTGCCGGAAGGGCACATCGTTCACCTCGAGGCGTACGGCGAGGTCGTACGCGCGGTCCCCGGTGATCAGCACGGGCCGCCCGCGCAGCGGCGAGAAGTCCACGTCGTACAGCCACGATGTGTCGAAGCCGTCGGGGTCGCGGGCGTTGATGGAGAGCAGCGTGGGGGCCACCTCGGCCATGTCGAACGCCTCGAGCCAGCTCGCCGGGTTCTTGGCCAGCAGCAGCCGGATGTTGCGGCCGTCGCGGTCCACCTGGGCGTACCGGCCGGCTACCGATGCGACGCCCGCGAGCCGGGGTGCCGCCTCGATCGGGCGTACGCCGAATTCGGCGGCGACGGCCAGCGCGGTGGCCGCGTTGCCGAGGTTGACCTGGCCCGGCAGCTGGAGCTTCACCAGGTGCCAGTCGCCCTTGGGGTCGAGCACGCCCTCGTCCTCGACCGTCCATTGAGCCTGCGGCCGGCGCAGCGGGCATCCCGTGCACCACCAGTCGCCCTGGGCGCGGTTGATGGGGGAGCCGCACTCGGGGCAGACCCACGAGTCGTCGGTCCATCGCTGGCCGGCGCTGAACCAGACGACGTGCGCCGTGTTGACGGCCGCCCAGACCACCATCGGGTCGTCGGCGTTGGCGACCACGTGCACGTCCGGGTGGGCGGCGAGGGCGGTGCGCCACATCTGCGCCATCATCGCCACCTCCTTCGCCCGGTCCAGCTGGTCGCGGGAGAGGTTGAGGAGGGCGACCACGCGGGGGTTCGTCTCCTCGATGACCCGGGCGAGGTAGTGCTCGTCGACCTCGAGCACGGCGAACGGGGTGGCGCCCGCCTTCGCGAGCGCCGAGGTGTGCCCGGTGGGCATGTTGGCGCCGAACGAGTTGGTGGCGACCGGGCCCAGGACGCCCAGCGCCGCGGCGGTGAACCGGGTCGTGGTCGTCTTGCCGTTGGTGCCCGAGACGAGGGCGATGGCCCGGCCGGCGGCGAGGTTGCGCAGCAGGTCGGGATCGATCTTGAGGCCGATCCAGCCGCCGATCACCGATCCGTCGCCGCGTCCCGCGGCCCGCGAGAGGGCCGCAGCCGTGCGCGAGACGGAGCTCGCGACCTTGGCCCGCAAGGGCATCTTCCCGTCCGTCACGGCGACGAGGGTACCGGAAACGGACACTACGTCGAGTGGCCCCGGGTGCGACGCCGTTCCCGGTGCCCGGTGCGGGGGCGAGCTCCGCCGAAAGGATGATCGGCATCGGTCGGCAGGCGCCGTGTTTGGGCCGGTGGGGACGTTTGCGATGGCTTTTGCCCGACCTCGGCGCCGTCCTTGATCGCACCGGCCGCGGCTTTTTGTGTGTTCTGTTTCACCCGTAACCTTCAGCGTTGAGTGATCATTACAGCGCGTAGCGTGGCGGCATTTGTCACGGGTCAATTACAAACCGGACACTGTCCACTGTGCCAAATACGAAGAGTGACGAGAGGTGGCCCCGCGGTGGATCGAGAAATCAGGTAGGCAGGGTGTGCCGGTGAGCGACCGCCCACCGCTCGTACCGCACGGATCACGCCGAGCCCTGCCCCGGTCCGCGCGGCACGACCACGAAGAAAGTGAACGACCATAAAGGCATACGGGGGCAGGGACGGGGGACCCATTTCCGGTCCGCCACCGGGTCGCGAGACCCGGCGGACCTCGGGGTGAAGCCGCCACCCGGCGGCCGGGCATCCTTCCCGCCCGAACCCGACAGCTAACCTCGCAGGCGTGCCGGAGGGATATCTCTACCGTGCACGAACGCAGTTCGAGCCGGGGCCGCCGCATGTCCGTCGGCACCGGAACCGTCGCACTGTCCCTGGGTCTCTGCCTCTGCGCCGGCCAGCTGGTCGCGACGCCGGCAGCCTCCGCAGCCCCGCTCACCGCGGCCGCGGCCTCCAAGGTCACGCCGAAGGTCACCGCGTCGTACAACAAGCGGACGGTGTCCTGGGGTTCGAAGGTCCGGGTCACCACGAAGCTGATGAACCCGCGGACCGGCAAGAAGGTGGTCCACGGCTGGGTCCGTCTCCAGTCGAAGATCAACGGCAGGTGGAAGACCTGGCAGAACAAGCACGTCACGACCGGCACCGTCGTCTTCAACACCCAGCCCGGCAAGACCGTCTGGTTCCGCACGTACTACGGCGGTTCCGCGGGCATGAAGCCGGCGTCGAGCAAGCCGGTCAAGATCACCGTACGGGCCAGCGGCGCGAAGATCCTCGCCGAGGCCAGGCGGCACAAGGGCGCGCTCTACAAGTTCGGTGCTGCCGGACCCAAGCGCTTCGACTGCTCGGGCTACACCTTGTACGTCTACAAGAAGGCGGCGGGCAAGAAGCTGCCGCACAAGGCCAACTCGCAGCAGCACTACGGCAAGTCGGTCAGCAAGGGCAGCAAGAAGGCCGGCGACCTGCTCGTCTTCCGGTCCGGGTCCTACGGCACCCATGCCGCCATCTACGCGGGCGGCGGTTACATGTGGGCCGCCCCGCACACCGGCGCCCGGGTGCAGAAGCAGAAGATCTACGGCAGCAACTACGTCGTCCGGCGGATGGTCTGATCCCGACGCCGGCGCAGTAGAGCAGGACAGCGACAAGACAGTTCAGTGGGGGGGGGGCCCGGGGGGGGGGGCCCCCCCCCCCCCAAAAAAAAAAAATTAAAAAAAAAAAAAAAAACCGCCCAAAAACAAAAAAAACCAGTTAAAAGTTTT
>NZ_JBITLP010000002.1:471244-962234 GCF_044465265.1 Actinoplanes sp. NPDC049681
ATAACATTTATTCCTCCGCCACAAACTCGGTCGGGGGGGTTTTTTTGTCACCCCGCCGCGGGCCCTTTGCCCCTCAACTCCAACATCCTTTTCTGGGGGGGGGGGGGGGGGGGGGCCCCCCCCCCCACTGTCATGTCCTCCACTTTTTCCTCCACTTCCCTCCCCGGGGCATACCCGAGCACTCGGGTATGCCCTTTTTCGGCGGAGTTTCGTGCCCGCCTGGGCGGCATGTCGGAAAGTGGACCTTGGATGGGGCCGGTCCGCCCTCCACTCCGACCCCACCGCGTCTGACGTGCGCATTCATCCGCGAAAACGGTTCATGGACGGGCCGATTCCGGTTGCGGGTGGAGGGAAGTGGAGTAGAGTGGAGCGCAGTGGCAGGGCCGGATCGGACCTGCCGGCCCGAGCGAACCGGCGGACCGCGCTGAGGAACCAGAGCGGAGCTAACTGGGCAGGGGGGTTGGCCGATGTTCCTCGGCACTCATACCCCACGCCTGGACGACAAGGGCCGGCTGATCCTCCCGGCGAAGTTCCGGGACGAGCTGGCGGGAGGTGTCGTGATCACCAAGGGGCAGGAGCGTTGCCTGTACGTGTTCCCGATGCCGGAGTTCCAGCGGATCGCGGGGCAGCTGCGTGACCAGCCGGTCACCAACAAGGCCGCCCGGGCCTACAGCCGGGTGTTCTTCGCCAGCGCGCACGACGAGATCCCCGACAAGCAGGGCCGGGTCACCATCCCGGGCCACTTGCGGGAGTATGCGGCACTCGACCGTGAACTCGTGGTGATCGGCGCGAGCACGCGGGTGGAGATCTGGGACAAGCAGTCCTGGGAGCAGTACCTCTCGGCGAGCGAGGACGACTTCGCCGACATCGAGGAGGGGGTGCTGCCCGGCGGACTGTAGGCGTGGCTACCTGCCGGCCGCCGCGGCGGTCCGGACGTCGCTGCCGCCGTACTGCGAGATCTCCAGCCGCTCCCGCTCCTGGCGCCTCTTCCCCGGCGCCAGGCGTGTGTCCGGTGGGGCGCGCCCGATGGCAACGGGCACGAGCGGATGGGGATCTGGCGGTACGGAAGACGACCGGACGCCGATCGCGAACAAGCGGCCGGACGGCGCGCGAGAGAGAGCAGGGCGATGGGGGTCGACATGGGGGAGCTTCGCGGCACGCACGTGCCGGTGCTGCTCGAGCGCTGCCTCGAGCTGCTCGCCCCCGCGCTCGACCGTCGCGGTGCGGTGCACGTCGACTTCACGCTCGGCCTGGGCGGGCACGCCGAGGCGGTGCTGGAGCGGCACTCCGATGTGGTCCTGGTCGGACTCGACCGGGATCCGGAGGCACTCGCGCACTCCCGGCACCGGCTCCAGCGCTTCGGCGACCGCGTCCACCTGGTCCACGCGGTGTACGACGAACTCCCGGCGGTCCTCGCCGAGCTCGGCTTCACCGCGTTCCACAGTGGGCTGTTCGACCTGGGAGTGTCCTCGTTGCAGCTCGACGAGGCGGACCGGGGCTTCGCGTACGCCAAGGACGCGCCGCTCGACATGCGGATGGACCAGTCGCGGGGGATCACCGCCGAGGAGGTCGTCAACGGCTACGAGCCGGGCGAGCTGGTCCGCATCCTGCGGGTGTACGGCGAGGAGAAGTTCGCGCAGCGCATCGTCTCGGCGATCGTGCGGGAGCGGGCGAAGGCGCGGATCGTGTCCTCCGCCAGGCTCGCGGAGCTGGTCCGGGACGCCATCCCGGCCGCCGCGCGGCGAACGGGTGGAAATCCCGCTAAAAGAACGTTTCAGGCGCTACGTATTGAGGTAAACGCGGAACTCGCCGCCCTCGAGGCCGCGGTTCCGGCCGCTTTGGACTTCTTGGCCCCGAAAGGGCGCCTCGTCGTCATGTCGTATCAGTCATTGGAAGACAGGATCGTCAAGCGCGCTCTGGCCGCGAGAGCGCGGAGCACCGGGCCGATCGATCTGCCGGTCGAACTGCCCGGAACCGGTCCGACCCTGCGGTTGCTGACCCGGGGGTCGGAGCCGCCGACGGCGGCGGAGGTGGCGGAGAACCCGCGTGCGGCTTCGGTGAAGCTGCGCGCGGCGGAACGGATCGACGAGCAGGACCAGGGACGAGGGGCCGCCCGCGAACGGCCCCGGATGTCCACGCACGGGGGACGAGGGCGGCGACGCCCGGGGGAACACCAGGAGGGGGAGGGGCATTGAGCGAGCGCATGACCACCGCGCCGCGGTCGGGGGGCCGGACCGCGGATCGGGCGGAGAAGGGCCGGCGCACGCCGGCCGGCACGAAGGGGACGGCGCGGGGGGCGCGCCAGTTCCCGATCCAGGGCACCACCGCGCTGAAGCTCAACGCTGAACAGCAGCGGGACGCCGTCGCGACGCCGCGCCTGCGGGTCGCGCCGCCCGCGCCGATCAACGCACCGCGGGCGCCGTTCATCGCGCTGGTGGTGGCCGTCGTGGTGGCCGGGGTGCTGGGCATCCTGCTCATCAACACCAAGACGGCGGAGAACTCGTTCGAGCTCGACACGCTGCAGCAGCAGCAGGCCGACCTGGACGCGCGCCAGCAGGCGCTGGAGAACGAGATCGCCGCCAACAACATGCCGGGCAGCCTGGACGCGGCCGCGCGCCGCCAGGGCCTGGTCAAGGCGGACTCGCCGGCGTACATCCGGCTGCCCGACGGCAAGATCATCGGGGTGCCGAAGCCGGGCCGCGGCGAGCCGGCCGTCACCGCCCAGGATCCGGAGGCGACGGCTCGGGCGGTGGAGCGGGCGAAGACCGACACGGCCGCGTCGACGCAGGATGCGACGACGCAGGACGTGACCGGGGACGCCGCCGCCGGACCGGGTGCGGCCACCCCGGCGCGCGTGCCGGGTCAGGGCACGTCTCCCGTCGCCGGGCAGTAGCGCGGTGACGCCGCGTTCGGACGAGACGCCGCGCCGGGGCCAGCAGCCCCGGCGCGGCGCTTCTTCGCAGGACCAGACAAGCGCGGGTGACGAGCGCGACCGCGGCCTCGGGGGCATCGGTGCCGCGCGGGCGTACACGCCGCGCGGGCGTACCGTGCGCGAGGGCGACCAGCGGACGCGGTCGCCGCGGGCCGGCCGGAACGTCGACCCGCTCCGGCCGCCGCTGCAGGTTCTCGACGGTGGGCGGCCGGCGCGGGAACGCCGCCGCGACGCCGACGACGAGCCGCCGCCGCAGCGCCGGGGTGCCGCGGGCGACCGCGTCGAGGAATCCAGGAGCCGCCCCCGACGGGACCGCACCGACCGCGATCAGGGAAACCGGGACCGGCAGCCGCGAACTGCCCGGACGGCCCAGGAGCGCGGCCGCGGCCAGGCCGGGCGCGGAGAGCCGACACGCGCGACCGCGGGGGCCGGGCGTACCCGGTCGACCGCCGATCCTCGCCGCGTCGGCGCCGGGCGTACCGAAGCGGGCCGGCCCGGACGTGACCGCCGTGTCGCCGCACCACCCGGTCCACGACGGACGGCGGGTGCACGGCCCGGCGCCGCACCGCCGCGTCCTGGGAGCCGCCGGCCGACGCCGGTGGTTCCGGCCGAGCCGCCGAAGCTGGCCAACAGCACCAGGCGGCTGCGGCTGGGCACGGTCCTGGCCCTCTCGCTGTTCGTGATGATCGGCGTACGGCTGGTCGTGCTGCAGGTGATGGAGTCGCCGGCCGCGACGCAGAGCCTGATGGAGCAGCAGAAGAACCGGCTGGCCGACGTCGTGCTGCCCGCGTCCCGGGGCAGCATCCTGGACCGCTCCGGGGCCGTGCTGGCGCACAGCGTCGAGGCCCGGTACGTCTACGCCGACCCCGAGCTGGTCAAGGACCCGGCGAAGACGGCCGCCCAGCTCTCCCCGCTGCTCGGGGTGCCGCAGTCCAAGCTGATCCAGCTGATGGCGAAGAAGAAGCGTCCCGGCGGCGGCGAGTCCCGCTTCGAGTTCCTCGCCCGCGGCGTCGACATCGCGGTCGCGGACAAGATCAAGAAGCTGAACCTGGCCGGCATCGGGTCCCGGCGCGACGAGCGGCGGGACGTGCCCGGCGCCGACCTGGCCGCGAACCTGATCGGCTTCACCGGCGAGGACCACACCGGGCTGGAGGGCATCGAGGCCCGCTACGACGAGCTGCTGCGCGGCACCAACGGCGAGAAGGTGTACGAGATCGGCCGCGGCGACCTGGCCAAGGAGATCCCCGGCGGCTACCACCGCGAGACGCCGGCCGCCCCGGGTTCCTCGGTGCAGCTCACCATCGACCGCGACCTGCAGTTCGAGGTGCAGCGCTACCTCACCCAGCAGATGAAGAAGGTGGACGCCACCGTCGCCGGTGCCGTCGTCCTCGACGTGCAGACCGGGGAGGTGCTGGCGCAGGCGAGCTACCCGACCTACAACGCGCAGAAGCCGTTCGACTTCACGCCGACCGAGCGTGAGGACGCGCCCTCCAGCGTGATCTCGGACCCCGGATCGACCCACAAGGCGTTCACCATCGGGGCGGCTCTGCAGGAGGGGGCCATCAGCAAGGACTCGGAGGTCGTCGTCGGCCGGGCGCTGCGGCTCGGCGGAGTGCCCTTCGTCGACCACCACTCCTTCCCGAACGGCACGAAGCTCACGATTCCGCAGGTCCTGGCGTACTCGTCGAACGTCGGCACGATCCGCATCGCGCAGAAGCTCGGCAAGGAGAAGCTGTACGAGTACCAGCAGAAGTTCGGCCTCGGCCGCCCCACCAACGAGGGCATGCCCGGTGAGGCGTCCGGCCGGCTGCTGAGCCCCGACGACTGGAGCGGTTCCGCGTGGGGCTCGGTGCCGATCGGCCACAGCGTCGACGCCACCCTGCTGCAGATGGTGGCCGGTTACGGAGCGATCGCCAACGACGGCGTGTACGTCCAGCCGCACCTGATCAAGGCGACGATCTCCGGCCGGGACGGCGCCGTGACGGCTTCCGCACCACCGGAGACGCACCGCGTGCTCGACGTCCGGGTGGCGCGGGACCTGCGCGAGATGATGGAGGCGGTCGTCGACGCCAAGGGCGCCACCGGCACCAAGGCGAAGGTCGACGGCTACCGGGTGTCCGGCAAGACGGGCACCGGCAAGATGCTGGTCGACGGGCAGTACACCAGCCACAACGCCGGCTCGTTCATCGGCATGGCGCCGGCCGAGAAGCCGCGCTTCGTCATCGGCGTCTTCGCGGACGTCCCGAACGGCACCGGCGGCGACGTGGCCGCGCCCGCGTTCAGCAAGATGATGAGCTCCGCGCTGCTGCACTACCGCGTGCCACCGTCCGGTACCAAGCCGCCGACCTTCTTGTGGAAGGACTGAGCCACGCGGATGGCGTGCGCAGCCGGGTCCGCGACACCGGGTAGGGTCTGACGCCGTGTCCGGCATTCCCCGTCCCCAGACCGTCCGGCGGTCGCGGCTGACCGACCTCGCGGCGCTGGTCGATGCCGAGATCACCGGCTTGACCCACGCCGAGGTCACCGGAGTGACCCACGCCAGCGGCGAGGTGCGTCCCGGTGATCTCTACGCCGCCCTGCCCGGCGCCCGCCGGCACGGCGCCGAGTTCGTCGCTGCCGCCGCCGGGGCGGGCGCCGTCGCCGTGCTGACCGATCCGGCCGGGCGGGACGCCGCGTCCGCCGCCGGGCTGCCGGTGCTGGTGGTGCCCGACCCGCGTGCGGTGCTCGGCGTGGTCTCCTCGTCCGTGTACGGCGACCCGACCGCGCAGCTCACCGTGATCGGCCTGACCGGGACCGCCGGCAAGACCAGCACGGCGTACCTGGTCGAGTCGGGGTTGCGGGCGGCGGGGCTGACCACCGGGCTGATCGGCACGGTGGAGACCCGCCTGGGTGACCTGGTGGTCAGCAGCGTGCGTACGACGCCCGAGGCCACCGATCTGCACGCGATCCTCGCCGCCGCGGTCGAGCGCGGGGTGACCGCGGTCGTGATGGAGGTGTCCAGCCACGCGCTGGCCATGGGCCGCGTCGGCGGCGTCCGGTTCACCGTCGGCGGTTACACCAACTTCGGGCTCGACCACCTCGACTTCCACGCCGACGCCGACGACTACTTCGCGGCCAAGGCGAAGCTGTTCGACGGCCGCTGCCGCTTCGAGGTGCTCAACGCCGACGACGAGGCGCTGAAGCCGCTGTTCAAGCCGGCCACCATCAGCTACTCCGCGGCCGGGGACACGGCCGCCACCTGGTCGGCGTCCGGCATCAGCGGCGACGCGTTCGGGCAGCGCTTCACCGCGCACGGCCCCGGCGGCGACGTCCGCGCCGGGGTGGCGCTGCCCGGGCGGCACAACGTCGCCAACGCGCTGCTCGCCCTCGCCTCGCTGGTCGCGGCCGGCGTCGACCCGCAGGTCGCCGCCGAGGGCATCGCCGCCTGCCCGGGCGTGCCCGGCCGGCTGGAACGGGTCGAATCCCCGGGCGACGTGTTCGGGGTCGTCGACTACGCGCACAAGCCGGACGCGATCGTGGCCGCGCTCGCCGCGCTGCGCGAGCTGGCCACCGCCCGCGGCGGCCACCTGCTCTGCGTCATCGGCGCCGGCGGCGACCGCGACAAGGGCAAACGCCCGCTGATGGGTGCGGCCGCCGCGCGCGGCGCCGACCTCGTCGTGGTGACCGACGACAACCCCCGCACCGAGGACCCCGCCGCCGTGCGCGCCGCGGTCCGCCAGGGCGCGGAGCAGGCCGGCGCGCCGGCGAAGATCATCGAGGTGGCGGGCCGCCGGGCCGCCATCGACGAGGCGGTACGGCTGGCCGGCCCCGGCGACGTCGTGGCCGTCCTCGGCAAGGGACACGAGCGAGGCCAGGAGGTGAACGGCGAGGTGCTGCCGTTCGACGACCGGATCGAGCTCGCCGCCGCGCTGGCCGCGCGCCCGGGCGGTGCCGCTTGATCCGCATGACGCTGGACGAGATCGCCGCGGTGACCGGAGGGCGTCTCGTCAACGCCGACCCGGCCGCGACCGTCACCGGCCCGGTCGAGTACGACTCCCGCGCCCTGCAGCCCGGCGGCCTGTTCGTCGCGTTCGCGGGCGAGAAGGTCGACGGGCACGACTACGCCGCCACCGCGATCCAGGCAGGGGCCGCCGGGGTGCTCGGCTCCCGGGACACCGGGCAGCCGGGCGTCGTGGTCGCCGACCCGCTCGACGCGCTCGCGAAGCTCGCCCACGTGGTGGTCGGCCGGCTCCCGGAGCTGACCGTCGTGGGGCTCACCGGCTCGTCCGGCAAGACCACCACCAAGGACTACATCGGGCAGCTGCTCACCCGGCTCGGCCCGACGGTCGCACCCGCCGGGTCGCTCAACAACGAGCTCGGATTTCCGTACACGGTGCTCAAGGCGACCACGGAGACGCGGTTCCTGGTGCTGGAGATGGGCGCCCGCGGCATCGGGCACATCGCATACCTGGCCCGCATCGCCGGACCACGGATCGGCGTGGTGCTCAACGTGGGCGCCGCCCACATCGGCGAGTTCGGGTCGGTCGAGGGCACCGCGCGGGCCAAGGGCGAGCTGGTGGAGAGCCTGCCGCCCGAGGGGCTGGCCGTGCTCAACGCCGACGACGCGCTGGTGTCGGCGATGGCCTCCCGCACGCAGGCCCGGGTGCTGCTGGTGGGCGAGTCGGCGCAGGCCGGCGTCCGGGCCGCCGACGTGGTCCTGGACGAGCGGGGACGCGCGGCCTACACGCTGGTGACGCAGGCCGGAAGTGCTCCCGTGCGCCTCGCCGTGACCGGCCGCCACCAGGTCGGCAACACGCTCGCCGCCGCGGCCGTCGCGCTCGAGGCCGGGATGCCTGTCGCCGACGTCGCCGCCGCGCTGGGCGACGTGGGGATCGTCTCCAGCCGCCGCATGGACGTCTTCGACCGCCCCGACGGCGTGACGGTCATCGACGACTCGTACAACGCCAACCCGTCCTCGACCGCCGCCGCCCTGCGCGCCCTGGCGGCCCTGGGGGAGGGGCGGCGCACGATCGCCGTGCTGGGCTACATGGCCGAGCTGGGCGAGTACGAGACGTCCGGGCATCAGGACGTCGGCCGCCTCGCCGCCGAGCTGGGCGTCGACCGGCTGGTCGCGGTCGCGCAGGCCGCGCCGGTGCTGGACGGTGCTGCGTCCGTACCGGAATGGAAGGGTGAGCCGATCGCCGCCGCCGACCAGGCGGCCGCCATCGCCGCGGTGACCGGGGATCTGCGCCCGGGCGACGTGGTGCTGGTCAAGGGGTCGCGCTACCGCACGTGGGAGGTGGCCGATGCGCTGCGCGCGGATGCGGCCGCCGAGGAGGTAAGCCCGTGAGGGCAGTCATCGTCGCGGCCGCGGTCGCGTTCATCATCTCGCTGTTCGGCACCCCGGTCGCCATCCGCGTGTTCACCGCGCTGAAGGCCGGTCAGCCGATCCGCGCGGTCGGCCCCGCCACGCACCAGGGCAAGAAGGGCACGCCCACCATGGGCGGTGTCGCGTTCATCGTCGCGACGGTGCTGGCGTACGTGGCCGGTCACGTCGCGCTGACGACGCTGCCCCCGGGGCAGATCGCCCAGGTCCAGCCCACGATGACGGCGCTGGTCCTGCTCGGGCTGTTCGTCTTCTGCGGCGCGGTGGGCTTCCTCGACGACTTCCTCAAGGTGCGCAAGCGGCACTCCGGCGGCCTGAGCGCCAAGGGCAAGCTGCTCGGGCAGCTGCTGGTCGGCGGCGGGCTGGGTGTCGCGGCCCTGTACGTGCCCAGCACCAACGGGCAGACCGTGGCCAGCGAGCACATCTCGTTCATCCGCGACATCAGCTTCCTCGACGTCGGCAAGGTCGGCTCGGTCATCGTCTTCGTCTTCGTCATCATGTCGATGTCGAACGGCGTGAACCTCACCGACGGCCTGGACGGCCTGGCCACCGGCGCCTCGATCCTGGTGCTGGGGGCGTACGCGCTGATCGGCTTCTGGCAGTACCGCCACTGGTGCGGCGACCTGGCGTACACGGGCCGGTATTGCTACGAGGCGCGGGACCCCCTGGAGGTCGCGTTGATCGCGGCGGCGGCGGCCGGCGCCTGTGTCGGCTTCCTGTGGTGGAACACGTCGCCCGCCCGGATCTTCATGGGTGACACCGGCGCGCTCGGCCTCGGCGGCCTGATCGGCGGCCTGGCGATCGCGACCCGGACGACGCTGCTGTCGATCATCATCGGCGGCCTGTTCGTCATCATCACGATGTCGGTCGTGATCCAGATCATCTCGTTCAAGACCACCGGCAAGCGCGTCTTCCGCATGTCGCCGCTGCAGCACCACTTCGAGCTGGCGGGCTGGAGCGAGGTCAACATCGTGGTCCGCTTCTGGATCGTCGCGGGCATCTGCGTGGCGATCGGCCTCGGCCTCTTCTACAGCGACTTCCTGCGCGTCATGGGATAGATCTCCCGCGACACGCCACGGGCGGAACCCGGGGGCGGCGTGTCGCCCCACCATGATGGTGGGCATGGGGGAGGACAAGCCTGAGGCCCGGACCACGGTCACCGTGTCGCCGGCGGCGACCGTGCAACCCGCGCCGCCACCGGTACGCCCGAAGACGCTGAGCCAGCAGCTGCTGCCCGCGGTGCACGGCATGCTGGCGCGGCCGCTGTCCTCGTACTACCTGCTGATCGCCAGCTCGGGTCTGCTGCTGCTCATCGGCCTGACCATGGTGTTCTCCGCGACCAGCGTGAAGGCGTACGCGGAGGACGGCAGCGCGTTCGCCGCCGTGCGCAACCAGCTGGTCTTCGCGGTGCTCGGCCTGGTCGGCTTCTGGGTGTGCCAGCGTCTGCCCGCGACCACCCTGCGGTTCTTCGGCGTCTACATCCTGACCGGGGCCGTCGTGCTCCTGGGCGTCCTCGACCTGATCCAGGCCCTGGGCGCCATCGGCGTCCTGCACATCGCGGCCGACGGCAGCGTGTCGCTCGGCCCGCTGCGCGCCAACCTGCTCTGGCTCTACATCGGCCCGATCGGCCTGCAGCCCTCCGAGCTCGTCAAGATCGGAGTGGTGCTCTGGGGGGCGGACCTCATCGCGCGCAAGGGTGCCGACCTCGGCTACTGGCGCGAGCTGTCCATGCCCATGTTCCCGGTCGTCGGCCTGCTCTTCGTCCTCGTCGGCTACAACGACCTCGGCACCATGCTGGTGGTCCTGGCGCTGATCGTCGGCCTGCTGTGGGCCGCCGGGGTGCGCACCCGGGTCTTCGCCGCCCTCGGCGTCCTGGGCCTGTCGGGCATCGGCCTGCTCATCGCGGCGGCCTCCCGCGGCGCCGGCTCGGGCACCGAGGGCGAGCCGAACTACCGGCTGCTGCGCATCACCACGTGGCTGAGCCCGCCCAAGGACTGCGCCGCCGACCTCTGTTACCAGATCCTGCAGGCCCGCTCGGCGATCTACGAGGGCGGCTGGTTCGGCGTGGGCCTCGGCAAGGGCGCCCTGAAGTGGAACTGGCTGCCGGCCGCCGACAACGACTTCATCTATGCGGTCGTCGCCGAGGAGCTGGGCGTCGTCGGCTGCATGGTGATCGCTGTGCTGTTCGGGGTGCTGGCGTACACGGGCTTCCGCATCGCCCGGCGCGTCGACGACCCGTTCCGGCGCCTGGCCGCGACCGGCATCACCACCTGGCTGGTGGCCCAGGCGGTCATCAACATGGGCGGTGTCATCGGCCTGCTGCCCCTGACCGGCGTGCCGTTGCCGCTCATCTCGGCAGGTGGCAGCGCGCTCGTCGTGACGATGGCCGGCGTCGGCATCCTCGCCTCGTTCGCCCGCGCGGAGCCCGACGCGGCGCGAGCCCTGCACGCCCGTCCGCCCGCTCGGTGGGTGCGACTAGTGTGGGCCCCGCTGCCGCCGCTCCCCCCGCAGCGGCGGCCGGGTCCGTCGCGCCCTGGTAACCGGGCACCCGCGAAGGATCGCCTTTAGTCGTGCTCAAGGGTGGTGGGCGGGGTGGTCGGATGGGTGAGGAGATGGTGTTGGCAGTACTCCGTTCTGTCGTGCTCGCCGGGGGAGGCACCGGCGGCCACATCTATCCGCTGCTGGCCTTCGCCGATGCGCTGCGCCGCCACTTCCCCGAGGTCCGCATCACCACGCTGGGCAGCCCGAAGGGGATGGAGAACGACCTCATCCCGCCGGCCGGCTACGACCTGCGGGTGATCCCGGCGTTCCAGCTCCCCCGCTCGATCAACCTCGACCTGTTCCGCACGCCGGACCGGATGTACAAGTCCGCGCACGCCGCCGGGAAGATCATCGACGAGGTCCAGGCCGACGTCGTGGTGGGCTTCGGCGGGTACGTGTCGGTGCCGGCGTACCTGGCGGCGTGGCGGCGCGAGCTGCCCATCGTGATCCACGAGGTGAACGTGCCCCCGGGCGTGGCCAACCGGATGGGCATGAAGTTCACCAAGAACGTCGCCGTCGGCTTCCCGAGCCAGCCGAAGGCCGCCGAGTCGCTGCGCGACGCCCGGGTGGTGGGCGTGCCGCTGCGGACCGCGATCGCCCGGATGGACCGCGCCGCCCTGCGCCCGCAGGCACTGCAGCACTTCGGGCTCCGCCCCGACCTGCCGGTGCTGTTCGTCTCCGGCGGTTCCTCCGGCGCCCGCACGATCAACCTTGCCGTGGCGGAGGCGGCCAAGAAGATCACTCACGCCGGCATCCAGGTGCTGCACGTGCAGGGCGGGCGCAACGACCCGTTCGAGGTGCCCAGCGACCTGCCGGCGCCGTACGTCGTGGTGCCGTACCTGTCGGACATGCAGCTCGGCTATGCCGCCGCGGACCTCATGCTCTGCCGCGGCGGGGCGATCACGGTCGCCGAGACGACCGCGATCGGCATGCCGGCCATCTACGTGCCGTACCCGCACAGCAACCAGGAGCAGAAGCGCAACGCCCTGCCGGTCGTCGAGTCCGGCGGCGGCCTGCTGGTCGACAACGCCGAGCTGACCGCGGAGTGGATCGAACGTACGGTCATCCCGCTCGCCCGCGACCCGCAGCGGCTCGCGACGATGGGCCGGGCCGCGGGCGCGTACGGCCGCCGCGACGGCGACGAGGCACTGCTGGACTTCGTGTGCGAGGCGGTCGGCCGCCGATGAACCTTTCTGCGAGTAGGGGAGTGACCGCGTGAACACGGCGGAGCTGAAGCCGGCCGGCGGGTTGACCGCCGAGGACCTGGGCACGGTCCACCTCATCGGCATCGGCGGCGTCGGCATGGGCGGCCTGGCCCGCCTGCTGCTGACCCGCGGCGTGCCGGTCTCCGGCAGCGAGCTGCGTGAATGGCCGGCCCTCGCCGCCCTCCGTGCGCTGGGCGGCACGGTGCACATGGCGCACGAGCCGTCCAACCTCGACGGCGTCGACACGGTCGTCTACTCCACCGCGATCCCGCAGGACCACG
The DNA here is from genome assembly GCF_044465265.1 of Actinoplanes sp. NPDC049681. Classification (NCBI taxonomy): domain Bacteria; kingdom Bacillati; phylum Actinomycetota; class Actinomycetes; order Micromonosporales; family Micromonosporaceae; genus Actinoplanes; species Actinoplanes sp. NPDC049681. Next base: position 483,569 of record NZ_JBITLP010000002.1, read on the forward strand.
TGGAGATCGTCGAGGCGCGCCGGCGCGGGCTGCGGGTCCTGCACCGCTCCGAGGCGCTGGCCGCGGCGATGACCGGGCGCCGCACGATCGCGGTCGCCGGCACCCACGGCAAGACCACCACCACGTCGATCATGACCGTGATCCTGCAGCATGCCGGGGAGGATCCCTCCTTCGTCATCGGCGGCGAGATCTCGGCGGCCGGCTCCAACGGCCATCACGGCTCCGGCTCCTACTTCGTGGCCGAGGCTGACGAGAGCGACAAGTCGTTCCTGGTCTACCGCCCGCACGTCGCGATCGTCACCAACATCGAGGGCGACCACCTCAACAACTGGGGCGACCTCGAGGGGCTGAAGGCGGGCTTCCTGGAGTTCGCCGAGCTCGCCGACCCGGACGGGTTCGTGGTCACCTGCGTCGACGACGAGGGCGTGCAGGACCTCATCGCGGCGCTGCGCGCCAAGGGCAAGACCGTTTACACGTACGGCGAGAGCGAGGCCGCCGACCTCCGGCTGAGCGACGTGGTCTCCTCCGTGCAGGGCGTGCGCTACCAGGCCACCCTCGACGGCAAGCCGCTGGGCGAGATCGCGCTCGCGCTGCCCGGGCGGCACATGGGGCTGAACAGCGCCGCCGCCGTGCTGACCGCGCTGCGGCTGGGGCTGCCCTTGGACAAGATCACCGAGGCGCTGGGTTCGTTCCCGGGCGTGCGGCGGCGGTTCGAGCGCAAGGGCACGGTGGCCGGGGTCCGGGTCTACGACGAGTACGCGTACCACCCCACCTCGGTCAAGGCCGCTCTGCGCACGCTGCGGGAGGTCGCCGGTGACGGGCGGCTGGTCGTGGTGTTCCAGCCGTACCGGGTCTACCGCACCCGGGACCTGCAGGCCGAGCTCGCCGAGGGGCTGGCCATCGCCGACGAGGTGATCGTCATGGAGGTCTTCGGCCCCGGCGAGACCCGCGGCCCTGGGGAGGGCGGCGTCGCGCTGACCGCCGCCATCGACCTGCCCGCCGACCGCAAGGTCTTCGTGCCGTCGTGGGAGGACGTGCCCGCCGAGGTCGTGCGCCGCAGCCGACCCGGCGACGTGGTGGTGACCATGGGCGCCCCGCCGATCTCGCTCATGGGCGACGAACTGCTGGCCGCCCTGGCGGAGAGCTGAGCCGGAGATGACCGACGGGGGCGGGCGCAACTGGCGGCTGGTGCGCGCGGACACGGACGCCGTGCCGCCGTCGGTGCGGCGGTTCATGGCCCGTGCCCGGCAGCGCCGGTTGCAGGCGGCGCTGCCCTGGGCGGTCGGCCTCGGCGTCCTGCTCGTCGTGGGCGCGCTGGTCTGGACGGTGTACGGCACCTCCGTGCTCGGCGTGCGCGGGGTCCGGGTGGTCGGCACCGACACCCTGACGCCGGCGCAGGTGGAGCAGGCCGCGGCCGTGCGCATGAGCGAGCCGCTCGCCCGGGTCGACCTGGACGCGATCCGCGACCGGGTGCAGGCCCTGCCGGCCGTCGAGCGGGCGGTTGTGTCGCGCAGCTGGCCGGGCACCGTCGAGGTGCAGGTCGTCGAGCGCCGGCCCGTCGCCGCCGTACCGGTGGGCAAGGAGTTCTCGCTCATCGACGCGGAGGGCGTCGCCTTCCGTACGGTCCCGGACCGGCCGTCCGGGCTGCCGGTGGCCAAGCTCGCCGCGCCCGGGCCGGAGGACATCAACACCCGGTCGGCGCTCGTGGTGCTCTCCTCGCTCACCGCCGAACTCCGCGAGCAGCTGCTGTCCATCTCGGTGCCGGCGCCGGCTCAGGTCAGCCTGGGGCTGCGCAGGAGCAGGACGATCATCTGGGGTGACGACACCGAGAGCGAGAAGAAGGCTCAGGTGGCGACCGCCCTGCTGGCGCGCAAGGGCGACACGATCGACGTGAGCGCGCCGACCGTCGTGACGATCCGCTGACCGGCCGCTAAACGGACAAGACACGCCAAACGGCTTATTAGGTTCGAGGTTACGGCTGAGTCGGATAGTCGCCTCATCAGCGGACGCCGACACGCCGCGTTGGTCCTTGGATCGGGCGACACGTCCGCTTACGTTGCCCCGAGAGGTTCAGTAGTTGACATAGCTCTAAGCCTCTAGTAGAGGGTGAGGGTTCTCCTCGCCCTCCCTTGTACGGAGCGGACGTCGATGGCGGTTCTCTGGCCGGACCGCTGGGGCCTCGACGTCCGCCAACCCTGGAAGGGAAGGCTGAGCCCGATGACACCTCCGCACAACTATCTGGCGGTCATCAAGGTCGTCGGCATCGGTGGCGGCGGCGTGAACGCCGTGAACCGCATGATCGAGGTAGGGCTCAAGGGAGTCGAGTTCATCGCGATCAACACCGATGCCCAGGCGCTGCTGATGTCCGACGCCGACGTCAAGCTCGACGTCGGCCGCGAACTGACCCGCGGGCTCGGCGCCGGTGCGCAGCCCGAGGTCGGCAAGAACGCCGCCGAGGACCACCGCGACGAGATCGAGGAGGTGCTCAAGGGCGCCGACATGGTCTTCGTGACCTGCGGCGAGGGCGGCGGCACCGGTACGGGCGGCGCGCCCGTGGTCGCGAACATCGCCCGCAAGCTGGGCGCGCTGACCATCGGCGTCGTCACGCGCCCGTTCTCGTTCGAGGGCAAGCGCCGCCAGGTGCAGGCCGAGTCCGGCATCGACGAGCTGCGCAACCAGTGCGACACGCTCATCGTGATCCCGAACGACCGGCTGCTCGCGCTCGGCGACCGCGGCATCAGCATGATGGACGCGTTCCGCCAGGCCGACCAGGTCCTGCTCTCCGGTGTGCAGGGCATCACCGACCTGATCACCACCCCGGGTCTGATCAACCTGGACTTCGCCGACGTCAAGAGCGTCATGAGCGGCGCCGGCAGCGCGCTCATGGGCATCGGCAGCGCCCGCGGCGACAACCGCGCGGTGGAGGCGGCCGAGAAGGCGATCTCCAGCCCGCTGCTCGAGCAGAGCATGGACGGCGCCCGCGGCGTACTGCTCTCCATCGCCGGCGGCTCGGACCTGGGCCTGTTCGAGATCAACGACGCGGCGCAGCTGGTCACCGACGCGGCGCACCCCGACGCGAACATCATCTTCGGCGCGGTCATCGACGATGCGCTGGGCGACGAGGTCCGGGTCACCGTGATCGCCGCCGGCTTCGACGGGGGTACGCCCTCGTACAAGCCGTCGGAGCCGGCCCGCAAGGTGGTACAGCAGCCGACGGCGCCGCCCGCGGTCACGCCCAGCGTGCCCGCGCCGGTGAGCCCCGCGGCGACCCCGCCCGCCACGACCACCCCGCCGCCGCGCCGGGTGCTCTTCGACGACGTCGACGTGCCGGACTTCCTCAAGAACGGCTCCTGAGGCCCTTGACCGACCAGGCGCGGCGCGACCAGCTGGCCGCCTCGCTCGCCGGGGTGCGCGAGCGGATCGCCCGCGCCTGCTCGGCGGCAGGACGCGACGAGGGCAGTGTGGCCCTGGTCGCGGTCACCAAGACGTACCCGGCCGAGGACGTCGTGCTGCTGGCCGGGCTCGGCGTCACCGACGTCGGGGAGAACAAGGATCAGGAGGCCGCGGCGAAGGCGGCCCAGGTGGCTTCGGCCGGGGTCGTGGTCCGGTGGCACTTCGTCGGGCAGCTGCAACGCAACAAGGCCAGGTCGGTGGTGCGCTACGCCGACCTGGTGGAGTCCGTCGACTCGCTGCGGCTGGCGTCCGCTCTGGACGCTGCGGCCGGCAGACTGCGCGACGCGCCGCTCGACGTGTTGATCCAGGTCAGCATCGACGGCGACCCGGCCCGCGGCGGGGCGATCGATCCGGCGGCCGGCGGGTCGCCGGCAGGCCGGGTCGCCGGCCGCCCTGCGCCCGGCGACCTCGCCGGCGCGTCCGATCCGGATCGCGATCTTCGGCGCATCGCCGACGCGGTCGCGTCCTCCGAGTCGCTGCGGCTGCGCGGGCTGATGGCCGTGGCGCCGCGTGGCTGGGAGCCCGGCCGGGCCTTCGAGGTGCTGGCAGGCACCGCGGCGCGGCTGCGGGCGGACCATCCGGACGCGACGGTGCTGTCGGCGGGCATGAGCGGCGATCTCGAGCAGGCCGTCCAGCACGGAGCGACACACGTACGGATCGGCACTTCTTTGCTCGGGATGCGAAACACGCTGCGGTAGCCTTGCGGCGGGCAGCAAACTACATACGTGTTGTTTACGCGCGACGTGCTCAGATGCCGCCGCGCCCGACGACGCAGCGTCGTTAGCGGGCGCCGGGGTCCGAAGGTTTGAAGATCACGGAATCCGTGCAAGGGGGGAAGCGGCACGCCAGGGGACGCGGGTCGCACACGGACGGAGGTGGGGGCATGGACGAGCGGTTCGGCGCCGAGCAGGGTCTGGTGATCGCATGAGCGCGCTACGCAAGGCCGGCGTGTGGCTGGGCCTGGTCGAGGAGGACGACCAGTACGACGAGCGTGGCTACCGCGACAGCGGCTACCGCGAGCGGGAGCGCGACCGGGACCGGGACCGTGACTCCGGATACCGCTACGCCGACGAGTACGCCGACGACGAGGACGACGTCGACGAGGCACCGTCGCTGCCGCGGGCGCGCGTATCCGAGCGGGGCAGCGGCCGGCTGGAGCGGGCCGCCGCGGCCCTCGACCGCGAGGAGCACGAGCGGGCCGAGCGTGGCAGTGTGCGCTCGATCACTCGTCCGCCGGCGCCGGTGGCCGAGCCGGCCGCCCCGCTGTCGTACTCCACCCGCGACAATCTGGCGCTCGCGCCGCAGACGCAGGTGCACCAGCGCGCGGTCGAGGAGGAGCAGCGCTACCAGATCACGACGCTGCACCCGACCACGTACCGTGAGGCCCGCACCATCGGCGAGCACTTCCGCGACGGCGTACCGGTGATCATCAACCTCACCGAGATGGACGAGGGTGACGCCCGCCGGCTCGTGGACTTCGCCGCCGGGCTGGCTTTCGGCCTTCGCGGTACGATCGAGCGCGTGACCAACCGGGTTTTCCTGCTCTCGCCGGCCAATGTCCAGGTCACCGCGGAGGACAAGGCCAAGATCGCTGAGGGCGGCTTCTTCACCCAGAGTTGACCCCTAACGAGGGACGCGCCGGACGTGCTGTCGATCGTGTTTCAGATCATCTATCTGTTGGTCTACGTGTTCTTCCTTACCCTGCTGGCCCGGTTCGTGCTGGGTGCGGTGCTGCAGTACGGGCGCCGGTGGCAGCCGGGACGCGGCGCGTCGGCGGCACTGGAATCCGTGTGGAGCGTCACTGATCCACCCCTCAAGGCGTTGAGGCGTGTGATCCCACCGCTTCGAATTGGTACCGTGAGCTTGGACCTGGCGTCCCTGGTCCTGCTGGTTATCCTGTTCGTGCTTTTGAACTTCGTGTTAGCGCGTCTGATCATCGCGTTCGCCTGACCGCGAGCGTCCTGATCGGCTGCGCCCCACGCGGCCGCAACTGACCCGAGGAGTTTCGATGCCGCTGACCCCGGCCGACGTGCACAACGTCGCCTTCAAGAAGCCCCCGATCGGCAAGCGGGGGTATGACGAGGAGGAGGTCGACGCCTTCCTGGACGAGGTCGAGCGTGAACTCGCCCGTCTGATCGAGGAGAACAACGAGCTGCGTGCCCAGGTGGAGCGCGGCGGACGGGGTGGCGCACCGGCCGGCCCGAGCGCCGACCCCCGCCTCGCGGCCGAGCTCAACGACATGAAGGCGCAGCTTGACCGCGTCCAGCGGGACAAGACCGCCGCGGAGCAGGCGGCCCGGCAGATGCAGGCCGAGCTCGAGCAGGTCCGCGCCCAGGGCCCGGTCGGCGGCGGCGCGTCCGCGTCCGGCAGCGGCGACGGCGAGCAGCAGGCGCTGCGCGTCCTGATGATGGCCCAGCGCACCGCCGACGACCACGTGTCCGACGCGCGCCGCGAGGCCGACAAGCTTCTCTCCGACGCCCGGTCCAAGGCGGAGGAGGTCACCCGCGAGGCCCGCGCCAAGGCGGACGCCCTCGAGCGGGACGCGCGCCAGCGGCACCAGGAGGCCATGGGCGGCCTGGACGCCAAGCGGACCGCGCTGCAGAAGCACATCGAGGAGCTCAAGCAGTTCGAGCGGGAGTACCGCACGCGACTGAAGGCGTACCTCGAGAGCCAGCTGCGCGACCTCGACGGCCGCGGTCAGGGCCTGGAGGCCGAGATGACCCGCGCCGACGCCAACCGCGCGGTCGGCGGTTCCGGCGGCCTCGCCGCGGCCGGCCTCGCCGGCTCGTACGGCGGCAGCCGCGCCACCTCGATCGAGACGGGCCGCTGAGCCCTCGCGTCACCCCTCTCGGACGTGTCCACGCGGCGGGGATGAGCCATGATTGTCGTTAGTCTGCTGCTCATCCTCGTCGCCGTGACGCTGCTCGTCCTCGGCCTGGCCGGCGGCTCGAGCACCCTGCTGATCAGCTCCATCGTCGCCAGCCTGCTGGCCGCGGTGGCCCTGGTGGTCGGCGCGCGCCAGGCCGGCGCGAGCCGACGCTCCGTCGGTGAACCCCTCCTCACCGACGACACCCGCCCCGCCACCGACCCGGCGTACACCGAAGCCCCGGCCCGTGCCGGCGCCGGCCGCCGGGGCGCGGCTTCCGCGGACCGCACCTCCCGATCGTTCCCGGACGACGAGCCGGATCCCGACCGCATCATCCGCGAGGCCTTCGCCGGTGCGTCGTCGGAAACCCCCGCCTCCGGCACCACGGCCGACGGTGGACCGGCGGACGGTGACTCCATCGACCGCACCGGCCGGATCCAGCCCGGCGACACCGCGTCGCCATCACCGCCGGACGCCGCGGCGTCAATCTCGCGGTCCACACCCACGTTTCCCTCCGACAGCGAACCGGACCGCGCCGCCGCGTATGCCGCGGGTCAGCGCGACACCGAGGCGGGCCTCAGCGGCCCGTCCCGGGCGGCGGGCGGTCCGGGCCCCGACGTGACCCAGCGGGTCGAGCCGGACACCGAGCCGGCCGCCCCACCGCCACCGGGCGGCGCCGCCACCGGTGCGGACCGCGCCCCGTACTCGGGCACGGACGCGGACCGCACCACCGGCCGCCGCGCCGCGGATCCCGCCGACGCCGGCGACTACGACCAGGCGGCATCGATGATCGGCGGAGCCCGCGCCGCGGAGGACGACTCCTGGCGCCGGGCACCCGCCGAGACCGCGCCGGATTCCGCGGATTCGTGGCAGCGCGCGGGCGGTGATGGCCGGGCGGCTCGCGAGGAGTCCTGGCAGGGTGCGGGCGGTGACGCCGGCGCGGCCCGCGAAGACGAGCCGTGGGGGCGTGCCTCCGATGCCGGCGACCTCGCCGAGGGCGAGCCGTCGGTGCCGGGCGCCCGTCCGCTGCGGGCGGAGGGCGTTGCCGTGGCCGGAGCGGCGGAAGCCGGAGCCGGCGAGTTCGCCGAACCGGACCCGGACGATCCCGATGACGAGCCGCTGCCGCAGAGGGTCCGGCCCGCCGACGCGGTCCGGGTAGCCCGGATGGACGCCGAGGTCGTGGTCGTGGACGGCCGGCCGCGGTACCACCTGGCCGGCTGCGGGCACCTGAGCGGCCGGGAGACCGAGGCGTTGCCGGTGGCGGAGGCGGTCGAGCTGGGCTTCAGCCCGTGCGGCCTGTGCCGGCCGGTCGACCACCTGGTCGCGGCCGGCGTGCGCTGACGAGGCGTTCACTGTCCGCTGTCGGGCGACCCCGCTTCGGCGACGGGATGAAGATCGGCACAATGGGGCATGGCCAACCGTCGCGTGCCCTCCGACCGGCCCGGATCCGCGAACCGGGCCGGATCCGCCGGTGCGGGCGGTCCGGGAGCCGGGAGTGCGCCGGCTGAGTGCTCCGTCGCTGTGCGGGTCCGGCCCGGTGCCGGCCGCGATCGGGTCGGCGGCCGCTACGACGGGCCGCACGGCCCCGCGCTCGTCGTCGCCGTCGGGGCTCCCGCCGTCGACGGCAAGGCCACCGAGGCGGTGCGGCGGGCGCTCGCCGCGGCGCTGGGCGTACGGCCGGCCGCCGTGACGCTCAAGGTGGGCGCGACCAGCCGCGACAAGGTGTTCACCGTCGCCGGTGACGCCGCGGGGCGGCTCGCGGAGCTCCGCGACGGGTTGCCGTGACCGCCGGGCTGGACGTCGCGCTGCTGGTCGGGGCGGCCGTCCTGCTCATCGCCGTCGCCGCGGTCCGGGTGTCGACCCGGGTGGGCGTACCGAGTCTGCTCGTCTATCTGCTCATCGGCATGGGGCTGGGGGAGTCGGGGCTCGGGATCCGGTTCGACGATGCGGAGCTCACCCGTACCCTCGGGTTCTGCGCCCTGATCATGATCATCGCTGAGGGTGGGCTGACCGCGCGCTGGACCACCCTGCGGCCCGTGCTGGGGTTGTCCGCGATTCTGGCCACGCTGGGGGTGGCGGTCAGCGTCGCGGTCGTCGGCGCCGTCGTGCATTTCGTGCTCGGGCTCGACTGGCGGCTCGCCCTGCTCTACGGCTCGGTGCTGTCCTCGACCGACGCGGCGGCGGTCTTCGCCACGTTGCGGCGGCTCCGGCTGCCGCCGCGGCTCGTGGCGACGCTCGAGGCTGAGTCCGGCATGAACGATGCCCCGGTCGTGTTGCTCGTCGTGCTGCTGTCGACCGCTGCTTTCGCCCATCCGTGGTGGTACGAGCTGCTGGTCGTCACGTACGAGCTGGCCGCCGGCGCAGCGATCGGGATCACCGTGGGGGTGGTGGGCCGGTGGTTGCTGCGGCACGCCGCGCTGCCTTCCGCCGGGCTGTATCCGATCGCCGCCGTGGGGTTGACTGTGCTCGCGTACGCGGCCGGCGCCGTCAGCCATGCCTCGGGTTTCCTCGCCGTGTACGCGGCCGGCGTGGTGCTGGGCAATGCGCGGCTGCCGCACCGCCGGGCCATTCTGGGGTTCGCCGACGGGCTCGCCTGGCTGGCGCAGATCGGGCTGTTCGTGCTGCTCGGGCTGCTCGTCTCGCCGGACGAGCTGCCCGGTGCGCTGGTGCCGGCACTGGTTGTCGGCGGTGCGCTGGTGCTGTTCGCCCGGCCGCTGTCGGTGTGGGTCTCGGCCCTCGCCGCGCGCGGTTCGCGCCGGCTGGGCTGGCGCGGGCAGGCGTTTCTCTCCTGGGCCGGGCTACGGGGCGCCGTACCGATCGTGCTGGCGACCATCCCCCTGTCGCGCGCTACCCCGGGCGCGGACAGGCTCTTCGACGCGGTGTTCGTGCTCGTCATCATCTTCACGCTGGTGCAGGCGGGGACGCTGGCTCCGGCCGCGCGCCGGCTCGGGATCACCGCGCCGGCCGAGGCCGCCGAGATCCACGTGGAGACGGCGCCGCTCGAACGCATGCGCGCCGACCTGCTGCAGATCGACGTGGCGCCGGGGTCGCGGCTCGCCGGGGTGCACATCGACGAGTTGCGCCTGCCGGTCGGGGCCAGCGTCACGCTGGTCGTCCGCGACGGCGCCGGCTTCGTGCCGGGACCGGACACCCGTTTGCGCACGGGGGACAGCCTCCTGATCGTGGCCACCGCGGACGTCCGCGACGTCGCCGAGCGCCGGATGCGGGCCGTGAGCCGCCGGGGACGGCTGGCCCGGTGGTTCGGCGAGGACGGCGTCGACCAGCGCTGACCTGCGCCGACGTCACGTTACGAGGGCACCTGCGGGTACGCCGTGTATTCTTGCGAGCCTCCGGGGTGCGCGGCGGGAATGAGCCGCGCCGTTTGTGCACTTGGGGGCTGTGCACCGGTCGCGCGGGGGCGTGACCAAAGGGGCAGGGGCGGTGGGCGGCCGCGACCTGCCCGACCGACACCGCCGATTTCGCCGCGCCGGGCGCGGCTCAGGGGAGCGACGATGGCCAAGGCAACCGAGAAGGCTGCGCCCGAGCGGTCCCGCAGCGCGGCGGAGACCGAGAAGATCCGCGTCGCGCTCGTCGAACGCCGTGACGAGCTGCAGGCCGAGTACGACCAGTCGCTCACCGAGATCACCGAGCTGCAGCGTGAGCGGCTCGCCGACTCCGCGGGCGACGACCAGGCGGACACCGGCACGAAGACGTTCGAGCGCGAGCAGGAGATCACTCTGGCGAACAACCTGCTGGAGCGCATCAATCAGGTGGAGCGCGCCCTCGAGCGGCTGGGCGAGGGCAACTACGGTTGGTGCGAGCGATGCGGCAACGCCATCCCGGTCGAGCGGCTGGCGGCGTTCCCGGTCGCGACCCGCTGTGTGGCCTGCAAGCAGTTGGAGGAACGACGCTGAACGCCGACGAGGCAGCGGGCGACGCCCCCGGGGCCGGGCCGGCCCGGTCCGGGTTCGCGCGCCGGGCAGTGGTGGTCCTGGGGCTCACCGCGGTGGTCGCCGTGCTGCTCGACCAGCTCACCAAGGAGCTGTCCACCAACGGGCTGACCGAGGGCGAGCCGGTCCGCATCCTGGGCGGCCTGGTCTACCTCTCCCTGCTGCGCAACAGCGGGGCCGCCTTCAGCCTGGGCAGCGGATACACGTGGGTGTTCCCGCTCGTCACGCTGGCCGTGATCGGCTGGATCGGCTGGATGACCACGAGGCTGCGCTCGGTGCCGTGGGCGGTGGCGCTCGGGCTGGTGCTCGGCGGGGCCCTCGGCAACCTCGGCGATCGGCTGTTCCGCGCGCCCGGTGTGTTCCAGGGGCACGTCGTGGACATGATCAGCCTCTTCGGGCCGTACGGGGAGTACTTCGCGGTCTTCAACGTCGCGGACAGCTGCCTGAGCGTCGGGGTGGTGCTGGCCGTCCTCCTCGAGCTCACGGGACGTCAGCGGGATGGTTCACGGACCACGAAGACCAGGGAGAAGTCAGCAGCATGACGGCGCGTTCTCTGCCCGTACCGGACGGTCTTGACGGAATGCGCCTCGATCAGGCCGTGTCGCGTCTCTTCGGGCTGTCGCGCACGGCGGCCGCGACGCTCGTGGAGGCCGGCGACGCCCTGGTCGACGGGATCCCGCGGCCGAAGTCCGACAAGGTCAGTGCCGGCGCCTGGCTGGAGGTAACGCTGCCCGCGCCGGTCACCGCGCCGGCGGTCGTGGCCGAGCCGGTGCACGGCATGAAGATCGTCTACAGCGACGACGACATCGTGGTGGTCGACAAGCCGGTCGGTGTGGCGGCGCACCCGAGTCCCGGCTGGACCGGCCCGACCGTCGTCGGCGGGCTGGCCGCGATGGGGCAGAACGTCGCCACCAGCGGAGCCGCGGAGCGCCAGGGCGTCGTGCACCGCCTCGACGTGGGCACGACCGGGCTCATGGTGGTCGCCAAGAGCGAGGTGGCCTACAGCGTGCTCAAGCGGGCCTTCAAGGAGCGCGAGGTGGACAAGCGCTACCACGCGGTGGTCCAGGGCCACCTCGACCCCCTGCGCGGCACGATCGACGCGCCGATCGACCGGCACCCTACCGCCGACTACAAGTACGCGGTCATGTCCGGCGGCAAGCCGAGCGTCACCCACTACGACACGCTCGAGGCGTTCCGCTCGGCCAGCCTGGTCGACGTGAAGCTCGAGACGGGGCGTACCCATCAGATCCGGGTGCACTTCTCGGCGATGCGGCACCCGTGCGTGGGGGACCTCACGTACGGCGCCGACCCGACCCTCGCCGCGCGCCTCCAGCTGGGCCGGCAGTGGCTGCACGCCCGCGAACTCGGCTTCATCCACCCCCGGACGCACGACGAGGTCCGGTTCGTCAGCGACTACCCTGACGACTTGGGGTACGCACTGGACGTGCTCCGCGACGCGACCTGACCACATCGCGGCGAGGGGGAGTCTCGCATGAGGCCCGGGGACCGGCTGATGCCACCGGCGGCGCGCACCCTGCTGCGCGCCGGCTCGGGGCCGCTCCGGCTGCTGCTGACCGGGCTGACTCTGGCCTCGGTCGCGGCGCTGCTGGTCACCGTCGTGCTGATCACCGACCGCGGTCCCGACGGGCAGAGCCCGGCCGGGGACGTCGTGCGGGTCGGTGTGGTCGAGGGCCAGTCGGTGTCCGGTTACCTGCGTTCCAGCCAGAACGAGCTCGCCGCGCTCCTGCCGGCATCGGGATCGCCGGCGGCCGGGCAGACCTGGGCGCTGGTGAGCCTGGCGTCGTACTACGCGCCGGACAAGCTGGCCGCGCCGCTCGAGGGCGCGGCGGTGGCCGAGGTGTACGCCCGGGCGCCGCTGCCGAACGTCCGCACCCCGGTGGTGCGGATCCCGGTCTACCGGATGCCGCAGGACGTCGTCGGCGGGATGCTGAACGCCGCGCTGGCCCGGGACCAGGAGCAGGCCGACTACCGCAAGCTCAGCGCGGAGCTGGAGGGCGACGGGGTCAACGAGATCAGGCTGCGGCGGGCGTACGACAGCGCCGCACAGACCGCCGCCGCGGAGGCCGCCGCCTACCGGGCCCACTGCGCCTGCGTCTTCGCCGCGGTGGTCCGGGCCGACCCCGCGGTGCTCCAGCGGATCGCCGGACGCGCCGAGGTACGCGTGGTCGACCCGGCCCCGGAGGTGCGGCGGCTCGACCGTACGGAATTCCGGCCGGTCCTGCCCGAACAGACCACGACCGTCCCGGACGACGACGCCTCCGTGTCGCCCGTGCCATCGCAGCCCGTCACTGTTGCCCCCGCCGACCCCGCCCCACTACCCTCATCCCGGGCCGGTGTGACGCCGACCTCATCCGCCGGGTCTGCACGGGAGCCCGGACCCTCAGCCACGGCACCGGAGGAGAGCGCTGCCGTACCCTCTGACTCGCCCGCTTCCCCCGGTCCTGACGTGCCGTCCTCGGCCACGGGAGCATCCCGGGGCGCCTCCAGGCGTTAATTTTCCCGTCGGCATCGACCAGAACGGCCTCGGGAGCCGTATGGACGAGTGGATGCACGTGCGTGAGCGTTGTGCCACTGGGTGATCAACTGAGCGCGCATTTGCGGATGCCAGGTGTGGCCCGAATAGGGTGGGCGTCCGTAGCCTGTTGCAGGGCGACGACGCCCGCCGAGATCGAGTAGGCGCTGGGAGGACGAGCCGTGGACGGGACCGAGACCGGCTGGGGCCGGCCTGCGGAACCAGCCCCGCGATGGCGGGCGCTGCTCGACCGTGCCCGGCACGCGTCCCGCGCGGCCGACGAGGCCGACGAGGCCGAGCAGCAGGAACGGGAGGCCGAATCCCGCCGCGCGGCGGGCGCGACACCACTGCCCAGCCGTCCCGTCGGCCGGCCGTACAACCCGCTGGACCCGCGTCAGCGTGAGCAGGCGGGCACCAACGGCTACGGCCAGCCCGAGCCGCCGCGGCTGCCGCCGGTCAATCCGCTCGACCGGCGTCCCGGCCGCGCCACCCTCGGCGAACGGCTCGGCGCGAGCGAGCCGCTCCCGCCGCCGGCGGATCTCCGGCCGCCGGACCCGCGCCCGGTCAACCCGCTGGAGGCGCGCCGCCAGTCGCGGATCGGCGAGGGCTTCCAGGCCCGCCCCGACGCCGAGCCGCACAGCTTCTTCAACCCCGCCACCCGCGCGGTGCCCCCCTCGATCGGGCGCGTCACCCACGACCCGACGATCCCGCCCGGCCGGGGCGCCGCCTCGGTCGGCTCGGCATCCGTGCTGCCCCCGCCGGCCGCCCCCGCCCCGCCGCCGGTGACCGCCCCGCGGCCGGTTTCGGCCCCGCCGCCGGTCCCACGGCCGGTTTCAGCCCCGCCGCCGGTCCCGCGGCCGGTTTCGGTCCCGCCGCCGGCTCCACGGCCGGTGTCGGCCCCGCCGCCGCTGATGACCCCGTCGCAGCCTCCCCCCGCAGCGCCGGCGCCGACCTCGCCCGCGCCGGCCCGCATCGAGTGGCGTCAGACCCGGCCCGAGCCGGAGGACCGGGCCGCCGGGATCCTGCGCCGCAAGATGGGCAAGCCGCGGGTGCTCGCCTTCGCCAATCCCAAGGGCGGGGTGCACAAGACCACCGCGACCGTGCTCGCGGCCGCCACCATCGGCAGCGTCCGCGGCCGCGGCGTGCTGGCCTGGGACGACAACGAGCTGCGCGGCACGCTCGGCCTGCGGGCCGGCAGCGCCCGGCACGCCCGTACGATCCGGCACCTGGTCAGCGACCTGCTCGAGATCGAGAACATGCACGGCAACGACCTGATGCAGTATTTCGACGGCTATCTGCGGCACGCGTCCGACGGGTCGTACGACGTGCTGGCCGGCGAGGAGAATCCGCGCTTCGCCCAGCGGCTGGATCAGAGCACCGTGCGCCGGGTCATGGACCTGCTCCGGCGTACGCATGACGTGATCTGCGTGGACACCGGCAACAACGTCGAGAGCGTCAACTGGCAGACGGTCATGCGCAGCGCCGACCAGCTCGTCATCACGACCGTCCCGCGCGAGGACGCCGCGTTCACCGCCGACTGGATGCTGGACGTGCTCAATGAGACCGGGATGGAGGATCTCGTCGCCAACGCCGTGACGCTGATCTCCTGCCCGTCGCCCGGCAAGCTGCCGCTGCTCGACGACCTCGCCAAGCACTTCGCCACCCGGACCCGCGGGGTGGCCGTCGTCCCGTACGACCCGGCGCTCGAGGTGGGCTCCTCGATCGAGTATTCGGTGCTCCAGCCGGAGACCAGGCAGGCGTGGCTGCGCGCCGCCGCTGTGATGATCGAGCCATTCGTCGAATAGCCGGTGTCGCGTGTGCCGCCTGCCGCGGCCGAAGGACTAGGCTCTCAAAGCCGGATCCGCCGCGGGAGTAAGGGGGCCCTGGGTGTCTGACTCGTTCGTGCACCTCCACGTGCACACCGAGTATTCGATGCTCGACGGAGCCGCCCGGTTGAAGGATCTGTTCGCCGAGGCCGACCGGCTCGGCATGCCGGCCGTGGCCATCACCGACCACGGCAACATGCACGGGGCGTACGACTTCTACACGCAGGCGACCGCGGCCGGCATCACGCCGGTGATCGGCATCGAGGCGTACGTGGCCCCCGAGTCGCGGCTGCACAAGGCGCGCGTGAAGTGGGGCCGCCCGGAGCAGAAGTCCGACGACATCTCGGGTAACGGCGCGATCACCCACAAGACGATGTGGGCGCGCAACGCCCAGGGGCTGAAGAACCTGTTCCGGCTCAGCAGCCGGGCGTCCATGGAGGGCCACTACGTGAAGTGGCCGCGCATGGACATGGACATCATCGCCGAGCACGCCGAGGGCATCATGGCGACGACGGGCTGCCCGTCCGGCGCCGTGCAGACCCGGCTGCGCCTGGGGCAGTACGACGAGGCGTACCAGACCGCCGCGCAGTACCAGGAGATCTTCGGCAAGGACAACTACTTCCTCGAGATCATGGACCACGGCCTCGAGATCGAGAACCGGGTCCGCGACGGGCTGCTCGACATCAGCCGCCGGCTCGGCATCCCGCCGCTGGTCACCAACGACTCGCATTACACCCACGAGGCCCAGGCCGAGGCGCACGACGTGCTGCTGTGCGTGCAGACCGGCAGCAACATCGCGGACCCCAACCGGTTCCGCTTCGACGGCGGCGGCTACTTCATCAAGTCCGCCGACCAGATGCGCGCGGTCGACTCCTCGGACGCCTGGCTCGAGGGCTGCCGCAACACCCTCCTGGTGGCCGAGAAGGTCGACACCGAGGGCATGTTCACGTTCAAGAACCTGATGCCCCGGTTCCCGGTCCCCGAGGGCCACACCGAGGAGTCGTGGTTCCGCCACGAGGCGTTCGAGGGGCTCAAGCGGCGGTTCCCCGGCGGCATCCCGGAGACGCACATCAAGCAGGCCGAGTACGAGCTCGGGGTCATCATCCAGATGGGCTTCCCGTCGTACTTCCTCGTGGTCGCGGACTTCATCCAGTGGTCCAAGCGCAACGGCATCGCGGTGGGGCCGGGCCGTGGTTCGGCGGCCGGTTCGCTGATCGCGTACGCGATGGGCATCACCGACCTGGACCCGCTGCCGCACGGCCTGATCTTCGAGCGGTTCCTCAACCCCGAGCGCGTCTCGATGCCGGATGTGGACATCGACTTCGACGAGCGCCGGCGCGGCGAGGTCATCCGCTACGTCACCGACAAGTGGGGCGAGGACAAGGTCGCCCAGATCGCGACGTTCGGAACGATCAAGGCGAAGGCCGCGATCAAGGACTCCGCCCGGGTCCTCGGCTATCCGTTCGCGGTGGGTGACCGGATCACCAAGGCGCTGCCGCCCGATGTGATGGGCAAGGGCATCCCCCTGTCCGGCATCTTCGACAAGGACCACAAGCGGTACAGCGAGGCCGGTGAGGTCCGGGCGCTGTACGAGCAGGACCCCGACGTCAAGAAGGTGATCGACACCGCGCGCGGGATCGAGGGCCTGATCCGACAGACCGGTGTGCACGCCGCCGGCGTCATCATGAGCGCCGAGCCGATCATCGACCACATCCCGCTCATGCGCCGCGCCACCGACGGCGTGATCATCACGCAGTTCGACTACCCGACCTGCGAGACGCTCGGCCTGTTGAAGATGGACTTCCTCGGCCTGCGGAACCTGACGATCATCGACGACGCCGTGAAGAACATCGAGCTCAATCACGGCAAGGGACTGGACCTGCTGGCGCTGCCGCTGGACGACAAGCCCGCCTACGAGCTCCTGGCCCGCGGCGACACGCTGGGCGTCTTCCAGCTGGACGGCGGCCCGATGCGGTCGCTGCTGCGTCTCATGAAGCCGGACAACTTCGAGGACATCTCCGCGGTCCTGGCGCTCTACCGGCCCGGCCCGATGGGTGTCGAGTCGCACACCAACTACGCACTGCGCAAGAACAAGCTGCAGGACATCACGCCGATCCACCCGGAGCTGGAAGAACCGCTGCGGGAGATCCTCGAGCCGACCTACGGCCTGATCGTCTACCAGGAGCAGGTGCAGCGCGCGGCGCAGATCCTCGCCGGATACAGCCTCGGCCAGGCCGACCTGCTGCGGCGGGCGATGGGCAAGAAGAAGAAGGAGATCCTCGACAAGGAGTTCATCCCCTTCCGCGACGGCTGCCGTGAGCACGGCTACAGCGACGAGGCCATCCAGGCGGTGTGGGACGTCCTGGTGCCGTTCGCCGGCTACGCGTTCAACAAGGCCCACTCGGCCGCGTACGGCCTGGTGTCGTACTGGACGGCGTATCTCAAGGCGCACTACCCGGCGGAGTACATGGCCGGGCTGCTGACGAGTGTCGGCGACGACAAGGACAAGATGGCGATGTACCTGGCCGAGTGCCGGCGCATGGGCATCCACGTCCTGCCGCCCGACGTCAACGAGTCCGCCGGACCGTTCACCCCGGTCGGCCGGGACATCCGGTTCGGACTCGCCGCGATCCGCAACGTCGGGCACAACGTGGTGGAGGCGGTCGCCCGCTGCCGCGACGAGAAGGGGAAGTATCAGGACTTCTACGACTTCCTCTCCAAGGTGGACGCGGTCGTCTGCAACAAGAAGACCATCGAATCCCTGATCAAGGCCGGCGCCTTCGACTCGATGGGGCACAGCCGCAAGGGTCTGCTCGCGGTGCACGCCGAGGCGATCGACGCGTACGCCGACGTCAAGCGCAACGAGGCCGCGGGCCAGTTCGACCTGTTCGGCGCGTTCGGCGACGAGGCGGGGGGCAGCTCGGCGACGGTGGCCATGCCGCCGATCACCGACGGCGAGTGGGACAAGCGCGACAAGCTCGCCTTCGAGCGCGAGATGCTCGGCCTCTACGTCTCCGACCACCCCCTCGCCGGCCTGGAGCAGGTGCTCGCGAACGCCGCCGACACCACGATCGCCGCGCTCAACGAGGAGGGCTCGGTCCCCGACGGTCAGGTCGTCACGCTCGCCGGCATCCTCACCGGGGTCCAGCGGCGGATCACCAAGCAGGGCCGCGCCTGGGCGTCGGCCACCCTCGAGGATCTCGCCGGCGGCGTCGAGACGCTGTTCTTCCCGAACACGTACGAGGTGATCGGCCAGTACATCGCCGAGGACGCGATCGTGGTGGTCAAGGGGCGGGTCGACCGCCGTGACGACACCCCGCGCATCATGGCGATGGACATGTCGATGCCGGACGTCAGCCACAACCCGGACTCCAAGCCGATCACGCTCACCATGCCGATCACGCGGTGCACCCCGCCGCTGGTCTCCGAGCTCAAGGAGATCCTGGTCAGCCACCCGGGCGACAGCGAGGTGCACGTCCACCTGCTCAACGGCAGCCGCAAGACGGTCATGCGCCTGGGCGGGTTCAAGGTCGCGCCGACGCCCGCGTTGCGCGCCGACCTGAAGATGATCCTCGGCCCCTCGGCGGTCGCCTGATGACGGGACAGGAACCCGTTTTCCCGTACGGTCCGCCACCGGAGTTCTCGCCCTGGGAGCCGCCGCGGTCCCAGCGGTCCGTGCGCCGCAGCGTGGCCGTCGCCGCGCTGATCACCGTGGCCATGGCTTTGGCCGGCGGGCCGCTCGGGCTGCTGTGGTCCTGGCTGGCGCCGTCGGTGCCGGTGGTCAACGCGGGCCAGAACGGCATCGTGGTCAGCGACCCCTCGCCGGAGGAGTACATCGCCGCCGACGGCTGGTTCACCCTCATCGGGTTCGGCTTCGGCCTGCTCGCCGCCATCGTCGCCTGGCTGGTGCTGCGCCGCGACCGCGGCCCGGCGGTGCTGCTCGGGGTGACCCTCGGCGGCCTGGCGTCCTCGGTGACGACGTGGGCCATCGGGCGCAGGATCGGGCTCGGCGCCTGGCACGACTGGCAGGCGAGCTCGGCCCCGGGCGACTCCTTCAGCCGGCCGCCGGACCTGCACGCGCACGGCGCGCTGCTGGTCGCCGCGTTCGCCGCCGTCATCGCCACGACGCTGCTCGCCGGCTGGTCCAACGATCCGGAGCTGGACCGGCCGGGCGCGAAACCCGGCTACGGCCATGATCTCGGCGCGGGTGGCGCCCCCTCCTCCGGCGCGGAGGGCCCGGTCAGTTCGGGCTTACCGGCCGTGCCAGATCCGACAGCGGCACCGGCACCGCCCGCACCCTGGCCAGCAGACCCGCCTCGCGGTTGAGCAGGCGCAGCTCGCTGCGTAGCCGGACGGCCGTGTCCGGTGCGGCGAGCAGCTCCTGCCGCTCGTCGATGGTCAGCTGCGCCGTCGCCGCGACCAGGTGGGACAGCACGGTCGGATCGTCCGGCACCTGGTCGAGCACCTCCGAGTCGGGCCGCAGCAGGTCCAGGTACGTCCGGAAGGCTGCCAGCACCCGCGGGGCCAGCAGGCGCGCGGTCGGGTCGTCCGGCTCCTCGTCGGGCAGCCACTCCACCTCGGCGGTCAGGTACGGAAGGGTGTCCGCGGCGATGCTCAGCACCCGGAACCGCCGCCGCCCGACCGTGACGATGTCGAAGCGGCCGTCCGGCAGCTCGGTGACCTGCCGCAGCTCTGCGGTGCAGCCGACGTCGTAGAGCTGCTCCACGGCGACCGGCGGCCCGTCGGGGCGCTCGTCGTCGCCCTCGCCGGACAGGACCTCCGATCCGTGCCGCAGCGTCACCACGCCGAACTCGTGCGGCTCGTCGGTGGTCGTGGCGACCAGGTCGCGCACCAGGGTGCGGTATCGCTCCTCGAAGATGTGCAGGGGCAGCACCAGGCCGGGGAAGAGCACCGTGCCCAGCGGGAAGACCGGGAGAATCGCGCCCACGGTGCGAGCGTATCGGCATGGTCGCCGTCCGCGCGCCTCCCGGGACGGTGATCTTTGCCCGGCGATCGGCAAAAGCCACAAAGTGGTGGTTCCCACTGCCTGGTACGGCGCCCGGGGGAGAAACGGCCCGCGGCCTAGACTTGGCGGCGTGCTGAACCGGATCGACCTGCGCGGCTCCCGCCGGGACCCGCGCGGTCTGCTGCCCCGTGCCCAGCTCGACGTGTCGCAGGCCGTCGAGAAGATCCGTCCCGTCGTGGCGGCGGTCCGGGAGCATGGTTTCCACGCGATCCGGGAGGCCACCGAACGCTTCGACGGCGTACGCATCGAGCGCCTGCGCGTGCCGGCCGAGGCGATCGCCGCGGCCGCCGAGTCCCTCGACCCGGACGTGCGCGCGGCCCTGCTGGTCGCCATCGAGCGCGCCCGCAAGGTCCACGCCGACCAGCGCCGCACCGACGTCACCACCCAGGTCGTGCCCGGTGGCAGCGTCACCGAGCGGTGGGTGCCGGTGTCCCGCGTCGGCCTCTACGTCCCCGGTGGCCTGGCGGTCTATCCGTCCACCGTGGTGATGAACGTCGTGCCCGCGCAGGCGGCCGGCGTCGCCTCCCTGGTGGTGGCCAGCCCGCCGCAGCAGGACAACGGCGGCCTGCCCGACGCCCGCGTGCTCGCCGCCTGCGCCCTGCTCGGCGTCGACGAGGTCTATGCCGCCGGCGGCGCCCAGGCGATCGCCATGCTCGGCTACGGCGCCGACGGCGCCGACGAGGCCGACCGCTGCGCGCCGGTGGACGTCATCACCGGGCCGGGCAATATCTGGGTGACCGCCGCCAAGCGGCTGCTGCAGGGCACGGTCGGCATCGACGCCGAGGCCGGTCCCACCGAGATCGCCATCCTGGCCGACGACAGCGCCTCGCCGGTGCACGTCGCCGCCGACCTGATCAGCCAGGCCGAGCACGACCCGCTCGCCGCCAGCGTGCTCGTCACCGACTCGCCCGCGCTGGCCGACGCGGTCGACGCGCAGCTCGCCGTCCAGGTGCCCGCCACCAAGCACGAAGCCCGGGTCCGCGAGGCGCTGGGCGGCACGCAGTCCGGCGTGGTGCTGGTCGACGACCTGACGCAGGGCCTGGCGGTCGTGGACGCGTACGCGGCCGAGCACCTCGAGATCCAGACCCGGGACGCGCGCGAGTGGGCGATGCGGGTGCGCAACGCCGGCGCGATCTTCGTGGGGGCGTACTCGCCGGTGTCGCTGGGCGACTACGCGGCCGGCTCGAACCACGTGCTGCCCACCGCGGGCTGCGCCCGGCACTCGTCCGGGTTGTCCGTGCAGTCGTTCCTGCGCGGCATCCACGTCGTGGAGTACGACGAGGCCGCCCTGCGCGACGTCGCCCCGCACGTGGTGGCGCTCGCCAACGCCGAGGACCTCCCGGCTCACGGGCAGGCCGTGACGGCGAGGTTCACCTCATGACGGCCCTCGACGACCTGCCGCTGCGCGACGACCTGCGGGGCAAGTCCCCGTACGGCGCGCCACAGCTCGACGTGGCCGTGCGGCTGAACACCAACGAGCACGCGTTCGCCGTGCCCGACGGCGTGGTCGAGGCGATGGGCAAGGCCCTGCAGGTGGAGCTGGCCGGCCTCAATCGTTACCCGGACCGGGACGCCGTCGCGTTGCGCACCGATCTGGCCGACTACCTGGGCCACGGGATGACCACGGCCAACGTGTGGGCCGCCAACGGCTCGAACGAGGTGCAGCAGCAGTTGCTGCAGGCGTTCGGTGGCCCGGGGCGCACAGCTCTCGGCTTCGGCCCGTCCTACTCGATGCATCCGCTGCTGGCGGCCGGCACGGGGACCCGGTGGGTCGGGGCGTTCCGTGACCCCGACTTCGGGCTCACCCCCGCCGCGGCGGTCGCGCAGATCGAGGAGCACCAGCCCGACCTGATCTTCCTCTGCTCGCCCAACAATCCGACCGGGACCGCTCTCGACCCGTCCGTGATCGACGCCGTCCTGGCGGCGGCGAAGGGCATGGTGCTGGTCGACGAGGCCTACTACGAGTACGCCCGCGCCGGCACCCGCAGCGCGCTCGTGCTGCTGCCGGGGCACCCGCGACTCGTGGTGACCCGGACGATGAGCAAGGCGTTCGGCTTCGCCGGCGGGCGCCTGGGCTACTTCGCCGCCGACCCCGCCGTCGTCGACGCCGTGCAGCTGGTCCGCCTGCCCTACCACCTGTCGAGCCTGACGCAGGCGGCAGCCCGGGCCGCGTTGTCGCAGCGGGACGCCATGCTCGCCACGGTCGAGGCGATCAAGGAGCAGCGCGACCGGATCGTGGCGACGCTGCGCGCCCGGGGGACCGAGGTGGCCGACAGCGACGCCAACTTCGTGTTGTTCGCCACCGGCGGCGACCAGAAAGTCGCCTGGCAGGCCTTCCTCGACCGCGGGGTGCTGATCCGCGACGTCGGCCTGGCCGGCTGGCTGCGGGTCACCGCGGGCACCGAGACCGAGACTTCCGCCTTCCTGACCGCCGCCGAGGAGATTCTGCCGTGAGCCGCACCGCGCGCATCGAGCGCGTCACCAAGGAGACCAAGGTCCTCGTCGAGATCGACCTCGACGGCACCGGCCAGGGCGACCTCTCCACCGGCGTCGGGTTCTACGACCACATGCTCCACCAGCTCGCCAAGCACGGCGGCTTCGACCTCACCGTGCGCACCGAGGGCGACCTCGAGATCGACGCGCACCACACCATGGAGGACACGGCCATCGCCCTGGGCGAGGCCTTCGCCCGGGCGCTCGGCGACAAGGCCGGGATCCGGCGGTACGGCTCCGCCACCATCCCGATGGACGAGGTGCTCTGCCGGGCCGCGGTGGACCTGTCCGGCCGGCCGTACGTGGTGCACGACGAGCCGGAGCTGGCGCCGTACATCGGACCGGTCTACCCGACGAGCATGACCCGGCACATCTTCGAGTCCTTCGGCCACGCGGCCAAGGTGACTCTGCACGTCAGCGTGCTGCGTGCGGCCCGCGACGGCGGCCGGCCGGACGCCCACCACGTCGTCGAGGCGCAGTTCAAGGCGTTCTCGCGGGCGCTGCGCGAGGCCGTCGAGATCGACCCGCGCAATGCCGGTGCGCTGCCGTCCACGAAGGGCGTGCTGTGAGCGTCCTGCCCATCCTGCTGCTCGCCGTCGCCGGCATCCTCGTCGGCGGCGTGATCACGCTGGCCCGGCAGGGCGCCACCAAGTTCTCCATCGGTCTCGTCGCCGTACTGGCCCTGCTCGCGCTGGCCGGCGGCGTGCTCTGGCTCCTCCCGGGGGATTCCTCATGACCAGCGTCGTGATTCTCGACTACGGGTCGGGCAATCTGCGGTCGGCGGAGCGGGCGGTCGCGCGTACCGGTGCGGACGTGACCGTGACCGACGACCTCGACGCCGCCGCGGGCGCGGACGGCCTGGTCGTCCCTGGTGTCGGCGCGTATGCGGCCTGCATGGCGGGCATCGAGAAGCTGGGCGCCGGACCGGTCATCGCCGGGCGGGTGGCCTCCGGGCGCCCGGTGCTCGGCATCTGCGTCGGGATGCAGATCCTCTTCGAGACCGGTGTCGAGCACGGCGTCGAGACCCGGGGCCTGGGCCTGCTCCCCGGGGCCGTGACCAAGCTGGCCGCGCGGCGGATCCCGCACATGGGCTGGAACACGGTGACGGCGCCGGAGGGCTCGGTCCTGCTGGAGGGCCTGCCCGCGGAGACCCGCTTCTACTTCGTGCATTCGTACGCGGCGTCGGACCTCGCCGCCCTGGAGGCCGTCGGTGCCACGGTGACCACGGCCGCCCACGACGCGCCCTTCGCCGCGGTGGTGGAGCGGGGGCCGCTGTCGGCCGCCCAGTTCCACCCGGAGAAGTCCGCCGACGCCGGATACGCGCTCCTGCGCAACTGGGTCACCGGGCTCTGACCCCGTGAGCAAGGAGAGGGCCCGCCGGCGGGCCGAGCGACTCGCCGTCCTGGAGAAGGAGAGGGCGGCCCGCGCCCGCCGGGTCGCACGGCGGGACCGCCGTCGCGCGCTGGTCCGTTCCCTGCGACCGCAACGTCGGGGCTCCGGGCGCCTCTACCGGCGCAGCCGCACCCAGCGCGCCGGCATCGTCGTGGTGCCGCTGCTGGCCTCGGCCGTCATCTGGTTCCTCGTGCCGGAGCTCGCGCTGCGCCTCGTCCTCATCACCCTGATCGTTCTCGTCCTCCCGGCCCTGGTCGTCGTCGTCCTCGGCCGTCGCTAGCTGATCGGAGTCACCCATGACCCTCACCCTGCTGCCCGCCGTCGACGTCGCGGACGGCCAGGCGGTGCGCCTCGTCCAGGGCGCCGCCGGTTCCGAGACCAGCTACGGCGACCCGCTCGAGGCGGCTCTCGCCTGGCAGAACGACGGGGCGGAGTGGGTCCACCTGGTCGACCTCGACGCCGCGTTCGGCCGAGGTTCCAACGCCGCGCTGCTCGCCGACGTGGTCGGCCGCCTCGACGTCAAGGTCGAGCTCTCCGGCGGCATCCGCGACGACGAGTCGTTGCGCGCGGCCCTGGCGACCGGCGCGGCCCGGGTCAACATCGGTACGGCCGCCCTGGAGGACCCGCAGTGGTGCGACCGCGTCTGCGGCGAGTACGGCGACCGCGTCGCCATCGGGCTGGACGTGCGGGGCCGTACCCTCTCGGCCCGGGGCTGGACCCGCGACGGCGGCGACCTCTTCGAGGTGCTGGAGCGGCTCGACAAGGCGGGCGCGGCCCGTTACGTGGTCACGGACATCACCAAGGACGGCACCATGAAGGGTCCCAACCTGGATCTGCTGCGCGAGGTGTGTTCCCGTACGCCGGCGCCGGTGATCGCCAGCGGCGGGGTGTCCACCCTGGACGACCTGCGGGCGCTGGCCACCCTCGAGCCGGTCGGTGTCGAGGGCGTGATCGCGGGCAAGGCGCTCTACGCGGGCGCGTTCACGGTCGCCGAGGCCCTCGCCGCGCTGCGCTCGGCATGATCGAACGGTTCGGCTCCGGCGGCCCGTGGGAGGAACGGTACGGCTACTCCCGCGTGGTCCGCGCCGGCGACCTGCTGGTGACGGCGGGCTGCACCGCCACGGTGGACGGCGTCGTGGTCGGCGTCGGCGATCCCCGCGAACAGGCGCTGATCGCGTTCCGGATCGGCCTCGACGCCCTCGCCGCGGCGGGCGCGGCTCCGGCCGACGTGATCCGCACCCGCATGTACGTCACGGACCGGGCGTACGCCGAGGCGGTCACGCAGGTGCACGGCGAGGTCTTCCGGGACGTACGCCCGGTGACGGCGCTGATCGTGGTGGCGGGGCTGCTGCACGAGGACCACCTGGTCGAGGTCGAGATCGATGCGTACGCAGGGAAGAGGGTGACGTCATGACCGTGGCGGTTCGGGTGATCCCGTGTCTGGACGTGGATGCGGGACGGGTCGTCAAGGGCGTCAACTTCGTGGACCTGCGCGACGCCGGGGACCCGGTGGCGCTGGCCGCCGCGTACGACGCCGCGGGCGCCGACGAGCTGACGTTCCTGGACGTGACCGCCTCCTCGGACGACCGGGGCACCATGCTCGACGTCGTACGCCGTACCGCCGAATCTGTTTTCATCCCGCTGACCGTCGGCGGCGGCGTCCGCTCGGTCGACAACGTCGACACCCTGCTGCGCGCGGGCGCGGACAAGGTCGGGGTCAACACGGCGGCGATCCACCGTCCCGCGCTGATCTCGGAGATCGCCGACCGCTTCGGCAACCAGGTGCTGGTGCTGTCGCTCGACGTGCGACGGGCGCCGTCCGGGCCGTCACCGGAGCACCCCAGCGGCTGGGAGGTCACCACCCACGGAGGGCGCAAGTCCGCCGGCCTGGACGCGGTGGAGTGGGCCCGGCGGGTGGCGGAGCTCGGGGCGGGCGAGATCCTGCTCAACTCGATGGACGCCGACGGGACGAAGGCCGGCTTCGACCTGGAGCTGATCGCGGCGGTGCGGGCGGTCGTCGACATCCCGGTGATCGCCAGTGGCGGCGCCGGCGCGGTCGAGCACTTCCCGCCGGCGGTGGCGGCCGGCGCGGACGCGGTGCTGGCGGCCAGCGTCTTCCACTTCGGAGACCTGACCATCGGCGAGGTGAAGGACAGCCTTCGGGCCGCGGGCAACCCGGTCCGCTGAGCGGTCAGCGGTCAGCGGCCGTCGGCGAGGCGCAGGGAGTATTCGCGGACGGCCGCGTTGTAGGTCTGCTCGTCCAGCGCCCAGTCCGCGTCGCCCGGCGTGGCGGCGCGGTTGAGCTGCGTCTGCAGGGTGACCACCGCCGAGGACAGGCCGCTGAACGGGCGGGTACGCCACAGCTGCTCGCCGGCCGGCGCCACCTCGACCAGGTCGTCGTCAATGGTGAGCAGGCCCGCGCCGGCCAGGCGCCGGACGGATTCCTCGAGCTCCGCGCGGCTCGGGACGCTGTGGTGCAGGAAGTCCGCGGCCGCCAGCACGTCCGCCAGGCTAGCGCCGGTCACGGGCAGGGCCGCGTGCATCGCCCGGTCGCGCTCGAGGCGCTCGGCGATGACCGCGGACACGAAAATCCAAGCGTCGTTCCAGTGCCAGCCGCCAGCCCCCATGCCGCAATGATGCCGTCTGTCCGGCGAACCGGAAAGCACATGTGTCGTGATGATCACCGAGCTGTGTCCCGCCGGGTGGACAAATCGCCCGCGGGGTCCACCTAGGAGGTACCCAGGGACGGCGCGAGCCGCACCCGGCGGCCCCGCGGCGTCACCGCGAACACCGGCAGGAACAGCTGCACCAGCGGCCCGATCGCCAGGGCGTACGCGATCGTGCCGAGCCCGACCGTGCCACCGAGCAGGAAGCCGGTCGCCAGGACCGCCACCTCGATCGTGGTGCGGACCAGGCGCACCGACAGCCGCGGGAAGCGGTGGACGATGCCGGTCATCAGCCCGTCGCGGGGCCCGGGGCCGAAGCGGGCACCGATGTACATGCCCGTGGCGACGCCGTTGAGCAGGATGCCGACCACGAGATACGTGACGCGCATCGCCAGCGAGTCACCGGGCGCCAGGACCGCCAGGGCGGCGTCCACGACGAGGCCGATCACCACGAGGTTGGCGATGGTCCCGAAGCCGGGCTTCTGCCGCAGCGGGATCCACAGCAGCAGGATCGGTACGCCGGTCAGGATCACCACCCACCCGAAACTCAGGCCAGTGGCCTTCGACACACCCTGGTGGAAGACGTCCCACGAGGTGAGGCCGAGGCGGGACTCGACCATGAAAGCCATGCTCACCCCGTACAGGACGAGGCCCGCGAAGAGCTGGCCGACGCGGCGGGGGAGACCGCGGCCGGATGTTTCGGAGTTGCTCTGGGACGTCATGAGTGCCACTCTGAAGGCCAATTCGCCCGGCTGACAGAGCCAATTTCCCGGAGGTGGCCATGACGACGTCCGTGCGGGGAGGCCAATTGGCCCGACTGCTGGGTCAGTGGCACTCGCTTCCGGGTCGCCATCGCAGCCCGGATTACGCTGCGCTCGCCGGGGCCGTCCGCGGGCTGCTCAGCGACGGGCGGCTGCCGCTGGGCGTACGGCTGCCCGCCGAGCGCGAGCTTGCCGAGGCGCTGAGCGTGAGCAGGACGACCGTCACCGCCGCGTACCGGAGCCTCCGCGAGACCGGCCACCTGACCAGCCGCCGCGGAGCCGGAAGCTGGACCACCCTCCCGAACGGCCACCGCGTCGCCAGCTCCGGCCTCTGGACCCCCGGCGACGACATCGACATGATCGACATGGGCGTGGCGGCCTCGGCCGCGCCGGTCGAACTGGTCCCCGCCGCCCGCGCCGCCGCCGACGACCTGCCGCGGTTCCTCGGCAGCGCCGGCTACCACCCGACCGGCCTGATGGAACTCCGCGAGGCCGTCGCCGCCACCTACACGGCACGCGGCGTCACCACCAGCGCCGAGCAGATCCTCATCACCAGTGGCACCCAGCAGGCCCTCGACCTCGTGCTCCGCCTCTCCGTCCCGGCCGGTGCGCCGGTGCTGGTGGAATCGCCGACATACCCCAACGCCCTCGCCGCCCTCTCCGCGCGCCGCGCCCGCATCAGCACCCACGGCCTCGACGCCGGCACCGGCTGGGACGGCGAGCTGCTGCTGGCGGCGCTGCGCCAGACCCGGCCCCGGCTCGCGTACGTGATCCCCGAGTTCCAGAACCCCACCGGCCACCTCATGCCGGCCGCCCTGCGCGAGCGCCTCGTCGCCACGGCCCACGCGACGGGTACGGAGCTGGTCGTCGACGAATCCTTCGTGGACCTGCCCCTCGACGGCGACGAGATGCCACCCCCGGTAGCGGTCTACGACCGGCACTCGCGAGTCGTGTCGATCGGCGGCATGAGCAAGGCCTACTGGGGCGGCCTGCGCATCGGCTGGGTCCGCGCGTCGGCGCCGCTGGTGCAGCGCCTGGCCGCCCTGCGGGTGGGCGTCGACATGGCCAGCCCGGTCCTCGAACAACTCGTCGCCGTCCACCTCCTGCAGGACGCGGCAGGCATCGTCGCCGCCCGCCGCG
Organism: Actinoplanes sp. NPDC049681; assembly: GCF_044465265.1. Lineage (NCBI taxonomy): Bacteria > Bacillati > Actinomycetota > Actinomycetes > Micromonosporales > Micromonosporaceae > Actinoplanes > Actinoplanes sp. NPDC049681. The sequence continues at coordinate 511,675 of NZ_JBITLP010000002.1, forward strand.
CTCAGCTCGCCTTCCGCCGGAACGCGCTGATCGAGGCGTTGCAGGAACACCTGCCGGAGTGGCGGTTCGCCGTGCCTCGCGGCGGCGTGACGCTGTGGGCCGAGCTGGACGGGCCGATCTCCAGCGCGCTGTCGCGCGCGGCGGAAGATGTCGGGGTGCGGCTCGCTCCCGGTCCGCGGTTCGGCCTCGACGGTACGCTCGAACGCTTCGTACGGTTGCCGTTCACGCTGGCGGCGGACGACCTGACGGAGGCCATCCGGCGGATCGCGTCGGTGCGCCACGACCTGGACCGGGCCACGAGGCCCGCCTGGCGCACGCCGGCCGTCATCGCCTGAGCGCTGCGCGTGACGGGGCCATCACCGGGACCGGGATGGCGCGGCTGGGGCGGGGCGGTACCCGGGACGTCGTCATGATCGACTCGGGCCGGCTGGGATCCCCGTACGGCGGGGGAGGGCTGCGTCTTCCTGGCGCTGGCGCCCGAACGGATCCAGGCGTGGCGCGAAGCCGACGAGATTCCGGGGCGCACGCTGATGCGGGGCGGGGTGTGGCTCCCGGAGGAAACCGGCCCGCCCCGAACTATTAAGAGTCCTACCGGGACAACGGAGTGAATGCCTGCTCGAAATCGGGCGGAATGAATTGCGAGCCGCCAGTCAGCCACCAGGTGTCCGCGCTTCGATAGAGCACCGTGTATGTCCGCGGGCCGTCCCGGAAAGCGATCTGCCGGCCGTGGGCGCGCTCACCGTTGCGGTTCCAGGTGAACTCCCACATGACGGCGGGCTTGCCGCGATACGTCCAGTGCCGGTTCGTCTTGAGCTTTTTGTACTGGTCCTCGGCGTGCTCCTCGGCGAACAGCTTCTCGTCCTGGGTCAGCCGGGCCCACGGGTCCACGCTCTCGTAGCTGTGCACCTCGAAGTTCGCCTCGATCATCGTGTCGTCGGACTCGACGAACGTGGTGGGGCCCACGGCGTACGCCTCGTAGACGGTGGGCACGCCGACCGCATAACCGCCGACCGGGTTCCGGGCGGACGAGTAGTTGTCCGGAAGGTCCTGGCCGGGCGCTTCGGCGTCCTCGGTCGTGATCTCCAGTACGCCCTCGCGCCCGACGTGTCCCGCGCCCAGCCCGTGCGAGGGCAGATCCGCGGCGGACGGAGCGAGTTCGTTCGAGGCGGTCCCGGCGTCGTCGCTCGCCTTCGGCCGGCTCGCCGAGCTGTCGGTGTGCTCGCCCATCGCCGTGTCGACCTGCTCGTCCGCCGTCGGGGTCACCGACGGTGGCCGGCTCTGCCGGCCCGCCGCCGCGCCACCGTGGCGGTCCGGCGATCCGGGACCGCCGCGCCACCAGATGAAAGCCACGGCTGCGAGCACGGCCACGAGGAGTCCGACCAGCCCCACGAGAACCCGGTCCGCCAAGTGCCACGGTTGATGCTGTCTCACTGTCCTGCCCTTCGTCGCCGACCGCAGTCACCTGTGGCCGAGTCAGAATCGTGCAGGATCGCTCCGGCCTTCGCGTCCGTGCAGGCACGTAGATCGATGTACGTACGTGCGGCCTCGTGAGCCGGGGGCAGTCGCGAAACAGGCGCGCTCCTTCAATTCGGCACACAGCCGGTAAATCGCGGCCCGTATTCCCGGCCGGCGCCGTGTCGTAACTGTTCTGTGCTGGGCCGACCTCGTCATATCGATGAAGGTGCTCTAGCGTGTTGCCAACAGTTCACACTCTGTCCTCCCGCGATCAGGGCTGCCCACCTACCGTCCGTGGGTCGGCCCGCGCCCGTGGGAGTCGTGTGTTTTTCAATTTGGAGGTCGGGTCCGTTGTCCCCTGCGCTCATGAGGCGTTCAACAATCGGGGCCGTTGCACTGTCGTTGTCCGTCGCCGGGATCGCCGCACCGGCGTTCGCCGACACGGCCGGGACCGGCTTGGTGATCACCGAGGCCTACGTCAACGGCGGCTCGTCCGGAGCCACATACAGCAACAAGTTCGTGGAGCTCTTCAACCCCACCGCCGGCGCGATCTCGCTGGCCGGGGACACCTTGCAGTACCGGTCCGCGACGAGCACCGGTACGCCGGCCGGCTCGCAGGTGTTCGCACTGTCCGGGTCGGTGGCCGCGCACGGCCACTTCCTGATCCAGCTGCCGGGTAACGGGGCGAGCACCAACCCGGGCGCCGCGCTGCCCGCGCCCGACCTGAACACCGGCGCCAGTGTCAATCCGGGGGCCGCTGGTGGCACCCTCTACCTGGCGGCGAGCGCTTCGGGCGTACTGCCCACGGACTCCACGGTCATCGACCGGATCGGCTGGGGCACCAGTAACGCGCCGGAGGGTACGGCGGTGACCGGCAACTCGCTCGTCCTGAGCTACCAGCGCGCAGCGTCCGGTCTGGACACGGACAACAACGCCGCGGACTTCACGACGGCCACGCCCACGCCGAAGAACTCGTCGGACGGCGACACGACGCCGCCGGTGGCCGTGACGGTGACCGGCCCCGGTACGCAGAACGCGACGGTCGGCACCGCGATCACGCCGCTCACGTTGAAGGCCGCGGGCGGGACCACGCCGTACACCTGGACAGCCGTTGATCTTCCCGCCGGTCTGACGATCTCGGACGCGGGTGTCGTCTCGGGCACCCCGACCACCGCCGGTACCTCGAAGGTGACCGTGACCGCGACGGACGCGGCCGGGGCGAGCGGTTCGGCGACGTTCGACTTCCAGGTGGCCGCGCCCGCCGTGGACGTGACGATCGCCGCGCTCCAGGGCACCGACACCGACACCTCGCCGTACGCGGGCCAGGCCGTCACCACCGAGGGCGTCGTGACCGCCGCGTACCCGGCGGGCGGCTTCAACGGCTTCTTCATCGAGACCGGCGGCGACGATGCCACGCCGGGCGCCTCGGACGCGGTGTTCGTCTTCGGTTCCCAGGCTGCCGCCCAGGTCGCCGTGGGTGACTCGGTGCGGGTGACCGGCAAGGTTACCGAGTTCCAGGGCGAGACCGAGATCACCGCTCCGGCCGTGACGAAGCTCGACACGCCGCTGCCCGCGGTGCAGGCGCGCACGCTGCCGTGGTCGCAGCTCACGACGGACGCCCAGAAGGAAGCCCACGAGGGCGAGCTGATCGCGCCCCAGGGCGCCTTCACCGTGACCGACAACTACGACGCGAACTTCTACGGCTCGTTCACGCTGGCCGCCGGTGACAAGCCGCTGCGCCAGCCGACCGACGCCGGGCGCCCCGGCAGCCCCGAGGCGCAGGCCGCGGTCGCCGACAACGCCGCGCGCACCATCACCCTCGACGACGCGGCGAGCCTGAACTACAGCACGAGCGCCAACAACGGCCGCCCGCTGCCGTGGCTCACCCCGGGCAACCCGGTCAGCGTCGGCTCGAAGGTGAGCTTCCACCAGCCGGTCGTGCTCGACTACCGGTTCTCGCTGTGGAACTTCCAGCCGACCGCGCAGGTGACCGGCGACGGCTCGGCGGTGGCGACGTTCAGCGACACGCGTACGGGCAACCAGAAGCCGGCCGCGCTTCCCGGCAACGGCCACCTGGCGACGTTCAACGTCGAGAACTACTTCCCGATGACCGGTGAACGGTACGTCGCCGCGGGTCTGGGCACCTGCACGTACTACAACGACCGGGCGGGCAACCACATCGGCGTGAACACCTGCAAGGGCACGGACGGCAGCGCCGGCCCGCGCGGCGCGGCGGACGCGGCCAGCTTCGCCCGCCAGCAGTCGAAGATCGTCACCGGCATCAACCGGCTCGGCGCGAGCATCGTCTCGCTGGAGGAGGTCGAGAACTCGGTGAAGTTCGGCGAGCCGCGCGACACCGCGCTCGCCGGCCTGGTCGACGCGCTCAACACCGCCGCCGGCTCGCCCGTGTGGTCGTACGTGCCGTCGCCGGCCGCCGACCAGCTGCCGCCGCTGAACCAGCAGGACGTCATCCGCACCGCCTTCATCTACAAGAAGGCGGAGGTGGCGCCGGTCGGCCCGTCGGTCGTGCTGACCACCGAGTCGGACCCCGGCGAGCCGTTCTCGATCGCCCGGCAGCCGATGGCGCAGGGCTTCAAGAAGGCCGGCGCCGGCGACGGGGACGCCTTCCTCGTCGTCGCCAACCACTGGAAGTCGAAGGGCACCGGCACCCCGCTGTACCCCGGCGACGTCGAGGACAAGTCGTCTCCGGCGGTCGACCAGGGCGCGTTCAACGAGACCCGGGTGCACGAGGCCGAAGCCGTGATCACGTTCGCGGCGAAGGCGGCGGACACCCTGCGCACCGACCGGATCTTCCTGCTCGGCGACTTCAACGCCTACACCCACGAGGACCCGATCGAGAAGCTGTACGCGGCCGGCTACACCGACCTCGCCCACGCCTTCGACGCCGACGAGCACACGTACATGTACAACGGCCTCGCCGGATCGATCGACCACGTGCTGGCCAGCCCGGCCGCCAAGGCCATGGTCACCGGCGCGGACGTGTGGGAGATCAACGCGCAGGAGGCGGTGGCGTTCGCGTACAGCCGCTACAACTACAACGCGACGTTGCTGTTCAACGGCGACGACCCGTTCGCCGCGTCCGACCACGACCCGGAGCTCGTCGGCCTGAACCTGCCCTCGACCCCGGCGTGGAACGCCAAGAAGATCTACAAGACCGGCGACCTCGTCAGTTACCACGGCTCGACGTGGCGCGCCCTCTGGTGGACGACCCTCCTCCCGCCCGGCTCCCCGTACGGCGCCTGGGAAGAGATCGCGGTGACCTCGGACGGCACCGCTCTGTGGACGCCCTCGCGCGTCTTCGTGGCCGGTGACACCGCGGTCTACCAGGGCAAGAAGTACGTCGCCCGGTGGTGGAACCGCAACGAGAAGCCGACGGACTCCGGCTCCCGGGGACCCTGGAAGCTCGCCTCGTAAGACGACACCGCACCCAACCGGGCCGCCTCCGCTCAGCGGGGGCGGCCCGGCGCGTCCGCTCAGTCCTCGGCCGCCCGCACCGCGGCGGCGATCGGCTCGAGCCCGGCGATCAGCTCGGCGAGCTCCTCGGCGCTGAGCACGTCGTACGCCGGTGCCGCAAGCTCGTCCGTGAGCGACTCGATCCGCTCCTTGATCTCCCGGCCGGCATCGGTGAATCCGCCGGCGGTGTTCACGAGCCCGCGGTCACGCAGCCCGTCGATGACACCGGCCAGCTGCTTCTTGGGCAGGTGGTGAACCCGCCCGAACTCCTCCGGCCGCATGCCGAGGGAGAGCGCGAGAAGGACGTGGGCCTCGGTGCCACCGATGCCGTGGGCGACGAGGGCGGCGTTGTGGCCGTCCCCGCGGTGCTCGCGGAGCAGGGTCGCCGCATGCCAGAGCCGGGCGACGGGCTCCTCGGGTACGTCCAGCGCCCGGAGCCCGGCGTACAGAACCCGGCCCTCCGTCGGCGCGCCGACAGCGGCCCTGGTCGCGAGGTCGCCGGCCCGCACCAGGCCGGGGGAATCGGCAAGCTCCCCGATCATCTGACGCAGCGCGGCGGCGCTACCCCGCTCGCGCACGGCGATCGCCTCCTGCGGCGTGGTCCTGCCCCAGACCCACGGGATGTGCCGTGCCACCTCACCGTCGGCGAAGTTGTAGAAGACCGCGTGCACCACCTCGGCCGGTGCCAGCCCGAGCGGGGCGGCCCGGCCCGCGAAGTAGCCGTCCCAGTAGTTGCGCATGCCGAGCGCCAGGAACGCGTCGTTGACCACCTCGGAGAAGGTGACGGTGGCGATGGGCTCGATGAGCTCGAACATGCGGTGGACCATGGCCTGGGGATGCGGCATCGTCAGCGCCTCCGGTGAGTCGTGGCAGGCCCCTCGCGGGCAGCCTTCACCCTTGCTACGAACACCACGACCCGGATCCGACAACTCGCGCCGACATCAACCCGGGCGGAGTCCTCCAGCACCTGCTTCATCTCCATCCGGGCGTCTGCTCAGGGGACTTCTCACTCCGGCGAGGCCTGGTTTCGCCGCAGCGCGTCGTGGACGGCTTCCGGGGAGCGGGCGACAGACGCGGTGTCGTCCGCGGTGATGATCGGACGCTGGATGAGGATCGGGTGCTCGGCGAGGGCGGCGACCCAGCGGTCCCGGTCGGCTGCCTCGCGTGACCAGGTGGCCATGCCGAGCCGGTCCGCGAGCGGTTCGCCCAACCGTGCGATGTGCCAGGGCTCCAGTTCCAGGCGTGCCAGGACGTCGTTGAGTTCCTCGACGGTCGGGGGCTGCTCGAGGTAGTACCGGACGGTGTAGTCGGCTTGTTCGGCGTCCAGGATCGTCAGGGCGCTCTGGCACTTCGAGCACTCGGGGTTGATCCAGATTTCCATCGGTCCTCCATGGGTACGTCCGCGGTTCCGGCCGCGCCGGGTCACCGACCCGATCGAAGGATCTTGTCAGTGCTGCCGAAGCTGACGTGCAACGACCAGCCGGTGGTCGTGGAGACCAGGTCGGCCCGGGTGATCCGTGCACCGCGGGGCTCGGGACAGGGCTGGCCGACCGTCGGCGGCACGGAGGTGCCGGAGATCCCCGCATGCGGGCCGGCGATCCGGAAGCCGACCAGGCGGGGGCGTTGACCGTAACCGTCGGGCGCGCCGCGGCGCGTCGTACGGACCACGCGGTCGGTCAGCTCCAGCCGGCCGAAGTCGCGCTGATGCTCCACCGAGAAGGAACCCTTGCCGCACGACACCGAGTACGTGTCCTGCGTCCAGAAGTCATGGCTGAAGACGAGCCCGGCGGCCCGGTCCGCGAGCCGCGCCTCGCTCCATCCGAAGGCCTTCCGTACGTCTGCGGCATCGGCGAAGCCGGACTGGGAATCCGGGTCGTACCGTACGGCTGCCGCGGCCGGGACGGCGTACCCGAGACCGGTGGTCAGGGTCGCACCGGCGACGGCGAGCTGGAGGATGCGGCGCGAGAACATCGGTGATCTGACTCCTGGGCTTCGATCTTCGGCTGCTACCGCAACCAACGATCATGCCGGTCAGACGGCGTGCCCGGCCTTGAGATCGTCGACGGAGCCCGTTTGCACGAGGCGATGGGTCGCCATCATCAGGGACAGGCCGCGCATCGCTCGGTAGAGCAGCGCGTTCGCGGCGGCCGGTGCGAGGCCGAGCTCACCCGCCGCCTCGCGGGTCGTACGGCCTCGGAAGTACGTCGCAACGAGGATTTCCTGCTGGGGGGCCGGGAGGCTGCGCAGCATGAGTTCCACGGGGTGGGCATGTCCGGTCAGCATCTCCGCACTCTGGTCACCGCTGAGGCGCATCTCCAGTGCGCACCTGCGACGTAGTTGCCCGGTTACCGGCGGCGAAGAAATGAGGCCGCCGGCATCCGGGCCGGTGCCGATGAACGGTCAGGCTCCCCGGAGCATCGCGTCCGTCTCCGGATCGGGTAGGAGCTCCCGCACCTCCTGCGCGCAGCGGCAACTGGCGGCAACCTTGGCAGCCCATCGCAGGGCCTCCTCGCGCGAGGCCACGTCGACGACCACGAACCCCCCGATGACCTCCTTGGTCTCCGGGTACGGACCATCGCTGACGAGCCCGTCCGTGGCCACGACGCTCGCCCTCTGGCGCTCGAGCCCGGCGCCGAACACGAACACGCCGGCGTTCACGGCCTCCTGGATCACCGCGTGCGCGGCCTTCCCCACCTCGGGCCAGTCCTCGTCGGGGATGTGGTCCATCGCGCCGTCATCGAACGAAATCAGGTACCGCGTCATCCCACGACTCCCTCGTCCCGGCAGCCTCGTCCGGCCGCCCCTCGACTGTTCTACGAACGACCCACCCCGGATCCGACAACGATCACTTGCGTATTCGGCTGCCACAAGTCGTCAAGTCGCGGCTCGGACGGTCGAAAGGAGCGCCCGACCGGCCACCTCCGCGCTGTTGGAGCCGCACGTGACGCACGAATACCCGCAGCCCTACGCCGGCGCGTACCCGCAGCCGCAGCCTTACGGCGGCGCGTACCAGCAGCCTTACGGCGGCGCGTACCAGCAGCCTTACGGCGGCGCGTACCAGCAGCCTTACGGCGGCGCGTACCAGCAGCAGTGGTCACCGGCGCCCCAGCCCTTGCCGTACGGATATCCCGCCGCAATGCCAGCACCTGGATATCCGTACGCTCCTGCCGGGAAGGCTCCGGGTGTCGTACTGATCGTCTTCGCCACCCTGCTCTCCGGCATCCTCGGCCTGGCCCTGGTCGTCAACCGGACCGGCACGGCTCGCCGCATGGGCCTGCCGACCCGCCGCTACTGGCTGGCCTGGGCCATCCCGCTGGCCGTCTGGTTGCCGCTGGTGATCTACATCAATGTCTTCGCCGGCGACCCTAGCTGCTCCTGCTGAGCCGGGTGCGGGCCGCGCCACGCCGCGCTCGGGTCAGCCGCCGGACCAGCTGGACGAGGCCCAGCACCACGAGCGCCACACCCACGGGTTCCAGCACCCTGCCGGCCGCGATCTTCTCGGGCAGGTGGTGGGAGGCCTTGAGCTCGTCCTGCTTCCGGTCCATCCACTGCTGTGCGTCGATCGAAGACCCGGTGAAACGGTACGCCGACCCGTCGTCGTCGACGATTTCGGCGGTGGTCGCCCCGCCCGTGGAGCCGCTGATGGTGGCGTGCCAGGGCCAGCCTCCGTCGCGGAGCATGACGAGGGAGGCGCCGGCCAGGAGCGCAACCAGACCGAGTATGACCGTGAGTCCCGCACCGGCGGGTCGCTGAAGGATTTTCATGCCGACATCGTTTCGTGGCGCCGCGCCGTTGCCGTGAGTACGGAACCTCAACCCGCCGGACTCGCCGTGGCGGACCGGGGAAAAACTTCTGACAGGGTGTCGAGCGGGCCCACCGCCGTTCGACGCGTAGGTGAGAAGGCACCCTGACATGAGGAGACGACGATGCGGTTCATGGTGATCACCAAGGCCAGCGCGGAGAGCGAAGCCGGCGTTCTGCCCGCCACCGAGGACTTCGACACGATGGGGACGTTCATCGAGGAGCTGGTCGACGCCGGTGTGCTGCTGGCCGCGGAGGGCCTCCAGCCCAGCGCGACGGGCGCCCGGATCTACTTCGACGGCGACAAGAGGACCGTCGTGGACGGGCCGTTCACCGAGACCAAGGAGCTCATCGCCGGGTTCTGGCTGGTCGAGATGAAGTCGCTGGAGGAGTGCGTCGAGTGGTTCAAGCGCTGCCCGCTGCAGAGCACGGGCGGGGAGAACATCGAGATCCGGCGGGTCTTCGAGGCCGAGGACTTCGGCGAGAACTTCACCGCCGAGCAGCAGAAAGCCGTGGAGAAGCGGCGCGCGAAGGCCGCTGGGGACAACTGATCGGTGGGATAGTCGGGGGTCGTGGCCACTGACACCAACCGTGCGATCGAGGCCGTCTGGCGGATCGAGGCGCCGCGGCTCATCGCCGGGCTGACCAGGCTCGTCCGCGACGTCGGCGTGGCCGAGGAGCTGGCACAGGACGCGCTGGTCGCGGCGTTGGAACAGTGGCCGGCTGCGGGCGTACCCCAGAATCCGGGGGCGTGGCTGATGACGACCGCCAAACGGCGGGCCATCGACCAGTTCCGGCGCACCGAGACCTTCAAGCGCAAGATCGAGGAGGTCGCCCGGGGCCTCGAGCAATCCACCCCGGACATCGGTACGCTGATCGCCGAGGACGACGGCATCGGCGACGACCTGCTGCGGCTGGTGTTCGTGGCCTGCCACCCGGTGCTGTCCACGGAGGCCCGCGCCGCGCTGACCCTGCGGCTGCTCGGCGGCCTGACCACCGACGAGATCGCCCGGGCCTTCCTGGTGCCGGAACCGACCGTGGCGCAACGGATCGTACGGGCCAAGAAGACCCTGGCGAAGGCGAAGGTGCCGTTCGAGGTGCCGCAGGGCGACGAGCTGGCGGCCCGGCTCGCCTCGGTCCTCGAGGTGGTTTATCTGATCTTCAACGAGGGCTACTCGGCGACCGCCGGCGACGACTGGATGCGGCCGGCCCTCTGCGAGGACGCCCTGCGGCTGGGCCGGATCCTGGCCCGGCTGGCCCCGCGCGAGCCCGAGGTACACGGCCTGGTGGCGCTGATGGAGATCCAGGCCTCCCGGGCGGCCGCACGTACCGGCCCGGCCGGCGAGCCGATCCTGCTGGCCGACCAGAACCGCGCCCGCTGGGACCAGCTGCTGATCCGGCGCGGCCTGGCCGCCCTCGAACGGGCCGAGGCGCTGGTCGACGGGGAGCCCGGCCCGTACGTGCTGCAGGCAGCGATCGCCGCCTGCCACGCCCGCGCCCGCCACTTCGAGGACACCGACTGGCAGCGCATCGCCGGCCTGTACGACCGCCTGGCCCGGGCAGCACCGTCCCCGGTCGTCGAACTGAACCGGGCGGTGGCGCTGTCCATGGCGTTCGGTCCGGAGACCGGGCTGGCGCTGCTGGACCAGCTGATGTCCTTCCCGGAGCTGCGGAACTACCACCTGCTGCCCAGCGTGCGCGGCGACTTCCTGACCCGGCTCGACCGGCACGCCGAGGCGCGGGCGGAGTTCGAGCGGGCGGCATCGCTGACCCGCAACGAAAGGGAACGGACGCTGCTGCTCAATCGCGCCGCCGCCTGCGATCAGCCGGTGCGTACGGACGGCTGAAACGGCATGGAGGCGGGTGGATTGCTGCCCTGGATGGTTTGCCAGCCCCGGGCGGTGTCGCCTGTCCTCAGTTCCGCCGTGCCGGAACCGACGAGGTCGACCAGCGCGGTGTGCGCCGGATCGAGCTGCTCGACCGGCCGGCGGTAGAACTCGATGCCGGCCAGCCGCAGGTCGATGGGTGCACCGGAGCCGACGATGCGGTGAAAGCGTGCGCCGATCCGGGCCGGCCCGCGTAGGCAGCGCACGACGACGGCCGCCCGGGATCCGTCGACGCTCCGAACGTCGTCGATCTGGAGTTCCACGTCCACCAGGTCGCCTCTCTGTCGCACCCGTCATCGAACGGCCGCGAGAGAATCGGGGAGGCGGTGTCGGATCCGGGTGACGCTGTTCGTTGTCCGGATGAGCAGCTGCCCATCGGGGCCGCCCGAACCACAGGAGATGATCTTAGATGCAGTACCTGGTTTCTGTGATCGCCGACGAGACCCACACGGCTACCCCGGACGAGATGGCGGCCATCGACATCTTCAACGAGCGGCTCCGGGCCGGCGGGCACTGGGTCTTCGCCGGCGGCCTCGCGGGGCCCGGCGCGGCCACCGTCATCGACAACCGGGGCGGGGAGGCGCTCGTGACCGACGGGCCCTTCGTGGAGTCGAAGGAGTACCTCGCCGGCTTCTGGATCATCGAGGCGTCCGACCTGGATGTCGCGCTCGAGCTCGCCACCGACGGATCGAAGGCGTGCAACCGCAAGGTCGAGGTGCGGCCGTTCCTGTGAGCGCGAGCGAGGCGATCACCCGGGCTCATCACCAGGAGTGGGCTCGGGTGGTGGCGGCCCTGACCAGGCGTTTCGGTGATCTCGACATCGCCGAGGAGGCGGTGGCGGAGGCGTTCGCGGCCGCCGTCGAGCGGTGGCCGGCTGACGGCGTACCTCCGAATCCCGGTGCCTGGCTGACCACGACCGCGAACCGCAAGGCGATCGATCGGGTCCGGCGGGAGAACAAGCGCGACGAGAAGCAGAGGGAGGCTCGGATGGTGTACGCCGATCCGCCCGAGCCCCTGGGCGCCATCGACGACGACCGGCTCCGGCTGATCTTCACGTGCTGTCATCCGGCGCTCGCGATGGAGTCCCGGGTGGCGCTGACGTTGCGGATGGTCGGTGGCCTGACCGTCGCCGAGATCGCTCGCGCCTTTCTGGTGCAGGAGGCCGCCATGGGGCAGCGGATCACCCGGGCCAAGGGCAAGATCAAATCGGCGCGCATCCCCTACCGGGTGCCCTCGGCCGAGGACCTGCCGGCGCGCGTGTCCGGTGTCCTCGCGGTGCTCTTCCTCATCTTCAACGAGGGCTATCTGGCGAGCGGCCCCGGCTCCGATCCCGTACGCCACGAGCTGACCGCCGAGGCGATCCGGCTCACCCGGCTGATCCGGGCGCTCATGCCGGGCGACGGTGAGGTGGCCGGCCTGCTGGCGCTGATGCTCCTCACCGAGGCACGGCGCACCGCCCGGGTCTCGCCGAGCGGCGAACTGATCTCCCTCGGTGACCAGGACCGCGGGGCCTGGGACACGGCGCTGATCGCCGAGGGGCACCGGCTGGTGCGCGAGCGCCTGGCCGCCGGTGTGGCTCCGGGGCGCTACCAGATCCTGGCGGCGATCAACGCCGTGCACACCTCGGCCCGCGATGTGCGCGACACCGACTGGTCGCAGATCGTGGCCCTGTACGACCAGCTTCTCCGTATCGACCCCTCGCCGATCGTCGCCCTCAACCGGGCCGTCGCGGTCGCCGAGCTGGACGGCCCGGAGGTGGCGCTCGCCGTCGTCGACCGGCTGGAGGAGCGGCTGGCCGGATATCACGCCTACCATGCGACCCGCGCCGAGCTGCTACGCCGGCTGGGACGCAGCGCGCAGTCGCGTGCGGCGTACGACAGAGCCATCGAGCTGGCCGGCAACACCGCCGAGACCGCCTACCTCACCCGCCGCCGGGACCAGTTGCGCTAACCCCGGTGCCGGTCGAAGAACCCTCGTACGTAGTCGCGTTGCGCGCGAAGGGCGTGACGCGGGTCGAGACAGCCGATCGCTTGCGTCACCTGGCCGGGCTGAGGCCGACGACCGGCGCCGGCTGGGGCAGCAGCGTTTCCAGGTCCGTGAACGAGGTGTGGGTCCGGCGCGCCCACGTGGGCGTGCGTGGTCGGCAACTCCAGGGCGCCGGCCGGAATGCCTTGGTCCCGCTCGAAGAAAGGTACGGCCCCCGGCGACATCCAAGGGGCCTGCTGGCAGCCACGGGCGGCGCGCGCGTCGTCCTGCCAGGATCGCGGTGCGTCCGGTCGACCAGATCGTTCGACACCAGCGAATGTAAGGTTCACATTCCATCTGGTCAAGGATGCTTTACTTTTTGGAAGGGATCTCTTACCTTCTTCCCATGGCTAAAGAGGCACAGCAGGACCAGGTGACACGTGCGGCCCGCCGCGCTGTCCTCATCGACGGCATACCCGTGGCGACCCTCGGCGTGGTCGCCCTCGCCCTGGGCAGCAACCCCGATCAGACCTCCGCCCAGAAGGCGTGGTGGATAGCTGCCACCGCCGTGTTCTCACTCGCCGTGGCCTGGGTGCTGGTGCGAGCGTTCCGGCGCGCGGACGAATACCTGCGCAGGATCCAGCTGGAGAGCATGGCCATCGCCTTCGCGGCGGTCCTCGTCGCCCTGCAACTGGCGACCCTGCTCGACGCGGCGGGCGTTCTCGCGCTTCACCAGCTCGCACAGCTCATCCTGATCGGCGGAGTGGCGCTCTGGCTGACGATCGCCGACCTGCGTACCCGTTTGCACCGCTGAAGGGCCGCGCCATGAAGAACCGACTGCGCGAGCTGCGTGCCGCTCGACGATGGAGCCAGGCGGACCTCGCCGACCGGTGCCGGGTCTCCCGGCAGGCGATCAACGCCATCGAGACCGAACGGTACGACCCCAGCCTGCCCCTGGCCTTCACCATCGCCGACGTCTTCGGCCTGGCCATCGAGGAGATCTTCCGTCCCGACGGGGCACGGGCGACGGATGATTCAGCGCCTCGCTGAGCTCAGTCCTCCGTGCTGAGGTCGTCGAGGTCGACGGCGTTGATGAGCGCGGTGATCTCGGGTTCGCCGGTCAGGTCGAGCGGACTGAGGTCCTTGCTTCGTCCCTTCTGAACCATCAGTTTTTCGTGCGCCGCCGCATCGAGGATGGCTGTTGCGTCGGCCTCGTGCCAGCGCACTCCCTCCAGCGCTCGCCGAGAGACGGACACGGCGGCCAGGCAGGGTGTGTTCGGTCGTCCGTACGGGTCTCGGCCGTCATTGCGCAGCACTATCACTCGGGCGGCATTGAGGCCCGGAGCCACCGCGAATGCTTCGGGCAGCGTGACGAGAACCTGCCCGCAGACGAACTGCTTGAAGAAGTCCGCCCGGTCCGCCTGCGTGATCTTCTTCAACGACAGGTTGCCGGCAGCCGTGCGGCCAGGCATCTGCTCCGGGATCGCCTGCGACGCTGCCGGCACCACCACGACCAGGGACACCTCGTCCGCGATGACACCTACGGCGGCGGACGCGGCCTCATTGTCCTCGAACGCCTCGGCGAGCGTCTGCAGGACCGTCCCGGGGTCGTTGTTGATCAACGCCTGCCACTGCTGGTCGAGGGTGTGCTGCCACGCCGCCTGCTGACCCTTGAGCGCCGCCCACTGCCGCGCCACCTCCGCGTCCGCCCAGGCCGCCGCCTGGTGCTTCGCCGAGGCGCGTTCGGCCCGCTTGAACACGCCGATGCCGGCCAGGGCCTGCTTCTCGAAGTGCTGGTAGATCGCTCCGCGGTCGGGCGGGGTGGGTTCGGGTGCGACAGGCCTGACGGCAGCGGGGAAGTCCACCCGGTGCAGATTCACGATGCGCAGGAAGGCGTCCGCCAGCTCCTGAGCCTTGGCCGCGCGGTCGGCCTGCGCGGCCTGCCGCTGCTGCGCCGCCAATTGCCGCTGGTAGGCAGCCTGGGTGGAACCACCACGGCTACCGCCTCCGCGTCGGCCGCCCCCGAGTGACATGGAGAAACCGACCGGCCCCACTCCGGTCGACACACCGGTTCGGCCTCCGCCGATGTGCACACGTGCCGCGCGAGGGCCGATGCTTGTCCGGACACCGCGCGACGAGGCCCTGATCCGAATCCCCGGAGCGAGCTTCACGGAAAATCCCACGCACAAGACCCTAGGAGGCGTCCCGACTGCCCGGGGTCAGCCACGCGGCCTGTCTCCGCCACCATCCGATCGAGAGGGTCGCGGCTCAGTCGAGGCCGGCGAGTCGCACGCGTAGTCCTTCGGCGTCGGCGTGGCCGAGGGCGGTGAGGATGTCCAGCGCCGCGGTCCAGGTCGTGCGGGCGTCGGCGGTACGCCCCAGGGCCAGCTGGCTGTCGCCGATGTGGGACAGCACCAGTGCCTCGTTGTACCGGTCGCCGTTGTCGCGGTGCAGCGCTGCCGCCTGTTCGTACCGCGCGACCGCCTCGGCGTGG
Organism: Actinoplanes sp. NPDC049681; assembly: GCF_044465265.1. Lineage (NCBI taxonomy): Bacteria > Bacillati > Actinomycetota > Actinomycetes > Micromonosporales > Micromonosporaceae > Actinoplanes > Actinoplanes sp. NPDC049681. The sequence goes on from NZ_JBITLP010000002.1 coordinate 526,750, forward strand.
TCACCGTTGCTGCTGTACGCGTATCCGAGGGTGTCCAGTGTGGCCGCTTCGCCGTCCCGGTCGCCGAGCTCGCGCAGCAGGGCGAGGGCCTCGATCCCTGAGCGCAGGGCGCCGTCGTGGTCGCCGGCGCGGGCCCTGTACCAGCTGAGGCCGCTCAGGGATCTGGCTCGGAAGGTGCGGTGGCCGGCCTCGGTGTAGAGCCGCAGGGCCTGTTCGCCGTGGTGCAGGGCGGTGCCGGGCCGCCCGTTCGCGTCGTCGATGCGGGCCAGGTTGCTGTGGACGTGGCCCGCGCCCACCTGGTCGCCCAGGCGGTCGTACGCGTCCAGGGCCAGGCGGAAGTGCTCCTCGGCCGCGGCCTGTTCGCTCGTGCGGATGTGCACCACCGCCATGCCGAGGTGTGCGCGTGCCTGCAGGGGCAGGTCGTCGCGGCGCTGTGCCACGGCGAGGGCGGCGCGGTGGCCGTGCAGTTCGTCCTGCCAGAGGCCGCGCAGGTAGGCGAAGGACACGAAGGACTGGCACCACGGGTCGACGTACGCCTCGAATCCCGGCTCCATCGCGACGTCGAGCATGGCGAGCAGCACGGCGTGGTCGGCGGTGAACCAGTCCATGGCCGCGTCCCGGTCGGCGGGGGAGAGCCGGACCGCCCCCGGCAGGCCGTCCGGCACTGTCACCTCGTCCCGGTGCGGCAGCAACAGCCGGGCGCAGGTCGCGGCGGTGCCCACGTAATGGTCGAGGGCGCGGCGCAGTGCGGCCGTGCGGTCCTCGGTGGTCTCCTCCGCACCGGCGAGCTCGGCCGCGTACGCCCGCAGCAGGTCGTGGAACTCGTAGCGGCCTCGCCGGTGTTCGCGCAGGAGGTGGTTGTGGACGAGCTCGCTGAGCAGCGGGCGGACCCCGGTCGTGCCGGCGCCGGTCAGGCTCGCCGCCGCCGCGGCCGTGACGTCGGGTCCGGGATGGATGGCGAGCAGCCGGAAGAGGCGGGCGGCCGGAGCCGACAGGTTGCGGTACGACCAGGAGAAGACCGCGCGGATGTCGGTGCTCGTGTCGCCCACGGCGAGGCCGTCGAGCGCCCGCGCCGGATCGTCGATCTCGGCCGTCAGGTCGCCCAGGGTCGAGCCCGGCTGGGCGGCGAGCCGGGCGGCGACCAGCGCCAGCGCGATCGGCAGCCGCGAGCAGCGGTCGATGAGGCGGTCGACGGAGGCCGGCTCGGCTGCCACCCGCTGCTCGCCGAGACGCAGGGCGAGCAACTCCCGCGCCTCCGCCGTGTCCATCGGGGACAGGGGGAGCAGCCGGGCGGCGTCGCTGACCACCAGGCCGGTGAGGCCGTTGCGGCTCGTGACGAGCACGCGGCAGGCGGGGCTGCCGGGCAGCAGCGGGCGGACCTGATCGGTGTCCACGGCGTTGTCCAGCACCACCAGCATCCGCCGCGGTGCCAGCAGCGACCGGTACAGGGCTGCGCGGCCGTCCCGGTCGGCGGGGATGCGCTGCGCCACCACTCCGAGCGCGTCGAGGAAGCCGTACAGCACGTCGGCCGGGTCGGCGGGGGAGAGGGACGGGTCGAAGCCGCGCAGGTTCACGTACAGCTGGCCGTCCGGGAAGTCGTCGGCGGCCGCGTGCGCCCAGTGGAGCGCGAGGGTGGTCTTGCCGACGCCGGCGGCCCCGACCACCAGCACGACCGGGTCGATCGCCGCGCCCACGGCTGTCAGCTCTGCCGTCCGACCGGCGAAGCCCGCCACCCGGGCCGGTAGTTGCGCCGGGCGTATCCGGGGCGCGAGTGTCGCGGTGCGGTCGGGGGCCGCGGGAGCGGCGTGGCCGCTGTTGCCGGCACGGGCGGCGCGCTGGAATGCCCGCCGATCCACATCGGACAGCTGCAGCGCGCCGGCGAGCAGCCGCACGGTGCTGGCTCGCGGTGTCGCCACCCGGCCGGCCTCGATCTCGCGCAGGTGCCGGACGCTCATGCCGGCTTTCGCGGCGAGCTCCTCCTGCGTGATCATGGCTTTGGTGCGGTAGGCGCGTACGACCTCGCCGAACATGGGCCTCCCCCGAAACCGCCGGTAAACCGCCGACCTTCAGCCTGTCGGCATCGTATCGACGACTGACAAAGTCGTGGCATCGGGCCGGGCGCCTTCCCGGTCAACGAACACGAGGGGACTCACCATGAACAAGGCATTGGCAGGTGTCGCGCTGGATTCGACCGCGACCGGCGGCAAGTGGGACAACCGCATCAGCGGCGCGCGCGTCTGCTGAGGAGGGCCGACTCGTGAGAACCGGTCTCGCTGCTCTTCTTGCGGTCGTCGCGTTGGTCGTCATGCCGACCGCGGCCCGCGCCGCGCCCGCCCGGCCGGCCCTGGCTGCCGGCACCCAGTGCAACTTCAACGATCCGATCACCATCCGGGCGACATGGAACGGCAAGTACGTCTCCACCGAGAAGGACTACACGGGCAGCAACGCCGGCATGCTGCGGGCCCGTGCCGACGCGGTGGGGCCGTGGGAGATCTACTACCTGTGCTGGAAGGACGGCTGGGCCTGGAACGAGTACGCGTTCCTGTCCGCGGCCAACAACAAGTTCGTGACGGCGGAGTTCGACTATCAGGGCAGCAACGACGGCATGCTGCGCGCGCGGGCCGACGACCCGGACGTCTGGGAGCGGTTCGCCTGGAACTACGGGATCAACGGTAGCCAGCTGCAATCCACCTGGACGGGCCAGTACGTCTCGGCGGAGCACGACTACACCGGCTCCCGGAAGTCCATGCTGAGGGCGCGGGCCGGCGTCGCCGGCGTGTGGGAGCAGTTCGTCATCACCTGGATGTAGGCACGGAACACAGCGATGCCCGGGACGATCGCGCCCCGGGCATCGCTGACGTGCTGATCGTCAGATCTGAGCGAGCGAGCCCGCGTACATCTTGTCGATCTGCTCGGCGAAGTTGGCCTCGACGCCGCGCCGCTTGATCTTCATCGACGGGGTGATCTCGCCCTGCTCGATGCTGAGGTCGCGGGGGAGGATGGCGAACTTCTTCACCGTCTCCCAGCGGTTCAGCTTGCCGTTGAGCTCCTCGATGTAGCCCGCGACCAGCTTCTCGGTCTCGGGCGCGGCGACGATCTCGGCGTAGCTCTTGCCGGCCAGCGGGCCGCCCGCCGCCCAGGCCGCGATCGCGTCCTCGTCGAGGCTGATCAGCATCGTGACGAAGTTGCGGGCCTGGCCGACCACGACCGCCTGCGACGTGTACGGGCACACCGCCTTGAACATGCCCTCGATCGCCGACGGCGCGATGTACTTGCCGCCCGACGTCTTGACGAGGTCCTTCTTGCGGTCGGTGATCCGCAGGAAGCCGTCGGCGTCGAGCTCGCCGATGTCGCCGGTACGCAGGAAGCCGTCCTCCGTGAACGCCTCCGCGGTCTCCTGGGGCAGGTTGTGGTAGCCGCGCATGACCGGCTTGCCGCGGACCAGGATCTCGCCGTCGGTGTCGATGCGGCATTCGAGGTCGCCGAGGGGCCGGCCGACCGTACCGATCTTGAGCTGGCCCATGCTGTTGACGAAGTTGGCCGCGCTGCTCTCGGTGAGGCCGTAGCCCTCCCGGATCGGCAGGTTGGCCGCGGCGAAGAACTCGGCGATGTCGCGGCTCAGCGGGGCCGAACCGGACACCAGCACCCGCAGCCGGCCGCCCAGCCGGTCCTGCAGCTTGCTGAAGACGAGCTTCTCGGCGACCGCGTACTTGGCCTTGAGCGCGGCGGGCAGCGGCTTGCCCTCCTGCTCGAGCGCGACCTTCTGCCGGCCGGTGGCGACCGCCCAGCCGAAGATCTTGGCCTTCAGGCCGCCCGCGCTGAGGGCGGTGGTGACGGTCTTGTTGTAGACCTTCTCGAAGATGCGCGGCGCCGCGCACATCAGCGTCGGCTTGACCACGGCCAGCATGTCGACGAGCTTGTCGACCCGGCCGTCGATGTACGTCGGCACGCCCACATGCAGTATTCCGCAGAGCAGTGACTTGCCGAACGAATGCGACAGGGGGAGCCACAGGTACTGCAAGTCGGTGGACTCGAACAGGCCCAGCCCGGCCTGCGCGACGCCCTCCCAGCACCAGCCGCCGTGCAGCAGCTGCACGCCCTTGGGGCGTCCGGTCGTGCCGGAGGTGTAGATGAGGGTGGCGAGGTTGTCCGGGCCGAGCGAATCCGCGATCCGCTCGATCAGGTCCGGCGTGTCCGCGAGTGCCGCCCGGCCGCGCTCCTCGAGCTCGGCGAGGGTGATCTGGGGCGGCTGGGCGGACGCGTCCGCGAGACCGTCGATGAGCACCACGTGGTTGACCGAGGTCTGCGCGCCGGCGAGCTTCAGCGCCTGCTTCGGGTTCTCGGCGACGAGGATCTTCGAGCCGGAATCGGCGACGATGTAGGCCGCGTCCTCCGGCTCGGTCGTCGGGTAGACCGTGGTGGTCGCGCCGCCGGCGCAGTTGATGCCGAGGTCGACCAGCGCCCACTCCAGCCGGGTGTTGGACAGGATCGCGACCCGGTCCTCGAGCGCGACGCCGAGACCCACCAGGCCGGCCGCGATGGCCTTGGCCCGCTCACCCACCTGCGACCAGGTCAGCCAGGTCATCCCGGTGTCGTCCGCGGTCGGTACGGCGAACGCCTGGCCGTTCGGAGTGGCCTGCACACGCTGCAGGAACATGTCCGGGATCGAGCGGTAGGGAACCTCGAGAGCCATCGGCGCCGCCTCTTTGCGTCTATGGGGGTTACAGCCGTGTTACCGAAGAGTATTGCCAGGAAGCGGCGGACGGAAGTGTGGCCCGGCCTCGGATCAAGATCCTAGTCACGGCTGTGACGTGGGCCGCACGGCCGGGAATCTTGATATGGCTCATTCGATATAGAGGGTCATCGACGTCATGGCCCTACTGTTCTTCTCATCGGAGCAGGCGCGAGAGAGGAAAAGCATGGCGATTCGACGTCCCCGACGCAGCCAGATGCTGGCCGTCGGTCTGCTCGCTCTGGCCACCTCTACCGCCGCGACGGCGACCCCCGCCGCGGCCGCCCCGACCACCGGCCAGGTCCGCCTCGCCGGTACCGCCGAGGCCATCCCCGGAAGTTACATCGTCGTTCTCAAGGACTCCGCGGTCGGCGGCAAAGCCGGCAGCCGGACGGCGGTGGCGGCCGTCGGCGCCCGGTCCGGCGCGCTCGCCCGCAGCTACGGCGGCTCGGTCAAGCAGACCTTCGGCGCCGCGCTCAACGGCTTCGAGGCCACGCTCAGCGAGCCCGCGGCCAGGCGGCTCGCGGCCGACCGCGACGTCGCGTACGTGGAGCAGAACCAGCGCGTCTCCCTGCTGACCACGCAGACCGACGCCACCTGGGGCCTGGACCGCATCGACCAGCGCAACCGGCCGCTGAGCACCACCTACACGTACTCGCAGACGGCGTCGAACGTGACCGCGTACATCATCGACACCGGCATCAAGTACACGCATTCCGACTTCGGCGGCCGGGCCACCTTCGGCTACGACGCCGTGGGCAGCGGGGGCGTGGACTGCAACGGCCACGGCACGCACGTGGCGGGCACGGTCGGCGGCACCACGTACGGCGTCGCCAAGCAGGTCCGGCTCGTCGGGGTGCGGGTGCTGAACTGCTCCGGATCCGGCACCACCGCGGGCGTCGTGGCCGGCGTGAATTGGGTCACTCAGAACGCCCGCAAGCCCGCCGTGGCCAACATGAGCCTCGGAGGCGGGGCCAGCACCGCCCTCGACAACGCGGTCGCGAGCTCGATCAGCTCCGGTGTCACGTACGCGCTCGCGGCCGGCAACTCGAACGCCAGCGCGTGCAGCACGTCGCCGGCCCGGGTCGCCTCGGCGATCACCGTCGGTGCCACCACGAACACGGACGCTCGCGCGTCGTACTCGAACTACGGCACCTGCCTGGACATCTTCGCGCCGGGTTCGTCGATCACCTCCGACTGGTACTCCAGCAACACCGCCACCAACACCATCAGCGGCACCTCGATGGCCTCGCCGCACGTCGCCGGCGCCGCGGCCCTCGTCCTGTCGGCCAACCCCGGCTACAGCCCCACCCAGGTGCGCGACACGCTGGTCGCCAACGCCACCCCCAACGTGGTGACCGGCGCGGGCTCCGGCTCGCCGAACCGCCTGCTCTTCGTGAGCTGACAAACCAGCGGTGCCCGGGCCTCAGAGACCCGGGCACCGCTTTTGACATGTACGGCCGTTAACGCCCGGCCTTCCGCACCGGGGCCGGCGGGATCAGTCGTCCGACCCGCGCCCGCGCCCACCCCGGTCGTCGGCCTGGGTGTCGTCCGCGCCGTGGCCGCCACGCCGGCCGCCCTTGTCGTCGGCCTGGGTGTCGTCCGCGCTGTGGCCGCCGCGCAGGCCGCCCTTGTCGTCGGCCTGGGTGTCGTCCGCGCTGTGGCCGCCGCGCAGGCCGCCCTTGTCGTCGGCCTGGGTGTCGTCGCTGCCCCGGCCCCGGTCGTCGGTGCCCTTGTCGTCGCGGCCACGACCGCGGTCGTCGGTGCCCTTGTCGTCGCTGGTGCTGCCGCTACGGCCCTTGCCGGCGTCCTGACGGTGCCGGACGACCGCCCCGGTGGCCTGGTCCACGTCGATGTCGTGCTCGACCGAGCCCTTGAGCACCTCGACGTCCCACACCGCGCGGCCGTGCTCGATCTCCTGCTCGACCTTCGTGACCCGCCCGCCGCCGGCCGCCCGGATCGCGATGACCTTGGCGGCGTCCAGGCTGATGGCGCCCGCGCCGGCCGGGGAGGAGGTGCTCGGAGCAGTCGTGTTCTTCGAGTCGTCGGTCGCGTCGTGGCCCGAGTCGTCGGCCGCCGGGGACGAGGTGACGACGTCGCCGTTCGGCAGCATCGGCACCGCGCCGGACGCGTCGTCCGCGCCGTCCGAGGCGAGGGCCACGCCGCCGAGGGCCAGCGCGAAGACCGCGCCGGCGGCCAGGGTGGAAGCGGTGCGAAGCCTGTTCATGGGTTCCTCCGGATGTCGTCGTCGTGGTGACACCTAGAAGGTCCCTCACCAGGCCCTATGGGGGCGCTGTGCGATCGCTAAGGCCGGGTTAAGGCCGGCGGTAGACCGAGATGTGGTCGCGGGATCCCGGGCCGAACGGGTCCCGCCGCCAGTTCTCCCACCGCGCCTCGAGGGTGAGCCCGGCCCCGGCGGCCAGCTCGTCGATCTGTTCCGGCCAGCGGTAATGCATGCCGAACGGCTTCACCTCGACGCCGCCGTCGCGGAACGTGATCGTCTGGCGGACGAAGGTCTGCGCCTCGCGGTCGTAGCGGTGCAGCCGGATCGACGCCGACTCCTCGGTCACCGACCACACCTGCACCTGCTGCTCGTCGCGGTCGAAATCGGCCGGGTCCGGCACGAACGCCTCGATCACGAACGCGCCGCCAGGCGCCAGCACCCGGGCGACGTTGCGGAAGCAGTCCTCCTGGCGGCCCGCGCCGGTCAGGTTGAACAGCGTGTTGAAGACGAGGTAGACGAGCGGGTACGGCCCCTCGACCGGCACGTCGGCCATGTCACCGATGACCACCGGGATCGCCTCGCCGCCCGGCTTGTCCCGCAGCAGCGCCACCATCTCCGGCGACGCCTCGACGCCCTCGACCGGTACGCCGCGGGCGGCCAGCGGCAGCGCCACCCGGCCGCTGCCGATCGCGAGCTCGAGCGCCGGGCCGCCGCCAGCCAGCCCGGCCAGGAAGTCCGCCGCGGGCTCCGGATCCGGGTTGCCGGGCCGGTCGTACGTGGCCGCCCACTGCCGGCCGAAGAGTCCGGGGTCGTCCAGGATCGATGTCTTCAGCCCGTTCGTGGGTGGCGGCGGGGTGGTGGGAGGGGTCATGGCCCCCACACCACCAGAGCCGTCAGGTGGCCGGCAACGCATTTACGCCGGTGAGTTCCAGGCGTACCCGGGCGCCGCCGCGCGGGCCCGCCTCCACCCGCAGCGCCCCGCCCGACGCCTCGGCCGCGCGGCGGGCGATGTCCAGGCCCAAGCCGGTGGAGCCGCTGCCCGACGCGCCGCGCTGCAACGCGCCGGACGGGAAGCCGGGGCCGTCGTCGTCGACGATCAGCACGGCCCCGCCGCCGCGGCGGGGCGCCAGTGCCACACCGAAAGCGGTGCCGTCTGGCGTGTGCGCGAACACGTTCCCGAGCAGGGCGTCGAGCGCGGCCGCCAGCTCGTCGGCGGGGATCGCCACCGGGAGGGGACCGGACGGCAGCTCACGGCGTACCTCCCGATCCGTGTCCTCGGCCAGGACGGCCCAGAAGGCGACCCGGTCGGTGACCACCGCCGTCGCGTCGCAGGCCTGCCGCTCGCCGCCGCGGCGGCGAGCCTGCCGAATCACCGTGGTGACCGCCCGCGCGATCTCGTCCGCGGCCGCCGCGACCCGTTCGGCCTCGGCGGGATCGCGCAGCGACTCGGCCTCCAGCCGCAGCGCGGTCAGCGGCGTGCGCAGCCGGTGGGACAGGTCGGCCACCTGCTCGCGCTCCTCGCGCAGCAGATCCTGGATGCGCCCGGCGAGGTGGTTGAGTGCGAGCGCGACCTCGCGAACCTCCGGCGGTCCCGCGGGCGCCGCCCTCGCCGACAGCTCCGCGCGGGCCAGCCGGTGCGAGACGGCGGAGAGGTCGGCGATCGGGGCGACGAGCGTACGGGCCAGCCGGTCGGCGACGACGAGCCCGAGCACCACCAGCGCCAGGCCGAGCCCGGCCAGTGCCAGCCAGGAACGGGTCACGCCGCGGTCCAGCTCCGCCGTGGGAACGACCGTACGGACCACGTACGTGCCGCGGGTGCTCACCACGGGCACCACGAGTTCCCGGCCGGCGGCGGTGGCGACGGCGAAGGACTCGCGCTGCGCGGCGGCCAGCGCGACCGCCGGCGTGGCCGCGGCCTCCTGGCCGATCACCTCGCCGCTGGGCGCGAAGACGCTGACCGGCAGGGGCTGGCCCTCGACGGCGAGGGCCAGCTGCTCGGCGTCGGTGCCGATCAGCGGCACGATCGTCTGCAGCACCCCGTTGGCGCGGCTCATCGCCCGGTCCTCGGCCACCTGCCGCACGAGCAGGGCCAGGGGAACCAGGAACGCGATGAGGACCAGGCACGTCGTCGCCGCGACCAGCAGAGTCAGCCGTCGTCTCATGCGGGCCCGCTCAGGCGGACGCCCACCCCGCGCACGGTGTGCAGATAGCGCGGCTCCTGCGCGGTCTCGCCGAGCTTGCGGCGCAGCCAGGACAGGTGCACGTCGACGGTCTTGTCGGCACCGCCGTACGGGACCTGCCACACCTCGCTGAGCAGCTCCCGCTTGGTGACCACCTGGCCGGCCCGGGTGGCCAGGTGGTGCAGCAGGTCGAACTCGCGCGGCGTCAGATCCAGGGACTCGCCGTCCAGCGTGGCGGTACGCGCGCCGGCGTCGATGCGCAGCCCGCCGACGGTCAGCGCGGCCGGCTCGGCGCCGTTCGGGCCGCCGCGGCGCAGCACCGCCCGGATCCGCGCGTCGAGCTGAGCGGCGGTGAACGGCTTGACGATGTAGTCGTCGGCGCCGGAATCCAGCACCTGGACGATCTCCGTCTCGTCGTCGCGGGCGGTCGCCACGATCACCGGCACGGTGCTCACCGCGCGCAGCATCCGCAGCAGCTCGCGCCCGTCGAGATCGGGCAGCCCGAGGTCGAGCACGACCAGCTCGGGACGCTCGGCCAGGGCGGTCTGGAGCCCGTCCATGGCGGTGTGCGAGGCGGCGACCGCATGGCCCCGTTCCCGCAGCGCGCGCAGCAGCGTCGTCCGGATAGCCGAGTCGTCCTCGATCAGCAGCAGGTGGGCCACGCTCGCAACCTATCCCGCCGTACCGGTGGAATCGGGGCCCTTAACCCTCCTTTAGCGTGCCCGCGTGCCCGCCTTAGCGTCCGGACCGGCATAGTCGACCGGGTGAACCGTCGAACGCTGCTCGTGACCGCCGGCTGGGCCGGTGCGGCCGTCCTCGCCGTGCTGGTCGGCATCGCCGCGATCGGCGTCATCGGCGCCGACCTCACCGACGCCGGCAGCCGGCCCCGCTCCGAGGCCCAGGTGGCCCGGGAGCTGGCGAGCCTGCCGTCGTCCGTGCCGGCCGTCCCGTCCGCATCACCGTCGCGGCCGTCCCCGAGACCGACGGCGTCGGCCCCGGCCTCGCAGGGATCGGGCGACGCACCTGCCGCCGTCAGCCGGACGCTGGCCACGCGCGGCGGCACGGTCGTCGCCCGGTGCGCCGGCGGACGGCCCCAGATCGTGACCATGTCGCCGGCGCCGGGCTTCTCGCTGCACGAGCAGCACGGCGCCGAAGGGGAGTTCCGCAGCACCTCGGACAACCACGACCGGGTCAAGTTCGCGATCGCGTGCTCGGGTGGCCGCCCCACCCTGGTGCCGCACGCCGGCGGCGACGACTGACGGCGTGGACCTGGTCATCAGCCTCGACGGGGGCGGGGAGAAGACGGTACGGGTCTACCGCGCCCTGCGCGCGGCGATCGTCGACGGCCGGCTGCCCGAGGGGCACCGCCTTCCCGCGTCCCGCGTGCTCGCGGCCGACCTCGGGGTGGCGCGCAACAGTGTCGCGACGGCGTACGAGCGGCTCGTGGCCGAGGGCTACCTGGTGGCGCGGATCGGGGCGGGGACGTTCGTGGCCCCCGTACGCGACAAACCGGCTCCCCGGCGCGCCCCGGCCGATCCGCTGCGTCCCCGCGCGGGGTGGACGTTCACCCCGTTGCCCACGAGCGCCGAGGTGCCCGCCCCGCGGTACGACTTCCGCAGCGGCATCCCCGACGCTCGGCTGTTCCCGTTCGACACGTGGCGCCGGTTCGTGGCGGCGGAGCTTCGGCTGCACGCCCACGATCCGGGCGGGTACGCCGGCCCTTTCGGCCACCCGGCGCTGCGCTCGGCCATCGCCCGCTACCTCGGCTACTCGCGGTCGCTGCGGGTCGGTGAGGAGGACGTGCTCGTCACGAACGGGACCCAGCACGCGCTGGATCTGATCGGCCGGGTGCTGCTGCGCCCCGGTGACGTGGTGGCGGTGGAGGAGCCCGGGTATCCGCCGGCTCGGCGGCTCTTCGCCTCGCTGGGTGCGCGCGTGGTGGGCGTACCGGTGGACGGCGACGGCCTGGTGGTCGACGCGCTGCCGCGGGCCGCGCGGGTGGTCTACGTGACGCCGTCGCACCAGTTCCCGCTGGGCGGCGCGATGAGCCTGACCCGGCGGCACGCGCTGCTCGACTGGGCGGGGCAGCGCCAGGCCGCGGTGATCGAGGACGACTACGACACCGAGTTCCGGTACTCCGCCCGACCGCTGGAGCCGATGTACGGGCTGGACACCGCCGGACGCGTGCTGCACGTCGGCACCTTCTCCAAGACCATGCTGCCCAGCGTGCGGACCGGCTTCGTGCTCGCACCCGCTGCGTTGCGCCCGGCGCTGGGTGCGGCGCGGCAGCTCGGTGACGGGTACGGCCAGATCGCCGTGCAGGCCGCCCTCGCCCGCTTCATCGACGAGGGGCAGCTGGCGCGGCACGTGCGCCGGGCGATCAAGGCGTACGCCGGGCGCCGCGCCCGCATCGTCGCTGCCCTGAGCCGGCATCCCGGCCTCGAGGTCGTCCCGTCGTCGGCCGGCCTGCACGTGACCGCCCTGGCGCCGGAGTCGGCCGGGGTCGTGGCCGCGGCTGCCGCACGAGGGGTCGCCGTGGAGGATCTCGGCGCCTACGGCAGCGACTCGACCGGGTTCGTGCTCGGCTTCGGCGCGATCGATCCCGCGTTGCTCGACGAGGGACTCGAGATCTTCGGCGAGGTCCTGCGCGACGCGTAGGCCACGGCCCCGCCCGCGACGACGAGGCTCAGCAGCGCCGGCGGGCCGTTGAGCACCAGCAGGCCCAGGGTCGCCACGAACGCGAGGCCGGCGCCGCGCCGGGACCAGCCCGGCGGGAGCAGCTTGAGGGCGGCGGCCGTGCCGAGGACGTACACGAGGGTGAAGCACCCCGTCACCAGCAGCATGGCCGTGTGCAGGCTGATCGGCAGCGCGACGGAGACGATGCTGCCCGCGGTGACGACGGCGAGCGACCGGCGTGGCGTGCCGACCGGCCGGGCCGGCAGGGCGCCGTCGCGGGCGAGGGCGACCCCGAGCCGCGACGCCCCGGCGAGATACGCGTTGACCGCCCCGATCGTCAGCAGCACCGCGACCACGGCGGTGACGGCGCGCACCGGGCCGCCGATCCCGACCGCGAGCAGGTCGGCGAGCGGCGCCGGACTGTCACCCACGGCCGGCCCCAGCACGAGCACGCTGGCGGCGGCGACCGCCAGGTAGAGCACGCCCACGACGAGCACGGCGGCGGCGGTGGCTCGGGGCACGTCCCGCCGCGGGTCCCGGTAATCGGCGGAGAGCGACGACACGGCCTCCCAGCCGGCGAAGCCCCACACCAGGATCGCCGCGGCGGCGCCGACGCCGGCCCAGCCGTGCGGGGCGAACGGCGTCAGATTGCTCCAGCGCGCGTGCGGCAGGGCCGCGACGACGGTGACCACGAGCAGGGTGGCCAGGGCCGCGGCGAGGTAGAGCTGCACCCGCCCGGAGATCTGCAGCCCGAACCAGTTCATGGTGACGACGACCGCCATCACGAAGAGGAAGGTCCCCACGACAGCGGTCCGGCCGCCGCCGGTGACGTCCGCGACGTAGCCGCCCGCGAAGGCGGCGGCCGGCGGTGCGCCCAGCGGCACGGCGAAGTAGAAGCACCAGCCCACCGCCGCGGCGGCGCGCGGGCCGAAGGCGAGCCGGACGTACGTGGACACGCCGCCGCCGTCCGGGTGCCGGGCGCCGAGCGCGGCGAAGGTCCAGGCCAGCGGTGCCGAGAGCAGGATGAGGGCGAGCCAGGCGAGCAGCGAGGCGGGACCGGCCACCTGTGCGGCGAGCGCGGGCATCGAGATCACACCGGTGCCGAGGACGGCGCCGACGCAGAGGGCGGTGCCCTGGGCGCGGGTCAGCATGGCACCACCGTAGGGGCCGGATTGGCCCTACGTCCGGGCCAATCCGGTGCGGATCAAAGGGGCCAATTCACATGCTCAGCCGGGCCGTGCGGATGCTCTCGTCCCCGGTCACGTCGACCCGGGCGACCCGCTGGCGGCCGGAGAGGAAGAGGGTGAGCTCGCCCGGCTCCCCGGTGAGGACGGTGGCCGGTTCGCCGTCGCCGGCCTGGAACACCCCGAAGCCGGGCGCCTCGACGCGCACGGTCCGGCCCAGCCGCCGCAGGGCCAGCCGCGCGGTGAACCGCAGCGCCTTCCAGATCGCGGCCTGCTCGCCGCGGTCCAGGACCCGCGGCTGCCAGTCGGGCCGGGCGCGGCGTACGTCCTCGTGGTGGATGAAGAACTCGACGGTGTTGAAGAGCTCGTCGGTGAGCGGGTTGCTCACCGGGCTCCACCACGGCGGGGTGCGGACCTCCTGCACCACCTCGGTGTAGGGCCGGGCCGCCTTGGCGCGGCGTACGTGCTCACCGTGCCCGGCCAGGGGCCGGACCAGCACGCCGGCCGCCGCGTCCGGCCGGCGCTCACGGACGACGAGGTGGGCGGCGAGATCCCGGGCGGTCCAGCCCGCACACATCGTCGGTGCCTCCGGTCCCACCTCGAGCAGCAGATCCGCGAGGAGCGTCCGTTCGGTACGCGCATAACCAGCCATGAATGGATCGTAGGCGGCCACCGCCGGCAGGGCTGCGCGCGGATGTAACAGCGGACACAATGTAAATCGCGTGGCTTCGGACGGGCGGTTCGGCAGTATGGATCGGTAAGGCCGGGTGAGCCGGCGGGGACTTACCTCAGGGCGGAGGAACTTGACCACGAGGGCCAGCCGTGACGTCCTGGGTCGCGGCCTGCGCGTGCTGGGCCGCGCGATCCGCACCGAACCCCGTCTCTTCGCCATCGGCACCGCCGGCAGCAGCCTGTTCGGCCTTCTGGTGATCGCCAACTCGTTCGTGGTGGGCGCGGTGATCGGGCGCGTGGTCGTGCCGGCCTTCACCGAGCACCGGGCCGGCGCGGGCGAGCTCGGCCTGATCGCCGCCGTGTTCATCGGCATCTCGGTGCTGCGGGTGGCGAGCATCTTCGGCCGCCGCCTCGGCGCGGGCTTCATGCAGTTCCGGCTGCAGGCGCGCTACCGGCGGGCGGTGACCCGGCGCTACCTGTCCCTGCCGCCGGCCTGGCACCAGCAGCACGCCACCGGCACGCTGCTGTCGAACGCCAACTCCGACGTCGAGGCCGCCTTCGTACCCATCGCGCCCCTGCCGTTCGCCGTCGGCACGATCGTCATGGTCCTGGCCGCGGTGGTCTCGCTCTTCCTCACCGACTGGGTGCTCGCCATGGTCGGCGTCTGCCTCTTCCCGGCGCTGTTCGGCCTCAACCTGGTCTACTCGCGGCGGATGTCGCCCCGCCAGATCCGCGCCCAGCAGCTGCGCGCCAAGGTCAGCGCGGTCGCGCACGAGAGCTTCGACGGCGCGCTGGTGGTCAAGACCATGGGCCGCGAGGCCGACGAGTCCCAGCGCTTCCAGGTGCACGTGTCGGAGCTGCGGGACGCGCTGATCTCGGTCGGCCGGCTGCGCGGCCTCTTCGACCCGCTGATGGACAGCCTGCCCAGCGTCGGCACCCTCGCCGTGCTGCTGCTCGGCGCCTGGCGGCTGCAGACCGGCGCCATCACCGTCGCCGAGCTGGTCAGCGTCGCGTTCCTCTTCACCGTGCTGGCGTTCCCGGTGCGCGCGATCGGCTGGGTGGTCGCCGAGCTGCCGCGCAGCGTCGCCGGCTGGGAGCGGGTGCAGGCGGTGCTCGCCGCCGACGGCGACCTCGTCTACGGCACGGCCGAGCCCGCGGCGGAGGGCCCGGCGGCGCTCACCTTCGACCAGGTCCATTTCTCGTACGGCGAGGGCCCCGAGGTCCTGCACGACGTCTCCTTCACCGTCCCGGCCGGGCGCACGGTGGCGCTGGTCGGTGCGACCGGCTCCGGTAAGTCGACCATCGCGTCGCTGGCCGTACGCCTCGTCGACCCGGACAGCGGCACGGTGGCGGTGGACGGCACGCCGCTGCCCGCGCTCACCGAGCCGGCACTTGCCGCCACGTCCGCGCTCGTGCCGCAGATCCCCTTCGTCTTCGACGACACCGTGCGCGGCAACGTGGCCCTGGACCGCGACGGCGTCGACGACGCCCGGGTGTGGGCGGCGCTGCGGCTCGCCGAAGCCGACGGTTTCGTGGCGAAGCTGCCCGAGGCGCTGGACACGCCGGTGGGTGAGCGCGGCACGTCGCTCTCCGGCGGTCAGCGGCAGCGGCTCACCCTGGCCCGGGCGCTGGCCGGGCGGCCGCGGCTGCTCGTGCTCGACGACGCGACCAGCGCGGTCGACCCGCGCGTCGAGGCGGCGATCCTGGCGTCGCTCCGCGGCCACGACGCCGGCGCCTCGATCCTCGTCGTGGCGTACCGGCGGGCCACGATCGCCCTGGCCGACGAGGTCGTCTACCTGGAGGACGGCAAGGTCGTCGCCACCGGTACGCACGCGCATCTGATGGCGACCGAGCCGGGATACCTCGCGCTGGTCACGGCGTACGAGCAGGCCGAAGGGGCGCACCCGTGAGCACCGCTGTCGTGGAAGAGGGAACGCTCGCGACCGTGCGGCGCGGGATCGCGCTGTCGCCGGAGCTGCGGCCCGGACTCGCCGGCACGCTGGCGCTCGCGTTCGTGTCGATGGCCGGCCGGGTCGCCGTGCCGATCGCGGTCCAGCAGGGGATCGACCGCGGCATCCGCGCGCCGGGCGGGCCGCACCTCGGCACGGTCGCGCTGGTCGTCCTGCTCACGCTGGGCGTGCTGGCCGTCTCCACGACCTGCGGGTACGCGATGACCCGCCGGCTGTTCACGGTCAGCGAGACGGCCCTCGCCGCCCTGCGCGCCCGGACGTTCCGGCACATCCACGATCTGTCGATGCTGCACCAGCAGTCCGAGCGGCGGGGTTCGCTGGTCTCCCGGGTCACCGGCGACGTCGATCAGATCACCCAGTTCCTGCAGACCGGCGGCGTGATGCTGCTGCTCACCAGCGGCCAGGTCGTGGTCACGACCGTCGTCATGATCGTCTATTCGTGGCAGCTCACGCTCGTGGTGTTCGCCGCGTTCGTGCCGGCTCTCATCGTCATCCGGCTCTTCCAGAAGCGCCTCGCCGGCGTCTACCGGGTCGTGCGCGAGCGCACCGGGATCATGCTGGGCGCGGTCGCCGAGAGCGTCGTCGGCGCCACCGTGATCCGCGCGTACGGGGTGGCCGGCCGGACCGAGAAACGGCTCGACACGTCCATCGAGAACCTGCGGGTCTCCCAGCAGCGGGCCCTGCGGACCAGCGTGATCAGCTTCTCGACCGGCGAGATCGCGGCCGGCGTCGCGCTCGCCGCGGTCGTGGTGGTCGGCGTGCTGCTCGGCGTGGACGGCGGCCTGAGCGTCGGCGAGCTCACCGCGTTCCTGTTCCTGGTGACGCTCTTCATCCAGCCGGTGCAGATCGCGACCGAGGTGCTCAACGAGGCCCAGAACGCGGTGGCCGGCTGGCGCCGGGTGCTGGACGTGCTCGACCTCCAGCCGGACGTGGCCGACCCGGACACCCTTGGCGTCGCGCTGCCGCCGGGGCCGCTGTCGGTGTGCTTCCGCGACGTGTCGTACCGCTACCCGGGCGGTCCGGTCGTGCTCTCCGGCGTCGACCTGGAGATCCCGGCGCGCACCAAGGTGGCGGTGGTCGGCGAGACCGGCAGCGGCAAGACCACCTTCGCGAAGCTGCTCACCCGGCTCATGGACCCGGCGGGCGGCGAGGTGCTGCTCGGCGGGACGCCGCTGGCCACCGTACGGTTCGACTCGCTGCGCTCGCGGGTCGTCATGGTGCCGCAGGACGGGTTCCTGTTCGACGCGACCGTGGCCGAGAACATCCGCTTTGCCCGGCCGGAGCTCACGGACGACGAGCTGGAGCTGGCCTTCACCGAGCTCGGCCTGGCCGACTGGCTGGCGGGACTGCCGCGCGGGCTGGACACGCCGGTCGGCGAGCGCGGCGAGGCGCTCAGCGTGGGGGAGCGGCAGCTGGTCGCGCTGGTGCGGGCGTACGTCGCGGACCCCGACCTCCTGGTGCTCGACGAGGCGACCAGCGCGGTCGACCCGGCCACCGAGGTACGCCTGCAGCGCGCCCTCGACACGGTCACCCGCGGGCGGACCACGGTGGCGATCGCCCACCGGCTGTCCACCGCCGAGTCGGCCGACGAGGTCATCGTGGTCGACGCCGGGCGGGTCGTGCAGCGCGGCCCGCACGCCGAGCTGCTGCACGACCCGGAGTCCATCTACGCGAAGCTCTACGCGAGCTGGCTGGAGCAGACGCGCTGAGAAGTGGCGGTCTCAGCGCGCGTAGAACTCGACCACGAGCTGCTCGTCGCAGATCACCGGCACCTCGCTGCGCAGCGGCTTGCGGATGACGGTGGTGCGCAGCTCCTCGATCACCGTCGACAGGTACGGCGCGGTGGGCCCGTCGAGGTGGGCGCCGGTGGCCGCGATCTGGAACGGCGGCTTCTGCCGGCTGCTCTCCCGCACCTCGACGACCTGGCCGGGCTTGAGCCGGTACGACGGCCGGTCGACCTTCCTGCCGTCCACCGTGAAGTGGCCGTGTGCGACGAGCTGCCGCGCCTGGTAGACGGTTCGGGCCAGGCCGGCGCGCTGCACGGTGGCGTCGAGGCGGCTCTCCAGCAGGGCGACCATGTTCTCGCCGGTCTTGCCCTCGCCGCGGTGCGCGTCGTCGTACGCCCTGCGCATCTGCGCCTCGCTGACGTTGTACTGGTGCCGCAGCCGCTGCTTCTCGAGCAGGCGCACCTGGTAGTCCGACTGCTTGCGCCGGCCCCGGCCGTGCACGCCGGGCGGGAACGGGCGCCGCTCGAAGTACTTGACGCACTTGCGCGTCAGCGGGATGCCGAGTGCCCGCGACAGCCGGGCCTTGGGTCGGGAGTTGTTCACGGGTGACTCTTCCTCCGGTACGGATGCTCGTGCACCGATGCTATGGTTAGCCTCGCCTAACTAAGGCTAGCCTAACTGGCCAGGAGGTCCCCATGCAGCCCACCCACGCCGAGGTCGTACGGACGCTCGCGGCCGGCCACCTGCCCGCCACCGCGCACATCGCCTGCCGCCCGGGTCCGCTGCCGGTGCGGCACGTGACCGACGGCCAGGGCCGGGTGCTGCTGCTCTCGCCGCGCGACGGCGCGCTCGCCGAGGCCCTGCGCCCCGCACCGGACGCCGAGGACACCGCTCTCGTCCTCGACATCGCGGACGTCCCGCCGGTGGCCGGCGGGCCCTCGCTGGGCCGGGTCTGGGTGGCCGGCTGGGCCACGCCGCTCACCGGCGAGGACGCCCGGCAGGCTGCGCTCGACTACGCCGACACGGACCCGGCCCCGGACCTGCTCGACGTGGGCACCACCCAGGTCATCCACCGGATGGACGTCGCCGAGGTGCGCTACGAGCGGCACGGTGTCCTGGTCGACGTGGACCGCGACGACTACGTCGAGGCGGAACCCGACCCGCTGCACCGGATCGAGTTCGACCTGATCGCCGACCTCGCCGACCACCACGTCGACGAGATGGCCGGCTACGTCCGCCGCAGGCTCGGCCCCGCCGCGTGCCCGGGCGACGAGCCGCGCGTCGTGCGCCTCGACCGCTACGGCTTCGTCGTCCGCATCGGCGCGCGGCTCGCCCGGCTGTCGTTCCCCCGGCCGGTCGCCGACCGTCACGACCTGGCCCACCTGCTGCACCCGGTGCTGTGTGACCGGTGCGTTCAGAACACTCCCGGCAGCTCATCGGTCAGGTAGCGCTGCACGCTCGGGCCCACCGCGGCCACCAGCTGGTCGGCGTCGGCGGATGCCGCCGGCTCGACCTTGAGCACGTACCGGACGACGGCGAGGCCGGCGATCTGCGTCGCGACGAGGGCCGACCGCATCGGCGCCTCCTTCTCGTCGATGCCGAGCTCGGTCACCGCCCGGCGCAGCACCTGCGTCACCACGAACTCCCGCATCAGCCGCGCGGTCCACTCGTTGCTCATCGCGGAGCGCATGAGGGCGATCGCGGCAGCGCCGGCGGGCGAGTCCCACACGCTCAGCACCAGCCGCACCAGGCTTACGCCCGCCTCCTCGCGCGGCCCGGCGAGGGCCTCCGGGATCAGCTCCGAGGGGTTCACCGGCGAGTTCATGCTCGCCAGGAACAGCTTCTCCTTGGTGCCGAAGTAGTGGTGCACCAGCGCCGGGTCGACCCCGGCCTCCCCGGCGATGGCGCGGATCGACGCCTTGTCGAAACCCCGCTCGGCGAACACGGCACGGGCGGCCTCCAGGATGGACTGCTTGGTGTCCTGGTTGCCCGGACGCCGCCCGCTGCGCCGTACCAAAGAAGATCTCCCCGTCGTCTCAGCCGGTCCGCCGCCGCAGCGTCGCGGCCGCGAGCATCAGCGCCGCGATCGCCGCGGCCGTCACGACCGTCAGGTCCCACCACATCGTCGTGGTGGCGTCGGCATGCCGGCCGACCTGCGCGAGGGCGTCCACCGCGTACGACAGCGGAAAGACGTCGCTGACCGCCTGCAGCCAGCCCGCCATCTGCCCCCGCGGCACGAACAGCCCGCAGAGCAGCAGCTGCGGCACGACCACCACGGGTAGGAACTGTACGGCCTGGAACTCCGTGCGGGCGAAGGCGCTGCAGAACAGCCCCAGCGCGACCCCCAGCACGGCGTTGACCACGGCGATGATCACCACCAGGCCGGCGTTGCCGACGGTGTCGAGCCCGAGCAGCCAGTACGCCGCCCCGACCGCCACCGCCGCCTGCACCGCCGCGGCGAGACCGAACGCGATGCCGTACCCGAAAAGCAGGTCCAGTTTGCCCAGCGGGGTGGTCAGCAGCCGCTCCAGCGTGCCGGTGGTCCGCTCCCGCAGCATGGCGATGCTGGTCACCAGGAACATCGTGACGAAGGGGAAGACACCGAGCATCACCAGCGCGATGCGGTCGAACGTCGGGCCGGCGTTCTCGTACATGAAATACAGCAACGTCAGCAACGCCGCCGGCACGACGATCAGCAGCGCGACGGTACGCCGGTCGTGCCGCAGCTGCCGCAGGATCCGGCCCGCCGTGCTGAACGTGATCCGAAGGTTCATCGTGCCCCGACCTCCTCGCGGTCGCGGATCAGGCGCAGGAACGCCTCTTCCAGGTCCTCGGTGCCGGCCGCCGCGCGGATGGCGGCGGGGGAGTCGTCCCCGATCAGCCGGCCCTCGCGGATGAGCAGCAGCCGGTCGCAACGTCCGGCCTCGTCCATGACGTGGCTGGAGACCAGCAGGGTCGTGCCGGCGGCGGCGAGGGCGTGGAACTTCGCCCAGAGGTCGGCGCGCAGCACCGGGTCCTGCCCGACCGTCGGCTCGTCGAGCACCAGCAGCTCCGGGCTGCCGATCATCGCGCAGGCCAGGGACGCGCGGCTGCGCTGCCCGCCGGAGAGGTTGCCGACCAGCTGGCCCGCGGCGCCGGCCAGGCCGACGTCCGCGACGGCGCGGTCCGCGTCGGCCGCCGGGAGGCCGTAGAGGGAGGCGAAATACCGGGCGTTCTCGCGCACGGACAGGTCCGCGTAGACGCTCGGCGCCTGGGTGACATAACCGACGGTACGCCGCAGCGCCGCGGCGCCCGCCGGCTGTCCGAGCACCGTCACCGTGCCGGACCGGATGATCTGGACCCCGACGACGGCCCGGATGAGCGTCGTCTTGCCGCTACCGCTCGGGCCGAGCAGCCCGGTGACGCTTCCGGCCGGCACGGCGCAGGAGATCCCATGCAGGACCCTCCGCTTCCCCCGCTCGACCACGAGGTCGCGGACCTCGATGGCGCTGGACATCATGGCCTCCCTAAAACTCATCGGCTGGTGAGTTCAACGGTAGTTGAATTCGGGGCGCCTGACAATCCGCAGGTCGGAACGTGGCACACGACCATGACAAAAGGCCGCGATCCCGCCTCAGCGGGATCGCGGCCTCGTGGACCTCTCGCGGACTACAGACCCAGGATGCGGTCCAGGAACTCGCGGTAGCCGCGCATGGCCATGCGCATGCTCTCGGTGTCGGGTTGCTCGGTGCCCCGCAGCGGATCGAGCTGGTCGCGCTCGGCCAGCATCGACTCGGTCAGCTCGTGCACCGCATCGGTCAGCAGGTCGTGCGCCCGGGTCAGCGCGGCCACCGGGTCGTCCACGAACTGGGCCTTCACCTCGTGCCACTCGCCGCGGAGGCGTTCCCCGGCGGCCTCGTCCCAGAACGAGATCGGACTCGCGTCCAGGTCGCCCGGGCGCAGCGGCTTGCCCGCGGCCACGTCGGCGGTCTCCCGCGCGGCCCGCCGGCCGGCCGGGGCGTCGTCGGCCGAGCGGCGTCCGCCGGGCCGGTCGTCGCCCGCCCGCCGGGCGGCGTCCTCGTCGCCGGCCGTCCGCCGTCCGGTCTGCGGCTCGTCGAGGTCCGGCACCGCGCGCCGTCCGCCGGGCGGGACCTGCGCCGGTTGGAGCGGGGCCGGAGGAAGCGGGTCCAGCCGGAACCCGGCCTGCTCCGAGCCCCAGCCGCCGAGCTGGTCACCGGCGGCCGGGTCGGCCGGCGCGAACCGGTCCGGCGCGGCCTGGCCGGTGCCCGGCGCGAAACCCGGGAAGGGATCCAGTGGCGCACCGCCCGGACCCGCCGGGACGGACGCGCTCCCGGCGGAGGTGCCGCGGTGTGCCGGCGGGCCCCAGGCCTCGTGCGGGGCAGGCTCGGCAGCCTGCGGCGCAGGGGCGCCGCCGGGCTGGCCGGAGACCGGCTGTGCGGCGGCCGGGCGAGTGGAGGGCGGGAGCGGCACCGCGGCCGACCCGGAGGCGGCGGGCTGGCCGCTCACCGGGCGTCCGCCGAGCGGGTCGCCGGGCCGGCTGCTCGCCGGGCGTCCGTCCAGCGGGTCGCCGGGCCGGCTGCTCACCGAGTGTCCGCTGAACGGGTCGCCGGGCCGGCTGCTCGCCGGGCGTCCGTCCAGCGGGTCGCCGGACCCTCCGCTCTCGGGGCGTGCGCTGAGCGGGTTGCCGGGCAGGTCGGAGCCTGAAGCGGGCGGTGGCGGTGCGAGCGGATCGGCCGGCAGCTCCGGCACGGGCGGGTTGCCCGCGCCGGCGAAGGGCGACGGCGCGTACAGCGGCGGGGTGTCCGGTGGTGGCGCGAACGGCGAGCGCGAATGGGGCAGCGCGCCGTTGATCGCCGGCGACTGCCCGTTCGCCGACGGCGTGCCGCCGTGGCGCGGCTCGATCTCTCCGTTGCGGTGACCGTTGGTCTCCACGGGTGGGAAGCCTCCCTGGTTCGTCCAGCGCAGTCCGTTTGTCGTCCCGCCCAGCAGCGTGTCCGCGGGGCGCCGCGAGCCGAGTGCGACCAGCTTGGTGTCGTTGGTCAGCGCCGGGTGCGGCCGCGGTGCAGCGTAGGGGGTCGGGGCACCCCCGCTCTCCGCAAGCGGCGGATCGTCCGCGTCGCCGGTCGTGCCCGGCGCCCGGTCGTCCGGCAGTTCCGTTCCCGATTCGCCCGGCTCGCGCTGTTCCGTACCCGATTCCAAGGGCTCTGATCCGGGCTCTCGCGGCTCTGTTCCCGACGCGTCCGTCTCGGGGCCGGTCCGGTCCCGTCCGGGCTTGCCGGACGCCGGCCAGAAGCGGCCGAGGCCGTGCGACTGCCGGCCGTCCTCGGGGTTGGCCGTCGGCTCCATCTTCGAGACTCCCGTCACGGTGGCGGCGCGACCCGTCCGGACGGCCGGGCGGGCGGGCGCGGGGCGCGACACCCGGGCAGGCGCGGCGCACGACGACGGTACCGTCCTCGCCTCCGCCGTCACACCCCCTGTGCGGGTCCGTGACCGGATCGTGGGTTAGGCGGATAGGCCCCGTGGACGTTCGGGGGAGTGCGAGAGAATCTGGCACTGTGCCCGTCACTGATCTCGAGAACCAGCCCGCCCGGCCGTCCGCGCTCGATCCGGCCGTCGCCGCCCGCCTGCGCCGCAATCCCGACGGCCTGGTCGCCGCCGTCGTGCGGGAGCACGCCACCGGCGACGTCCTGATGCTGGCGTGGATGGACGATGAGGCGCTGCACCGCACCCTGACCACCGGACGCGCCACGTACTGGTCGCGCAGCCGCCAGGAGTACTGGGTGAAGGGCGCCACGTCGGGCCACCACCAGCACGTACGGTCCGTCGCCCTCGACTGTGACGGCGACGCCCTGCTGCTCACAGTGGACCAGGTCGGCGCCGCGTGCCACACGGGCGCGCACACCTGCTTCAACGACCACCTGCCCGTCAGCACGCCCGCGGAAAGCGACCCGCCGGCCGTGGGAAACGGGCTGCCGGCCCTGCTGCAGCCCGGGGAGGACGCGTGACCAGCGGCGCCGTGGCACCCGGCGAGGAGACGTTCGTCGCCCAGGCGGCGCGCCGACGGGTCGTGCCGGTGATCCGGCGGCTGCTCGCCGACGGTGAGACCCCTATCGGCGTCTACCGCAAGCTGGCCGGCGGCCCGGGCACGTTCCTGCTCGAGTCGGCGGAGCAGGGCGCGGGCTCCGCCGCCTGGTCGCGCTACTCGTTCGTCGGCGTACGCAGCGTCGCCACGCTCGTCGAGCGGGACGGCGAGGCCGCGTGGCTGGGCAGCCCGCCGGTGGGCGTACCGCTGAACGGGGACCCGGTCACGGCGCTGCGCGAGACGGTCGCGGCCCTGGCCTCCCCGAACGACGAGGACCCGGCCGGCGACCTGCCGCCGCTGACCGGGGGCATGGTCGGCTACCTCGGCTACGACCTCGTCCGCCGGTTCGAGCGCCTGCCCGCGACGGCCGCCGACGACGTACCCCTGCCCGAGCTCGGCATGATGCTCGCCACCGACCTCGTCGTGCTCGACCACTACGACGGTTCGGCGATCCTGGTCGCCAACGCGGTGCTGCCCGACGGCGCCGACGCGGCCACCGCGCGGGCCGCGTACCACCAGGCCGTGGGCCGGCTCGACGCGATGACCACCGCGCTGTCCCGGCCCACCCCGCCGATGATCTCCACGGTGGAGCGGGTGCCGCCGGGCGAGGTGGTCAGCCGTACGCCGCCCGGCGAATACCAGAAGGCGGTCGAGACGGCGAAGGAGGCGATCCGGGCCGGCGAGTGCTTCCAGATCGTGGTCGCCCAGCGCTTCGAGCGCGCCACCGACGCCGACCCGCTGGACGTCTACCGGGTGCTGCGGGCGACGAACCCCAGCCCGTACATGTATCTGCTGCGTTTCGACGACTTCGACATCGTCGGATCCTCGCCGGAGGCGCATCTCAAGGTGAGCGCCGCCGAGGGCGGCCACCGCCGGGCCCTGCTGCACCCGATCGCGGGTACGCGCTGGCGCGGCGCGACGCCGGAACAGGACAACGCCCTCGCCGCCGAGCTGCTGGCCGACCCGAAGGAGCGCGCCGAGCACGTCATGCTGGTCGACCTCGGCCGCAACGACCTGGGGCGGGTCTGCCGGGCCGGCTCGGTCGAGGTGCCGGACTTCGCGCGCATCGAGCGCTACAGCCACGTCATGCACATCGTCTCGACCGTGGTCGGCGAGCTGCGCGACGACCGCACGGCGTTCGACGCGCTCGCCGCGACGTTCCCCGCCGGGACCCTGTCCGGTGCGCCCAAGGTCCGGGCCATGGAGATCATCGAGAGCCTCGAACCGACCCGCCGCGGCCTGTACGGCGGCACGGTCGGTTACTTCGGCTTCGCCGGCGACATGGACATGGCCATCGCGATCCGCACGGCGTTGATGCGGGGCGGTACGGCGTACGTCGGGGCGGGCGCCGGCATCGTGGCCGACTCGGACCCGGCCGCCGAGGAGCAGGAGACGCGCAACAAGGCCGCAGCTGTGCTCGCCGCGATCGCCGCCGCCGAGACCCTGCGCGCGGCCCGGTGACCACGCCCGGCCGCAAGCTCGGCGTCACGGTCCTGACCTGCGCGGCGGGCGCCGGGCTGGCGCTGTACGGGATCACCCGCACCTGGGCGGTCGAGGTGACCGCCCGGCCGGGCCTGTCCGAGCTGCGGACCACCCGCACGGGCACCGACGTGGCGCCGTGGGTGATCGGGCTGGCGCTGGTGGCGCTGGCCGGTGCCGGCGCGCTGCCGGCGACCCGCGGTACACCCCGCCGCGTGCTCGGAGCCCTGCTCGCGCTCGCCGGTGCCGGGGCGGCGGCGGGCGCGGTCGTGGGCCGCGCCGGGCTGGACGCCGGGTCCGCCGGCGCCGGCGCCACGGTGTGGCCGATCGTCTGCGCGCTCGGCGGCGTGCTGGTCGTGGCGGGCGGCTGGCAGGCGGCGCGGCACGGCCACGAGTGGCCCGGCATGGGGGCGCGCTATGAACGCCGCCCGCAGCCCACGGTGACGGCCGGCGACGACCAGCGGGCGGACAACAGGGCGGTTTGGGACGCCCTCGACCGCGGGGACGACCCGACCGCGCGGTGACGCCCGGGCGGGCGGCGGCAACCGGCCGCGGGTCGGGCCGGACCGTCCCGGCGGCCGCGATCCGGGCGGTGAGTCAGCGGGTGGTCGCCAGGACGGCCGGGGAGGCGCTCGCCCGCGATCCGGACTCGTCGGAGCCGGCGTTGCGCCGGCGCGGCTGGGCGGCCAGGGCGGCGACCATCGCGTCCATGTCCGCGCGGGCCTGGGCCCGGGCCCGGTCGGCGCAGATCGCGGCCCAGGCGTTGCCCTGGGCGGTGCGCACCTTCTCCTCGCCGACGACGCGGCGCTCCACGCCGGCGATCAGCTCGGCGGCATACGAGACGACGGTGCGGGAAAGGGCGGCGAAGCCACTCTCGTCGCTGGCCATGGTCACCTCCACAGTGCTCGCGCGGGCCCGGCGTGCCGTGCAGCGGTGGGCACGCCGCGGACCAGTCTGCCCGAGTCCCATGGTGGCGGAGTCGTATTTCCGAACGGTGACACGACCGTCAACAGGAAGGGGGATCAGCCGATCATCCAGGGGGTCCCAGCTAGCCGCCGGACGCCGCGGGGGAGGATGTGACAGAAGAGACAAGTTCCGTCCGGGAGCGCATTATGCCGCAGCCCACCTCGTGAGGCGCGCCATACCCCGGGCGGCCGGACGCGTCGGCGGCCACCTAGCATCGGGCCGAGGACACCCGGAGAGGGGAGTCATTAGGTGACATCCGATCAGCGTGGTGCGGGATCGCAGAATGTGCTCGAGGAGATCCTCGCGGGGGTACGCGAGGACGTCGAGGCTCGTCAGGAGCAGGTTCCGCTGGAGCAGGTGCGTGAGCTCGCGGCGGCGGCCCCGCCGGCGATCGACGCGTACGCGGCCCTGCGCAAGCCCGGCGTGGCGGTGATCGCCGAGGTGAAGCGGTCGTCGCCGTCGAAGGGCGCCCTGGCCGACATCCCCGACCCGGCGGAGCTCGCGGGCGAGTATGCGGCCGGCGGTGCACGATGCATCAGCGTGCTGACCGAGGGCCGCTGGTTCGGCGGCTCCCTGGATGACCTGGCCGCGGTGCGGGCCGCGGTCGGCGTGCCGGTGCTGCGCAAGGACTTCGTCGTCTCCAGCTATCAGGTGCACGAGGCCCGTGCCCACGGGGCCGACCTCGTACTGCTCATCGTGGCGGCGCTCGAGCAGAACGTCCTCGTCGGCCTGCTCGAGCGGATCGAGTCGCTGGGCATGACCGCGCTCGTCGAGGTGCACAACGAGGAAGAGGCCGACCGGGCACTGGATGCCGGCGCCCAGGTCATCGGGGTGAACGCCCGTGACCTCCGGACGCTGGAGGTGGACCGGTCCGTCTTCGAGCGGATCGCCCCGGGGCTGCCCAACAACGTCGTCAAGATCGCCGAGTCGGGGGTGCGCGGCCCGCACGACCTGATCCGGTACGCGTCCGCGGGCGCCGACGCCGTCCTGGTGGGCGAGGGGCTGGTCACCAAGAAGAGCCCCCGCGACGCCGTGGCCGAGCTGGTCAACGCCGGCAACCACCCGGCGACCCCCCGGCCGGTGCGATGAGCGCGCCCCCGCTGCCCGACCTGGCCGGTCACTTCGGCCGGTACGGCGGGCGGTTCGTCCCCGAGGCGCTGGTGCGGGCGCTCGACGAGCTCGACGCCGCGTACCGGTCGGCCAAGACCGACCCGGTCTTCCAGGAGCGGTTCACCGGCCTGCTGCGCGACTATGCCGGCACGCCGTCGCTGCTCTACCGGGCCGAGCGGCTGTCCGCGGCGATCGGTGCGGAGGTGCTGCTCAAGCGGGAGGACCTGAACCACACCGGCGCGCACAAGGTTCGCAACGTGCTGGGCCAGGCGCTGCTCGCCAAGCGGATGGGCAAGCCGCGGGTCATCGCCGAGACCGGTGCGGGCCAGCACGGCGTCGCCAGCGCCACCGCGGCCGCCCTGCTCGATCTCGAGTGCGTGGTCTACATGGGCGAGATGGACACCGAGCGGCAGGCGCTCAACGTCGCCCGGATGCGCATGCTCGGCGCCACGGTGGTCCCGGTGACCAACGGCTCGCGGACCCTCAAGGACGCCCTCAACGAGGCGTTGCGCGACTGGGTCTCGAGCGTCGACACGACCCACTACCTGCTCGGCACCGCGGCCGGCCCGCACCCGTTCCCGGAGATCGTCCGCGACTTCGTCGGCGGCATCGGCACCGAGGCCCGCGAGCAGTGCCTCGCGCAGATCGGCCGGCTGCCCGACGCCGTCGCGGCCTGCGTCGGCGGCGGCTCGAACGCGATCGGCATCTTCCACGCGTTCGTCCCGGACGAGCAGGTCCGCCTGTACGGCTTCGAGGCCGGCGGCGACGGCGTCGAGACCGGCCGGCACGCCGCGTCCATCACCGGCGGCTCCGCGGGAGTCCTGCACGGCGCCCGCACGTACGTGCTGCAGGACGAGGACGGCCAGACGGTCGAGTCGCACTCGATCTCGGCGGGGCTGGATTATCCCGGTGTGGGCCCGGAGCACGCGTGGCTGCACGACACCGGGCGGGCGGTCTACGAGCCCGTCACCGACGACGAGGCGATGGCCGCTTTCCAGCTGCTGTGCCGCACCGAGGGCATCATCCCGGCGATCGAGAGCGCGCACGCCCTGGCCGGCGCCGCCCGGATCGCGCCGCAGCTCGCGAAGGAGCTGGGCCGCACCCCGACCATTGTGGTCAACCTGTCCGGCCGCGGCGACAAGGACGTGCACACCGCCGGCGCGTATTTCGGGATTCTCGATGAACGCGAGGTACTGGTGCCGGGGGAGCAGGAATGAGCATCTCGGAGACCTTCGGCAAGGCCAAGGCCGAGGGGCGGTCGGTTCTCGTCGGGTGCATGCCCGCCGGCTTCCCGAACGTCGACGACAGCATCAAGTCGATGGTCGCCATGGCCGAGGCCGGGTGCGACGTCATCGAGGTCGAGCTGCCGTACAGCGACCCGGTGATGGACGGGCCGGTGATCCAGAAGGCGAGCGACATCGCCCTGGCGAACGGCGTACGCACCCGCGACACGCTGCGCATCATCGAGGCCGTCGCGGGCACCGGGGCGACGGTCGTGCTGATGACGTACTGGAATCCCATCGAGAAGTACGGCGTCGACGCGTTCGCCCGGGACCTGGCCGCTGCCGGGGCCACCGGGATGATCACCCCGGACCTCATCCCGGACGAGGCCGGGGAGTGGATCGCCGCCGCCGACCGGCACGCGATCGACCGTACGTTCCTCGTCTCGCCGTCCTCGACCGACGAGCGCATCGCGATGACCGTGGCGAACTGCCGCGGGTTCGTCTACGCCACCGCGCTGATGGGTGTCACCGGCGCTCGCACGACCGTGTCGTCGCAGGCTCCGGAGCTCGTGGCGCGGGTCCGTGCCGCCGATCCCGAGATGCCCGTCGGTGTCGGTCTGGGGGTGGGCACGGGGGCACAAGCGGCCGAGGTGGCCGCCTTCGCCGACGGTGTCATCGTCGGCAGCGCGCTGATCCGCTGCGTGCTCGAGGCCCCCGACCTGGCCTCCGGCCACCAGCGGTTGCGGGCGCTCAGCGCGGAACTCGCCGAGGGCGTACGCGCGGGCAAGCCCTCCTGACACCGATCCCGGCGATCGGCGGTAGGGTGCGCGCGTGACCCTCGCCGCTATCCCCAGCCCGACGACGTCGGTGTGGCACGTCCTCGGCATCCCGCTCCGGGCGTACGCGCTCTGCATCGTCCTCGGCATCGTCGCCGCCGTCCTCGTCATGGAGTACAGGTTGCGCCGCCGCGGCGTCGCGCCGTGGGCGTCCCTGGACATGGCCGTGTGGGCGGTGCCGTTCGGCATCGTCGGCGCCCGGATCTATCACGTGATCACCTCCCCGGCGGAGTACTTCGGCGACGGTGGCCAGCCGATCAGGGTCTTCCAGATCTGGGAGGGCGGCCTGGGCATCTGGGGCGCGGTCGCCGGCGGCGCGCTCGGCGCCTGGCTGGCCGCCCGCCAGCTGGGGCTGCCGCTGTCGGTGTTCGCCGACGCGCTCGCGCCCGGCCTGCCGCTGGCCCAGGCGATCGGCCGGTTCGGCAACTGGTTCAACAACGAGCTGTACGGCAGCGTCACCACCCTGCCGTGGGGCCTGCGGGTGCACGACATGGACCGTGCCGATCCGGGGCACGCCACGGTCATCGACGGCAAGCCGGTCACCCTGCCGGACCTCTACCACCCGACGTTCCTGTACGAGGCGATCTGGGACGTCGGCGTGGCCGGGCTGGTGTGGGCGCTCGACCGGCGGTTCAAGTTCGGCCGCGGGCGCGCCTTCGCGGTCTACGTGATGGCGTACACGCTGGGCCGCTGCTGGATCGAGATGCTGCGCATCGACGAGGCCAACCACCTGTTCGGCATCCGGCTCAACGTCTTCACGTCGATCGTGGTGTTCCTGCTGGCCCTCGCCTACTTCCTGGTCGTGAAGGGTCCCCGCGAGTACGTCGTGCCGATCGACGCGCCGGAGACCGAGCCCGAGCCGCCGTCCGCCGGCGACGTGGACCAGGTCGACGTCGGCGCGGGCGAGGCGGTGGTCAAGGCTCCGACGGCCTATCAGGTGGTCAGCGAGGAGCGGTTCCGGGCGTACGAGCGCACGGGGGTCCTGCCACCGGACACAGCGCCGGAGAAGCCGGAGAAGCCCGCCGGCGACGAAGACGCCGAGGCCTCCGCCTCCTCGAGCTCCGCCTCCGACGAGCACTAGAAGCCGGGCCGCGACATGCGCACGGCCGTGGTGGTGGGCGCGGGCATGGCGGGACTGGCCGCCGCCGGGGCCCTCGCCCGCGAAGGCTGGCAGGTCACCCTCCTCGAGCGCGGCGAACGCGTCGCCGCGCCGCCGACCGCGCTGGTGCTCTGGCCCAACGGCCGCCGCGCGCTGGAGTCGCTCGACCCCGACGGCGGCTGGACCGGCATCGCCGCCCCGCTGCCCGACGGCGGCGTACGGCGTCCGGACGGCCAGTGGCTGGTCGCCCCGCACAACCGGCCGGGGGCGGGGCCCCCACCGGCGGTCGTGCACCTCGAGGACCTCTACGACGCCCTGGTGGCCGGGCTGGGCGACGGCGTCGAGATCCGCACCGGCGTGGAGATCACCGTCGTGCGGGCCCGGCGCGCGGCCCGCCCGGCGGTCGGTGCGGGCCGGGTCCTGTTCGAGGCGGATCTGATCGTCGCGGCCGACGGCATCGACAGCCCGGTACGCCGCGTGCTCGCCCCGGAGGCGGTCGCGGTCGGCTCCGGCTTCGCCGCGTGGCAGGCCGTCGTGCCGGCGTACCGTGCGCCCGCCCTGGCGCCGGACCACGCGGCCGGCGGCGAGACCCTGGGCGCGGGGTACCGCTTCGTCTCCATGCCGCTGGGGGAGCGCGCGGGCGGCCGGGGCGGCATCTACTGGGTCGCCACGGCGGCCGGGGCGCCCCGGCCGGAGCCGCCCGCCACCCAGCTGGCCCTGCTGCGCCGCTGGTTCAAAAGCTGGCACGCCCCGATCGGTGAGTTGCTCGCCGCGACCCGCCCCGAGGATCTGGTCCCGCAGGAGGTCCGCGAGCTGCGGCCGCTGCCGCGGGCGTACGGGTTCCGCTGCGGCTCCGGCGGCGTGGTGCTGCTCGGCGACGCGGCCCACGCCATGCCCCACCACCTCGGCCAGGGCGCCTGCCTGGCGTTCGAGGACGCCGCGACGCTGCGGTCCCTGGTCGCGACCGCGGAGCCCGGGCCCGGGCTGGGCCAGGCCGTCGAGGCGTACGACCGGGCCCGGCGGCCGCGCACCGCCTCGGTGGTGCGTCAGAGCCGGCGGATGTCCGCCGTGGTGCAGGCGCGCGGCCGCCTCGCGCTGCGGGCCCGGGACGCGGCCCTGGGATCGCTGCGACCGCGGATCCTGGGCCACGCCCACGGCCTGGCTGCCGACTGGCAACCCCCGGAATGAGCTAGAGGGGAGCGGCGGCCGGCGAGGCGATGCAGGCCGTGCCGATGCGGCGGAAGCCGACCTTCGAGTAGAGGCGCGCCACGTCGTCGTCGCCGGCCGACAGGAACACCAGGTCGTCGCCTTCCTCGAGAGCGCGGCGGGCCAGGCTGGCGGTGAGCTGTGAGGCGTAGCCGCGGCGCCGGGCCGACGGGAGCGTCGCCACACCGGCCACCTCCGCCACGCCGCCGACGCGCTGCACCGACCCGGAGGCGAGGATGCCGTCGGCGGGGGACTCGACCACCGCGCTGACGAAGCGGCCGGACGCGTGCCGGCGCACCTGGTCGGCGATGACCTGCTCGTCCGGCGCGGGAACCGCGTCGCGCTGCGCCGGGCCGGCCGGCTCCATCACCAGCGCGCCCGCCCGGTCCGTGGCCGGGGACGCGCCGGTCGCGGACGCCGGTGCGCCGAAGCCGAGCCGGCCGACCGCCCGGCTGGCGGCGATGTCCGCGGCGAAGCCGGGGCTCGCCGGGTCGAGGAACCGGATCGTGGCGCCGGGGATCGGCAGGTCCGGCACGAGCGCCGCCCGGTCGAGCACCATCAGCGGGGCGAGCAGCACGTCCAGCCCGGCGGAGCGGGCCACGGCGAGCAGGTCGGGGGTGGTTTCGTGCACCCATTCGAACGCCTCGGGGAGGCCGAGCTCTCGTTGGCGCGCCCGGACGGCAGTAACATCGGCGGCAGACGGCGTCTCACCCCCTATCCGGGGACGGGCGTAGTAGGGCCACCCCGCACCCTCACGGATGAAGAGCACAAGGCCCCCGATGTCCTCCGTGACGGTGGCATCGCGGGGCACGGAATCGTAGAAACGCTCCAGCCGGGTGAAGACGTCGGTATCCTCTAGCGCCACCGCGCGAGACTACCTAACCCGCGTCGACGAAGTGTGATCTATCCGCACCTGGCGGAGATCGGTGACGACTAACGTAGTATCGAGAGACTTTGCAGGGCCGACGTCGTCCCGACCTTCCACGGAAACACCAGTGACGATCGGAGGCCCGGTGGCTCTTCCGCACCCCCAGGGTTTGTACGACCCGGAGAACGAGCGCGACGCGTGCGGCGTCGCCTTCGTGGCCGACCTCCATGGCCGACGTTCCCACGATGTGGTCGCCAAGGGTCTCTCCGCGCTGATCCGCCTCGACCATCGGGGCGCCCGCGGCGCCGAGCACAACACCGGTGACGGCGCCGGCATCCTGATCCAGGTCCCGGACGCCTTCCTGCGCGAGGTCGTCGACTTCGAACTGCCCGCACCCGGCGCGTACGCGACCGGCCTGGTCTTCCTGCCCAACGACGCGTCGGAAGCGGCCCGGGCCATCGCGGTCTTCGAGAAGTACGCCCTGGTCGAGGGCGGTGACATCCTCGGCTGGCGCGACGTGCCGGTGGATCCGTCCGGGCTGGGCGAGAGCGCCGAGGCGGCCCGTCCGACGATCAAGCAGGTCTTCCTCGCCGCGCACCGGCTCACCGGCGGCACGACCGGCAAGGCCGGCGAGCAGCTGTCCGGCATCGAGCTCGACATCGTGGCGTTCTGCATCCGCAAGCAGGCCGAGCGGGAGACCCAGCAGCGCGGCATCGGCGCCTACTTCCCGTCGCTCTCGGCGCGCACCATGACGTACAAGGGCATGCTGACGCCCGACCAGCTGCCGGAGTTCTTCCCGGACCTGACCGACGAGCGCATGGACAGCGCCATCGCGCTGGTGCACTCGCGCTTCTCCACCAACACGTTCCCGTCGTGGCCGCTGGCGCACCCCTACCGCTTCATCGCCCACAACGGTGAGATCAACACCATCCGCGGCAACAAGAACTGGATGGCCGCCCGCGAGGCGCTGCTGGCCTCGCCGAACCTGCCGGGCAGCATCAAGCGCCTGTTCCCGATCTGTACGCCCGAGGCCTCCGACTCGGCGAACTTCGACGCCGTCCTGGAGCTGCTGCACCTCGCCGGGCGCAGCCTGCCGCACGCCGTACTGATGATGATTCCCGAAGCGTGGGAGAACGACCCGGGCATGGACCCGGCGCGGCGGGCCTTCTACCGCTTCCACGCGAGCCTGATGGAGCCGTGGGACGGCCCGGCCAGCGTGGCGTTCACCGACGGCACGATCATCGGCGCGGTGCTGGACCGCAACGGCCTGCGCCCGGGCCGCTGGTGGCACACCAGCGACGGCCTGGTCGTGCTCGGCTCCGAGGCCGGCGTGCTCGACCTCGATCCGGCCACCGTCGTCGCCAAGGGCCGCCTCCAGCCGGGCCGGATGTTCCTGGTCGACACCGCGGCCGGGCGCATCGTGCACGACGACGAGATCAAGGCCGAGCTGGCCGCCGCGGAGCCCTACGACGAGTGGCTGCACGCGGGGCTCATCGACCTGCAGGACCTGCCGCCGCGCGAGCACATCATCTACACCCACGACTCGGTCATGCGCCGCCAGCAGATCTTCGGCTACACCGAGGAGGAGCTGAAGATCCTGGTGGGCCCGATGGCCCGGGCCGGTGCCGAGCCGCTCGGTTCGATGGGTACGGACACCCCGATCTCGCCGCTGTCGACCCGGCCCCGCCTGCTGTTCGACTACTTCCACCAGCTGTTCGCCCAGGTCACGAACCCGCCGCTGGACGCGATCCGCGAGGAGCTGGTCACCAGCCTGTCGATGACCATCGGCCCCGAGGGCAACCTGCTGAAGCCCGGGCCGGCCAGCTGCCGGCAGGTCGTGCTGCCGTGGCCGATCATCGACAACGACGAGCTGGCCAAGCTGCTCTCCATCGACGAGGACGGCGACCTGCCCGGTTTCAAGGCGGTCCGGGTCTCCGGCCTCTACCGGCTGCGCGACGGCGCGGAGGGCATCAAGGCCCGGCTCACCGAGATCTGCCGGCACGTGTCCGAGGCGATCGAGGACGGCGTCCGCATCCTCGTGCTGTCCGACCGCGACTCCAACGCCGACCTGGCGCCGATCCCGTCGCTGCTGCTCACCGCCGCCGTGCACCAGCACCTGGTGCGGGAGCAGACCCGCACGCAGGTGGCACTCGTCGTGGAGAGCGGCGACTGCCGCGAGGTGCACCACGCGGCCGTGCTGATCGGGTACGGGGCAGCCGCGGTGAACCCGTACCTGGCCTTCGAGAGCGTCGAGGACCTCATCGCCACCGGCCCGCTGGCGGGCATGGAGGCGGGCAAGGCGATCCGCAACTACGTGAAGGCGCTCGGCAAGGGCGTGCTGAAGATCATGTCCAAGATGGGCATCTCGACGGTGTCGTCGTACTGCGGCGCGCAGGTGTTCGAGGCGGTCGGACTCGAGGACGAGCTGCTGCAGCGCTACTTCACCGGCACGTCCGGGCGCATCGGCGGCTCCGGGCTGGCCGAGATCCACGCCGAGGTCGCCGCGCGGCACGCCAAGGCGTACCCGAGGAACCCGGCCGAGCGCAGCCACCGCCGCCTCGAGGTCGGCGGCGAATACCAGTGGCGCCGCGAGGGCGAGGTCCACCTGTTCAACCCGGAGACCGTCTTCCTGCTGCAGCACGCCACCCGCAGCAAGCAGTACGACGTCTTCAAGCAGTACACGGAGAAGGTCGACGGTCTCGCCGAGGCTGCCGGTTCGCTGCGCGGGCTGTTCCGCTTCAAGCCGGACCGGCAGCCGGTCCCGCTGGACGAGGTGGAGCCGGCGTCCGCGATCGTCAAGCGGTTCGCCACCGGCGCGATGTCGTACGGCTCCATCTCCGCGGAGTCGCACGAGACCCTGGCGATCGCCATGAACCGGCTCGGCGGCAAGTCGAACACCGGCGAGGGCGGCGAGGACGTCGAGCGCCTCTACGACCCGGCCCGGCGCTCCAGCGTCAAGCAGATCGCGTCCGGCCGCTTCGGGGTGACCACGGAATACCTGGTCAACGCCGACGACCTGCAGATCAAGATGGCGCAGGGCGCGAAGCCGGGCGAGGGCGGCCAGCTGCCGGGCAACAAGGTGTGGCCGTGGATCGCCAAGACCCGGCACGCCACCCCGGGCGTCGGGCTCATCTCCCCGCCGCCGCACCACGACATCTACTCCATCGAGGACCTGGCCCAGCTGGTCCACGACCTCAAGAACGTGAACCCGGCTTCGCGCGTACACGTGAAGCTGGTCTCCGAGATCGGGGTCGGCACCGTCGCGGCCGGCGTGGCCAAGCTCAAGGCCGACGTGATCCTGATCTCCGGCCACGACGGCGGTACGGGCGCCAGCCCGCTGAACTCCCTCAAGCACGCCGGTTCCCCGTGGGAGCTCGGCCTGGCCGAGGCCCAGCAGACGCTGCTGCTCAACAAGCTGCGCGACCGGGTCACCGTGCAGGTCGACGGCCAGCTCAAGACCGGCCGCGACGTCATCATCGCGGCGCTGCTGGGCGCCGAGGAGTTCGGCTTCGCGACCGCGCCGCTGATCGTGTCGGGCTGCATCATGATGCGGGTCTGCCACCTGGACACCTGCCCGGTCGGCATCGCCACGCAGAACCCGGTGCTGCGCGAGCGCTTCAGCGGCAAGCCCGAGTTCGTGGAGAACTTCTTCCTGTTCCTCGCCGAGGAGGTCCGCGGTTACCTGGCCGAGCTGGGCTTCCGCAGCATCGACGAGGCGATCGGCCACGCCGAGGTGCTCGACGTCGCCCCGGCGGTGAACCACTGGAAGGCCCAGGGCCTCGACCTCACCCCGGTCCTGTACGTGCCGGAGCTGCCGGAGGGCGCGTCCCGCCGCGGCGTCGTCGCCCAGGACCACGGCCTCGACAAGGCGCTGGACAACGAGCTCATCGCGCTCGCCCAGCCGGCGCTGACCGACGGCCTGGAGGTCCGGGCCGAGCTGACGGTCCGCAACGAGAACCGCAGCGTGGGCGCCATGCTCGGCGGCGAGGTGGCCCGCCGGTACGGCGGCAACGGCCTGCCCGACGACACCATCGCCTTCACCCTGCGCGGCACGGGCGGCCAGTCGTTCGGTGCGTTCCTGCCGCGCGGCGTGACCCTGCGGCTGATCGGCGACACCAACGACTACGTCGCCAAGGGCCTGTCCGGCGGGCGGGTCGTCGTACGACCCGACGAGCAGGCACCGTTTGTCGCCGAGGAGAACATCATCGCCGGCAACACCATCCTGTACGGCGCCACCGCCGGCGAGGTGTTCCTGCGCGGCCGCGCGGGCGAGCGCTTCGCGGTGCGCAACTCGGGGGCGTCCGCGGTCGTCGAGGGCGTGGGCGACCACGGCTGCGAGTACATGACCGGCGGCGTCGTGGTGGTGCTCGGCACGATCGGGCGCAACTTCGCCGCCGGCATGAGCGGCGGCAAGGCGTTCGTGCTCGGCCTCGACCAGACCCTGGTCAACCCCGAGCTGGTCGACCTGGCCCCGCTCACCGCCGACGAGCAGGAGACCCTGCGCGACCTGGTGGAGAAGCACCACGCCGAGACCGGGTCCGCGGTGGCCGAACGGCTGCTCAAGGACTGGCCGGCCGCGGTGGCGGAGTTCACCGCCGTCGTGCCGCGCGACTACAAGCGAGTGATGGAACTGATCAAGACCGCCGAGGCTGCCGGTCGCGACGTCGACGAGGCGGTAATGGGGGTCACCCGTGCCTGATCCGAACGGTTTCCTGCGGTACGAGCGGCAGCTCCCGAAGCGCCGCCCGGTGCCCGTACGCATCCGCGACTGGAGCGAGGTCTACCCGCCGGCCGGCGAGGAGCTCATCCGCGACCAGGCCACCCGGTGCATGGACTGCGGCATCCCCTTCTGCCACGAGGGCTGCCCGCTGGGCAACCGCATCCCGGACTGGAACGACCTGGTGCGTACCGGTGCCTGGGCGTCCGCGGCGGAGAGCCTGCACGCCACGAACAACTTCCCGGAGTTCACCGGCCGGCTCTGCCCGGCGCCCTGCGAGGCGGCCTGTGTCCTCGGCATCGCGGACGACCCGGTCACCATCAAGCAGGTCGAGGTCGAGATCGCCAACCACGCCTTCGACCTCGGGTACGTGAAGCCGCAGCCGCCGGTCACGCTCTCCGGCAAGTCGGTGGCCGTGGTCGGGTCCGGCCCGGCCGGTCTCGCCGCGGCGCAGCAACTCGCCCGCGCCGGCCACGCCGTGACGGTCTTCGAGCGTGACGACCGCATCGGCGGCCTGCTCCGTTACGGCATCCCGGATTTCAAGCTCGAGAAGGAGCGCATCGACGCCCGCCTCGCGCAGATGGAGGCCGAGGGGGTCGTGTTCCAGACCGGCGTCAACGTCGGCGTGGACGTGACGGCCGACGACCTGCGTGATCGCTTCGACGCCGTGCTGCTCACCTGCGGCGCCCTCGCCGGCCGGGACACGCACGAGACGCCGGGACGGCAGCTGCGCGGCGTACACCTGGCCATGGAGCACCTCGTCCCGGCCAACCGGGTGGTCTCCGGCCTCCAGGACACGACGCCCATCGACGCCAAGGACAAGCACGTCGTCATCATCGGCGGCGGCGACACCGGCGCCGACTGCCTCGGCGTCGCCCACCGCCAGGGCGCGGCCAACGTCATCCAGCTGGACCAGTACCCGCTGCCCCCGGATACCCGCGCCGCCGAGCTGCACCCGTGGCCGACCTGGCCGGTCATCCTGCGTAACTACCCGGCCCACGAGGAGGGCGGCGAGCGCATCTTCGGCGTGGCCGTGCAGGAGTTCGTCGACGACGGCAACGGCAACGTCGCCGCGGTCCGCGTCGCCGACGTCGTCGTCGAGCGCATCAACGGCCGGCGCACGGTCACCGTCACCCCCGGCTCGGAGCGCGACCTGCGCGCCGACCTGGTCCTGCTCGCGATCGGCTTCGAGGGTACGGAGCAGCAGCCGCTCCTGGAGCAGCTCGGCGTGAACCGCAACGCCCGGGGCGCGGTGGACGCGCACGACAACTGGCAGACCGAGGCGGACGGGGTGTTCGTCGCCGGCGACATGCACCGCGGGGCGTCGCTCATCGTCTGGGCGATCGCCGAGGGGCGGGCCGCCGCCGCGGCCATCCACCAGTACCTCGGTGCGCACGGCGATCTGCCGGCGCCCGTACGCCCGTCGTCGCAGCCGCTGGCCGCAACCCGGTAACCGCACGGCACGACGGCCCGTTCCCTATCCGGGGGCGGGCCGCTGTCGTTTCCGCGTACCCCTGCCGGGGCATCTCGGCGCGACCGCCGGAAGCGGCCCGATAAACTGAAGGCGATTGCGGTCGCCGACGCCCGCCACCAGCCGTTCATTCCCGTGACGAGACTCGGCCGGCCGGCCGATCCGGAAAAGAGACTAGCCTGATGGCTGTGACACGCCGCGCAAAGATCGTCTGCACCATGGGTCCCGCCACCGCCTCCCCCGAGCGCATGCTCGGCCTGGTCGAGGCCGGCATGGACGTGGCCCGCCTGAACTTCAGCCACGGCAGCCACGACGACCACCGCAAGATCTACGAGATGGTCCGCGCCGCCGCGCAGCAGACCGGCCGCGCCGTCGCCGTGCTCGCCGACCTCCAGGGGCCGAAGATCCGCCTCGGCAAGTTCGCGAACGGCCCGCACGTGTGGAACACCGGTGACGTCGTCACCATCACCAGCGACGACATCCAGGGCACCCCCGACCGCGTCTCCTGCACCTACAAGAAGCTCCCGCAGGAGGTCAAGGTCGGCGACCGCCTGCTGATCGACGACGGCAAGGTCGCGGTCGAGGTCACCACCGTGCAGGACAACGACATCCGCTGCCTGGTCACCGAGGGCGGCCCGGTCTCCAACAACAAGGGCGTGTCGCTGCCCAACGTCGCGGTCAGCGTTCCCGCGATGAGCGACAAGGACGAGGAAGATCTGCGCTTCGCCCTCGGGCTCGGCGTCGACCTGGTCGCCCTGTCGTTCGTGCGCTCGCCCGACGACATCAAGCTCGTGCACCAGATCATGGCCGAGGAGAAGAAGACCGTCCCGGTCATCGCCAAGGTCGAGAAGCCGGAGGCGGTCACCCACCTCGAGGCGATCGTCATGGCCTTCGACGGCGTCATGGTGGCCCGCGGCGACCTCGGCGTCGAGCTCCCGCTGGACCAGGTGCCCCTGGTGCAGAAGCGCGCCGTGCAGCTCTGCCGCGAGAACGCCAAGCCGGTCATCGTGGCGACCCAGATGCTCGACTCGATGATCGAGAATTCCCGCCCGACCCGCGCCGAGGCCTCCGACGTCGCCAACGCGGTCCTCGACGGCGCCGACGCTGTGATGCTCTCCGGCGAGACCTCGGTCGGCAAGTATCCGGTGCTCACCGTCAGCACCATGGCGAAGATCGTCACGACCACCGAGAACGGCGCCTTCGGCGTGCCGGTCCTGCAGCACGACCCCCGTACGCACGGCGGCGCCCTCACCGTCGCGGCGTCGCGCATCGCCCGCAACATCGGCGCCAAGGCCCTCGTCGCGTTCTCCCAGACCGGCGACACCGTGCGACGGCTCTCCCGGCTGCACTGCGAGCTGCCGCTGCTCGCCTTCACGCCGGTCGCCGAGGTCCGCGACCAGCTCGCGCTCTCCTGGGGCGTCGAGACGTTCCTGACCGACTTCGTCGAGCACACCGACGACATGTTCCGCCAGGTCGACCAGAGCATGCTCGGCCTGGGCCTGGCCAAGCCCGGCGACTACGTCGTGGTCGTGGCCGGCAGCCCGCCGAACGCGCCCGGCTCGACCAACACCCTCCGGGTTCACCAGCTCGGCTCGCTCGTCGACCCGAGCACGGTGTGAGTGCGCCGCCCTCGGTCCCGCCGGAGCAGCCTGTGACCTCGCCGCCTTCGGTTCCGCCGGCCCGCTCCGCCCGCTCGGCGCAGTCGGCGACCTCGCCCCTGCACGGGCAGGCCGCCGTCGACCAGCTGCTCGAGGTCCTCGACCTCAAGCAGCTGGACGAGGCCCGGTTCCAGGGGGAGAGCCCGCAGGTCGGGGCCCAGCGCGTCTTCGGCGGCCAGGTCGCCGGCCAGGCCCTGGTGGCGGCGGGACGCACGGTCTCCGCGGACCGCCACGTGCACTCCCTGCACGGCTACTTCGTCCGGCCCGGCGACCCGACCGTCCCCATCGACTTCACCGTCGAGACGATCCGCGACGGGCGCTCGTTCTCCGTACGCCGCTCCACCGCTCAGCAGCACGGCAAGACCATCTTCTTCATGTCGGCGTCGTTCCAGGTGACCGAGCAGGGCCTCGACCACCACTCGCCGCCGCCGGAGGGGATCCAGGGGCCGGAGGAGACCCCGACGATGCGCGACTGGCTCGCCAAGTACCCGCATCGCAAGAAGGCCTTCGACGCGGCACCGCAGGCGATCGACGTGCGCTACGTGAACACGCCCGGCTGGGTGCCCCCGGGCGACCGCGATGCCGCGGAACAGCAGCGCGTCTGGATGCGCATCAACGGCAAGCTGCCCGACGACCCGCTGATCCACGCGTGCGCCCTGACGTACGCGTCGGACCTCTCCCTGCTCGACTCCGTTCTGTCCTTCCACGGCGAGGTGTGGGGACCGGGCGGCGTGATCGGGGCCAGCCTGGACCACGCCCTGTGGTTCCACCGGCCGTTCCGGGCGGATGAGTGGATCATGTACGACTGCGTCAGCCCGTCCGCGAGCGGCAGCCGGGGACTGGCGAGCGGCCGCATGTTCACCCGCAACGGGGTGCACATCGCGAGCGCGGTCCAGGAGGGCTTGCTGCGCCGCGTCGGCGCCTGACCTCGCTCAGTCCACGAGCCGGCTGCGCGTGATGATCGACGTGTCGTCCACGCCCGGCATCGCGGCGCGGGCCGCGTGTGCCGTCGGGTCCAGCAGCGGCATCGGCCCGTCACCCAGCGGCGATGAACCCCGGGCCGGGGCACCCGTCGGAGCGTGCCCGCCGGCCGGGGAAGGGTCCTGCCCCTCCCGCCGGTCCTGCCAGATCGGCATCGCGACGGTCCGGGCGCCCTGCCCTTCCATCGCCGTGTCCGCCTGCCCCGAGTGCGGCGCACCGCCCAGGCTTCCCGGCGCCTGCGGTCCGGCGGGAGCGTGCATCGCTTGCGGACCGTGCGGTGCGGCGCCCTGCTGATCCGCGCCTTCCGCCCGTCCGGGAGTCGCCCCGATCTGGGCCGGACCCGCCAGCTCGACACCCTCGGCCGTGTCCGGCACCTCGACCTGCACCGCCTCGGCCGCCCGCGCCGCGGCCCCCGGTGTGCCCGTACCCGTCACGCCGGCCAGCGCCAGCATGGCGTCCAGATCTGCGGTGGTCCGCAGCACCTCGTCATGGAAGCTGCCGGGGCCCGAGCTCGCCGGCTGCGCAGTCGCCGGGGCAGCGCGGTGCCGAGGCCGGGAACCCCGCGGCGGCGCCTCCTCGAAGTCCGTGATGCCCGCCGCGTACCCGGCCACCCCGACCGCGCGCTCGGGCGGCAATTCCAGCAGCCGCTCCGCCCGCGCCAACGCCGACGCCTCCT
Organism: Actinoplanes sp. NPDC049681; assembly: GCF_044465265.1. NCBI lineage: Bacteria > Bacillati > Actinomycetota > Actinomycetes > Micromonosporales > Micromonosporaceae > Actinoplanes > Actinoplanes sp. NPDC049681. Next base: position 568,487 of record NZ_JBITLP010000002.1, read on the forward strand.
TGAGCCGCAACGAGGCGACGAGGTCCGCCACACCCCGGATCACGGCCGCGCCGCCCAGGATGACGGTGACCATCTCCGCCGTACGCGCGAAGGAGCCGGCGGCGAAGAACCCCAGCCCGAGCTCCACCAGGCCGACCACGGTGAGCAGCCCCCACACCCGGTCGGTCTCCCGGGTCCCGTCCCACCGCCCCGCCGCCACCCCTGACCGGCCTGAAGGCTGCATTGCTATCGCGATGTCCGCGGCACCACGCACCAGCAGGTACCACCCGATGAGCGCAGCGGGCGTCGTCCACGAATCGGCCCGGTCCGTCATGAGAACCGCGCCGGTCGCCGCGAACAGCAGCGCCATGCCGGCGTTCAGCCACCAGGTCCGGGACCCGGCGACGGCCCGCACCAGCTCGGTCGCGGCCGCGAAGAGCAGCACGGGCCCGGCGATGTCCGCGATGTCGGCGGGCTCCAGCCGCAGCACGCTCCACCCGATCGCCAGCCAGGCCACCCCGGTCAGCAGAAGCAGTCCCCACATGCCGTTACGCACGACGGTCAGGGGCGACGAGCCGGACCACAACATGAAGCCTCCTGGCAGTTCTGGTACTGCCATGACAACACCGAGGAGAGCGGCAAACCGGCCTTTCCCGGAAAAATCCGAGAGCGGCTCGGCTCACCGCTCGGCCTATCGCGCCGCGCATGATGTCAGCCGATTCGTTGGTGAACGTGTGGCGCGGGTGCAGAAGGGGCGCCGCAGGTCAGGCCCGTAAGCGCTCCCGGGCGCGGTCGCCGGAGAGCCGGCTGGCCACCGTGTTCCGGGCACCCCGAGGGCCCGGTGAATCGCCGCGAACGGCATGCCGGCGGACCTCAGGGCCATCGTCCGCGGGTACGACACTTCGGTGTCCCCGGTGGGATTCGAACCCACACTGAATGGATTTTGAGTCCATCGACTCTGCCGATTGGTCTACGGGGACGAGCCGTGCCCGGTTCGGGGCCGAGTTGGCCACGGCGATACGAGCAGGACACACACTACCCACTACGCTGTCAGGGGTGACACCCAGATACCCGGGTGTCGCGTCTTCGCAGAGTGTTGGGGGTAGGGGTTTCGTGGCCGACACGCAGGCGGGTGCCGAGCGCAGGCGGGTTCTGATCGCCGAGGACGAGGCGCTCATCCGGCTGGATCTGGCCGAGATGCTCGTGGAGGAGGGTTACGACGTCGTCGGGGAGGCCGGTGACGGCGAGACCGCCGTGCGGCTGGCCGAGGACCTCACGCCGGACCTCGTGATCCTCGACATCAAAATGCCGATCATGGACGGGCTGGCCGCCGCCGAGCGGATCGCCGGCGGGCGGATCGCCCCGGTCGTCATCCTCACCGCCTTCAGCCAGCGGGACCTGGTGGAGCGGGCACGGGCCGCCGGTGCCATGGCGTACCTGGTCAAGCCCTTCCAGAAGTCGGATCTGGTGCCCGCCATCGAGATCGCGCTCTCCCGGTATTCGGAGATCGCCGCGCTGGAGTCCGAGGTGGCGGGCCTGACCGATCGGTTGGAGACCCGGAAGTCGGTCGAGCGGGCCAAGGGCGAGCTCATGACGAAGTACCAGATGACCGAGCCGCAGGCGTTCAAGTGGATCCAGCGCACCGCCATGGATCACCGGATGACCATGCGGGAGGTGGCCGACCGGATTCTCGCGGAGGGTGACGATTCGTCCGGCGCGGCGGCCGGAACTGCCTGATTGTTACACCTTCTCCGTGTGAGCATCACCGCACGTAACGGTTCGGTGAATGCCCGTGTGAACACTTACCCACAGCCCGGAGGTTGGGATAGCGTCCGGCCCCATGACGGGCGGCGTGTGTCGTGGAGCACTGCAAGTGCCAATCGACCTGCGGTGGCTCGGTGGGTTCGGTATGGAGGAGGGTTCCAACCTTGAGGCAGGTTCTCGCACGAGCCATCGGTGGGCTGGCCGTGATCGGCCTTGTCGCCGGTGCCGCTGCCTGCAACAGCAGCAGCAGCTCCGAAAACTCGGCCAGTGGTAACTGCGGCTACAAGCTCGCGTTCTTCGGCGCCCTGACGGGTTCCGCGGCGAACCTCGGTGTCAACATCGAGCAGGGCTTCGAGCTCGCGGTCAAGCAGTACAACACCAAGAAGGGCTCCGAGTGCATCACGGTCGCCAAGTTCGACTCGCAGGGCGAGCCGGCCGTGGCCCCGGGTGTCGCCCGTAACCTGGTCGCGGACAAGAAGATCCTCGGCATCGTCGGCCCGCCGTTCTCGGGTGAGTCCGAGGCTGCCGACCCGATCTTCGAAGAGGCCGGCATCCCGACGATCACCCCGTCGGCGACCCGCACCTCGCTGTCGGCGAACAACTGGAAGACGTTCCACCGCGCGGTCGCGAACGACGACTCGCAGGGCCCGGCGGCGGCCAACTACATCAAGGACGTCCTGAAGGCGCAGAAGGTCTTCGTCGCCGACGACCAGTCCGCGTACGGCGCCGGCCTGGCCGACGTGGTGAAGAAGACGCTGGGCAGCGCGGTCGTCAAGACGGACAAGACCGAGGCCGACGGCAAGCAGACCGACTTCTCGGCGGTCGTGCAGCGGGTCGTGTCCTCGGGCGCGACGGCGATGTTCTACGGCGGCTACTACCAGAACGCCGGCCTCATCCGGAAGCAGCTGACGGCGGCCGGTTGGAAGGGCGTCCTGGTCGGCGGCGACGGCATGAAGGACCCGGGCCTGGCCAAGGCCGCGGGTAACTCGGCGGCGGCCGGCACCATCGTGACCTGCCCGTGCTCCCCGCCGGAGAAGGCGGGCGGCACGTTCGTCGCGGACTACAAGAAGCAGTGGAACGTCGACGCCGGTACGTACAGCGACGTGGCGTTCGACGCCGCGAACATCTTCCTGGCGGGTATCGACGCGGGCAACACCACCGCGGAGAAGCTGAACACCTACCTGTCGACGGCCAACTACACCGGCATCGCGAACACGTACAAGTGGACGCAGACCGGTGAGCTGGACCCGGCCTCGATCAAGGTGTGGGCGTTCAAGTTCGACCAGAGCGGCAACACTGTCGCCGACCAAGAGGTCAAGACCTCCTGATTCTGGTGTAACTCTCTGTAGGGCCGGTGCGGCCGGATGATCTCCGGCCGCACCGACTTCTTCGTTTCAGGAGCCCCTTGTGAACTTCTCCGGTCTGATTCAGGACCTTGGGCCGCTCACGATCACGGGCCTAGCGCAGGGCGCGATCATCGCGCTCTTCGCGCTGGGTTACACCCTGGTCTACGGCGTGCTCCGCCTGATCAACTTTGCGCACTCCGAGGTCTTCCTGCTCGGTTCCTACGCGTGTCTCATCGTGTGGGGATTCTTCGGGCTGGACCAGAACTCGGCCACCCCCAACATGTTCGCGGTCCTCGGCTACCTGCTGCTGGGCCTGATCGCGGCGATCCTCATCTCGGGTCTGACCGCCCTCGGCGTCGAACTCGTGGCCTACCGGCCGCTCCGGCGCCGTAACGCACCTCCGCTGGCGTTCCTGATCACCGCGATCGGCGCCTCGCTGTTCATCTCCGAGACCGTCGGCGTCATCACCAAGCGCAACATCACGGGTGTCCCGCCGCTGATCCGGCCGACCGACGTCGTCGTGATCGGCAACATGCACGTGACGAATCTGCAGATTCTGATCATCGTGCTGGCGCTCGTGATGATGTTCGTGCTCGACCGCTTCATCAACCGGTCGCGGCTCGGCCGCGGCATCCGCGCCGTGGCGCAGAACCCGGACAGTGCGGCGCTGATGGGCGTCAACAAGAGCCGGGTCATCGCGCTGGTCTTCCTGCTCGGTGGGCTGATGGCGGGTGTCGCCGCCGTCATGTACGACTTGAAGATCGGTGTCACCCGGTTCGACGCCGGCTTCCTGCTGGGCATCGAGGCGTTCACCGCCGCGGTCCTCGGCGGTATCGGCAACCTGCGCGGCGCGCTGCTGGGTGGCCTGCTGCTGGGCGTGCTGCAGAACTACGCGGCCAGCCTTTTCGGCACGCAGTGGCTGCACGCCGCGTCGTTCGTGCTGCTGGTGTTGATCCTGCTGGTCCGTCCGACGGGCCTGCTGGGCGAGTCTCTCGGGAGGGCCCGCGCATGACTACGGAGGCGACTAGCACGGCTCCGGCGCAGGCGCCGGACAAGAAGAACTGGCGCGCCTCGGGCGGTGTCCGCGGCTGGTTCGGTCGTCAGCACTGGGCCGTCCGTACGGTTCTGATCATCATTTTCGCGGTGCTGGCCTACCTGCTGCCGTACGTGGCGCAGGTGCCCGTGATCGGCCCGCAGATCGTCACCGAGGGCATCGACTGGCCGAGCGCCCTGTTCAACATGTCCTACTACGTTCTGCTGGCTCTCGGCCTGAACGTGGTCGTCGGGTTCGCCGGCCTGCTGGACCTCGGGTACGTCGGCTTCTTCGCGGTCGGTGCCTACACCGTCGCGATGCTGACGTCGCCGGACAGCGTCCTGCACACCAAGTGGGCGTGGGTTGCGGCCATCCCGGTCGCGCTGGCGGTCGCGATGGTCTCCGGCCTGCTGCTGGGCTGGCCCACGCTGCGGCTGCGCGGTGACTACCTGGCGATCGTGACGCTGGGCTTCGCCGAGATCATCCGTATCTTCGCGACGAGCTCCGAGACGCTGCGCGGCGACCGGGGCTTCGCGGACATCCCGCACCCGCCGGGCAAGTACGCCGACGGCAAGGCGATCTTCGGTGTCGCCGACGCGACGCCGTACTACTGGCTCGGGCTGTCGGTGATCATCCTGGTGATCCTGGGCGTCCGGAACCTCGACCGCAGCCGGGTCGGCCGCTCGTGGCTCGCGATCCGCGAGGACGAGGAGGCCGCCGAGATCATGGGCGTCCGGACGATCAAGTACAAGCTGTGGGCGTTCGCCATCGGCGCGTTCATCGGCGGCCTGGGCGGCGTCATGTTCGCCGGCCAGCAGGGCTTCATGAACTCGCAGACGTTCATCCTGCAGTTCTCGATCCTGGTGCTCGCCGGCGTGGTCATGGGTGGCTCCGGCAACATCTTCGGCGCCATCCTGGGCGGCGCGCTGATCTCGTACATCCCGGACCGGCTGCGCGGCATCGAGGACCCGATCTTCCACACGGACCTGTTCGGGTTCCGCTTCGCCATCTTCGGCGCGGTGATCATCGTGATGATGATCCTCCGGCCGCAGGGCCTGATCCCGAGCCGCCGTCGCGCGATGGAGCTCAAGGACCGTGAGAAGGAGGTGGCTCCCCAGTGAGCGAGCCACACATCGAGACTCCGCAGGAGCTCGACGAGGCCAACGCGCGTCCGGTGGACCGGCCGGTCCCGACCGGGGATGGGGGTTCCGCCCCGGCGGGGTCACCGCACGAGCGCTCCAGCGACGTGCTGCTGGAGGTCGAGAACGTCACGCTGCGCTTCGGCGGCGTCGTGGCGCTCAACGACGTCAGCTTCAGCCTGCGCCGGGGCGAGATCTTCGGCCTGATCGGCCCGAACGGCGCCGGCAAGACCACCTGCTTCAACGCGATGACCGGCGTCTACCGGCCCACCAGCGGCGCGATCCGCTTCCAGGGCGAGTCGATCGTCGGCCGCAGGAAGCACGAGATCACGCGCGGCGGGATCGCCCGTACCTTCCAGAACGTGCGTCTCTTCCCGGAGATGACCGCGCTGGAGAACGTCATGGTGGGCGCCGACGCGCACCACAAGACCAGCGTGATCGGCGCTCTCTTCCGGCTGCCCCGGCACTGGAAAGAGGAGAAGGCCGGCCGGGAGAAGAGCCTCGAGCTGTTGCGCTTCGTGGGCATCGAACGCCGGGCGGGCGAGGTCTCCCGGAATCTCTCGTACGGCGAGCAGCGCCGGCTGGAGATCGCCCGCGCGCTGGCCACCAACCCGACGCTGCTGTGCCTCGACGAGCCGGCGGCCGGCTTCACCCCGGCGGAGAAGGTCGAGCTGCTCGCCCTGATCCGCAAGATCCGTGACACCGGGGTCACCGTCCTGCTCATCGAGCACGACATGCGCCTGGTCATGGGCGTCACGGACCGGATCGTGGTGCTGGAGTTCGGCAAGAAGATCGCCGAGGGTACGCCCGCCGAGGTGCGGGACGACCCGAAGGTGATCGCGGCGTACCTGGGGGTCCCGACCGATGCTGCTTGAGTTGCAGGACATCACGCTGCTGTACGGCCGCATCCAGGCCCTGCACGGCATCAGCATGACCGTCGGCGAGGGCGAGATCGTGGCCCTGATCGGCGCCAACGGCGCCGGCAAGACCACGACGATGCGGGCGATCTCCGGACTGCGCCCGGTGGCGCAGGGCTCGATCCGCTTCAACGGCGAGGACATCACCAAGATGCGCGCCGACCTGCGCGTGGTCCGCGGTGTGTCGCAGTCGCCGGAGGGCCGCGGCATCTTCCCCGGGATGACCGTGCGCGAGAACCTCGAGATGGGCGCCTACACCCGCCGCAACCGGGCGGAGATCAAAGAGGACATGGACCGGGCCTTCAGCCTGTTCCCGCGGCTCAAGGAGCGCGAGAAGCAGGTCGGCGGCACCATGTCCGGCGGTGAGCAGCAGATGCTCGCGGTCGGCCGGGCGCTGATGAGCCGCCCGAAGCTGCTGCTGCTCGACGAGCCGTCCATGGGTCTCGCACCGATGCTGATCCAGCAGATCTTCGACATCATCGTCGAGATCAACCAGCAGGGCACGACGGTCCTGCTGGTCGAGCAGAACGCCCAGCAGGCACTGTCGCGCGCCCACCGCGCGTACGTGCTGGAAACCGGCCGGATCGTGAAGACGGGTACCGGCGCCGAACTGCTGCACGACTCCTCGGTGAAGGACGCCTACCTCGGCGTTGCCTGAGCCACACCCCCCGTAATAAGGAGTATTGATGTTCCGCATAACTTCGGGCCGCCGGGCGATTCTCGGCCTGGCCGTCGCGGCGGCGATGACCGTGTCGCTGTCGGCCTGCGGCGAAGAGTCCGGCGACGAGACCGGCTCGGGCACCCCCGTCCCGTCGGCCTCGGCCGACACCGCCCTCGCCGACAAGGTCCCGGCCGCGATCAAGTCCGCCGGAAAGATCATCATCGGTACGGACTCCACGTACGCGCCGAGCGAGTTCCTCGACGCGGACGGCAAGACCATCAAGGGCTTCGACGTCGACCTCTTCGACGCCGTGGCGCAGAAGCTGGGCCTGAAGACCGAATGGCAGTCGGCCAAGTTCGCCGACATCATCCCGGGCGTCGGCTCCGGCAAGTACAACATCGGCGTCTCCTCCTTCACCGTGAACCCGGACCGGATGAAGCAGGCGACGATGGTGTCCTACTTCTCCGCCGGCACGCAGTGGGCGGCGAAGTCCGGCGCGACGATCAACCCGGACGACGCCTGCGGCAAGAAGGTCGCCGTGCAGGTCGGCACCGTTCAGGTCGACGACATCACGGCCCGGTCCAAGAAGTGCACCGGTGCCGGCAAGCCGAAGATCACGGTCGACCAGTACCAGGCCCAGAGCGACGCCACCAACGCGGTCCTCTCCGGCAAGGACGACGCGATGCTCGCGGACTCGCCGGTCTCCGCGTACGCGGTGCAGCAGACCAACGGCCAGGCCGCCCTGGTCGGCGACATCTACGACTCGGCGCCGTACGGCTACGTCCTGCCGAAGGACCAGGCCGAGTTCGGCGGTGTCGTCGAGAAGGCGCTCGAGTCGCTGATCGCCGACGGTACGTACACGGCCATCCTCACCAAGTGGGGCGTCCAGGCCGGCGCCATCACCGACCCTGCCGTCAACCCGAAGGCCTCTTGATACGCGTATGAGCGACCAGACGACAACATCCGTACGGGCACGGCCGGAGGCCATCAAGGCTGTGCCCGTACGGCACCCCGGACGCTGGGTGGCGATCGCGGGCCTCGCGGTGCTGGCCGCGATGTTCATCCACCTGTTGGTGACCAACGACCGCTTCAACTGGCGGTTCATCTTCGTCAGCATCGGCAACGGCAAGCGCGGCGTCATGTTCACCGGCCCGGTGCTGGAGGGCCTGCGGGGCACGATCCTGCTGACCGTGCTCGCCATGCTCATCGGAGTCGGGCTCGGCATCGTCGTCGCGATCATGCGGCTGTCGCCGAATCCGGTGCTGTCGTGGGTCGCATGGCTCTACACCTGGGTCTTCCGGGCGGTGCCCCGGCTCGTGCTCGCGATCCTCTTCGGCAACCTGGGGATCCTGTGGGAGCGGATCGGCTTCGGCCTGCCGTTCGACCGGCAGATCGGCGCTCTTTTCGGCATCCACGACCTGAATGCTCAGTTCTTCAGCATCAAGGCCACGGATCTGCTGTCCGGCTTCGTCGCCGGTGTGCTCGCGCTCGGGCTGTCCGAGGCGGCGTACATGGCCGAGATCGTGCGGGCCGGCATCCAGTCGGTCGACCCGGGTCAGGCCGAGGCCGCGTCGGCGCTGGGCATGTCCGGCGGGCGGGTGCTGCGCAGGATCGTGCTGCCCCAGGCGATGCGGGTCATCGTGCCGCCGACCGGCAACGAGACGATCGCCATGGTCAAGGACACCTCGCTCGTGGCGTTCGTACCGGTCACCTACGAGTTGTTCTTCCAGCTCGAGGCGATCAGTTCCCGTACCTTCATCGTCCTTCCCGTGCTGGTCGCCGCCTGCCTCTGGTACCTGATCCTCTGCAGCGTCCTGATGGTCGTGCAGTTCTTCGTGGAGCGTCATTTCGGACGCGGCTACGGGGCCGCTGCCCGGGCGAAGGTGCGCCTGCGGGCGATCGCGGCGGAGCAGGGCGGGGCGCTTCCCCCGGAGGAAGGTGCTGTGAAATGACCGACGAGATGATCCGCACCGAGAACGTCCACAAGTCGTTCGGCTCGCTCGAAGTCCTCAAGGGCGTCGACCTCGTGGTACGGCCCGGCGAGGTGTGCTGCGTCCTGGGCCCGTCGGGCTCGGGCAAATCCACCTTCCTCCGGTGCATCAACCACCTCGAGAAGATCAACGCCGGCCGCATCTTCGTGGACGGCGACCTGATCGGCTACCGGGAGCGTGGCGGCAAGCTCCACGAGCTCAGGGAGAAGGAGGTCGCCGCGCAGCGCCGGTCCATCGGCATGGTCTTCCAGCGGTTCAACCTCTTCCCCCACATGACGGTCCTCGACAACGTCATGGAGGCGCCCTGCCGGGTCAAGAAGGAGAACAAGGCAGAGGTACGCGACCGCGCGGTCGCGCTGCTCGAACGGGTCGGCCTGGGCGCCAAGACCCACAACTACCCCTCGCAGCTCTCCGGCGGCCAGCAGCAGCGCGTGGCGATCGCCCGGGCGCTGGCGATGCGTCCCAAGCTGATGCTCTTCGACGAGCCCACCAGTGCGCTGGACCCGGAGCTGGTCGGCGAGGTGCTGGACGTCATGAAGGACCTCGCCCGCGACGGCATGACCATGGTCGTGGTGACGCACGAGATCGGCTTCGCGCGCGAAGTCGGTGACTCGCTGGTCTTCATGGACGGCGGCGTGGTGGTCGAGCAGGGATCGCCGCGTGAGGTGATCGCGAACCCGCAGGAGGAACGCACCAAGGCCTTCCTCAGCAAGGTTCTGTAGAGCTTTGCAGCGCTGAGAGCCCCCGGACGAATCCAGTTCGTCCGGGGGCTCTTACTGTCAGCAGTTCGCCCCGATACTCCGGCAGGAACTCTTCCATCCTCATGGCTCCCTGGGTCCAGCAATGCCCGGGATCAGCGGCCACAGGGTGAGCGACGACAATGCCAGGAGGGTTTTGCGCATGCCCGAACCCTCGAAGTAGCAAGATCAACATCCAATTCACACATTGATTCGTTTCGTCGCACCCGGATTTCTCGCGCGGCCGCCCCGCACCCGGCCCGCAGCCGCGGGCGAGGCGGTGCCCGTTTGTGTCGTACCCCGGGACTAGAGTTCTCGGACGTGAGCGCCGACGCCCAGACCCCCCGCTTGCTGCTGCTCGACGGCCACTCGCTGGCCTACCGGGCCTTCTTCGCGCTGCCCGTGGAGAACTTCTCCACGCAGACGGGCCAGCCGACCAATGCCGTGTTCGGCTTCACCTCGATGCTGATCAACATGCTGCGCGACGAGAAGCCGACCCACATCGTGGTGGCGTTCGACGTCTCGCGGCAGTCGTTCCGCACCGAGAAGTACGCGGAGTACAAAGCCGGCCGGTCCGAGACCCCGCAGCCGTTCCAGGGCCAGGTCAGCCTGGTCAAGGAGGTGCTCGAGGCGCTGCGCATCCCGGTCGTGGAGAAGCCCGGCTACGAGGCGGACGACGTCATCGGCACACTCGCCTGCCAGGCCCGCGACGCCGGCTTCGAGGTGGTCATCTCCACCGGCGACCGCGACGCGTTCCAGCTCGCCGGTGAGCACGTCACGATCCTCTACCCGGTCCGCGGCGTCTCCGAGGTCTGGCGGATGACTCCCGACGCCATCGAGACGAAATACGGCGTGCGCCCCGAGCGCTACCGCGACAAGGCCGCCCTCGTCGGCGAGGCCAGCGACAACCTGCCCGGCGTCCCCGGTGTCGGCGACAAGACCGCGGCCAAGTGGATCAATCAGTACGGCGGCCTCGACGGCATCATCGCGCACGTCGACGAGATCAAGGGCAAGGCGGGCGAGAACCTGCGCGCCCACCTGGCCGACGTCATGCGCAACTACGAGATCAACGCGCTCGTCTGCGACCTCGAACTGCCGCTGCGCCCCGAAGACGTCAAGTGGCAGGGCTGGGACCGCGAGGCCGTGCACCAGGTCTTCGACGCGCTTGAGTTCCGGGTGCTGCGCGAGCGGCTGTATTCGTACCTCGAGGCCGTGGAGCCCGAGGCCGAGTCCGGCTTCGACCTCTCCGGCAGCGTGCTGCGCACCGGTGAGGTGGCGGCGTGGCTGACCGAGCACGCCCAGGCCGCACCGGTCGGCGTCGCGGTCACCGGCCGCTTCGGCCGTGGCACGGGCTCGCTCACCGGCATCGCGGTGGCCACCGGCGACGGCCCGGCCGCGTGGTTCGACCCGGCCGCCCTCGACGAGGCGGACGAGCACGCGGTGGCCGCCTGGCTCGCCGACCCCGACCGCCCGAAGATCATCCACGACGCGAAGCCGGCGATGCTGGCGTTCCGCGCCCACGGCTGGGCGCTGGCCGGCGTACGCGTCGACACCGCCCTCGCCGCCTACCTCGCCAAGCCCGACCAGCGCGCGTACGACCTGACCGACCTCGCCCTGCGCTACCTCAAGCGTGAGCTGCGCGTCGACGCCCCGGACGACGGCCAGCTCACCCTCGACGGCCTCGGCGACGAGGGCGCCGCGGAGCAGAACGTGATGCTCCGCGCCCGCGCCACCCTCGACCTGGCCGACACCCTCATCGAGGAGCTCTCCCGCGACGACGGCGCCTCGCAGCGCCTGCTGGCCGAGGTGGAGCAGCCGCTGGAGGTCGTGCTCGGCGAGATGGAACACGTCGGCATCGCGGCCGACACGCACTACCTCTCCGAGCTCGAGGCTCATTTCGCCGCCGAGGTGAAGGCGGCCCAGCAGGCGGCACACGAGGTGGTCGGGCGCGAGTTCAACCTCGGCTCCCCGAAACAGCTGCAGGAGATCCTCTTCGTCGAGCGCAACCTGCCCAAGACCAAGCGCATCAAGTCCGGCTACACCACCGATGCCGACGCGCTGCAGAACCTGTTCGCCCAGACCGGCGACCCGCTGCTCGAGCACCTGCTGCGCCACCGCGACGTCGCCAAGCTCAAGTCCACCGTGGACGGCCTGCTGAAATCGGTCTCGGAGGACGGCCGCATCCACACCACCTTCAACCAGACGGTGGCGGCGACGGGCCGGCTCTCCTCGACCGACCCCAACCTGCAGAACATCCCGATCCGCACGGAGGAGGGCCGCCGCATCCGCCGCGCCTTCGTCGTGGGCGAGGGCTTCGAGTCCCTGATGACGGCCGACTACAGCCAGATCGAGATGCGCATCATGGCGCACCTCTCCGGCGACGAGGCCCTCATCGCCGCCTTCAACTCCGGCGCCGACTTCCACGCGGCCACCGCCTCATCGGTCTTCCACGTCCCCGTCGACGAGGTGGTCCCCGATCAGCGCCGCAAGATCAAGGCCATGAACTACGGCCTCGCGTACGGTCTGAGCGCCTTCGGCCTGAGCAACCAGCTCAGCATCACCACGGAGGAAGCCCGAGGCCTGATGGCCGAATACTTCGAACGCTTCGGCGGCGTCCGCGACTACCTCCAGGCCGTCGTCCGCCGAGCGGTCCAGGACGGCTACACCGCCACCATCCTGGGCCGCCGCCGCTACCTCCCCGACCTGAGCAGCGACAACCGCCAGCGCCGCGAAATGGCCGAACGCATGGCCCTCAACGCCCCCATCCAGGGCTCGGCCGCGGACATCATCAAGGTCGCCATGCTCCACGTCGACAAGGCCATCCGCGAGGCCGACCTCAAATCCCGCATGCTCCTGCAGGTCCACGACGAACTCGTCTTCGACGTGGCACCGGGCGAACGAGAAGCCCTGGAAGCCCTGGTACGCCGCGAGATGGGCGCGGCGTACCCGCTGTCGGTCCCCCTCGAGGTCTCGGTAGGCCTCGGCCAGGACTGGAACGGCGCCGACCACTGACCCTCCGGCCGGCGCCGACCGTCTCTTCTCCGTTTCGGCGCCGACCCTGGGTGTCCGTCCCGGCGCCGGCCACGGACGTCCCGGCGCCGGCGCCGGCCACGGACGCTCCGGCTCCGGTCACAGACTCCCCGGGCCTGGAGCCACACGCACCATCCCAGCCGGCGTGACCACGGCCCCTACCGTCGGCGTCGACCACTGACTCCTTCAGGCCGGCGCGGGGCTGAGACTTTCCTCGGCCGATGCCGATGCCGATGCCGCGCCCCGGCCGGCGTCGACCACTTGTGCGACTACTCGGGTTGGTGTCGGCGCTGCAGCGCACTAGGTCCGTGACGGACGGAAATAATTGCCACCCCGACTGTCACCGCGATCGCGACCCCTCGCGGGGCTCGGCAGTCAACCGATAGCCCAGTGACTCCGTCATCAAACAGACATGGCGCTCAAGACCAGGTACGCACTTCTAGCCGATGAGCGTGCAATCGATCACGCCGTGAACGCACATCACAGCGGTTCGTCGGCTCATACCATCATCACAGGATGATCGAGGGTGAGCTCTAGCGTGGTGAACGAACAAGCCCGCGCATTTCCACTGTCCTGGCAGCCGGAAATGACCGACTACTTCCAGGCCTTCAGCGCTCGGAACCGGGCCAGCAAGGCTTGGCACAAGATCGGGGTGATGGCCCTGGTCCTCGCAACGTGCGCAGTCGGGGCGTTCAGGCTGGGGTACCCGAACTTTGCTTTCTTCGGTCTTGGACTGGCAGTGGCCTGTTTCCCCATGGTTCCGCTGGTGACCTGGCTGAGCACCCGTTCGGTGTGGCACCGCCGACCTGCGCTGCACACTCCTGTCCATGCCGTGATCTCGCTGTCAGCCGGCATCACCACCAATGGTCCCGTCATCGACATGAGCAGCGGCCAGGTGGCGATCACCGCGTTCTCCGGCCCGATCGACTGGCCTGCTACGAATCAGGTCCTCGAGACCAAGCGTGTCTTTGTCGTACAACTCACCGGCCACCGCGGCAAGCGGTTCCTCTTGCTCGCCAAGCGCGGGCTCGCCGATCCGATCGAGCTTGACGCACTACGCGAGATCTTGACAGGTGCTCACACGACGGCCGGATAGGCGGATAAGCCTCGTCCTGTTCTGCCGCGATCCGCGATGGCCCCACACGCCCAACCAACGCGCTCTGTAACAGGTGTCAGGCTTGCTCAGCGATCAGCTCGCGGATCGGTGAACGCGTCTGGAGCTGCGCGATCTCTACCGCGCCACAGATCCCGCCGGCGCCCGCGCCTACCTCAAACGCTGGTGCACCGCGAACGCAGCCGGATTCCTGCGTGCGCCAACCTCGTACGCCGCATCGAGAAGCACGCCGACGCCATCATCGCCGCGGTCGAACTCTCCAACTCCCGCCTCGAAGGCATCAACGCCAAGATCCGGCTCATCCGACGCCGCGGCTTCGGCTACCGCAACCTCGACGCCCTCACCGCAGCCATCTACCTCTGCCTCGGCGGAGTCACCCTCGACCTCCTACGGAAACTTGAGTAGTCGCCCACTTGTTCTCCCGGAAGGCGCCGGGAATGGAACCGCTCCGGTCGGTGCCGGTCCCGGGCTGCCGTCGCCGCGGGCGCCGTCCTCCTCATCGCTGAAGGCGAGTGCAGGAGACTTCCCCGACCGGCTCCGAGCGCGGACCCTTGAATTCGTAGCGCTCAACCGCGCCGCCGCTCCTCGAGGCGCTTCGGGAATCCGTCGGCGCCGAGCTGCCCGGTTCCACAGCAATCCCCGTCGGGTCTTGGACAGGGCGATACCGCCGCATCCCCCTACCTGAGCCGTAACGCACCCGATCGGGTGGCCGCCGACGATGTGATTCGCGGCCTATTCGGGCATCGCCCCCGGTCTTTCGGCTCCAGCTCGCCGCGCCTCACCTCGATGGTGGGGGAACGATGGATCCCGTTCCGACACCACCGTCCACCTCGGATTTAACAGCTGTTACGGCGCTGCATCGGCCTCAGGGCAGGCGGCGGGAGAAGCGGTGCCTGGAATGCATTCTGGCGCAGCGCAGCCGTTACGCGGCGCGGGAGAGCGAGCTGTCGGGATTCCGGCCTCTGCAACTTGCCTTGCTCTGCAAGGGTGGGCGCATGCCGAGCACTTCCATCGAGATGACATCGCAATCGGGGCCGTTAGCTCCCGTGGTGCGCCGGCCTCTCGAGGCCGACCAAGCGCGGGCGTTCGCACCGATGTTCAAGGCACTGGGTGACCCGGTACGACTCCGGCTCCTTTCCATGATCGCCTCCGCCGGCGGCGGCGAGGTGTGCGTCTGCGACCTCACCGGCTCCTTCAAGCTGACCGGCCCGACCATCTCCCACCACCTGAAGGTCCTCCGCGAAGCGGGCCTGGTCGACAGCGACCGGCGCGGCACCTGGGTCTACTACCGCCTGGTACCGGCCGCCCTCGCCCTCCTGGCCGGCCTCCTCGACGTCGGCGCGGTGGCTGCCTCCATCTGACAAGGCGTGGGTACGTCGGCGGGGCGGCGCCGGCGGCCGGGTCTGGCTAAAGCAAATGCATGGCAAGACGTCCCCGCAACGGCGTCGCCTCAACGTCAGACCGCACGGATCTGCCCACGGCGCAGCCTCGCCCGCCGGCCCACGTACCCCAGCCCGTCGCCGCGCGCCCAGCTCGACCACATCCTGGTCCACCCCCGGCGCGAGGCGGGTGACGGCAGGCTCACGGCGCAAGGCAAGCTGACAGCAAGCTCGCGGCTCGAAGCGGGTGTAAAAGGCAGCCCGCGGCCCGAGGCGGGTGGCTGCAGTCTCGCGGCCCGGTGATTGCAGTCTCGCGGCCCGGTGAGGCAGTCTCGCGGCCCGGTGACAGCAGGCTCGCGGTCCGAGGCGGGTGACAGCGGACTCACGGCGTGAGGCCCGGGGACAGCAAGCTCGCGGCCCGAGGCGCGGTGACCGCAGAAGGTGCCAGGGAGTCAAGCCGCGGACTCCTGTCGGTCAGAAGCGAGCGGCGACTCATGCGCAGCTGTGCCTGACAGGCGGCGTGACTTCCCGCGTCCTCGGCGGTCGCCGGCGAGTTGCCCGTAGTCGGCGGTGAATAGGAATCGACCGCCCGATCGGAAGCTGACCGCATGCCCTGGTGGCTGAACCGGCTGGCAAGGGCGGCGCACCCGGCCTACTTCTTCAGCGGGTCGTGACCCCAGTTCATCAGCGAGTACCGCCACTTCGTGTCCTTCACGTCCCCGGACGGCCGCTGGGCGAGGTGGCGGTGGACGTACCCGATCACCTTCCGCATGTGCTCCTCGTCCGCCTCCTTCAGGTCCGCCTTCTTCGTGTGCAGGATCTGAATGATCTTCCGGCCGCTGTCGTGCCCGACCGACTCGCCGCCACCGGCGGACTTCTGGCCCACCTTCTGCGACTCGTCCGTCTCGAGCCACTTCGAGAGCTCCGCCGCGGTCATGTTCACCGCGTCCTTGAACTCCGCGTACGTGTCACTTGTCATCCTTCAGTGCCCCCGGCTTGTGGACTGCTGTGGCTCCGGTCTTCTTGCTCTTGACCTTGTACTGGGGTTCGTCCTTGGAGGCGTTCACCGTGCGGCCGGATTCCTCCGTGCGGGACGTGATCTTCTTCTCCACCGTGCCGTGCACCTGCTGGCCGTGGCTGCTCCAGGTCACTTCGTCGCCCTTTTTCAAGCTCATGACCTGCAGGTACCCGGGGGTCAGGGCAAGTAACTGACGAATATGGCGGTGCCGGGGAAGAGCCTGCCGCGCAGCGGGCTCCACTGGCCCCAGATCTGGTCGTGGCCCTCCGGCCACTCCGGTTCGATCAGGTCGGTGAGCACGAATCCGGCGGCCACCAGTTCGCGGATGCGGTCGCCCAGGGTCCGGTGCTGTTCCACGTACGTCGGGTTTCCGGCGGCATCCTGCTCCACGTAGGGCCGGCGGTCGAAGTAGGGGTGGATCGCCAGCAGGCCGTCCTCGCCCGGGTCGTCGAGGAAGATCCACCGCATGGGGTGTGTGATCGAGAACACCCACTTGCCTCCGGGGCGGAGCACGCGCGCCACCTCCCGCATCACCGCCTCCGAGTCGGCGACGAACGGGATGGCGCCGAACGCCGTGCAGACCACGTCGAACGCCGAGGTCGCGAAGGGCAGTGCGAGGGCGTCCGCCTGCACGAGCGGTACCCGTACCCCCGAACGGTCCGCAGCCTCCTGCGCATGGCGCAGCATGCCTCCGCTCAGATCCATCGCGACCACCTCGGCGCCCTGGCCGTCGAGCCAGCGCGCCGCCGAGGCCGCACCGCAGCCGAGCTCGAGCACGCGTTTGCCGCGCACGTCGCCCAGCAGGCGCGCGTCGGCCTCGCGCAGACCCTCCGGGCACCAGACGAAATCCACGTCGCCGAGGAAGGCTCCGTGTTCCTCCTGGTAGTCGTCCGCGTCCAGATCCCACCAGTGCCGGCTGGCCACGCGGCTCTCGGCGTCGGTCACCGCCCGGCGCAGCGTCGCGGCCTGGGTGGTGGGTTGTCCTTCGGTCACCGGGTCACCGTACGGGGGGAGTACGACACTTCCGGGGGCGGGAGCCGGGCTCCGTCCGTACCGTTGAGAGGCGGGACGGACGACGCTCCCAGGCGTAGAAATGGCACAAAACGGGCTTGATGGTGGGTTTCCCGAGAACAATGTGCCTCGGTCCGCAGGAGGGCTTGCAACCTGTGGTAATGCGCACGGTAAGCTAGTCGATGCGCTCGCGGATCGTGTGCCTCGGCAGGGAGCAGGTTCCGCAAGTCGTCGGTCCCAGCATGATCCTGCTCGCTTGATCGCCCTCGCTTGATCGCCAAGCTCCAGCGTCGTGATCACCGGTTGTTCGTGCTGTGCCCGGCGGCAGTTCCGCGGCGCGCAGAGACACCACGAAACCATCCGTTCGGAGCAACAGTCCACATGACGAGCAGCATCGAGGCCACCTCGAGCGCCAACAAGGTCACGGTCGACGATCTCGGCTCGGAGGAAGCTTTCCTCGCAGCCATCGACGAGACCATCAAGTACTTCAACGACGGCGACATTGTCGAAGGCACCGTCGTCAAGGTCGATCGGGACGAGGTCCTGCTCGACATCGGCTACAAGACCGAGGGCGTGATCCCCTCGCGTGAGTTGTCGATCAAGCATGACGTGGACCCCGCGGAAGTGGTGTCGGTCGGTGACCACATCGAAGCCCTCGTCCTCACCAAGGAGGACAAGGAAGGCCGCCTGATCCTCTCGAAGAAGCGCGCGCAGTACGAGCGCGCCTGGGGCACGATCGAGAAGATCAAGGAGGACGACGGCGTCGTGCGCGGCTCCGTCATCGAGGTCGTCAAGGGCGGCCTCATCCTCGACATCGGTCTCCGCGGCTTCCTGCCGGCCTCGCTGGTCGAGATGCGCCGCGTGCGCGACCTCCAGCCGTACGTCGGCCGGGAGCTCGAGGCGAAGATCATCGAGCTGGACAAGAACCGCAACAACGTGGTCCTGTCCCGCCGTGCCTGGCTCGAGCAGACCCAGTCCGAGGTCCGCACCGAGTTCCTCAACAAGCTCCAGAAGGGCCAGGTCCGCAAGGGCGTCGTGTCCTCGATCGTCAACTTCGGTGCCTTCGTGGACCTGGGTGGCGTGGACGGCCTGGTGCACGTCTCGGAGCTCTCCTGGAAGCACATCGACCACCCGTCCGAGGTCGTCGAGGTGGGCCAGGAGGTCGAGGTCGAGGTGCTCGACGTCGACCTGGACCGCGAGCGCGTCTCCCTGTCGCTGAAGGCGACCCAGGAGGACCCGTGGCGCCAGTTCGCCCGGACCCACGCGATCAACCAGATCGTGCCGGGCAAGGTCACCAAGCTGGTTCCGTTCGGCGCCTTCGTCCGCGTGGACGACGGCATCGAGGGCCTGGTGCACATCTCCGAGCTGGCCGAGCGGCACGTCGAGCTGCCCGAGCAGGTCGTCCAGGTCGGTTCGGACGTCATGGTCAAGGTCATCGACATCGACCTCGAGCGTCGCCGGATCTCGCTCTCGCTGAAGCAGGCGAACGAGAACTTCGTGGAGGGCGAGGAGCACTTCGACCCCACCCTCTACGGCATGGCGGCCACCTACGACAACGAGGGCAACTACATCTACCCGGAGGGCTTCGACCCGGAGACGGGCGAGTGGCTCGAGGGCTTCGACAAGCAGCGCGAGGCGTGGGAGAAGCAGTACGCCGACGCCCGCGAGCGCTGGGAGGCCCACACCAAGCAGGTGCAGGCGTCCCGCGAGGCCGACGCCGAGGCCGCGCTCAACCCGGCCCCGGCCGGCGGCGTGACCACCTCGTCGTCGTCCACCTCCACCTCCACCTCCACGAGCACGTCGGCCCCGGCGCGCGCCGGGGAGGAACCGGCCGGCACCCTGGCCACCGACGAGGCCCTCGCTGCTCTGCGCGAGAAGCTCGCCGGCGGCAAGAGCTGACCACGGCACCACAGCTCGCCGGTCCCCGGACCGGCGAGCCGTAGTCCGGCTTCGAGAAACCCCGCTCCTCCGGCTCCGGTCGGAAGGGCGGGGTTTTTCATGTACGGCGTCACGGGCCCCGGGAAACAGCGGCGGAAAGGGATCAGGTTCGGCGCACCCGCCGGGCCCGCGCCCTCAGGCCATGGATCAGGTTCGGTGCCGGCGCCCGGCCAGCGCCGCCACGTCATGCCGGACGTGCCGCTGGCCGAATTTCCGCATAGCCGCGGTGGGGTGGATCTGTTCGGTGCAGGTGCTGAGCACGCGCCACCAGGTCTATGAAACGGGGCCGAGATCGAGCTCCGTCTGCCCGCTGCGCCGTCAGGCCCTGGGCCTTGGTAGCCCGTTTTCGTTTTCGCCGGCCTCCGCGCCGGGTTGTCCGTGGGTCCGGCGTGGGTTGGGCTTTGTGGCCTTGTTCTTGGGCGGTTTCGCGGGGTGGTCCGTGGGTCCGGCGTGGGTTGGGCTTTGTGGCCTTGTTCTTGGGCGGTCTCGCGGGGTGGTCCATGGGCCCGGCGTGGGCTCGGCTTCCTCGCCTCGTTCCGTCGGCCGTCGGACTGGGCTGTCTAAAGGCCAAGAGTGGTGGGCTGGGCTTCGCGGCTCGTTTCGTCGGCGGGCGCGACTGGCTGTCCACAGGCTTGGGTCAGTGGGGTTGACCGGTCGGGCGGGGCGCCGGGTTGTCCACAGGCCGGCGGGGTCGCACTGACAGGATCCAACCGCGCCCGGGATACTGGGCCGATGCTCAGGGTGGGGTTGACCGGCGGGATCGGCGCCGGCAAAAGTGCTGTCTCGCAGCGGCTGCAGCAGCTCGGTGCGGTGATCATCGACTCCGACCGGCTGGCCCGGGAGGTCGTCGCCGCCGGCACCGAAGGGCTGGCGGAGGTCGTCGCCGCCCTTGGCCCCGACGTGCTCGGTGCCGACGGTGAGCTCGACCGGCCCGCTCTCGGCGCTCGCGTCTTCGGCGACGAGGCCGCCCGCCGCCGGCTGGAAGGCATCATCCACCCCCGGGTGCGCGCCCGCACGATCGAGCTCGCCACCGCCGCGCCGCCCGACGCGATCGTGGTGAACGACGTCCCGCTGCTCGTCGAGGTGGGGCTCGTGCCCACCTTCCACCTCGTGATCGTCGTCGACGCGGCCCCCGAGGTCCGGATCGCCCGGCTCGTCGCGACGCGGGGCATGACCGAGGCGCAGGCCACCGCCCGGATCGCCGCCCAGGCCTCCGACGCCGACCGGCGCGCCGCGGCCGACGTGATCATCGACAACAACGGTGGGCTCGACGAGCTGACAAGCCAGGTGACGGCGTTGTGGCGGGAGCGGCTCCTGCCGTACGAGAAGAACCTGAGACTCCGCCGGTCCGCGCCCGCCGGGACCGCCCTGCGGCTCGTACCCCCGGGTCCGACCTGGCCGCGGCAGGCGGCCCGCCTGATCGCCCGGATCAACCATGCGCTGCGTCCGGCACTCGGCCACGAGGCGGAGCTCTGGCACATCGGCTCCACGGCCGTTCCGGACCTTCCGGCCAAGGATGTGATCGACCTGATGCTGGCGGTCCCCACCCTCCAGCACGCCGACAAACTCACCGATGCGCTGGCCGACGCGGGTCTGCCGCCGCGGGAGGGGGAGTGGTTCGACAACGCACGGGGCCTACCCGGCCAGACGTGGCCGAAGCGGCTGCACGGGAGCGCTGATCCGGGCAGGTCGGTCAACCTTCACGTCCGCGTGGCCGGCTCACCCGGCTGGCGCTTCGCACTGCTGATGAGGGACCACTTGCGCGCGGTCCCCGAGGCGCGGGAGGAGTACGCGGCGATGAAGGAGCGGTGGGCGGCCGCACATGCGGACGTCGAAAGCTACGCCACGGCGAAGGAGCCTTGGTTCGATGCGGAGGCGGCCGCGGCGGAGGCGTGGGCGGAGGAGACGGCGTGGCAGCCGCCGGCCCGTGACGGGGGCTGAGGGAGATGGCATGGCGCCCGCGCCGGCTTGGGACGGGGCTGAGGGAGATGGCATGGCGCCCGCGCCGGCTTGGGACGGGGCTGAGGGAGATGGCATGGCGCCCGCGCCGGCTTGGGACGAGGCCTGAGGGAGACGGTGAGGGGCGCTCGCGGCGGCCGGTCGACGCTGTCGCGTGACCTCTCGAGATGCGCTCTCCGGCAGCGTGCCGGGGCTGCAGTCTCCGTCCCGGCCGTGGCGCCTCGTGGTGGGCGCCGGGTCGTCCGGGCGGCCGCCGCGAGCGGCCTACCCGACCAGGGTAGAGGTGCCCGCGAACGCCGGACAATGCCTGGTGACGGACAGATTGTGCACCCTGCGAACACCGGCTCGACGCAGCCCGCCGGAACTTGTCATACCCTCGACGTACGGTTGTCCCCATGGCGCTCGACATCCCACGACTCGACGGCACCTTCAAGGTCGTCAGCGAATTCCAGCCGGCCGGTGACCAGCCCACGGCCATCGCCGAGCTGGAGCGCCGGGTGCGCCGCGGCGACCGCAGCACCGTTCTTCTCGGCGCCACCGGCACCGGTAAGAGCGCGACCACCGCGTGGCTCATCGAGAAGCTGCAGCGGCCGGCGCTCGTGCTCGCCCCCAACAAGACCCTCTGCGCGCAGCTCGCCAAGGAGTTCCGCGAGCTGATGCCGCACAACGCCGTCGAATACTTCGTCAGCTACTACGACTACTACCAGCCTGAGGCGTATATCGCTCAGACCGACACCTACATCGAGAAGGACTCGTCGGTCAACGAGGAGGTCGAGCGGCTGCGCCACTCCGCGACGATGTCGCTGCTGACCCGCCGGGACGTGGTCGTGGTGGCCACCGTCTCCGCGATCTACGGCCTGGGCACGCCGCAGGAATACCTCGACCGCGCGGTGAAGGTGAAGGTCGGCGAGGAGCTCGACCGCGACAAGCTGCTCCGCCGCCTTGTCGACATCCAGTATTCGCGTAACGACATGGCGTTCCAGCGGGGCACCTTCCGGGTCCGGGGCGACACCCTCGAGATCATTCCGGCGTACGAGGAACTGGCCGTCCGGATCGAGCTCTTCGGTGACGAGATCGAGAAGCTCTACTACCTGCACCCGCTAACGGGCGAGATCGTGCGCGAGGTGGACCAGCTGGTGATCTTCCCGGCGACCCACTACGCGGCCGGCCCGGAGCGCATGGAGCGCGCCATCCGCGACATCGAGGCGGAGCTGGCCGAGCGCCTCGCGGAGCTCGAACGGCAGGGCAAGCTGCTGGAGGCCCAGCGCCTGCGCATGCGTACGACCTATGACATCGAGATGATGCGCCAGGTCGGGTTCTGCAACGGCATCGAGAACTATTCGATGCACATGGACGGCCGGTCGTACGGCGACCCGGCGTACACGCTGCTCGACTACTTCCCCGACGACTTCATCACCGTCATCGACGAGTCGCACGTGACGATCCCGCAGATCGGCGGCATGTACGAGGGCGACGCCTCGCGCAAGCGCATCCTCATCGAGCACGGCTTCCGGCTGCCCAGCGCCGCCGACAACCGGCCGCTGCGCTTCGACGAGTTCCTCGAGCGCGTCGGCCAGATGGTGTTCCTGTCCGCCACCCCCGGCCCGTGGGAGCTCCAGCAGTCCGGCGGCGAGTACGTCGAACAGGTCATCCGCCCCACCGGCCTGGTGGACCCCCAGGTCGTGGTCAAGCCGACCAAGGGCCAGATCGACGACCTGATGCACGAGATCAAGGAACGCACCGAACGCGACGAACGGGTCCTCGTCACCACCCTCACCAAGAAGATGGCCGAGGACCTCACCGACTACCTCCTCGAGAACGGCATCCGGGTCCGCTACCTGCACTCCGAGGTCGACACGCTGCGGCGCGTCGAGCTCCTCAAGGAGCTGCGTAAGGGCGACTACGACGTCCTCGTGGGCATCAACCTGCTCCGCGAGGGTCTCGACCTGCCCGAGGTATCGCTGGTCGCAATCCTGGACGCGGACAAGGAGGGCTTCCTCCGCAGCGGCCGCTCCCTCATCCAGACGATCGGCCGCGCGGCCCGCAACGTCTCCGGCGAGGTCCACATGTACGCCGACAAGATGACCCCCTCGATGCGCGACGCCATCGAGGAGACGGACCGCCGCCGCGCCAAGCAGATCGCCCACAACGAGGCCAACGGCATCAGCCCCGAGCCCCTCCGCAAGAAGATCCACGACATCCTCGACGACATCTACCGCGAGGCGGAGGACACCGACACGGCCATCGGCGGCCACGGCCCCGGCGGTCACGTGGTCGGCGGCGCGGGCCGGCAGATGTCCCGCGGCAAGGGCCCGGTCCCTGAGACCCGCTCGAAGGCCCGCGGCTCGTCGGCCCCGGCCCGCGAGGGCATGGCCCGAGCCGAGCTGGCCCAGCTGATCCAAGACCTGAACGACCAGATGCTGGGGGCGGCCCGCGAACTGCAGTTCGAGCTGGCCGCCCGCATCCGCGACGAGGTGGCGGAGCTCAAGAAGGAACTACGAGGAATGGACGTCGCCGGAGTGAAGTAGCGAGCACGGCCGCCCCCAGCGGCGGTGAGCGGTTCTCACTACGCTGTCGCACGTGTCGCTGGATGGCGTTGCGTGGACCGTCGCGCCCCTTGGTGTGGCGGAGGAGTTGACCGGGCTCGCCCGGCGGTGCCTCGATGCCGATGGCGGGCTGCCGCTGTCCGCTGATCCCGGCTTCCTGCGGCGTCGCTGGACCGGGGACGCAGTGGTGAACCTGCAGGCGCGCACGACGGACGGCAGGCTCGTCGCCGCCGGGGCGGTCCGGCCTGCGGCACCTGCCCGGCGTGCGGCGTTCGAGTCCGGGTCGGCAGCCGAGCCTGGTCCGGCGGCGGTCGGCGCACCCACCTCGCCGCAGCCTTACGTCGGTGGAAGCGGTGCCACGTTCGTGGGCTTGGTCGACCCGGCATTTCGGTCGTGCGGGCTGGGCGCGCGGCTCCTGGATCGGGGGCTGGCCGAGGGAGAGCGGCTGGGCGGGACCGTCACCGTGGAAACCGAGTCGCTGACCAATGCGGCCCTCGAATTGTTCGCCGGCCGCGGACTGCGCCAGGTCTTCGCCGAGGATGTGCTGCGGTTCGATCTGGGGGCTCGGCGCGTACCCGAGGTGGGTTGGCCGGACGGCACCACCGTGAGCGAATGGTCGGACGCTGATGCGCAGCGGTTTTTCCGGGTCTATGACGCGGCTTTCCGGGAGCGGCCCGGCTTCCCGGGGTGGACCGCGGGGGAGTGGATCGCGGACCTCGTCGACGACGACGATTTCCGGCCGGAATGGTCGTTGCTCGCTTCGCTGCCGGGTGCAGGGGACGCGGGGTTCGTGACGGCGGCAGTCGGGTGGATCGTCCAAGTCGGTGTCGTGCCGGCCGCTCGGGGGCGAAGGCTGGGCGCAGCGCTGGTCACGGAGGCCTTGCGGCGGATGCGTTCGGGCGGGGCCGCGGAGGCGTGGCTCGACGTCAACGTCGACAACCCTGCGGGGACGCTGTACCGGCGCCTGGGCTTTGAGGATCGTGGACGACGGGCCCGGTTCCAGTCCTGATGACCCGGCGAGATTCAACCGGCCGTCGCCACCGGGCGGTCAGGTCGTCCCCGCGATCGAGGGCGTCCCATACCGCTCTCGTGTCCGCCCGGTGGTGGAGCAGTGAGCTAGCCTCCTAGGACGACCTACACGGTGTGAGCAAGCAGCACGCGCACGCCCGCCGCGGCCCGTGTGAGCCACAATGCCGAGCGCGCGGCCGCAGACCTGCCGCCTAGCTGCCTCTGACGCCCTTTCAGGAAGCTACGTCACCATTCCGGGAGAGACTGGACACGATTGTCCGGGGTCGTGTGTCGCACCGGCGCCGGATGGGAGACAATGGCTCGCGTAGGAGGGGAGTATTCCTCTGCGCCGGTCTCGTCAACACGGTCAGCCCCGCGAGGGGTGTGCCCGGGGCCGGTGGTCTTCGCCCGCCGGGTGGAGGCGGAAGAGACCTCCGACAGTCGCACGTCACCGCTTTCGGACCCCCATTCCGGTGCGGTGATGAACCGTGTCTGCCGGAGGTCCTCGTTGATCGTCTCCACGTGGGTTTGGCTCGTTACCCTGGGCGCCCTTGTCGTCATGCTCGCCGTCGATCTGCTGATCGTCGGGCGTCGGCCGCACGAGCCGTCGATGCGGGAGGCCGGGGGGTGGGTCGCCTTCTACATCGCGCTGGCTCTGGCGTTCGGGGTGGGGTTGTGGGTCGCCGCCGGGGGAACGCCTGCGGGGGAGTTCTTCACGGGTTGGCTCACCGAGTATTCGTTGAGTGTCGACAACCTCTTCGTGTTCATGATCATCATGGCGCGGTTCAATGTGCCCCGGCAGTTCCAGCAGAAGGTGCTGCTGATCGGGATCGTGCTCGCGCTGGTCATGCGGGGGGCGTTCATCGCCGCGGGGGCCGCTCTGATCCAGCAGTTCTCGTGGGTGTTCTACATCTTCGGGGTGTTCCTCGTGTACACCGCGGTGACGTTGCTGAAGAACGGTGAGAGCGACGAGGACGACTTCAAGGAGAACATCCTCATCCGGTGGGCCAAGCGGGTGTTCCCGCTGTCCAGTTCCTTCGACAGCGGCCGGATGACGGTGGTCACCGACACCGGGCGGCGGCTGTTCACGCCCCTGCTCATCGTCATGATCGCGATCGGGACCACCGACCTGATCTTCGCGCTGGACTCCATTCCGGCGATCTTCGGGATCACCAAGGAGCCGTACCTGGTGTTCACCGCCAACGTTTTCGCGCTGATGGGGTTGCGGCAGCTCTACTTCCTGCTCGGCGGGTTGCTGGAGCGCCTGATCTACCTCAACATCGGGCTGGCTTTCGTGCTTGCGTTCATCGGGGTGAAGCTGTTCCTCGAGGCGCTGCACACCAATTCGCTGGCGTTCATCAACCATGGCCACGGCGTGCACTGGGCGCCGGAGATTCCGATCTGGCTCTCGCTTCTCGTCATCCTCGGCACCCTGGGTGTCGCCACGGTCGCGAGTCTCGCCAAGTCGTCCCGCGACCAGAAGAAGGAATTACTGAAGGCCTGACGCCAGGTACTTGCCCAGAGCCTCGAGCAGGCCCCGCGTGCCTTGCTCGCGGTTCGGGCCGTCGGCCCAGAACTGGTCGAAGAAGACGCCGTGCTCGACGTGCGTGAACCGGGTGCCCTCGTCGATCGGCTCGAACTCCAGCGACGCCACCGACGTCG
This sequence comes from Actinoplanes sp. NPDC049681, assembly GCF_044465265.1. NCBI lineage: Bacteria > Bacillati > Actinomycetota > Actinomycetes > Micromonosporales > Micromonosporaceae > Actinoplanes > Actinoplanes sp. NPDC049681. The sequence goes on from NZ_JBITLP010000002.1 coordinate 594,719, forward strand.
ACATGTGGGTCCCGTCGATCCACATGTCGTACGTCGTGACGATGCGGATGTGCTCGACGATGTCGGTGTACGTGGCCTCGTACCGCGAGACCGGCCCTCGGTGGAACTTGCCCTCGGCGACGTCGCGTCCGCCGACGCGGAAGTCGAACGCCCACTCGCGGGGTTCGATGGCGTCGCCGGCACCCCACCAGGCGAGTTTCTGGTCCTCGTCGGCGAACGCGTCCCATACGCGCTCGACGGGAGCGGGGTAGTCGCGGGTCAGGGTGAACCCGGCGCGGGCGAGTCGGCGTTCGATCGTCATCCGGGGAGTCCTATCGCGTGAAGGTGACATGGGTCGTGCCGCTCTCGGCCACTTCGGTCGTCACCTTGTGGCTGAGGTCGAGGCCGCGCAGGTCGTCCCACAGCCGGATGCCGCGGCCGAGCAGAACCGGGGCGATCATGACGTGCAGGTGGTCGACCAGGCCGGCGCGCAGGAAGGCGCGCGCGGTGCTGACCCCGCCGCCGACGCGGACGTCCAGGCCGCCGGCCGCCTCGGTCGCCTCGGCGAGCACGTCCTCGATGGCGGTATTGCGGAAGTGGAATGTCGTGCCGCCCGGCATCGGGATCGACGGGCGCGGCGCGGTGTGTGTGAGGACGTAGACCGGGGTGCCGAACGGCGGCTGGTCGCCCCACCAGCCCTTCCAGTCCGGGTCGTCCGGGAAGGTGTGCAGGCCGAACATGGCCGCGCCCATGATCTCGGCGCCGATGCCCTCGAAGTGCGCGGCGGCGTACGAGTCGTCGACGCCGGTCGTGCCTTTGCCGCTGGTGTCGCCGAAGACGCGCTCGTGGAACGTGCGGGTCGCGGTGTAGGCCGCCGTGAGGCGTCCCCAGTCCTCACCCATCGGGCTCTGCGGGGACTGGCCGGCCGAGGTGTAGCCGTCCAGCGAGGCGAACAGGTCGATGCGAACGCGGGTCATGTCGGGTTTCCTTCTCCTCTGGTGCGGGTCAGGTGGATGCCGAGCCGGTCGGCTTGGCGTTCCGCCGGGGTTCGTTGCTCGTCGAGCCACAGGTGCAGGACGTCGAGGGCGCCCGGTCGCAGGCTCACGGTGCGGACGCGTCCGTGCTTCTCCGACGTCACCAGCCCCGCGTTCTCGAGGACGCGCAGGTGCTGCATGAGCGACGGCAGCGCCATCGAGAACGGTGCCGCGAGATCCGACACGACGGCCGGGGACCGGGCCAGTCGTTCCACGACGGCTCGGCGCGTCGGATCCGCGAGAGCGCGGAGCACGGCGTCGAGCTCGTCGTGATACTTAGGCACGCACCTAACTATTGCGGAAGAGCAGGGAGAGGTCAACAAAAAACGCGGGTACGGTGCCGAGCACCGTACCCGCGCTTCTGTGGCCTTTACTGCTGGTGCTTGCGCCGAGCCGCAGCCCGGCCACGGGTCTGCTGGTCGAGCACCACCTTGCGGATGCGTACGGCCGCCGGGGTGACCTCGACGCACTCGTCCTCGCGGCAGAACTCGAGGGCCTGCTCCAGCGACAGCTTGCGCGGCGGGATCAGCTTCTCCGTCTCGTCGGCGGTCGACGAGCGCATGTTGGTGAGCTTCTTCTCCTTGGTGATGTTGACGTCCATGTCGTCCTGGCGGCTGTTCTCGCCGACGATCATTCCCTCGTACACCTCGGTGGTGGGCTCCACGAAGAGCTGGCCGCGCTCCTGCAGGTTGGTCATGGCGAACGCGGTGACCACGCCGGCGCGGTCCGCCACCAGCGAGCCGTTCTGGCGCGTGCGCAGCTCGCCGAACCACGGCTCGTAGTCCTCGAACAGGTGGTGCATGATGCCGGTGCCGCGGGTCTCCGTCAGGAATTCCGTACGGAATCCGATGAGGCCGCGGGCGGGCACCAGCCATTCCATGCGCAACCAGCCAGTGCCGTGGTTGATCAGCTCTTCCATCCGGCCCTTGCGGGTGGACAGCAGCTGGGTGATCGCGCCCATGTACTCGTCGGGGGCGTCGATGGTCAGCCGCTCGACCGGCTCGTGCAGCTTGCCGTCGATCGTCTTGGTGACGACCTGCGGCTTGCCGACGGTCAGCTCGTAGGACTCCCGCCGCATCTGCTCGACCAGGATCGCGAGGGCCAGCTCGCCACGGCCCTGGACCTCCCAGGCGTCCGGGCGCTCGGTGGGGAGGACCCGCAGCGACACGTTGCCGACCAGCTCCTTGTCGAGCCGGTCCTTGACCATGCGGGCCGTCACCTTGCCGCCCTTGACCTTGCCGACCAGCGGCGACGTGTTGGTGCCGATGACCATCGAGATGGCCGGCTCGTCGACCTGGATCAGCGGCAGCGGCTGCGGGTTCTCCGCGTCGGCCAGCGTCTCACCGATCATGATGTCGGCGATGCCGGCGACCGCCATGATGTCGCCCGGGCCGGCGCTCTCGGCGGGCTTGCGCTCCAGGCCCTCGGTGATCAGCAGTTCGGAGATCCGTACGTTGCTGATCGTGCCGTCGGTCTTGCACCAGGCGACGGTCTGGCCCTTGCGGATGGTGCCCTCGTGCACGCGGCAGAGCGCGAGACGCCCGAGGAACGGCGAGGCGTCGAGGTTGACGACGTGCGCCTGCAGCGGCGCGCCCTCGGTGTAGGTCGGCGCCGGGATGGTGTCGAGGATCGTGCTGAACAGGACCTCGAGGTCGGTGCTGTCCTCCGGGACGGTGCCGTCCTTGGGCTGGGTCAGCGAGGCGATGCCGTCGCGGGCGCAGGCGTACACGATCGGGAACTCGATCTGGTGCTCGTCGGCGTCGAGGTCGAGGAAGAGCTCGTACGTCTCGTCGACGACCTCCTTGATCCGGGCGTCCGGCCGGTCCACCTTGTTGATCACCAGGATGATCGGCAGCTTGGCGTGCAGCGCCTTGCGGAGCACGAAGCGGGTCTGCGGGAGCGGGCCCTCGGAGGCGTCGACGAGCAGCACGACGCCGTCGACCATGGTGAGGCCGCGCTCGACCTCGCCGCCGAAGTCGGCGTGGCCAGGGGTGTCGATGATGTTGATGGTGACGGGCTCGCCGTCGGCGGGGCGGTAGCTGATCGCCGTGTTCTTGGCGAGGATGGTGATGCCCTTCTCCCGCTCCAGGTCCATGGAGTCCATGACGCGGTCGGCCATCTCGCCCCGCGCGTGGGACTGGCTCCCCTGGCGCAGCATGGCGTCGACCAGGGTGGTTTTGCCATGGTCGACGTGGGCGATGATGGCGACGTTGCGTAGGTCGGTGCGGGTCTGCATACCCCCATTGTCCTTGGTCTCGGTTGCCGTCGGGCCCCGGGGCTCACTCTGCGGAGCCGGATGTGCCTGTCATCCCGTACGCCCGATTTGCCGGGCTGCGCCACCTTGTCCGCGCTGTTAGCGTTCGGGATCCGGACGGGGCGAGGCGAAGGATTTCATCTATGAAACGGCTGGCCGGTGCGCTGGTGGCGCTGATCGTGGCGGCCGGCTGCGGTCTCGGCGGGGGCGGCGGGTCGGATCCGGAGCGGATCACGGCGGCTCCGCTGTCCGTGGCGCCGTCGGACGAGGTGACCGAGGCGCCGGTTGCGGAGGAGACGACCCCGCCGACGAAGGCCCCGGCGAGGCCGAAGCCCAGGCCCAAGAAGGCCCGGCCGACGAAGACCGCGGATCCGAACAACTTCCAGATGCCCGCCTGTGCCACCAGGGAGGGCAAGGCGGTCTCGAAGGCGAAGGCCAAGGCGGCGCTGACGGCCGCGGCGGGCCGGACGTACTGGCCCGGGACGGCGCCGCAGCTGAAGGTGCCGAAGCGGCTCGTGCTGACCACCGCGTGGCACGAGAGCGGGTGGACCTCCAACTACGTCAACTGCGACGGCGGGCGCGGGCTGATGCAGGTGATGCCCGACACGGAGGCGTTCATCAACCAGCGGTTCGAGAAGTCGTACGACAGCCACGACTACCGCGAGAACGCGACTCTCGGCGCCAACTACCTCGCGTGGCTGACCTATGCGTTCGGTCACGCGTACTTCCACGACAACTACGACCTGAGCGCCGGGAAGTGCCGGAGCCACAGCAGCATGTGCCTGCTGAACATGGTCATCTCCGGCTACAACGCCGGTCGCGGTGCGGTCGATGACATGTACGCGGACAAGAAGCTGCCCAACCCCGCGTACGTCGACAGCGTCCGCTCGCTGATGAAGTCGTGCTACTGCGACAGGTACTGAGCCGGTCGGCGGGATCCCCGGGGGCCGAGATACACTGGCTGGTGGAACCCGAGACTGTGCCCCCGCATGCGCGTTTTGACCCATGAACGAGCGCGGTAGTAAAGTCTCGGGGTTGTCGTGCGTAGATGATGCTGGCGAGCTCCTGACTTAGGCCCGTACCGGCCTTGGAACCGCAGCACACACTAAGGAGCTTTTGCGCAATGCCGCCCAAGAAGAAGACCCATGAGGTGACCCTCGCGCTTGAGGCGGGTAACGCCGCGATGGTGGACCTCGGCAAGATGCTCGGCCCCACCGGCGCCAACATGCGTGCCGTCAAGGTCGAGTACGACGAGGCGACCGCGAAGAACCGTGGCGAGATCATCCCCGTCATCGTCAGCGTCTTCGAGGACCGGAGCCACCAGCTCACCTACAAGACGCCGCCGACGAGCTTCCTGATCCGCAAGGCTCTGGGCATCCAGTCGGGCGCGTCCAACCCGCTGACCCAGACGGTGGGCACGCTGAGCGGCGACCAGATCAAGTCGATCGCCGAGCGCAAGCTTCCCGACCTGAACGCCAACGACCTCGATGCGGCCATCAAGGTCGTCGCCGGCACGGCGCGGTCGATGGGTGTCAAGGTCGCCGAGTAAGACGGTCACCGGCACTTCCCGCGGCGCGGTTCCCCTTGGCGGGGGAGCCGCGCCGCGGCGTTTCACGACTTGCCGGCGATCACCTCGTCGATGAGCCCGTAATCCTTCGCCTCCTCGGCGCTGAGGCTGCGCCCCGCCGACAGGTCGTCCTCGAGGCGGCTGCGGGTCTGGCCCGTCGCCTCGACCAGCCGCAGGATCAACTCCTCCAGCTCGCGCAGGTGCTGGCCGGCCGCCGCGGCCACCGCGTCGGCGGTGCCGGTGACTCCGGCCGCGCGCGGTTCCACCAGCCTGAAGCGGGCGTGCCGGTAGGCCGATCTCTTCTCCGCGGCGGCGAGGACGGCGAGCACCGCACCGCCCGCGTCCGACGTGACCACGGCGTGCACCGGAGCCGTCATCGCGTCGATCACGTCGGTGACCGTGTGAGCGGCGTTGAGGTCGCCGCCGTCGCAGGCCACATGCACCTGGATCGGCTGTGGGCCGGCCGCGTCGAGGGTGAGCAGAGCGGCCGCGACGCCGGTGGCGGCCTGGCCGGTCAGCGGTCCGCGGATCATCACGATCCGCTGGTCGAAGAGGCGCTCCTCGAGCCAGGCGGGAACGGTGCCGGCGGTGTGCCAGGGCTCGGGCGAAGGTGCCGGCGGGTTGGGCTGCCAGCGCAGCTGCGGGCGCAGATCCATCGGGGCCTCCGGAGCGCTCGAGGGGTGATCCGACCCTACGTCCGGGTTGTGCCCGTCCCGGCGCCTTTCCGCCCAGGGCTGACCCGCCTAGGGTGATTGTGACCCAGTGCACAACTCCAGGGAGTGGGCATGTCGGACACGCTGCACCTCGATCCCGCCACGACGGCGATCGTGCTCATCGAGTACCAGAACGAGTTCACCTCGGAGGGCGGCGTCCTGCACGGTGCGGTCGCGCCCGTGATGGAGAAGACCGGCATGCTCCCCAAGACGGTCGCGCTCGTCGAGGCCGCCCGGGCCGCCGGGGTAACGATCATGCACGCGCCGATCACCTTCGCCCCCGGTTACGGCGAGCTGTCGCGCCACCCGTACGGAATCCTCAAGGGCGTGGTCGACGGCAACGCGTTCGTCAAGGGGACCTGGGGCGCGGCGATCGTCGACGAGCTGACCCCCGCGGAGGGCGACATCCTCATCGAGGGCAAGCGGGGCCTGGACACCTTCGCCAGCACGAACCTCGGCTTCATCCTGCGCAGCCGCGGCATCGAGACGGTCATCCTCGCCGGCTTCCTGACGAACTGCTGCGTCGAGTCGACGATGCGCAGCGCCTACGAGAACGGCTACCGCGTCATCACCCTCACCGACTGCGTGGCGGCGACCTCGGCGGAGGAGCACGACAACGCGATCGCGTACGACTACCCGATGTTCTCGATGCCGATGGAGTCCCGGCAGGTCAACGCCGCACTGCGGGAGTGAGGGGCGCTACCAGCCGCGGGCCCGCCACTCGGCGAGGTGCGGGCGTTCGGCGCCGAGCGTCGAGTCGTTGCCGTGCCCGGGGTAGAACCACGTGTCGTCCGGCAGCCGGTCGAAGAGCTTGTGCTCCACGTCGTCGATGAGGGACGTGAAGTTCTGCTCGCCGCGGGTGCCGCCGACGCCGCCCGGGAAGAGGCTGTCGCCGGTGAACAGGTGGGCGATGCCGCCGGGCTCCCGGTAGAGCAGCACGATCGAGCCGGGCGTGTGCCCGACGACGTGGATCACCTCGAGGGTGCAGTCGCCGACCGCGATGGTGTCGCCGTCGCGGACGGTGTCGGTCACCACCGGGATCTCCTCGGCGTCGTCCGCGCCGGCGATCGAGCGGGCGCCGGTCGCGCCGACCACCTCGGCGAGCGCGCCGTGGTGGTCGTAGTGGCGGTGGGTCGTCACGACCGCGGCGAGACCCGCGTCGCCGATCAGCTTCAGCAGCGTCTGCGCCTCGTTGGCGGCGTCGATGAGCACCTGCGTGCCGTCCGAGGCGCAGCGCAGCAGGTAGGCGTTGTTGTCCATCGGGCCGACCGAGACCTTCGTGATCGTCAGGCCGTTCAGCTCGCGGACGGCCGGGGCGGATCCCGGGCTCACGTTTCCGGTGTACGTCATCGTCACTTCCACCTCGGGGGAGTGGGCAGGGTCCCGTCCGGGGACACGGTGAGGTCGGAGCCGTCCGCGCGGCCGGCGAGCCAGGCGGCGATCGAGCGGGTCGGGCCACCGACGGCCGGCGAGGCGTCGGTCACCGCGCCCATCGTCAGCGGGTGCTCGAGGCCGTGCGGGCGCAGCACCAGCCCCGCTGCGTCCTTCTCGGCGCCGCCGACGATCTCGCGCAGGAGGCGCAGGGCGAAACCGTCGGACCAGTCCTCGGGCGTGTAGCCGCGGCCCACGTCGACGTGGTGCACCTCGACCTCGCGCAGGCGGGCCCACGGCAGGTACGCCGCGGACCGCCCGGTCGAGGGCACGTGGAACGCCCACGCCTCCGCGGGCATCGCCGCGCCGGCGTCCGCGAACCGCTCGTGGGACTCGCGCAGGTCGGCGATCTGCTCGGCGAGCGGCCGGCGGCGGCCCGCCTCGATGCCCTCCTCGCGCGCGGTCGGCGTCGGGTACTGCGGCGTCTCCACACCGGTGCGGGCCCAGGTCAGCAGGTTGACGAACGAGTCGGCATTGCGCGCGACGTGGGTCAGCACGTGACCGATCGTCCATCCCGGCAGCAGCGACGGCGCCGACTCGGCGCCGGGTTCCAGGCCCTCGGCGGTGCGGATGAGGCGTTCGGTCGCCTGGTCGACATCGGTCATCAGTACGAGCGGATCGATCGTCACCCACCCAACCTAGTCGGTGCCCCGGGCGGGAGCCGATCGGAAACTCGCTTTCGGAGGTCGTGACACCGACCGTACCGTCGGTGCCAGACGCGTTCGCAGACCCGCGGAGGAGGTGGGCACCGTGCTTTTCGTTCGCGCGTCCCGGCTTCGTACGGGAGTGCGCGCCTGACACCGTCGGCGCCGCTCCCCACACCACAAAGGGTTTCCCATGTCCGACCTGCCCGCACTGGGCTGGGACGCGACGCTCGCGTCCGCCTACCGTCCCTTCGATCGCACCGACGCCCTCGCCGGCCGGGTGTTGCGCGCCGACCGCGGCGTCTGCACCGTGCTGACCGCCGAGGGTGTCCATCGCGCCAGTCTCGCCGGCGGCCTGCTGCTCGGCGCCGCCGCCGACCCCGCCAACCTGCCGTGCGCCGGCGACTGGGTGGTGCTGCGGCGCTGGCCCGACCGCCGCATGACGGTCGAGATCGTCCTGCCACGCCGCACCGCCCTGATCCGGCGTACCGCGGACAAGGACTCCAGCGGCCAGGTCCTGGCCGCCAACATGGACACCGTCGCGGTGGTCGAGCCGATGCACCCGGCGCCCGACGACGCGCGCGTCGAACGGCTGCTCGCCCTCGCCTGGGAATCCGGCGCCCAGCCGATCATCGTGCTCTCCAAGAGCGACACCGCGCGGGACCCGCAGGCGGTCGCGCGCCAGCTCGGCGAGCTGGCCCCGGGGGTACGGGTGCTGCCGGTCAGCGTGCGCCGCGGCTGGGGGCTGGACGAGCTGCGCGAACTCGTCACGCCGGGGCGGACACTGGCCCTGCTGGGGCGATCGGGGGCGGGCAAGTCCACCCTCGTCAACGCGCTGGCGGGAACGGACGTCATGCCTGTGCAGGCGATCCGCGGCGCGGACGGCAAGGGACGTCACACCACGGCGTACCGAAGTCTGGTCCTGGTTCCCGGGGGTGGCGCCGTCCTGGACACGCCGGGCATTCGCGGGGTGGGCCTGCTGGAGACGGCCGCGGGCCTGGACCGGGCCTTCGCCGACGTCGTGGACCTGGCCGCCGGTTGCCGCTTCGGTGATTGTCGTCACGACGGCGAGCCCGGGTGCGCGGTCGAGGCCGCACTGGCCGACGGCACGCTGCTGCCCCGCCGGCTGGAGAGCTGGCGGAAACTGCACCGCGAGGTCGCCGTCGAGAGCGGCCGGCGGGCCGAGCGGCTCGCCGGGACGGCCGGTCCGGGGCGGCGCAGGCCACGGCGCTGACCGGCCGCTCTGGCAGAATGCACCGGTGCCCGCGGTAGAAGAGGTCGTCGCCGACCAGCCCGATCTCGCCTCCTCCGAGGCGCCGGTGGCTCGCGCGCGCCGCTTCGCTGCGTGGGCGCTGCTGAGCTACCTCGCGTTGGGCGTGCTCGTGCTTCTTCAGCTCTGGCGCGACCCTTCGGGCCGGGTGCTCTCCGCCAACGACGACGACCACGGGTTCTTCCTGGCCATGCTCGCGCACGGCGAGCGCGTGGTCTTCCACGGCGACAACCCGTTCTTCACCGGCCGGATGAACGTGCCCGACGGCATGAACACCATGGCCAACACCTCGGTGCTGGCGCTGACCGTGCCGTTCGCGCCGGTGACACATTTCCTCGGCGCCGGCGTCTCGATGGTCCTGCTGCTCACCCTGGGCCTGGCCGGGACGGCTGCGGCCTGGTGGTGGGTGCTCTCCCGGCATTGGGTACGCAGCCCGCTCGCGGCCTGGATCGGCGGCCTCTGGTGCGGCTTCGCGCCCGCGCTGGTGTCGCACGCCAACGGGCACATCAACTTCGTCTCCCAGTTCGCCGTGCCGTTCATCGTCTGGCAGGTGCTGCGGCTGCGCGAGCCCGGCCGGGTGCTGCGCGGCGGGGTGGTTCTGGGCCTGCTGATCGTCCTGCAGGTCTTCCTCAACGAGGAGGTCCTGCTCTTCACCGCGCTGACGCTCCTCGCGTTCGTGGTGGCGTACGCGTGCTTCGCGTGGCGGGCGAGCGTCGAGGCCGCGCGGCGGTTCCTGCTCGGGCTGGGGGTGGCGGGCGGCACGGCGCTGGTGCTGCTCGCGTACCCGCTGTGGTGCCAGTTCGCCGGGCCGCAGAGCTACAGCGGCCAGCCGTTCGAGCCCGGCAGGTTCGTCACCGATCTGCTGTCGCTGGGCGCGTACGCCCGCCAGTCGCTGGCCGGCAACGGGGTCGTGGCACGGGCGCTGAGCGTCAGCCCGACCGAGGAGAACACGTTCTGGGGCGTACCGATGCTGGTGATGCTGGTCGTCGCCGGCCGGATGCTGTGGCGCAACGTCGCGGCACGAGCCGCGATGGTCGCCGGGCTGGTGTTGCTGATCATGTCCATGGGTCCCGAGCTGCGGGTCGGCGGGCACGACACCGGGGTGCCGCTGCCGTTCGCCCTGATCGCGCACATCCCGATCATCGACCTGGTCAGCGTGACGCGGTTCGCGATGGTGCCGACCGCGGTCATCGGGGTGCTGCTCGCGCTGGCGGCGGACCGTGCCGGGCTGCTCCCGTCGCGCCGCCGGACGGCGTTCTGGGTGGGGCTGGCCGTGGCGCTCGTGCCCGTGCTTCCCAAGCCGTTGCCGATCGTGGGTGCGCCGGTCACCCCGCCGTTCATCGCGCAGCACATGTACCGGCAGTACGTGCCCGAGGGCCGCACGCTGGTGACCGTGCCGCTGCCGGAGGTGACGACCGGGCGTACCGGAATGCGGTGGTTCGCCCTCTCCGGCCTGGACTACGAGATCCCGCGGGGCTACTTCATGGTCCCCGCGAACCCGCCGGCGGACCGCACAGGCTCCTGGAACGCGGCCCCGCGGCCCATCGTCGACCTGCTGCGCCTCGCGGAGGCGTACGGTCGGAGGCCGGTGGTCACGGACGCCGACCGGCGCGCGGCGATCGCCGACCTCACGTACTGGCGGGCCGCGGTGGTGGTGCTCGTTCCGGACACCCCGAACCGTGACCTGCTGCAGTCCCTCCTCACCGACCTGCTCGGCGCCGCCCCGCAGCAGGTCGGAGGCGTCCAGCTGTGGGACGTACGGGGTCTGGTTCACCCGGCAGGGTGACGGGAATTCCCGATCACTCCGGGACGCTGTACCTCGGCGGCCCCGAAAATGTCGTACCCCGCGGCTAGGGTGGCGGCGCCAATTGTCTTGACGTTACGGAGTGGCTGGCTGTGGCCGACCGACTGATCATCCGCGGCGCGCGGGAGCACAACCTGCGCGACGTCAACCTCGACCTGCCCCGCGACGCCATGATCGTGTTCACCGGGCTGAGCGGCTCGGGCAAGTCCAGCCTCGCCTTCGACACCATCTTCGCCGAGGGGCAGCGGCGTTACGTGGAGTCGCTGTCGTCGTACGCGCGGCAGTTCCTCGGCCAGATGGACAAGCCGGACGTCGACTTCATCGAGGGTCTGTCGCCGGCCGTCTCCATCGACCAGAAGTCGACCTCGCGCAACCCGCGCTCGACCGTAGGCACCATCACCGAGGTCTACGACTACCTGCGGCTGCTCTTCGCGCGTACGGGCATCCCGCACTGCCCGGTCTGCGGCGAGCGGATCAGCAAGCAGAGCCCCCAGCAGATCGTCGACCGCGTCCTCGCGATGCCCGAGGGCACCCGGTTCATGGTGCTGGCCCCGGTCGTGCGCGGCCGCAAGGGCGAGTACGTCGACCTCTTCGCCGAGCTGCAGTCCAAGGGCTACGCCCGCGCCCGCGTCGACGGCGTGGTCCATCCGCTGTCCGAGCCGCCGAAGCTGAAGAAGCAGGAGAAGCACACCATCGAGGTGGTGGTCGACCGGCTCAGCGTCAAGGCGAGCAGCAAGCAGCGGCTGACCGACTCGGTGGAGTCCGCGCTCGGCCTGGCCGGCGGCGTGGTCCTGCTCGACTTCGTCGACCTGGCCGAGGACGACCCGGCCCGCGAGCGCCGCTTCTCCGAGCACCTCGCCTGCCCCAACGACCACCCGCTCGCGATCGAGGACCTCGAGCCGCGGGTCTTCTCCTTCAACGCGCCGTACGGCGCCTGCCCGGAGTGCACCGGCCTGGGCACCAAGAAAGAGGTCGACCCCGAGCTGATCATCCCGGACGAGGAGCGCAGCATCCGCGAGGGCGCGATCCAGCCCTGGTCCGGCGGCTCGACCCTGGAGTATTTCCTGCGCCTGCTCGAGGCGCTGGCCAAGGCCGAGGGGTTCAGCGTCGACACCCCGTGGCGGGCGCTGCCCAGTCGCGCGCAGAAGACGATCCTCTACGGCTCCGAGGACCAGGTCCACGTCCGCTACCGCAACAAGTACGGCCGTGAGCGCTCCTACTACACCGGCTTCGAGGGCGTGGTGCAGTGGATCGAGCGCCGGCACAACGACACCGAGAGCGACTGGTCGCGCGACAAGTACGAGGGCTACATGCGCGACATCCCGTGCCCGACGTGCGGCGGCACGCGGCTCAAGCCCGAGGTGCTGGCGGTCACGATCGCCGGCAAGAGCATCGCCGAGGTCTGCAACCTGTCGGTGGGCGAGTGCGCCGAGCTGCTGGCGACCATCGAGCTCGACGACCGGCAGAAGATGATCGCGGAGCGGGTGCTCAAGGAGATCAACGCCCGGCTGCGCTTCCTGGTCGACGTGGGCCTCGACTACCTCTCGCTCGACCGCGGCGCCGGCACCCTCTCCGGCGGCGAGGCGCAGCGCATCCGGCTCGCCACCCAGATCGGTTCCGGCCTGGTCGGCGTGCTGTACGTGCTCGACGAGCCGTCGATCGGCCTGCACCAGCGGGACAACCACCGGCTCATCGAGACGCTGGTGCGCCTGAAGAACCTCGGCAACACGCTGATCGTGGTCGAGCACGACGAGGACACCATCCGTACGGCGGACTGGATCGTCGACATCGGCCCCGGCGCGGGCGAGCACGGCGGGCAGATCGTGCACAGCGGGTCGGTGAAGGGGCTGCTGGCCAACAAGCAGTCGCCGACGGGGGCGTACCTCTCGGGTCGCAAGAAGATCCCCACGCCGGCCACCCGGCGCCCGCAGACGCCGGGCCGGGAGCTGGTCGTGCAGGGCGCGCGCGAGCACAACCTGCGCAACCTCACCGTCAGCTTCCCGCTGGGGCAGTTCATCGCCGTCACCGGGGTCAGCGGCTCGGGCAAGTCGACGTTGGTCAACGACATCCTCTACACCGTGCTCGCCAACCAGATCAACGGTGCCCGGATGGTGCCCGGCCGGCACACGCGCGTCACCGGCCTCGAGCACGTCGACAAGGTCGTCGGCGTCGATCAGTCGCCGATCGGGCGCACCCCGCGCTCCAATCCGGCGACGTACACCGGCGTCTTCGACAACGTCCGCAAGCTCTTCGCCGAGACCACCGAGGCGAAGGTCCGCGGGTACGGCCCCGGCCGGTTCTCGTTCAACGTCAAGGGCGGCCGCTGCGAGAACTGCTCCGGCGACGGCACGATCAAGATCGAGATGAACTTCCTGCCCGACGTGTACGTGCCGTGCGAGGTCTGCAAGGGCGCGCGCTACAACCGGGAGACCCTCGAGGTCCACTACAAGGGCAAGACGATCTCCGAGGTACTGGAGATGCCGATCGAGGAGGCCGCGGAGTTCTTCCAGGCCATCCCGGCCATCTACCGCCACCTCAAGACGCTGGTCGACGTCGGCCTCGGTTACGTACGGCTCGGGCAGCCGGCCCCGACCCTGTCCGGTGGCGAGGCGCAGCGCGTCAAGCTCGCCTCCGAGCTGCAGAAGCGCTCGACCGGCCGGACCGTCTACGTGCTCGACGAGCCGACCACCGGCCTGCACTTCGAGGACATCCGCAAGCTGCTCCTGGTGCTCAACGGGCTGGTCGACAAGGGCAACACGGTGATCACCATCGAGCACAACCTGGACGTCATCAAGACCGCGGACTGGCTGATCGACATGGGTCCCGAGGGCGGCAACAAGGGCGGCCTGATGCTGGCCGCCGGCACCCCGGAAGAGGTCGCCGAGGTTCCCGGCAGCCACACCGGCCACTTCCTGCGCCCGATGCTGGGGCTGACCGGCGAGCCGGCCGGGGCGGACGCCGCCGTCGAGCGCGCTGCCAAGGCCAACGGCACCGGCAAGCCCGCCGCCAAGCCACGAGCCACGCGGTCGCGGGCCAAGGCAGCCGTCTGAAGACACAGGTAACTTCCAGCTACGGCGCTTCTGCTGCGGAAACAGCGGGAGCGCCGCATTAGCCTCTGGATAATTCGGGCGTTCCGGACCCATAATTTCCCGATGCTCATGAACCACTTCGGTGGGGCACGCGTATCTACATCCGACGCCGCGTGACGCAAGCGCGCGGGACCAGGGGTTCTTGGAAGGGTTTGGCGAACAGATGACTGACGTGCAGACGAGTCCGGACGCCGGGACCACGGGCACCGACGGGAAGGCCGCCGCCACCGGCACGGTCACCTCGCGGCGCGTCGTGCTCGTGGGGGCCGGCGCGCTCGGCGCCGGGTGCCTCCTCGCCGCTTGCGGTACCAACACCGCCGGCACCGGCACCGCCACCGGCGCCAACGGCGGCGACTTCAGCAACAACCCCGCCCCCGCGGGCAGCAAGGGCGCCGACGCGCTCGGCGGCGGCTCGAACTCCGGCAACTCCGGCGACTCCTCCGGCGGCGGCGAGACCCTCGTGGCGGTCGCCGACGTCCCCGAGGGCGGCGGCATCATCAAGGGCGACTACGTCATCACCCAGCCCGAGAAGGGCACGTACAAGGCGTTCAGCAAGGTGTGCACGCACCAGGGCTGCCCGGTGAACAAGGTCGACGGCGGCAACATCCTCTGCCCGTGTCACGGCAGCTCGTTCTCGATCACCGACGGCACCCCGACGGGCGGCCCGGCGACCAAGGCGCTGCCGGAGAAGAAGGTCAAGGTGGACGGCGACAACATCGTCGCCGCGTGAGGTCGTGGGGCCGGCCCGTGGTGGCCGCCGCGGCTTGGTGACGCGGCGGTCATGCCCTGCCGACACGACCGGCCCCCTCACGTGCTCGGCCGGTGGGTTTCGGAACGCTCCTTCCGGGACCGCTGTCCGGGCCCGCCCGGCCGCCGTCCGGACCGGTTCCCGGTCCGGCCTTCGGGCCGCTTTCCAGCCCGCTGTCCCGGGCCCTCTTCCGGGCTCCCGGGCCGGCCCGCCGGCCACTTCCCAGCCCGTCGGCCACTTCCCCGGGCCGCGTTGCGGGCCCTGCTATCGGGCGGTGTTTCGGGTTCACCTTCGGGCCATTTTCCGGACGCCGCTCTCGGGCGGCGTTCCGGGGCCGTGTCCAGGGCCTCGCTCTCGGGCCGCGTTGCGGGCCCTGCTCTTCGGCGGCGTTGCGGGGCCGCCTTCGGGCCGCGTTCCGGGCCCGCTCTCGGGCGGCGTTGCGGGCGCGCCTTCGGGCCGCGTTCCGGGCCCGCTCTCGGGCGGCGTTGCGGGGCCGCCTTCGGGCCGCGTTCCGGGCCCGCTCCCGGGCGGCGTTGCGGGGCCGCCTTCCGGCCGCGTTCCGGGCCCGCTCCCGGGCGGCGTTGCGGGCCCGCCTTCCGGGCGGCGTTGCGGGCCCGCCTTCCGGGCGGCGTTGCGGGCCCGCCTTCCGGCCGCCGTTGATGTCCCGGCCGGAGACCCGACGCCGTGGCGGCGGCAACGGGCCTCCGGTCGGGTAATTCTGTCAGGGGTCCGGATTAGTGTTGAGCCGTGCCTGACCCGTCCAGCTACCGGCCGGCGCCCGGGACCATTCCCGACGCTCCCGGTGTCTACCGCTTCCGTGACCCCACCGGCCGTGTCATCTACGTCGGCAAGGCGAAGAGCCTGCGCAACCGGCTGAACTCCTACTTCGCCGACACGTGGAGCCTGCACGCGCGCACCCAGCAGATGGTCACCACCGCGGCCGCCGTCGACTGGGTCACCGTCAGCAGCGAGGTCGAGGCGCTGCAGCTGGAGTTCTCCTGGATCAAGGAGTTCGACCCGCGGTTCAACGTCAAGTACCGCGACGACAAGTCGTACCCGTTCCTCGCCGTGACCCTCAACGAGGAGTTCCCCCGGCTGCAGGTCATGCGCGGCGCCAAGCGCAAGGGGGTGCGGTACTTCGGGCCGTACAGTCATGCCTGGGCGATCCGGGAAACCCTCGACCTGCTGCTCCGGGTGTTCCCGGCGCGCACGTGCTCGGCCGGCGTCTTCAAGCGGGCCGGTCAGATCGGCCGCCCGTGCCTGCTCGGCTACATCGGCAAGTGCTCGGCGCCCTGCGTCGGCTCCGTCACCGCCGACGAGCACCGCACCATCGTCGACGACTTCTGCGACTTCATGGCCGGGCGCACCGACACCTTCGTCAAGCGGCTCGAGCGCGACATGCTCGACGCCTCCGAGCAGCTCGAGTTCGAGAAGGCGGCGCGGCTGCGCGACGACATCGCGGCGCTGCGCAAGGCGATGGAGAAGCAGACCGTCGTGCTCGGCGACGGCACCGACGCCGACGTCGTCGCGTTCGCCGAGGACCCGCTCGAAGCCGCGGTCCAGGTCTTCCACGTCCGCGACGGCCGCGTCCGCGGCCAGCGTGGCTGGGTCGTCGAGAAGGTCGAGGACCTGACGACCGGAGACCTCGTGCACCACTTCTGCAGCCAGGTGTACGGCGACGAGCACGGCGAGAGCGACGTCCCCCGCGAACTCCTCGTGCCGGCCCTGCCACCGGATGCCGCCGCGCTCGAACACTGGCTCTCCGAGCACCGGGGCAGCCGCGTGACTCTGCGCGTACCGCAGCGGGGCGACAAACGTGCGCTCCTCGAAACCGTGGCGCGCAACGCGGGCGAGTCCCTTGCCCGCCACAAGCTGCGCCGCGCCGGGGACCTCACGACGCGCAGCAAGGCCCTCGACGAGATCGCCGAGGCGCTGGGCATGGACACCGCCCCGCTGCGCATCGAATGCTTCGACGTCTCCCAGATCCAGGGCACCGACGTGGTGGCCAGCATGGTCGTCTTCGAGGACGGCCTGCCCCGCAAGAGCGAATACCGCCGGTTCGCGGTGCGCGGCAACCCGGACGGCAGCGGCACGGAC
Source organism: Actinoplanes sp. NPDC049681 (assembly GCF_044465265.1). NCBI lineage: Bacteria > Bacillati > Actinomycetota > Actinomycetes > Micromonosporales > Micromonosporaceae > Actinoplanes > Actinoplanes sp. NPDC049681. The sequence continues at coordinate 611,349 of NZ_JBITLP010000002.1, forward strand.
GATCTGGCCGCGATGAGCGAGGTGATGCGGCGGCGGTTCGCGCGGTATCGCGCCCAGGCGGCCGAGGACGCTGCCGTGGCCGATGCCGCTACGTCGGCCGCGAGGCTGGCCTCGGCCGGGGTCACCGGCGGCCCGCCGATCTCGTCCTCGGCCCATGAGGAGCCCGGGCCCTCCACTGAGGTGTCAACGCCTGCTTCCGCCGCGTCACCCCTCCCCGCGGCGAGTCCTGCGGGGAGTCTTGCCGGGTCGGAGCTGTCCGGGCTGGACGGCGATTTCGCCGCCGATCCCTCCACCGGTGCACCTGCCGAGGACTCGGCGCCGGCCACGAACGATCTGCCGGGCATCGACCCGCTGACCGGGCGCCCGCGCCGGTTCGCGTACCCGCCGCAGCTGGTCGTGGTGGACGGCGGCCAGCCGCAGGTCAACGCGGTCGCCGCGGTCCTGTCCGACCTGGGCATCACCGACGTGGCGCTGTGCGGCCTGGCGAAGCGGCTCGAGGAGGTGTGGCTGCCCGGCGAGGATTTCCCGGTGATCCTGCCGCGCACCTCCGAAGCCCTGTATCTGCTCCAGCGGGTGCGGGACGAGGCCCACCGGTTCGCCATCACCTTCCACCGCCAGCGGCGCTCGAAGCGCATGACCGCGTCCGCCCTGGACAACATCCCCGGCCTGGGGGAGACGCGACGCAAGGCGCTGCTGCGGCACTTCGGGTCCTTGAAGCGGCTGGGGCAGGCGAGTCCGGAAGAGATCACCGAGGTGCCCGGGATCGGCCGCCGGACCGCCGAGGCTGTCCTGGCCGCGCTCGGCGGGACCGCCATGAAGGACACCGCGGAGGAGGACTCCGCCGGCAAGGGCGGTTCGGGCGCCGACGTTGCTGCCGGCGGAGTGCCCGTACCGGCGGGCGGAGCCGGCAGGACGAAGGCGGGCGCGAACCGGTCCCGGGTGGCGCGGCCCATGCCACGCCCGGCGGACGGAGACAACGACGAGACGGGTGCCTGACCATCTCCCCGCGCTTTCCACGCGCAGTGTCGTGGTGACCCGGTGTGAGCTGCGGAAAGGGTGGAATACGACCGGCCCGGCGCGCTGTTGGCCGGAACGGGGTGAATCCGGGCTGCTCGTGAGCTCCCGGGCAGCCGGATCGGGTAGCGGACATGGTGTCCGGCGGATTCCTGTCGCCCTGTCGGCCTAGGATGCAGTGTCCGCCCGGACGGGTGGGGCGGCTGTGCGGTGCAGGAGGAGTGCGTGACCGAGTCGATGCCGGAGTTCGCTCCGGAGCCGTCTCCCGACGAGGCCGGTACCGACCTCGTGGTGGTTACCGGGGTGTCCGGTGGCGGCCGCAGCACGGTTGCCCGCGCCCTGGAGAACGTCGGCTTCTACGTCGTCGACAATCTGCCGCAGGCCTTGATGCTGGACATGGCGCAGCTGGCGTTCGAGGCCGGGGGTGCCGCGCGGCGTACGGCGATGGTGCTCGACGTGCGCAGCCGGGCCTTCTCCACCGACCTGGCCGGCGCGGTCCGCGCGCTCAAGGAGCGCGGCTTCTCGCCGCGCGTGGTCTTCGTCGACGCCGACGACGAGGTGCTCATCCGGCGCTTCGAATCGGTACGCCGCTCGCACCCGCTGCAGGGTGACGGCCGCCTGGCCGACGGGATCGCCGCCGAGCGGAAGCTGCTCGAGGAGGCGCGCGAGCAGGCGGACGTGATCATCGACACCAGCCACCTCAACGTCAACCAGCTCCGGCGCCGCGTCGAGGAGCTGTTCGGCGGGGAGGACGCGCGCAAGCTGCGGATCACCGTGCTGTCCTTCGGCTTCAAGTACGGCCTGCCGCCGGACGCCGACTACGTGATGGACGCCCGGTTCCTGCCCAACCCGTTCTGGGTCCCGGAGCTGCGCGACCACACCGGGCTCGAGGAGGGCGTCAGCACGTACGTCCTGGGCCAGGAGGGCGCGAGCGACTTCGTGGGGACGTACGCGAACCTCATCGCGGCGACCGCGCCGGGCTTCGAGCGGGAGGGCAAGCGTTACCTCACCGTGGCGGTCGGGTGCACCGGCGGCAAGCACCGCAGCGTGGCCATCGCCGAGGAGCTGACCACCCGCCTGCGCGACATCCGCCTCTCCGCCCACTCGTCGCACCGCGACCTGGGCCGGGAGTGACCGCGGAGGCCGCCGGACCGTCCCGGGACGCGAGCCGGCCCATCAAGGTCGTGGCCTTCGGCGGCGGCCACGGGCTGGCCGCCTCGCTGAGGGCGCTCCGGCGCTGCACGCCCGACCTGGACCTCGACATCACCGCCGTGGTCACCGTCGGCGACAACGGCGGGTCGAGCGGCCGCCTGCGCGCCGAGCGGGACGCCCAGCTGCCGCCCGGCGACCTGCGGATGGCGCTGGCGGCGCTGGCCGACGACGAGCCCGATCACCAGCTCATGGTCCGCCTCATGCAGCACCGGTTCGCCCCGGTCGGCAACCCCGACCGCCGCGGGACGGGAACGGGCGCCGCGCCGGCCCCGGCGAGTGCAGCGGCCGTGGACGGCACGGCGATCGCGGAAGCTGCGGCCGCGTCGGAAGGCGAGGCGGCCGTGGAAGGCACGCCACCGTCAGAAGGCGCAGCCTCGCCGACCGCAGCGGCCTGGGAGGGCGTTGCGCGCTCAGACAGCGCGGCGGGCTCAGAAAACGTGACGGCCGCGGGAAGCGCGGCGCCCTCGGAAGGCCCAGCGACGCAAGCCAGCGCTGCGAAGCCGGACAGCGCCGCGGAAGCGAGCACCTCCAAGCCCGGCTGGGGCAACGTCGACCGCCGGATCGCCTCCCTCGGCGGCAAGCACGACCCGCTGGCCGGGCACGCCGTCGGCAACCTTCTCCTGCTCGGCCTCATGGAGCTCATGAGCGACCCGGTCGAGGCCCTCGAACATGCCGGCCGGATGGTCGGTGCCCGGGGCCGGGTGCTGCCCATGGCCTGCCACGCCGTCGGGATCGAGGCCGATGTCCGGGGCGCGGATCCCGGCCGGCCCGCCGAGGTGATCACGGTACGGGGCCAGCACGCGGTCGCCGTCACGAGCGGGCATGTCGAGGCCGTACGGATCGTGCCGTCGTCGCCGCCCGCGTGCCCGGCCGCGCTGGAGGCGATCGGGGCCGCCGACTGGCTGATCTTCGGGCCCGGGAGCTGGTACACGAGTGTGCTGCCGCATCTGATGGTGCCGGAGCTGGCGGCCGCGATCGTGGACAGCCCCGCTCGGCGGCTGGTCACGTTGAATCTGGCCGCCGACAACGAGACGCTCGGGCTGTCCGTCGCCGATCATCTGGCCGCCCTGCACTGGTACCTGCCCGAGCTGCACATCGACATCGTGCTCGCCGACGCCAGGTGGGTCGGCGAGCCGGATCCGGTGCACCGGGCCGCCCGGGCTCTCGGTGCCCGCCTGGTCCTTGCCCCTTTGGCCGTTGCGGACGGCAGTCCCAAGCATGATCCTGAGTCGTTGGGCACTGCGTTGGTGCCGGTCCTAGGCTCCGATCGTTAAGCAACTGGCCGGGGGCCGGCACGACAGGCACCCGGCGATGGCCGGCACGACACAGACCGCGGAACAAGAGCGCGAAAACAGCATGAGGTGACTTCGAGATGGCGATGACGGCAGCGGTCAAGGACGAGCTGAGCCGGGTGGACGTACCCAAGCCCTGCTGCCGCCGTGCGGAGATGGCCGCCCTGCTGCGCTTCGCCGGCGGGCTGCACATCGTCTCCGGGCGGGTGGTCGTCGAGGCCGAGCTGGACACCGGCGCGGTCGCGCGGCGGCTGCGGCGGGAGATCGCCGACGTGTACGGCTACCCGAGCGAGGTCCACGTGCTCGCCTCCGGTGGACTGCGCAAGGGCAGCCACTACATCGTCCGGATCGTCAAGGACGGCGAGGCGCTCGCGCGGCAGACCGGCCTGCTCGACGTCCGCGGCCGTCCGGTGCGTGGCCTGCCCCCGCACGTCGTCTCCGCGAACGTCTGCTGCGCGGTGGCCGCCTGGCGTGGTGCGTTCATGGCGCACGGCTCGCTGACGGAACCCGGCCGATCCAGCGCGCTGGAGATCACCTGTCCCGGCCCGGAGGCGGCCCTGGCGCTGCGCGGCGCCGCCCGCCGCATCGGCATCACGGCCAAGGAACGCGAGGTGCGCGGCGTCGACCGCGTCGTGATCAAGGACGGGGACGCGATCGCCGCGCTGCTCACCCGCATCGGGGCGCACGCGAGCGTGCTCGCCTGGGAGGAGCGGCGGGTACGCCGTGAGGTCCGCGCTACCGCCAACCGCCTGGCCAACTTCGACGACGCCAACCTGCGGCGCTCGGCCCGCGCCGCCGTGGCCGCCGCGGCCCGCGTGACCCGCGCGCTGGAGATCCTGGCCGACGAGGCGCCGAACCACCTGACCTCGGCGGGTCGTCTCCGGCTGGAACACCGGCAGGCCAGCCTCGAGGAGCTGGGCGCCCTCGCCGACCCGCCGCTGACCAAGGACGCCATCGCCGGCCGTATAAGGCGTCTGCTCGCCCTCGCCGACAAGCGCGCCCGCGACCTGGGCATCCCCGACACCGAAGCAGCCGTCACCCCGGAGATGATGGCCTGCTGACCAGGCCGGCCGGCCGGTGCGCGGAAAGCTAAGCCGGGGACGGGCGGTCGAGCAGCACTCGGCCGAGGAACAGGGTGCCGGCTCCGGCGATCACCACGCTCAGCAGCCCCACCCTCAGGCTGCTGTGGTCGGCCACCAGGCCGACCACCGGCGGGGAGGCGAGGAAGCCGACCCGCAGCACCCAGCTCACGATCGTCAGCCCCGCACCCGGCGGCAGGCCCGGCAGCTCATCGGCCGTGTGCATCGCCGCCGGTACCAGCGTGGCCGTGCCGAGCCCGGCCAGCGCGAACCCCGCCAGGGCGCTCCCCACCGACGGGAAGGCGAGCGCGAAGCCCATCCCCGCCGCGGCGAGCGCGCCGCCGGTGCGGGTCACGGTGCGCTGGCCGAAGCGGTCCACCGCGCGGTCGCCCAGGAGTCGTCCCGCGGTCATCGCGACCTGGAGTGCTACGAAGGCGAGACCGGCGGTGGCGGCTGTCGCGCCGACGTCCTCGGTGAGGAACAACGCGCCCCATGACGCGCCGGCGTCCTCCACGAGGGAGCCGAAGATGGCGAGGAGGCCGAGCGCCGCCAGCATCCGGACGGCCGTGCTGCGGACCGCACGGTGGCCGGCTCCGGCGGTGGGCCGGTCGGTGTGGTCCGGGCCCGGCAGCATGAATCGGTACGCGACCAGCGCGACCCCGCTGAACACCGCGCCGGAGATCCCCAGATGCACCGGGAGCGGGATGCCCAGCCCGGCCGCCGCCGAACCCATGAGGCCGCCGAGGACCGCGCCGATGCTCCAGACGCCGTGGAACGAGTTGACGATCGAGCGCCCGTAGAGCCGTTGGACGCGCAGGCCGTGGGCGTTCTGGGCGACGTCGACGACGGCGTCCGCCGCGCCCGCCAGGAACAGGGCCGCCGCCAGCGTCCACCAGGACGGGGCGAGCGCGACGAGCAGGAAGCCGAGCGCGACGACGGAGATGCCGTACGCGCCCGCCCGGGACGAACGGATCAGCCGGATCACGGCCGAGGCGAAGAGGTCGCCGGTGAGCGCGCCCAGCGGGCCCGCCGCCAGGGCCGTGCCGAGCAGGGCGTTGCTGAGGTTCAGCCCGTCCTTGAGCTCGGGGTAGCGGGGTACGACGTTGGCGAACAGGGCGCCGTTGGTGAGGAACAGGGCGGCGACGGCCGCCCGGGCGCGGCGGAGACGGAGGCCGGGCCCGGCGGGCGCGTCGGGCGTGGCGGTGACGGACACGGGATCCCATAGGAGAGAAGGGCCGGGCGGAACCGGACGGCCGGGGCCGCGGGAGACAAGGGCCGGCCCGGGGCGAACCCCGGGCCGTCCGGTGGAGGCGGGTCAGGAGAAGCGGGCAACCGCCTCCAGCACCTGCGGTTCCGTCACCGGGAAGCCGGGGAAACGGGACAGTCGCTGCAGCGGGATGGCCCGCATCATCTGGCCGTTCTTCGGATCGAACAGCATCGCCTGGAACATGCCCTCGCCCAGCTGGTCGCGCAGCCAGCCGCCCGCCCGCGGGTGGGCCAGCCAGGCGTCGACCGTGGACTCGGGGGTCAGCGGCGTCAGCACATCGTCGCCGGCCAGCTCGACGGTGGTCTCGAGGCGGATGTCGCGGGAGGACGCGCCCACCCGGATGCCGAATGCCCCGCCCTCGACCGTCCAGCGGCGCAGGGCCGGGTGCCAGTAGGCGAACGCCCGGCGGCCGAGCCGTACGGTGACCCGCTCGCTCGCGCCCGGTTCCAGGGTGACCCGGGCGAAGCCGCGCAGCTCCTGGTCGGGCCGGTAGACGGAGGCCTGCGGATCGGTCACGTAGACCTGGACGATCTCCGTGCCGGGGCGGGTCCCGGTGTTGGTGACCGTGAGGGTGACCTCGACCTGGTCGCCGTCCGTGGCCGTCGCCAGGTCGTCGTAGCCGAACGTGGTGTAGGACAGGCCGTGGCCGAAGGGGTACGCGACCGGCAGGCGGTGCGCGTCGTACCAGCGGTAGCCGATGAGCAGGCCCTCGCCGTACCGGACGTGGCCGTGCTCGCCGGGGAAGGCACCGACCGTCGGGTTGTCCTCGTAGCGGACCGGGATCGTCTCGGCGAGCTTGCCCGCCGGGTTCGCCACGCCGAGCAGCAGGTCCGCGGTCGCCGCGCCACCGGCCTGGCCCAGCAGCCAGCCCTCGAGCACGGCCGCGGCCCGGTCCTGCCACGGTGCCACGGTCACGACCGAGCCGTTGGAGAGCACCACGACGACCCGCGGGTTGGCGTCGGCGACGGCGTGCAGCAGGTCGACCTGGTGGGCCGGCAGATCCATGTGGTCGCGGTCGTAGCCTTCCGATTCGTACGCCGGCGGCAGGCCGAGGAACAGCACCGCCACGTCGGCGCGGGAGGCGATCCGGACGGCCTCCTCGACCAGGGCCGGGTCCGCGGTGTCGGAGTCGATGCCGAAGCCGGGGGCGAACAGCACCTCGCGTTCGCCGGCCCGGAGCGCGTCCAGCGCGCTGTCGACCCGGGTCGGGTTGACCTGCGAGGAGCCGGCACCCTGGAATCGCGGCGTACGGGCGAACTCGCCGATGACGGCGATGGGGCCGCCGCTGCGGGCCAGCGGCAGGATGTCGTTCTCGTTCTTGAGCAGCACCGCACTCGCGGCCGCCGCCTCGCGGGCCAGGGCGTGGTGGGCGTCCGCGTCGAAGGTCTGGCCCGGACCGAGCGCCGGCAGCGCCCGGTTCAGCAGCTCGAGTACGCGGGTCACCGCGCGGTCGACGTCCTTCTCGCTGAGCGTGCCGGCCTGCACGGCGTCCAGGATCACGCGGGTGCCGGCGCCGCCGGATGAGGGCATCTCGAGGTCGAGGCCCGCGGCCACGCCGGCGTCCCGGCGGTTGACCGCGCCCCAGTCGGACACGACCAGGCCGGTGTAGCCCCACTCGTCGCGCAGCACGTCGGTGAGCAGCCAGGGGTCCTCGCTCGCGTACGTGCCGTTGATCCGGTTGTACGAGCACATGACCGTCCACGGCTGCGAGCCGGTGACGACCCGCTCGAAGGCGGCCAGGTAGATCTCGCGCAGGGTCCGCTCGTCCACGTCGGCGGAGACCGTCATCCGGTCGGTCTCCTGGTTGTTCGCCGCGAAGTGCTTGAGCGACGTGCCCACGCCCTGGCTCTGGACGCCGTCCACCAGCGCCGCGCCCAGCTCGCCGGCCAGCAGCGGGTCCTCGGAGAAGTACTCGAAGTTGCGGCCGCACAGCGGCGAGCGCTTCATGTTGATGCCGGGGCCGAGCAGGACCGCGACCTCCTCGGCGCGGCACTCGCGGCCGAGCGCCTCGCCGATGCGGGTGAGCAGATCGGTGTCCCAGGTGGACGCCAGGCCCGCGGCGGGCGGGAAGCAGGTCGCCGGGACGCTGTCGTTGAGTCCGACGTGGTCGGAGTCGCCGGCCTGCTTGCGCAGACCGTGCGGGCCGTCGGTGACCATCACGGAGGGGATGCCCAGACGGTCGATCCCTTGGGTACGCCAGAAGTCGGCGCCGTCGAGCAGGGCCGCCTTCTCCTCGAGCGTCAGGCAGCCTTCAGTCCCTTCGTGGGCGGTGGCGGGGTGGTGGGACGGGGCGCTGAGCAGGGCTGGGATGTCCAGGGGGGTGCCGGCGTGGGGAGTCATGCAGAGAAGGGTAACAATGAAAACCTCCACGTGGAAGTTTTCGTTTCTCTAGGATGGTGCGATGGCGGAGGCCGAGATCGGTGCCGGGACGACCCGGCGCGGCGCGTACGAGAAGGGCGTGCGGCGGCGGCGCGAGATCCTCGACCGGGCCATCGAGGTCTTCGCCGAGCGGGGCGCCCAGGGAACCTCGCTGCGCGCCATCGGTGAGGCGATCGGGGTGTCACACGCGGCGCTCAAGCATTACTTCGCGTCGCGGGAGGAACTGCTCGTCGAGGTCTACCGGGCCGCCGAGGAGCGCTCGATCGTGGCGGACCCGGCGCCCGCGGGCAGTTCCGTCGTCGGGCTCATGACGCATGCGGCCCGCCGCAACCACGGCGTTCCCGGGCTCGTGCAGCTCTACTCGACGCTGGTGGCGAGCGCGCTGGAGGGCGGCCACGAGGACGCCCGCGCCTTCTTCTCCGGCCGCTTCGAGGGCCTGCGCCGCCTGCTCGCCGCGCTGGTACGTGACGAGCAGCACGCCGGCCGCATCCGCGCGGACATCGATCCGGAGGCGGTCGCGGCGCTCGTCATCGCGGCCTCCGACGGCCTGCAGACGCAGTGGCTGCTGGACCCCGCGGTGGACATCGAGAAGTCGTTGGAGCTGCTCGAGGGCCTGCTGGAGCGACCCGCGACGTAAGCCCGGCGGGGGAGTGCGGCCCGGGTCCGGACGGCCTGTGCGCCTGGGGGCGCCGGATGGTGTTGAGTTTGTGAACGGGTGTGGGCGTACTCGAAAAATGTCCACCTGAAGTAACGATAAGGTCGCGGCCCCGACGCGAGGGCGACCGACGTTCTCGGCTAGGGTCTTGGGTGACGGCGACGGTGCCGGCAGCTACGGCCGAACGCGCCGGGACGCCGCGATTCAGGAGACGCGGCGTCGCACGGCAGCGCGGCCCAGTCACAGCCGGCCCGAGCAATGGTCGGCACGCACACCTCCGCCGGTCGCAGAACCCGGCGGACCGAAACGAGGAGATCGACCTGTGACCATCCGGGTTGGCATCAACGGCTTCGGCCGTATCGGCCGAAACTTCTTCCGGGCGGTGCTCGCCTCCGGCGCGGACATCGAGATCGTCGGCGTCAACGACCTGACCGACAACGCCACCCTCGCCCACCTGCTGAAGTACGACAGCATCCTGGGCCGGCTGCCGCACGAGGTGAAGGCCACCGCGGACGAGATCACCGTGGCCGGCAAGACCTTCAAGGCCTACGCCGAGCGCGACCCGCAGAACCTGCCGTGGGGCGACCTGGGCGCCGACGTCGTCATCGAGTCGACCGGCTTCTTCACCGACGCCGCCAAGGCCAAGGCGCACGTGGAGAAGGGCGCGAAGAAGGTCATCATCTCGGCGCCGGCCAAGAACGAGGACATCACGATCGTGATGGGCGTCAACGACAACCTGTACGACGCCGCGCAGCACACCGTCATCTCGAACGCGTCGTGCACGACCAACTGCCTCGCGCCGATGGCCAAGGTGCTGAACGACACGATCGGCATCGAGCGTGGCCTGATGACCACGATCCACGCGTACACGCAGGACCAGAACCTGCAGGACGGCCCGCACAAGGACCTGCGCCGCGCCCGCGCCGCCGCCCTCAACGTGGTGCCCACCTCGACCGGTGCCGCCAAGGCCGTCAGCCTGGTGCTGCCGGAGCTCAAGGGCAAGCTGGACGGCTTCGCGATGCGCGTGCCGATCCCGACCGGCTCGGCGACCGACCTGACCTTCCAGGCCGGCAAGGAGACCTCGGTGGACGAGGTCAACGCCGCGATCAAGGCGGCCGCGGACGGCCCGCTCAAGGGCATCCTCACCTACACCGAGGACCCGATCGTGTCGGCCGACATCGTCACCGACCCGGCGTCCTGCATCTTCGACGCCGGCCTCACCAAGGTCATCGGCAACCAGGTCAAGGTCGTCGGCTGGTACGACAACGAGTGGGGCTACTCGAACCGCCTCGTCGACCTGGTCAAGCTGGTCGGCTGAGCTTCGTGAAGGCTCTCGACGACCTGCTCGGCGAGGGTGTCTCGGGTCGGCGCGTGCTCGTGCGCGCCGACCTGAACGTCCCGTTCGACAAGAATGACCCCAAGGTCATCAGCGACGACGGCCGCATCCGCGCGGTGCTGCCGACGCTGGTGGCGCTGCGTGACGCCGGCGCCCGCGTGATCGTGTGCTCGCACCTCGGCCGTCCCAAGGGCGCGCCGGACCCCAAGTACACGCTCGCGCCGGTGGCCGAGCGCCTCGGTGAGCTGCTCGGCAACCCGGTGGTGTTCGCTGCGGACACCGTGGGCTCGTCGGCCTCGGAAGCCGTGGACGCGCTGCAGGACGGCCAGGTGCTGCTCCTGGAGAACCTGCGCTTCAACGAGGGCGAGACCTCGAAGGACGACGCCGTGCGCGGCGCGTTCGCCGACCAGCTCGCCGCGTTCGCGGAGTACTACGTCGACGACGCGTTCGGCGCCGTGCACCGCAAGCACGCCTCGGTGTACGACGTCCCGGCCCGGTTGCCGCACTACGCCGGTGGGCTGGTGCTGCGCGAGGTCGAGGTGCTTCGGCGCGTGACCGAAACCCCCGAGCAGCCGTACGTGGTGGTGCTCGGCGGCTCGAAGGTCTCCGACAAGCTCGCGGTGATCCAGGCGCTGCTGCCCAAGGTCGACAAGCTGCTCGTCGGCGGCGGCATGTGCTTCACCTTCCTCAAGGCCCAGGGGCACGAGGTCGGCAAGTCGCTGCTCGAGTCGGAGATGATCGACACCTGCGCCTCGCTGCTTTCGCAGGCAGACGGACGGATCGTCCTGCCTGTGGACGTCGTGGCGGCGTCTGAGTTCTCGGCCGACGCTTCGCACGACGTGGTGGGCGTTTCGGACATTCCGGCCGACCGACTGGGGCTGGACATCGGCCCCGAGTCGGTGGCGCTGTTCGCCGAGGCGATCGGGTCGGCGAAGACGGTGTTCTGGAACGGGCCGATGGGCGTGTTCGAGCTGGCGCCGTTCGCGGCGGGCACCCGGGGCGTGGCCGAGGCGATCACGAAGATCGACGGCTTCTCGGTGGTCGGTGGCGGCGACTCGGCCGCGGCCGTGCGCACGCTGGGCATCGACGAGTCCGGCTTCGGGCACATCTCGACCGGCGGCGGCGCGTCGCTGGAATACCTCGAGGGCAAGACCCTGCCGGGTCTTTCCGCGCTGGAGAGCTGAGCATGGCGGACGTGACCCGCCGGCCCATCATGGCCGGCAACTGGAAGATGAACCTCAACCACTTCGAGGCCATCCTCCTGGTGCAGAAGCTGGCCGCGAGCCTCACCGAGCAGCAGCTCACCGACGTCGAGGCGGTCGTGCTGCCCCCGTTCACCGACCTGCGCAGCGTGCAGACGGCGATCGAGGGCGACAAGGTGAAGATCGGGTACGGCGCGCAGGACCTCTCGCCGCACAAGGGCGGGGCGTACACCGGGGACATCTCCGGCGCGATGCTGGCCAAGCTCGGCTGCTCGTACGTGGTGGTCGGCCACTCGGAGCGCCGCGAGTACCACGGCGAGGACGACGCCCTGGTCAACGCGAAGGTGAAGGCGGCGCTCGCCAACGAGCTCAGCCCGATCCTCTGCGTCGGCGAGGGGCTGGAGATCCGCGAGGCGGCCGGGCAGGTGGCACACTGCTGCACCCAGCTCGACGGCGCCCTCGAGGGGCTCAAGGACGCGGACGTCAAGAAGATCGTCATCGCGTACGAGCCGGTGTGGGCGATCGGCACCGGCAAGACCGCGACGCCCGAGGACGCGCAGGAGGTGTGCGGTGCCATCCGGGCACGGCTCGCCGAGAAGTACGGCGCCGAGACGGCCGACGCGGTGCGCATCCAGTACGGCGGCTCCGTGAAGGCGGCCAACATCGCCGCGATCATGGCGCAGCCGGACGTCGACGGCGCGCTGATCGGCGGCGCGAGCCTGGACGCCGAGGAGTTCGCCTCCATCGTCCGGTTCCGCGAGCACGTCCAGCGCTGATTCTCCGGCTGAAACCGGCCGTCCCAGCCACATGGTCCGGTTTCCGGGCCGGCGAGAAGTGATCGGATGAAACCGGCCGCCCCAGGGCGGCCGGTTGCCGATGCGACCGCTATTGTGGGGGCGCTGCTGCGCCCTTCGAGAGGAATGACCCCACCATGCCGATCGCGTTCGCCTACACGTTGATCGTGTTGCTGGTTCTCACCAGCATCCTGCTGACCCTGCTGATCCTGCTGCACCGCGGCAAGGGCGGCGGCATGTCGAGCATGTTCGGCGGCGGCGTCACCTCCAGCCTGGCCGGCTCCTCGGTCGCCGAGAAGAACCTGGACCGCTACACGGTCCTGGTCGGCATCGTGTGGTTCGCCTGCATCGTCGGTCTCGGTCTCTGGCTGAAGACCACCCAGGGCGGATCCTGAAACAGATTGTTCACGGGCGCTTTCTCAGCGTTCGTCAGCAACTCTTCTCCAGGCGCTCCGGGAGTCGTAGACTCTGCCGCGCGGTCCGGTCCGTCCGGGCCGCGCGGTTGTTTATTGCACCGCTCACCACCGCCGCATTCTCCGGCGATGACGCCCCTGAAAGACAGGAGTCACATCCGTGTCCAGTGGCAGTGCGATCCGTGGTAGTCGCATCGGGTCCAGCCCGATGCGCCCCGACGAGCGCAGCGAGCCCGCACCCCGGCGGGAGGTGACGTACTGGTGCGCGGCCGGCCACGAGATGGAGGTCCGCTTCGCCGCCGACGTCGCCCCGCCGGAAACCTGGGACTGCACCCGATGCGGCCAGCCGGCCGGCCTCGACCGGGCCAACCCGCCGGGCCGCATGCGGGTCGAGCCCTACAAGTCTCATCTCGCGTACGTCAAGGAGCGGCGCTCGGACGCGGACGGCGAGGCGATCCTGGCCGAGGCGCTCGCCAAGGTCCGCCAGCGGCGCGGCGAGTAGTCCGCGTCGCGCCGGGCGGCCTCGGGCGACGCTACAGCGGCGTCGTCTCCCGGCCCAGATAGATCACGGGGCCCGCGTCGCGCACGGTCAGCTCGACGAAGCCGAGCCGGTCGTAGAAGATCCGCGCGGCCGTGTTCCGCTCGGCCATGCCGAGGTGCACCCGCGGCACCCCGGCCGCGCGGAGCCCGTCCAGGAACGCCGAGATCAGCCCCCGGCCCCAGCCCTTGCCCTGCCACTCCGGCAGCAGGTCGATGTGCAGGTGTGCCGGGTAGTCCGCCAGCTCCGGCACGACCATGCGCTCCGGGCGGAAGTGCAGCGCCAGCATGCCGTCCTCGGCTGTCTGCGGCGGCCCGGCCGGCTCGCGGTAGCGCCCCGCCGTCACCGGCAGCCACTCCTCGCGATAGCGCCGGGCGAAACGTTCGGTGTCGGCGGTGCCCAGCACGTATCCGACCGCCGTGCCGGTGCCGTCGTCGAGCACGTGAGCGTGTTCCGGCTCGAGGATCACGTACGGCGCGGCGAAGATGTCCCCCATGAGCCGGTCCGACGAATACTGGCCGCGCGCGTCACCACCAGCATCGGCGGTTCGGACGCAGATGTCATAGACGGCGTCGAGGTCCCCGGAACGGTACGAACGGATCGAAGGCTGCACGTCCAGAAGTCTAGGTAGCGGGCGGATGTGACCGGCGTCACTATCGCGGCGCCAACCTTTCCCGCCGTCGCGCGTCCCTCCCTGCGAGAGCCCGTTCCCGACCTCGCAGGAGTGCAGCCGATGCGCCTCACCGCCCGTGCCGCCACATTGACCGTCGCCGCGACCGCCGTCGTCGTCCTGGGCGGGGGATACGCCGCTACCGCGTTCGCCGACTCGGGCAAGCCGGCACCGATGCCTTCGCCCGGGAACGGCGACAATGCGACGCCGGGCACGGTGCCGGGCCGTCCGCACCGGCCCACCGCCGGCCCGATGCCGAGCCCGACGGACCCGGCCGGCCCGGTGCCGAGCCCGGCGGACCCGGCCGGACCCATGCCGAGCCCGGCGGACCCGGCCGGACCCATGCCGAGCCCGGCGGACCCGGCCGGACCCATGCCGAGCCCGGCGGACCCGGCCGGACCCATGCCGAGCCCGACGGACCCGGCCGGCCCGATGCCGAGCCCCACGGGCCCCGCCGGACCCATGCCGAGCCCCACGCGGTCTGCCGCGCCCGTTCCGAGCCCGACGCGGACCGGCGGACCCGCTCCCAGTCCCACGCGGACCGGCGGACCCGCTCCGAGCCCCACGCGGACGGGCGGCCCCACGCCGAGCCCGACGCGGAGCGGCGGTCCGGTACCGTCACCCACCCGGACCACCCACTGAGCCAGGCGTCGCCCATGATCCTCACGCTTCCGATCTCGCAGCCCCTGCTGCGGTGGCTGCGTGCGGCCGTCTCGGGGTCCGCATCGCCGGTCCGCGAGCCGGGGACGCCGGACCGGCCCCCGGCGATCAACGAGCTGTACCACGCCCGCCGGCTGCACCTCGTGCGGCTGGCGGTGCTCATGGTCGACGACCTGGGCACGGCCGAGGACATCGTCCAGGACGTCTTCGCGGCCCTCTACCGGCGGCACGGTGCCGAACTGCGGTCCGTCGCCGACCCGGACGCGTACCTGACGTCGGGCGTCATGAACGCGGCCCGCTCGGCGTTGCGACGGCGGCGCACGGCGCGGGCCTACGTGCCTCCTCCGCCCGGAACCGCGCCGGCCGCCGAGGACCAGATGCTGCTGGGGGAGGGGGACCGGGAGGTGCTCGCGGCGCTGGGGGAACTGACGGTACGCCAGCGCCAGGTGATGGTGTTGCGCTACTGGTCGGAGCTGTCGGAGCAGGAGATCGCGGAGGTGCTGCACGTGTCCCGCGGCACGGTGAAGTCGACGGCCCACCGGGCGCTGGCCCTGCTCCGCGGCCTGCTGGGGGAGCGGCGGTGAGCGCCGTCGAGGGGCGGCTGCGGGCCGCGCTGGCGGCCCGGGCGCTGGCGGTGACCTCCGGTGATCTCCAACCGGCCCTGCCTCCGACCGCGATGCCGGCCCGGCGGCGGTTCACGGCAAGTCGGTGGCGGCTGGGGCTGCTGCTGATCGGAGTGGCTAGTGCGCTCGTTGTCGCGGGATTCGTCGTCTGGATGCCTCGGGCCGAGCCCGGCGTGCCGAATGCGCCGGCCGCGACCGTGCCGGCGTCGCCGGAGACCCCCACGAGACCGGTCGGGCCGGAGCCCTCACCGACCCGGTCAGAGCTGTACGCCCCGAAGGGCACTCCCTCGACCACGGGCCCGCAGGAACAGGGACCGGGGCCCGCGCCGACGCCCACGGACTCGCAGGGCCCGGGAGCGGGGCCTCCGCCGACGCCGACGGGCTCGCAGGGGTCGGGAGCGGGGCCTCTGCCGACACCACCGCCGGAATTCGGGTGATGGTTCGTGGCGGGCGGCGTACCTGTCAGGATGGGCCCGTGAACTGGACCCTCGAAGTGGTGATCGTCCCGGTCTCGGACATCGACCGGGCCAAGGAGTTCTACGCCGACAAGCTCGGCTTCCATCTCGACCACGACATCGTCATGGGCGAGGACGCCCGGATCGTGCAGCTGACGCCCCCGGGCTCCGGTTGCTCGATCGTCATCGGCAAGGGTGCGGTGCCCGACATGCCCCCGGGCTCGCTGAAGGGGCTGCAGCTCGTCGTCCCGGACATCAACCGGGCCCACGCGGAGCTGGTGGAGCGCGGCGTCGCGGTCAGCGACGTGCAGAAGCTGGGTGAGAACCCGGCACCGACGCCGGATCCCCTCGACAACGTCGGCTTCCTCTTCTTCAGCGACCCCGACGGCAACGGCTGGGCGGTGCAGCAGATCTCGTCCCGGGCCTGACTTGAGGATTCCGGGGGCGTGAACCGAACGGCAACCGTCGTACGCCCGTTGTGCACTCCCCGGTCCTGCCGCGGGCCCGAAGAGGATGGCATGACGGACACGCAGATCGTTGAGCTGGGACTGCAGGCCATGACCATCGCGGCGAAGATGTGCGCGCCGACGCTGCTGACGGCGCTGCTGATCGGGTTCGCGATCTCGTTGTTCCAGTCGGTGACGCAGATCCAGGAGGCGACGCTGTCGTTCGTGCCCAAGGCGGTGGCGGTGGGCGCGGCGATCCTGTTCTCCGGCAACTGGATGCTGCACGAGATGATCACGTACACCACGCAGCTGTTCGAGAAGATCCCGACGCTGCTGGGCTGATCTGCTCCGATCGTGTGCGAAGGCCGTCCCTCGGTGAGGGGCGGCCTTCAGCGTTTGGCGGCCGCGGCGGTGTCCAGCAGCCAGACCGTCTTGGCGGCGCCGGTGGCCCGGGCCGCCGGCAGGGAGGTGTCGCCGCCGAGGGCCGCGCCGACCGCCTCGGCCTTGTCCGGTCCGGCCGCGACCAGCCAGACCTCCGCGGCCGAGCGGATGGCCGACATGGTGAGCGAGATGCGGGTGGGCGGCGGCTTCGGGCTGTCGTGCACGGCGGTGGCCGTACCCTCGGCGGTGGCGTCGGGATGTCCGGGGAACAGCGAGGCCACGTGCCCGTCCTCGCCGACGCCGAGCATCAGCACGTCGAAGTGGGGGAGCGCGTCGCCGCCGGAGGCCAGCTCGTCCCGGTAGCGGGCGGCCGCGGCCGCGGCGTCCTCACCGTCCGCACCGTCCGAGGCGGGCATCGGGTGCACGCGGGCCGGGTCCAGGCCCAGCGCGTCCAGCAGCGCCTCGCGCGCCTGCGTCTCGTTGCGCTCCGGGTCGCCGGCCGGGAGGAACCGCTCGTCGCCCCACCAGAGGTCGACCCGGGACCAGTCGACGGCCGCGGTCGCCGGCAGATCCCGGACCGCGCGCAGCACCTTCGCGGCGACCCGGCCGCCGGTCAGCACCACGTCCGCCCGGCCCCGGACGGCCTGGGCCTCGATGATCGTGGTGACCAGCCGGGCCGCCACCGCCGACGCCAGGACGTCGGCGTCCGGAACCACCACCACAACGGTCTCGCTCATCGGACTCCTGCCACGAAAAATCTGTGCCGGAAAAACCAGGGGCCGCCCGCCGGACGGCGGAGCGGCCCCCATGATCTCAGTTGGTCAGGCCGCGGAGCCGCCCGGGCCCGCCATGGCACCGGTCTCGACACCCGCGCGGGCGGCCTGGGCGGGGTCCTTCCACACGTGGACGCGCATGGCCGGCTTCTCATCGAGCTTCGGGATGCCGGCCATCGCGCCGAGCGCCTCGCCGTAGATCTGGTCGGGGTCGAGGCGGCGCAGCTCCTCGGCCAGTTCGTCGCCGACCGGCCGCTTGGGCAGCGGCATGTAGCGCGGCTCCTGCCCGGTGCGGCTGAACAGGGCCGTGCCCTCCTCACGGGTGACCGAGACGCAGTCGCCGTTGGCGCACTCGAGCTGGACCGAGTGCATCCGCGGCGAGCGGTCGGTGAGCTCCCACCGGGGCTCGATGCCGAGCCGCGACTTGAGCCAGCCGCACATCAGCGCGGCGGTCGGGTCCTTGTCCGGCGCGACGACCGTGGCACCTGTGACCTGCTCCTCCGTCGTGTCGAACGCGCCCGCCACGAGGGTGCGCCACAGGGTGATGCGCGTCCACGTCAGGTCGGTGTCGCCGGGGGCGTAGTCGATGGCTCGCTGCTTGAGCGCGGCGACCGGGTCGGGGGCGAGCTTGCTGTCGGTGATCCGCCGGTCGGCGACGACGCCCAGGAAGTCGTTCGCGATGACGTCCGGCGGCTCGCCGTGCCACCACGTCACCACCGGCACGTCCGGGGCCAGCAGCGGCATGACCACCGACTCCGCGTGCAGCGCCAGGCGGCCGTACATGCGCATCACGACCGCCTCGGCCGGGCCCAGCCGGCCGCCCACGACGATCTCGGCGTCCAGGCGGCTGCGGCCTTCCAGGTCCGAGCGGACCACGATGAGCAGGCGGCAGGGGTGCGCGGCCGCCGCGATGGTCGCCGCGGCCTCGGCCTCGCGGACCTTCTTCTCCTCCACCACGGCGACCAGCGTCAGGGCCAGCCCGGAGGCCACCCCGCCCGCGCTGCGCCGCTCGGCCGCGAGCGCCTTGACGACCTCGTTGCCGGTGGTGTCCCACAAGCCGATCATGCACGCCTCCAGGAACGGCCCTCACGGGCCAGCATCTCGTCCGAAGCCCGCGGGCCCCACTCGCCGGCCCGGTACGGCTCCGGCTCGGTGCCCGCCCACGCCTCCTCGAGGGGGTCGATGACCCGCCAGCTCTGCTCGACCTCCGCGGCGTCCGGGAACAGCGTCCGGTCGCCCACGAGCACGTCGAGCACGAGCCGCTCGTACGCCTCCGGGCTGGATTCCGTGAACGCCTCGCCGTACTGGAAGTCCATGGCGATGTCCCGGACCTCCATGGTGGTGCCGGGGACCTTGGAACCGAACTTGAGCACCACGCCTTCGTCCGGCTGCACGCGGATGACGAGCTGGTTGTGGCCCAGCATTTCCACGTCGGCCGGGTCGAACGGCAGGTGCGGGGCGCGCTTGAAGAGGATGGCGATCTCGGTGACCCGGCGCGGCATCCGCTTGCCCACGCGGACGAAGAACGGCACGCCCGCCCAGCGCCGGTTCTGGATGCCGAGGCGGACGGCTACATAGGTCTCCGTCTTGGAGTCCTCGGGTACGCCCTTCTCCTCCCGGTAGCCCACCGCGCGCTCGCCGGCCACCCAACCCTGCAGGTACTGCCCGCGCACCGACCCGGCGCCGATGTCCTTGGGCAGGCTGATCGCCTTGAGCACCTTGAGCTTCTCGGCGCGGATCTCGTTGGGGTCGAAGCTGGTCGGCTCCTCCATGCCCACGAGCGCGAGCAGCTGCAGCAGGTGGTTCTGGAGCACGTCGCGTGCGGCGCCGGCGGAGTCGTAGAACGCGGCCCGGGTGCCGATGCCGACGTCCTCGGCCATCGTGATCTGCACCGAGTCGACGTACTTGGAGTTCCACACCGGCTCGAAGAGGCTGTTGGCGAAGCGCAGCGCCAGGATGTTCTGGACCGTCTCCTTGCCCAGGTAGTGGTCGATGCGGAAGACGTCCTCGGGGGTGAAGACCTCGTCGACCAGCTTGTTGAGCGCCATGGCGGTCTTCAGGTCGTTGCCGAACGGCTTCTCGACGACGACCCGGCGCCAGCCGCCGGACTTGGCGTTGTCGGCCATCCCGGTGCGGTTCAGCTGGTTGAGCACGAGCGGGAACGCCGCCGGCGGGATGGAGAAGTAGAAGGCGGCGTTGCCGGCGATGCCGTTGCGCTCGCGCAGCTCGTCCAACGTGCTCGCCAGGTGGTCGAACGCGGCGTCGTCGTCGAAGGACCCGGGGACGAACTGGAACTGGCTGGCCAGCCGCTGCCAGACGTCCTCACGCCACGGCGTCCGGGCGCCCTTCTTCGCCGCCTCGTACGCCAGCGACGAGAAGTCACCGTCGCCCCAGTCGCGCCGGGCGAAGCCGAGGACGACGAAGCCGGGCGGCAGCAGACCCCGGTTGGCGAGGTCGTAGACGGCCGGGATCAGTTTCTTTCGCGACAGGTCACCGGTGACGCCGAAGATCACCAGAGCGCACGGCTCCGGGATCCTGGGGAGCCGTCGGTCCTGTGCGGTGCGCAGCGGATTACCCACGTCTCCCATCCTGCCAGCTTTTCGCCCGTCCGCAGGGTTACCAGGAAGGGTCGGGCCGCAACATGTGCGACGGCACCGCCCACCGTGTACGGCGCATGATCAGCAGAAAAGAGCCCGGGCACGGAACGCCCGTGTCGGAGGCGTCCGTGCCCGGATCCGTTTCCAGTGGTGAAGATCTCTACCCGAGCGGGCCGGCGGTCACTTCGCGGCGTCGCTCGGGTTGCTGTTGCCCTCGGCCGCGGCGGCCAGGGACTTCTTGACGTCCTCGAGCAGCTCGGCCCAGCTGGCCTCGAACTTCTCGACGCCCTCGTCCTCGAGGACCTTGAAGACGTCCGGCAGGTCGACACCGGCGGCGGCGACGTCGTCCATCACCTTCCGGGCGTTCGCGTACGAGCCGGTGACCGTGTCGCCCCGGGTCTCGCCGTGGTCCGCGTACGCCTTGATGACCGACTCCGGCATGGTGTTGACCGTGCCGGGGGCGATCAGCTCCTCGACGTAGATGGTGTCCTTGTAGTCGGGGTTCTTCGTGCCCGTGGACGCCCACAGCGGCCGCTGCGGCAGCGCGCCCGCGTCGGCCAGCGCCTTCCAGCGGTCCGAGGAGAACACCTCCTCGTACGCCTGGTAGGCCAGCTGCGCGTTGGCGATGGCGGCCTTGCCCCGCAGCGCCTTCGCCTCGTCGCTGCCGATCTTGTCGAGCCGCTTGTCGATCTCGGTGTCCACCCGGGACACGAAGAACGAGGCGACCGACCCGATCTTGCTGAGGTCGTGGCCGTTCGCCTTGGCCTGCTCCATGCCGGCCAGGAACGCGTCCATGACGGCCCGGTAGCGCTCCAGCGAGAAGATCAGCGTGACGTTGACGCTGATGCCCTCGGCGAGCGTGGCGGTGATCGCCGGCAGGCCCGCCTCGGTCGCCGGGATCTTGATGAAGAGGTTCGGGCGGTCGACGAGCCACCACAGCGTCTTCGCCTCGGAGGCCGTCTTCGCGGTCTCGTGCGCGCTGCGCGGGTCGACCTCGATGGACACCCGGCCGTCCACGCCGTTCGACGCGTCGTACGCCGGCCGCATGACGTCACACGCCCAGCGCACGTCGTACGACGTGAGCAGCCGCACCGCCTCCTCGACGGTGACCTGCTGCGCGGCCAGGTCCTTGAGCTGCGCGTCGTACGCGTCGGCGTCGGCGAGCGCCTTGGCGAAGATGGTCGGGTTCGTGGTCACGCCGACCACGTGCTGCTCCTGGCGCATCTTGTCGAGCGAGCCGCTCTGCAGGCGTACGCGGGAGAGGTCGTCCAGCCACACCGCCACGCCCTGGGCGGACAGTTCTGCCAGTCTGTCGGTCATCGCTACTCCCTCAGTTTCCGGTCGTGTGACCGGTGATTTCGCCGACCTTGGCGAGGGCGGCGTTGGCCTTGGCCACCACGTTGTCCGCGGTGAAGCCGAACTGCTCGAACAGGATCTTCGCCGGGGCGCTGGCGCCGTAGTGCTCGATGCTGACCGCCTCGCCGGCCTCGCCGAGCAGCCGGTCCCAGCTCATCCGGATGCCGGCCTCGACCGTGACGCGCGCCTTGACGCCCCGCGGAAGGACCAGCTGCTGGTACGCGGTGTCCTGCTCGAAGAACCACTCCTGGCACGGCATCGACACGACCCGGGTGGGGGTGCCCTCCGCCTCGAGGCGCTCCTGCGCGGTGAGGCAGTACTGCACCTCGGAGCCGGTGCCGATGAGGATCACCTTGGGCTCGCCGTTCGACGCCTCGGAGAGGATGTAGCCGCCCTTGAGGACGCCCTCGGCCGACGCGTACTTGCTGCGGTCGATGGTCGGCAGGTTCTGCCGGGACAGTGCGAGGGCGGTCGGGCGGTCGATGTGCTCCAGCGCGCCGCGCCAGGCCCAGGCCGTCTCGTTGGCGTCGGCCGGGCGGACCACGTCGAGGCCGACGATGGCGCGCAGGGCGGACAGCGTCTCGATCGGCTGGTGCGTCGGGCCGTCCTCGCCGAGGCCGATCGAGTCGTGCGTCCACACGTAGATCACAGGAAGCTTCATCAGCGCGGACAACCGGACCGCGCCGCGCATGTAGTCGCTGAAGACCAGGAACGTGCCGCCGTACGGGCGGGTGCCGCCGTGCGCCGCGATGCCGTTGAGGATCGAGCCCATCCCGTGCTCGCGGATGCCGAAGTGCAGGGTGCGGCCGTACTCGTGGCCCGGGAACGCCTTGGTCGCGTACTCGCTCGGGATGAACGAGGGCTCGCCCTTCATCGTGGTGTTGTTGCTCTCGGCCAGGTCGGCCGAGCCGCCCCACAGCTCGGGCAGCACCGGTGCGAGGGCGTCGAGCACCTTGCCGGACGCGGCGCGGGTGGCCAGGCCCTTGGCGTCGGCCGGGAACTCGGGCAGGGCCTCGGTCCAGCCGTCCGGCAGCGCGCGGGTGGCCAGCCGGTCGAACAGCTTCTTGCCGTCGGCGTTGGCGGCGGCCCAGGCCGCGAAGGCCTTGTCCCACTCGGCGTGCGCCTCGCGGCCCCGGACCGCTGCCTGGCGGGCGTGCTCGAGGACGTCGTCGGCGACGGCGAACGTCTCGTTGGGATCGAAGCCGAGGATCTCCTTGGTGGCCGCGACCTCCTCGGCGCCCAGCGCGGAGCCGTGGATCTTGCCGGTGTTCTGCTTGTTCGGCGCCGGCCAGCCGATGATCGTCCGGAGCACGATGAACGACGGCTGGTCCGTGACCTCCTTGGCGGCCTGGATCGCCGCGTACAGGGCCTCGACGTCCTCGTTGTAGTCGCCCTTGTCCGGGTCGCCCTTGCGCCAGTCGACGGTCTGGACGTGCCAGCCGTACGCCGCGTAGCGCGCGCCCACGTCCTCGTTCTTGGCGATGCGGGTGTCGTCCTCGATGGAGATCTCGTTGTCGTCGTAGATCACCGTGAGGTTGCCGAGCTTCTGCACGGCCGCGACGGCGCTCGACTCGTGGCTGACGCCCTCCTCGATGTCCCCGTCGGAGCACATGGCATACACGTGGTGGTCGAAGACCGAGGCGCCGTCGGCGGCGTCCGGGTCGAACAGGCCGCGTTCGCGGCGCGCCGCCATCGCCATGCCGACCGCGTTGCCGATGCCCTGGCCGAGCGGGCCGGTGGTGACCTCGACGCCGGGTGTGTGGCCGTACTCGGGGTGACCCGGAGTGAGCGAACCCCACTGACGCAGCGCAGCCAGGTCATCCAGGGCCAGGCCGTAGCCGGAGAGGTAGAGCTGGATGTAGAGGGTGAGGCTGGAGTGGCCACAGGAGAGCACGAACCGGTCGCGGCCGGCCCAGTGCGGGTCCGTGGGGTCGTGCCGCATGACCCGGTTGAACAGCAGGTAGGCGGCCGGCGCGAGGCTCATCGCCGTGCCGGGGTGGCCGTTACCGGATTTCTCGACCGCGTCCATGGCCAGCACCCGGACGGTGTCGACCGCTCGCCGGTCGAGGTCGGACCAGTTCAAATCGTCTTTGGCAGCCACGTCGGTCGTTCTCCTCGGGCATGGTGTGGGAACCCTTTTGAGTTGACCCTATCCAGTCGCCGTAAACCCCCGCCCCGGGAACGCCGCAGGCCCATACGCTGAGAGCGGACACGGGGGGCGTGGCCTGTGACGCCCTGCACCCCCGCCGGGTCGACCGAGCGGCGCCCCGGGCTGCGCGTAGGCTGTCCCAACGTGCCAGCCTGGTCCCCACCGGTTCGGCGCCGAACTCGCCCTCGTCGAGCTTCACTTCGTCGAGCTACGCCCTCGCCGATGCCGGAAGGTGGCTGTCCGTGAGCATGATCACCGAGCGTCCCGCCCAGGGGCGGTCGCCGGGCCTCCGGGAGGCGACGCCGCGGGCGGCGGCCGCTGCGGGTGCCCGTCGCGACGTCCGCGCCGTGCTGAGGGCGTACGTCTCGCTGACCAAGCCGCAGATCGTCGAGCTCCTGCTGGTGACCACCATCCCGGCGATGATGTTCGCGGCCGGCGGCTGGCCGGACCTGGGCCTGATGGCGGTCGTGCTGGTCGGCGGCTCGCTGGCGGCGGGCGCGGCCAGCGCCCTCAACTGCTACATCGACCGCGACATCGACCAGCTGATGCGTCGCACCAAGCGCCGCCCGCTGCCGTCGCACAGCCTCACCCCGCGCTCGGTGCTGGTGTTCGGGCTGGCCCTGGCCGTCGTCTCGCTCGTGCTGATGGCGGCCTTCACCAACTGGCTGGCAACCGCCCTGACCGCCGCGGCGATCGTCTACTACGACGTCGTCTACACCTTGTGGCTCAAGCGCCGCACCCCGCAGAACACGTTCTGGGGCGGCATCTGCGGCGCGGCCCCCGTGCTGATCGCGTGGGCGGCGGTCACCGGCACGGTGGCCCCGATCGGCTGGGCGCTTTTTGCGGTTGTGTTCTTTTGGCAGATGCCGCACTTCTACCCGCTCGCGATCAAGTACAAGGACGACTACGCACGCGCCGGCATCCCGATGCTGCCCGTCGTCCGCTCCGCGCGCCGGGTCAACACCGAGATCCTCGTCTTCACCGGGCTGACCGTGGTGGCCTCCCTGGCGGCCTGGCCGCTGGGCATGGGCCCGATCTACGGCGTCACGGCCGTCATCACGGGAGCGCTGTTCCTCACGGAGGCGGTCCGGATGGTGGGCCGGTCGCGCCGCGGTGAGCCGCTCAAGGCGATGCGGCTGTTCCACTGGTCCATCACCTATCTGACGATTCTCTTCATCGCCGTCGCCATCGACGCACTCATCTGACGTACAGCACGCACACAGAGTGCGATCGCATTGAGTGACGCCATTGCGCTGCGTCGCACACAATGCCCGTTTCCGTGCCCTCTCCGGTGACGCTCGGTCACTCGATCGATGGAATACCTAGCAGGGTATAAAACGGACGCTATCGGGTCATACCAATGCCGCGAACCGCTAAACCTGCAGGTAATTGGCATCACAAAAACGGCCCGTAGTTACTTGCTCCCGGCGAAAGTCTGCCTAGGCTTCCCCCCATGGCAGAAGGTTCCGATACGACACTGACCGCGGACATCCGGTCGTTCGCCGTCGGCCACGGCGGCGCGAAGGCGGTCATCGAGTACGTCGGCAAGCGTGGCGCCCGCATCGTCCTGGTGGGCGAGGACGGCGAGTGGACGGACCAGTTCGCCGCCGCCGGCACGGACGTGGCCCGCAAGGCCTGTGAGACCGCGGGCGTCGAAGTGGAGAACGAGTGGGAGCGCGAGCTCATGGAGCAGATGCGGCCCAGCAACGACCTCTGGCGGTCCATGTCCCGCCGCAGCATGGCGCGATAACCCCCAATCTTCGTGCGGCCCGGGCGGCGTCCGGGCCGCCTCTCTTTGCCCGGCCGTCAAGGCAGGAGCACAAGCTCGATGTCGTGCCTGGGTGGGTGGTGCGGACCGTCGCTCCCGTCGAGGCCGGGCCCGCGGCGCCAGTCGCCTGGCGGCTCCTGAACGGCCCCGCGCACCCTTCATTCCGCGGGAGTGGCTGAGCCCCGACACCCCGCCGGACAGAATGCCGACGTGAAGGCGGACGAGGTCACAGCCCGGATGCGGCTGATCGCCCTGGACTCCGCGGAAGGGCGGACGACCGGCTCTGACCGGCTCAACCGGCTCGGGATGCAGGCCCTGCGCGCCGGGGCCTCGAGTCGCCCTCGCTGCCGCTGCTGGCCCGGCTGAGCCGGGCGGAGGACCGGATCAGGGGCGAAGGCGCGGCTGTTGCCGGCTGTGGAACCGGGGCCACCCGTCTGACGGCTCGTCCCGTCAGGCGACGGAGGTCGGGACCGGGTTGTCGGCCCGGGGCAGCCCGGCCGTGGAGGCGTCGCCGGGCGCGGACCCGGCGGGCCGGTCGCGGAGGCGCCACAGGACGTTCAGCGTGGCGACCCAGACCAGGCAGGCGCCGAGCATGTGGGCCGCCACCAGGATCACCGGCAGGTGGGTGAAGTACTGGACGAAGCCGATCAGCCCCTGGGACAGCTCCACGGCGACGAACAGCGCCGCCGCGCGGATCGCCGGGGCCGGCGCGTGCACCGCCCGCAGCGCGAACCACAGCGCCACCGAGAGGCCGATCAGGAGGAAGACCAGGTCAGCGTGGGCCTGGGAGATGGTCGCCGGGTCGAGGCCGTTGCGCTTGGCGTTCTCGTCGCCCGCGTGCGGCCCGCTGCCCGTCACGATCACCCCCACCATGATCACCGCCGAGCTGACCAGGGCGGTCAGGGCGGCGAGGTGGCGCAGCGGGCGGGCGACCAGCCGCCGGACCGGGGCGTCGCCCTCCCGGGTGCGCTGCCAGAGGGCCCACGTAACGGCTATCAGCGCCATCGAGAGCAGGAAGTGCAGACCCACCACCCAGGGGTTGAGGTCGGTGAGCACCGTGATGCCCCCGATCACCCCCTGGCCCGGGATGCCGAGGCCGGCCGCGAGCGACAGCAGGACCAGCGAGCGGCGGCGCGGCTTCTGCAGCAGCGCCGCGATGAAGGTGGCCAGGGCGATCAGGCCGAGGGCGATGCCGAGCAGCCGGTTGCCGAACTCGATGACGCCGTGGACGCCCATCGCGCGCGTCGTCGTGTAGGACGCGTCCGTGCAGCGGGGCCAGGTGGGGCAGCCGAGGCCCGAGCCGGTGAGCCGGACCGCGGCGCCCGTCACGACCAGGCCGACGTTGGCGACCAGGGACGCGAGTGCCAGGCGGTTCAGCAGGGTGCTCTTGCTCACCTCCGGCATCGTACGCCCGAATTCGATCGTGCTTCCGAGGCCGGTGGGGACGCGGTGTCCTGGATCACCGGACGGCTGGTTTGCAGGGGCGCGACGAAATACGTAACGTTGCCGTAGTGAAAAACGGAGTGCTGTCGCGGAGCAGTCAGGTGGCCGGTGCGGCCGCCGGTTCCCGCGCACCCTCCGGACCCCGCAAGCCCCCCGCGGACGGTAAGGCCGCGGACGGGCGTACCCGTGACCGGGTTGCGCAATTGCTCCTGGAGCGGGGCGCCGCCACCGCGGCCGAACTCGGCGCGCAGCTCGGGCTGAGCCCCGCCGCAATCCGCAAGCACCTCGACGCGATGCTCGCCGACAACCTCGTCGAGGCGCGCGAGACGCCGCAGCGCGGACCGCGCGGCCGGGGGCGTCCGGCCAAGGCCTTCGTGCTCACCGCCGAGGCCCGGGAGGGCTTCCCGCACTTCTACGACGGCATCGCCACCGCCGCGCTGCGCTGGATCGCCGAGCACGGCGGCCCCGAGGCTGTCGAGGCCTTCGCCAACTCCCAGGTGACCGGGCTCGAGGAGCGGTGCCGGTCGGCGATGCTCGAGGCCGGCGACGATCCGATCGCCAGGGCGGAGGCGCTCGCCGAGGCGCTGACCGCCGAGGGCTACGCTGCCAACGCGACCACGATCGCGTCCGGCGGGCAGCTGTGCCAGCACCACTGCCCGGTGGCTCACGTGGCCGCCGAGTTCCCCCAGCTGTGCGACGCCGAGACCGCGGTCATCTCGCGGCTCATCGGCACCCACGTGCAGCGCCTCGCCACCATCGCGCACGGCGACGGGGTGTGCACCACGCACATCCCCGCCCCGCAGTGCCCGTCCGACCGCCCCACCCGACCACCCATAAAACGGACTGAAGACTTCTCCGCTGCAGCAACCACCACGGTTAGGAACGGATAATGACCGACCAGATCGTCACTCAGGAAGAGCACCTGGCCGCTCTTGGCAAGTACGAGTACGGCTGGGCCGACGCCGACGTGGCCGGCGCTGCCGCGCAGCGTGGCCTGTCCGAGGCCGTGGTGCGCGACATCTCCGCGAAGAAGAACGAGCCGCAGTGGATGCTCGACCTGCGGCTCAAGGGCCTGCGCCTGTTCGACCGCAAGCCCATGCCGAACTGGGGCGCCGACCTCACCGGCATCGACTTCCAGAACATCAAGTACTTCGTGCGCTCCACCGAGAAGCAGGCCCAGAGCTGGGAGGACCTGCCCGAGGACATCAAGGCGACGTACGACAAGCTGGGCATCCCCGAGGCGGAGAAGCAGCGCCTCGTGGCCGGCGTCGCGGCGCAGTACGAGTCCGAGGTCGTCTACCACAAGATCCGTGAGGACCTCGAGGAGCAGGGCGTCGTCTTCCTCGACACCGACACGGCCCTCAAGGAGCACGAGGACATCTTCAAGGAGTACTTCGGCACGGTGATCCCGGTCGGCGACAACAAGTTCGCCGCGCTGAACACCTCCGTGTGGTCCGGCGGCTCGTTCATCTACGTGCCGAAGGGCGTGCAGGTGGAGATCCCGCTGCAGGCGTACTTCCGGATCAACACCGAGAACATGGGCCAGTTCGAGCGGACGCTGATCATCGTCGACGAGGGTGCGTACGTGCACTACGTCGAGGGCTGCACCGCGCCGATCTACTCGTCCGACTCGCTGCACAGCGCGGTCGTCGAGATCATCGTCAAGAAGAACGCCCGCTGCCGGTACACGACCATCCAGAACTGGTCGAACAACGTGTACAACCTGGTCACCAAGCGCGCCACCTGCGAAGAGGGCGCGACCATGGAGTGGATCGACGGCAACATCGGCTCCAAGGTGACGATGAAGTACCCGGCCGTCTACATGACCGGCCCGCACGCCAAGGGCGAGGTGCTGAGCGTCGCGATGGCCGGCGAGGGCCAGCACCAGGACGCCGGCGCCAAGATGGTGCACGCGGCGCCGTACACGTCGTCGACGATCGTCAGCAAGTCGATCGCGCGCGGCGGCGGCCGTACGTCGTACCGGGGCCTGGTGCAGGTCATGGACGGCTCGCACCACAGCGCCAGCACGGTCAAGTGCGACGCGCTGCTCGTCGACACGATCTCGCGCTCGGACACGTACCCGTACGTCGACATCCGCGAGGACGACGTCAACATGGGCCACGAGGCGACCGTCTCCAAGGTCAGCGAGGACCAGCTCTTCTACCTGATGAGCCGGGGCCTGACCGAGGACGAGGCCATGGCGATGATCGTGCGCGGCTTCATCGAGCCCATCGCCAAGGAGCTCCCGATGGAGTACGCCCTCGAGCTCAACCGCCTCATCGAGCTCCAGATGGAAGGGGCCGTCGGCTGACCGCCGCGCCCACTCCTGGCCTTTGCAACGACTGAGAACAAGGACGAGATGACTACCGAGGCCATGGCCCCGCCGAGCACCAAGTCGCAGGTGCTGCGTTCCTTCGACGTCACCGACTTCCCGGCCGTCAACGGCCTGGAGGAGGAGTGGCGCTTCACCCCGATCAAGCGGCTCGGCGCCCTGATCACGGCGACCTCGCTCTCCGGTGCGGCGCCCGGGTATGCCCCGGGCGACCTGCCGGCGGGCGTCTCGGTGGCCCAGGTCGACGCGGGCAAGGTCGACCCCGTGCTCACCCCGTTCGACCGGATCAGCGCCCTGGCGTACGGGTCGGCCGCGGCGGTCACGCTGATCGACGTCGCACCGGAGACGGTCACCGACACCCCGGCCGTCATCCGGGTCGTGGGGCAGGGCGGCGAGGCCGCGGCGGCGCGGACGTACGTCCGGGTCGGCAACTTCGCCAAGGTCACCATCGTGCTGGAGCAGACCGGCACGGCGACCCTCGCGGACAACATCGAGGTCGTCCTGGGCGACAGCGCCCAGCTGACCTTCGTCACGATCGCCGAGTGGGACGCCGGCTCGGTGCAGGCGCAGCACGTCAAGTTCAAGGTCGGCAAGGACGCCCGGGCCCAGCACGTGCAGGTCGCCCTCGGCGGCGACCTGGTCCGGCAGTTCACGTCGGTCGACTACGCGGGCCGCGGCGGCGACGCCGAGCTCTGGGGCCTGTACTTCGCCGACGCCGGCCAGCACCTCGAGCACCGTCAGCTGGTCGACCACAGCGTGCCGGACTGCCGCAGCTACGTCGGCTACCGCGGGGCGCTGCAGGGTGCGTCCGCGCACACCGTCTGGGTCGGTGACGTGCTCATCCGGGCTGCGGCGACCGGCACGGAGACGTACGAGATCAACCGCAACCTGGTGCTGACCGACGGGGCCCGGGCCGACTCGGTGCCCAACCTCGAGATCGAGACCGGCGAGGTCGCCGGGGCGGGCCACGCCAGCGCGACCGGCCGCTTCGACGACGAGCAGCTGTTCTACCTGATGGCCCGCGGCATCCCCGAGTTCGAGGCCCGCAAGCTGGTCGTCCGCGGCTTCTTCGCCGAGCTGGTCAACAAGATCCCGGTCGAGGAGCTGCGCGAGCGGCTGGGCGACGCGATCGAGGCCCGGCTGGCGAAGGCGGGGGCCTGAGCCATGGCGTTCGAGCTTGTCGGGCCGGCCGCCGACGTGGCGAAGGGCGCGGCGATCTCCGTCGAGGTGGACGGCGTCGACGTCGCGGTCGTGCACGCGGACGACGACAACTTCTACGCCGTACGCGACGAGTGCAGCCACGCGTCCGTCGCCCTCTCCGAGGGCGAGGTCGAGGGCTGCACCCTGGAGTGCTGGCTGCACGGCTCGCGCTTCGACCTGCGTACCGGTGCACCCTCCGGCCTGCCCGCCACCGAGCCGGTGGCGACCTTCCCCGTCGAGATCCGCGACGGCGACATCTACGTTTCGACGACACCGAGTAATGGAGTAATGCCGTGAGCACCCTGGAGATCCGCGACCTGCAGGTGTCGGTCAAGCTGCCCGAGGGCGAGCTGAAGCCGATCCTGGCCGGGGTCGACCTCACCGTCCGAGCGGGCGAGACCCACGCCATCATGGGCCCCAACGGCTCCGGCAAGTCCACCCTGGCGTACTCCATCGCGGGCCACCCCAAGTACGAGATCACCGGCGGCACGGTCACCCTCGACGGCGAGGACGTGCTGGCGATGAGCGTCGACGAGCGCGCCCGCGCCGGCCTCTTCCTGGCGATGCAGTACCCGGTCGAGGTCCCCGGTGTCTCGGTGGCCAACTTCCTGCGTACGGCCAAGACCGCGATCGACGGCGAGGCGCCGAAGCTGCGGACCTGGGCCGGCGAGCTGCGCGGCGCCATGGAGAAGCTGCAGATGGACCCGGCGTTCGCGCAGCGCAACGTCAACGAGGGCTTCTCCGGCGGTGAGAAGAAGCGGCACGAGATCATGCAGCTCGAGTTGCTGAAGCCGAAGATCGCGATCCTCGACGAGACCGACTCCGGCCTCGACATCGACGCGCTGCGCATCGTCAGCGAGGGCGTCAACCGGGTCCGCGAGACCGGCGAGACCGGCCTGCTGCTGATCACCCACTACACCCGCATCCTGCGCTACATCAAGCCGGACTTCGTGCACGTCTTCGTGGCCGGCAAGATCGTTCAGGAGGGTGGCCCCGAGCTCGCCGAGCAGCTCGAGGCCGAGGGCTACGAGCGGTACGTGGCCGGCGCCCGCGCCTGATCCACGCTCGCCGACGAGGAGACCGAGATGACCTTCGACGTGGCCCGGGTTCGAGCCGACTTCCCGATCCTGGGCCGGGAGATCAACGGGCACCCGTTGGTCTACCTGGACAGCGCCAACACCTCGCAGAAGCCGCGCCAGGTGATCGACGCCATGCGCGACCACCAGGAACGGCACAACGGCAACGTGTCGCGCTCGGTGCACACTCTGGGCACCGAGTCCACGACCGCCTACGAGGAGGCGCGCGCGAAGGTCGGCGCGTTCATCGGGGCGCCCTCGCCGGACGAGGTGGTCTTCACCAAGAACTCCACCGAGGCGATCAACCTGGTCGCCTGGACGGCGGGGGACTTCCTCGGGCTGGGCCCGGGTGACGAGATCGTCGTCTCCGAGATGGAGCACCACTCCAACCTGGTGCCGTGGCAGCTGCTGTGCCAGCGCACCGGCGCCACGCTGCGCTGGTTCGGCGTCACCGACGAGGGCCGCCTCGACGAGTCCTCGCTCGCGGAGCTCGTCAACGAGCGGACCAAGCTCGTGTCCGTCGTGCACATGTCGAACATCCTCGGCACGATCAACGACCCGTCGCGCATCGTCGCCCGTGCGCACGAGGTCGGCGCCCTGGTCATGCTCGACTGCTCCCAGTCGGTGCCGCACTTCCCCGTGAACGTGACGGATCTCGGCGCGGACTTCATCGCGTTCACCGGCCACAAGATGCTCGGCCCGACCGGCATCGGCGTCCTGTGGGGCCGCATGTCGCTGCTCGAGTCGATGCCACCGTTCCTCGCGGGCGGTTCCACCATCGAGACGGTCACCCTGGGCGGCACGACGTTCGCGCCGCCGCCCGCGCGCTTCGAGGGCGGCACCCCGCCGATCACCCAGGCCATCGGGCTGGGCGCGGCCGTGGACTACCTCACCGCGCTCGGCATGGAGAACGTCCACCGGCACGAGCAGGAGATCACCGCGTACGCGTTGAAGGCCCTGACCGACGTTCCCGGCGTGCGCATCTTCGGCCCCGCCACGCCGGAAGGCCGCGGCGGCACGGTGTCGTTCGAGGTGGACGGGGTACATCCCCACGACGTCGGACAGATCCTCGACAGCCTCGGCGTCGAGGTGCGCGTGGGCCACCACTGCGCGCGCCCGGTGTGCACGCGGTTCGGGGTGCCCGCGATGACCCGCGCCTCGTTCTACCTGTACACGACGACCGACGAGATCGACGCTCTCGCGCGCGGTCTGGAGCAGGTGCGGAAGGTGTTCGCCTGATGATCGACCAGCTCTACCAGGACATCATCCTGGACCACTACAAGCACCCGCACGGACGCGGCCTGCGAGACCCGTACCAGGGCGAGGCGCACCACGTGAACCCCACCTGCGGCGACGAGATCACCATCCGGGTGACCAGCGACCTCTCGGACATCTCGTACGACGGCATGGGCTGCTCGATCAGCCAGGCGTCGGCGTCGGTCCTGCACGAGCTCCTCCGCGGCCGCCCGGCCTCCGAGGCCTTCGCGATCCACGAGGCGTTCCTCGAACTGATGCAGGGCCGTGGCCAGGTGGAGCCGGACGAGGACGTCCTCGGCGACGGCATCGCGTTCGCCGGTGTGGCGAAGTACCCGGCCCGGGTGAAGTGCGCACTCCTACCCTGGATGGCATTCAAGGACGCGGCCGCGCGTGCGGGTGTGGGAATTACCCCGGAGGTGAAGGCATGACGGACAGAACCGTGGAACAGATCGCCTCGGACGCGGCGGACACCGCCGGGCCGGACGACGCTACGTCCTCGACCTCGACGGCCCACGCCGGCCCGGATGCCCCGGCGGCCCCTGCCGACGCGGCTGCCGGGGTCGCTGCCGGCGCCGCCGGGGGTGCGAAGGCCAGCGTCGCCGACATCGAGGAGGCGATGAAGGACGTCGTCGACCCCGAGCTGGGCATCAACGTAGTCGACCTCGGCCTCGTCTACGACACGCACGTCGACGACGACAACGTGGCGACGCTCGACATGACGCTGACGTCGGCAGCCTGCCCGCTGACGGACGTGATCGAGGACCAGACCCGCCAGGCGCTGACCACCGGCCCGGGCGGCGGCCTCGTGAAGGACTTCCGCATCAACTGGGTGTGGCTCCCGCCGTGGGGCCCCGACAAGATCACGGACGAGGGCCGCGAGCAGCTCCGCGCGCTCGGCTTCAACGTCTGACCGTACGGGTCACCGCAGAGCCGCCAGGTCGTTCCATCGCCTGGCGGCTTTCGCATGCGTCCACCCGATTCTGTCGGGGGTGGGTGGTAGACAACGGGCATGACTCGGATTCCGCCGTATCGGGACCTGCTGGAGCTGATCGACGAACGGGCGACCGCCTTCCGGGCGGCCGTCGCCGCGGCCGATCCCGGGGCGAAGGTCCCGGGCTGCCCGGCGTGGACGGTGCACGACCTCGTCGCCCACCTCGGCGCCGTTCACCGCTTCTGGGCGGTGACCGTCGCGGCCGGGCCGGCCGAGGCGCCGCCGGCCGAGGAGGCGATCGGTGACCGCACCCCGCACGGTGACCTGCTCGACTGGTCCGCGGAGTCGACCCGCCTGCTGCTCGACGCGCTGCGCGCCGCCCCGCCGGACGGGGAGTGCTGGACGTGGTGGGGCGCCTCCGACGCGCCGATGACCGCTGGCGCGGTGGCGCGTCACCAGGTGCAGGAGGCGGCCGTGCACACGTACGACGCCCAGGAGGCAAGCGGCAGCGCGGAGCCCGTGCCGGCCGCGATCGCCGTGGACGCCGTCGAGGAGTTCCTCGTGGTGGGCCTGGGCAGCCTCGGGCCGTGGCCGCACCGGCCGGCCCGGCTCGCGCTGTCCGCGGTGGAGGGGCCGACCTGGCTGCTCGACCTGACCCCGGCCGGCGCGCAGGCCGATCCCGCGCCGAGCGGCGAACCCGTCGCCACGATCCGCGCGTCGGCCAGCGACCTGCTGCTGTTCCTCTTCCGCCGGGTCGGCGCCGAGCAGGTGACCGTCACGGGGGACCGCACGGTGGTGGACGAGCTGCTCACCTGGGCGCCGGGCGGCTGAGCGCGGTCAGAGGTGCTTGCGCGCCTCTCGCAGCGACAGGGGGGAGAGGAGGTCGCGGTGGCGGGACAGGTAGTCGCGCACCGCGTCGGGGTCCGTGCGGGCGTAGTGCCGCAGCGCCCACCCGATGGCCTTGCGCACGAAGAAGTCGCGGTGACCCGCCTGCCGCGTGCAGTATCCGAACAGCCGTTCCGTGTCCGTCGCCGGCCCGTAGTGCAACTGGTGCAGGATCGCCGTACGCACGAGCCAGAGGTCGTCGTCCGCCACCCAGGCGTCCATCTCCGCCGTGAGCCTCCGATGGCGGGCGACGAGCCCGCCGACGAACCGGGTCGCCAGCGCGTCCACCGTGTCCCACCAGGGCCTCGTGGTGATCAGGGTGCGTGCCGTCGCGAGGAAGTCCGGCCCGGGCACCGCCACGTGCTTGCGCAGCCAGTCGCACGCGAAGTACTGATATTCGCGCTCCGGCAGGTCCCAGCACGCCAGCGCCACCGTCCTCAGCTCGTCCTCGCTGGGGGCGGGCAGGCCGTCCACCACGGTGCGGGCCAGGGCCCGCTGGGTCGCGGCGGTGAAACCGAGGAACGGGAACTGGTCGCGCATGTAGGCGGCGGCCTGCACGGCGCGTTCCGGCTCCCGGGCGGCGCTGAAGGTGCGTACGAGCCTCTCGAGGAGCTCGTCGGGGAGCGGTCGGGTCATGAGCCGGATCATGCCACCGTAGGGTGAGCGGCATGAGCGCTCGACCCGCGGCCGGTGGAGGACGGTGGGTGGACGTGCCGCCGGAGCGCCTGGACCGCTGGGTGGAGAACTTCGCGTCCCGCCACGGTGGTCACACTGCCCAGGGCCTGGTGCTGACGGGTACGGACGGCGCGACGGCCGAGTTGTTCCCGCCGCCCGGTGCCCCGCCGGTGCACGACCTCGACGCCCTGCGGGAGCAGGCGGGACAGCCGCGCCGGATCGGGTTGCTGCTGGCTCGCAAGGGCGCCGTGGCGGCCGGTGTGGCCCACGGCGCGACGCTGCTCACCTCGAAGGTCGACACGCACTACGTCCAGGGCCGCACGGCGGCGGGCGGGTGGTCCCAGCAGCGGTTCGCCCGGCGCCGCGACAACCAGGCCAGGGCCGCGGCCGCGGACGGCTCGGCCATCGCGGAACGCCTGCTGCTCCCTGAGGTCCGCACGCTGAGGACCCTGGTCACCGGCGGCGACCGTACCGCGGTGGACGCGATCCTCGCCGCCCCGAGCCTGGCCCCGCTGCTGCGGATACGGCATGAGCGCTTCCTCGACGTGCCCGAGCCGCGCCGGGCGGTCCTCGAGGAGGCCGTGGCCCAGGCCCGCGCCGTTCGGATCCTGGTTCGCGACCCGTGAGCTCTGCGCGTACGGGATAAGGTCCTTGATCGTGAATGTGGTTTCGCAGCTGATCCTGGTCCGGCACGGGCAGAGCGCCTCCAACGTGGCGTTTCCCGAGGCGGACGCGGCGGGACGGCTGGAGTCCGGGCTCACCGGCCGCGACGCCGATGTGGCGCTGACCGACGTCGGTACGGAGCAGGCGCAGGCCCTGGGCCGCTGGCTGGCCACGCGTCCGGCGGACGAGGTGCCCGAGGTGGTGATCACCTCGCCGTACCTGCGCGCCCGCGAGACGTGGCGGATCGCCGCGGAGACATCCGGCCTGGACCTGCCCGCTCCCCGCACCGACGACCGGCTGGTCGACCGGCTCCTCGGCGACCTGGAGATGCTCACCAGGGCCGCGATCGCGCAGCGGTACCCGGACGAGCCCGGCCGCCTGGAAGCGGCCGGGGAGTACCGGTACCGTCCGCCGAACGGCGAGACCTTCGAGGACGTCGCCAAACGGGTGTCGTCCTTCCTGGACGACCTGAACCGCGACCATGCCGGCAAGCGGGTGATCGTGGTCGCGCACGACTCCGTGGTGCTGATGACGCGGGCCGTGATCGAAGGCCTGGACTGGGACGACGTGGCCGCGGTGGCCCGTGCCGGCGCGGTCCGCAACGCCTCGATCACCCGCTTCGGCGGTTCCTC
Organism: Actinoplanes sp. NPDC049681; assembly: GCF_044465265.1. Lineage (NCBI taxonomy): Bacteria > Bacillati > Actinomycetota > Actinomycetes > Micromonosporales > Micromonosporaceae > Actinoplanes > Actinoplanes sp. NPDC049681. The sequence goes on from NZ_JBITLP010000002.1 coordinate 647,502, forward strand.
GGGCGAGCTGGTCCTCGACGGGTACAACCTCGTGGACCACCTCGGGGTCTGAGGTTCCACACCCGCTTCGTCACACCACCAGGCCGACGGCCAGGACGGCGATCACGGCGCTCGAGATCAGTGCGGTCACGACCCGGGCTCGCGGGCCGGTCAGGAAGCGGCCCACCAGGGAGCCGCTGCCCGCGATGAGCAGCTGCCAGCTCGCCGAGGCGAGGAAGGCCCCGACGACGAACCACGTGCCGCCGCCCGTACCCCCGCGGCCCAGCACGAGCGCCGCGAAGTAGACGACCGTCGCCGGGTTGAGCAGGGTCAGGCCGAGGATGCCCAGGTAGGCGCCCGCGGGTGTGGTCCGGTCCGTCTCGCGGACGGCCGCCGGCCTGCGCAACGCCGACCAGGCGGTGTGCGCCGCGAGGACGAGCAGGACGCCCGCCGCGGCCCAGCGCAGGGGAGTGGCGACCGGCGCGATGGCTCCCGCCAGGGCCGCGCCGCCGAGCACGGCGACCAGGGCGTAGATGCCGTCCGCCGTGGCGGCTCCGAGGCCGGCGGCGGCGCCCACCCGCAGCGACGTGCGGGCGCTGAGCCCGGCGATGAGCACGGCGATCGCGCCGACGGGCACGGCGACGCCGTAGCCGGCGACCACGCCGGCCAGGAACGCGGCCGTCATGACACGGGTACGGGGACCGCCGGGCCGCCGGGGACACGCTGCTGTCGCGCGTCCCGGACGGGAGCGGCGGCAGCGGTCGTCTTCGGCAGGCTCAGTACGGTCACCCGGCCATGGTGGGGCGCACCGCCACGGCCGGGCAACTCGATATCGTGGCTCGGGGTCAGGAGACCGCGCCGGCGGCGAACGTGTCGCAGTTCTTGGGCGAGCCGCTCTCGTAGCCCTGGCTGAACCAGTGCTGCCGCTGGGCGCTGGTGCCGTGGGTGAACTCGGCCGGGTTGATCGAGCCGCCGCTGCGCTGCTGCAGGGTGTCGTCACCGATCTTGCTGGCGGTGTCCAGGCCCTCCTGGATGTCCTGCTGGGTGATGCTCTTGAAGATCTTCTGGCCGCCGGCGTCGTCGGTGCCGGTGGCGTTCTTCGCCCACACGCCCGCGTAGCAGTCCGCCTGCAGCTCCAGCTTCACCGAGAGCTTGTTCGCGTCGCCCGGGTTGCGTTCCTGCTCGCGGCGCATCGACGCCTCGGTGCCGGCGAGGTCCTGGATGTGGTGCCCGTACTCGTGGGCCAGCACGTACGGCTGGGCGAACTCACCCGGCGCGCCGAGCTGGTCGGCCAGGAGGCGGTAGAACGTCAGATCGATGTAGACCCGGTCGTCGGCGGGGCAGTAGAACGGGCCGGTGCCGGAGTCCGCGGCGCCGCAACCGGTACGCACGTTGTTCGCGAAGAACACGGTCTTCGAAGGCTTGTACGGGTCACCGAAGTTCTGCGGGAAGGCGTCGGCCCAGTAGTCCTGGATCGAGTTCACGAAGAGCGCGTTGCGGCAGTCGAGCTGCTTGACGGCGTCCGACTGCGAGCACTCCTGCTGCAGCGAGGTGTTGTCGCCGGTCTGCGGTGACCCGCCGCCCCCACTCAGCCCGTTGATGCCGAAGTAGCCGCCCACCAGGGCGATGAGCACCGTGACGACGATGCCGGTCAGGCCGCCGCCCCCGATGGGCAGGCCGCCGAAGCCGCCACCGCCGCCACCGCCGGAACGCTGGTCGTCGATCTGGCTCGTGTCGATCCTGGCGTTCTCGTTGAGTTCCATCTTCGTCCTTCCGGGCACGGGGCCCGCGCGCTCGGCACGTGTGCAGGGGCGTGTACCCGATGATCTTGCCCGCTAATCGGGTGGGAGGCCGCTCGGGGCGCCCGGTACAATTGCCCGGTGCTGCTCTGCGAAGGCTGACCTGCCCCGCGCCGACCGTGTGATATACCGGCCGGCGCCTCCGTGTGCCTGAGCCAGCCCTTCCCCGAGAGCGAGACGCTTCCTCATGATTACCGCCACCGGACTCGAACTTCGCGCCGGCGCCCGGATCCTGCTGTCCCCGACCACCCTGCGGGTCCAGCCGGGCGACCGGATCGGCCTCGTCGGCCGCAACGGCGCCGGCAAGACCACGTCGCTCAAGGTCCTGGCCGGCGAGGGTCAGCCGTACGCGGGGGAGGTCACCCGTACGAGTGAAGTGGGCTATCTGCCCCAGGACCCCCGCACCGGCGACCTGAACGTCACCGCGCGCGACCGCGTGCTGTCGGCCCGCGGGCTCGACAGCATCCTCGCCGAGATGCAGAAGCTGGAGGTCGAGCTCGAGGAGAGCACCGACGAGAAGCTCATCCGGCGTTACGGGCAGCTCGAGGACCAGTTCGCCAGCCTGGGCGGGTACGCCGCCGAGGCCGAGGCCGCCCGGATCTGCGCCAACCTCGGCCTGCCCGACCGTGCCCTGGCCCAGACCATCGGCACCCTCTCCGGGGGTCAGCGCCGCCGCATCGAGCTCGCCCGGATCCTGTTCGCCAACTCCGGCCAGAACGGTAAGGGCATCCTGCTGCTCGACGAGCCCACCAACCACCTCGACGCCGACTCCATCACCTGGCTGCGCGGCTACATGGCCCAGCACAAGGGCGGCCTGGTGGTGATCAGCCACGACGTGTCGCTGCTCGAGGCGGCCGTCAACAAGGTCTGGTACCTCGACGCCAACCGGTCCGTCATCGACGTCTACAACGTGGGCTGGAAGACGTACCTGGAACAGCGCGAGACCGACGAACGCCGCCGGCGCCGTGAACGCGCCAACGCGGAGAAGAAGGCGGGCGCCCTGATGGCGCAGGCCGACAAGATGCGCGCCAAGGCCACCAAGACGGTCGCCGCGCAGAACATGGCCCGCCGCGCCGAGAAGCTGCTCGGCGGCCTCGAGGAGGCACGCGTCTCCGACAAGGTCGCCAAGGTGCGGTTCCCCAGTCCCGCCCCGTGCGGCAAGACGCCGCTGACGGCGGTCGGCCTGTCGAAGTCCTACGGCTCGCTGGAGATCTTCGCCGACGTGGACGTGGCGGTCGACCGGGGCTCCCGGGTGGCGATCCTGGGCCTCAACGGCGCCGGCAAGACCACGCTGCTGCGCATCCTCGGCGGCCTGCTCGACTCCGACACCGGCGAGGTACGCCCCGGGCACGGCCTGCGGCTCGGCTACTACGCCCAGGAGCACGAAACCCTGGACGTGGACCGCACCATCCTGGAGCACATGCGCAGCGCCGCCGCCGAGCAGACCGACACGGAGCTGCGAAAGATCCTCGGCGCGTTCCTCTTCTCGGGCGACGACGTGGACAAGCCGGCGGGCGTGCTCTCGGGCGGCGAGAAGACGCGGCTGGCCCTGGCCACGCTGGTCTGCTCGGGCGCGAACGTGCTGCTGCTCGACGAACCCACGAACAACCTCGACCCGGTCAGCCGCGAGCAGGTCCTGGACGCGATCGCCAACTACCCGGGGGCGATCGTGCTGGTCACGCATGATGCGGGGGCGGTGCAGGCGCTGAAGCCGGACCGGGCGATCCTGCTGCCGGACGGTGACGAGGACGCGTGGAGCGACGATCTGCTGGAGCTCGTCGAGCTGGCGTGATCGGCGGCGGTCTCGCCGGCCCCTCCCTTGCGTCGGGTCTTTCTTGGCCGGCCCGTCTCGTCCGGCCCTTCACGGCCGGTCTCCTCCTTGCCGGCCCCCTCCTGGCCGGCCCCCTCCTGGCCGGCCCCCTTCACGGCCGGCCCCCTCCTGGCCGGCCCCCTCGTGGCCGGGTCGCTCGTGGCCGGGTCGCTCGTGGCCGGGTCGCTCGTGGGCGGCCCTCTTGGGTGGGCCCTGTCTCTTCCGGCTACCTTCTCGTCTGGCCCCTCTCGTTCGGCCCCTCGTCCGGGCCTGAGCCCTCCGCCCAGATCGGCGCTGACTGCCCGAGCCTCGTTTCCCCTTGTCCCCGGCTCTTGCCCGGCTTGCCTTGGTCGGGCTTGGGCGGCCCGGTTTGCCTTGGTCGGGCTTGGGCGGCCCGGTTTGCCTTGGTCGGGCTTGGGCGGCCCGGCTTGCCTCGGCCGACGTTGGGCGGCCCGGCTTGCCGGCCGTGGCGGGGTGCGGAGGCCGGATTGATCGGGGATCATGGGCATCGTCAGTTGTCAACTGGTGCCCACACAGACAGTGCGACATCGTCCGGGCGCCGAGCGGTGCTCCGGCCCCTCTATGCCCCTCCCGGCCGGTCGAGCGTCCCCGTTCTGACCCCGGATCACGCCCCAGGGTGAACGAGCGTTAGACGCTGCGTGACATCGTTGTCCGCCCCGGGGGCCGATGATGTTTACGCAGGTCAACTCGCCTTGATCGACCTGGGGGCGCCGCGGCCGGCTTCACGGGTAACCGCCCGGCAAAGGGTCGCGGAGGCCCTTCCGGGGTGCCCGGCGGGGCCCGTACCCCATCTGTCTGACATTGATGTCCGTGGTGACCGTCAAGTTCCTGACACTGATAAATGGGCACGCTCGGCGAGCCGAGATACCTAGCGCATGATCGTTGGAGGCGGTCTAATAGGTGGGACCGTATCGAACCGCACAGTCTGGGACGTGAGGATTCAACATGGCAGCCACGGGCACAGCCACCAGCACTGAGAAGGGTCGTCGAATCGTCGGAAGCGAGCGCCAGACGCTCGCCAAGGACCTGGTGAAGCGCTACACCTCGGGCGAGAGCATTCGCGCGCTCGCCGCATCCACCGGACGGTCGTACGGATTCGTGCACCGCGTGCTCACCGAGTCGGGCGTGCAGCTGCGTCAGCGGGGCGGCGCCCGTCGTCGTAAGAAGGCGTGACGACCAGCGCAGCCTTCGAATCCGAGGCCGGTGTTCGGTATGAGCAGGACGGGCCGGTCGCGACGGTGACGTTGGACCGGCCCGATGTGCTCAATGCGCAGACGCCGTCCATGTGGCTCGAGCTCGCCGACATTTCCCGGAAAATGCCCGGCGACGTGCGAGTCGTCATTGTCCGAGGCGCGGGACGCGCTTTTTCCGCCGGACTCGACTTGTCGGTCGCGCGTGGCGAGGGCGATTCTTCGTTGCCTGTCCTGGCGCGCTTGTCACCCGAAGAGTGCGCGGATCGGATTGCCGGCTTCCAGGAAGCCTTCACATGGTTACGGCGGCCGTCGCTGGTCACCATCGCGGCCGTGCAGGGTCACGCCATCGGCGCCGGATTCCAGCTCGCACTCAACTGCGACATGCGCGTGCTCGCCGACGACGCCCGGTTCTCCATGGCGGAGGTGACTCTCGGCCTGGTTCCCGACCTCGGCGGCACCAAACGGCTCACCGAGCTGGTGGGGCCCTCCCGGGCGCTGGAGATCTGCGTCACCGGCCGGCGCATCGCCGCGGACGAGGCGGACCGGATCGGTCTGGCCACCGCCGTCGTGCCGCGCGCCGACCTGGACGGCGCGGTCGCCGACCTCGCCGCAGCGGTCCTGGCCGCGGACCGGGGTGCGGTGGCCGAGATCAAGGCGCTGGTGGCGGGGGCGACGGGCCGCTCCTACGAGGAGCAGGACCGAGCCGAGCGGGAGGCGCAGACACGACGTCTGCGCGACCTGGCGCAGCAGCAGCTCGAGTAAGGACCGCGGCGGAACAAGCCGGTTACCTCTCAGGTTGTCATACCCAGCAGGCACACTAGGCCTGCTGTCGCGACGACCCGGAGGTGACGCGTGGGACCCATGTCCGGCGGATCGAGCTGGACCATGCTCCGCTCGATCCAGAATTCCGAGCGGGTCACCCAGCATCGGCTCAGCCGTGGCACGACCCGGCGCATCTTGCGGTTCGCCCGGCCGTACCGGAGCGACATCACCGTCTTCCTGGTCACCGTCGTGCTCGCCGCGGGTATCGGCGTCGCCACCCCGGTGCTGGCGGGCCACGTCGTCAACGCGATCACCACCGGGGGATCCGGGGCGGCGTCCGCGGTCATCCGGCTGGCGCTCACCATCGCCGCCCTCGCGGTGGTCGACGCGTTCCTGTCGCTCGCCCAGCGGTGGTATTCGGCCCGTATCGGCGAGGGCATCATCCTCGACCTGCGCACCCGCGTGTACGACCACGTGCAGCGGATGCCGTTGCAGTTCTTCACCCGTACCCAGACCGGCGCTCTTGTCAGCCGCCTCAACAACGACGTCACCGGGGCGCAGCGCGCCTTCACCTCCACGCTGTCCGGCGTGGTCAGCAACGTGATCCAGCTCGTGCTCACCGCCGCCGTGATGTTCAGCCTGTCCTGGCAGATCACCGTGCTGTCGCTGGTGCTGCTGCCGCTCTTCATCATTCCGGCGCGCCGGGTCGGCAAGCGCCTCGCCGAGATCACCCGCGAGTCGTACAACCTCGACGCCAAGATGAACGCGACGATGACCGAGCGCTTCAACGTCTCCGGCGCGCTGCTCGTCAAGCTCTTCGGCCGGCCGGAAGCCGAGGCCGCCCGGTTCGGCGAGCGCGCCCAGCGCGTCCGCGACATCGGCGTGCAGCAGGCCATGTATTCGCGCACGTTCTTCGTCGCCATGCTGCTGGTCGCCTCGCTCGCCCAGGCCCTCACGTACGGGCTGGGAGGCTGGCTCGCCGTCACGGGCAGCGTCACCGCCGGCACCGTGGTCACGATGGCGCTGCTGCTCACCCGCCTCTACGGCCCGCTCACCGCACTCAGCAACGTACGGGTCGACGTGATGAGCGCGCTCGTCTCCTTCGACCGGGTCTTCGAGGTGCTCGACCTCAAGCCCGGCATCGAGGAGAAGCCCGACGCGGTCGCCATCCCGCCCGGCTCCGGCCGGCTCGAGTTCCGCGACGTGCACTTCCGCTATCCCAGCGCCGACGAGGTCTCGCTCGCGACGCTGGAGGACGTCGCGGCCCTCGACCGTACGGAGAACGCCCCCGTCCTGCGCGGCGTCGACTTCACGGTCGAGCCCGGCCAGATGGTGGCGCTCGTCGGTCCGTCCGGCGCCGGAAAGTCCACCACCTCCATGCTGGTCTCCCGGGTCTACGACGTCACCGAGGGCTCCGTACGCGTGGGTGGCGTCGACGTGCGAGACGCCACCCTGGACTCGCTACGCGACACGATCGGCGTGGTCACCCAGGACTCCCACCTCTTCCACGAGACCATCGCGGAGAACCTGCGCTACGCCCGCCCCGGCGCCACCGAGGAGCAGATGTGGGAGGCGCTGCGCGGCGCCCAGGTCGCCGACCTCGTCCGCTCCCTCCCCGACGGCCTGGACACGGTGGTGGGCGAGCGCGGCTACCGCTTCTCGGGCGGCGAGAAACAACGCATCGCGATCGCCCGCCTCCTGCTCAAACACCCCTCGATCGTCATCCTCGACGAGGCGACGGCCCACCTCGACAGCGAATCCGAGGCGGCGGTCCAGCGAGCTTTGTCCGCGGCGCTCTCCGGGCGTACGGCGCTGGTCATCGCCCACCGCCTCTCCACCGTCCGCGACGCGGACCAGATCCTGGTCCTCGACGAGGGCCGCGTCGTGGAACGCGGCCGCCACAACGACCTGGTCGCCGCCGGAGGCCTGTACGCAGAGCTGTACCGAACCCAATTCGCCGACAGCACCCCCCTGGCGCCGGACGTGGAGCCGGTCATCATCCAGGTGCCGAGCCCCATCGAACCCTGACAGGCCCCCGGCGCGGGCCGTCTCGGCCGGCGCGGCCCGGTGTCGGGCGGTGCGGGCGTGCTGGTGCGTCCCGAGGCCTTGCGCTTGCGCCGAGGTCTCGTGCGACGGTTTCGGTTGGCGCGTGGGCGCGCTCCAAGCGAGGGCGTCGGCTTGGCGCGAGGGCCTGGGCCGGGAGTCCCGGTAAGGCCCTGGGCCGGAAATCCCGTGAGGGCCCAAGCCGGGTGTCCCGCGAAGGCGTACACCGAGTTCCGTGTGCGGGCACGGCCTGGCCTGGGGGAGCGTTCCGCGCTCGAGCCATGGACAACGTGAGCAGGGTTCCTATCCTGGCTCCATGAACCTGGAGTTCAGCGGCGAGATGTGGTTCTGGAAGGGCCCCGCACCCTGGCACTTCGTCACCGTGCCCGACGATGAGTGCCGCGAGTTGGAGTCCACCGCTTCGTTCGTCAGCTACGGGTGGGGGATGATCCCGGTCAGTGCGCACATCGGCGCTACGGGGTGGACGACGTCGTTGTGGCCCAAGGATGGGCGGTACATCGTGCCGGTCAAGGCCGGGGTGCGTCGCGCGGAAGGGCTTGCGGTCGGGGACACCGTCACGGTACGGCTGAACGTCGACATCTGACCGCTGAAGTCCGGGAGGGCGCTGTGCGGGACGAGTACGAGGCCACGGTCGCCGGCGTCGCGCAGACCTGGAACGCGTGGGCCGCGCTGGGCGATGATCTCGACACCGACGGCTGGGCGACCCCGACGCGGTGTCCCGGCTGGGATGTGGCGGCGCTGTTCGCGCACGTCTCGATGTTTCCCCGGGCTTTCGCCGAAGCAGCGCCCGGGGAAGCGAACACCGGCGAGGCGAACACCGGCGAGGCGAACACCGGCGAGGCGAACACCGGCGAGGCGAACACCGGCCGAGCGAAGACCGGCGAGGCGAAGACCGGCGAGGCGAAGACCGGAGAGGTGCTGACCGCGGTCGACATTCTCCGGCGGTTCAACGAGCCGGGCGGCGTCGCGTACGCGATGGCCGGCATGAACGCCGACTGGGCGGTCAGCGAGGCGGTCTCCTGTGCCCCCGCCGACCTGGTGGCGCGATTTGCCGTCACCGGGCGGCAGGCCGTCGAGCGACTGCGCGCTGCCGGTCCCGCCACGGTGGTGCCGTGGCCCGCCGCCGGACCGACCACTCTCGCCGAGGGCTTGCGGATCGTGCTCATGGAGTCGGTGGTGCATCTGCTGGACGCGTTCCGCGCGCTGGGGCGGCCGCTGGAGGTTCCGGGGCCGGCGCTTCGGGAGACGGCCCTCCTTCTCGCGGAGATGGCACCGCCGGTGGAGTTCATCGAGGCTGCGACCGGGCGGTCGGACCGGTCGCCCCTCCCCGTGCTGCGCTGAGACGAAACTCAGCTCGACGAGGCCGTGAGCGGGGACCTGTCGCCCACGAGCCACAGATGACCGAACGGGTCGACGAAGCCGCCCTGCCGGTGAATGCCCCACGGCGCCTCGTGGTCGCTGATCTCGTCGACGCTGCCGTCGGCTCCGGCCGCCACGGCGCGCGCGATGAAGGCGTCCGGGTCCTCCACGAACACCTCGATCCGTACGGTCCGGGTGCCGGCGTCGGTGGGGGTGGCCCAGCCGTTGTTCTCGGGTTCGCCGAGGAAGAAGGGTGCGCCGCCGACCGACAACCCGACCACACCGCCGACGTCCCACAGGGTGGTGGCACCCAGTGCCCGGGCGTACCACCGCGCGGCTTCGGCCGCGTCGGGAACCGCAAGCATCACCGACAGGACTGCGGGTGTCCTGGAGGACGCGGCGCGTCTCAGCCGGGCGAACTCGGCGGTGAGCCGCTCAAGAGTGAAATGTGCGTTCAGGCCGCTGGGGTTCGGCAGGACCCAGACGGGTACGCCGGCGATCCGGTCCGGCTGCGGGCCGATCGTCGCCTTCGGGCGGGCGAAGGCCGTCCGGTACGCCGTCACGCCCAGCACCGCCAGGTAGCGGGGCCGCCACCGGTCCACCAGCGCCGTCAGGATCTCGCCCCCGGCGATCAGCTCGGCGGGGGACAGCTCGTCGGCGCGGGCCGTCGCGCGGGCGACGACGTTGGTGATGCCGAGGCCGGCGCGGGGCAGCTCGTCCTGTTGCGACGGGTGCAGGAGCCGCGGCGTGAAGCCGGAGCGGTGCAGGGCCGGCCAGAAGCGGTTTCCCGGGCGGGCGAAGTGGTGGCCGGTCGCCGCCGAGTACAGGCTGGGGTTGATGCCCGAGAAGAGGACGTGCAGGTCCGGGCCGATCAGGTCGGGGATCGTGCGGCCCGCCGCCGCGGCGATCTCAGCGGGTGTCGGCCGGGGCGCACGGTGGGTGTGTTCGGTGGTGCGGTGCGGCCCGGGGGTCATCCGGCGAGCCTATCCACCGAAGGTCGCAGTTTCGCGGGGCGCACGATCCGCCCGCAAGCCGAGGCGGGCGGTGGACGCCCGCTGCTTGACTCGGGGAGCACGTCAGACACGGCGACGAGAACTGCAGGAGGCAGGGTGAGGGACCCGTACGTGTGGTCCGGAGCACCCGACCGGCGCCCGGCCGCAGAACCGGGGAAGCTGGACGGGCACCGTCCGGAGCTGGAGCCGCCGCGATGATCCTGCTGTCCGACCCGCGGGTCGCCGCCGTGCCCGCCGTGGACGACGGAGACCCCCTCCTCGACCTCCGCGCCGTTCCCGAGCTGCGGCTGGACGGCCGCGTCGCCGATCCCGACGGCGCCTATGCCCGGTTGCGCGCCGAGCTGGTCTCCCGGCTGACCGACGCCCAGCGCAAGCTGCCCGACGGGCTGAGGTTGCTGGTCGTCGAGGGTTACCGGCCGTACGCGGCCCAGCAGGCGATCTTCACCCGCTACCGGGACGAGCTGCGTCGGCTGCATCCGTCCTGGCCGGCGGGGCGGCTGCGGGAGGAGACGAGCAAGTTCGTCTCACCGGTCGAGGTGGCGCCGCACAGCACCGGCGGGGCGGTCGATCTCACCTTGTGCACGGCCGACGGCGTCGAGCTGGACATGGGTACTCCCATCGACGCGACGCCGGTCGAGAGCGACAACGCCTGCTTCACCGAGGCTCGCACCATCCCCGCCGCGGCGCGCGAGAACCGGCGGCTGCTCGTCGACGCCCTGGGGGCCGTAGGGCTGGTGAACTACCCGACCGAGTGGTGGCACTGGTCGTACGGGGACCGGTACTGGGCCCTGATGACCGGGGCTGCTCATGCGCCGTACGGGCCGCTGTCGTGATTCCCCTGACGCTCGCTCAGATCGCTGCGTGCGTACAGGGAACTGTCTGTGACGGTGACCCGGCGACGACCGTGACCGCACCGGTGCGCTACGAGACCTCCCGCGTCGAGCCGGGCGGGATGTTCGCCGCTTTCGCGGGGGAGCGCCGCGACGGGCACGACTTCGCCGCGCAGGTGGTGACCGACGGCGCCGCCGCGGTTCTTGCCGCAAGGCCCGTGGGCGTCCCGGCCGTCGTCGTCGACGACGTGCGCGCGGCCCTGCAGCTGCTCGCCGCCGAGGTCGTCACCCGCCTGCCGCACGTGCACCGCATCGGGGTGACCGGGTCGTCCGGCAAGACCTCGACCAAGGATCTGCTGGGCCAGGTGCTCGGCCGGCTGGGTCCGACCGTGGCGCCGCCGGGCAACCGCAACAACGAGCTCGGCGTGCCGGAGACCGTGCTGCTCACCACCGCGCGGACCCGGTTCCTGGTCACCGAGCTGGGCGCCCGGCATGTCGGCGACATCGCCGCGCTGATGCCGGTCGTGCGCCCGCACACCGGGGTCGTGCTGGGCGTCGGATCCGCCCACATCGGCGAGTTCGGCGGCCGGGAGGCGATCGCGCGGGCCAAGGGCGAGCTGGTGGAGGCGCTGCCGGACACCGGCCTGGCCGTGCTCAACGCCGATGACCCTGTGGTGGCGGCGATGGCCGGGCGTACGGTCGCGCGGGTCGTGACGTTCGGGCGGCATGCTTCGGCCCGGGTCCGCGCCGAGCGGGTCGTGCTCGACGGTGCCGCCCGGGCCCGGTTCGTGCTGTGCGCCCCGGCCGGCACGGCGGAGGTGGCTCTGAGGTTGCACGGCGAGCACTTCGTCACCGCCGCTCTTGCCGCGGCGACGGTGGCCCTGGATCACACCGACGACGTGGCGCTGGTCGCCGATGCGCTGAGTGCGGCGACGCCCCGGTCGGCGGGGCGGATGCGGCTCACCGAGCGACCGGACGGGGTCACGGTGCTGGACGACGCGTACAACGCCAATCCCGAGTCGATGGTCGCCGGGCTGCGGACGCTGGTGGCCATGGCGGCCGGGCGACGGCGGACCGTGGCGGTGCTCGGGCAGATGAACGAGCTGGGCGCCGGGTCGGCGGCCGCGCATGCCGAGGTCGGGCGGGCCGCCGTACGGCTCGGGGTGGACGTCGTCGTGGCGGTCGGCAACCAGGACGCGGCCGGATACGGCGGTGCCCATGTCGCCGATCGCCAGGCCGCGGCCGGTCTGCTGCGGGAACTGCTCGAGCCCGGGGACGTGGTGCTGGTCAAGGCGTCGAACAGCCTGGGTCTGTCCGTGCTGGTGGAGGGAATCGGTCAGAGCGTGCGCAGTGCCCCGCCGTCGACCGGCACCGAGATCCCGGTCAGGTAGCTCGCCGCCGGGGAGAGCAGGAACGCGGCCACCCGGCCGAACTCGTCCGGTGCGCCGAGCCGGCCGAGCGGGACGGACGCCGCCGCCTCGGCCTCCGCCTTCTCCGCGTCTCCCGTGGCGGCGAACAGCTCCCGGTTGCGGTCGGTCATGATGCGGCCGGGCAGCAGGCTGAGCACGCGGACGCCGCGGGGGCCGTACTCGTCGGCCATGTCCTTGGCGACGCCGGCCAGACCCGGTCGCAGGCCGTTGGACAGGCCCAGGCCCGGGATCGGTGTTCGCGACGAGGTGGACAGCACGAGGGCGATCGCGCCGCCGTCCGGGAGGGCCGCGGCGAACGTGCGGGCCGCGCGTACCGATCCCAGGAAGACCGTCTCGAACGCCTCCCGCCACTGCTCGTCGGTCTGCGCCGCGGCCGTGCCGCGGCCCGGCCCGCCCACCGAGATCAGCGCGCCGTCGAAGCGGCCGAACCGCTCGGTCGCGGTGCGGACCAGCAGCTCCGGCGTGCCCGGGTCGGCCAGATCGGCCGCGAGCCCGGCCGCGTTCCGCCCGAGCGCGGACGTGGCGTCGTCCACCGCGGACTGCGAGCGGGAGGAGACGACGACCCTTGCGCCGTCAGCCACGAGGGCCTGCGCGGTGGCGAAGCCGAGGCCCCGGGAGGCTCCGGTGAGGACGTAGACGCGGTCGGCAAGGCCCAGATCCATGCCGTTGATCCTGCCACTACCGCGCCTTCAGGAAGGACGCCGTCTCCTCGTCGGCCGGCAGGAAGGACTCCACGGCGAGCTCCGAGAGCGTGACGTCCAGCGGGGTGCCCAGCACGGACGTCACGCTGAAGAACACCAGCTCGTGGCCGCCGGCATCGAAGCGCAGGGGCACGACCAGGCCGTCCGGCGTGCCCGGGGCCAGGCCGCCGGGCAGTTCCCGCAGCTCGTCGTGCAGGGCGCGCAGCGCCGGGTCGCCGGTCGCGAGGGCCTGGCGGTCGAGGCGGTGCAGGACGTGCGTACGCCACTGGGCCAGATTGCGGATCCGTGGCGCCATGCCGTCGGGGTGCAGCGACAGCCGCAGCACGTTCACGGGCGGCTCCAGCAACGTCGCCGCCGCGCCCTCGACGAGCAGCCCGACCGCGGCGTTGCCGTCCACCATCGTCCAGTGCCGGTCGATCAGCACCGCCGGAAAGGGTTCGTGGCCGGCCAGGACGTCGCGCAGCGACGCCAGCACGGCGGCCAGGTCCGGGCCGTCGAGGTCGTGCTCCGCAAAGGCGGGCGCGAAACCGCCGGCGAGCAGCAGGGCATTCCGGGCCCGCAACGGTACGCCCAGCTCCTCGGCCAGCCGCAGGATCATCTCCCGGGTCGGCCGGGACCGCCCGGTCTCCACGAAGGACAGGTGCCGCGCCGACACCCCGGCCCGGCCGGCGAGCTGGAGCTGGCTCAGCCGCCGGTTCCCCCGCCACTCGCGCAGCAGCACCCCCACGTCACTCATGGCCCGATGGTAGGGAGCCGTCCGCACGGCTCCCATTACCCGCGAGGTAATCGACTCCATTACCGGTGCCGGGGGACGGTGGACGCCGTCAGCAACCGAGCAACCACGGAGGTCAGATCCATGAGCGACTTCGACGCCGTCGTCACCCGTTACCTGCAGGCCTGGAACGAGACGGACCCGGCAGAGCGCCGCGCGACGATCGAGGAGGTCTTCGCGGCGGACGTCCGCTATGTCGACCCGCTCGCCGCGGTGGCGGGCCGCGAGGCGCTGGACGGCCTGATCGGCGCGGTGCAGCAGCGCTTCCCCGGTCTCACGTTCACGCCCGGCGGCACCGCCGACGCCCACCACGACCAGGGCCGGTTCACCTGGCACCTGGGCCCCGACGTCACCGGATTCGACGTCGTCGAGCTCGACGCCGACGGGCGGATCCGTACGGTCCTGGGTTTCCTCGACCGGGTGCCCGCGTAGCCCGGGTAGATTGCCCCGGTGCTCGACGAACTGGACCGGGTGGACTGGGCCGCGCTGACCCACGCGTACGGCCCTGCGCACGACGTCCCGGGGATGCTGCGGGAGGCCGCGCTCGACGACCTCTACGGCAGCATCTTCGCCCGGGGCGAGGTCTACTCCGCGACCGCGGCGGCGGTGCCGTTCCTGGTGTCGCTGGCCGCGGGCGGGCGGGCCGACTTCCTGTGGATGGTGGGCCTGCTGGCCGATCCGGCGCAGACCCGGGGCGAGACGGCGCTGGTGCGCGCGGCGGTCCGGGCCGAACGGGACCGGCTGGTGCCGCTGCTCTCGCACCCGGCCGCCGACATGCGGGCGGCGGCCGCCTATGCGCTGGCCCGGTGCGACATCGACCCCGCGATCCTGCGGGAACGCTGGGACCGGGAGACCGACGCCGGCGTCCGTGCGTCGCTGGTCCCGGGGCTGCGGCTCACGGCCGCGATCACCGACCCTGATCCCGCGGTACGCGCGTCAGCGGCCGTGACCCTGGTCCGCGACGGCATCCCGTTGCCCCGCGACCCGGCGGTCGTCGAGGGCCTGGCCGCCGCCGTGGAGGCGGGCGCCGAGGTGCCGTGGCTGCGGTGGGCGGCCGCCGACTGGCTGGACGTCGTCGTGCCGGCGGTGGCCGATCCGGCGCTGGTGAGCCGCCTGCTCCGGTCGTTGTCGGCGGACACGCGGCGGGCCGCGGTGCGGGCGCTGACGCTGCGGTGCCAGGCGTCCCGGTCGGCGCCGGCTGTGCTCGTACCGTTGCTCGGGCCGTCGTTGCACGACCCGCAGGTGCGCGACGAAGCCGTCACCGCACTGCGCCGCTGCGGGCGGGCGGCCGCCCGGTACGCGGACGACCTGAGCGAGATCGCCGCCGGTTATCCCGCCGTGGCCGCGCAGCCGTCGGCCACCACGGAACGCGAGGCGCTCGAGACGCTGATGATCATCGGTGATCCGCGCTGGGTGGGGCCGGTGGTCCGGGCCGCCCTCACCGGCGTCGCCCGGCCGCCGGGCAGCCTGATGCCGCTGCCGTGCACTCCGGCCGTGCTCGATGCGGTACGGGAACAGCTCGCCGCGAGGCCGGATGCCACGGCGGTGATCGAGGTCCTCTGCGACATCGTGGCCCGGTGGGGGACGGCCGCCGCGGACGCCGTACCCGACCTGCTGGCAGCCCTGCCGTCGGCGCCCGCGGCCGCGACCCGGGCGCTGCTCGCCGCGGGCCATGTCGGCCCGCCGATGATTCCCGGCCTGCGTGCGGCCGCGACCCGGCCCGGCGGTCTGCTCGCCGCCACCGCGTTGTTCCGGCTGACCGGTGACCCGAAGCCCGCCCTGCGTGCCCTGCTGACCGCGCGGCCGCCCATCCCGCCGGAGGTGGTCGGGCTGCTCGGGCCGCTGGCGCAGCCGCTGGTTCCGGAGTTCGAGCTGCTCCTGACCGGGGAGGCGGCCGCCACCCAGCCGCAGTGCGCCGCCCAGCTGCTGGCCGCGCAGATCGTGATCGCGGCCACCGGGGACACGACCGCCGCGCTGCCGACCCTGCACGCCGTGCTGACCGCAGGCGGCCCGCGCGCGGCCCTGGCGACGGCGGTGGTGGCCGAGCTGGCCGGAGAGACGGGCGGGTGGCGCGGGGAGATGCGCGTCTGGGAGCCGGAGCTGCGCGCGCTGCTCGACGATCCGTGGGCCGATGCCGGCGCGGCTGCCGCCCTGTGGCGCCTCGGCATGCCGGCCGGCGAGCTGGTGCCCGTCCTGACGGGCGCGATCGAGCGGGGGCGGCGGATCCCGGCGGCGATCTCGCTGCTGCGCGAGATGGGCGCCGGGGCGGAGCTGGCGGACCTGGCCGGCCGGGACGAGCGCCTCGTCGGCGAAGGCGCGGATCTCGTCAGCACCGACGAGCTGCTCAGGGACCGCCTAACGGCGCAGGACGCGTACCCGGCCGGCGGCCTGCACCGTGATTGAGCCGCCCGCGCGCCGCAGGGCCGGCAACCGGCGCGGTCGCGGCGCGCTCCTGCCGTCGTAGCGCAGGGCGGCCTCGCGCGCGGCCAGCTCGGCCCCGGCCGCGCGCGGCAGGGCGCCGCGCGCGGCGAGGTCGCGGGCGAAGTCCCAGCCGTCGCGCAGGGAACCGTTCGTGGGCCGGGCGGCCGCCCAGGCACTCCACTCCCGCACCCACCGTGGGCCGAGCGCCGCGGCCAGCTCGGGCCACTGCCGGGCCACCTCCCCGGCGCGCTTGCGCAGCAGCGCGACCCGGGCGGTCCCGACCAGCCGGGCGTCGAAACCCTCCGGTACGGGCGCACCGGAGGTCAGCGCCGCCACCAGCGCCGCCTGCCGCTCGGCCAGCGACGTCACGTGATCACCGGATAGCCCGATGCGGCGGCGATCGCGTCCAGCTCCGCCTCCAGCTCGGCCGCGGGCGGGTACGCCCCGTCGCGCTCGAGCATGAGGGCGGGCGGCCGGTGCCGTTCGCAGAGCTCGGCGACCAGATCGAGCACGTCCTGCGGCACGGCGTCGGTGTGGGTGTCGTGGTAGAGGCCGTCGTGCGCCGAGCCGCCGGCCACGTGGCAGTACGCGATCCGCTCGAGCGGCAGCCGGTCGAACAGCGCCGCCGGGTCGGTGCCGCGGTTGCGGGCGTTGGCGTACACGTTGGCCACGTCGAGCAGCAGCAGGGCGTCGGTCCGCTCGAGGATCTCGGTCAGGAACGCGCCCTCGTCGAGCTCGTCGTCGGGCCAGTCGAAGAGGGCGGCGATCGGCTCCAGCGCGAGGGGCACGTCCAGCTCTTCCTGCGTACGCCGGACGTTGGCGACGACCGCGGCGACCGCCTCCCTGCTGCGCGGGATCGGCAGCAGGTGCCCCGCCTCCACCCCGCCCGCCCGGACGAACGCGATGTGTTCGCTGACCAGGGGAGCGCCGAGCCGCTGCGCGACGGCGGCGAGGTGGGTGACCCGGGCGGGCTCGACCGGCTCGGCGCCGCCGAGGGAGAGCTTCACGCCGTGGGGCACCACCGCGACGCCGCGCTCGCGCAGGTCGGTGAGCCCGGTCGGCAGGTCCCCGTGTGCGTGCACCGACTCGGCGACGACCTCGGCGAAGCGCAGGCCGGGGAGCCGTGCGACGAAGCCGGCGATCTCGGGGCGCCAGCCGATGCCCACCCCGTAAGCGGTCATCCGCCGCACCCGCCGCCTCCGCCGCATCCTCCGCCGCCCCCGCAGGAGCTGCCGCTGCTGCACGAGCTCCCGCTGCTGCAGGAGCTCCCGCTGCTGCAGCTGCTGCCGGAGCTGGTCGCCACGCCGGAGGCGTTGATGCGCTGGATCTCCGCCTCCTCGGCGAAGGCCGGATCCATCGTGTAGAGCGACGCCGCCCCGAACAGGGCCACGCCCATCGCCGCGCCCGCCGCGCCGTACGTGGCGTAGGACGGCGACTGCCGCGGCGCCAAATAGTCGTGCCGGCGCCGCAGCTCGGCCATGCCCTTGAGCGCCACGCCGGTCGCCCACCGCGTCGACTGCCACAGCTTGACGGTCACGATGACGGCGAAGACCAGGGCGAATACCAGGAAGACGACCGGCTTGCCGTTCGCGAGGCCAGCGAGCAGCCGGGCGATGCCGAGCAGGACCAGTGCCAGTCCGGCGATCACCCACAGCCGGGCGGTCTGCAGCCGGCCCGCGGTGACCGCCAGGCCGTTGGCCTCGAGGCCCGCGCGGAGCTGGTCGAGCGCCGACCGTACCCACTGGTCGGTGAGCACCTCGCGCGCCCGGATCCGGCGCCCGGCGGCGTTGTAGACGGCGGTGTCCAGCGGGGTGACGCCGCTGGGCATCGGGCCACTCTGCCACAGCGTCTTGTCGGGCGCGCTGCCGACGGCGCCGGCTCCCCGCAGCCCGCCGAGGGAGGCGTAGACCGCGAGCCGGTCGCCGCCGTTCAGGTACGCGAGCTGCTGCGGCCCCAGCGTGTCGACATGGGCGCCGCGCGTGCCGGCGAAGAGGGCGCGGCGGTGCACGGCCGCGACGACGGCCACCGCCACGACCGCGCCGAGATAGATCAGGAGGAAGGTCGGTCCGGGTACGCCCCAGGTGTCGCCTTGTGCTGCGAGAGCCATCGTGACCTCCCGTGATTGCAGGGTTGCTGGCCTCATTGTGCAGACCCGTGCAACGGCTAGATCACGGGCGCCTGACAGCTTCCTCCACGACGTCCAGGACGCGGCTCAGCTCGCCTGCCGGGCGGCCGGTGGCCAGGTGCAGCACCAGGCCGTCGTACGCGAGCTCGAGGAACTGGGTCAGCACGTCGACTTGTACGTCCTCGCGCAGCACCCCGGCGTCGCGCTGCCGCTGGAGGCGGTCCCGGGTGGCCGCCTCGACCGCCGCCGCCCGCTCGGTCCAGCGCTTGGCGAACTCCGGGTCGGTACGCAGCCGCCGGGACACCTCGAGTTGCGTGCCCAGCCAGCCGGCGGTGTCCCCGCTCGCCCCGGCCCGCTCGAGCAGGTCGCGCATCACCTGGACGAGGCCGTTGCGGGCCACTGTCTCGACCATGGCGGCGGCGTCGTCCTCGGCCACCGCGAGGAAGAGCGAGTCCTTGTCGCGAAAATGGTGGAAAATCGCGCCCCGGGACAGGCCCGTGGCCTCCTCGAGGCGGCGCACCGTGGCGCCCTCGTAGCCGTACCGCGCGAAGCACCCGCGGGCCGCCGCGAGGATCTCGTGACGGCGGGCCTCTAGCTGGTCCTGGCTTACCCTGGGCACGGAAACGATGGTGTCACGCCGCCGTGGCCGCTTGCAATCCGTACGTACGGCTTGCCATCGCCGCGGCCGGCCTCCTGATGATGCGAAAACACCCGGACGGACGGCCCTTCGTTAACACACTTGGGCTGTTCGCTCCCGTATTCACTCACGTAGAGTGCGCGGGTGCCTCTCGTCTTCCTCGCCCTGGACGACACCCTGCTCGACCGCAGCGGTGCGTTCAAGTTGTGGGCGAAGGGCTTCCTCGACGAGGTCGCGGCACCACAGGAAGATCTGGACTGGTTACTCTCCGTGGATGCGGACGGGCTCACCTCGCGGTGGGACCTGGCCGACCTGATCCGCGACCGCTACCAGCTCGACGTCCCCTCCATCGATCTGCTGGAGGAACTGCACGAGGGTCCGCTGGCGTACGAGCGCCTCGACCCGCTCGTGGCCTGCGCGCTGCAGATCGCCGGGGACGCCGGCTGGGTGCCCGTCGTGGTCACCAACGGACCCCATGAGCAGCAGGAATCCCGGATCCGGCGTACCGGGCTGGACCGCTACATCGCCGACTGGGTCATCTCGGAGCAGGCCGGGGTGAGCAAGCCGAACCCGCGCATCTTCGCCCTGGCCGCCCAGCGGGTCCGCATGCGCCTGAGCGGCGCCTGGATCGTCGGCGACAGCCCCGAGGCCGACATCGGCGGGGCCGCCGCGATGGGACTACCCAGCGTGTGGCTGCACCGCGGCCGGGAGTGGATCGACAACCGCTTCGCGCCGACGCGGGTCGTGGGCAACGTGATCCAGGGGCTGTCGGCGATCATGGCCACCGGAAAATAGCTTGCACGCCCGGGCGTCCCCCGGGAGAGTGCTCCCGTACGCGGATTCTCGCACCGGAAGAAGAAGGGGGTGGACCACATGGCTGTCGTTGTCATTCGCCGTGCCCAGGTTCAGCAACGTCCTTTCTTCTTCTCCGAGGAGACCCTCCAGTGCGAGAGCACGACTCTTCCGGCCCGGCAACCATGCGCCGCGGCCGCCGCAAGTTCGACGACGACGAACCCGACTTCGTAAAGCGCGGCCGCCTCGAGCCGCAGCTCGCCGAAGACCCCGACCTGCCCCAGACAGGTGACCGCTGGTCGACCTGGGACGGCGCGCTGCACGGCCCGCAGCCCCGCCCCGAGTGGGTCCGCACCGAGTACGGCGCGGTCGACACCGAGCTGGGCATGCTCAAGACCGGCAAGGAAGCCGACGTCTACCTGGTCCGGCGCGCCATCCCGGACTCCGACAAGATCAGCATGCTGGCCGCCAAGCGCTACCGCGACGGCGACCACCGCCTCTTCCACCGCGACGCCGGCTACCTGGAAGGCCGCCGGGTACGCCGCTCCCGGGAGATGCGGGCCATGACCAACCGCACCTCGTTCGGCAAGGAACTCATCGCGGGCCAATGGGCGGCCGCCGAGTTCGGGGCCCTGTCGAGGCTCTGGCAGGTCGGCCAGGAGGGCGGCACCATCTCCGTGCCGTACCCGGTGCAGCTGATCGGCACCGAGCTCATGCTCGAGTTCATCGGCGACTGGGAGACCGGCGAGGCGGCTCCCCGGCTGGCCCAGGTCCGCCCCGACCGCGACGGCCTCGAGGACCTGTGGCGCCAGATGGTGGAGGCGCTCAGCGTGCTCGCCCGGGCCCAGATCGCGCACGGGGACCTGTCGCCGTACAACACGCTGGTCCATGAGGGGCGGCTGGTGCTCATCGACCTGCCGCAGGTGGTCGACGTGATCGCCAACCCGCAGGGCGGCGAATTCATGGCCCGCGACGTGCGGAACGTCGCGGCCTGGTTCGGGTCACGCGGACTCCAGGTGGACACCGAGGAGCTGATCGAGCGGCTGGACTACGAGGCAGGACTGCGCTGATCGGCGGAGCTGCGGCCGCCGGTCTCGCCGGCGGCCGCCCGGCCCGCCTCACTGCAGGTAGTTCTCGACCTCGCCGGTGCTGTGCGCCTGCTCGGCATCCGGGTCGTGCCCGGCGTCCCGGGCGGCCCGGCGCCGGCGCAGCAGGTCCCAGCATTGGTCCAGGGATTCCTCGAGCTCCGCGAGCCGGGCGCGTTCCTCGTCGCCGCTGATCTCGCCCCGGCGCAGCTGTTCGCGGAGCTGGTGCTCCTCGTCGACCAGGCCGTGAATCCGACCCAGCACAGTCTTGTCATCCATCCGCCGAGCCTAACCGTCCGGGACGGGCCGGTCCGTGAACTCACGCCGCCGCGACGCCTACGCTTCGGATGGTGCGGATCCTCATCGTCACCGCCGGCTCGCACGGCGACGTCGCGCCGTTCACGGGCCTGGGCCGGCGCCTCCACGAGGCCGGTCACCACGTCGCGCTGGCCGCCCACGAACGATTCGCCGGCCTCGTTCGCGGCTGCGCACTGGAACACCGTCCGCTCCCCGGCGACCCGGTCGACCTCGTCCGCGCCCGGACGGCCGCCCCGTCCCCCGAGGCCGCACGGTCGGTTTTCGCCGCGTTCCTCGACGACCTCGGCGACGGCGTCGTGCAGGCCGTGGCCGCCGGGACCGATGTGGTGCTCACCGCGTTCGGCCCGGCCCCGCTGAGCCGGCTCGCCGCCGGCGCCTTCGGCATCCCGAGCGTCGGCGTCTACCTCGCGCCGGGCGTACCCACCCGGGAATTCCCACCACCGGGCCGTCCCACCGGTACGCCGGACGAGAACCTCGCCGCGGGCCGCGAGATGCTCGCCCGGACCGGCGCTCTCTACGCCGACGTCCTGGGAAGGCTGCGGGCCCGGCTCGATCTCCCTCCCGGCCCGGCGGACGACGGGGTCGTCTGCCACGGCTACAGCCCCACGGTGGTGCCCCGCCCCGCCGACTGGCCGGAGAATGTGCAGGTGACCGGCTACTGGTGGCCGGCTCGGAAGCCTGGTTGGCGGCCGCCGGACCGGCTCGCCGACTTCCTCGAGACCGGTCCGCCCCCGGTGTTCGTCGGGTTCGGCAGCATGACCCCGGAACGCGAGCGGCTGCAGGAGACCGTCGCGACCGCGGTCCGGCGGTGCGGCGTCCGGGCCGTCGTGCAGTCCGGCTGGGGCGGGCTCGAGCCGGTCGGCGACGACATGCTGCTCGTCGGCGATGTGCCCCACGAGTGGCTGTTCCCGCGTACGGCCGCCGTGGTCCACCATGCCGGGGCGGGGACCACCGGGGCCGGGCTGCGGGCGGGGGTGCCGGCGGTCGCCGTACCCGTGCTCGTCGACCAGCCGTTCTGGGCCGACCGGCTGCACCGCCTCGGCGTGGCACCGCCCCCGGTGCCCATGCAGGACCTCACCGCCGACTCTCTGACCGAGGCTCTGCGTTCCTGCCTGGACGGTGCGGCCTACCGCGACCGTGCCGCCGCGATCGGGCGGCGGATCCGTGAGGAGGACGGCCCGGGGGCGGTGATCTCGCTCGTCGGAAGGCTGGAGCAGCGGGGCTGACCGCCGCTCAGCACCATTCGGCGTCCACGAACCGAGGCGTCGCCGCCGGACGTGCGGTCAGGCGTCTCGGGGGCCGGGTCGATCACGATGCCGCGGGCCGCGACGGAACAGCGGTTCTTTCCTGCTCCGGCCGTCGAGGGAGCCGAGCGCCGCGCACGCCAGGTCGCTCATCTCCGCCGCGATCGCCGATGCCTTCAACTGGTGTGCCATCGGCACATGGAATTCCAGGGTGTCCAGCGAAGCACGTCGGCGGCTCGCTGCCGGCAGCCGTCGCAGGGTGCGCAGGTTGTGCAGGCGGTCCGCGAGCGTCACGAGCATGACCCCCCGGCTCACCCCGTACTCGGAGCGGATGTGCTGAGCGGCCATGTCCTCGACCATTCCGGCGACTTCGCAGCCGAACAGGCGGCGCAGGTGTGACGCCGGGACCGCCGCTGCGTCGTCGTCCATGACGTCGTGCAGCAGCGCCGCGCAGACGGCCGGAGCCGTGCCGCCGTGACCGGCCACGATGGTGGCGACCTCCACGGGATGGCTGATGTAGCGATCGCCGCTGATCCGCCGTTGGCCGCGATGAGCCTGCTCCGCCACCTCATAGGCCTGCCAGATCGTCCGGATGTCGTGGTGGAGGCCTGCATCACTCGCGGTTCGCAAGAGCTTACCGACTGTCGATGTCATGGCCCGAGTGTAGGTCGGGACCGGGACGATGCGCCCTTGTCCGGCAGCCGCTCAGCACCACTCGGCCCGCACCAGCCGGGCCGCCACCGGAGCGTCGCCGCCGGCAGGGCGGTCGCAGGCGGCGACTCCGACGGCCGGGCGGATTCCGAGCAGCACGCCACCGTCGATGAAGTCGTCACGGTCGGAGCAGCTGCGCTCGAACGGGACGAACACGGGCGTGGCGGCCGCGTAGCCGACGAAGGTGCCGGCCGCCGGGGCCGCCTTCGCCATGGCCGCGGTCACCCGGTCCAGGCCCGGGGCGCTGGTCACCGGATACCTGGACCTGACGGCGGCTGGAACCTGCCGGAGCACATCGGCGTCACTGATCGTCTTCTGGGACGTCCAGTTCACGCCGGATTCGAAGGGCACGTTCCGGAGCACTTCCTCCCGCCGTACGTGCCCGCCGCTGACAACGACCCTCCGTGCGACGGTGATCGTGGGGGACTGGTTGACGATGGGCTCGGACAGCTTGATCGCCGCCGGGTCGCACGACTTCGCGCTCGCCGAGGGTGCGACGGGTACCACCCACGACGAGCTCACGACCACGCATCCGGAGGTAGCGGCAAGGAGCAACGCCGACGCCGACGCTGCGGCGTACCGCAACGTGACGACCGACCAGGGCGAGCGCATCCGGCCACGGTAGCCGCGGCGTGTTGCAGCGGTGGTTGCGGCTGAGTAACGCCCACTTGTGTTGACACAAAGGCCGGGGATCTGCTCTTGTATCAACCACCCGATACAAGAGGTGGGCTCGTGTTCATCACATTCGCTGCCGTGTCGGCCGCCCTGCTGGTGCTGGCGGCCGGTGCGCTCCTCATTGTCCGCACGGTCTGGCCCGCGTATCGCGGTGCCGGGGCTGCGCCCGACGGCGGGCCTTCGGCCGGGCGGCGAAGGCCCGGCGAGGTGGCTGCCGTGCGGTGGCGGTGGGCCGGCATCGCGGCCGGTCTGGCCGGCGCGGCCCTGATGGCCAGGGTCGGCTCGCTGGGGCTGGGCTTGCTGCTGGCGGCCCCGGTGTTCGGCTCCGGCGTCCTCGTCGGTGCACTTGTCGGCGAGCTGGCGCGCCCGGCTCCCGGCGGTCCCGTACGGTCGGCCGGGCTCAGGGTTCGCCGTGCGGTCGACTACGTGCCTCGTGTGCTGGGCGCCGTGGTGGTTCTGGCGACGGTGATCCTGGTCGGCCTCACCTGCGTCACCACGGCGGTGGCCGGGCCCGACGACCTGGGTCGAGCGGGCCGGGCTCTGACGTGCGTGTCCGGGCCGGTGTCGAGTTCTTATGCTCCCTGGCCCGGGCGCTACTACACCGTGCCCGGTATGGCCCTCATCGCGCTGGGGTTGATCGCGGCCGCTGTCGCTGTGCGCCGGGTCGTCCGGCGGCCCCAGTCCGCCGCTGATGTGGCCGTCGACGACGCGCAGCGGCGCCGGTCCGCCGAGGTGGTGGTCGCGGCCGCCGGAGTCTCGGTGCTGACGCCGCTGACCGGCTTCGCCCTGACCGCCGGCCTGGCGCTGGACACGCTCGGATATCAGTGCGGCGGGGGCGGGTGGTCGGCCACCGGGCGCGCGCTGACCGGTCTGGCGATCGGCGCCTTCGCCGCCACGGCGTGGTGCGGCGCCTGCCTGCTGGTGCCGGGCCGGGGGCGGGGTCGGCGGCTCGGATGAGTGACCTGCCCACCCTCACGGTGTCGGCATCCGACCCGACACCTCCCTACGAGCAACTGCGCCGCCAGCTGGCGGCGCTCATGGACAGCGGCGCTCTCACCGGTGGCACCCGCCTGCCGCCGGTACGTCAGCTTGCCGGCGATCTCGGTCTCGCGGTGGGCACCGTCGCCCGCGCGTATCGGGAGCTCGAAGCCGCCGGCCTGCTCATCACCCGTCGCGGCGGCGGCACGCGTGTCGCCGATGTTCTGCCCCGTGCCGCGGACGGCACCGCGCTCCGGCGTGCCGCGGAGGAGTACGTGACCCGCGCCCGGCTCGCGGGCGCCGGCGACGACGCCATGGTGGCCGCCCTGCACGAGGCCCTCGGCCGAGGTTACGGAGGATCCCGTTGATACGCCTGAGGTATGTCCTGCACGAGGCGCTGGTAGGCCTGTGGCGCAACGCGACCATGACGATCGCCCTGATCATCACGATGGCGGTGTCGCTGACCATGCTCGGCGCCGGCGTGCTGCTCTATCGGCAGGTCGAGCAGGCCAAGGACTACTACTACGGCCGGATCGAGGTCTCGATCTTCCTCCGGGACGACATCACGGACGCCCAGCGAGCCGCTCTCAGCGCCGCCATCGACCGTAGCCCGCTCGTGGCGAACAAGCGGTACGAGGACAAGCCGGAGGCCTATGCCCGGTTCCAGGAGGCCTGGCGCGAGTCGCCGGACCTGGTGCGCGGGGTCGGGCCGGGCACGCTGCCCGCGTCCTTCCGGGTCAAGCTGAAGGACCCGGAGCGCTACGCGGCGTTCGTCAGCGGGATCGGCGGCCAGCGAGGCATCGACACCATCGTCGACCAGCGCCGGCTGCTGGAGAAGGCGTTCCGGATCTTCACCGGCACCGAGCGGATCGCCCTCGTGATCGCCTCCGTCATGGCCGTCGCCGCGGTGCTGCTCGTGGGCAACACCATCCAGGTCGCGGCGTACAGCAAGCGGCGGGAGGTCGCGGTCATGAAGCTGGTCGGAGCGTCGAACTGGTTCGTGCAGGCGCCGTTCGTCGTCGAGGCGATGGTGGCGGGGGTGGCCGGTGCCGTGGCGGGATTCGCGCTGCTCCTCGCCGGTGAACTCGTCATCCCGCCGGAGTTGACCCGCGCGTTGCCGCCCGTACCGAACGACCGGGTGTGGTTGATGCTGCCCCTGCTGGCGGCCGCCGGCGCCGGGGTGAGCGGATGCACCGCCTGGTTCACCCTCCGGTTCTACGTCCGCGTCTGACGAGGCGCGGCACGCGAACGCCCCGCCGTCCACGGGGGACGACGGGGCGTTGTCGCGTACGCGTCAGCTGTTGAGCATCTTGCGCAGGACGTACTGCAGGATGCCGCCGTGGCGGTAGTAGTCCGCCTCGCCGGGGGTGTCGATGCGCACGTCGGCGTCGAACTCCACGCCGGTGTCCGTGCGGACCTTCACCGTGGACGGGATGCCGCCCTCGTTGAGCTCCGTGACGCCGGTGATGGAGAACGTCTCCGTGCCGGTCAGGCCGAGCGACTCCGCGTCGGTCTTCGGCGGGAACTGCAGCGGGAGCACGCCCATGCCGATGAGGTTGGAGCGGTGGATGCGCTCGTACGACTGGGCGATGACCGCGCGGACGCCCAGGAGCATCGTGCCCTTGGCCGCCCAGTCGCGGGACGAGCCCGAGCCGTACTCCTTGCCGGCCAGGATGACCAGCGGGACGCCGGCCTCCTTGTAAGCCACCGACGCGTCGTAGATGGTGGTCTGGTCGCCGGTCAGGTGGTTGACCGTGAAGCCGCCCTCGACGCCCGGCACCAGCTGGTTGCGCAGCCGGATGTTGGCGAACGTGCCGCGGATCATCACCTCGTGGTTGCCGCGGCGGGAACCGTACGAGTTGAACTCGTGCCGGGGGACGCCGTGCTCCGCCAGGTACTTGCCCGCGGGCGAGTCCGGCTTGATGGAGCTGGCCGGCGAGATGTGGTCGGTGGTGACCGAGTCGCCGAGCTTGGCCAGCACCCGCGCGCCGGTGATGTCGGTGACCGGCGCCGGCGTGGCGGCCATGCCCTCGAAGTACGGGGGCTTGCGCACGTAGGTGGACTCCTGGGCCCACTCGAAGGTCTTACCCTCCGGCGTGGGCAGCGACTGCCACTGCTCGTCGCCGGCGAAGACGTCCGAGTACGCGGAGCTGAAGCCCTCGGCGCCGATCGCGGAGGCGATCACGTCGTCGATCTCCTTGGCGCTCGGCCAGATGTCGGCCAGGAAGACCGGCTTGCCGTCCGAGCCGGTGCCCAGGGGCTCCGTGGTGATGTCGATGTCCATCGAGCCGGCCAGCGCGTACGCCACGACCAGCGGCGGGGACGCCAGGTAGTTCATCTTGATGTCGGGGTTGATCCGGCCCTCGAAGTTGCGGTTGCCGGACAGCACGCTCACCGCGGTGAGGTCGGCCTCGTTGACCGCGGCCGAGATCGCCTCGGGCAGCGGGCCGGAGTTGCCGATGCAGGTGGTGCAGCCGTAACC
The DNA here is from genome assembly GCF_044465265.1 of Actinoplanes sp. NPDC049681. Classification (NCBI taxonomy): domain Bacteria; kingdom Bacillati; phylum Actinomycetota; class Actinomycetes; order Micromonosporales; family Micromonosporaceae; genus Actinoplanes; species Actinoplanes sp. NPDC049681. The sequence continues at coordinate 674,703 of NZ_JBITLP010000002.1, forward strand.
GACCAGGTTAAAGCCGATCTTGTCCAGGTACGGCGTGAGGCCGGCCCGGTCGTAGTAGTCCATGACGACCTTGGAACCCGGCGCCAGGGTGGTCTTGACCCACGGCTTGCGGGTGAGGCCGCGCTCGACGGCGTTCCTCGCCAGCAGCGCCGCGCCGATCATGACCTGCGGGTTCGAGGTGTTGGTGCAGGACGTGATGGCGGCGATGCCGACGAAGCCGTGGTCCAGCTCGAACTCGGTGCCGTCCTCGCCGACCACGCGGGTGGGCTTCGACGGGCGGCCGTTCGCGCCGGCCGCGGCGCTGAAGAGGTGCGGCTTGTCGGCCTCGTCGTCCACGGCGTTGGCCGGCGGGTCGCTGGCCGGGAACGACTCGGCGCTGGCCTCGTCGGCGTGGCCCTCGGGCTGCACGTAGTTGCTGAGCGCGTCGCGGAACATCGACTTGGCGGCGTTCAGCGGCACGCGGTCCTGCGGGCGCTTCGGGCCGGCGAGCGAGGGCACGATCGTCGAGAGGTCGAGCTCGAGGCGCTCGGAGAAGTCCGGCTCGGCGTTCGGGTCGAGCCAGAGACCCTGGCGCTTCGCGTACGCCTCGACGAGCTTGACCTGCGCCTCGGAGCGGCCGGTGAGCTTGAGGTACTTGATCGTCTCGTCGTCGATCGGGAAGATCGCGGCGGTCGAGCCGTACTCCGGCGACATGTTGCCGATGGTGGCGCGGTTGGCCAGCGGCACGGAGGTGACGCCGGGGCCGTAGAACTCGACGAACTTGCTGACCACGCCGTGCTCGCGGAGCATCTCGGTGATCGTCAGCACCAGGTCGGTCGCGGTGGTGCCGGCCGGCATCTCGCCGGAGAGCTTGAAGCCGACGACGCGCGGGATGAGCATGCTGACCGGCTGGCCGAGCATGGCCGCCTCGGCCTCGATGCCGCCGACGCCCCAGCCGAGCACGCCCAGGCCGTTGACCATCGTCGTGTGGGAGTCGGTGCCGACCACGGTGTCCGGGTAAGCCTGACCGTTGCGCTCCATGATCGTACGGGCCAGGTACTCGATGTTGACCTGGTGCACGATGCCGGTGCCCGGCGGCACGACCTTGAACTCGTTGAACGCGGTCTGGCCCCAGCGCAGGAACTGGTAGCGCTCGCGGTTGCGCTGGTATTCCAGCTCGACGTTGCGGGCGAAGGCGTCCTCGCGGCCGAACAGGTCGGCGATCACCGAGTGGTCGATGACCAGCTCGGCGGGGGCCAGCGGGTTGACCTTGGTCGGGTCGCCGCCGAGGTCGTTGACGGCCTCGCGCATGGTGGCCAGGTCGACGACGCAGGGCACGCCGGTGAAGTCCTGCATGAGGACCCGCGCCGGGGTGAACTGGATCTCCACGCTCGGGTCGGCGGTGGGGTCCCACCCGCCGAGGGCCCGGATGTGGTCGGCCGTGATGTTGGCGCCGTCCTCCGTGCGCAGCAGGTTCTCCAGCAGGATCTTCAGGGAGTAGGGCAGTCGCTCATGGCCCTCCACCTTGTCGATCGTGAAAATCTCGTAGCTCGCGTCATCGACGCGCAGCTCGCTCTTCGCACCAAAGGTGTCGAGGCTGGCCACGTCATCTCCTTCACACCCAGCGACCGTGAGTAGTCCTCATCAGTCTTCCGCACCGGTGACGGCCGCCCGCCGGTTAGGGCTACCTAACTGAGGGTTCACGTCTTCGGTAAACCGTACGTCCGTCTTGTTATTTGCTGCAACCCGCCCCGAGGTTTATCACGGGTGATCATGGGGAACACGGTGTTCCGTGAAGGCGCCCACGGACCTCGACGACCTCACCGACTTCTTCGACCGCTACGGCTCCGCGCTGACCCGGGGCGACGTCGCCGCGGTCGCCGGCTGCTACGCGTTGCCGGGGATGGTGGTGGCCGACTCGTACAGCTTCACGTTCACCTCGCCGGCGGCGGTCGCGCTGTCCTTCCTGGGTGCCGCCCCGGCGTACAGGGAGCAGCAGATCGTGGCGGCGCACGCCCAGCTGCACGACGTCCAGTGGCTCAGCGACGTGCTCGCCATGGTGGCGGTCGAGTGGGAATACCTCGACAGCCTCGGCAACGCGGTTCCCGGCGAGCGCTACCGCTACCTGATCCGGGCCGACGTCGACGGGCCCCGGATCACCACGGTGATCGCGACGCACTGAAAAAGTGACGGACCCCGGTGCCATCATGGCCAGGTGACCACGATCGAGATCGCCCCGCCACACAGCAAGGCCGGACCGGCACTGACCGCGCCGCACCGGCCGCAATGGCTGGTCGTGCACTACCGGCGCGACGACGCGGGCTACGCCGACTGGTCACTGCACGCGTGGGGTGACATCGACCCGGATGCGGTCACCGGCTTCCCGGACGGCCAGCCGTTCGCCGGTGAGGACGCCTACGGGCGCTTCGCCTGGGTGCGGCTCGGCGATGCGGCCCGGCACGTCGGGTTCCTGGTCGTCGACCGGTCGGGCGGCAAGGACGTCACCGAGGACCGGCACGTCGACCCGGCCGTCACCCCGGAGATCTGGCTGCGCCCCGGCGATCCGGAGGTCTATCCCAGCGCCGAGGCGGCCGGCTTCACCGCGCCGCCCGCGGCCGACGACGGCCTCGCCGTCATCCACTACCGCCGTGCGGACGGCGACTACGCCGGGTGGGGTGTGCATGCCTGGGAGGGCACGCCGCAGAAGCCGGTGTGGCAGCAGCCGGTGACACCGTCCTCCTTCGACGCGTTCGGCGCCGTGTTCCAGGTGCCGGTGCGGCACGACGCGGCGGGGCTGCGTTTCGTGATCCATCGCGGCGATCGGAAGGATCTGCCCGACGACCAGCGCCTCGACTTCTCCTGGGGGCGCGAGGTGTGGCTGCTTTCGGGGGAGCCCGCGCCCGTACATCCGGATCTGCGGTCCTTGGGTCCGGAGCTGGACCCGGCACGGGCGCTGGCGGTCTTCGTCGACCGCACCACCGTGGCCCTGCCCGCCCGGCTCGCCGATCTCGCCGAGGGATTCGCCCTGGTGGCGGGCACCACGGGGGGCGTGCGCCGGGACGGCGACGAACTGTCCGGCGAGCGCACGATGCTGCCGCTGACGCCCCGGCCGGGCGGCCTGTTCCAGGCCCAGAGCCGGCGGTTCCCGCACCTGCGCGCCTATCGGGCGTTCGCCGTGCCGGAGCTGGGCGACGCCGCCCTCGGTCATCTGCTGCGCGGGCAGCTCCTCGTGGTCGGCCGTGACCACGCCGGCCATGTCGTCGCGACCACCGCCGTGCAGCTGCCCGGAGTGCTCGACGACCTCTACGCCGACGCCGCCGACGCCGAGCTGGGCGTGATCGTCGACGAGGAGAAGCCGACGCTCGCCGTGTGGGCGCCGACCGCCCGCACGGTGTCGCTGGAGCTGTCGCGCAGCCCCGAGGACGAGCCCAAGATCCTGCCGATGGAACGCGACCCGGTGACCGGCGTCTGGAGCATCGCCGGCAAGCGCAAGTGGTTCGGCCGCTACTACCGCTATCGCGTGGAGGTGTGGCATCCCGCGGCGCAGCGGGTGGTCACCACGAGCGTCACGGATCCGTACGCGGTGTCGCTGTCGGCGGACTCCACCCACAGCCAGATCGTGGATCTCGACGACCCGGCGCTGAAGCCGCCGGGCTGGGACACGGCCGCCCGCCCGGCGCGCGTCGCGCCCGCCCGCATGCAGATCACCGAGGTGCACGTCCGCGACTTCTCGATCTTCGACGACACCGTGCCGGCGGCGCACCGGGGCACCTACCTCGCCTTCACCGACGAGGAGAGCGCGGGCATGCGGCACCTGCGCATGCTGGCCGACGCGGGGCTGACCCACGTGCACCTGCTGCCCGCCTTCGACTTCGCCACCGTCCCCGACCGGCGCGCCGACCAGGCCGTGCCCGCCTGCGACCTGGCGTCGTTCCCGCCGGACTCGCCGGAGCAACAGCGCGCGATCGCCGAGATCGCCGACCGCGACGGCTTCAACTGGGGCTACGACCCGCTGCACTACACCGCGCCCGAGGGCAGCTACTCCACCGATCCCTCCGGCAGCGCGCGCATCCTCGAGTTCCGGCGGATGGTCGCGGCCCTGCACGCCGCCGGGCTGCGCGTGGTGATGGACGTCGTCTACAACCACACGATGGCCGACGGGCTCGCGCCGTTCAGCGTCCTCGACCGCATCGTGCCCGGCTACTACCACCGGCTGCTCGAGGACGGCACGGTCGCCGAGTCCACCTGCTGTTCCAACACCGCGCCCGAGCACGCCATGATGGGCCGCCTCGTCGTCGACTCCGTCGTGACGTGGGCCCGGCACTACAAGGTGGACGGCTTCCGCTTCGACCTCATGGGCCATCACCCGCGGGCCAACATCCTGGAGACGAGGGTCACCCTCGATCACCTCGAGGGCGGTCCGGACATCTATCTGTACGGCGAGGGCTGGAACTTCGGCGAGGTCGCGTACGACGCCCGATTCGCGCAGGCGACTCAGGTGAACCTGGCCGGGACCGGCATCGGCACCTTCAACGACCGGCTGCGCGACGCGGTCCGCGGCGGGGGCTCGTTCGGCGACGACCCGTCCGTGCGCGGCTTCGCCACCGGGCTCGGCTCGGCGACCCCGCTCGCCCTGCACGACCGGATCAAAGTGGGTCTGTCGGGCGCGCTGGTCACGTACAGGTTCGTCACCCACACCGGGGCCGAGCAGAGCGGCGCCCAGATCGACTACAACGGCTCGCCCAGCGGCTACGCGGCCGCGCCGGGGGAGTGCGTCAACTACGTCGACGCCCACGACAACGAGATCCTCTACGACGCGATGGCCTTCAAGCTGCCGGTGGACCTGCCCATGGCCGACCGCGCCCGCATGCAGATCCTCGCGCTGTCGCTGGTCGTGCTCGGTCAGGGCGCCGGGTTCGTGGCGCTGGGCACCGAACGGCTGCGCTCCAAGTCGCTCGACCGCAACTCGTACAACTCGGGCGACTGGTTCAACCAGATCCGCTGGAACGGCGCCGACGGCAACGGCTTCGGCGTGGGCCTGCCCCCGGCCGAGGACAACGAGGACAAATGGCCGTGGGCGCGCCCGCTGCTCGCCGATCCGTCCCTGGTCCCGTCCGCCGAGATCATGGACATGGCCGCGGCCCGGTACGCCGAGCTGCTCAGCATCCGCCGGTCGTCCCCGGTGTTCGGCCTGCCGACGGCCGAGGAGGTGGAACGCCGCCTGACGTTCCCGCTCGGCGGCCCGCACGAGACGCCGGGCGTGATCGTCATGTGCCTCGACGGCACGGGCCTGGACCCCCGCTGGAGCACGGTGGTGACGGTCTTCAACGCCACCGAGTCGCCGGCGAGCGAGCACGTGCCCGAGCTGGCCGGGGTGGAGCTCACGCTGCACCCGGAGCTGGTGGCCTCCGCGGATCCGGTGCTGCGGACGGCCTCGGCCGAGGGCGGGACGCTGACGGTCCCGGCCCGGTCCGTCGCGGTCTTCGTCGCCCCGCTTCCGTGAGCGCGGCGGCATCCGCAAGGATGTGCCGGTGCGACGATCGCCCCTGACCGGTGTCCTCCTGGTGCTCGTGCTGGCCGGCGGCTGCACCTCGTCCCCGGACGACGCGAAGCCGGCACCCTCTGCCGCCGCGTCCCCGCCCGCCTGGACCGAGCCGGCCTCCTACGGCTTCGTGCTCGAACGCCGCTGCGAGGGCCGGCCGTCCCTCGGCGTCTACCGCGTCACCGTCGAGAACGGCAAGGTGACCTCCACCGACCGGGTCGACGGCCGTCCGGCCGGCGGCGAGGAGGACATCGAGGTGCCGACCCTCGGCGGCCTGCTGGAGCTGGCCCGGACCGCGGCCGAGGACGGAGGGCACATGTCCACCAGCGCCGACCCGGCCGACGGACATCCGGTCGCCGTCTCCTTCGACGTCTCGGAGAAGGGCGACAACGCCGAGAACACGTGCTTCCGCATCTCGGACTACAAGGCGAACTGAAGCCGGGCACCACCGCCTCCTCCCGCGGCCCGGGCCGGCCCTGGCGGACCGGCCCGGACCGGTTCGTCAGCGCCGGCCCACCGGGACGCTCGGTGGACGGAACGTCACGCCGCTGCCCTCGGTCACCGGGCTCGTCCCGTTCGAGAACTGCAGACCGTCTGTGCCGTCGGCGTTCTCGATGCCGATCGTGGCGCTGCCTCCGGAGGCCAGGACGCCCTGCAGGCCGCGGTAGTGCGTGGCGATCGTGCCGTCACGGGCGATCTCGACGCTGATCGAGATGCGTTGCGTCGTGTCGGCGTAGAAGCGGACGTTGCGCCACTCGACGACGAAGCGGTCGCCCACCGTGGCGGTGTAGATGCCGGCCTCCTCGTCGACGTAGAGGTCGTCCCAGAACGCCGAGATCACGTTGTTCGGCGGCAGCGGATCCGGGATGGCGACGTTGTTGTACGCCGTGTCCACCCCAGTGTCGAACGCGATCTGGCCGTTGGTCGAGACCCACGCACGGGGTTGGTAACGCCCGTAGAACCAGACCGGGAACGGCAGTGGTACCTCGACGGCCGAGTCGTCCGGGGCGGGCGGGTCGACGCGCTCGGTGCCTTCGACGTAGCCGCCGGTGGTGCGGGTGCAGAAGTACCCGTACGCGTCCCACCGGGTCGCCAGGCGGATGTCCAGTGTCGTGTCGGCGGTGAGGTCGACCGTACGGGTCTGCACGGCGTCGCAGCCGCCGGACGGCGTGACGGTCAGCTCGTACCGGCCCACCGGCGCGGTGAGGTGGAACCTGCCGTACGCATCGGTGCGGGCCGTGGCGGGGGTGCCCGTCAGGGAAACCGTCGCGTCGGCGATCGGTCCCTGGGAGCCGGTGATCGTGCCGGAGACGGTGGCCGTGGGCGCCGCCTCGAGGGCGATGTCGAAGCGGGTCGTGTCGCCGGCCTTCACCTCCACGGTGCCGGAGGCGGTGCGGAAGCCGTATTTGGTGACGGTGATCCGGTAGCTGCCCTCGGGCAGCAGGGCCAGCCGGTACGCGCCGTCGGCACCGGTCGTGCTCTGGCGGTTGACCGGGCCGGAGATCTCCACCGTGGCTCCCGCTGCCGGCGCGCCGTCCGACGTCACGGTGCCGGCGAGGGTGCCCGACGGCTGGCGTGCCCCGGACACCGCCGCGTACGCGTCGAGCCGGCCCTCGCCGTACACGTTGTTGTCGGCCGGTGTCCCGCCGCAGGAGGTGTCGTCGGCGTCCCCGGCGGTGACGTCGAGGACCTGACGCGTGGCGGCGACGTCGCGGCGCAGGGCCGGAACCGCCGACCAGAGCAGCGCCACCGTGCCGGCGGTGTGCGGCGACGCCATCGACGTGCCGCTGTAGCTGGCGTACCCGCCGGGGATGCTGGACACCACGTCGACGCCCGGCGCCGAGATGTTCGGCTTGACCGAGCCGTCCTGCCCGGAGCCGCGGCTGGAGAAGGACGCCACCAGGCCGGCGGAGTCGTACGCGCCGCTGGCGTACGCGGCCGTGTAGTTGCCCGGCGAGCCCGCGGTCGCGCAGCCCGGCCCGGCGTTGCCGTTGGAGAACGCCGGGAAGATGCCGGCGGCCACCCAGGCGTCGACGATCTGCCCGTACCAGGGGTCGAAGCCCCAGCCGCCCCACGAGTTGTTCACCACGTCCGGGGCCAGGTCGGGCCGCGGGTTGTTCCCGGCCCGGTCCGTCGGCGCGACGATCCACTGCCCGGCGGCCAGCAGCGAGGCCGTCGAGCAGCTGTTGGACTCGCACCCCTTGGCGGCGATCCACTTCGCACCGGGCGCGACGCCGTACGCGTGGTCCCCGTCGAGGCCGACCATCGTTCCCGTGGTGTGGCTGCCGTGCCCGGCGTTGTCGCAGGGCACCCCGTCGGTGCACACGCCGGTCGGGTCGAACCAGTTGTAGTCGTGATTCACCGTGCCGTCCGCCGCCCGGCCCCGGTACGCGGCGGCGAGCGCCGGATGGTCCCACTGCACGCCGGTGTCGACGGTGGCGACCACGATGCCCTCGCCGCGGTCGCCGAACTCGTCCCACACCCGGGGCACGCGAATGCGGTCGAGGTTCCATTCGAGGGTCTGGGTGCCGTCGCGTACGCCCGGTAGGGTGGCGGCGGGGGACAGCTTGGGCAGCGGCACCGTCTTGTCGGCGAGCACCCGGCTCACCTCGGGACGGGCGGCCACGGCGGCGGCGAGGTCCGCGTCGCCGGTGACACGGACGGTGTTGGCGATCCAGTACGGCGTGAAGCTCGCCTTGCGGGCCTTGAGCATGGCACGCAGCCCTCTTTGGCTCCGTTCCGCGATCCCCATCGAGGCCGAGTAGACGCGCGCGCTGCGCTCTTTGCCGGCGGCGCGCCGGGCGGGACCGAGGTCGGCCCGGTCGCGCAGCACGGCCCAGAACGTGGTGGTACGGCCGGACGCCAGCTGCGCCCGCAGGTCGGGCGCCAGTTTGCCGCCGGGATCGCTTGGTGCCGCGTGCGCGGGCGCGGCGACGGTGAGCAGTGCCAGGGCAAGTGCCGCAGTGAGCGCGCGTCCCGGCCATCCGTGGACAGACACGATCCTCCCCAATTCCTCGAGCCGGGGTGGTCCCACGGCCGCAGGGCAGTGTCGCGACGCAGCGTTAAGTGACAGTTACCTATACCGCAGACTCGTAAATTCTTCCGTCAGTGAAGAAACTTGCCCAATGTGACCCGGCTCCTTGACTGAGCCGGCCGGGTGGGCCTGGACGGCCGGGCCCGGGACGACGCGCTGGTCCGTGCCAGGGCCGGCCTTCGTGGCGGGCACCGAAACCCTCACGGTCCACCGCTGTCCGATGCCGCAAGATGACGCCATGACCGCCGAGGACCCCGCGGCCCACGACGGCTGCATCAGCTCACCGCGTCTGGGGTCAGGCCGGCGGCTTCGTGTATTCGTAGACGAGGAACAAGATCCAGGCGGCCTGGAGAGACACCAACGCGGCCGGCCCCAGCCAGCGGACCCGGGGCAGGAGGAACCACCAGGCGACGCTCGGTACGGCGAGGCTCGCCACCACGCCGGCGCAGGCGAGCGTGAACCAGAGTTTCCAGGGATGGTCGGAGAAGTAGCCGCCGTCGTACTGCCACGATGCTTCGACGCTGCAGGCGGTGGCCAGGAACTCGCCCACGACCATCAGGATGCTTGCGGTGATCACCCGTACCCAGAGCGGTACGCGGGCAAGGACTGTCGCCACAAACGCAACTTCAGCACGCGGATGTGGACGGCGGGCGCGTTTCGCGAAGCGGGGAGACCGCCGGGGTGTCGATTCATGCTGTGCTGAGCATGCTGGAGCTGCTCGGCCTCTTCGTCTTCGCTGTCTCCGGCGCCCTGACCGCTGTCCAGCGCAGCTTCGACGCCGCCGGCATTCTCATCCTCGTGCAGGCCGCCGTGCCGGGCGTGACCACCGGGGTCGGCGGCGGCCTGCTGCGGGACGTCATCGCCCGGCAGACGCCCGCGTTGGTCAAGGTCGACACCGACCTCTACTCGATCCCCGCGATGGTCGGGGCGGCCGCCGGGTGACGGGCGTCAGCCGGGGAGGCGGGGGCCCGCCTCGCGCTGGGCCGCCAGCCATGCCTCGACCTCGGCGGACGAGCGGGGGAGCCCGGCCGACAGGTTGCGGCAGCCGTCCCCGGTCACCAGGACGTCGTCTTCGATGCGGACGCCGACGCCGCGCAGCTCCTCGGGGACCAGGTCGTCCTCCGGCTGGAAGTAGAGCCCCGGCTCGACGGTGAGGACGTAGCCCTCCTGGAGCTGACCGTCGCGGTAGTTCTGCTTGCGTGCCGCGGAGCAGTCGTGCACGTCGATGCCGAGCATGTGGCCGAAGCCGTGCAGCGTCCAGCGGCGATAGACGGTGGACCGCTCGCTCATCGCCTCGTCCACGCTCACCGGCAGCAGACCCAGGTCGTGCAGGCCCTCGGCGAGCACGCGCATGCATGTCAGGTGGACGTCGTGGAACTTCACGCCGGGCTTGATCGCGTCCATGCCGGCCTGCTGGGAGGCGTGCACGATGTCGTACACCTGACGCTGCAGCGGGGTGAAGCTGCCGGAGACCGGCACCGTGCGGGTCACGTCGGCGGTGTAGAAGGAGCGGGCCTCCACACCCATGTCCATGAGCAGGAGCTCGCCCGGCTTGGTCACGCCGGTGTTCCGCACCCAGTGCAGGATGGTGGCGTGCGCGCCGGCGCCCACGATGCTGCCGTAGCCGACGTCGTTGCCGTCGGTGCGGGCACGCAGCGCGAAGACGCCCTCGAGCAGGCGCTCGGCCACACCGCGGTCGGGGGGGAGGATGCGGGCGACGTCCTCGAAACCGCGCACCGTCGCGTCGATCGCCTCCTGCAGCTGGGCGATCTCCCATTCGTCCTTGACCAGCTTCAGCTCGGAGATCGTGCTCGCCAGGGCGCGGTCGCGGCGGACCTCCGGGTCGGGGTCGTAGGCCAGCACGGCCCGGTCCACGGCCGGGTCCAGCCCCCGCAGCACCCGGGTGCGTGCCGGGGCGCAGTCGGCCAGGGCGCGGCCGAGCTCCGCGTAGGACGCCGTCTCGATGCCGAGCTCGGTGGACTTCTCGCCCAGGGTGTGCCGGCGGCCCACCCACAGCTCGCCGTTGCGGCTGCGGAAGAAGGCGTCGGTGTCCTTGGAGTTGCGGTCGTGCGTGTAGAGCACCGCGTCGTGGCCGGACCCGCTCGGGCGCAGGACCAGCACGCCGTCCGGGTCGCTGTCACCGGTCAGGTAGACGAAGTCGCTGCCCGGCCGGAACGGGTAGTCGGTGTCGTTGGCCCGCACCTTCTCGTTGCCGGTGGGGATGATCAGCGTCTCGCCGGGGAACGCGTCGGAGAGCGCCGCGCGGCGTTTGGCGTAGTTGGGCACCTCGGGGCGGGCGGAGACGTCGAGCGCGTCCTCCCGCCAGCCGCTGCGCATGAAGCTCAGAAACGCCTCCGGGAAGTCGGGGTCGTGCGACTCCGTCTTCGCCGCCGTGCCGTCACCCTGCTCCGCCATAGCTTGCTCCGCCATGGTGCGCCCCTCCCCATCAGCCGCGTTGCCGTCTCTGACGTTACCGCCTCCCGCCGACGAAAACGGCGCCAGGTCTCAGCCGCGCAAGGTCAGGCACGCGACCCTCGGCCCGGCGGTGCCGGCGCTTCCCGCATCGGTACGCGTGAGCTGCGAGTGCACCACCAGCGACCGCGGCGGGCGTACCGGGTCGAACACCCACGCCTGCTCCGAGGCGACGGTGGCGGCGCCCTTGGAGTCGGTGGTGAAGTCGAGCCACACCTCGTTGCGCGGGTTGGCGTACGCCGGGTCGACCGACGGCTTCGACGGGTCGGCCTGGTGCTGGTAGTGCGGGCCGGCGTCGTCGGGCACCGAGGTGCAGGACATGGTGTGCAGGTGGGCCCCGTACGCCCGGCGCGGCACCATTCCCGTGACGGCCAGCCGTACCCGTACCCCTTGAGCGGTTGTCGAGACGGTGACCTGGGCCGTCGCTCCCGGCGGGACCACCGCGCGGTCGTAGGTGATGGCCTGCGTGCCGTCGGGCGGCGGCTGGAAGGTGCCGGAGGCGGTGCCCACCGTGAGCGGAGCCTGGCCGGAGCCGGTCGTCGCGACGGTGCCCGAGGCGTCCGGGTCGGCGATGCCGCTGGACACGATCCACGGCGTGCCGGCCGGGGGCGGCTTGACGCTGGTGTGCGGTGTGCCGGTGTCGCCCGAACCGGCGCAACCGGCGAGTGCCGCCACGGCGACGACGAGGAAGGGCAGGGTCCGACGCATGGGACGGAGTATGTCAAAGATGACTATAACGGGCGAGCATCGGGGAGGTGCTAGCTTTCTCCCGCCGCGGGCGGAAGGCTGACGAGTGACGGCGGCGGCACGTGGAGGGATCGGGACAATGACTTACGCGGTGGTGCTCGGCGAAGCGCTGGTCGATCTTCTGGAGACCGAGCGTGATGGCGAACTGATCTACCGCCAGGCGATCGGCGGCGCGCCGCTCAACGTCGCCGTCGGCGCCACCCGGCTCGGCGCCGACGTCCGGTACGTCGGCTCGCTCGGCAACGACACCCTCGGCGACCGGATCGCGGCCTTCCTGCGCCAGGTCGGGGTCGGCACGATGTCGACGACGCGCGTCCCGGTGCCCACCACTCTCGCGGTCACCACCTTCGAGGGCGCGGAACCGACCTTCCAGTTCTACGGCGAACCCCCGTCGTACTCGCTGGTGCAGCCCGAGGACGTCGACCGCGAGATGGTGGCGGGCGCGTCGGTCCTCTACGCCGGTTCGATCGCGCTGATGCGCGAACCCTTCCAGTCGGCGGCGCGCGCGGCGTGGTCGGTGCCGGGTCCGCTGCGGGTCTTCGATCCCAACGTACGCCCGAAGCTGCTGCCCGACGCCGCGGCGGTGGCCGCCCTGCGCGACCTCGTCGAGGGCTACTTCGCCACGGCCGACCTGGTCAAGCTCAGCTCCGCGGACGCCGAGGTCCTGTGGGAGGGCGCGACGCCGGCGGCGGCCGCCGAGCGCATCCTCAAGCTCGGCGCGCGGGCCGTGGTCGTGACCTGTGGATCGAAGGGCGCCTTCGTGGGGGCGGCGGACGGCACGGCGATGCTGCCCGCACCCTCGGTGGCCGCGGTCGACGCGACCGGCGCCGGGGACTCGGTCATGGGCGCGCTGGTGCGCCGGCTGCTCGCCGACGGGCTGCCCGCGGATCTGGCCGGCTGGCAGCGATACGTGACGTTCGCGCTGGCGGTGGCGGGACTGGTGTGCGAGCGCCACGGCGGTGCGGTGGCGATGCCGACGCAGGAGGAACTGACGGCCCGCTGGGGTGCCCTGCTCTGAAAGTCAGTCCTCGCCCAGCGCCTTGGCGATGAAGCGCTGCCGGTCGAGGACGACCCGCTCCACGCGGACCTCCGCCACGAGCTCCTCGCCGTCGCGGACCACGACGTCGAACACCAGCTTGCGCCCGTCCACCTTGGCGAGCGTCGCCAGCGCGGTGACCCGGCGTCCGACCGGAGTGGGCGCCCGGTGCTCCACCTCGGCCCGGGTGCCGACCGTCGTCACCCCGCCGGGCATCTGCCGCGCCGTGGCGGCGACCGTGGCGGCCTCGGCGAGCGCGAGGACCCGGGGAGTGCCGAGCACGGGAACGTCGCCGGAGCCGACCGACTGGGCGGTGTCGGCATCGGTGACGGTCAACTCCACCCGGGCGCTGAGACCGGGGGCGAACTCCGGAATCTCCATGCGCTCAGCTTAGGGGCCGCCGCCAGTACGCGTCGTCCTGCGCCGCGCCGGGAGCCGCGTGCACCGGCCGGGGCAGGCCGCGTGCCAGCCGGGCGCGGACGGAAAGCTGCTCGGCTAGCCACCACGCCTCGTTCACGTCCCGGTCCTCCGCCACGCCGGACCGGCCCCCGGCCGTGTCCGCATAGACGCTGGCCAGCCGCAGCAACCGCTGGATCGGGCCCTGGACGACCCGTACGCTCTGCAGCCGCGCGTACGGGACCAGCGTCATCTCCCGGGTGAGCAGCCCGGAGCGGGACACGAAGACCTCCGCGGTCAGACCCGCACCCATGGCGCGCAGCGCGAAGGGGTGCAGCCAGCGGGCCCGGCGGGGCGGCGGCACGGTGGCCAGGGCGGCCAGGTCGACGCCGCGCAGCACCTCCCAGACCAGCAGCCGCCCGGCCTCGAAGACGCCGACGGGCAGCAGCCGGTCCGAGCGCCGGGCGTCGCCGTTCTGCGGGCCCGCGTACCCGGCGACGTCCAGGCGCAGGTGCAGCCAGCCCTGGAGGCGCCACAGCAGCGGCCACGTGACACCGACGGACTGCACGCGGTTGAGCGGCACCACCTGGCTGCGCGTCTCCACCAGGCCGAAGCGGACCGCGAGCCGGCCGTCCGGGTCGCGGGCGACGCGGAAGTCCCAGTCCTGCAGCACGCGGCGCACCGGCTGCAGGATGACGCCCGCCATCGCCGTCACCGTGCTGGCGATGCCGACGAAGGTCCACGAGCCCTCGGCGATGAACTGCATGACCACGAACGCGACGCCGACCGGGAGGAAGAACGCCTGCGGAGTGAGCAGCTGGCTGATCAGCAGGTCCCGGTTGCCGACCCGCAGCAGCGGGCGCTCGGTCGCCGGCACGCCGGGTGCGGCCGCCGCCGGGCCGGTGACCTCCGCGCTCGAAGCGCCGGGGCTACGCCCGGCCAGCGCGAGCAGCCGCTCCCGCAGCGCGGCGGCCTCCCGCACGCTGAGGTACGCCAGGGGCGCCTCCGTCTTGCCGCCGCCGACCACCTCCAGGCGGAGCTCGGCCAGGCCGGTGAGCTGGGCCAGCAGGGGCCGGCGCAGTTCGACGGCCTGCAGCCGGTCGAGCGGGATCGCCCGGTTGCGCCGCCACACCAGGCCGTCCTGGATCCGCAGCTCCCGCCCGACGACGTGGTAGCCGGTGTTCAGCCACCCGATCAGGGCGAACACCACGACCGCGGCCGCGAGCACGGCCACCACCAGGACGAACCGTTTCACCCCGACCTGCGACAGCGTCTGCCAGCTGAGCGCGGCGACGATGACCGCGATCGACTTGGCGCCGTGCAGCAGGGGACTGAGCGGATGCAGCCGCCGGCGCGGCCGGCCGGCCGGGGGCTCCTGCGCGGGACCGTGCATGTCGACGGGGCCGGGCGGGGGATCCGGCTGGGGCCGGGCGTCGGCGGTGGTCACAGGCCCTCGGCCCGGTCCTCGCCCAGCGCGGTCAGGCGGTCGCGCAGCCGGGCCGCCTCGTCCGGGGGCAGGCCCGGTATCTTCGCGTCGCTCGCGGCCGAGGCGGTGTGCAACTGGACGGTCGCGAGGCGGAACGCGCGCTCCAGCGGGCCGGCGGTCACGTCGACGAACTGCATCCGGGCGTACGGGACGATGGAGAGCCGGCGGACCAGCAGGCCGTGGCGCACGAGGAGGTCGTTGTCGCGTTCGGCGTACCCCCAGGCCTTGACGGCCCGGACGGTCACGATGGAGCGCCAGATCGCGAAGACCACGATGGCCGCCATGGCAGCGGGCCACGCCCAGTGGGTGGCGAGGATCCAGCCTGCCACGCAGCCGGCCAGCAGGACGACCACCAGAACGGTCCGGCTGATGAGCTCCACAGTGATCAGACTGCGCGATACCGGCCGCCAGGCGACGGTGTCGGGCCACGGCTCCAGCGCACTCACCTCGTCGACCGTCGCCGGGACGGCAGCGGGGGTGAAGCTCGCCGGTGCGCGGGGCTCGGTCACGGAGCAAAGCCTAGGCGGTGGGGTGGAACTCGGTCACCTCGCGCAGGAAACCACGGGCGCCGAGGAACTCGCTCAGAGTCTCCCGGTGCACGTCGCACGCGAGCCAGGTCTTGCGGTACGCCGGCTCGTGCAGCTTCGGGTTGTTCCACCGCAGCGCCCACACGGCGGCCGCACGACAGCCCTTGGCGGAACATTGGGGGTTCAGCTCCTCGACCACTCCGGCAGCCTAGTTCCTCGAGGCACGGCTTCCTCGAGTCACGGCCGGAAGGGAGTTGAGCGCCGGGCGACCACGGGGGAAGTCGCCCGGCGACGAGCTGAATGTTACACGCCTGGTCCGGCCCGCTGTCTATCCACTGAGCGTGCCCGTCCGTGCGGATCGCGCAGAAAGATCGACATGTTCGTACCCTTGCGGTCGGCGCGTAATACGGCTCCGCCCGGCCGCTCCCAGCGTCGTCGTGTAAGTCTTGAGCGTCGGCACCCGAGCCGGCGCGACCGCGAAGTGCAGAAGCTGTTGGAGGACCGGTGGCCGACCCGACCACGCCCGAGGGCACGACCAGCGCGACCCAGGCCGCCGACCCGGTGCCGCCCGCGCAGGACGCGACGCAGCTCGAGCGGGCCATGTTCGAGGTCAAGCGCGTCATCGTGGGGCAGGACCGGATGGTCGAGCGGATGTTCGTCGCGCTGCTCGCCCGAGGGCACTGCCTGCTCGAGGGCGTACCCGGGGTGGCCAAGACGCTCGCGGTCGAGACGCTGGCCCGGGTGGTCGGTGGGACGTTCTCCCGGGTGCAGTTCACCCCGGACCTGGTCCCCGCCGACATCGTCGGCACCCGGATCTACCGGCAGTCCAGCGAGAAGTTCGACGTCGAGCTGGGGCCGGTGTTCGTCAACTTCCTGCTCGCCGACGAGATCAACCGGGCGCCGGCCAAGGTGCAGTCCGCCCTGCTCGAGGTCATGGCCGAGCACCAGGTGTCGATCGGCGGCGAGAGTCACGCGGTGCCCGACCCGTTCCTCGTCATGGCGACGCAGAACCCGATCGAGCAGGAGGGCGTCTACCCGCTGCCGGAGGCCCAGCGCGACCGCTTCCTCATGAAGATCCTCGTCGGTTATCCCACCGACGCGGAGGAACGCGAGATCGTGTACCGGATGGGGATCAGCGCGCCCGAGCCGAAGCAGATCTTCACGCCCGAGGACCTGCTCGCCCTGCAGCGCCGCGCCGACCAGGTGTTCGTCCACAACGCGCTGGTCGACTACACCGTGCGCCTGGTTCTCGCCACCCGCGCCCCGGCCCAGCACGGCATGCCGGACGTGGCGCAGCTGATCCAGTACGGCGCCAGCCCGCGCGCCTCGCTGGGCATCGTGCGCGCCACGCGGGCCCTCGCGCTGCTGCGTGGCCGCGACTACGCGCTGCCCCAGGACGTGCAGGACATCGCGCCGGACATCCTGCGGCACCGGCTCGTGCTCAGCTACGACGCGCTGGCCGACGACATCCCGGCCGACCACATCGTCGCGCGGATCATGGGCAGCGTGCCGATGCCGACCGTGGCCTCGCGCCAGGACGCGGCCGTGGGCAACGGCCACGTCGCGCCGGCGTCCGGGCTTCCGGCGCCCGCGAGCGGCGTGCCGGCCTTCGGCGCGCCGATGCCCACCGGCAACGGCCCTGCGCCGGCCGGTGGTCCCGCGTACGGCGCGCAGCCGCCCCACCCGCAGCAGCCGGCCTGGCCGGGACAGCAGTGACGGTCCGCCCGTGACCACAGCCGAGATTCCGCCACCGGCCGCCGGCACCGGCGCGGCCCGGGCCGAGGCCGTGCTCTCGCGGCTGCAGCTGCTCGTCACCCGCAAGCTCGACGGGCTGCTGCAGGGCGACTACGCCGGCCTGTTGCCGGGCCCGGGCAGCGAGGCGGGGGAGAGCCGGGAATACCGGCCGGGCGACGACGTGCGCCGGATGGACTGGCCGGTCACCGCGCGCACCACGCAGCCGCACGTCCGGCGTACGGTCGCCGACCGCGAGCTGGAGACGTGGATGGCGATCGACCTGTCGGCCAGCCTCGACTTCGGCACGGCCCGCTACCTCAAGCGCGACCTGGTGCTCGCGGCCGCCACGGCGATGGCGCACCTGACCGTGCGCGGCGGCAACCGGATCGGCGCGGTGGTCGGCACCGGAGCGGGCCGGGTGCCGGTGGAGACCGGTGGCGGCTTCCCGTGGCGGCGCCGCCGGCCGCGCCCGGCTGCCGTTCCCGAGGCGCCATCGGTGGTACGCCTGCCGGCGCGCCCCGGTCGCAAGGAGGCGCAGGGGCTGCTGCGGGCGATCGCGCGTACGGAGATCCGCCCCGGCCGCACCGACCTGGGCGAGCTGATCGACATGCTGAACCGGCCGCCGCGCCGCCGGGGTGTCGCCGTGGTCATCTCCGACTTCCTGGCCCCGGCGGAGTCCTGGGCGCGGCCCGTCCGCAAGCTCGGCGTCCGCCACGACGTGCTGGCCATCGAGGTCGTCGACCCGCGCGAGCTGGAGCTGCCGGACGTCGGCGTGCTGACCCTCGCCGATCCGGAGACCGGGGCGCTGCACGAGGTGCAGACGGCCGACGCGGCGCTGCGGGCCCGCTACGCGGAGGCGGCGGGGCAGCAGCGCGGGGAGATCGCCCGGGCACTGCGCGCGGCCGGCGCCGCGCACCTGAGACTGCGTACCGACACCGACTGGCTGCTCGACATCGTTCGCTTCGTGGCGGCCCAACGACACGCTCGCACCCGGGGGACCACCCGATGATCCGTTTCCTGCAGCCTTGGTGGCTGCTCGCCGTGCTCCCCGTCCTGCTGGTGGTGGGCGTCTACGTCTGGCGCCAGTTCCGCAAACGCCAGTACGCGATGAAGTTCACCAACGTCGACCTCCTGCGCTCGCTGGCGCCCAAGGGCCTCGGCTGGCGGCGGCACGCGGCGGCGGCCGCGTTTCTGCTGAGCTTGATCACGCTGGCGTTCGCCATGGCCCGCCCGTCGATCGACCGCGAGCAGCCGCTCGAGCGTGCGACGGTGATGCTCGCCATCGACGTGTCGCTGTCGATGGAAGCCGACGACGTGCAGCCGAACCGCATCGAGGCGGCTCAGGAGGCGGCGAAGGCATTCGTGCAAGAGCTGCCGCCGAGTTACAACCTGGGCCTGGTGAGCTTCGCGAAGTCGGCGAACGTCCTGGTCTCACCGACGAAGGACCGCGCGGCGGTGATCGCGGCGATCGACGGTCTGACGCTGGCCGAGGCGACGGCGACGGGCGAGGCGGTGTTCACGTCTCTGGACGCGATCCGCTCGATCCCCGCGGACGGCGCGGACGGCGCGCCGCCGGCCCGCATCCTGCTGCTGTCCGACGGTTACCGGACGTCGGGCCGCTCAGTGGAGGACGCGGGAGCGGCTGCCGGAGCGGCGAACGTACCGGTGTCCACGATCGCATTCGGCACGGACGCCGGCCTCGCCAACATCGCCGGCGACCTCAAGCCGGTACCGGTCGACCGACTGTCGTTGCAGAAGCTGGCGAAGGCCACGAACGGCCACTTCTACGAGGCTGCATCCCTCGACGAGTTGCGCCAGGTGTACGAAGACATCGGCAGTTCGATCGGGCATCGTGTGCGGAGTCAGGAAATCACCCAGTGGTATGCCGGATGCGCCCTGCTCCTCGGCCTTCTGGCAGCGGCCGCCAGCCTGCTGTGGACCTCGAGGCTGCCTTAGCCCCACCTCCGCCGAGCTGCGTGCCGTGCTGGGTGTGGCGGTCTTCTTCGCGAAGAAGACCGCCACATTGTTCCCGCGCTCAGACGAAAACGAACTTCACGGAGCCGGCCTTGTTGTTCAGCCAGGCGTCGGTACCGGTGAACTTGGTGCCTACCTGCGATCCGATGCCGATGCTCCGGCCGGTGCAGTTGTTGGTGTCGTAGATGAACAGCACGCCGTCGCCGAAGGTGTTGTTGAACGCGAGACTCGCCTTGTTGTCGAAGCCTTCGCGAGCCAGATTCCGGCAACTGGCGACCTGGCTGGTGGTCTGCCGCCAGACCTGGCCGCCCCAGCTGGACGTGTCCGTCAGGCACACGGTGCCCTGATACGGCGTGCAGTCCGATTGGGCCGCCATGGCGGGCGAAGCGATGACGGCGCTGCCGGCGATGCTCGTGGCCGCGACGGCGATCGTCGCAATGACCTTGCTTCGTAGACTCAACTGTCTTCCTTACCGAGGTTGTGCCGGATGCCGTAGCAATAACGGCCACTTCACGCTGAGCGCGCCATTTCACACGATCGAGCGACGGAAGACAACCCTTGACAAAGGAAGCGAATCGTACCTCGGCACGGGCCGGCGCTCGGCGGTGATGAGACTGTGGTGGACGTCGCGACTTGCCGTGATCGCCGCGCCGCTCGGCCGCTGCCGGTAGGGTAGGTGGCGGTGCGCCGGGAAGTCTGGTCGGCAAGTGGACCGACCGACCCCGGAATGCGGAGCATCTGTGACCCCCAACGTTCTCAGCCGCGGCTCATGGCCGGAGGCGCGGCGCATCGCCGACATCCTGCGCAAGGAGACGATCGGCGGCGCGCTGCTCCTGGCCGGCGCCGTGATCGCGCTGGTCTGGGCCAACTCGCCGTGGTCCGGCGGATACCGGGCCCTGCTCGGCCGGACGGTCGGCCCCGCCGCGCTGCACCTGGACCTGTCGCTGGCCACCTGGGCGGCGGACGGCCTGCTGGCCATCTTCTTCTTCGTCGCCGGCCTGGAGCTCAAGCGCGAGTTCGTCGCCGGTGACCTGCGCGACCCGCGGCGGGCGGCGATCCCGGTGCTGGCGGCGGTGGGCGGTGTGGCCGTACCGGCGCTGGTCTACGCCGGCGTGAACCGGGGCGGGGAGCTCGCGGGCTGGGCGATCCCGACGGCCACCGACATCGCGTTCGCCCTCGCGGTCCTCGCGGTCATCGGGCGCTGCCTGCCCTCGGCCCTGCGGACGTTCCTGCTCACCCTCGCGGTCGTCGACGACCTGCTCGCCATCATCATCATCGCGATCTTCTACACCGCCGGGCTGTCGGTGCTGCCGCTGCTCCTCGCGCTGCTGCCGCTGGGCTTGTTCACCGTGCTCGTCCAGCGCCGCGTGCGCTCCTTCTGGCTGCTGCTGCCGTTGGCGTTCGCCACGTGGGCGCTGGTCCACGCGTCGGGCGTGCACGCCACCGTCGCCGGTGTCCTGATGGGTTTCGCGGTGCCGGTGCTGCGCCGGGACCGGGGGGACGGCCCCGGACTCGCCGAGCACTTCGAGCATCGGTTCCGGCCGCTGTCCGCCGGGGTCGCGGTGCCGGTCTTCGCGCTGATGTCGGCCGGCGTGACGGTCGGCGGGACGGACGGGCTGCGTGCGGCGTTGACCGACCCGGTAGCGGTCGGCATCATGCTCGGCCTGGTCCTGGGCAAGCCGGTCGGCATCACGCTCGCCACCTGGCTGACGGCCCGGTTCACCCGGGCCCGGATCGACCCGGGGCTGGCCTGGATCGACGTCGTCGGCCTGGCGGTGCTGGGTGGTATCGGCTTCACCGTCTCGCTGCTGATCGGCGAGCTCGCGTTCGGGGCCGGCAGCGAGCGGGACGAGCACGTGAAGGTGGCCGTGCTGGCCGGTTCCCTGACGGCGGCCCTGCTGGCCACCGTGATACTGCGCCTGCGCAACCGCACCTACCGGCGCATCCACGAGGCGGAGCAGCTGGACGCCGACCGGGACGACATTCCCGACGTCTACCAGGGCTGACGGGTCAGGCCGCCGCCCGGGTCAGCAGGCCGAGCACGCCGGTGATCTCGAGCGACCGGCGGATGACGGTCCGGGCCCCGATGACGTGCAGCGGTATCCCGGCCGAGGCGGCGAGCGCGCGGGCCTCCAGCAGCGCCCCGATGCCGGAGGAGTCGCAGAACGTGACCCCGGCCAGGTCGACGACGATGGCGGCGGGCTGCTCGTCGAGCGCCTCGCGGACCGCCGTGAGCAGCGGCTCCGCGGTGGCGAGATCGAGTTCCGCCGGGGGAACGAGTCGCCGGGTGGTCCTCATCGGTCGTCCTCCCGCGTGCGGCCGGCGCTGCCGGTGAGGGGGTCGGCGAGGCAGGACGGCAGTGCGACCCAGACCTGCTTGCCGCCCTCGTGATCGCGTACGCCCCAGCGGGCGGTCATCGCGTCGATGAGGGCGAGGCCGCGACCGCCGGTGTCGTCGGGCTCGCGCCGGCGCGGCACCACGGAGGAGCCGTCGGCCACGGAGATGATCACCTCGCCGTCGTGGCACTCCACGCGCAGGTCCACGCAGCCGCCGCCGTGGCGTACGGCGTTGGTGACCAGCTCGCTGACGACCACAGCGGCCTTCTCGAGCCAGAGTTCGTCGCGGTAGCCCCAGCCCGCCAGCACGGCCGTGACGGCGTGCCGCGCGCTCCGAGGGGCATTCGTTCCGAGGGGTAGGTCGAAACGGGCGGTCAATGCACTCATGATCGGTAGTCGGTCTTTCTCCCCGCCGCCGGTTACGCGTGCCGTAGGTACCCGGAAGGGCCCGGCGGCCAAACCCGAGCGTCGGCATCATCGCACAATCGGGTCACGGCGAAAACTCAGCCGAGCACCTGCCCCAGGACGGCCGTGGCGTCGTTGATGTCGACCTCGCGCATCCGCAGCGGGCCGGACTCGGTCAGCCACGCCCGGTCGGCGCCCCCGGCGTAGAGCGGCGCCAGCCCGATGTCGCGCACCAGCTGCGCGGCGGTCGTACGGGCGTCGGCGTGGTCCGTGCAGAGGAATTCCGTGAGCAGCGGGTCGTGCCCGCGCCGGATGTCCAGAACCTCCGCCGGCAGCGTGTTGAACGCCTTCACCCAGTGCGCCTCCGGGCACCACTCCGCCAGCTGTTCGAGCCCGCTGCGGGCAGGTGGCCCGCCCCGGGTGCGCGCCGGGTTCGTGGCATCGAGCACCGGCTTGCCGTCCAGGGCATGCCCGACCCGGTCCAGGACGTCGTGCGCGGCCGCCCAGCCCGGCGCGAACAGCACCGCCTCGCCGAACTCCGCGGCGTCGGCGACGGACGCCGCCGGCGAGCTGAGGGCCACCTCGTGGCCGGCTTGCCTCCACCAGAGGGCGAGCGTGTCGCTGATCGCGTCCGCCCCGATCACTCCGATCCGCATACCTGACAGCGTGCGCGCGCAAGACGTGCCGCCGCTGCCGAACCGGCGGAAAAGCCACCGGACATACGCGGACGCCGATCGGGGTAGAACGGGGGGCGTGTACGCGTACCGAGTCAGCAGGGTCCTGGCCGTCCTCGTGCTCGTCGTCGCGGGGTGCGCGGTGGGGTGGAAGTCACCCGACGACGGCGCACCGGCGCCGCGCGGCACCTCCGGTGACGTCGTCACCAAGGCGCTGCGGGACGTCGAGCGCTTCTGGACGGCCACCTATCCCGAGCTGGCTCACGGACGGAACTTCAAGCCCGTGCGCGGCGGGTTCTTCCCGTACACCCGGAATGATCCGCCGCCGGCGTGCGGCGGCGAGGAGGCGGGATACCAGCCCAACGCCTTCTACTGCCCGGCCGGCGACTTCGTCGCCTGGGACGCCGAGACGCTGATCCCGCAGCTCGAGGCCGCGTTCGGGTCCCTGCTCGTCGGCGTCGTCATGGCGCACGAGTACGGCCACGCCGTGCAGAGCCGGCTCGGCGTCACCGAGCAGCCCACCGTCGTGCTCGAACAGCAGGCCGACTGCTTCGCCGGGGCGTGGACGGCCGACGTGCTCGGAGGGCGCTCGACCGCCTTCACCGGGGTCACGCCCGAGCAGCTCGACAACACCGTCGCCGGCCTGCTGCAGCTGCGCGACCAGCCCGGCACGTCGGCGCGGAACCCCCAGGCGCACGGCAACGCGTTCGACCGCATCCGGGCCTTCCAGGACGGGGTCGAGAAGGGGGCGAAGGTCTGCGCCGGCTACCGGGCCGGCAACGTTCCGGTGACGGAGGTGCCGTTCAGCACCGAGGAGGAGGCCGCGAGCGGTGGTGACCTGCCGTACGAGCAGGCGGTGAACTCCCTCGCCCAGGACGCGCAGACGTACTGGGGCAAGGCATACCCGGAGCTGACCGGGCAGCCGTGGCAGACGCTGCGGATCGAGCCGTTCCGCGCCGGTTCGCCGCCGGAGTGCCCGCGGCCCGACGCCTCGGCCGGGGGAGCGGCCTTCTACTGTCCCGGCGCGGACTTCATCGCGTTCGACACCGCCGAGCTGGCGCCGACGCTCTACCAGCGGATCGGCGACAACGCGGTCGGCATGCTGCTCGGTGACCTGTTCGCCCGGGCGGCGCAGTCCCGGCGGGGCGCCTCCACGCAGGACCGGGCGGGGCAGCTGACCGTGGACTGCCTCGCCGGCACCTGGACCTCCGACCTGCTCACCCGCGACCGGGGCGCGGCCCTGCGGCTGTCACCGGGCGACCTCGACGAGGCGGTGGCCGCCCTGCTCGCCTTCGGCCGGGCCGGCGACGACTCGGGGACCAGCGCCTTCGACCGGATCGGCGCCTACCGCGACGGTGTGCTGGAGGGGCTGAAGGGCTGCAGCGGCTGAGTTCCCCGGATCAGCAGTCGCCGTTGCCCGGGCCGCCGTACCGGATGGTGGTCGCGCTGAGCAGCTTCGAGTCGTAGTACTGGCTCGGGTCGGTGCTCACCCGCTCGGCGTTGACGTCGGGACCGTTGGTCATCGAGATCGTGCCGAGGCGCGACGCGGCGCCGTCCGAGACCGGCAGGCCCTTGCCCATGTCGGTGCAGGTCGTCTCCGTGGCGGAGGCCACCTCGCCGAACCACTGGCTCAGGCCGCCCCGCGTGTAGGCGCCGTTCCACAGGCTGTCCGGGAACGAGCCCACCCACTCCGAGTCGTACGCGACCCACCAGGCGCCGCCCGAGTGCCGGATGCCGAACCGCTTCTGCACGCCGGTCGGCAGGGTGTCGCCGGGCTTGATGGACGCGTCGGCGTACATCTCGAAGCCGCAGGAGTTGTAGCAGGTCTTCTTGCCGTCTTTCCAGTAGTAGACGAACAAGTGCGGGTCGGTGTCGCCGTTGACCTTGCGGTCCACGTTCCAGCCGACCTCCACGATCTGCTTGCTGTCCGCCGACTGCATGGCGATCTCGGTGAGCGTGTGCGCGTCCGCCTGGGCGAGCTCCGGCTTGGCGATGCTCAGGTTGGCCCAGGTGCCGTCGGTCGCCCCCACCTGACGGCCGCCGGCGTAGTGGTAGAAGTCGTCCGACTTGGCTGCCGTCGCGACGCCCGGGGGAGCCGGGGCGGCGGCGTCGTCGTCCTCGTCGGGCGCGTGGCCCTTGGGCGCGTACACCGGGACCGGGACGAGGGAGCCGCTCGCGTCGGCCGATGCGGCGTCCGCGCCGGCGGCGGCGACCGCGGCGCTGCTGGCGCCGGCCCGGGCTCGCGTCAGCCTCGACGGGCGCTCGCCCCAGGGCAGCACGGACGGTGGCTTGCGCTCCGAGGTCACCGCGGCCGTGTCCGCGGCGGCCGGATCTGCTGCGACGGGGTCGGCGGGCAGGGCCACGGCGGGTGCCGAGGGCATTTCCGCCGCGCCAGCGTTCAGGGTCCAGGCGGCTCCGAGGGAACCGACCACGGCTGCGGTGAGGCCGGCTGCCAGCAGGCTGCGGCGGGGGTTCGACACGGGGGGTCCGTCCTTCGTCGGGGAGCTAACAGCCTTCAGGCCGGTTTTGGGTGGTGGGCGCGGTGGTGGGGCGGGAAAACGTGGGTGACCATACAACGGGCTGGATGTCCCTGGCTGCGGGCGAGCGCGCATTCGAGCTGAACGGCTGAGGCTGGGTTCCCTGGACGCGGCCTACGCGAGATTTGTCCCCTATACCCTTTCTGTATCGGCCGGACCCGGGTTCTACCCCTCTTCGGAGCCGGGCCGCGCATCGCGGCCCGGCAGGCCGCCGCGCTGTTTGCGCTCGCCGGGATGCTGGCGCTGGTGGCCATCGGCAACGACCCCAGCCGCGCGCAGGACCTGCTGCTGATCGCCCTGGCCGACCTCGTGCTGGCCGGGGCCGGGTGGCTGCTGCCCTGGCGGCGGTGGCCACCGCAGCGGCCCGCCGTCCTGGCACTACCCGGGTTCGCCGTGCTCGGCTTCTCCACCTGGGCCTTCGGCGGCGTCGCCACGGGTACCGGGCCCTTCCTCGTCCTGCTCTACACCTGGGCCGCCCTGCACTTCTCCCGGCGCATCCTGCTCGGCCTGCTGGCACCCGCGGCGCTCGCGTACGTGGTGCCGCTGGTGGTGACCCACCAGCCGCCGGCCGTGCTCGGCAGCGCCCTCGTCCTGCTGCCGGTGGCCCTGGCCATCGCGCTGCTCATCGAGGCGCAGGCCCGGCACCTGCGCGACGACCGCGAGCGGCTGGCCCGGATCGAGCGGTGGCGGGCGGCGATGATCGGGACGCTGGCCCACGACATCCGCTCGCCGCTGGCCACGGTGCAGATGACCCTGGAGGAGCTGCAGGACGGGGCCACCGGGCACACCGCGCGGATGCTCACCGCGGCGCTGCGGCAGACCATGCGCATCGACCGGCTGGCCACCGGGCTCCTCGACCTCAACCGCATCGACACGAGCGGCCACCTGCACCTGGACCGCCGGCCCACGCCGGCGCGGCTGGCGGTGCTCGAGGCGCTGTCGTACGTGAGCTCCGCGGAGGTCCAGATCGAGATCCCGCACGACCTCACCATCTGCGTGGACCCGGAGCGCTTCGAACAGATCATCGTCAACCTGGTCGGCAACGCCCTCCGGTACGGCCTGCCCCCGGTCACCGTCACCATCTCCTCCGCCGAGAACGTCGACCGGCTGGAGGTCCGCGACCACGGCCCCGGCGTCCCGGAGGAGCTGCGCCCTCGCCTGTTCACCCGCTTCGGCGTCGGCGACCCCCGTGGCGTGGGCCTGGGGCTGTGGATCGTGCGGGAGCTGGCGCGGGCGCACGGCGGCGAGGCGCGCTACGAGCCCGCCCACCCCGGCACCCGCATGATCGTGACGTTTCCGGTGATCGCCCCGGGCTCGCTCACCCCCGCCGGGCGCTCATCCGCACAGCGCGTGGTCGACGAGGGTACGGGTGACGTCGCCTGACGGTGCCGGCACGCCCGGCTCCCGCTTCAGGGAGTCGGTGTTGATCGGGACTACGACGCTGCCCATGATGTCGCCGCCGTGCGACCACGAGCCGCCGCAGGAGTTCGGGATCCACAGCAGCCGAGGCCGTAGCGGGCGCCGGGCCGGTCGCCGTCGTCGGTGGTGCTGATCATCTCCCCCCGGCGGCCCCGCCGAACGAGGGGTTGAGCCGGGTCGCGTCGACGGGCTCGCCGGAGCGCGGGTCGTCCGAGGTCGCGTCCGGCCCGGGGAAGCGCTCATAGCCGACGGCGTGGGGACGCGGCACCTCCTGGTACGTGCCGGGGGCGTACATGTCTCCAGCCCGACCAGCACCCCCGGGGCACCCTGCGCCAGCAACGCGTCGGCGTCGGGCCGGAGCGTGGCCCGGATGCCGGCGGGGTGGGCGGCGGCCGGTGCGGCGGGCTCGCCGCGTCGATCCAGGCCGCTGCCCGGTCGTGGTGGTGCCAGCACTACCACCGCGCTGCCACCGGGGTACTCCTCAACCTCATCGTCGTCCGGGCGATGGTGGGATCATGCCCGCTGAGACGACGGCTCTTGCGTCGCGCCCCCGGTCCGGTCGCGTTGCGGCCGTCCGGTCGAGCGCGCTGCGAGCCATGATCGTCCCCGGGATGGTGTGGCCGTACCTGGTGGCCACCTGGGGGGCGGGCAACCGCCCGGTCATGCTGGCGGTGGCCGTCGCGATGATCGTCCTCGCGGGGCTGAACTGGTGGCAGGCGCCGGCGATCGCCCGGTCGGCGTACCCGTCTTTCATCCGGGGCGGGGTCATGATCGTCACCGTCACCCTCTCCGGGACGCTGACGCTGCTCGACGGCGGCGTCGGCAGCCCGCTCGGCGCCATCCTGCCGTTCGCCCTGCTCTTCTACGCGGTACGCCTGCCGGCCCGGATGTACCTGGTCGCCTGCGTGGTCATCGGCGTGGCGTACTGGGCGATCGTGGTCCTGGGCGACCCCGTCCCGTCCGGGTACGCGGTCGTGTACACGCTCGGGATCGGCGGCGTCTCGTCCATCTGCATGCGGCACGCCACCGCTCTGCGGTCCCTGCGCCGGCGGCTCGCCCGCATGTCCGTCTCCGACCCGCTCACCCGCTGCCTCAACCGGCGCGGCTTCGACGAGCGGCTGGAGCGGGCGTACGCCGAGGCGGTGCGTACCGGCGAGCCGGTCTCGGTGGTGGTCGTCGACCTGGACCGGTTCAAGGAGGTCAACGACGAGTACGGCCACCAGGCCGGCGATGACCTGCTCGCCTGGATGGGGAGCACGCTGACGGCGGAGCTGCGCCACCAGGACGCGGTCGGGCGTCTCGGCGGCGACGAGTTCGCGGTCGTGCTGGCCGGTTCGGGTCCCGAGGAGGCCGACGCCGTGGTGGCGCGGCTCCGGGCCGCTCTCGGCGGGGTCGCGCCGGCCAGCTTCGGCCGCGCGTCGTACCCCTCGGAGGCGTCGGACCTGGACGAGCTGCGCCGGCGGGCCGACGCCTGCGCGTACGCCGACAAGGGCCGCCGGGACAGCCGTGCGCCCACCCCGGAGGGCGTCGCCCGGGCACGCCAGGAGGCCGGTCGCCGGACGTCGGCGAAGGTGTCCCCCCGGGAGCGGGGGCGGCGATCGATCGCGGACATGGGCCGGCTGGCGGCCTCGGACAGTGCCGTGGGCGTGGTGTACGCGGCGCTCTTCGCCGAGGGGGAGCCGCACCGGGTCCTGATCGGCGTGCTCTGCGGCCTCGGCGTGCTCTACGGCCTGGCCGTGGTGGCGGCGGCCGACCGGCTGATCCGGTCCCCGATCGTCCGGCCGCTGATGCTGGTCAACGCCGTCCTGCTCTTCGCCCTGGCGGTGGGCGTACCCATGCTCAACGGCGGGGTGGCCTCCGCCACCGGGGTGGCGCTGCTGGCGCCGATGCCGCTGGTCGCCCTGGGTGCGCCGATGCGGATCGCGGTGCCGGTGCTCGCCCTCGGCGCCGCGTCCTACGTCGCCGTTGCCGTCGGCTGGGGCGTGCCCAGCCCCTGGTACGTCGTGATGCACCTGGCCGGCATCCTCGCGGTCGCCGCCGCGTGCGCCATCCAGGGCCACGCGGCGGCCCGCCAGCGCCAGCTGCTCACCCGGTTGTCGCGTGTCGACCCGCTCACCGAGGTGCTCAACCGGCGCGGCTTCGAGGAGCGGTTCGCCGCGGAGCTGCACGAGGCCCGCCGCGCCGGGCGGGCGCTGGGCCTGCTGATCTTCGACCTGGACGGGTTCAAGCTGCTCAACGACACGGCGGGGCACGCGGCCGGCGACGAGCTGCTCCGCTGGGTGGCCGCCACCCTGCGGGCGGGCGTGCCGGAGCACGGCGTCGTCGGCCGGCTCGGCGGCGACGAGTTCGTCGTCGTGCTCCCCTCGGCGGTGGACGCGCCCGAGACGGCGGAACGGCTGCGCCAGGCCCTCGCCGAGCGGACCGCCGCCAGCGTCGGCACCGCGGTGCTGGACCCGGACGCCGCCGGCTTCGAGGAGCTGTACGCCCACGCCGACGCCGAGCTGTACGCCGAGAAGGCCGCCCGCACGCGCGTACCCCGCCGCACCCGGCCGGTGCGGTCAGCCGAGGGAACAGCTGTTCGCTAGGTCCCCGGCGGCGGGGCGGGCAGCCTTCAGTCCGATCGTGGGCGGTGGCGGGGTGGTTGGACGGGGCAGCGTGGCGGAGGCGGGCGGCGGCGTGCCGCGCTCGGTCCAATCGGTGAGTGCGGTGAAGGCGCTGCGGAAGCAGGGCAGGATCGGACGCAGCCGGTCCGGGTACGCGTCGTAGAGCCCGTCGACGTGGTTGCCGTCCTCGACCCGGTAGTAGCGGAAGATCCGGTCGCGATGGCGTGAGCGCACCATCACGGCGTACACGTCGGAATCCTGGGTGATCGGCAGCAGCGCGTCGAGCGTCCCGTGCAGGGTGATCATCGGTCGCTGGATCCGCCCGGTGAGGCCGATGCGCGCGATCGCCGCGCGTACCGACGGCGGCCGCAGCTCGTAGTGGTAGTCGGCGTCGCAGGCCGGTGTGCCGGGGGCGCAGAACGGCGTGCCGGCCTCGGCCGCGCCGTCGTAGCCGGGGTCCAGTTCCTCGCGGTAGATGCGCTGGGTGAGGTCCCAGTAGACCCGGTAGTGGTAGTCCCAGAGGAATTCCGAGCCGGGTGCGAAGCCGGCGGCCAGGATCGCCGAGTGATCCGGGTACGCGCGCAGCACCGGCGGCAGGAACGTCAGCAGGTTCGGCCGGCCGGGATGCCACAGCGTGCCCTCCCAGTCGACGCCGCCGTCGTAGAGCTCGGGGTGGTTCTCCAGCTGCCAGCGCACGAGATAGCCGCCGTTGGACAGGCCGGCCGCGTAGGTGTGCCGGGGCGCCCGCCCGTAGTGCCGTGCCGCCGTCGCCCGGGCCGCGCGGGTCAGCTGGGTGACGCGCTGGTTCCACTCGACGATGGCGTCACCGGGGCGCTCGCCGTCGCGGTAGAAGGCGGTGCCGACGTTGCCCTTGTCGGTGGCGGCGAACGCGTACCCCCGGGCGAGCACCCAGTCGCCGATGGCCACGTCGTTGGCATACTGCTCGCGCACGCCCGGGGAGCCGCTCACCACCAGGCCGCCGTTCCAGCGGTCGGGCAGCCGCAGGACGAACTGGGAGTCGTGATTCCAGCCGTGGGTGGCGTTGGTCGTCGAGGTGTCCGGGAAGTAGCCGTCGATCTGGACGCCGGGCACGCCGGTGGGGTTGTGGGTCGCGGCGGAGGTGAGGCCCGCCCAGTCGGCCGGGTCGGTATGGCCGCTCGCCACCGTGCCGGCGGTGGTCAGGTCCGCCAGGCAGGCAGCGACCTGGTAGGCGGCATCCGGGACGGCGGGTACGGGCGCGCAGGCCGTCGCCGCGGCTGCGGGCGGGGACAGCGGGGTGAGTCCGAGGACGGCGGCCATGGCCAGGGCGACGGGGTGCACGGCGGTTCCTCCACTTCGGTGGGTCACGGATGCCCGTTCTGCAGGCGGTGCAGGCGCAGGGCCAGCTGGAGTTCCAGGGCCCGCTCGGCGCCGTGCCAGTCGGTGCCGAGCACCTGGCCGATCCGGGCGATGCGCTGGGTGACGGTGTTCACGTGGACGTGCAGCGCCTCCGCGGCCCGGACGGTGCTGGCACCGGACTCGAAATAGGACTCCAGGGTGCGGACGAGGGCCGTGCCGCGTCGGCGGTCGTACTCCAGCAGCGGGCCCAGGGTGTCGTTCACGAACGCGCCGACGTCCCGGTCCGCGCCGACCAGCAGGCCGACGAAGCCCAGCTCGGCCGCGCTCGCGCCGTCGCCGGTGCGGCCCAGCGCGGTGAGGGCGGAGGCACAGCGTTGCGCCTCCGCGTATGCCGACGGCACGTCCTGCGGTCCGGTGAGCGGGCCGGCACCACCGCCGGTCACCGGAGAGCCGAGGTACGCCCCCAGCTCGCGCACCATCCGCCGGGCGGCGTCGCCGGGGTGCTCGCCGCCCACCAGCAGCGTCACGTTGCCGTCGCGCTGGGCGGCCAGCCCGCCGCAGGCCGCCGCGTGCGCGGCGCTCCACTGGGCGGCCCGGTCCCGCTGCCGTGGCGGGCAGGCCAGCACCACCAGCACGTGCGCGACGTCGAGGTCGACCCCGAGCCGGCGGGCCCGCTGCCGGACCCGGACCGGGTCGTCGACCCGGCGGCTGAGCAGATCCTCCAGCAGCTCGCCGCGGACACGGCTCTCGGCCTGCGCGAGGCTGCGCCGGAACAGCAGCAGCAGGGCGGTGACGACACCCGCGCGTTCCAGGATCCGGGTGTCCGTCTCGGTGAGCTCCTTCGGCGCGTGCAGCACCAGCGTGCACAGCGCCTCGCTGCCGGCGCCCGCGGCGAGCACCCAGTGGTCGCCGCAGCGGGTGGCCCGGCCCAGGCCGGCCCCGGCCGCGGCCTGCGGATCCAGGTCGGCGATCAGGCCCACGGTGGTCAGGCAGTGCCCGTCGGCGTCGAGGATCGCCAGCTCGCCGCCGAGCACCTCGGCGACGACGGCGGCGAGGTCGTCCAGGTCGCCGCCCCGCAGGATCACGTCGGCCATCCGGTCGTGCGCCTCGGCGGCACGCTCCAGGGACTCGCTGTGCCGGCGGACGACGGTGTTGACCGCGCTCAGTTCCTCCAGGGCGGCCCGGGTCTCGCCGAGCAGGCGGGTGTTGTCCAGCGCCACCGAGGCGTGCGCCGCCAGCGAGCCGAGCAGCGTCACCTCTTCCCGGGTGAACGGCCGGGCACTGCGGTTGGCGGCGAACAGTACGCCGAGCGCCCGCGTACCCAGCCGCATCGGTACGCCGAGGATGGCGACCAGCCCCTCCTCGGTCACCGCGTCGTCGATCTCGCCGGTGTGCTGGAACCGGGCGTCGGCCGCGTAATCGGCGGTGACGTACGGCGCCGCGGTCTGGGCGACCAGTCCGCCGAGGCCCGCGCCGAGCGGCAGCCGCAGCTGCTGGAAGCGGGCCGACACCGAGCCGTACGTGACCCGCATGTAGGTGTCGCCACGCTCCTCGTCGTTGAGCGTCATGTACGCCACGTCGGCGTCGAGCAGCTCGCGCGCCCGGCGCACGATCGCGGCCAGCACGGCGTCGAGGTCGCGAAGGGTGGCCAGGTCCCCGACGGTGTCCACCAGCGCGCTCAGCTCGGTCTCCCGGCGGCGCCGGCGATCCAGCAGCGCCCGGACCCGCAGGGCCGCGGTCTTCAGCCGGTCGAGCTCGGCCAGCGTCTCCGGCGGCGCACCCTCGGCCCGGGCGTCCAGCAGCGGCCCCTCGAACTCGACCGGCGCGGCCTCGCGCAGCAGCAGCTCGAGGAAGGCCGCCGCGGTCAGTGCGCCGTCCATCCGCCGTCCATCACGAGGGACGCGCCGGTGACGAAGGACGCGTGCGGCGAACACAGGTACGCGACCAGCTCGGCCACCTCGGCCGGCTCGACGAGGCGCTTGACGGCCGCCGGGGCGAGCATCACCTGCTCGACCACCTCCTGCTCGGGCAGGCCGTGACTGGCCGCCTGCGCGGAGATCTGCGCCTCGACCAGCGCGGTACGCACGTACGCCGGGTTCACGCAGTTGGACGTGACCCCGTGCTCGGCACCCTCCAGCGCGATGACCTTCGACAGCCCCTCGAGCCCGTGCTTGGCCGCCACGTACGCCGCCTTGTACGGCGAGGCGCGCAGCCCGTGCACCGACGACACGTTGACCACGCGGCCCCAGCCCTGGGCGTACATGTGTGGCAGGCAGCGTCGCACCAGCCGGAACGGAGCTTCCAGCATCAGCCGCAGGATGAGCGAGAACGTCTCCGGCGGGAACTCGTGCAGCGGTGCGACGTGCTGCATGCCGGCGTTGTTGACGAGGATGTCCACGTCGAGGTCGAGCCGGTCGATCGCGTCCAGATCGGACAGATCGATGGTCCGGGCGTCCCCGCCAACACTCTCGGCTACCCGCGTGGCCGCGTCGCCGTCGCGGTCGAGCACGACGACGGAGGCGCCGGCCCGGGCGAGCCGTTCGGCGCACGCGCGGCCGATCCCGCTGCCGCCGCCGGTCACGAGCGCTGTCCGGCCGACGAGCTCCTTCTCCGTGTCCATGAACCCTCCACAAGGTTGTCGATCGGTCGCGGGACGGTGCGGGCGGGGGGTCTCAGGCGGCGGGCGGCGCCCCACAGGCCCTGACGGAACAGGAGGACGACCAGGACGAAGACGGTGCCCGTGACGATGCCGATGCCGTCGAAGCCGGACGTCGACAGGTAGTCCTCGAGCTGCACGACGAGGGCGGCACCGAGCGCGCTGCCCCACAGGGTCCCGATGCCGCCGAGGACGACCATCATCACGGCCTTGCCCGAGGTGGTCCAGTAGACCTCCTGCAGCGACGCGAAGCCGTGGCTGATCGAGAACAGGCCGCCGGCCAGCCCCGACAGCGCCGCCGAGAGCACGAAGGCGAGCAGCTTGTACCGCTCGACGGGATACCCGATGGCCCGGGCGCGGGCCGGGTTGTCGCGGATCGCGACGAGCACGTGCCCGAACGGCGAGTGGACGATGCGCCACAGGCAGAGCAGCCCGGCGAGGATGATCGGGAGCCCGGCGTAGTAGAAGACGAACGGATCGCTCAGGTCGAGGCCGAACAGCTCGCGCGGGATGCCCTGCAAGCCGTTCTCCCCGCCGGTCAGGCCGCGCCACTGGTTGGCGACGAAGTACACC
This sequence comes from Actinoplanes sp. NPDC049681, assembly GCF_044465265.1. NCBI lineage: Bacteria > Bacillati > Actinomycetota > Actinomycetes > Micromonosporales > Micromonosporaceae > Actinoplanes > Actinoplanes sp. NPDC049681. The sequence goes on from NZ_JBITLP010000002.1 coordinate 708,171, forward strand.
ATCTGCGCGAACGCCAGCGTCACCATCGCGAAGTAGATGCCGGTGCTGCGGACGCTCAGGTAACCGATCGGCACCGCGAGCACGGCCGCGACGAGGGCACCGCCCAGCACCGCCACCGGGAACGGCAGTCCGGTGTGGATGGCGATCAGGCCCGATGCGTACGCGGCGCTGCCCCAGAAGGCGGCGTGGCCGAAGGACAACAGGCCGGTGAACCCGAGCAGCAGGTCGACCGCCGCGGCGAACAGTGCCCACGTCATGATGTCCATCGCCACCGGCGGATAGATCAGCCACGGCAGCGCGAGCGCCAGGAACAGGCCGGTGACGAGCAGCAGGCGGCGGATCACGCGGGAGCCTCCTCGCGGCCGAACAGCCCGGCGGGACGCCACAGCAGCACGCCGGCCATGACGATGAAGATGAGCGTCTGCGACAGCGCCGGCACGTAGAGGTTGCCGAGCGCCTGGATCAGCCCGATCGCGAAGCCGGCCAGCACCGATCCGAAGACCGAGCCGAGCCCGCCGATCACCACCACGGCGAAGACCGCGATGATCAGGTCGGCGCCCATCAGCGGGTTGACCGCCCGCATCGGCGCCGCCAGCACCCCGGCCAGTCCGGCGAGCGCGACCCCGAAGGCGAAGACGGGGGTCACCCAGCGGCCCACGTTCACCCCCAGGGCCCGGCTCAGCTCCGGCCGCTCCGTCGCGGCCCGGACCACCATGCCGACCCGGGTGCGGGTGAGCACCAGCCACACCGTCGCGCACAGCACGACCGCGGCCGCGAGCACGAACACCTGGTACGCCGGGTAGTCGAACAGCCCCAGGTTCAGCGAGCCGGACAGTTCCGCCGGGCGCGGGTACGGCTGCGACTGCACCCCGTACTCGCGCTTGACGGCGTCCTGCAGCACCAGCGTGAGCCCGAACGTGAGCAGGAAGTTGTAGAGGGGGTCGAGCGGCGCGAGGTGCCGGATCAGCGTGCGCTCCAGCACGGCACCGGCCACGAAGAGCATCGCGGGTACGACCACCAGCGCCGCCCAGAACGGCACACCCGCCTCGGTCAGCAGGACGTACGCGCCGAAGGCGCCGAGCATGAAGAAGGCGCCGTGGGCGAAGTTGACCACGCCGAGCATGCCGAAGATGACGGCCAGGCCCAGCGCCAGCAGCGCGTAGAAGCCGCCGCTGACCAGCCCGTTGAAGCACTGCTGCAGAAAGCTCGTCATCAGAGCGCGCAGCCGCCGGCGGTCTCCGGCCGGAACGCCTGGTCCGCCGGGATGGTCTTGAGGATCTTCTCGTAGTCCCAGTCGGTGGTGACCTGGCTCCGGGGCTTCACCTCGGCCAGGTACACGTCGTGGATCACCCGATGGTCCTTGGCGCGGATGGTGGCGTTACGGGCGAACACGTCGTCGTACTGGTAACCCTCCAGCTTGGACACCACCTCGTCGGACTTGTCCGTGCCGGCCCGCTGGACCGCCTCGAGGTACTGCATCGCGGCCGAGTAGTTGGCGGCGTGGGCGAACGACGGCCGGGTCTGCGTCTGCGCGGTGAACCGGTCGGCCCACTGACGGTTGCGGTCGTCGAAGTTCCAGTACCAGGCATCGGTGAAGGTGGTGCCGGCGAACGCGTCCGGGCCCAGCGAGTGGATGTCGGTGATGAACATCAGGCCGACCGAGAGCTTGATGCCCTTCTCCCGCAGCCGGAACTCGTTGTACTGCTTGACCAGGTTGACCAGGTCGCCGCCGGCCTGCATGGTGCCGAGCACGTCCGGCTTGGGGCTGAGGCCGGGCGCCTTGAGCAGGAACGTGGAGAAGTTGTCGTTGGGGAACGGCGTGGGGTCCTTGGCGATCACCGTGCCGCCCGAGGAGCCGATCGCAGCGCTGAAGGACTTCTCCATGTCCTGCCCGAACGCGTAGTCCGGATAGACGATGTACCAGTTCTTGCCGCCCTGCTGGGTCACCGCCGACCCGGTGCCGTTGGCGAGCATGTACGTGTCGTACGCGTAGTGGAAGGTGTACTTGTTGCACTGCTTGCCGGTGAGCTCGGTGGTGGCCGCGCCGATGTTGAAGTAGAGCTTCTTCTTCGCCTTCGCCACGCCGGCGACCGCGAGGGCGGCCGAGGACGTGGGGACGTCCAGGATCACGTCCGCCTGCTGCCGGTCGTACAGTTCCTGGGCCTTGGAATTCGCGATGTCGGGCTTGTTCTGATGGTCGGCGGTGACCACCTCGATGTCCGAGCTGACGGCCTTGTCGCCGTACTTGGCCTTGAAGTCGGCGACCGCCATCTTCACCGCCACGACGCTGTTCTTGCCGGACAGGTCGGCGTAGACGCCGGACTGGTCGTTGAGGACGGCGAGCACGATCTTGTCGCCGCTCACCTTCTCGTCGCTGCCGCCGCCGGGCCCGCCGCGGCCGCATCCGGCGACGAGCAGGGTGCCGGCGGTCAGCGCGGCACCCAGCGCTCTGGTCGTCTTGCGCATGGGGGATCTCCTAGATGCCGAGGTACGCGAGCAGTTCGTGTTCCCGCCGCCGCACGGCGCCGTTGTCGAGCGTCTCGACCACCCGCCCCTCGGCCAGCAGGTGATGGCGGTCGGCCACGGTGGTGGCGAAGTGCAGGTTCTGTTCGATGAGCAGCACGGTCACGCCGGCCGCCTTGATCTCCAGCAGGATGTCGCCGATCTGGCGCACCAGCAGCGGCGACAGACCCTCGGTCGGCTCGTCGCAGAGCAGCAGCCGGGCGCCGCTGCGCAGCACCCGCGCGAGGGCGAGCATCTGCTGCTCGCCGCCGGACAGGTTCGTGCCGGCGAACCGGCGCCGCTCGCGCAGCACCGGGAACGTGGCGTAGATCCGTTCGAGCGGCCACGGCTCGCGGCCCACGACCGGGGGGAGCAGGAGGTTCTCCTCGACGCTCAGCGTGGCGAAGATGCCGCGGTCGTCGGGTACGTAGCCGAGACCGGCGCGGGCGCGCCGATGTGCCGGCCGGCCGCCGAACGCGTTGTCGCCCAGGAACGTGATCCGGCCCGTGCACTGGGCGTGCAGCCCCATCAGGCATCGCAGCAGCGTCGTCTTGCCGGCGCCGTTGCGGCCCACCAGCGTGACGATCTCGCCCTCGGCGACCTCGAGAGCGACGTCCCGCAGCACCTGCGCCTCGCCGTACCAGGCGCTCAGGCCCTCAACCGTCAGCACGGGACTCTCCCAGGTACGCCGTGATGACCCGGGGGTCGGCGCGGACCTCGGCGTACCCGCCCTCGACCAGCACGCTGCCGTGCTGCAGGACGGTGACGCGGTCGGCGAGGCTGGCCACCACGGTCATGTTGTGCTCGACGAGCACGACCGTGCGTCCTTCGCGCACCCGGGCGATCAGGTCGACGGTGCGCTCGACGTCCTCGCCGCCCATTCCGGCGGTCGGCTCGTCGAGCAGGAGCACGCGCGGATCGAGCGCCAGCGCGACCGCCAGCTCCAGGGCGCGCTTGCGGCCGTACGCCAGCGCGCCGGCCGGCACCTCCGCGGCGTCGGCCAGCCCCACGGCGTCGAGCAGCTCCATGGCACGCTCGCGGAACCGGCCGAGCCCGCGTTCCGAGCGCCAGAACCGCCATCCCAGGCCGGTTCGCGCCTGCAGCCCGAGCTCCACGTGCTCCCGGGCGGTCACCTGCGGGAACAGCGTGGTGATCTGGAACGACCGGGCCATCCCGAGCCGGGCCACCCGGTCGCTCGGCAGGCCGGTGATGTCCCGGCCGTCGAGCGTGATGCGTCCGTGCGAGGGGCGCAGGAAGCCGGTCAGCAGGTGGAACAGCGTCGTCTTGCCCGCGCCGTTGGGGCCGACCAGCGCGTGCACGCTCCCCGGCGCGATGTCGAGGTCCACCCGGTCGACGGCCCGGAAGCCCCGGAACTGCTTGCCGAGGCCCCGGGCCTGAAGGATCGGCGGCTGCATCTGCCCTCCCAGCGGGGTGTCGTGCGTCACCCTGTGACGCGCAACACTATGGGTGGGGCTCGCGCTCACGCCATGTGTGCCGCAGCCATGGGGCAGCGACTATGTATGGCTCTGGTCCACACCGAAGAACAGGGCGTCGTAGTACGCCGAACAGATCGTGTCGAGGAAGTAGGGGCCCGCCGAGCCGCATTGATCGGGGTCTGCTCCCGGATCGACGGGGGTGCCGTGTCCCATGCCGGCGACCTGGTAGAGGCGGACCTGGTCGGCCCCGTAGACCTCGAGCCGCGTACCGGCGGGCAGCGACGACACCGCGGACGGCTCGGCGGGGACGCCCGCCACGTCGGTGAACTGGTCGCGCAGCTCCCGGCCGTTGGCCGGCACCACCGTGTAGTCGGCCTGGCCGTGCCAGATCGCCACCCGGGGACGCGGCCCCGTATAGCCCGGATAGGCCGCGCGTACGAGGTCACCCCACTGCCGTGGCGAGCGGTCCGGGGGTACGTATTGGCACAGGCTCGCCTGGCTCAGCGAACGGGCGCACCGGTACGGCAGCCCGGCCACGACGGAACCGCCCGCGAAGACGTCCGGGTACGCGGCCAGCATCACCGCGCTCATCGCACCGCCGGCGGAGAGGCCGGACACGAACACCCGCCGCGGGTCGAGCCGTTGCGTCGTGACCGCGTACGCGACCATCTGCCGTACCGAAAGAGCCTCGCCCCGGTCCCGGCCGGTGTCGCCGTCGTCGAACCACGTGAAGCACGAGGAGGCGTTGTTGGCGGTCCGCTGCTGGGGGAGGATCAGGGCGAAGTGCCACCGGTCCGCGAACGTGCGCCACCCCGACCGCTCGAAGTAGGTGGCGGCGTCCTGGGTGCAGCCGTGCAGCAGTACCACGGCGGCGGCCCCGTCCGGCAGTCCGCCGGGCCGGTAGGCGTACATCGCCAGGTTGCCGGGATTCGAGCCGAACGACGTCACCTCCTCCAGCCCGGAGGCCGTCGCCGGGGCCGGGTGTCCCGCCACGGTCAGCGTCGCCAGCAGTGCCGTCGCGATGCGGCGCCCGAACGTGCCCATCGCGTCCTCCCTTCATCGATGCCGATCCTTGCCGAAAGGTTACGAAGTGTGACGCATCAGTGACATGTGGTGATCACCCACAATTGCGGGTCAGGTCGCCCACCGCCCTGCCGATAGGACGCCCACGGACATCGGGAGGAGGGTCGGCATGGCAGGGCGTACGACGTCGCGCGCGGCGGTGTTCGTGCTGCTCGCGGGCTGGTGCGCGGTCGTCGCCTTTCTCGTCCAGCTGATCGTCTTCGGCGACCACGTCAACGTCTTCGTCACCGGTGCCGTCAACTTCTTCAGCCAGTTCCTGCCCGCCGTCGCATGCTGCCTCGCCGCAGCCGGTGCCCGGGGACGGCGCAGCGAGGCGTTTCTGGTCGCCGGCGGCGTCATGGCGTACTCGATCGGCAACCTGCTGCTCAGCGTGCTGACCGCGAACGACGCGTACGTGCCCTTCCCGAGCATCAGCGACGCCGCGTACCTGCTGTTCTATCCGGCCGTCATGGCGGCCCTGCTCATCGGCATGGCGCGCGAGCACCGGCGGATCCGCGCCTCGGTCGCGTGGGACACCGCCGTCGGGGCCCTGGGCGCCGGCACCCTGCTGGCGGTGGTGCTGCGACCGGCCATCGAGCAGGTCGGCGGCAACCCGCTGCAGATCGCGGTGGCCGTCGCGTACCCGCTGGGCGACGCGGTGCTGATCGCCGGCCTGCTCGGCATCGCCTGCCTGCACGGTGGCCGGCTGCCCCGGCGCTGGCTGCCGCTGATGGCCGGCCTGGCCCTGTTCTCCGTCGGCGACATCGTCTACTCCCTGCGCGTGTCGTCGGGCGGCTACCAGCTCCACACCCCGCTGGACGCGATCTGGTCCTTCGGGGTGGCCCTGGTCAGCACCTGGGCCGTGCTGCAGGCGCAACGGCCGGCCCGGGCCCGGGAGAGCGAGACGGGCAACTCGGCCGCGCTGATCGTCCCGGCGCTGGCAAACGTCGCCGCGCTGGGCGTGCTGCTGGCCGCCTCCGCCGGGATGATGTCCCGCCTCGCGGTGGTGCTGGCGATCGTCACCGGGCTGGCCGCGGCGGGCCGCACCCACGTCGCCTACCGGCAGCTGCGCCGGATGGCCGAGCTGATCCGGCAGGCGCGCACCGACGACCTCACCGGCCTGGCGAACCGCCGGGCGCTCTACGACCTCGCCACCGAGCGGCTCCGGCGGTCTTCCGCCGCGACCTCGGCGCTGCTGCTCATCGACCTGGACCGGTTCAAGGGGGTCAACGACGGCCTCGGCCACCATGTCGGCGACCGTCTGCTGGTGCAGGCCGGGCAGCGGCTGGCGGAGCGGCTACGGCCCGACGACGTCCTGGCGCGGCTCGGCGGCGACGAGTTCGCGGTGATCGCGGACGTCGCCGACGCCGAGGCGGCCACCGAGCTCGCCCGGCGGCTGCGGGCCGCGCTCGCCACGCCGTTCGACCTCGAGGGCATCGCCGTACGCATCGACGCCAGCATCGGCATCGCCCTGCACCCCGAGCACGGCGACGACATCCACCTGCTGCTGCGCCGCGCCGACGTGGCGATGTACCGCGCGAAGACCACCCGCCAGGGCCAGTGCCTGGCCGCGCCGGTGGCCGAGGGGGACGACGGCGGCGACCAGCTGCGCCTGCTCCAGGAGCTGCACGAGGCGCTCGCCGAGGACCAGCTGGTGCTGCACTACCAGCCCAAGATGGATCTACGGGACGGCACCGTCCGCGGGGTGGAGGCGCTCGTGCGGTGGAACCACCCCACGCGCGGGCTGCTCTACCCGGACGCGTTCCTGGCGGCCGCCACCGACGCCGGGCTCATGGACCGGCTCACCGAGACGGTGCTGCGCCTGGCGCTCGACCAGGCGTACCGGTGGCGCGAAGCCGGCCACGCCCTCACCGTCGCGGTGAACCTGTCGGCGCACAGCCTGCAGGACACCACGCTGCCGGTCCGGGTCGCCACCCAGCTGCGCGAGCGCGGCCTGCCCGGCTCCGCCGTCCAGATCGAGATCACCGAGGACGCGCTGATGGGCGACCGGACGCACGCCACCGCGATCCTCTCGCGCCTGCGGGCGCTCGGCGTCCAGATCGCGATCGACGACTTCGGTACGGGCTTCAGCTCCCTGGCGTACCTGCGCGACCTGCCGGTGGACGAGCTCAAGCTGGACCGTTCGTTCGTCGCGCCGGTGAGCACGGACCGGCACGCGGCCGCCCTGGTGGCGTCCACCATCCACCTGTCGCACAGCCTGGGCCTGCGCATGGTCGCCGAGGGCGTGGAGGACGACACCACGCTCGGGCACCTGCGCCGCGAAGGCTGCGACCAGGCGCAGGGCTACGGCATCTGCCGCCCGGCGACGGCCGAGGCGCTGATCGAATGGCTGCAGGACGCCCCTCACGCCGAAGTCACCTCGGCCTCGATGCCGTAGTGGTCGGACAGGTGGGCCCGGCGCCCGCCGGCCAGGTCCACCGGTGCCTGGAACACGAGCCGCGTGCGCGCGGTCAGCCCCGGCCGCAGCAGGACATGATCGAGTGCCGGTGGCGCCGGGAACCGCGATGTGGGCCGGAAGGTGGGCTCGCCGTCGCCGGCCCTGGCGTCGTGCAGCCCCGCCGCCACCAGCAGCTCGGCGAGCACCGGGGACGTACGCGGCAGGTTGAGATCGCCGGCCACCACCACGGGCAGCGCGGGGTCGATGCCCGCGACCACCTCGGCGAGCCGGTGCGCCTCCGCCCGTTGCATCGGCGTATGGCGGTTGCCGGCCGACCAGTCGTCGTCGTGGTTGGCCGAGAGGTGGGTGTTGACCACGGCGAGGCGGCCACCCGTCGTCTCCACCGTGGCCACCTGCACGCCCTTACGCATCAGCAGCTCGCGCCGCACCGGCCGGGTCACCGGGTACCGCACGAACCGCGAGGCGGTGATCGGCAGCCGCGACAGGAGGAGCAATCCGCCCCTCAGCAGCACCGGGCCGGTGCAGGCGTGGAACCCGTACGACCGGGCGATCCGCCGGATCAGGGCGGCATGGGCGCGGAACATGACCTCCTGCAGGCACACGACGTCGTGGTCGCCGTCCTCCAGAGCGGCGGCGAGAACCCTCAGCCGGGGCCGGACGTCACCGCGCATGAGCGTGTTGAAGGTCAGCAGGCGCACGCCGTCACCAGTCCCGGGCGTGGTGCAGGAGCTCGCGGCGGACGAGGTCGACGTGGTGCAGGACCGGAGCGCCCGCGCGGTGCGCCAGATAGCCGGTGTTGATCGGCGGATCGGCGGGTTCGAGCAGCGGCACCAGGTCGCCGGCGGCGAGCTCGCGGGCGCAGAGGTAGCGCGGCAGGACGGTGATGCCGGCGCCCGCGACGACGACGGCGAGCACGGCCCGCAGGTCGGGAACGACCACAGCGGCGCGGGCCGTCAGGCGGCGGTGGAACACATGGCGCCAGTAACGGCGCAGGATGGGCAGGTCCTCCGCGTAGCTGACCAGCGGCAGGTCGTCCAGCGAGCGGGAGTCGTCCGGGTCCACGGCGCCGGTCCGCCCCGCCCAGGCGCGGCCGGCGACGAGCACGAACTCCTCGTCCATCAGCGGCCTGGCGACCACGGCCCGGCTGCGCGGGCGTACGGCGGACAGCACCAGATCGAAGCGGCCGGCCCGCAGGCCCTCCAGGAGGTCGTCGGCGAGGCCGAGGGTGACCCGCAGGCGTACCCCCTGGCCGACGAGTGGCGCCAGCGCGGGCATCGCGCGGACGGCGACGAGCTCGGCCGGGCCGGCCAGGTGCACCGGCTCCTCGGGGACGGCGACGTCGGGGGAGGGCTCCGCGACGGCCGCCAGTTTGTCGAGCGGGTCGGCCACCCGGGCGGCCAGCGCCAGCGCCACCGAGGTCGGTGCGACGCCGTGCGGCAGGCGCTCGAACAGCTGCCGGCCGAGGTGCTGTTCCAGGGCCCGGAGCTGGCTGGTCACGGTCGGCTGGGAGAGGCCGAGCAGCCGGGCGGCGGCGGTGAGGGAACCCGCCCGGTGCACGGCGAGGAAGGTGCGCAGCTGCATAAGGTCCAGCGGCCGGGCGGCGGGCCGTACCGGCGGCTCATCAGATTTCTGATCGGCCATTGCAGGAATCCTATTGGTTGGTCGCGGGGCCGCGGCCGTACCGTCGACGCATGTCCAAGATTCTGTTCGTGATGACCGGCTCCGACCGGCTGACACTCGCCGACGGCACCCCGCACCCGACCGGGTACTGGGCCGAGGAGTTCCTCGCCCCCTACCGGGCGCTGACCGGCGCGGGGCACGAGGTCGTCGTGGCCACGCCGGGCGGGGTCGTGCCGCCCGTGGACCGGGCGAGCCTCGACCCGGAGCCGGTCGAGGCCGAGCTCGCCTCGATCGCCGCCCTGAAGGATCCGGCCCGCCTGGAGGACGTGCGGCTCGCCGACTATGCCGCGGTCTACTACCCGGGCGGGCACGGGCCGATGGAGGACCTGGCCGTCAGCCGCCCGTCCGCGGAGCTCATCCGGGCCACCCTGGCGGCCGGCAAGCCGCTGGCCGTGGTGTGCCACGGGGTTGCCGCGCTGCTGGCCACGGCCGACGAGAACGGCGCCTGGCCGTTCGCGGGCTACCGGCTCACCGCGTTCAGCAACGTCGAGGAGCGCGCCGCCGGGCTGGCCGACAAGCTGCCCTGGCTGCTGGAGGACCGGCTGGCCGCCCTCGGCGCGGACTTCTCCGCGGGCGAGGCGTGGGCGTCGCACGTCGTCGTGGACCGCACCCTCTTCAGCGGGCAGAACCCGGGATCCTCGGCCGAGCTCGCCGAGAAGGTGGTCGCGGCTCTGCGCTGACCCGTCAGAGGTCCACGGTGGACGTGCTCGCGACGCCGACGCCGCGCAGCCGGTGGCGGGCGACCCCGGCCGCGGTGAGCTGTCCGGCCACCACGGCCGAGGAGTTGTCGAGGAAGACGGCGACCTTGTGGTCGTCGCCCAGGTGACAGGCGGCGGCGAGGGTGCCGAGGTTGATCGGGTCCAGCCCCCGCACGTCCTGCAGGTCGAGGATGAGCCGCAGGGGACGTACGTGACGCACGGCGTTCACCAGGGCGCGCCGCAGCTCCACCGCGTCGTCGGCGTCGAGCACGCCATGGGGCTGGATGATGAGACTGCCGTCGGGACTGGTGGCGATGTCGACCGTGCCGTCGGCCATCGTGCTACCTCTCGTTACCCGCTGTTCTCCGGGCAGTCAGAGTAGAACCCCGTCCACGGCCCGGTCGATGGCTCGGCGAAGAATTCATCCGATCACCGCAAGGTCACGACCTCGCGCGGTTCAGCCGGTGCGGACGGCCGGTTCGGCCACCGAGCTGTCGTCCGGCGGCGGCTCGGCCGGGTCGGTGCGGCGCTCCGCCGCCTCCGAACGGTCGTCCGCCTCGGCCTCGCCGTCGGCGGCGGACTCCGTGCCGGGCGGTTCCCGGTCCGGGGTCGGTTCGCCGGAGGGATGCCGCACGAGGTAGCGGATGGCGGTGTTCAGCACCGCCAGCAGCGGGACGGCGATCAGGCCACCGACGATGCCTGCGACGACGATGCCGGTCGCGATCGCCAGGATGACCGCGAGCGGGTGCAGCGCGACCGCCCGGCCCATGATCAGCGGCTGGAGCACGTGCCCCTCGAGCTGCTGCACCGCGATGACCACGCCCAGCACGATCAGCGCGGTGACCGGCCCCTCGGCGACGAGGGCGACCAGGACGGCCACCGCGCCGGTCAGCGTGGCGCCGACGACCGGGATGAACGCACCGAGGAAGACCAGCGCCGCGAGGGGCAGCGCCAGCGGCACCCGGAGGATGAACAGCCCGATACCGATGCCCACCGCATCCACGAAGGCGACCAGCACGGTGGCGTGGACGTACGACACGAGGGTGTGCCACGAGTAGTGCCCGGCGCGGGCGGTGGCCACCCGCGCCTCCCGCGGCAGCAGCCGGCACAGGAAGGACCAGATCTGGCCGCCGTCGCGCAGGAAGAAGAAGAGCGTGAACAGCACCAGGAAGAACCCGGTGAGGACCTCACCGAGCGTGGTGGCGGTGCTGAGGGCGCCGGAGGTCAGCGCGCCCTGATTCTTGGAGATGGTCTGGCGTACGCGGTCGACGTACTGGCTGAGCTGGGCGTCGGTGAGGTGCAGCGGACCCTGGGACAGCCACGTCTGCACCTCCTTGATGCCGTCGCTGACCTGGGTGGAGAGCGTGTCGATCTGGGCGACGATGGTGCTGACGATCAGGCCGAGACCGCCGAAGACCAGTAACAGCGCGGCGAGCAGCACCAGGCCGGCGGCGAACGAGCGCTTCACGCCGCGCCGGGTCAGCGCCGCGGCGACCGGCTGGAACAGGGCGGCGAGCAGCACCGCGATCACCACCGGGATGATCACGACCCGCAGCAGGGACACCACCCGCAGGAACAGGTACGCGGCCACGACCAGCAGGATGAACCGCCACGCCCACGCCCCCGCGGTACGCACACCACGAGGCAGCACGTCGTCGTTGCTCGCCGGCCGCTGCACCAGGACGACGGGCGCCGACGAGTCCTGGAGCTCCGGTCCCACGGTGAAGGGCGGCGGGTGGTTGCGGCGCGCCGCCGCGAGCCGGTTGCGGGCCCGTTCCCGTACCGACTGCGCCCAGGTCTTGGCCATCAGAGCCTCCAGATTCAGGTGTCGTCACAGGGTGCCCCGATCGGACCGGCTTCATACACGCACAGGTTTCTCACAGCCGTGGCAAAGAGTCCGCGTAGCCGCGCCGCCGATCTTTGGACCATGACCACGACGATGCAGCCCCTTCCCGTCACCGTGCGGCGGGCGACGACTCCGCGCTGGTGGCCGGACGCCGGCGGGTCCGTCGCCGCGCTGAGCCTGCTGAGCGTCACCGCGCTCTGGGTGAGCAACGGAGGCGTGCAGCAGGCGCTGGGCGGCGACCTGGAGGCGTTCGGCCGGCTCGCCGGGCTCTGGGCCTCCGACCTGATGCTGCTCCAGGTGCTGCTGCTCGCCCGGATCCCGCTCGTCGAGCGCGCGTTCGGCCAGGACCGGCTCGCCCGGTGGCACCGCTGGACCGGCTTCACGTCGTTCCACCTGATGGTGGCTCACATCGTGCTGATCACCCTGGGCTACGCCGCCACCGCGCACACCGGCGCGTGGGCCGAGTTGTGGGACATGTTGGTCTCGTACCCGGGCATGCTGCTCGCCGCTGCCGGCGCCGCGCTGCTGGTGATGGTCGTGGTCACCTCGATGCGGGCGGCCCGGCGCCGGCTGCGCTACGAGTCCTGGCACCTGCTGCACCTGTACGCGTACCTCGGCGTGGGCCTGGCCCTGCCGCACCAGCTCTGGACCGGCGCGGACTTCATCGGTTCGCCGGTCTCCACGGCGTACTGGTGGACCCTCTACGCGGTCTCGGCGGGTGCGGTCCTGGTCTACCGGGTGGGCCTGCCCCTGTGGCGCACCTGGCGGCACCGCCTCGTGGTGAGCCGGGTCGTGCCGGAGGGACCGGGCCTGACCTCCGTCTACCTCCAGGGCCGCGCCCTCGACCGGCTGCCCGTCCGCGCCGGCCAGTTCTTCCAGTGGCGTTTCCTCGACGGGCCGGGCTGGAGCCGCGCGCACCCGTACTCCCTGTCGGCGACGCCGCACGGTCACCTGCTGCGGATCACGGTGAAGGACCTCGGTGACGGCAGCGCCCGCGTCGCCCGGCTGCGGCCCGGGACCCGGGCGCTCATCGAGGGACCGTACGGAAAGCTGACCGGCGAGACGTACACCGGCGGGCCGGTGGTCATGCTGGCCTGCGGCATCGGCATCACCCCGCTGCTGGCGCTCCTCGGCGAGCTTCCGTACGCCCCCGGCCAGGCAATCCTGGTGTACCGGGCCCGCACCGAGGCCGAGATGGCGTTCCGCGGCGAGCTCGAGTGGTTCGCCCGCCACCGCGGCGTCCGCGTCGTCCCGCTGCTCGGCCCGCGCGCCGCCCGCCCGTCCTGGCTCCCGGCCGCGTACGCCGAGGACGCCGACGCCGACGCCGAGGACGCCGACGCCGAGGTCCTGCGGCAGATCACGCCGGCGATCGCCCATGCCCACGTGTACGTCTGCGGGCCGCAGGAGTGGACCGGGGCGGCGAGCGCTGCGGCCCGTGAGGCCGGGGTGCCGGCCGGACGCGTACACACCGAACTGTTCTCCTGGTAAGCGAAAGAGAGACGACGATGCGACGGATCACCCTGTGGCTGCTCTCCACGGTGGCGGTGCTGGTGCTGCTGTTCAGCTACCGCACCAGCACGAACAGCCCGGAGACCCCGGCCGCGGCCTCGGCGCCGCTCGACACCGCCGGCACGTCGGACAGCTCCTCGTCCGGCTCCTCGTCGGGCGGCGCGAAGACCTACACCGGGTCGGTCGCGCAGACCCGATGGGGGCCGGTGCAGGTCAGCATCAGCGTCTCGGGCGGCAAGGTGACCGAGGTGACGGTTCCCGTCTACCCGACGGACAACCACCGCGACCAGGAGATCAACCAGTACGCCCTGCCGATCCTCCGGCAGGAGGCCCTGGCCGCCCAGAGCGCGGACATCGACGCCGTCTCCGGCGCGACCGTGACCAGCGACGGCTACAAGCAGTCGCTGCAGGCCGCCCTGGACGCCGCCCACATCTCGTGATCGCCGGACCGGGGGGCATGATGGCGTGATGGTGTGGGAGTTCGGCAGTCCCGTGATCGTCGCCCCGATGGCCGGCGGCCCGTCCACGACCGCTCTGGTCCGCGCGGCCGCGGCCGCCGGCGCCGTCGGGTTCCTCGCCGCCGGTTACAAGACGCCGGACGTGGTCGCCCGTGAGGTCGGTGAGCTGCGCGAGAGCGGACTTCCGTACGGCCTCAACATCTTCCTGCCCACGGCCCCCGCCGATCCGGCAGCGGTCAGCGAGTACCGGCGCCTGCTGCAGCCCGAGGCCGAGCGCTACGGCGTCGAGCTCCCGCACCCGCCGCTGCACGACGACGACCACTTCGCGGACAAGGTACGGCTCGCCGTGCAGGCCCGGGTGCCGCTGGTCAGCTTCACGTTCGGCGTACCGGATCGGGACGTCGTCGCCGAGCTCCACCGCGCGGGGTCCACTGTGCTCGTCACGGTGACCACCGCTGCCGAGGCGCGGCTCGCGGCCGCCGTGGGTCCGGACCTTCTCATCGTGCAGGCGGGCACCGCCGGCGCTCATTCCGCGACGACCACGCCGGCGGACTACGACGGTTCGTCGACCGCGCCGCAGCTGGTGCGGGAGGTTGCGGCGGCCGTGGAGCTCCCGCTCGTGGCCGCCGGCGGCACCGGCACCGGGGAACACGTACGGGAGCTGATCGCTGCGGGGGCGGTGGCCGTGCAGGCGGGCACGGCTTTCCTGCTGGCCGACGAGGCGGGGACCCGGCCGGCACAGCGGGCGGTGATGCTCTCCGGGCGCTATACCGAGACGGTCGTGACGAGGGCCTTCACCGGCCGGCCGGCGCGCGGGCTACGGAACCGTTTCATCGACGCCTACTCGGCGGCGGCCCCGGTGGGCTACCCGGCCGTGCACCACCTGACCGCGCCGATCCGGGCCGCGGCGGCCGCGCAGGACGATCCGGAGGCGCTCAGCCTCTGGGCCGGCACGGCCTTCGCCGACGCCCGCCCGGGACCCGCAGCGGCGATCGTGGCCCGGCTGAGCGAGGGGTGAAGCGGGTCCCCGAAAGTCTGATAAACGCCGGCGGCTCTTGGAGCCGGGTCGTGGGGGACGGTACTGAGGTACGCATGTCTCGCCCCGCGCTCACCGCAGAACTGTCCCGCTACGTCCTTCCCCCGGTCCACTTCGACGGGTTGTCCCTCGAGGCCGCGGACCCGCGCGGGCTCGCCGCGTTCTGGCGGGTGGTGCTCGACGGCACCCTGCTCGACCTGGGGGACGGCGGGTGGCGGGTGGATCCCGGCGCGGGGCGGCCCGGCAACGAGATCGTGCGGGTCCGGCCGGGGACCCGGCCGCCGAGCCGGCAGACCCGCGTGCACCTCGACGTACGGCTGGCCGGCGCCGAGCCGGATGCGATCGTCGCCGCCGGAGGGCGGATCCTGCGCGAGCCGGGGGCGGAGCCCTGGTACGTGCTCGCCGACCCGGAGGGCAACGAGTTCTGCGCCTACCCGGCCGTGGACGACCGGCCGGCGGGCATCTTCGAGCTCGTGGTCAAGTGCCGCGACGCCGTGGCGCAGGCGCAGTGGTGGAGTGCCCTCCTGGGCGGGAGCGTGGCGCTGGAGGGTGAGGCCGCGGCGGTGCGGGCCGCGCCCGACTTCCCGTGGGAATACTGGCTGTTCGACCCGGTGCCCGAGGCCAAGGACGGGCCGAACCGCCTGCACTGGCACGTCATCCTGCGGGACGGCGAGCCCTCCGACCTGGTCGCGCGGGGTGCGACGGTGCTGCGCGCCCCGGCGGGCCGGGACGACGCGTGGGTGCTGGCCGACCCCGAGGGCAACGAGTTCTGCGCGGGGCCGGCCTGACGGCTCAGGGGGTGTTGTGGACCAGGACGAAGACCACAACGACCCAGGCGGCGGCGATGGTGAAGCTGAGCGGAGCGACAAAACGGTTCATGGCCATGACTTTCCGGCGAGAAGCGACAGGGAAA
Organism: Actinoplanes sp. NPDC049681; assembly: GCF_044465265.1. Taxonomy (NCBI): domain Bacteria; kingdom Bacillati; phylum Actinomycetota; class Actinomycetes; order Micromonosporales; family Micromonosporaceae; genus Actinoplanes; species Actinoplanes sp. NPDC049681. Next base: position 723,730 of record NZ_JBITLP010000002.1, read on the forward strand.
GTGCGCACACGAAGCGTCGCGACCGGCACCCTGCTCCGTCGCGGCGCGACGGCAGGGAGCGGGTGGGTTTTCGTAAGTCAGCGGGCAGGGCCCGGCTTCACGGCCTGGCGCGCGCGTGGCGCACGGCGCGGCGGAAGCGGGTCAGAGCGGCTGACGAGCGGCCCGGCCACGACTGGGAGGATCGCTATCTCGCACAGCGATCACCTCCATCAGTTAGTGCGGGCTTCGGACCGTCGAAGAGCGTACCTCTTAAGCGCAATTTAAGAAACGCGGGCCCGTGCGTGTCGCCGGCCACGGACCGCCAGGGCCAGGCCGAGCGCGAGAAGCGGCAGCCAGGCGAGCCGCGCCACCACCCACGCCGGTCCGTCCGGCGGCCCCACGAGGCCCGGAACCCGGGTGCCGACCAGGGCGGCAGCGGCCAGCAGGACGCTCTGGTGCCCGAGGTACACGGGCACGGCGACGCGGTTCAGACGGGTCACCGCGCGGACGGCGTACGGCCGCCGCAACAGCCTCCCGAGGGCCCCGCGCAGGAGCAGAAAACCACCGATCTGGGTGACGGCGAGGGCTACGGCGGCCAGCGACGGCGGGGAGAGATTCGAGCGCCCTTCCCCGGGTACGCCCACCGCGCTCACCGGGTATCCACCCACCGCCGTCAGGAGCGCCAGCAGGGCAACGCCGCCGAGCAGGAGCAGCACGGGCGCCCGCCGTCCGCCCCACCGCCCGAGCGCGACGGCGATGCCGAGCAGCCAGGGCACCGCCCATGCGGCCGGGACGGCGAGCCATCCGGGCAGCAGGCCCGCGTCGGCGCCGGCGACGATCAGGGCGGGCACCAGCGCCACTGCCGGACCGTAGCGTCGTACCACCCGGCAGAGCGGGCGTGACGCGATCCGCAGGGCCACGTAGGGGACGAGGAACCACAGAGGACTGACCACGAGAGTGGCCACGGTCTCGAGTGTTCCGGCCGGCGCGCCCAGCACCACGCCCACGCCGAGCACGAGCGCCCAGCCGGCGAGCAGCGGAAGCAGCGCCCCCAGCAGCCGGTCCCGGGTACGCCGAGCGCCGCCGTCCCGGGCCCGCGCCGCCGCGAACCCGCCGGCGAAGAAGAACAGGCCGAGGGTCTGGAAGAGCCACGTGACCGGAGCGAGGTGGGGCATCGCGCTCAGCGGGCTCGCGGTGTGCCAGCCGTCCGGACCGGTCACCAGGCCCGTGACCAGCCAGTGCCCGCCGACGACGCCGCAGATGGCGAAGGCGCGCACCGCGTCGACGGTCCGGTCTCGCCCGGAGGCCGTCGTCACACCGCCGTCGGGGATCACCACGATGCTGCCGGAGCTCATGCTGCCGCCGCCACGTCGGCGCGGCCGGTCACGACGCCGGCCACCGCGGCGAGCGTGGCGGAACCGGGGCACAAGTAGCCGTCGTGCCCCGCAACACCGGTGGTCGGCAGCTCGCGTGCGCCGAACCGCGGTGACGACGGGCGACGGCCGTGTCCCAGGTGCAGGATCCGCAGCTGGGGCACCCGCCGGATCCAGTCGTCCGCCGCCAGCGCCGACCACACCCGGGCGCCGCCCAGGTCGGACGCGTGCGCGGCACCCATTCCCGGCGCGCCCAGCGCCACCACGTCGGCGACCCGGGGCAGCCGGGGAGCGGCCAGGCCCACGACCAGCGCCCCGTAGCTGTGGCCGATCAGCGTGACCGCAGCGTGGGGTGGTAGCGCCTCGACGAACGCGACCAGGTTCGCCGCTCCGGCGCGCGCCCGCAGGTCCCGTGCGGCCTCCAGCGACAGGCCCTCGGGCGGGTCGTACCCGAGCCAGGCGACCACTGCGATCCGGGCCCGGGGGTCGGCGGCCCGGGTTGCTTCGTACAGGGCCCGTGCCTGGACCGAAGGCGCCCGCCGGGCCACCCCGCCGAGGCCGCGGTCGAAGTCGCGCAGGGTGGTGTCGACGCCGGGCACGAGCACGGCGACCCGGTCGGCGGTGGCGAGGTCCCCGACGACCTCGACGGCCCGCCCGTCGCCGCGGGAATCGAAGGAGAGGAAGTGGCGCCCGGAGCGCGCCCAGCCCGCGTACGGCTCACCGGCCGCCGCCATCGCGGCCGGCACCGGGATCGTGGAGGCCGGATCGGCCGGGGGTGGGCCGGCCCAGGTCGCCGGGAGGTCGACGGAGGCCAGCGCGAGGACGAGGAGAACCGTGAAGATCCGCATGCCGGGCAGCGTGCGGGCACGGCCACGGGCATCTCGTCACCCTGCGGTGCTCATTGCGGGGTGCTACCGCGGGGCTATTCGCCGGCGGCGACCAGGCCCGACTCGTACGCGAGGACGACCGCCTGCGCCCGGTCCCGCAGCCCGAGCTTCGCCAGGATGCGTCCCACGTGCGTCTTCACCGTCTGCTCGGCGACCACCAGATCCGCCGCGATCTCCTGATTGGACCGCCCGCGCGCGATGAGGCGCAGCACCTCCGTCTCCCGGGGCGTGAGGGCGTTCAGGGCGGTGGGCCGCGGCCGCTGCGAGCGGGGGCGGGCGGCGAACTCGGCGATGAGCCGCCGGGTCACCGACGGTGCGAGCAGGCCGTCGCCGGCGGCCACCACCCGCACCGCCTGGACCAGGTCGGCGGCGGGCGCATCCTTGAGCAGGAAGCCGCTGGCGCCCGCGCGCAGCGCCTCGTAGACGTAGTCGTCCAGGTCGAAGGTGGTCAGGATCAGCACCCGGGGACCGGCGCCGGGGGAGGCGGCCAGCTGCCGGGTGGCCTCCAGACCGTCCATCACCGGCATCCGGACGTCCATCAGGACCACGTCCGGGTCGAGCCGCCGGGCCTGCGTGACCGCGGCGGCGCCGTCCGCGGCGTCCCCCACCACGAGCAGGTCCGGCTGGGCGGCGAGCAGCGCGCCGAAGCCCTGCCGGACCATGGCCTGGTCGTCGGCGATCAGTACCCGGATCATGCGTCCTCCGATGCGAGCGGCAGCCGCGCCGCCACGAGATATCCGCCGCCGGGCTGCGCTTCGGCGTGCAGCGTGCCACCCAGCAGGACCGCCCGTTCGCGCATCCCCACCAGCCCGTGGCCACCCTCGCCCGTGCGCCGTTCCGCCGGCCCGGCCGAGCCCGGCCCGTTGCGGACCTCGACCCGCAGCGCGAAGCCGTCGGCGCGGACCGAGACGTGCACCGGGCCGCCGGGCGCGTGCCGGGCCGCGTTGGCGAGCGCTTCCTGCACGATCCGGTACGCCGCCAGCCCGACCGCGTCCGGCACGTCCGCCGGCAGCCGCCCGCCGCCGTCGAGGGTGACGACGAGCCCCGCGCGGGAGGCGGTGCTGACCAGCGTCGCGACGTCGGCCAGCCCTGGCTGCGGTTCGCGGGGGCTCTGCTCGGCGTCCGAGCGCAGCACGCCGAGCAGCCGCCGCATGTCGGTGAGGGCGGCCCGCGCCGCGCTCGCGATCGACGCGAACTCCTCCTGCGCCGGTGTCGGCAGGCCGCTCACCCGGTAGGGCACCGTCTCGGCCTGCACGGCGATCATGGACATGTGGTGGGCGACCACGTCGTGCATCTCCCGGGCGATCCGGGTCCGCTCCTCGAGCACCGCCCGCCGCTCGTGCTCGACCCGGGTCAGCTGGGCCTGCTCGGCGAGCTCGTCGCGGGACCGCCGTCGCCGCGACACCAGGTCGCCCGCGAGCGCGATGGCGATCAGCAGCGTCGCGGAACCCCAGGCGTTGGCCGGCGGCGAGAACAGGAACACCGGCAGGACGGTGAGCGCGGTCGCCCAGCCGATCACCCCCGACAGCTCCCGGAAGACCAGCGCCGTGAAGACCACGAGGGTGGCCAGGATCTGCACCGTGCTCCACGGCCACGCGTCGGTTCCGAGGCGCCCTCCGAGCACACCGAGAAACATCATCGGGTACGCGAACCGCCAGGCGATCAACGGCCGGCCGGCGGCGGTCAGCGCCACGGGCAGCAGGGTGGCGAACGTGAGCAGCGCGGCGATCAGCTCCGGCAGGTGCCGGCTGCCCACCAGGTCCGCGACGTTCACGAGACCCAGTCCGAAGAGTGCCACCAGGCCGAGCGGTGCACCGTACAAGCGGATCCTGCGCCGCCGTGGCGACCCGGCCGGCGGGCGCCGACGGTCCGGACCGGTGAGCAGCCGGCGCAGCGGACCGAGCATCTCCATGCGAGGCAGGCTACGAGCCGCGCGCATCCCCGGTCGTGCCGCCACGGACCGGTCTTGTACCCCCTACCCAGGTATGACGCCCGGACCGGGTTCCGCCTACCAGGTGGTAACGCCTAGTCTGCGATCGGTCCGTTTCATGTAACCGAAGAGAAGGAGCAGCGCCTTGGCCCGCACCGTGTTGGTGACCGGAGGTAACCGCGGGATCGGCCTGGCGATCGCGCGGGCGTTCGCCGAGCAAGGCGACCGGGTGGCCGTCACGCACCGGGGCAGCGGCGCCCCCGAGGGACTGTTCGGCGTGAAGTGCGACATCACCGACGGCGAGGCCGTCGACGCCGCCTTCACCACCATCGAGAAGGAGCTCGGCCCGGTGGAGGTGCTCGTCGCCAACGCGGGCATCACCGACGACACGCTGCTGATGCGAATGTCCGAGGAGCAGTTCACCCGGGTGCTCGACACCAACCTCACGGGCGCATTCCGCTGCGCCAAGCGGGCGAGCACCAAGATGCTGCGGGCCCGCTGGGGCCGGATCATCTTCATCTCCTCGGTGGTGGGCCTCTATGGCGGCCCGGGCCAGGTGAACTACGCGGCGAGCAAGGCCGGTCTGGTGGGCATGGCCCGCTCGATCACGCGGGAGCTCGGCAGCCGTAACATCACGGCGAACGTGATCGCGCCCGGCTTCATCGACACCGAGATGACCGACGTGCTGACCGACGCCCGCCGCGAGGAGATCCTCAAGGCGATCCCGGCCGGCCGGCTCGCGGCTCCCGAGGAGGTGGCCCGGGCGGTGACGTTCCTGGCCGGGGACGGGGCGGCGTACATCTCGGGTGCGGTCGTGCCGGTCGACGGCGGCCTCGGCATGGGTCACTGACCCCCGACATCAGGAGAGAGCGTGTCTGGACTGCTGGCCGGTAAGCGGCTGCTCATCACCGGCATCATCACCGACGCGTCGATCGCGTTCTCGGTGGCGAAACTGGCCCAGGAGAACGGCGCGACCGTCGTGCTGACCGGGTACGGCCGCCTGTCGCTGGTCGAGCGGATCGCCAAGCGGCTGCCCGAGCCGGCACCGGTGATCGAGCTCGACGTCACGAACGCGGAGCAGCTCGCGGGCATCGCCGACAAGGTGCGCGAGCACGTCGACGGCCTCGACGGCGTGGTGCACTCGATCGGGTTCGCGCCGCAGAGCTGCCTCGGCGGGGGCTTCCTCGACGCGCCGTGGGAGGACGTGGCGACGGCGGTGCAGGTGTCGACGTACTCGTACAAGTCCCTGGCGACCGCCTGCCTGCCGCTGATGGGCGCGGGCGGCAGCATCGTCGGCCTGACGTTCGACGCCACCAAGGCCTGGCCGGTGTACGACTGGATGGGCGTGGCGAAGGCGGGCCTCGAGTCGGCTTCCCGCTACCTCGCGCTGCACCTCGGTAAGCAGGGCATCCGCAGCAACCTGGTGTCGGCGGGGCCGCTGCGCACGATGGCGGCCAAGTCGATCCCGGGCTTCGAGCAGTTCGAGACGGCCTGGGCGGAGCGGGCGCCGCTGGGCTGGGACCTGGTCGACCAGGAGCCGGCCGCGCGCGCGGTATGCGCCCTGCTCTCCGACTGGTTCCCCGCCACCACGGGCGAGATCGTCCACGTGGACGGCGGTTACCACGCCCTCGGCGCATAGCTTCACCTGAGAAGGGCCGGCGGATTCGTCCACCGGCCTTTTTCGTGCGCTCGCTTGCTATGCAACTAGTTGCATAGCATGATGCTCGCGTGGCGTTGGAGCATGCGATTCTGGTCTCGCTGCTGGAGCAGCCGGGGTCCGGATATGAGCTGGCCCGGCGCTTCGAGCGGTCCATCGGCCGGTTCTGGACGGCGACCCACCAGCAGATCTACCGCGTCCTGCGGCGCATGGAGGATGACGGCTGGGTCACCGCCGAGGAGGTCGGCCAGGGCGGGCGCCCCGACAAGCGGTCGCACTCCGTGACCGACGCCGGTCGCGAGATCCTGACCACCTGGCTGCGCGACCCGGTGCAACCCGAAGCGGTCCGGCACGAGCTGGCTGTCAAGGTTCGCGGCGCAGCCTTCGCCGACGCCGCGGGGCGCACCGCGCTGGTGGCCGAGGTCGAGCGCTACCGCAAGACCCACGAGGACACCCTGGCCCGCTACCTCGCCGGGGAGCGCCGCGACTTCCCCGAGCCCGAAGCCCTCGACGACGGGCAACGGCTGCAACACGTGGTGCTGCGCGGCGGCATCGCGTACGAGCGGATGGTCCTGGCCTGGCTCGACGACGTCCTCGACACGCTGCGCGGCCTCGGCCGCGACTGACGAAGGAGACGGCAATGCTGCTGCTCAACCCGCACACGTACGACCCGGAGCACCTCGACCCCGAGTCGCGCCGGCTGCTGCGCGCCACGATCGACTTCTTCGAGACTCGCGGCAAGAAGGCGCTGATCGACAGCTACGTCGCCCGGGAGTGGTACGCCGACTTCCTCGAGTTCGCCGCCAAGGAGGGCCTCTTCGCGACCTTCCTGACCCCGGCCGCCGACGGGGAAGGCGACCCGGCCAAGCGCTGGGACACCGCCCGTAACGCCGCGCTCAGCGAGATCCTCGGCTTCTACGGCCTCGGTTACTGGTACACGTGGCAGGTGACCGTCCTGGGCCTGGGTCCGGTCTGGCAGAGCGCCAACCAGGCGGTCCGCGAGCACACGGCCCAGCTCCTCGCCGACGGCCACGTCATGGCGTTCGGCCTGTCCGAGCGCAGCCACGGCGCCGACATCTACGCCACCGACATGGTGCTCACCCCGGACGGCTCGGGCGGGTTCCGGGCGAACGGCACCAAGTACTACATCGGCAACGGCAATGTGGCCGGTCTCGTCTCGGTCTTCGGCCGGCGCGCCGACGTCGAGGGCCCGGACGGCTACGTCTTCTTCGCCGCGGACAGCCGCCACCCCGCGTACCACCTGGTCCGCAACGTCGTGAACGCGCAGATGTACGTCAGCGAGTTCCGGCTCGAGGACTACCCGGTCCGCGAGCAGGACCTGCTGCACACCGGAAAGGCGGCCTTCGACGCGGCGCTCAACACCGTCAACGTCGGCAAGTTCAACCTGTGCACCGCCGCCATCGGCATCTGCGAGCACGCCATGTACGAGGCGGTCACCCACGCCCACCGGCGGATGCTCTACGGCAAGCCGGTCACCGACTTCGCGCACGTCCGCCGCGAGCTCACCGACGCGTACGCCCGGCTCGTCGCGATGAAGCTGTTCAGCGACCGGGCCGTCGACTACTTCCGCTCCGCCGGCCCCGACGATCGCCGGTACCTGCTCTTCAACCCGATGACCAAGATGAAGGTCACCACCGAGGGCGAGAAGGTCATCGACCTGATGTGGGACGTCATCGCGGCGAAGGGCTTCGAGACGGACACGTACTTCGACAAGGCGGCCAAGGACATCCGCGGCCTGCCCAAGCTCGAGGGCACCGTGCACGTCAACCTGGCGCTGATCCTCAAGTTCATGCCGAACTACCTGTTCCGGCCGGCGGAGTTCGCGCCCGTACCCACCCGCCACGACGCCGCCGACGACGAGTTCCTGTTCCGCCAGGGCCCGGCGCGCGGCCTCGGCGCGATCCGGTTCCACGACTGGCGGACGGCGTACGACGCGCACGCCGACCTGGCCAACGTCGCGCGGTTCCGGGAGCAGGCCGACGGCCTCTGCGCGCTGCTGCGCGACCACGCCCCGGACGAGAGCCAGCAGAGCGACCTCGACTTCCTGCTCTCGCTCGGTCAGCTGTTCGCGCTCGTCGTCTACGGCCACCTGATCCTGGAGCAGGCCGAGCTCACCGGGCTGGACCGGCAGCTGCTCGACGAGATCTTCGCGGTGCTCGTCCAGGACTTCTCCGGGTACGCGACCGAGCTGCACGGCAAGGCGGCGACCACCGACGAGCAGGCGGCCTGGGCGCTGGCCCACGTACGCCGCCCGGTGCTGGACCCGGCGCGGACCGCCGCGGTCTGGGCGCAGGTCGTGGCCCTCTGCGGGGCGTACGAGATGCACCCGTAGGGCGCAACGGGTGGCCGGGTAGATTCGGCCCGGTGGGTTATGACGCGTTTCTGCTGCTGTCCTTCGGCGGTCCGGAGCATTCCGACGACGTGATGCCCTTCCTGCGCAACGTGACGCGCGGGCGGGGCATCCCGGAGGAGCGGCTGGCCGAGGTCGCCGAGCACTACTACCACTTCGGCGGCGTGTCGCCGATCAACCAGCAGTGCCGTGAGCTGCTCGCCGCGGTGCAGGCCGACTTCGCCGCCAACGGGGTGGGGCTGCCGGCGTACTGGGGGAACCGGAACTGGCAGCCCATGCTGGCCGACACCGTGGCGCAGATGCGTGACGACGGCGTCACGTCCGCCCTGGGGTTCGCGACCAGCGCCTACGGCGGCTACTCGTCCTGCCGGCAGTACTGGGAAGACATCGCGCAGGCGCGGGCGAAGGTCGGCCCCGGCGCCCCGGCGATCACCAAGCTGCGGCAGTTCCACGACCATCCCGGCTTCGTACGGCCGCACGCGGACGCGGTCCGGGCGGCGCTCTCGACGCTGGATGCCGGGCGGCGCACGACCACGCGGATCGTCTTCACCGCGCATTCCATCCCGGTGTCGATGGCGGCCACCGCCGGACCGACCGGCGGCCGTTACGAGGCGCAGCTGCAGGAGACCGCCGCGCTGGTGCACGCCGCGGCCGCGCCCGAGCTGCCCTGGGACCTGGTCTGGCAGAGCCGCTCGGGGCCCCCGCAGGTGCCGTGGCTGGAGCCGGACGTCAACGACCACCTCACGGCGCTGGCCGAGAAGGGCGTCACCGACGTGGTGGTGAGCCCGATCGGCTTCGTCTCCGACCACCTCGAGGTCCTCTGGGACCTCGACAACGAGGCCCGCGACACCGCCGCCGGCCTCGGCCTCGGGTACGCCCGCGCCGCCACCCCCGGCACCGATCCCCGCTTCGTCACCATGATCCGGGAGCTGGTGCAGGAGCGGACCGGCGGAGAGCAGCGCGAACGGCTCGGTACGCTCCCCGTCTGGGACGTGTGCCCCGCCGACTGCTGCCCGGCACCGCAGAGACGAGGAATCCGATGACCGAGCGCAAGCCCGTCGAGAGCTGGCTCACCGACATGGACGGGGTCCTCGTCCACGAGGGGGTGCCGGTTCCGGGGGCGCCCGAGTTCGTCAACCGGATGAAGACGTCGGGCAAGCCGTTCCTCATCCTGACCAACAATTCCATCTACACGCCGCGCGACCTGCAGGCCCGGCTCGCTCGGATGGGCTTCGACGTGCCCGAGCAGTCCATCTGGACGGCGGCGCTGGCGACCGCGCAGTTCCTCGCCGACCAGCGACCGGGCGGCACCGCGTACGTGATCGGCGAGGCCGGCCTGACCACCGCGATGCACGCGGCGGGCTACGTCCTCACCGAGTTCTCGCCCGACTACGTCGTGCTGGGGGAGACCCGCACCTACAGCTTCGAGGCGATCACGAAGGCGGTCCGTCTGATCAACGACGGGGCCCGGTTCATCTGCACCAATCCGGACGCGACCGGACCGTCCAACGAGGGCGCGCTGCCGGCGGCGGGTTCGGTGGCGGCGATGATCTCGAAGGCGACCGGCGTGGAGCCGTACTTCGTGGGCAAGCCGAACCCGATGATGATGCGCTCGGCGCTGAACGTCATCGGCGGGCACAGCGAGAGCACCGCCATGATCGGCGACCGGATGGACACCGACGTGCTGTGCGGGCTGGAGGCCGGGCTGGAGACGATCCTCGTGCTGACCGGCATCAGCACCCGCGAGGAGAGCGAGCGCTACCCGTACCGGCCGTCGCGCATCGTGGACAGCGTGGCCGACCTCATCGGAGAGATCTGATCGTGACCAGGATGCAGGGCGACGCCGAGGCGCCGCGCGCGACCGTGTCGGACGAGCATTTCCTCGGCATGTACCTGGCCAAGGACGACCCGTGGGACGTCGCGACGAAGTGGCACGACCAGCGCAAGTACGCGGTCACGATGGCGAGCCTGCCACGCCCCCGCTACCGCAGCTGCTACGAGCCGGGCGCCTCGATCGGCCTGCTGACCCGGATGCTCGCGCCGCGCTGCGACTCGCTCCTCGCGGTCGACTGCGTGACCTCGGCCGTTGACCAGGCCCGGGAGGCGGTGCGCGACTTCCCGCACGTACGCGTCGAGCGGGCCATGCTGCCGGCCGAGCTGCCCGACGCGACCTTCGACCTCGTCGTCATCGGCGACCTGCTCTACTACCTCTCCGCCGAGGACCTGAACACCCTGCTCGACGGCCTGGTGGCGCGGCTGGAGCCCGAGGGGGACATCGTCGCCGTTCACTTCCGCGACCGTCAGAACGGCGGCAACTACGACGGCTTCAACGTGCATGCCGCCCTCGCCGCGCGTCCCGGCCTCGACCGGATCGTGCACCACGAGGACGAGTGGTTCCTGCTCGACGTCCTGCGCCGGCTGCCCGCCTAGGTGTCGTAGACGCCGCTGTCCCAGGGCGCCGCGAAGGCCATGTAGTCGCCCGGCTCGACCGTCACCCACCAGAGGTCGTCGTCCGCGTCGGGTTCGTGGACGATCAGCCCGAAGGTGTTGCCGTATCGGTGCACCTCGAAGGGCTCTACGACGATCCGGTCATAGGTCACCTCGCCGAGCTTGCGTACCTGTTTCTTCGCGTCGGCGTCGGTGAGCACCTGGTACAGGTCGTCGCCGCCTTCGGTCGGCTCGATCTCCGCTTCGAGGAACCGGCCGTCGGCGGTGAACAGATACGTCGCCACGAAGGTCCGTCCCTCCTCGCCGGACTCGAACGGCGTGGTCACGAAGAACTGGCGGCCGTCGGCGGTGTGCCCGACGTAGCGGGCGCCGAAGTCGTCGTGATCGATCGCCAGGCGCTCCGGGCGTCCGTCTCCGGAGCTCGCCGCGGGCAGCGTGCTCTCCCACCGCGAGCTGACGGTGCAGCCGCCGAGCAGAGCGGCGAGGGTGACCAGCGCTGCGGCGGAGCGGATCGGCGACCAGGTGATCATGGTCGCCGACTGTAGGTGGCGGAACCGCTCCGGCGCCTTGGCCGTTCGGGTGAGCTTCGCGCCGGGGACGGTGGCCCCGGCCTGCCGATAGGCTGCGCGCATGGCAGAGGGAGGAATCCCGGGGGAGCCGCCCGTCGCGCTCGTGCAGGAGATCCTCTCCGCGATCCCCTCCGGGTGCACGTGGCTCCTGCCGGTGACCGGCGACACCGGCGAGGTCGTGGACTTCACCGTCGCGGCGACCAGCGACCGGGTGCAGGACGTCCAGCGCCGGGGCGCCCGCCGCCGCCATGCCCGGCTCAGCGAGCTGTACCCCAGCATGGTGGGTGGTCCGCTCTGGTCGCTCTACCACCAGGTGGTCGCCGACGGGGTCCCGGGCGAGCTGGCCGACTTCGACTACGAGGACCACGGCGCCGGCGTCGTCGCGCACTCGCGGTTCGTCGTCACGGTGCACCGGGTGCTCGGCGGCCTGCTGGTGTGGTGGCAGCGGTCGGACGAGCACGAGCGCCGGCTGGAACGTACCGAACAGCTCGGCAGTCTCGGCTGGGCCGAGACCGACCTCGTCACCGGCCGCAACGAGTGGTCACCGGGCATGTACCGGATCTTCGAGCGCGATCCCGCGCTCGGGCCGTTGCCGCGGGCGGCACAGGGCGCCGCCATGCTGGCCGAGGACCGGGGGATCGCGGAGACCGCGTGGCAGACCCTGGACACCGGCGCGGCCTCCGACGTCACCGTGCGCTTCCGCATCGGTACGGGGATCAAGCACCTGCGCATCCTGTCCGAGGCCGCGCGCGACGCCGACGGGGCAGCGGTGAAGATCTATGCCGTCGTGCAGGACGTCACCGCCCGTGAGGACTCCCGCTCGGCGATCGAGCGGCTCGCCGACCAGCTGCGCACCCGCGAGACCACCGCCCTGGCCGAGCACCGCCTTGCCGGCCAGCTCCAGCACCTGATCCAGCCCGTGCCCGTCGAACCGGTGCGGCTGCCCGGCCTGGAGGCGAGGGTGGGTTACCTGCCCGCCGAGAAGGCGGTACGCGTCGGCGGAGACTGGTACCACGCGCAGGCGTTGCCCGACGGTCAGGCGCTGCTGGCCGTGGGTGACGTCGCGGGGCACGGGCTCGAGGCCGCCAGCGGCATGGCCCACCTCCGGTTCGCCCTCGTGGCGTGGTTGTCGATCGGCATCCACGACCCCGGCACGCTGCTCGCACACATGAACAGGCTGTGCGTGGAACTCGGCATCACCGCCACGGCGGTGGTAGGCCGGCACGACCCGGCGACCGGGACGCTGACGTGGGCCCGCGCCGGGCACATGCCGCCGCTGCTGTCCCGCGCGGGCACCTCCACCGAGCTGCCGAAGCCGCCGGGTCTGCTGCTCGGCGCCGAAGCGCAGGCGCGCTACCCGATGGTCTGCGCGCGGCTCGAACGCGACGACCTGGTCCTGCTCTACACCGACGGGCTGGTGGAGCGGAAGACGGTCGGCGCCGAGGACATGCTCGAGCAGGTCAAGACAACCCTGGCGGACGCCTCCGCGCGCCCCGGCGAGGACGCGCTGGCCCGGCTGCAGGGGCTGCTGCGCTCCCCGAACCCGGACGACGACACGTGCCTGCTCGCCGTACGCGTGCTGCCCTGAGCCGACCGGTCAGAGCCGCAGCCGGATGCGGACGCGGGTGCCCTCCGCGACCGCGGAGGTCTCCACCTCGTCGCAGACCCGTTCGACGATGGCCAGACCCCGGCCACCCACCGCGTCCGCGGCGGGCATGCTGCGTCCGAGCTGCCGCAGCGGCCCCTGGTCGACGACGTCGCAGACGAGTTGGCCCGGCTGCGCGAACACCCGCACCACGCCGCCGCCGCCGGTGTGCTGCAACGTGTTGGTCGCCAACTCGCTGACCGCGAGGACCAGCAGCTCGATCCGGCGGCCGGGCAGCCCCATCGCCGCGGCCCGGGCCGCGACGAACGCGCGGACGTCGGCCAGGTCGCCGGGCGCATGATAGCCGAGCGAGTCGGTGCCGTCGTGGTCAATCACGGGTGGTGTCCTCGGTGCGGGAGCCGAGCAGCCGGTCCACTCCGGTGAGTTCCAGCACGGCGGCGACCGCCCCGGAAGCGTTGACCAGCTCCACCCGCCGGCCCGAGCGTTGCGCGGCGTGGTGCGCCGTGACGAGGCCGTGGATGCCGCTGGAGTCGATGAACGTCAGCCCGGCCAGGTCGACGACGACCAGCTCGGCGCTGTCGACCGCGGCACCCAGCACGGCGATCAGCTGGTCGCGGCCCTCCAGGTCGCATTCCCCCGTCAACGCCACGATCAGTCGGCCCGCCCGGGTCGACGTCGCCGCCTGGAAGTGCCCCATGGCCCGGTAGCACCCTTCGCTCGGCAACGGAGATTCGCACATCATGCCATCGAACGCGGCCGGATGACGGACCGGATCGAACGATCCCGTACGGCTGAAGGGCGGGACCCGGGCCGGCTCGCCGCTGTCCAACGGGCCGCGCCCCGGAAATAATGCGGGCATGGTGACGACGGTGGGTCGTGGGCCCCGCAAAGTTCTGGCGTTGCACGGTTGGTTCGGCTCGTCGCGGGGCTGGGGGCAGCTGCCGCAGCTCATCGACGGCGAACGATTCACCTGGGCGTTCCCGGATCATCGCGGCTACGGCGACCGCCGGGACGTCCCGGGCGACCACAGCATCGCGGAGATGAGCCGCGACGCCCTGGAGGTGGCCGACGGCCTCGGGTGGGACCGGTTCGCCGTGGTCGGTCACTCGATGGGCGGCAGCGTGGCGCAGCACCTCCTCGTCGACGCCCCCGACCGCATCACCCATCTCGTCGGCATCAGCCCGGTTCCGGCCGGCGGCGTGCCGTTCGACGAGCAGGGCTGGGCACTGTTCGACGGGGCGGCGCGCGATCCCGCCAACCGCAAGGCGATCATCGACCTGACCACGGGCAACCGGCTGTCGTCGTACTGGCTCGACACGATGGTGCGCCGGAGTCTCGAGGACTCCACGGTGGAGGCGTTCGCCGCTTGTCTGCCGGCGTGGGCGCGTACCGATTTCTCCGCGTCCGTGAAGGGCAACCCGGTGCCGGCGCTGGCGATCGTGGGTGAGCACGATCCGGCGCTCGGCGCCGCGACGATGCGGGGAACCTGGATGACGACCTATCCGAACGCCCGCCTCGAGGTGCTCGCCGAAGCCGGGCACTACGCGATGGACGAGACCCCGGTCCGCCTGGCCACGCTCCTGGAGCAATTCCTCTGACCTGGTTTGCCGCGGCTGTTTCTGGCCACCCCATTTCCGTGCGGCGGACGTCGCCGCGCGGCCGAGGACGGGACGGGATCTGTCGATGGGTCGTACGGCGCCTGAGGTCGCACTGCTGGTGAAGCGGCTGCAGCACAGCCACCATCGTGCGCTCACCGCGGCCCTGGCCGATCTCGGCGTCTCGCTCGTGCAGTGGGACACGCTGCGGCACCTCGACCGGCACCCCGGGGCCTCCCTGCACGAGCTCGCCCGGCTGACCTTCCAGACCGACCAGGCGCTGGGCTCGCTGGCGGCCCGCATGGTCGACCGCGGCATGCTCGAGCGCGTACCGGGGCCCGGGCGGATCGTGCGGCACCGGCTCACCGAGCTGGGGGAGCGGCTGCGCCATGAAGGGCAGGGCCGCGCGGACCGGGTGTACGCGGAGACGTTCGCGCCGCTGGACCAGACCCGGCTCGACCAGCTCGGCGATCTGCTGGAGGCGCTGGTCGCCGCCCGGGTCTGAGCGCCGGAGCCGCGAAAGTGGCGTGCGTCTCAACTCAGACGTTTACCGGCCGAACAGTCAGGCATGGTGAAGCTCCTGGAGCGGCTGCCCGTCAAGGCCCGCACCTCCCTCGCGCTGCTTTCCTTCATCGGCGGACTGATCGGTCTCGGGCTGCTCACCCGCTCGGTCGCCGGGTCGGTGGCGGAGACGCTGCCCGCCGGTTCCGCCGGCCGCGAAGACCTGGAGCGGCTGGCGAGCGTCGCGACGTGGCTGCCGCTGATCCTGGCGCCGCTGGGCTTCATCATGCAGATGTCGACGTGGTTCAGCATCGTCAAGGTGCTGCGCATCGACGCCGGAGTGATCAAGACCGCCGCCGGCGGCGACCTCAGCCCCCGGATGCCGGTGGTCGGCAAGGACGAGCTCGGGCAGATGGCCCTGGCGTACAACGCGATGATGGACCGCTTCCAGGACACGGTGAACGGCATCCGCCGCGCCGTCGAGGAGGTCAACACCTCCGCGGGCGCCCTCCAGCAGGTCAGCACCACCATGACGAAGGCCGCCGACGCCGCCGCCGGGGAGCTGGAGACCGTGGCGCTCTCGGCGCGCCGGACCAGCGACGAGGTCGGGGCGATCGCCGACGGCACGCACCAGATGCGGGCGGCGATCGAGGAGATCAGCACCAACACCTCGGACGTCACCCGCATGACCGACGAGGCGGTGACCGGCGTCGCCCTCGCCACCGGCAACGTCACCCGGCTGCGGGACTCCAGCCAGGAGATCAACGACGTGCTGCGGACGATCAACGCGATCGCCGCGCAGACCAACCTGCTCGCCCTCAACGCCACCATCGAGGCCGCCCGGGCCGGCGAGGCGGGCCGCGGCTTCGCCATCGTCGCGGGTGAGGTCAAGGAGCTGGCGCAGGCCACCGCGCAGGCCACCGAGGAGATCGCCCGCCGCATCGAGGGCATCCAGCACGACACCGGCGAGGCGGTCGAGGCGGTCAGCGGCTTCTCCACCATCATCGGCGCCATCGCCGAGCACCAGGTCACCATCGCCGCCGCGGTCGAGGAGCAGTCCGCGACGACCGGGACCATGGTGCACGGCGCGAGCCTGGTCAGCAGCGGAAGCGAGCAGATCAGCCAGGCGATCGGCGCGGTCAGCACGGCGGCCGGCGAGGTCCGCGGCGCGGCCGAGGAGACCTACCGCGCGGTCGAGGGGCTGACCGGCACGGCGGCGCGCCTGCACGACCTGGCGGAGGTCTTCCGCTCGTAGGTCCTACAGCCCGGCGGCCACCTGGGCGAACCAGCGGCCGGCGACCCGGGTGTGCAGCTCGAAGCCGAGCTCTTGCGGCTCCCGCAGCACCAGCCGCTCCCGCGTCTCACCGGTCGCGGGGGCCTCGGGGAGATCGGCGGCCGTGGCCACGGCCGGGAAGAGGCCGAAGATCAGCAGCGTGCCGTCGGGGGCGCTGAGCGCGTCGAACAGGCGTACGGAATCCGGGTCGGACCGCAGCCCGGCCTCCTCCCACAGCTCCCGGGCCGCGGCCTGCTCCCATGTCTCGCCGAACTCGATGAAGCCGCCCGGCAGGGCGAGCCGATCCTCCGCCGGCGGGATTCCGCGCCGGATCACCAGCAGGCCGCCACCGACCGGCTGCAACGCCACGGCGACCGGCGCCGGGTTCCGGTAGCTGGTCTCGCCGCAGGCCCCGCAACGCCGCGGCCACGGCTGGCCCGGGATGAAGCGGGCACCGCAGAACGTGCAGTGCGCGAACCGGTCAGCCATGCAACGGGGAGTTGCAGGCCGCGACGAGCGCCTGACGGCAGGCCGTGGTGAGCGGGCGCAGTGCCGCATCGCGCTGCTGCGCCTCGTACGTGTTGACCGCCCCGCCGGGAGCGCTGTGCTCGGCGAGCGCCAGCACCTGGTCGAGGATGCTGGCGCGGGCGAACAGCCGCCGCGACCGCGGGTCGAACCCGGGCGGCAGCGTCGCCGTGCTCTCGGGGCGGCGCAGCGCCTGCAGCGCCCCGGCCAGCTCCGGCCGCCACTGGGCGACGTCGAGGCGGGTGAGCTGGGTGGTCGCCTCGGCCAGCGCCTGCGTGAGCTGCGCCTCGGCCTCCGCCGATCCCATCTGGAACACCGGCCTGTACTCGGCGACCGGGTAGAAGCGCCACAGCACCGTCTCGAACGAGACGCCCGAGCCCGACGTGTGCCGGCGCACCTCGGGGACGATCCCGAACGTGGGCGTCACCAGCGCCTCGCCGGCCACCAGCGCGGCGCCGGTGAGGTCGCCGGGGCCGGGCAGGCCGCGCGGGTCGCCGGGAACCGGCAGAACCAGGCGGATCTCGTCGGGGTGCAGCTTGGCGAACGCGGGCAGCGCCTGTCCCAGTGGCACGTCCGTCCAGGTGCCGGGGGCATCGGCGACGAGGTGCTCCTCGTCGCCGGCGATCTCGTCGGCCAGCTCGTCGAACGGGACGAGACCGGCGCGCCAGGCGCGTACCCACGCGACGAGCCGGGTGGACCGGCGCGCAGTGAGGGTCGCCGCATCTGCTGCGGGGGACATGCGAGCAAGGGTACGTGCCCCGCGCCGACGTTGTCTCGGCCGGAGCGTCGCAGCCGGCGTGTCCGCGCGGACGGGTTACGGTGCGGACATGTATGGGGAGGACGTACTCGCGGGCAATTGGCGGCGCCGAAAGGTGATACCCGAGGTGGACGCCGAGCCGGGCCTGGTGGTCGAGGACGCGGAGGCCGGCTTCTGCGGCGCCGTGGTCGGCTTCGAGTACGGCGCCGTGGTGCTCGAGGACCGCCACGGCCGCCGCCGCAACTTCCCGCTGGAGCCCGCGGCGTTCCTCCTCGACGGCCAGGTCGTGACCCTGCGCAAGCCGGCGGCCGCCGGCCCGGCCGCGCCGAAGCAGAAGCGCACCGCCTCCGGGTCCGTCGCCGTCCAGGGCGTACGCGCCCAGGTGGCCAAGGCCAGCCGGATCTGGGTCGAGGGCATCCACGACGCCGCCCTCGTCGAGCGCATCTGGGGCGACGACCTGCGCATCGAGGGCGTGGTGGTGGAGCCGCTCGACGGCATCGACGACCTGGCCGGGGCCATCCGCGACTTCCGCCCCGCCCGGAATCGGCGCGTCGGCGTCCTGGTGGACCACCTCGTGCCGGGATCCAAGGAGAGCCGCATCGTCGCCGCGGTCAAGGACCCCGACGTGCTGGTCACCGGCCACCCGTACGTCGACGTGTGGCAGGCGGTGAAGCCGGAGCGCGTCGGGCTGCGCGAGTGGCCCGTGATCCCGCCCGGCCGGCCCTGGAAGGAGGGCGTCTGCCGGGCCGTGGGCATCGCGGAGCCCGCCGACATGTGGCGCCGCATCCTGGGCAGCGTGAACAGCTACAAGGACGTCGAGACGCCCCTGATCAACGCCATGGAACGCCTCATCGACTTCGTGACGGAGCCCGCCGATTAGGCCAGGTGGTGGGGGTCGCGGCTGAAGACGAAGGTCGCGATGTCCAGCTTCTCGACCGAGCCGTCGGCCGCGCGCAGGACGGCCAGCACCTCGCCGGCGTTGGCCCCCGCCGTGCCGCGCCAGCGGTCCGGGGCCTCCCGGGCGAAGCGCCACGGCGCGCGGGCGGCGAATCCGGTCGGCGCCATCACCAGCTCTTCGCCCTCGGCGGTCACCTCGAACTCGCCGCCCATCCACCACCAGCGCCCGCACAGCTCAGCGGCCTCGCCCTCGGGGGCCGGCGCCGGGCGCCACGGCTGCGGCGGTGCCGGCTCGGCGTCCAGGACCGCGGTCAGCGCCTCGAGGGCCACCGCGCGGATGCTGGTGCCGCGCAGGCCGTACGAGTTGGCGAACGCGACCACGCCGGTCCGGCTGGGGCGGTGGACCAGCAGCTGGGAGACGTAGCCGGGCATCGAGCCGCCGTGACCCACGTACACGCGTTCGCCGACCCGGTTGAGCTCCGGGCCGAGACCGTGCCCGGCCGTCCAGGTCTCGTCCTGCATCACCACGGGCGTGCACATCTCGTCGACGGTCTCCCGGCTCAGCACCGTGGGCGCCGGATCGGCGAGGAACGCGGCCCATTTCGCCATATCGGTCACGGTCGACCACAGCTGCCCGGCCGGGGCCATCGCGCCCGAGTCCGGCCGGGGCTCCTCGTGCAGGCTGCCGTCGAGGGAGTGGACGACGTATCCGCGGGCGAACGGCTCCACGGGGGAGTAGGTGGTCCGCTTCATCCCGAGCGGGTCGAGCACGCGCTTGCCGACGAGATCCGCCCACGACTCACCGGTGACCCGCTGCAGAACGGCCCCCAGCAGCCCGTACGCGAGATTGGAGTAGTGATAGGTCCGGAACGGCGGGCCGGCGATCTTGTCGAACGCGAGGTCGGTCAGCAGCCGGTCCACGCTGACGCCGGCGGTGCGCTCCCACCAGGGGCCGTCCGGTTCGCGCTGCAGGCCCGAGACGTGACCGAGCAGCTGGCGCAGCGTGATGCCGCCGACCGGTGTGCCCGGGAGATGCCGGTACAGCAGGTCGTCCAGGGCGAAGAAGCCCTCGTCCCGTAGCTGCATGACCATCGTCGCGGTCAGCGTCTTGGTGATCGAGCCGAGCCGGTACTGCGTCTTCGGGTCCGGCGGCGGGGTCTCCCCGGCGCCGGTGAAGTGCAGCAGCGAGCGGTCGCGGACCACCGCCAGCGCCAAGGACGGCGCCCGGCCCGCGGACTGCGCGCGGGCGGTGATCTCGGTGACACGTCGGCCGGTTTCCGGCAGCAGGGACACGGTGAGCCTTCCTGATGGGGAGTCATGAGTACAACTGCGGCACGCGGATATGGCTACGCGGGAACAGCAGCCGCCGCGATGTCGCTGCGCGTGCGCGAACGTGTCACGATCTGGGTGTGGAAGCTGTTCTCTGGTTGGTACTCGCCATCGCCCTCGCGATCGCGGAGGCCTTCACCGCGACCTTCCTCATCATCTTCTTCGCCGTCGGCGCCCTCGCGGCGGCCGGCGCGGCGGCGCTCGGCGCCCCCTTGCTGCTGCAGGCCGTCGTCTTCGCCATCGTCTCGGGCCTCTCCGTCGGCGCGCTCCGCCCCATCATCATGCGCCACCAGCGGCCGGCCGCTGAGACGGGCGAGACCGCGTTCGGCATCGAAGCGATCGAGGGTTCCCAGGCGACGGTGCTCGAGGAGGTCGACGCCGACCACGGCCTCGTGAAGATCGACGGTGAGCTCTGGAGCGCGCGCTCGTTCGACGGTGCCGAAAAGTATCTGCCGGGCGAACGCGTCCGGGTCATCAAGGTCAGAGGCGCCACTGCCATCGTGTGGCGCGACGACATGCCCACCATCTAGAGAGGCACCCATGGAAGCGGTTGTCGGTGTACTCATCTTCGTGATCGCGCTGTTCGCGGTGATCACCCTTATCCGGTCCGTCCGGATCGTCCCCCAGCAACGCATGGACGTCGTGGAGCGGCTCGGCAAGTACAAGCGGACGCTCTCCCCGGGCCTGAACCTCCTGGTGCCGTTCGTCGACGCGGTGCGCACCAAGGTCGACATGCGCGAGCAGGTCGTCAGCTTCCCGCCGCAGCCGGTCATCACCTCCGACAACCTCGTGGTCAGCATCGACACGGTGCTCTACTTCAAGGTCGTCGACCCGGTACGCGCCACGTACGAGATCTCGAACTTCCTGCAGGCCATAGAGCAGCTGACGGTCACCACCCTGCGAAACGTCATCGGCTCGCTCGACCTCGAGCGCGCGCTGACCAGCCGCGAGGAGATCAACCGCCACCTGTCCAGCGTCCTCGACGAGACCACCGGCCGCTGGGGCATCAAGGTCACCCGCGTCGAGATCAAGGCCATCGAGCCGCCGCCGAGCATCCGCGACTCCATGGAGAAGCAGATGCGCGCCGAACGCGAACGCCGCGCCACGATCCTCAACGCCGAGGGTCACAAGCAGGCCCAGATCCTCACGGCCGAGGGCGAGAAGCAGGCCGCGGTCCTGCGCGCCGACGGTGACCGGCAGGCGCGCATCCTGCAGGCCGAAGGACAGGCGAAGGCCATCCGTACGGTGTTCGACGCCATCCACACCGCCAACCCGTCGCAGAAGGTCCTCGCGTACCAGTACCTGCAGTCCCTGCCGCAGATCGCGCAGGGCTCGGCCAACAAGGTCTGGATCGTGCCGACCGAGCTGACCAAGGCCCTCGACGGCCTCGGCGGCGCCTTGGGCGGCCTGGCCAACATGGCCGGCGACAAGCCGTCGGAATCGGTCGACTCGGACGCCGTCGAGCGCGAGGCCGCCGCGGCGGCGCGCGCGGCGGCTGCCGAGGCGGAGGCCGTGAACGCGCAGGTCCGGGCCGCGGAGGCGCAGGTCTCGGGGGACAACGGGGCCAAGGGGCTGCCGGCGCCGGAGCCCATCCCGCCGTCCGCCGCGCTCGGTGCGGCGGACTACAACGGCGCAGGGGAGCCCGAGCGCGCCTGAGAACACCATCCGGGGCGGGGGCGGCACCGGCCGCCCCCGGTCGGGTGCGAGATCGTAGCGAATATCGCAAAAGGCCGCGGATCGCCGCGGCTTTTTGCCATGGTGGATCCAGGATTCCCGACCGGTGCCCCCGGCCGCTCGGCTTGAGCCCGATCAAGGCGGAGCCATGAGCATCAGTCAGCACCAGACGGCCAGCGGCCGCCCGCTGCGCGTCGCCCCGGCCTGGGTAGGCGCCGCCCACCCGTCGGCGGCCGACGATCACCTGCTCCCGATCCGGGAAGCGGTCTGGATCTGGTCGGTACGCCGGTACGCCCGCATCGCCCTCTGGGCCCTGCCGGTGGGCGCGGCCCTCTACGGCTGGTCCACGCTGGGCGTGCCGAGCCCCGCCGGTCAGCTGGGGGTGCAGGTCGCGGCGGGCTGGCTGTGCACCATCGCGATGATCGCGCTGGCGGGACTGCTCGCCGGCTCACGAACCCGCCGGCCGGCCGCGGCGGGCCTGCTGATCGGCCTGGCCGGCGCCCTGCTGTGGCTGCCCCTGCTGACCCTGCCGGGCGGCGGCACCACGAGCGCCGCATCGTCCGGCGCCGCGGCCGGCGACGTACCGGCGGAGGTCGGCGGGCTGCCGGATCTCAGCCTCACGGCGGCGCAGGTCCACACCGCGTCCGTCATCGCGGCGGCCGTGATGGGCACGGGCTGGCTGCTGCTGGGCTGGGCGGTGCTGCGCTCCAAACTGGTCAATCCCGCGGACGGCGTGCTGCTGATCCTCGCCGCGGTGTCGATCGGGGCCGGCTCGTTCGCCGTCAAGCCACTGCCGACGGTCGGCGCCCTGATCCTGCTGGCCGCCGGCATGGGCCTCGCCTGGACCGGTTCCCGGCTGATCCCGCCCGCCTGACCTTCCTCAATGGCGCTTGATGCGGTAGACCACCGAGCGCCGCAGCGGACCCGGCGGGACGGTCGGGTCGTCGAAGTCGTCCGCCGGGTCGCGGGTCATGCCGAGCCGGTGCATCACCGCCTGTGACCGCTGGTTGCCCGCGGCGCAGATCGCCAGGATCTCACCCAGCCCGAGGACGTCGAAGCCGAAGTCCAGGCACGCGTGGCCGGCCTCGGTCGCGTAGCCGTTGCCCCAGGCCTGCCGCGCCAGCCGCCAGCCGACCTCGACGCCCCGGAACGGCAGGGCGTCCTCCACGGGGTCGAGGCCGGCCATGCCGATGAGCTCGCCGGTCGCCGCCAGCTCGAGGGCCCACCAGCCCCAGCCGCGCCGGTCCAGGTCGGCGCGGAAGGCCTCGATCGAGCCGGCGCTCTGCTCGTACGTCAGGGCGGCGGGGAAATACTCACGGACGGCCGGGTCGGCGTTCATCGCCGCCCAGGGCAGGACGTCCTCGTCGCGCCATCGGCGCAGGATCAGCCGTGCGGTCTTGAGCTCGGAGATGGTCATCGCGTCCCAGGGGAGTAGGCGAGGTGGTCAGAGGTCGTCGTCGCGGCCCAGTTCCCAGAAGGCCACCGCTGCCGCCGCCGCCACGTTGAGCGAGTCCACGCCGCGGCGCATCGGCAACCGTACCGGGGTGTCGCTCGCCGCCAGGGCGTGCCGGGACAGGCCCGGCCCCTCGGCGCCGAGGAGCAGGGCCGGCCGGGCACGCTGGGAGGCGTCGAGGCGCTGCATCGGCAGGGCGCCGGCGGCGGGGGTCAGCGCCAGCACCGTGAAACCCGCCGCGCGGACCCGGTCCAGGCCGTCCGGCCAGGGCTCGAGGCGGGCGTACGGCACGGCGAACACCTCGCCCATGCTCACCCGTACGCTGCGGCGGTAGAGCGGGTCCGCACAGGACGGTGACAAGAGGACGGCGTCGATGCCGAGGGCAGCCGCCCCGCGGAAGACGGCACCGATGTTGGTGTGGTTGTTGACGTCCTCGAGGATCGCGACGCGCCGGGCCGTGGCGAGCACCTCGCCGGCGTCGCGCAGGGGCAGCCGATGGAAGGACGCGAGCACGCCGCGATGCACGTGGAACCCCGTCGCCCGTTCCAGCACGGCCGGGGTCGCCGCGTAGACCGGCGCATCGCCGAGATCGTCGAGCTGGTCGACCCGCTTGGCGTCCACCAGGTACGACCGGGGCCGGTAGCCGGCCCGGCGGGCCCGGCGCAGCACCAGCTCACCCTCGGCGATGAAGAGACCGTTCGGCGGCTCCCACTTGGTGCGCAACTCGAGATCGGTGAGGGCGCGGTAGTCGCCGAGCCGCTCGTCGTCGGGGTCGGTGATCAGGTGGACCTCGGGCACCTCAGTCCACCCGGTAGGTGAGGTGGGTGGCGTGCCCGGAGACCCGCACGTGGACCTGGCGCAGCGCCCGGGGCGTGGCACCGGTGAAGAGCGGGGTGCCGGAGCCCAGCAGGACGGGCGCCAGGTGCAGCCGCAGCTCGTCGACCAGGCCGGCGTCGACGGCACCGCGGATGATCCGGCCCCCACCCATGATCACGGCGTCGCGCTCCTCCGCCATGGCGCGGGCCTTGGCGACGGCACTGCGCAGCCCGTCGACGACGAACGTGACCCGCTCGCCGAGCCGGGCCCGGTCCGGCGGGTTACGCGTGACCACCAGGATCGGCGGCGGGGCGGCCAGGTCGGCGCCGTAGCCGATCTCGTCGCTCCACCCGTGCGGCCCGTCGATGATGTCGAACAGGTTGCGGCCCATCACGATCACGCCGGTCGCGTCGGTGGCGGTGGTCAGCACCTCCCGGTCGACCGCGTCCCCGTCGAAAACCCAGGTGTGCAGCGCCTCGCCCCCGCGGCCGAGGCCGTGGGCGAGATCGGGGCCGGGGCCGGTCACGAACCCGTCGAGCGACACCGAGATGTCGGCGACCACCTTGCCCATGCGAATCTCCTCGGCTCGTCCGCTTGCAGAGCGAGCATGCCATCCGGGTACGACAGCGGCGGGAACGGCCCGGCCACGGGGTAGCGGCGGCAGACCGCGCCGGACGGCAGTACGGTTGTACTGTTCGCGTCGTTCGGCGGTCGGGGGGTGTGCTGGTGTCAACCGGTTCCGGATCCGACCCCCACATGCTCGCGTTGCTCCGTGCCATGCGGCTGCGCTCGGCCGCCCCCGACGCGGCCGCGGCCGGCGAAGCGGACGCCGCCGCCGCGCTGAGCGCCCGGGCGGCGCAGGAGGCGGACCCCGAAGGCGCCGAGCCGGTGCACCCGGAGGCGCTGCTGCACCCGCACTGGCCCGCGGCACACCAGCCCGCCGAGCAGCACATTCTCCCGCAGGCCGAGCTGCCGTCCGCACACCCCCTCCACGAGCTGCAGGAACCGGGCGTGCCCCGGCCGGAGCGCACCCCCGCCGAGGCGACCGGTGACTTCCGGGCCGGTCTAGCTTCGGTGCCGTCCGCCCCGCGGCCCTCCCAGCCCGCCGTCCCGCCCGCGACCCCGGCCAGCACCGGCCCGTCGACCGGCTCGGACACCACCGCGACCGCGACCGGCTCCGACGTCTCCAGCTCGGCAGCGGGGAGCTCCGGGACCGCCGCACCGGCGGCCGGGGTCAGCATTCCCAGCTCCCCGGGCTACCCGCTCCCGTCATCGCCGGATCCTGAGTCCGGGTCGGTCTCCGGCAGCACCCCGTCCGCCGCGACCAGCGAACCGATCGTCGACGGCCCCACGCCGAGCGCGACGCCGACCGCATCCGTGATACGGACGCCGGTGACCTCGCCGACACTGCCGACAGACGTCAACCCCGGCCACCTCATGGACCTCCTCCCGGAGCACCTCGCGCGGCAGACACCGACCCCTGCGCCCTCGCAGAACCAGCAACCGCAGGCCGGGTCCACCATCCCGGCCGCCGCGTTGCCGCCGGGCACGCAGACGCCGACCATGCCGGGCGCTTCGGTTCCGCCGCCGGCAGGTGCTCAGCAGCCGGGCACTCCGACCGCCGGCGTGCCGTCGCCAGGCACCCCGGCTGCCGGCGCCTCGCTCCCGGGCGCTCCGCTCGCGGGCACCCTGATCCCAGGCGCTCCCACCCCGCTGCCGGGCGCTTCGGCTCCGGGCACCCCGCTCCCGGGCGCTTCGGCTCCGGGCACCCCGCTGCCGGGTGCTCCGACCGCGGGCACCACGCTGCCGGGTGCTCCAGCTCCGGGCGCCCCGCTGGCGGGTGCTCCGAGCGCGGGCACCCCGCTGCCGGGCACTCCGGCCGCGGGCAGGCCGGCCCCCGGCACGCCGGCACCGGCCCCCGGCACCTCGGCCCCTGGCACCCCGGCCCCGCCCGTCCCGGGCGGCACCGGTCCGGGCAATCTGCCGATCCCGACCGCCTCATCGCCGGTCATGCCCCGGCCACCCCAGGGCAGTCCCGTCCCGGGAACCCCGATCCTGCCCCCGGGTGCCGTCACGCCGGCACTCCCGCCGGTCCCGGGCGCGACGACGCCCGCCCTGCCGTCGGTCCCCGGCGGCGCCACACCGGCCCTGCCATCGGTCCCGGGCGGCGCCACGCCGGCCCTGCCGCCGGTCCCGGGCGGCGCCACGCCGGTCCTGCCGTCGCCCACCCATCTGCCGGGAGGCACCCGCACCGGCGTACCGGCCGGCCGGCCCACCATCCCGTACCCGCCGGGCGCGGGGCCCTGGCCGGGCGGCCTCCCGGCCTCCACGACCCGGCCGATCGAGGGCATCCCCGGCATCGGCGGCCCGCGGCCGGTCGGGCCGGCGTGGCCGGGTGACCCGGTCCAGCTGGTCGGTCCCGCGCCGCCGTTGCGCCCGGCGGCCCCGATCCCGCCGGCCCGGACCATGGCACCGGTCGACGGCATGAACCCGGCCGACGACGCGATGATGCACGAGGTGCAGCGCCTGCTCAGCAACAGCTTGTCGCTGGCCGGGGGGCCGCCGGAGGTCGCCGCCCGGCTGCGGGCCGCGCTCGTGCAGGCGGAGCCCGGGCTGTTCCGTACCGTTCCGGGCAATGCCGCCTCGCAGACCGAGCAGCTGGCGGACGGGCTCACCTGGCTGGTGCACAACTTCGACCAGCCGCCGGCGCTCGTGGCCGGGTTCGGGCGGCTAGGCGCCGCGCTCGCCGAGTGCGGTATCGCCCCGCAGCAGCTGCAACTCGCCGGGGCGGCGCTGGCCGAGGCGATGCGGGCGGGCATGGCCGCCAACGGGTGGCGGCAGGACTTCGACCAGGCGTGGCGGTCGACGTGGCAGCACGCGTACGAGTGGATCGCGCACGGGATGGCCACCGCCCGGTACGAGCCGACGACCTGGACCGCCGTGGTCGTCTCCCACGAGCGGCGCCGGGACGACCTGGCGGTCGTGCGGCTGCGGCCGTACCTGCCGATGCCCTACCTGCCGGGGCAGTACGCCCGGATCGAGGTGCCGGAGCTGCCGGGGGTGTGGCGCCCGTACTCGCTGGCCGGTGCGCCCCGCCGGGACAACGTCGTGGAGCTGCACGTACGCGCGAAGTCGCTGAACGGCGTCAGCGGCACGCTGGTGCACCGCCTGGCTGCCGGCGACAAGGTGCGGATCGCGCGGGCCGAGGGCCGGATGTGCCTGCCGGATTCGGGCCGCGACCTGCTGATGATCGCCGGGGACACCGGGGTGGCGCCGCTGAAGGCGCTGCTGACCGAGCTCGCCGCGACCGGCGATCCACGGTCGGTGGTGCTGTTCTGGGGCGCGCGGACCCTCTCGGAGCTCTACGACATCGACGAGATCGCGGCGATCGCGGGTTCGGCGCGGCGGGCCACGGTCGTGCCCGTCATCTCCGAGGGGCCGGCCGGCCCGTACGCGTCCGGCCTGGTCACCGATGCGGTGGCCGCCTACGGCGAGTGGTCCGAGCACGAGGTCTATCTGGCCGGGCCGCCGCTGATGCTGGCCGCCACCACCGCCGCGCTCTACCAGCTGGGGGTGGCTCCGGAGCGGATCCACCACGACGCACCCGAGTGATCACAGCATCAAGGACAGGGCTTTCGCGTACGCCGGGGGCACGAACGTCTGCCCGCCCGGGGTGAGCACCGCGTCCCGGGACGCCTCGGCCCACGCCGCGGCCGGAACCGCCTCGCGCAGCGCCGCCACCACCGGCGCGTCGCGCCACTGCGGGTCGTCCGCGAGCATGGTCAGCGCGACCAGGGACTCCTCGACCTCGCCGACGCACTCGAACGGCTTGTGCGCGTCGATGCCGAGCAGCTCGAGGTAGCCGGGGACCTGGGCCGGGTCGGCGAACAGGTCCCGGCCGAAGATGCGGGTGAGCCGCTCGCGGGGCATCGACGGCGCCATGGCGAGGGCGACGAAGCGGCACTTCGGGCAGTCCCCGCACCAGCGGGCCGTCGGGTCGTGCAGCTTGAACGCCTTGTTGCAGCTGGTGACCACGTCGTCATACGCGTCGAACCGGGCGAACAGCTGCGCGATGTGCAGCTCCGACAGCGACCGCAGCAGCGAGAAATACGGCTCGGTGAGCCCGGCGTGGGCGGTGACCGCGGCCCGCAGCAGCCCCTCGGCCTCGACGCCCTTGGACCACTGGTGGTTGATCGGGTGACCGTTCCAGATCAGGTTGGGGTCGGACGCCGAGCGCTCGTTGGACATCACCACGGGACCGAGCCCGTGCAGCGTGGCGGTGGCGATCGCGATAAGCGAGTTGATCGCGGTGACCGGGATGTGGCCGTTGCGGGCGCCCGCCTTGTTCAGCTCGAACAGGCGCGGGTCGAGCTTGCGGCGGGCGGCCAGGGCGGGCAGCCCGGAGGCGGCGTTGACGTTGACGATCACCGGGTTGGGGTTGACCGAGAACGGCACCGGGTCCATGCCGGCGGCGCGCAGGATCTCGAGCGTGACGATGGAGTCCTTGCCGCCGCCCACGGCCGACAGGGGACGCCCCTCGGCGTTGTCGACGGGTGCGGCCGGCTCGGACACGCCCGGCACGCCGACGGTCATGTCGAGCACGTACGGCAGCTGATTCACGTACGCGTATTCGCCGAGGCCCTTGCTGTAGACGGCGTCGAACAGGGCCTTCGCCTTGGCCGGAACGGCGGTGGGCGCCTCGATGCGCGCGGGCGCGCCGACCTTGTAGTAGCTCACCCCCGCGACCACGTGCAGCAGCTCGAGCACCCGGCGGAAGGTCTCCGGCACGGCGCCGCCCTCGGGCACCGGGAAGGTGATCGTCTCGGTGAAGGATTCGGGGGCGGGCCCGTCGAGCAGGTAGTCGAACGTCGCGACCCCGGTGGCGGGGTCGTATGCGTACGAGGGGAAGCGCATGACGTCGAACTGCACCCGCGAACTCCTGTCACTGGACCGACGGGCAATACTAGTGCGGCGACTTGAGAGAGGGAGTGTTCCAGTGCGCCTGGCAGACCTGCGCGGACGGTCCGTGGCCGTCTGGGGTACCGGCCGTGAGGGCCGGGCCGCCGTGACGGCGATCGCCGCGCACGGGCCGGCCCGCCTCATGGCGGTGGACGACAGCGCGAATTTCCTCTCGGTGCCGTGGGAGGGCGAGCTGGCGTCGCTGGCACCGCTCGCCGGCGGCGACCACGCCTTCCCGACGCTCGCCGCCGCCGACGTCGTGGTGCGCTCGCCCGGGGTGCCGCAGACCCATCCATGGATGGCCGAGCTGCGCGGGCGCGGGGTGACCATCACCGGTGGCAGCGCCCTCTGGATGGCCGATCACGCCCGGCAGACCGTCGGGGTCACCGGCAGCAAGGGCAAGAGCACCACCTCCGCGCTGATCAGCCACCTGCTGGCGGCGGCCGGCCGGCCCAACGTCTTCGGCGGCAACATCGGTGTGCCGCTGCTCGACCTGCCGCCGGCCGAGCAGTACGTGCTCGAGCTCTCCAGCTATCAGTGCAGCGACCTTGCCGATTCGCCCCGGGTAGCCGTGGTCACCTCGCTCTTCCCGGAGCATCTGGACGCGCACGGCGGTGAGCGCGAGTATTACCGCGACAAGCTGAACCTGCTGGCGCACGGACCGGAACTGATCATCGTCAACGGTGCCGACCAGCGGCTGGTGCGCGAGACGATCGCCGTACGGGATCTCAACGGCTTCCCCGCTATCCCGGCCGGTTCCGGCGACTCGCGGTTCCGCGTCGACGACGACGATCTCGTCTACTGCAGTGACGAGCCGCTGTTCCCTCGCGACACGCTGCGGCTGCGGGGTAAGCACAACGGGCGCAACCTGTGCGTGGCGCTGGCCGTCCTGGACGGGATGGGCATCGACGTGCCGGGCCTGCGGGACGTGCTGCGTGCGTCGGTCGCGTCGTTCGAGGGGCTGCCGCACCGGCTCGCGGAGATCGAGGATCCGTCCGGGCTCACCTTCGTCGACGACACGCTGTCCACGAGCCCGTATTCGGCGATGCACGCGATCGACGCGTACGAGGGCCGTCCGCTGACCGTGCTGGTCGGCGGGACGGATCGAGGGCTGGACTACACGCCGCTGCGCGAGCATCTGCGGGGCCGGGAGATCACCGTGATCGGGTTGCCGGACAGCGGCCCGCGGATCCTGGCCGAGCTGGCGGGGTTGCCGGGCGTTCGCACCGAGGCGGCCGAGGATCTGCCCGCCGCGGTGCGCCTCGCGCGCAAGGTGACGCCGGCCGGCGGGGTCGTGCTGCTGTCGCCGGCCGCCCCGAGCTATGGGCGGTTCCGCAACTTCGAGCACCGTTCCGAGGTCTTCGCCCAGGCCGTTCGGGACAGCGCTTAACCGGTTCTGGGCATAATTTTCGCCAACTGACGGAACACCCTCGCAGATTGCGAGGGTGTTTCACGTTGTGCCACAAAACCGCTGTTCGGAGGGCGGGGCGTGGGCCGTACGGACGATGAGCAAAACGGCCTAAATCCCCGCATGTGACTGCGGTCACGTCGTATCGGCCATATGGGGATCGACGCATGTCAACCGACAGTGACGCAATGCGCCGGTTACCCGTCGCTCCAGGTAACGGTTTGAAAACTTCACCCACAGGCTTGACAGCAGGGGGCCCGCAGTAAGAACTTTTACCGCGACAGTTAACACACCTTGATGAGAGGACGGCCCATGGTCGAGCCGGACGTGGACGGCACCGCCTCTACCGTGGTGGCCGACCCGCTGGTGCGCGATCAGGCGCCCACTCCCGCGGTCTCCAACGCGAGCGACGGCGTGCTGCTGCGCGTACGCACGCTCCTGCCGGAGTTCACCGGGGCGCTGCAGCGCGTCGCCGAGCAGGTCCTCACCGATCCGGCGGCGGCCTCGCGCGCCACGATCGTCGAGCTCGCCGAGCGCTCGGGCACCTCGCCCGCGACGGTCACCCGCTTCTGCCGGGCCATGGGCTTCGACGGGTACTCGGACCTGCGGCTGGGAATCGCCGCCGAGACCGGCCGGGCCCGTTCGGCCGGCTGGACCGTCGACATCGGACGCGAGATCCAGCCCAGCGACCCGCTGGAGCGCGTCCTCGCCCAGATCATGGCCGCGGACACCCGGGCCATGCACGACACCGCCGCGCTGCTCGACCTCGCGGAGGTGGAGCGGGCCGCGGTGGCGATCGCGGCCGCACCGCGGGTCAACATCTTCGGCGCCAGCGGCAGCGCCCTGGTCGGCGAGGAGATGCAGTTCAGCCTCCACCGCATCGGCGTCGCGGCGTGGGCCTGGACCGACGTGCACAACGGCCTGGCCAGCGCCGCACTGTCGCGCGCCGGCGACGTCGCGCTCGGCATCTCGCACTCCGGCGAGACCGGCGAGACGATCGAGCTGCTCGCCGAGGCCAGCAGCCACGGTGCTACCACCATCGCGCTGACCAGCTTCCCCCGTTCGCCGCTGGCCGAGCTGGCGGACATCGTCCTGCTCACCGCCACCCAGGCCACGACCTTCCGCCCCGACGCGCTCTCCGCGCGCCACCCCCAGCTGGTCGTTCTCGACCTGCTCTATGTCGCCGTCGCCCAGCGGACCCACGAACGTTCGCACGCGGCCTTCCAGCGCACCGCCCAAGCCGTCAGCGGCCACAAAGCCGTCAAGGACGGCAGTTCCGCCCCTTAGCAATGCCCCGCAACACCAGCTCCCCTCTCTCTCACCCCCAGATGTGAATTCTTTCCAGGAGGAAAGCGTGAAGCGCAGACTCGCGGTCACCGCGACGCTCGCCGCGACGCTGCTGGCCGCCGCCGCGTGCGGTTCGAGCAGCGACAGCAGCAACACCCCCAACGCCAACGCGTCCGTCAACGGCGCCGGCAAGACCATCAAGGTGTGGCTGATGGTCGACGCCCAGGGCGGCTGGCCCGAGGTCGTCAAGCAGGCCAACGACCGCTTCACCCAGGCCACCGGCGCCCAGGTCCAGGTGGACTACCAGCAGTGGCAGGACCACCTCGCCAAGCTCGACACCACCCTCGCCGGCAGCGAGGTGCCCGACGTGGTCGAGCTGGGCAACACCGAGATGCCGAAGTACGTCTTCAACGGCGCCTTCGCCCCGCTGGACAAGTCCCAGTTCGAGAACTCCGGCCAGTGGCTGACCGGTCTGTCCGCCCCCTGTGAGCTGGACGGCAAGACGTACTGCGTGCCGTACTACGCCGGCGCCCGCGTCCTGCTCTACAACACCGACCTGTTCAGCAAGGCCGGCCTCTCCGCGCCGAAGACGTACGACGACGTCGTGGCCGCGGCGAAGAAGCTCAAGGAGAAGAACGGCAGCGACAAGCAGTTCTCCGCCTTCTACATGCCGGGCAAGTACTGGTACGCCGCGATGGCGTGGGTGCACGGCTCGGGCGGCGACATCGCCAAGAAGGAAGGCGACAAGTGGACCGGCACCCTGTCGGAGCCGGCCGCGCAGGAAGGCCTGACCAAGTGGGCCGAGCTGGCCAAGAACTACTCCAGCGGTGACCCCACCAAGGACGAGGCCGACCAGGATCCGGTGTTCGCCCAGGGCAAGACCGGCATGCTCTACGCCAACGGCTGGGAGCTGGGCGCCGTCCAGGAGCAGCCCAAGGACCCCAACAACCCGGCCTCGGCCAAGGTCAAGACCAAGGTGAACGGCAAGGTCGCCTCGGCGCCGATGCCCGGCGTGCCGTCCTTCCTCGGCGGCTCCGACGTGGCCGTCACCGCCAAGAGCCCGAACGCCGACCTGGCCGCGAAGTGGGCGCAGATCTTCACCGACACCAAGTCGCAGGAGGGCCTGATCGCCAAGGGCGCGCTGCCCAACGCGACCAACCTGCTCGACAAGGCCGCCGCCGTGAAGGGCAACGAGGCGACCGCGCAGGCCGCCAAGGAGACCTGGTTCGTGCCGATGGCGCCGAAGTGGTCCGAGGTGGAGTCCGCCAACGTCCTGCAGGACATGCTGGTCAGCATCGCGACCGGCAAGTCCACCGTGGCCGACGCGACGAAGGCCGCCGACGCCAAGATCAACGAGATCCTGAACGCCTCCTGACGCACCGGTGCCGCCCGCTCTCACCGGCGGGCGGCACCCCTCACCGCAGGAAGAGAGGTGAAGAGACAGATGTCGGTCGTCGACTCCCCGCCGGCGCCTCCCGCGACGGCTCCGGCCGCGGCGGACGCCGGTCGCAAGCGCCGCAGGACCACCGGCGGCCGGGCCCCGTACGTCCTGGTGCTGCCCAGCCTGCTGCTGCTGGCCGCGCTGCTCGGATACCCGCTGGTGCGGATGGGTGTGCTCTCCTTCCAGCAGCTCGGGCTGCGGCAGCTCTTCGGCAACCTGCCGCCGGAGAACGTCGGGCTCGACAACTACACGCGGGTCCTCAACGACCCGGTCTTCTACCAGGTGCTCGCCCGTACGGTCGCCTTCACGGTGGTGTCGGTGGTGCTGACCGTGCTGCTGGGCCTCGGCGTCGCCCTGCTCATGCGCCGCGTCTGGTGGCCCGTACGGATCATCATGATCGTCGCGATGATGTTCGTCTGGGCCGTGCCGCAGCTGGTCGCGACCCAGACCTTCCGCTGGCTCGTCGACTCCGACTTCGGCGTCCTGAACTGGCTGATCGACCGCCTCCCGGGCGTCGACTTCGCGAACCACAGCTGGTTCGCCGACCCGATCCAGGGCTGGAGCGTGATCACCACGATCGTCGTGTGGGCGGGCATCCCGTTCATCGCGATCACCCTCAACGCCGGCCTCACCCAGGTGCCCAAGGAGCTGCTGGAAGCGGCCATGATCGACGGTGCCTCCGCCTGGCAGGCGCTGCGCCGGGTGACCCTGCCGATCCTCAAGCCGCTGCTCGTGATCGTCACGACCCTGTCGGTGATCTGGAACTTCGGCCTCTTCACCCAGGTGTGGGCCGTGCGCAACGGCCGGCCCGAGGCCGAGTACCAGGTGCTGGCGACGTGGTCCTACAGCCTGGCGTTCAAGAACAACAACTACGGGCTGGGCTCCGCGATCGCGATCATCTCCGTCCTGCTCATGCTCGGCGTGATGGTGTTCTACATGCGCCAGATGTTCAAGATCGGAGATGTGGACTGATGGTCGCCGTCGCACCGCAAACCGCCGTCCGCACGCGGCGCCGCCAGTCGCGCGAGTCCGACACGCCCACCGTGGGGCGCAGCACGGCCGGCACGATCGCGGCGAACCTGGCCGGGCTGCTCTTCGCGCTGGTCATGTTCTTCCCGATCTACTGGGTGGTGAACACGGCGTTCAAGCCGGCGCCCGAGATCCTCCAGTACGACCCGACGTTCTATCCGCACGGCTTCACGCTCGACAACTTCAGGTCGGCGTTCAACGCGCCGTTCTTCCAGCGTGACCTGGTCAACGGCGTACTGATCACGGTCGGCGCGGTGTTCGGCGCGCTGGTCGTCGGATTCCTGGCGGCGCTGGCCATCGCGCGGTTCCGGTTCTACGGCCGCAAGGCGATCATCCTCATCGTCCTGTCGGTCCAGATGGTGCCACTGGTCGCGGTCCTCATCCCGCTGTTCCTGATGCTGCAGGACTACAACCTCACGAACAGCCTGCTCGGCGTCACGCTGGTCTACATCGTGCTGATCCTGCCGTACACGGTGTGGACGCTGCGCGGCTTCGTCCAGGGTGTGCCCCGCGAGCTCGACGAGGCGGCGGCGATCGACGGCGCCAGCCGCTTCCAGATCTTCTGGCGGATCATCCTGCCGCTCACCGGTCCCGGTTTGGTGGCGACTTCGGTCTACGGCTTCATTCAGGCCTGGAACGAGTTCATCATCATCAACACCCTCAACGACCAGGCGAACCAGAACCTCATGGCCTGGCTGATGCAGAACCAGACGAGCAAGGGCACCTTCTGGGGTCCGCTCATGGCTGGGTCGATCATGACCGCGCTCCCGGTGGTCATCTTCTTCCTGATCGTCCAGCGCAACATCGCCACCGGCCTGACGGCGGGCGCCGTCAAGGGCTGACCCCGCACCGCACCAACACCCTGAGGAGAAAGTGCATGACCGAGATTTTCAAGCCCGAGGTGGACCGCCGGACGCTGCTGCGCCGCGCGGCCGCCGTCGGCCTGCTGGCCACGCCCGCCGTCAGCATGCTCAGCGCGTGCGTCGGCGGTGGCAAGGACGACGACACCACGTCCGACAAGCCCAAGGGCACGGTCTCGGCGACCAACCCGCTGGGCATCAAGGAGGACGAGCCGCTGGAGATCATCATCTTCAACGGCGGCCTCGGCACCAAGTACGCGACCGACGTCGACATCCCGTCGTACAACAAGCTCTTCCCGAATTCCAAGGTCACGTTCAACCAGACCGAGGAGATCTCCACGGTCGTGCAGCCGCGGTTCACCGCCGGCAACCCGCCGGACATGATCAACAACTCGGGCTCGAAGCTGATGGACCAGGGCGCCCTCGTCCAGGCCGGTCAGGTGCAGGACCTCACCGACCTGTTCGCCGCGCCGTCGGTGGACATCGCCGGCAAGACCGTCAAGGACACCCTGATCCCGGGCACCGTCGAGCAGGGCACGTTCAACGGCAAGCCGTACGTCCTGAACTACGCGTTCACGGTCTTCGGCCTCTGGTACTCGGGCAAGCTGTTCAAGGACAACGGCTGGACCGCGCCGACCACCTGGGCCGACTTCACCGCGCTGCTCGACAAGATGAAGGCCAAGGGCATCACCCCCTACGGGTACGCCGGTGCCAACGCGCCGTACTACCAGTACACGGTGATCCTCACCAGCGCCGCGAAGATCGGCGGCGCCGACATCCTCAAGAACATCGACAACCTCGAGGACGGCGCCTGGACCAACGACGCCGTCAAGCAGGCCGCCGCGGCGTGGGCCGAGGTCGGCGCCAAGTACTCGGACAAGGCGTTCCTGGGCCAGAAGCACACCGAGGTCCAGCTGAAGCAGAACCAGTACAAGGTCGGCCTCTACCCGTCCGGCTCCTGGCTGGAGAACGAGCAGGCCAAGGACACCCCGGACGGCTTCGACTACCAGCTGATGCCGCTGCCGAGCGTGACCTCCGCCGACAAGCTGCCCGTCACCGCGCTCTACGCCGCGGCCGGTGAGCAGTACTTCGTCGCCAGCAAGGGCAAGAACCCGCGCGGCGGCATGGAGTTCCTGCGCCACATGCTCTCCAAGGCCGGCGCCGTGGGCTTCACCCAGCTGACCAAGACCCTGACCGTCGTCGCGGGCGCCACCGACGGCATGGAGATCAGCCCCGGCCTGACCTCGGGCAACAAGGCCCTTTCCGCAGCCGGTGCGGACACCTTCAGCTTCCGCTTCGACACGTGGTACAAGAAGCTCGACGACGAGGTTCGGGCCGCCACGAACGAGCTGATGTACCAGGGCGGCAGCGCCGACAAGTTCTGCGAGCGGGTGCAGAAGGTCGCCGACGCGATCAAGAAGGACTCCTCCATCGAGAAGTTCCACCGCTGACCCTCGACCACTTGACGACGTAAACCGCGATCACGGACGGAGCACAGAACCATGAAGCACGGCAGGTACCCGTTCATCATCGGCTTCCTGATCGTGCCGTTGGCCATCTATGGGACGTTCGTGGTCGCGGCTTACCTTCAGGCCTTCCAGCTGTCGTTCACCAACTGGCGGGGCTTCTCGCCGGACGTGCACTACATCGGGTTCGAGAACTTCAACCGGCTCTTCCACGACGACACGTTCTGGAAGGCGATCCGGCACCACGTGGTGCTGCTGATCTTCCTTCCGCTGCTGACGATCGTCCTGGCGCTCTTCTTCGCCTTCCTGCTCAACGTGGGCGGCGGTTCGAAGGGTGGCCGTACCCGGGGGGTCTGGGGGTCGAAGGTCTACCGCGTGGTGTTCTTCTTCCCCCAGCTGCTCGCCCTCGCCCTGGTCGCCGTGATCTTCGCGCGGGTCTACTCGCCCGACGAGAGCGGCCTGATCAACGGCATGCTCCACCAGTTCGGCGCGGGCCCCATCCTGTTCCTCGCCGACAAGAACCTGGCCCTCTGGTCGATCCTGGCCGTGCTGGTCTGGCAGGCCGTCGGCTTCTACGTGGTGCTCTTCTCCGCGGGCATGGGATCCATCCCCACGGAGATCTACGAGGCGGCGGCGCTCGACGGCGCCACCCGCGGCACGCTCTTCTTCAAGGTCACGCTGCCGCTGCTGTGGAACACCCTGCAGGTCGCGTGGGTGTACCTCGGCATCGCCGCCTTCGACGCGTTCGCCCTGGTCAACGTCATGTCCGTGGACCGCGGCGGCCCGGACGGGGCGACCACCGTGCTGGGCCTCGAGATC
This sequence comes from Actinoplanes sp. NPDC049681, assembly GCF_044465265.1. Classification (NCBI taxonomy): domain Bacteria; kingdom Bacillati; phylum Actinomycetota; class Actinomycetes; order Micromonosporales; family Micromonosporaceae; genus Actinoplanes; species Actinoplanes sp. NPDC049681. Next base: position 760,639 of record NZ_JBITLP010000002.1, read on the forward strand.
TTCCGCAACATGCAGGACTACGCACAGTTCGGCTACGCCTCGGCGATGGGCGTCGTGCTGTTCTTCCTGACCATCACCTTCGCGGCGCTGACCCTGCGGGTCACCCGGCGCGACGCCGTCGAGCTCTGAGCCGTACCGGGAGCCTGAGATGACCAACCTGCGTACCGATATCTCCGCACCGCCGCCCGGCACCGTGCCGTACCCCGGTGCCCGGCACTCCGCCTCCGCGGCTCGCGAGAAGGGTGAGATCAAGCTCTTCAGCGGTTTCGCCCACGTCGCGCTGGCGATCTGGGGGATCCTCGTGATCGCCCCGCTGATCTGGGTGATCCTCGCGTCGTTCAAGAGCAACACCGAGATCTTCACCCACGCGCCGTTCAGCCTGCCGAGCCGGATCTCCTTCGAGACCTACAAGACGGCCTGGACCGAGGCGCACATCGGCCGCTACTTCCTCAACAGCGTCTTCGTGGTGGCGATGAGCACCGCCGGCACCATGATCTTCGGATCGATGGCCGCCTACGTGCTGGCCCGCTACAAGTTCTTCGGCAACCGCTTCATCTACTACCTGTTCGTGTCGGGCCTGGCGTTCCCGGTCTTCATGGCGATCGTGCCGCTGTTCCTGATCCTGCAGAACCTCGGCCTGCTCAACACGTACACCGGTCTGATCCTGGTCTACATCGCCTACTCGCTGCCGTTCACGGTGTTCTTCATGACGGCGTTCTTCAAGACGCTGCCGAACCACGTCGCGGAGGCGGCGATCGTCGACGGCGCCTCGCACACCCGGCTGTTCTTCCAGGTCATGCTGCCGATGGCCCGGTCCGGGCTGGTCAGCATCACGATCTTCAACATCGTCGGCCAGTGGAACCAGTACCTGCTGCCGGTCGCGATCATGCAGGGCCAGGGCGCGGACCAGAAGTGGGTCCTCACCCAGGGCATCGCGAACATCTCGGTGTCGGCGGGCTACCAGGCCAACTGGGCGGCGCTCTTCGCGGCGCTCACCCTCTCGATCCTGCCGATGATCATCGTGTACGCGTTCTTCCAGCGGCAGATCCAGTCCGGCCTCACCGCCGGCGCGACGAAGTAGTTCGTGGTTACGCGGCGATCAGGCCCATGTAGGCGAGCTTCTGCTTGATGGTCTCGGGCGCGAACGGCTTGAGGACGTACTCGTGCGCCCCGGCCGCGAGCGCCCGGACCATCTGGCTGTGCTCGCCCTCCGTGGTGACCATCATCATGCACATGTCCCGCAGCGGCGGCATCTTGCGGATGTGACGGATCAGCTCGAGGCCGTCCATCACCGGCATGTTCCAGTCGATCAGCGCGACGTCGGGCACCGTGGGGATCTCCACGAGCAGGTCGAGGGCCTCCTGCCCGTTGCTCGCCTCGTACGCCGCGAAGCCGAGCTGGCCCAGGACGCGCTGCAGGATCCGGCGCATCGTGCTCGAGTCGTCGACCACCAGTGCAAGCATTCGGGTCGCCTTTCGAAGTCGGGGGGCAACGGAGTCCCATCGGCCGGTCCTTCGGCTTCCTGAGCGGACCCGCCGGAGAATCACAGCGCGGCAGCCGGCTCAGCGGGCGCAGCTGCGCCGGGCCGCCTCCGACGCCATCTCGTGCTTGCCGGCCGGCTTCTCGTCGCAGTCGAGCACGCCCGTGACCGGGGTCGTCCACGACGAGACGGTGCCGGTGACGTCCACGGCGCCGCAGCGGTAGCGGAACGTCGCCTCCCGCGCGTACACGCCGCGGTACACCACGATGCGGCCGGGCCCGTCCACGCGGGTGATCTTGCCGCCGGTGCCGGGATCGGAGCCCAGCTCCGGGTACACCGAATCGGGGCTGATCTTGTGCAGGAAGGCGTCGTACACCAGCTGCCGCGGCACGTTCCCGGGGGCGACGACCTCCGCGGTGTAGCGGCGCACCGGCTCGAACTCCGGATCCAGGCGGCCGCCCTTCGGCGCGGTGATGGTGATCTCGCGCGCCACGGCGGTCAGCACCTCGCGCCTGCGGACCGGCCCGAAGTCGACGTCCGGGTCGTCACATACCGAGGCGCTCGCCGGGAGCGAGGTGGCGGCGGTCGACTGCGGGCCGGGGCTCGCCTGCCGGGCATCCGGCGCCGGATCGGGGTCGCAGCCGCTCAGGGCCGCTGCGGCGGTCAGCAGGGCGAGAGCGGCGGTCGTCGGGCGGAGCAGCACATTCTGATCATGGACTACGCGATGAGGGGCTTTCTGTCGTACCCCTGTTCCAGAATGACGGGGTGCTGGTAGCGGCGGTCTCCGACGACGGGAGCTGGCACGGCCCCGGACATCTCCAGGTCGTGCACCCCGACGGCACGCCCGCGTCCGGTCCGCAGCCCGTGGCCGACCTGCCGGCCGCGATCGCCGAGCGCGAGGCCGCCGGGCGGGAGGGCGCCGGGCGGGAGGGCGCCGGGCGTGAGGTTGCGGGGCGCCCACGCTGGATCTGGGCCGCCACCGCCGACTGCTATCCCGCGCTGCTGCGGGCCGGGGTGCGCGTCGCCCGCTGCCACGACGTCGAGCTCACCGAGGCGCTCCTGCTGGGCCACGCCGGGCGATGGGGTGAGCCGCGGTCGCTCGCCGCCTCCTACGCGCGGCTCACCGGCGGTCCGGTGCCGCCCGACCCGCCGCCCCGGCTGCCGCAACCGCCGGGCTTCGCCCAGGGCGCGCTCTTCGACGCCGCCACCGGTCCGCCGCCCGCCGCCGGCCCGGTGGTCCTCGAGATCCTGACCCGGGTGTACGCCGACCAGCAGCGTCGCATCGCGGCCACCGGACAGCCGGGCCGCTTCGGGCTGCTCGTCGCGGCGGAGTCCGCCGGGGCGCTGACCGGCGCCGAGATGGGCCACACCGGCCTGCCCTGGCGCGCCGACGTCCACGACGAGCTGCTTCGCGACCTGCTCGGGCCGCCTCAGCCGGTCGGTCCGCCCCGCCGCCTCGCCGAGCTGGCCGCCGAGGTCAACGCCGCGTTCGGCATGCACGGCCTGCACCCCGACTCCCCGGCCGAGGTGCTGCGCGCGTTCGCCCGGGCCGGCATCGACATCCCGAACACCCGGGCCTGGGTGCTGCGCCGGGTCGAGCACCCCGCGGTCAAGCCGCTGCTGGAATACAAGGAGCTCTACCGCATCTGGACGGCGCACGGCTGGGCCTGGCTCGACGCCTGGGTGAGCGAGGGACGCTTCCGCCCCGAGTACGTCCCCGGCGGCGTCGTCTCGGGCCGCTGGGCCACCCGCGGCGGCGGCGCCCTCCAGGTGCCCAAGGTCGTGCGCCGCGCCGTGATGGCCGACCCCGGCTGGCGCTTCGTCGTGGCCGACGCGGGCCAGCTCGAGCCCCGGGTGCTGGCCGCCGTCTCGGGAGACGCCCGCCTCGCCGCGGCCGGCATCGCCGACGACCTGTACGCGGCCCTCGCCGCGGACGCCTTCGGCGGCGACCGGGCCCGCGCCAAGGTAGCCCTGCTGGGCGCCATGTACGGCCAGACCGGCGGCGCCGCGATCCCGGCCCTGGCGGTGCTGCGCCAGAGCTACCCGACCGCCTTCGACTACGTGGAGGCGGCGGCGCGCACCGGCGAGGCGGGCGGCCTGGTCCGCTCCTGGCTGGGCCGCACCTGCCCACCGGCCTCGACGGCCTGGCGCGACGCGGGCCTGGACCCGCCGGAGGAGGCCGGGTCCGCCGAGGTGCCGCAGGGCGGGGCGTCCGGCCGCGCCCGGGGCCGCTTCACCCGCAACTTCGTCATCCAGGCGACGGCGGCCGAGTGGGCCCTCGTGCTGCTGGCCACGCTGCGTACGGCGCTGGAAGGGCTGCGCGCCGAGATCGTGCTGTTCGTCCACGACGAAGTGGGGGTGCACTGCCCGGAGGAGGAGACGGAGCAGGTCGTGGCGGCGGTGCGGGCCGGGGCGGCGCGGGCGGGGGAGCTGCTGTTCGGGCGTACGGAGGTGCGGTTCCCGCTGGATGTGTCGGTGGTCGAGTGCTACGCCGACGCCGCATGACGCGCCGTGGCCCCTCGCACGGGGGATGCCGGAGTGGCGCAGCCGAATAGCCGTCCCGCCGCCGTGCCGGGGACCTAGGCTGTCGCGGATGTGGTTGACGGGGCTGCTGCGCAGGCACGACGAGTCGGCGAAGTTCGTGATCGTCGGCGCCATCTGCTTCGTGGCGACGGCCGTCATCAACTACGCGCTCAAGTTGACCGTCCTGCGTGCGAAACCGGTCACCGCCCTGGCCATCGCCACGATCGTCGCGACCGTTCTCTCGTACTGGCTCAACCGGGAATGGTCGTTCCGGCGCCGCGGCGGCCGGGAGCGGCACCATGAGGCCGCATTGTTCTTCGCCGTGAGCGCGGTCGGCGTCGGGCTCACCGTGCTGCCGCTCGCCGTCTCCCGGTACGTGCTGCATCTGCGCGTTCCCGACGTGGGCCGCCCGGTGCAGGAGATCGCGGACTTCGTCAGCGGCATGGTGCTCGGCACGCTCATCGCCATGGGGTTCCGGTTGTGGGCGTTCCGCCGGTTCGTGTTCCCGCACCCGGAGGGCCGTGCCCCGGCGCGGGCGAAGGCGACGGGGCCGGGGGCCCGGTGAGCCGCTACGACGGGAGGACCATCGCGTTCGGTCCGCAGGTGTGCGGGCGCCTCGAGGAAGGGGCGGCCCGGGAGTGGCTGGTCGCCGACGGCCGGGGCGGGTATGCCATGGGGACGGTCAGCGGGCTGCGTACCCGGCGGTATCACGGGCTGCTGGTCGTGGCGGGGGACACGCCGGCCGTGCGGCGGCTCGGGCTCGTGTCGCTCGATCCGGTCGTCACGCTCGGGTCGGGGGCCGTGGTGCGCCTCGGCACGCACGAGTGGGCCGACGGCGCCGTCGCTCCGCGGGGGCACGAGCTGCTGTCCGGGTTCGAGCTGGTGGACGGGTTGCCGCGGTGGCGGTGGCGGATCGGCGATGTGGTGCTCGAGCGGGAGCTCGCGATGGCGTACGGCCGCAGCAGCGTCGCCGTCGTCCACCGGCTCCTCACGGGCGGGCCGGTCAGTCTGCGCCTGGAGGCGCTGTGCACGTGGCGTGACGTGCACGGGGAGCGGACCGCCGCCGGCCCCGCGCCCGAGGTCACCGAGGTCGACGGCGGGTGCGTGGTCGACGAGGCGTACCGGTTGCGGGGGCCCGGATTCCGCGGCGCGGGGCAGTGGTATCGCGGCGTGCGGCACCGCGAGGAGGCGGCGCGCGGGCTCGACCCCGTCGAGGACCTCTGGTACGCGGGGAGCTTCCACGCCGACCTGCGCCAGGCCGGTGCCACGGCGTCGGTGTCGGCGTGGGCGGACGACCTGACCGTCGCGCCGGAGCCGGCGGAGGAGGTCGTCAGCGGTGCGCGTACCCGTAACAGAGCGGTCGTGGCGGCGGCCGCACCCGCCGACGATGCGCAGGCCACGCTGGCGCTGGCAGCCGACTCCTTCGTGGTGCGGACGGCGGCCGGACCCGATGTGGTCGCCGGGTACCCGTGGTTCGGGGCCTGGTCGCGGGACACGATGATCAGCTACGAGGGGTTGTTCCTCGCCACCGGTCGGGAGGATCTGGGCCGGTCCCTGCTGCGGAGCTACGCGGGGACGCTGTCGCAGGGCATGCTCGCCAACACCGCCGACACCGGCAGCGTGGAATACAACACCGTGGACGGCACACTGTGGTTCCTGCATGCGGTGGGCCGGCACGTGGCGCTCACCGGGGACACCGATCTGGCCGCCGAGCTGCTGCCGGATCTGCGCGCGGTCGTCGACGCGCATCTGGCCGGCACCCGCTACGGCATCGGCGTCGACCCGGCCGACGGGTTGCTTCGGCAGGGCGCCGACGGTGAGGCGCTGACCTGGATGGACGCGCGGGTCGGCGGGGTGGCGGTGACGCCCCGGGCGGGCAAGCCCGTCGAGGTCAACGCACTGTGGGTCAACGGGCTCGCGATGGTCATCAAGCTGGCCTGGCAGGCGCGGACCAACGCCGGTGCGGCGACCCGGGCGCATCCCGCGGCGCTCGCCTCGTTCGCGCGGCGGTTCCCGGCCGGTGGGGGACTCCTGTACGACGTGGTGGACGGGCCTCGCGGCGACGATGCGACGCTGCGGCCCAATCAGCTGCTGGCCTGGTCGCTGCCGTACGCGCCGCTGCGCCCCGAGCCGGCGGCGCTGCAGACGATCGGGGCGGCACTGATGACGCCGCTGGGGCCGCGCAGTCTCGCGCCCGGGGCGCCCGGTTATCGCGGCAGCCATCGCGGCACGCCCGCGCAGCGGGACACGGCGTACCACACGGGTACGGTGTGGCCGTGGCTGACCGGGCCGTACGTGGCGGCCTGGCACCGGCTCGGGGTGTCGGCCGAGCAGACCCTCTCCGACGCCGACGGCCACCTCGGCGAGTACGGGCTGGGCTCGGTCTCCGAGACCGCGGACGGGGACGCGCCGCACGGCGCCACCGGGTGCCCGTTCCAGGCCTGGTCGGTCGCGGAGGGCCTGCGCGCCCGGCGGCTGGCGGGGCCGTAGGGTTCTCCGCGTGCCGGCATCCGACTACGTCAAGAACCTGCGCGCCCGGGTGGGCCACGATCTGATCATGTTCCCTACGGTCAGCGCCGTCGTGCTCAACGACCGCGGCGAGCTCCTGCTCGGGCAGCGCAGCGACAACCACCGGTGGTCGCTGATCGCGGGGCTGATGGATCCCGGGGAGCAGCCCGCCGAGGCCGTCGTCCGGGAGGTTTTCGAGGAGACCGCCGTCCAGGTCAAGGTGGAGCGCCTGGCCGGGGTGGCCCTGCACGAGGTCACCTATCCCAACGGCGACCGCTGCCACATGGTGAACACCTGGTTCCGGTGCCGGGCCACGGGCGGCGAGGCCCGGGTCAACGACGAGGAGTCGCTCGCGGTCGGCTGGTTCCCGCTGGACGCGTTGCCGGAGCTGAGCGCGTTCGCGCACCAGCGGATCCGTACGGCCCTCGACGACGGCGCCCCGGCCTGGTTCGCCCAGCCGGGGGAAACGGTCGACGGCGGTCAGGCCAGCCAGCCCGGGCGGATCAGCCCGGCCTCGTAGGCGAGCACCACCAGCTGCGCGCGATCGCGGGCGCCGAGCTTGACCATCGTGCGGCTGACGTGCGTCTTCGCCGTCGCCGGGCTGATCACCAGGCGCGCCGCGATCTCGTCGTTGGACAGTCCCTCGCCGACCAGCACCATCACCTCCCGTTCCCGCTCGGTGAGCTGCGCCAGCGTGCGTTCGACGGCCTCGGGCGGGGCGGCGGGGCGGCCCCGGCCGCCGGGCGTGGCGAACTCGCCGATCACCCGCCGCGTGACGCTCGGCGACAGCAGGGCGTCCCCGGCCGCCACGGCGCGGATGCCACGGAGCAGCTCGACGGGTTCGGTGTCTTTCACCAGGAAGCCGGACGCGCCCGTACGCAGCGCCTCGAACACGTACTCGTCAAGCTCGAACGTGGTGAGGATGACCACCCGGGTCGCGGCCAGGGCGGGTTCGGCCGCGATCCGGCGGGTCGCCTCCAAACCGTCCACGCCGGGCATGCGGACGTCCATGAGCACCACGTCGGGGCGGGTCTCCGCGGCCAGGCGCACGGCGGCGAGGCCGTCGCCGGCCTCGCCCACCACCTCGATGTCGGGTTCGGCGTCCAGCAGGGCCCGGAAGCCCGCGCGGACCAGGGCCTGGTCGTCGGCGAGCAGCACCTTGATCACGGTTCCCCCTCGGTGGCAGCGGCGGTGGGCAGCGTGGCCGCCACCAGGTATCCGCCCTCGGGCAGCGGGCCGGCGCTCAGCGTGCCGCCGAGGCTCTCGGCGCGGGCGCGCATGCCCGCGATCCCGGAGCCCGAGCCGGCGCCTGAGCCCGCCCGCGTGTCCGGCCCCCCGCCCACGGCGTCTGGTTCGGCGGCGGTGCCGTCGTTGCGGATGCGCAGGCGCAGCTCGGCCGGGGCGTACTCGATCGCGACCTCGGCGGAACCCGCGGCGGCGTGGCGGCGCACGTTGGTGAGGGCCTCCTGCACGATCCGGTACGCCGCCCGGTCGACCTCCGCCGGAAGCGGGCGCCGCTGCCCCGCCGTGGTGGTGCTGACCGGCAGGCCGGCGTCCGCGGTCAGGTCCTCGAGACGGTCGAGCCCCAGCGCCGGCTGCCGGGGCGCCGCCTCCTCCTCGGGGCGCAGGACGCCGAGCACCGCGCGTACCTCGCGGAGCGCCTCCGCGCTCGCCGTCTTGATCGCGGTCAGCGCCTCGCGGGCCTGCTCCGGCCGGTTGTCCATCAGGTGCAGGCCCACCCCGGCCTGCACGTTGATCAGCGACAGGTGGTGGCCCAGCACGTCGTGCAGCTCGCGGGCGATCCGCAACCGCTCGTCGGAGGCCTGGCGGCGCTCCTGCTCCTGCCGGGCGCGGGCCCGCTCGGCGTTGACCTTCGTCATCTCGGCGATGTACGCCGCCCGCGACCGTGCGGCGTTGCCGAGCACCATGGCCAGCCCCAGGCCGAGTGCGGCGAGCACGGCGTCCCGCACTCCCAGCCGGGCCGCCTCGGCGATCCCGAGCCGCTCGGGGAAGATCCCGATGACCGCGACGTACGCCGCGTAGAGCCCGGCCGCCACGGCGCCGGCCGGGCGCCCGCAGCCGGCCCGGACGGCGGTGAACAGCGCGACGGCCGGGGCGACCGCGTACGCCCAGGAGGGCGGGAACAACGTCGCGAGCCCGATGGTTGCCGCGCCGGCGACCGCCAGCACCGCGAGCGGGGCCTTGCGCCGCCAGGCGAGCGCGAGCGGGCCGATCAGCAGGAGGACCCACGCGACGGCCTGGGTGGGCTGGGGGAGGGCGGCCGCCTCCGCGCGGTTGCCGAAGACGTGGAAACACAGCGCCCCGATGAGGGCGCCCGGCCCTGAGCCGTGCCGGGGCGGCCGCCAGGGGCCCGGATACCGGCGGTGGTCTCGCACGGCACCGACGCTACGGCACCCCGGCCGGGCGGGGCATCGGCACGAGGTGGGGTCAGCCCCTGCGCCGCCCGGAGTAGCGGCGCCGGGCGGCGTACTCCCACAGGCGTACGCCGGTGACCGCGGGTGCGCCGCTGACCGCGTACCGAATGCTCCGCGGGGTTGACGCGGCCCGGCGCCGGCGCGACCACGCTGGAATGCAGCATCCGCCGCCCCGCCCAGGAGGAGACCATGAATCCGAACCCCGCCGCCCGGCTCCGCACCTCCGACTCCGAGCGCGAGCAGGTCGCCGAGATCCTGCGGGCCGCGATGGGCGAGGGCCGGCTCACCCTCGAGGAGGGTGAGGAAAGGCTCGGCCAGGTGTACGCGGCCAGATACCGCGACGAGCTGGCACCGCTCACCGCCGACCTGCCCGACGGCGGCCGCCGCGCGCTGGCCGAGACGCCGCTCGCCCGGGCCGCGACACGCCGGGACGTCCGCCGCCACGCCGGCTTCGTGGTGTTCCTGGCGGCGCTGCTCACCGGCCTTTGGGCGCTCTCCGGCGCGCCCTTCTTCTGGCCCGCGATCCCGCTCGCGTTCCTGGTCATGGGCCTGATGAGGCACGCCCGCCACGGCGCGGACGCCCGGATCCGCCATTACCGCCGGCATGTCGCGCCGTGGAACGCGCCGGACTATCGGTGATCATGGCCACTCCACAGTAGACGTGGCGGTCGTTGCCCACCCCACCCCGCGGTGCGACAGTAATCGCCCAAACGCCGGAGGGGTGGCAACAACCATGATGGGTCCGTCGCACGCGTTGTCGGGCGCATCGGTCTGGCTGGCGGGCAGCTGGGCGCTGGACCATTTCGCCGGGTACGGCCAGAGCCCGCTGGCGGTCGCGGTGGGCGCGACGGTCTGCGCGGGCGGCGCGCTCCTGCCCGACCTGGACCTGTCCGGCAAGGTCACCCGCAACCAGGGCGGCGCCACGGTGGCCCGCACGTTCGGAGTCTTCTCGCTGTTCGTCGCCGAGGTGGTCGAGAAGATCTCGCTGGGCATCTACACGGCGACGAAGCTCAGCCGCGACCCCCGCCGCACCAACGGGCACCGGACGTTCACCCACACCCTGCCCTTCGCCGGGCTGGTGGGCTGGGGCACGACCAGCGCCTGCGCCGCGTACGGGAAATGGGCCGTCGTCGCGATCGTCTTCTTCATGGCCGGCCTGGCCCTGCGCGGGCTCTTCGACGAATGGGCGGAACGCGCCGGCTGGCTCATCGTCACCCTGGCGTCGGGCGTGGTCGCCTGGTCGACGGGGGCGAGCCTGCCGGGCGACCGCGGCTACCCGATGCTGGGCTTCGCGGTCGGGGTGGGCTGCGTGGTCCACCTCTTCGGCGACATGATCACCAAGAACGGCGTACCGATCCTCTGGCCCGTCCCGACCGGCCGCCGGATGTGGCGGATGGTGGGGGTGCCCAACGGGATGGCCGTCAAGGTCGGCGGCCGGGGCGAGACACTGGTGCTGCGCTCGCTGTTCACGCTGGTGGCGGTCCTGGCGGTGCTGGGCATGTTCGCGCCGCACGTCTTCCAGAACCTCGACCTGGAGAAGTGGGCAGACGGGTAGGTCGGGCCCGGACCGCCGTTCCGGTAGTGGATCTCCCACGAGACACCTTCGGTTAGTGTTCGTAACACCGGGGCGCAACAGTCTCAGGAGCGGCCGGCGGGGGACGAAGGTCGAGGTGTGCGGGTGAGCGACGGCGGGGCGGCGGAGCGCGAGCGCCTGGCGCAGGCGGACTCCGGGGCGCAGCCGTGGCGAGCCTGGGGTCCCTACCTGGCCGAACGCGCCTGGGGCACCGTGCGCGAGGACTACAGCGAGCACGGCACCGCCTGGGACTACTTCCCGCACGATCACGCGCGTTCCCGGGCGTACCGGTGGAACGACGACGGCATGGCCGGCGTGTGCGACGACCGGCAGACGTTCTGCTTCGCCCTGGCGCTCTGGAACGGCGTCGATCCGATCCTCAAGGAGCGGATGTTCGGGCTCGGCGGCGACGGCGGCAACCACGGCGAGGACGTCAAGGAGTACTGGTGGTACCAGGACTCGACGCCCACGCATTCGTGGATGGGGTGGCGCTATCACTACCCGCAGAGCCCTTTTCCGTACGACGAGCTGGTCGCCGTCAACGGGCGGCGCTCGCGGGAGGAGCCCGAGTACGAGCTGGTCGACACCGGCATCTTCGACGAGGACCGGTTCTGGGCGGTGACCGTCGACTACGCCAAGGCCGGGCCGCGGGACATGTGCGTCGTCGTCACGGTCGCGAACCGTGGCCCGGACGAGGCGACCCTGCACGTGCTGCCGACGCTGTGGTTCCGCAACACGTGGTCGTGGGGGCTGGCGAACCGGCCCGTACCGGTGCTGACCGGCACGCCGGGCCGGATCAGCGGTGAGCATCGCAACCTCGGGCAGCTGACCCTGGCCGGCGAGGGCGACCCGCCGGCGCTGATGTGCGACAACGAGACGAACTCGCAGCGGTTGTGGGGGCTGCCGGGCACGAGCATGTTCCCCAAGGACGGCATCAACGACTTCGTCGTGGCAGGCGCGCCGACCGTCAACCCCGCCGGGACCGGCACGAAGGGTGCCCTGCACTACCGGGTCACGCTGGGGCCGGGGGAGAGTCGGCAGATTCGGCTGCGGCTGACCGAGAGCGACGAGCCGGTGGAGCCGGACCTCGGCGAGGGCTTCGCCGCGGTGGTGGAGGCGCGCCGGGCCGAGGCCGACGCCTACTTCGCCGAGCTCGTGCCCGCGGCGGCGTCCGCGGAGGAGGCGGCCGTCGCGCGGCAGGCGATCGCCGGGCTGATGTGGGGCAAGCAGTTCTACCACTTCGACGTCAAGCAGTGGTTGCACGGCGACCCCGGGTCGGCGCCCCCGCCGCCGGGCCGGCGCTACGGGCGCAACAACGCCTGGTGGCACATGAACAGCTTCGACGTCATCTCCATGCCGGACCCCTGGGAGTATCCCTGGTACGCGGCGTGGGACCTGGCGTTCCACTGCGTCACCATCGCCCGCGTCGACCCGGGCTTCGCCAAGGCGCAGTTGCTGCTCCTGCTGCGCGAGTGGTACATGCACCCCAACGGCCAGATCCCGGCGTACGAGTGGGCGTTCAGCGACGTGAACCCGCCCGTGCACGCGTGGGCGGCGCTGCGGGTGTTCGAGATCGACGGCGGGCGCGACCACGAATTCCTCGCCCGGGTCATGCAGAAGCTGCTGCTCAACTTCACATGGTGGGTCAACCGCAAGGACGTCGGCGGCTACAACGTCTTCGAGGGCGGCTTCCTCGGCCTGGACAACGTCGGCCCGTTCGACCGCTCGGCGGCGCTGCCGGTGGCCGGTGTCCTCGAGCAGTCGGACGGCACCGGCTGGATGGCGATGTACGCCCTCAACCTGCTCGACATGTCGATCCGCCTCGCGCTGCACGACCGCACGTACGAGGACATGGCGACGAAGTTCTTCGAGCACTTCGCGTACATCGCGGAGGCCGCGTACCGGCAGGGGCTCTGGGACGACGAGGACTGCTTCTTCTACGACGTGCTGCGCCTGCCGGACGGCCACAAGGTGCCGCTCAAGGCCCGTTCGATCGTCGGCCTGCTCCCGCTGGCGGCCACCACCCGGCTGAGCGCCGCCACCCTGCACCACCTGCCCGAGCTGGGCGCCCGGCTGCGCTGGCTGCTCGCCAACCAGCCCGACTACGCCGACGTGATCAGCGCCCGCCGGCTGTCGCCGCAGGGCCGCCAGCAGCGCCTGCTGTCGGTGGTGGGTCAGGACCAGCTGGTGCGGATCCTGGCCCGGATGCTCGATCCGGAGGAATTTCTTTCCCCGTACGGGCTGAGAACGCTGTCGCGCGCACACCTGGAGAAGCCCTTCACGGTGTCGCTGGGCGGCTCGGACTTCACGGTGGGGTACGAGCCGGCGGAGAGCACGAGCGGCCTGTTCGGCGGCAACTCCAACTGGCGCGGCCCGGTCTGGATGCCGGTCAACTACCTGTTGATCGAGGCGCTGCGCGAGTTCGCCGCGTTCTACGGCGACGACCTGCTGGTGGAGTACCCGACCGGCGCGCAGACGAAGATGCCGCTGAGCAAGGTCGCCGACGACCTGTCGCGGCGCCTGGTCTCGCTGTTCGTCCCCGACTCGTGGGGCCGTCGGCCTATCTACGGCGCGTGTGAACTCTTCCAGAACCATCCGGACTGGAAAGACCTCGTCGTGTTCCCGGAATACTTCCACGGCGACAACGGCGCGGGGCTGGGAGCCTGGCACCAGACCGGCTGGACCGCGCTGGTGGTCGACCTGATCCTGACCCTGCATCGTCCGGAAGACTCCTAGCCGGAACGCCGAGGTAGGTCAGGGCCGCGGCCGCGGAGGTCATTCTGGGCAGCGTCGTGAGGAAATGCCGCCACCGCATGCGGTCGCGCCGCCACTTCGCGAGAAAGGTGACGCAGAGCCGCGGGCTGATCGTCTCGAGGCTGCGCAGCGACGCGGCCAGGGCCTGCTCGGCCTCCTGCTCGCGATCCGCCAGCCGCGGTGCGGTCGGTACGCGCTTGTGGATGGCCGCGATGAGGTCACGCCGCTGGTGGATGAAGCCGGCCCAGAACCGGGCCGTCGCCGCTTGCGCCTCGCGTCCGTTGTCGAGCAGGGAGAACAGTCCCTCGGCCAGGCAGTCGCCGAACTCCTCCTGCCGGGCCCGGTCCGGGTCCGCGTACGGGTCGAAGGGCTGCTGCTCGCAGACGCCGCCCACCGCCACGCTCCCGATCCGGCGGCCGTTGAGCAGGAAGAACCAGTCCTCGTTGTAGATGTGCGGGAAGAACGAGGTGGTGCGGGCCGCGGGGATGAGCAGCGCGCCGCCCCCGACGAAGGTGCCCTGGACGCCGCCGGTCGCCCGGTTGGCGTGGCACACCACCGAGTTGTCCTCGAACCCGGTGTTCTCGAGCCCGACCGCGTCGTGGTGGTCGAGCAGGGCGGCCGCGCCGGCCAGCAGGTGCGGATCGACCTCGCGGATGTCGTCGTCGAGGAACAGGACGCGGCGCCATCCGAGCATCCGGCCGACGGCGAGGCCGAGGTTGCGCTTGCCGGCCGTGTCCGTGGTGCGCCGCACCGGCTGGTCCCTCAGCAGCTCCGTCGTGCGGAAGCGGGGGAGGAAGGACTCACCCCGGTAGTCCGCGGCGGTCATGGTGACGCCGGTGCCCCGTGCCCGGTCGAGCGCGGCCGCGGCGTCGGCCCGCCGGCTGCACAGCACCACGAGCGGGCAGCCGAACTCGATCGCCAGGCGGACGGCCTGGTCCAGCATCGACACCGCCCGCGCCGTCGGGACGATGATCGCGTCCAGGGCGGCCGCATCCGGCAGGACGACCTCGCGGACCAGCAGCTTCTCGTGGGAGGGATGCTGGCCCGGGATCAGGAGTGACGCATCGAGGCCGGATTCCGCTCGGTCTTGACGCGCCAGTCTCATCAGTCCTCCGGCCAGCGGTACAGCCGGACGGAGTCCAGCTTCCAATCGGGGGTGACAATCTCACCGGCGACGACTCTGACGCGGCACAGGATGCAGTACGTCTGCTGACGGGGTCGGTGACCACGTTAGCTCCTGATGCCGCAGTCGTACACGGCATCGCGGTGGGGACTCTCGCGCAAGGGGAGCAGGAACCATCCATGGTGCTCCTGCTCTGGCTGTCCCTGATCTTGTCGTTCGTCGCTCTCTGGCACGTCCGTCGTGCGATGGCGCCCATCGGAGTGCTGGTTCGTGGGGTGATGTCGGCACTGGTGGCCACGTTGACCCTGTTCGGACTGATCGGACTCCTGGTGTGGCTTCTTGCCGTGTCGGCACTGCGTAACTAGGTACATCGGCACCGCGGCCCCGGCCGTCTCGCACGATCGGGGCCGCCTTGCCCGATGGACAGCCGAGCAGTGATCCTCGGCGCCGCCCGGTCTTCAGGCCGGTGTGACGGGTCAGGCCGACGTGACGACGTCGGTCCCCCGACTCGCGAGCGCCTCGGCCGGCCCGGATCCCGCTCTAGACTCGGGGGATGGAGTTCGGTGTCGGATATTTCCCCACCCATGACGGCGTCCGTCCCGGTGAGATCGCCCGGCGGGTGGAGGAGCGGGGCCAGGACGCGCTGTTCTTCGCCGAGCACACGCACATCCCAGCCAGCCGCGAGACGCCGTACGCCGGTGGCTCCGAGCTGCCGCGTAAGTACTGGCACACGTACGACCTGTTCGTCGCGCTGACCGCGGCCGCCGAGGCCACCACCCGGCTGCGCGTGGGCAGCGGTGTCTGCCTGGTGATCGAACGGGATCCGATCACCACCGCCAAGGAGGTCGCCTCGGTCGACCACCTCTCCGGCGGGCGCCTCGAGTTCGGTGTCGGCGCGGGCTGGAACCGCGAGGAGATGGCCAACCACGGCACCGACCCGCGGACCCGGATGCGGCTGCTCGGCGAACGGGTCCGCGCCATGCAGGCCATCTGGACCCAGGAGGAGGCGTCGTACGCCGGCGAGTTCGTCTCGTTCGACCGGATCTGGTCGTGGCCGAAGCCGGCGCAGCGGCCGTGGCCTCCCGTGCTGGTCGGTGGCTACGGACCCACCGTGCTCGACCGGGTGCTGGCGTACGGCGACGGCTGGTTCCCCAACTACGGCGCCGACGACCTGTTCGATCGCATCGCCGAGCTGCGGGCCCGGGCCGAGCGCCCGGTCCAGGTGCAGCTGCTCAGCGTCCCGCCCGACGCCGCCGTGCTGGAGAAGCTCGACAGCGCCGGCGTGCACCGGGCGTCGTGCTGGCTGCCGTCCGGCCCGTGGAGCGTGGTCGAGGCGGCCCTGGAGCGCTGGGAGCACGCGATCGGCGAGCTGACCGGGCGATGACGCCGGCCGAGCGGTTCGCCGCCGCCCGGGTCGCGCGGCTCGCCACGGTCGGTCCCGACGGCGCGCCGCACCTCGTGCCGATCGTGTTCGCGCTGGTCGGCGACGTGATCCACACCGCCGTCGACGCCAAGCCGAAGCGGCATCGGCGGCTGCGGCGGCTGACCAACATCGCGCACGAGCCGCGGGTGAGCGTGCTCGCCGACCACTACGACGACGACTGGTCGGCGCTGTGGTGGGTCCGCGCGGACGGCGTCGCCACCGTCACCGACGTGCCGGAGGCCGCGCTCATCGACCGCTATCCCCAGTACGGCGCCACGCCACCGCCCGGCCCGTTCCTGCGCATCGCCGTGCACCGCTGGACGTCCTGGTCGAGCACCTAGTAGTCCTGAGTACGCCGACTCAGGAGCCGACCCGGGGCCGGCCGCCATGATCTTCCGGTGACCGCGTACCCGTGCCCGTTCTGCCGTACCGAAGCCTCCCTCGCCACCGGCTGCCCGGGGTGCGGCCGGGGCTCGGACCCCGACGCCGCCGAGGTCGTCCGCCTGGACGCGGAGATCCCGGTGCTGACCGCGCGGCTCGCCGCCGCCCGGGAGGCCGTCGCGGGGGCCGACGCGGCACTGCGCCGGGCCTGGACCGGCCGGGAGGCCGCCGCGGCCCGGGTGCGCGCCGCGGTCGCCGCTGCGGCCAAGGCCGCGCCTCGGCCGTCGCACGCTCCCGCGATGACCGCACCGGTGACCACCGCGACCGCGGAGGCCTCGGCGCGGGTGCTGACGGAGACCTCCACGCGGCTCGTGCAGAACACGCTGTTCACGCTCGGCGGCCTGCTGCTGGCCGTGGCCGCGATCGTCTTCACCGCGGTGGCGTGGTCGCAGTTCGGCGTGCGGGGCCGTGCCGCCCTGCTGGCGGTCGTCACCGTCGTGGCGCTCGCCGCGCCGCTCGCCGCGCTGCGCCGGCGGCTCACCGCGACCGCGGAGACCTTCGCCGCGGTCGGGCTGCTGCTGGTCCTGCTCGACGGATACGCGGCCTGGTACGTCAACCTCTTCGGGATCGCCGACTACTCCGCGTACGGCTACGCGGGAGCCGTGTGCGCGGTGACCGCCGCGGTCGCTGCCGGGTACGAGCACGTCACCGGACTGGTCGGGCCCCGGTTCGCCGCCCTGGTGGTGGCCCAGCCGGTGTTGCCGCTGCTCGTCGCGCCGCTGCACCCGGACGCCGCGGGGTGGGCGTACACGATGAGCGCCGTCGCCCTCGTCGACCTGGCCGTGATCCACCTGCGCCGGTCCACGCTCAGCCCGGTGGGGATCGCCGCGTACGCGCTCGGCGGCCTCGCCGTGGCCGCCTCGGGCATCTTCGCGCTGACGGCGCTGGCGCTCGCCGGTACCACGGCGCAGGCGGCCCTGGCGGCGTCCGCGCTGGCCGCGGCGGCGCTGGTGGTGCTCGCCGGGGCGCTCGCAGCGCCGGTCCCGGGGGTGAGGGTCGGTGCCGGCGCGCTGGTCGTGGTGGCGTTCGTCATCGGGGGAGCCCGCTTCGCGCAGGTCGCGGGCGGTGCCCGCCTGGCTCCGGTGCTCGCGGCCGCGGTGGTGGCCGCGGCGGCCGCCGGGGTCCGGCTGCTTCCCGAGCGGGTACGCCGCGGGCCGCGCATCGGCGCGCTCATCACGCTGACGCCCGCGGTGCTCCTGGCAGCGTTGAGTACCGCCGTGGCCACGGTGACCGGGGACGCCGACTGGCGGTTGCCCGCTGTCCTCGTCGTGCTGACCGCGGGGGCGGCGGTGCTGCTGCCGTACGCCCCGGTCGGGCTGGGCGGGGCCACGCTGCTGGCGCTGGCGGCGCCCGCGGGTCTCGGGCTCGCGTGGTGGGCCGCGCCGCCCCTGGACCTGGCCGTGGTGATCGCCGGGCTGATCCTCGCCGCGCGCGGCACCCCCTGGGCGGCCGGCGCCGGATCGGCGGGGGCCGCGGGCGGTGGCGCCGGGTCGGGCGGTGGCGCCGGGTCAGCGGTGGCCGCGGGCGGTGGCGCCGGGTCAGCGGTGGCCGCGGGCGGTGACGCCGGGTCAGCGGGGGCCGCGGGCCGTGGCGGCTGGTCCGCGGAGGGCGTGCGCCGGGGCGGCTGGGCGGCTGTGGTCGCGGGGCTGCTGGTGGTGCATGCCGTGGTGGTGGCGTCCGCCGAGGCCGGGGTGGCCGCGGCGACGCTCGCGGCGGTGGCCGGCATCGCGCTGGTGACCGCCGGGCGAGGGCCGCGGTGGATCGGGGGCGTGGCCCTCGCCACCGGCCTCCTCGCGCTCGCGCCGGCCGCCTGGCAGGCTGCGGCGGCGCTGGGGTGGTCGGCCGCCGTGCAGGGGCGGGTGGTGCTCGCCGCCGCGGCCGCCCTGGTGGCGGTGCTGCACCTGATCCACCGGTATCGGCGCTGGGCGACCGCGGCGGTGCTGCTGGTCGTCGTGGCCGCGCCGCTCGGCGCGTTCGGGTCGGGGGATCCGCCGGCGATCTACGCGGCCGTCGGGCTGGTGCTGATCGCGGTGTTGGTGTCGCTGCTGGACGGGGAGGGCCGGTGGTGGGCGGCTGCCGGCTCCGCGCTGCTCGGCGTGGCGTGGCTGGCCGGGGTCGCGGAGGGCCTTGCGACCGTGTTCGCCGGACCGTGGGTGCACGTCGGCGATCGCTGGAGCGGGCCGGTGGCCTGGGCCGACGTCGCGGCAACGGCGACGGTCGCGGTCGCCGCCGGGGTCGGCGCGCGGTTGCTGCGCGGCTGGTCCGCGGCGCTGTGGGCCGGGCTGCCGGTGGTGGCGGTCGCGGCGGTCATGGGTACGGCCGCACTCCGCCTGCCGTGGCCGGGCGTTCCGGCCGCTGCGCTGGTCACCGGGATCGCGTTGCTGATCGCGGCGGCGCTGCGGGGGACTGCCCGGCGGGCCGTGGCGGCGGTGCCGGTGGGGGCCGGCCTGCTCGCCGCCGCCCTCGCGGGGGCGCTGGCGACCGATGCGGCGACGCTGGCCGCCTTCGGTGCCACCGTGGTCGCCGGGGTGGCCGCGGGGGCCGGCGGCCGGATGTCCGGGGCGCGGGTAGCCGGGTGGCTGGCGGCGGCCGGGTCCGCGTTCGTGACGGCGTACACGGCGGGGCGGGCGGCCGAGCTGAGCGTGGCGAGCACCGCCTTCGTCGTCCTGGCGGCGGCAGCGGCGGTGCTGGCGGGCGGTGCGCTGCTGCGGCGCCCGGTCGAGAGCCGGGTGCTGCAGGCGGCGGCGCACGGCGGGGCGCTGGTCGCGCTGCTGCTCACCGTCGGCTCGGCCCGGTACGCGGCCGCCGTCTGCACGTTCTGGGGCATCGCCCTGGGCCTGCGGGCGCTGGTACGCCACGCGGGCGGACGGCGGTTGCACGTGGTCGCCGCGGCGTCGGCCGAGGTCGGCGGCTGGTGGCTGCTGCTCGCCGCGGAGCAGGTGGCGGTCGTGGAGGCGTACACGATCCCGGCCGCCGGGGTGGCGCTCCTGGCCGGCCTGCTGGCGCGCCGGGCCGTACCCGCGGTGTCGAGCTGGGCCGCCTACGGCCCGGCGCTGGCGGCGGCGCTGCTGCCGACGCTGGCCTCGGTGCTGACCGGCGAGGGTGAGCCGCTGCGCCGGTTGCTGCTCGGCGTCGCGGCGCTGGCGGTGCTGCTGGCCGGGGCACGTGCGCGACTGCAGGCCCCGGTGGTGGCGGGCGGCGCCGTGCTCGCGCTGGTGGCGCTGCACGAGGCGGTGCTGGTGTGGGACCTGCTCCCTCGCTGGATCCCGCTGGCGGTCGCGGGCCTGCTGCTCGTCGGCCTGGCGATGACGCTGGAGCGGCGCCGCCGCGACCTGGCCCGGGTGCGCGCGGCCCTCACCCGGATGAGTTAGGCGCCCACGTACTCGGCGAGGTGCTCGCCGGTGAGGGTGGCGCGGGCGGCGACCAGATCGGCCGGGGTGCCCTCGAAGACCACCCGGCCGCCGTCGTGGCCCGCGCCGGGGCCGAGGTCGATGATCCAGTCGGCGTGCGCCATGACGGCCTGGTGGTGCTCGATGACGATGACCGACTTGCCGGCGTCGACGAGCCGGTCGAGCAGGCCGAGCAGCTGCTCGACGTCGGCCAGGTGCAAGCCGGTGGTCGGCTCGTCGAGGACGTACACGCCGCCGGTGCCGGCCATGTTGGTGGCCAGCTTGAGCCGCTGCCGCTCGCCGCCGGAGAGGGTGGTGAGCGGCTGGCCGAGGCTGATGTAGCCGAGCCCGACGTCGGCGAGCCGGCGCAGGATCGCGTGGGCGGCCGGGGTGCGCGCGTCGCCGGCGCCGAAGAATTCCTCGGCCTCGGTGACCGACATGGCGAGGACCTCGCTGATGTCGCGGCCGCCGAAGCGGTACTCCAGGACGGACGCCTGGAACCGCTTGCCCTCGCACTCCTCGCAGACGGTGGCGACCCCGGCCATCATCGCCAGGTCGGTGTAGATGACGCCGGCGCCGTTGCAGGCCGGGCAGGCGCCCTCGGAGTTGGCGCTGAACAGGGCCGGCTTCACGCCGTTGGCCTTCGCGAACGCCTTGCGGATCGGCTCGAGCAGGCCGGTGTAGGTCGCCGGGTTGCTGCGCCGCGAACCCTTGATCGCCGCCTGGTCGACCGACACCACGCCGTCGCGGCCCGACACCGAGCCGTGGATCAGGGAGCTCTTGCCCGAACCGGCCACACCGGTCACCACCACGAGTACGCCGAGCGGGATGTCGACATCGACGTCCCGCAGGTTGTGGGTGGCGGCGCCGCGGACCTCTAGCTTGCCGGACGGGGTGCGTACCGACGGCTTGAGGCAGGCGCGGTCGTCCAGGTGCCGGCCGGTGAGCGTGCCGCCGTTGCGCAGCCCCTCGACGGTGCCCTCGAACACCACCTCGCCGCCCTTGGTGCCGGCGCCCGGGCCCAGGTCGACGACGTGGTCGGCGATCGCGATCGCCTCCGGCTTGTGCTCCACGACCAGCACGGTGTTGCCCTTGTCCCGCAGCTGCAGCAGCAGGCCGTTCATCCGCTCGATGTCGTGCGGGTGCAGGCCGATGGTCGGCTCGTCGAACACGTACGTGACGTCGGTGAGCGACGACCCGAGGTGGCGGATCATCTTGGTGCGCTGCGCCTCGCCGCCCGACAGCGTGCCCGACGGCCGTTCGAGGCTGAGGTAGCCGAGGCCGATCTCGACGAACGAGTCCAGCGTGTGCTGCAGCTTCTCCAGCAGGGGGGCCACGGACGGCTCCTTCAGCTTCCGCACCCACGCGGCGAGGTCGCTGATCTGCATCGCGCAGGCGTCGGCGATGCTGATCCCCTTGATCTTCGAGGAGCGCGCGGCCTCGGTGAGCCGGGTGCCGCCGCACTCCGGGCAGACGGCGAATGTGATGACCCGCTCCACGAAGGCGCGGACGTGCGGCTGCATCGCCTCGACGTCCTTGGCCAGCATCGTCTTCTGGATCTTCGGGATCAGCCCCTCGTACGTGAGGTTGATGCCCTCGACCTTGATCTTCGTCGGCGCCTTGTAGAGCAGGTCGTCGAGCTGGCGCTTGGTGAACTTGCTGATCGGCTTGTCCATGTCGAAGAAGCCGCTGCCGCTGAAGATCCGGCCGTACCAGCCGTCCATGCTGTAGCCGGGGATGGTGAGGGCGCCGTCGTTGAGCGACTTGCTGTCGTCGTACAGCTGGGAGAGGTCGAAGTCGGAGACCCGGCCCATGCCCTCGCAGCGTGCGCACATGCCGCCCGTGATGCTGAACTCGCGGCGCTCCTTGACGGTGCGTCCCGCGCGTTCCGTGGTGACCGCACCCGCCCCGCTGATCGAGGCGACGTTGAACGAGAACGCCTGGGGCGAGCCGATGTGCGGCTTCCCGAGCCGGCTATAGAGGATGCGCAGCATCGCGTTGGCGTCGGTGGCGGTGCCCACGGTCGAGCGCGGGTTGGCGCCCATCCGCTCCTGGTCCACGATGATCGCGGTGGTGAGCCCCTCGAGCACGTCGACGTCGGGCCGCGCCAGCGTCGGCATGAAGCCCTGCACGAAGGCGCTGTAGGTCTCGTTGATCAGCCGCTGCGACTCGGCGGCGATCGTGCCGAACACCAGCGAGCTCTTGCCCGAGCCGGACACGCCGGTGAACACGGTCAGCCGGCGCTTCGGGAGCTCGACGCTGACGTCCTTGAGGTTGTTCTCCCGCGCGCCGTGCACGCGGATCAGGTCGTGGCTGTCGGCGACGTGCGGCGCGGCCTTCTTCGAGTCCATGGCGCTCACGCTAGCCGCGGCGCCGCCGTCCCTGCTTCTCTATTCGTGATCGGCTTTCACCGGTCGTGGACGATCGCCTCGGCGACACGCCGCAGCTCGCGCTGGTCGGGCACGAATCCCGCGGCGATGTCGCGGTGCAGGCCCGACTTCGTCTCGTCGAGCAGCTCGGTGGCGACCTCGTCGACGGGCTCGCCGGCGTACTCGTCGGAGACCCGGTCGGCCGCCGCCTGCAACGCGGACGTGAGCTGGTCCTCCAGGGGACCGCGCAGCTTCTCCTCGACCGGTCCGAGGCTGTCCGGCTGCAGAGTGACGTGCGGCTCGACCATGGCGGGCTCCCCCCGTACGAAAGGCTGACGGCGCGACGCCTGTACCCACCGGCGCCCCGCCGTCAAACCCGGAATGTCAGGATCGGCCGCGCTTGAGTTCGAAGAACGTGCCGCTGCGGGCCAGCGGCACGACCGCGTCCCAGATCGCGAGGGCCTCCTCGGAACCGGGGACCTCGCCGATGATCGGGCCGTGCACGCCGCGGGCGGCGCCCTCGACCAGCAGGACGGGCGAGCCGATGTCCGGGCCGGCCGAGCCGAACGCCAGCTCGTGCGACTCGCGGACCGCCTCGTCCCAGGCCGCGTCGTCCAGGATGGCCTTGGGATCCGCGATGCCGGCCGCCTCCGCCGCCTGCACCACGACGTCGTCGCTCAGCGGTACGCCCGCCTCGTGCGTCCGGTTGCCGAGCTCGGTGTAGAACGTACCGATGTCGTCGTCACGGTGATCCGCCCGCAGCGCCTCGACCAGTCGCAGCGCCTTGCTGGACGCGGCCATCATCGGCTTGTACTGCTCCGGGACGTTGTCACCGTTGAGGATGGACAGGCTGAACGCGCGCCAGCGCAGAGTCACGCCGCGCTCCCGTGCCACGCCGACCAGCCACCGCGAGGTGCGCCAGGTGAACGGGCAGGCCGGGTCGAAGAAGTAGGTGGCCTCCATGCCACCGATCCTATGCCGCTCTCAGCCCAGTTCGCGGCTGCGCTGGTCGATGCCGAGCGGCCCGTACGGGTAATCCGGCGCGTGCAGGTCGCTCGCCGCGTCCAGGGCCGCGGTCTCGGCCTCCTCGAGGTGCAGGTCCGCGGCCCGCAGGTTGGTCTCGAGCTGCTCGACCGTGCGGGCGCCCAGGATCGTCGAGGCCACCGCGGGACGGTCGGTGACCCAGGCGAGCGCCACCTCGGCCATCGAGATCCCGCGCGCCTCGGCGACCCGCTGCACGGCGTCGATGACCTCCCACGTGCGGTCGGTGCCGCGCCGCTCCCACGCCTCCATGCCGCGGCCCGGGTCCTCGCCCAGCCGGGTGGCGCCCGAGGGCCGCTGGTCGCGCCGGTACTTGCCGGACAGCCAGCCGCCCCCGAGCGGGCTCCACGGCAGCAGGCCCATTCCGGCGTCCCGGGCGGCGGGGACGATCTCCCACTCGATCTCCCGTACCAGCAGGCTGTACTGCGGCTGCAGCGTGACCGGGCCGGCGATCCGCAGCTCGCGAGCGAGGTGGACGGCCTTGGTGAGTTGCCATCCGGTGAAGTTGGAGAACCCGTAGTAGCGGATCTTCCCGGCCTTCACGAAGCCGTCGAGGGTCAGCAGGGTCTCCTCGAGCGGCGTGACCGGATCCCAGGAGTGCGCCTGGTAGAGGTCCACGGTGTCCAGGCCCAGGCGGTCGAGGGAGGCGTCCAGTGCCCGGGTCAGGTGCCGCGCGGACAGGCCCACGCCGTTCGGGTCGCCGGCCGTCGGGAAGCGCCCCTTGGTGGCCAGCACGATCCGGTCCGTGAGGTCGGCCGGGCGGTCGGCGAACCAGCGCCCGATGATGCGCTCGGACTCGCCGGCCGCGTACACGTCCGCGGTGTCGACCAGGGTGCCGCCCGCCTCGGCGAAGCGGTCGAGCTGGGCGTGCGAGACCTTCTCGTCGGACTCGGCGCCGAAGGTCATCGTGCCCAGGCAGAGGCGGGAGACGGCGCAGCCGCTGCGCCCGAGGGTTGTGTACTCCATGTCCGAAACGTAGCTCGATTCAGTGGAGCACGACCGGGGCGGCCGCGGCGGGCTGCTGGTCGTCGAGCAGGTGCGACACCTCACGCTTGCGCGGCAGGAAGAACGCCGGGACGAAGGTGACCAGCACCAGCACGAAGCCCACCCAGAACGTCGTGCCGAACGAGTCGGCCACGAAGTGCAGGCCACGCTCCACGATCCCGGGGCCGCCCGGGATCTGCTGAGCCAGCGCGGGGTTCTGCTGGGCGCCGATCGCCAGGCCGGCCTCGGTGACCGGCGCGCCGGTCTGCGGGTCGACGACGCCCGGTATGGCCGGCGAGTCGTTGAGCTTGCTGGTCAGGATCACCGACATGACCGCCGAGCCGACCGAACCGGCGATCTGCTGCAGGATGTTCAGCAGCGTGGACCCGCGCGCCACCTCGTGGTGGGTGAGGGTCTTCAGCGCGGACGTCATGATCGGCATCATCGTGCCGCCCATGCCCAGGCCCATCACGAACAGCGCGCCGCACAGCAGCACGTACGAGGTGTCCGTGCCCACCTGCGTGAACGCGAAGAAGCCGGCCGCGATGAGGATGAGCGCGAACGGCACCGTACGCCCGACGGGAATCCGGTCGGCCAGCATGCCCGCGATCGGCATGGTGACCATCGCGCCGATGCCCTGGGGCGCCATGAGCAGGCCCGCGTCCAGCGTGGACTCGCCACGCACCTGCAGGAAGTAGCTGGGGAAGAGCAGGCCGGCGCCCATGAAGGCGACCATGAACACGGCCATCGTGATGGACGCCACGGACAGGTTGCGGTTGCGCAGCAGGCGCAGGTCGAGCAGCGGGTGCTTCGGCTTGAACGAGTAGAGCACGAAGCCGATAACCAGCAGGCCACCGGCCAGCATCGGCAGCCACACCTTGGTGTCCGTCACGGTGCCCGCCTCGGGCAGCGAGGACACGCCGTACAGGAAGAGGGCGAGACCGGGCGAGAGCATCAGCATGCCGAGGAAGTCGAAGGACTCGGACGGTTCCGGGGCGTCCTTGGGCAGCGCCCAGGCCGCGTAGGCCAGCGCCAGCGCGCCGATCGGCAGGTTGATCCGGAAGATCCAGGGCCACCCGGCGGTCTCGATCAGCCAGCCGCCGAGGATGGGGCCGGCGATCGGGCCCAGCAGCATCGGGATGCCGAGCACCGCCATGAGCCGGCCGATCCGCTCCGGTCCGGCGGCACGGGTCATGATCGTCATGCCGAGCGGCATCAGCATGCCGCCGCCGAGGCCCTGAAGGACCCGGTAACTGATGAGCTGGCTGATGGAGTCCGCGGTGGCGCACAGGCCGGACCCGAGGGTGAACAGCAGCAGGGCCGTCATGTAGAGCCGCTTGGTGCCGAAGCGGTCGGCCGCCCAGCCGGTCAGCGGGATCACCGTCGCCAGCGCCAGCGTGTACCCGGTCATCGTCCAGGCGACCTCGGCGTACGACGCCTTGAACTCGTTCTGGAACGTCGGCAGGGCGACGCTCACCACGGTCACGTCCAGGATCGACATGATCGCGCCGAGCACGATCACCCCGGCGATCTTCAGCACGGCGGCGTCGAGCTTGCCCGGGGCGGCCACGGGTTGACTGGTCACAGCGAAATCTCCTGGTAAGGCGGCCGCGCGCCGCATGGCACGCGGGTCCCTGCCATTGTCGGGGTTGAACGATCAGCTGTGGTTGCGGGTCCCGGAATCGGCGCGGTTCCGGCCTCGCCGTCCCCTTGCAGGGACACCCGCGACCACTTCCCCGGGCCACCCTTCCGGGCGCCGGATGATCTCGCAATCGCTTTTCCGGTACGGCCACCGCGACGCGCCAAAGCGGGGCGACCGGCACGCGTGCACGACATGCCGGGCCGGCCCGCTCCGCCCCCGTTACGTCCGCCGGTGGGGGGCCGCCGGCGGACGTACCGATACGGTCGTCGATGATCGGGCCCGGGCCCAGGGCGCCCGCCGGGCGTTCACCGGGCGTTGCGGTGACAGCGGGGGAGGGCGGCGAGGTGTTCGGCGAGAGGGTCCGTTCGCGCCGGCGGGAACTGGGGCTCACCCAGGAGGAACTGGCCGCGGCGGCCCGCATCGACGTCAAGACGGTACGGATGATCGAGACCGGCCGGCGTACGCCCCGCCCGGCCACCGTACGCCTGCTCGCCGACGCCCTGCAGCTGGTCGGCGACGCCCGGACCCGCTTCCTGGCCAGGGCCGCCGTGCCGCGGCCCGCCCCGGTACCGGCGCGCCCGGTGCCCGCCCAGCTGCCCCCCGACGTATACGGCTTCGTCGGCCGGGTGGCCCAGCTGAGCGCGCTCGAGGAGATCACGGCCAGCGCCGCCGACCGGCCGCCCGCGGTCATCATCTCCGCGGTCTCCGGCTCGGCCGGGGTGGGCAAGACCGCGCTCGCCGTGCATTGGGCACACCGCAGCCGGGAGCGCTTCCCCGACGGCCAGCTCTACGTGAACCTGCGCGGCTTCGACCCGGCCGGCGCCGCCCTGGACCCGTCCGAGGCGCTGGCCGGCTTCCTGGACGCGCTCGGCGTCGGCTCGAAGCACCTGCCGGCCGGCCCGGACGCACGCGCCGCGCTCTATCGCAGCCTGCTGGCCGACCGCCGCATGCTGGTCGTGCTCGACAACGCCCGCGACCCCGACCAGGTACGCCCCCTGCTGCCCGCGGCGAGCGGCTGCCTCACCCTGGTGACCAGCCGCGACGACCTCGCGGGCCTGGTCGCCGCACACGGCGCGCGTCCGCTGGGCCTGCACCTGCTCAGCGACGACGAGTCCTTCCAGCTGCTGGCCCGGCGCCTCGGCGGCGTACGGCTCGCCGGGGCACCCGCCGCGGTCGAGGAGATCATCGCCTCCTGCGTGGGCCTGCCGCTGGCCCTGACGGTCGTCGCCGCCCGCGCCGCCACCCGGCCGGAGCTGCGGCTGGACGAGCTCGCGGCGCAGCTGCGGGACGCCCGCCGGCGGCTGGACGTGCTGGCGGTCGGCGACGCGGCGAGCGACGTACGGGCGGTGTTCTCCTGGTCGTACCGGGCGCTGAGCGCCGATGCGGCCCGGCTGTTCCGGCTGCTCGGACTGCACCCCGGACCCGATGTGTCGGTCGCCGCCGCGGCCGGCCTGGCCGGGGCGCCGATCGTCGCGACCCGGCTGCTGCTGGACGAGCTGGCCGCCGCCAGCCTCCTCACCGAGCGGACCCCGGGGCGGTTCGCGTTCCATGATCTGCTGCGGGCGTACGCATCGGACCAGGTCCGGGACGACGAGCGCGAGCCCGCCGTCCGCCGGATGCTCGACCACTACCTGCACACGGCCCTGGTGGCCGACAGTGCCCTGGCGCGCCACCGCAACCCGGTCCCGCCACCCGCGCCGGCCCCCGGCACGCTGATCGAGCAGCCGGCCGGCGTGGACGAGGCGATGACCTGGTTCGGCGCCGAGCACGAGGTGCTGCTGGCCGTCGTGGAACACGCCGAGCGGCTCGGGCACGACGTCCATGTCTGGCACCTGGCGTGGGCGCTGGCCACGTACTTCCACCGCCGCGCACACTTCCACCACTGGGTCGCCACCCAAGAGGCGGCGATGGCCGCGGCCGTGCGCCTCGGCGACCGCGAGCGGCAGGTCCGCACCCACAACGAGCTGGCCGGCGGCTATTTCAACGTGGGGCGTGTCGAGGACTCGGTCAGCCACCTGCGCCGGGCCGCCGCGCTGTTCGAGGCGCTCGGCGACCGCACCGGCCAGGCGGCCGCCAACATCAACCTCGGCCAGGTGTTGCTGGGTCTGGACCGCACCCGGGAGGCCCTCGCCCACGACGAGAAGGCCCTGGAGCTGTACCGCGCGGCCGGGCTGGGGTCGCACGAGGCCAGCGCCCTCAACGCGGTCGGCTGGTGCCACGCCCTGCTCGGCGACTACGCCCGCAGCCTCGAATTCTGCGGCGAGGCGCTGACGCTGCACCTGCGGCACGGCGACAACTCGGGGCTGGGCGAGGTGTGGGACAGCCTCGGGTACGCCCATCACCACCTGGGCGACTTCCCGGAGGCGGCCCGGTGCTACGGCGAGTCGCTGGGGGCGTACCGGGCGGCGGGTGACCCGTACAACGAGGCGACGGTCCTGACCCACCTCGGCGACACCCACCGGGCCGCGGGCGACACGGTCCGGGCGGCCGACGCGTGGCGGCGGGCCCTCACCCTGCTGGAGAGCCTGGACCACCCGGACGCCGCCGGCGTCCGCACCAAGCTGGACGCCCTCCCCGGCGCGGAGCCCGGTCTCGGCTGAAGCCGCGCTCAGACGGGATCGGGCTCGCCCGCGGGGACGTTGCCGGGGTCGTCCGGCCCGGGCATCGGCTCGACCGGGGCCGGCGGCAGGGTCTCGGGCGTGTCCGGCGACAGTTCCCCCGGGTCGTCCGGTACGGGCTCGTCGGGGTCGATCGGCGGGTAGGTGTCGGGATCGGGTCCGGGTAGCACCATGATCGGTACAGTGCCCGGCCCGCGGCCCCGGCAATCATCCAGCCCGGTCGACGGCACGGCCTACGATCCGGCTCATGATCGACTACGAGTGTTCCCGCTGCGGCGGCCGGGGTCGGGTCGCCGGCCCGGATCAGCTGTCGCAGCCGTGCTCGGGCTGCCGGGCGGACGCGACGTGGGCCGCTCTTCCGGCGGAGACACGGCGGCTCGTGGAGGAGGAACTCGCCCGCGGGAGGATGCTGCACGGCATCAAGGCGTTGCGGGACGCGCATCCGTCGATCCCCTTGGCGCACGCGATCGAGGTGGTCGCCCGCCGCTAGATCGCCGAGTGCTCCGGCGGGTCGGCCGCGAGGGCGGCGGTCAGCAGGGTGTGCAGCTTGGCGGCCCGGCCGGGATGGCGGTGGGCGACCCAGGCGACGCGCCCGCGCAGGTACGCCGGGAAGTCGTCGTACCGCTCCCGGTTGGCCGCTTCGAGTCCGCGGCGGGCGGCGTCGTGCAGCATCGCCCGGAGGCGGTCGTAGTCCTCGCGGGCGACGGCCGGGTGATCGTTGACGACCAGGCCCGCGAGGCGTTGCCGGTCGCCGCGACCCCGGATGCGGGTCTTCGCCGGGTGGACGCGGAAACCTTCGTCCGTGATGACGACCTGCGCCGCGGCGATCAGGCGTGCCGCCTCACCGCGGTGCAGGTCTCCCGAGAAGGCCAGGTCGTCGGCGTACCGGGTGTAGCGCACGCCGAACCGGCCGGCCAGCCCGCTCAGCCGCCGGTCGAGCCGGTACGCGACCAGGTTCGCCAGCGCCGGGGACGTGGGCGCGCCCTGCGGCAGGTGCGGCCGGCGCAGCAGGGCGGCGCGATGCGGGTCGGGTGACCGCCGCAGCACGGTCGCCGGCGTGCGGGTGGTCATCAGGGCGGTGAGCGTGTGCGCGACCGGTTCCGGGTAGCCGGCGGTGCGCATCAGGCCGTAAATGCGCCCGGCGGTGACGGAGCTGAAGAAGGCGGCCAGGTCCATCCTGATGACCAGCCGTTGCCCGCTGTGCGGCGCCGCGAACGTGTGCACGCCGCGGCCCGGGACGAAGCCGTGGGCGGCCGGGTGGACCGGGAGGCGGCCCAGGACGTCGTCGAGGAGCCGGCGCTGGAGGGCGCGCAGGCGGGGTTTCGGGGCCTCGATCAGGCGGTGGGGCAGCCATGCGTACCGGTAGTGGCGCAGGCGTTCGTCGCGGGCGTGACGGTTGATCTCGCGGCGGTCGGCGAACCAGTCGAGCTCGTCGCCGCCGAGGTCCAGGAACGCCGCCAGCGCCGCGAGGTCGTCGATCGGCGGGGTCTGCCAGCGCATCCGGACCACGCGGACGGGTGTGGCGCGCCGCAGCCGGATCCGGTGCCGCCGGACGAGCGGGTGCCCGGCGGGCGTCTCCAGCGCCGCGAGGAAGGCGGCCAGCTCGCGGGGGCGGTCGGCCGGTGGATGACGGTACGCCCGCAGCACCGCGAGCACCACGGTGGCGAGCCAGCGCGGCCGGCTACCCAGCACCGCCGTACCGATGCGGACGAGGCCGCCGGGGCGCCAGCGGGTGGTGAGGAAAGCGTCGGCGAGCGCGGCCGACACCCGTACCGATGGAACAGCGTGCCCCGACGATGCCCGGTCGTGCCTGCGCCGTCTCGCGCGAAGCGCGGTAGCGCGCCGGCGATGCGCTGCGTGGCTCACTGTCTCGCCCCCGGGGGTGCCCCGGAGAGACCGTCGGCTTACCGGCGGTCGAGCTCGGGGACACGCTGCCACCAGCGGCCACTATAGGGCCGGTGGTCCAAGAGGAGGCTCTCGATCCGCTTGAACCACCGACGCCTTTGTCGCTACCCGCTCACTGCCGGACTAATCACCCGGGAGAGAAGTGGTGGGAGAAGTTCTGCGAGGACGGTGAGCCCGTCCGCGCTGAGCACCGATTCCGGGTGGAACTGCACGCCGGCGAAGCCGTCCCCGCGTAGCGCGTGGACGCTGCCGTCCGGGTCGGCGGCGATCTCCACGCCGGGCAGCGGCGCCGCCACGGCCGTGAAGCTCGAGTAGAAGCCGACCCGGCGCGGCGTGCCGAACAGGTCGATGTCGCGGGCCATCCCCTGGTACGTCGCCTCGCGCCGCCGCAGCGGCAGGCCGAGCGTGCCGGCGAGGATCTGGTGACCCAGGCATACGCCGAGCAGCGGCCGGCGGCCGGCGAGCAGGTCGGCCACCAGGCCGCGCAGCATGACCATCTTGGCGTCGTCCGAGGCCGGGTCGCCGGGGCCGGGGCCCGCGACGACCAGGTCGGCCCCGGGTACGGCGGTCACGGTCCACGGCACCACCGTCACCGCCAGCCCCAGCGCCCGCAGTTGGTGGGCGAGCATCGCGGTGAAGGTGTCCTCGCCGTCCACGACGACCGCCGTCCGGCCGTCGAGCGCCGGGACGGTCAGGGCGCCCGGGCGGCGCTGGTCGAGCCAGAAGCGGGCCAGGCCGTCGTTGCGGGCCGCCAGCGCCGCCCGGATCTCGGGGCTGTCCGGCTCCGGGCGTACTGTCGTCGCCCGGGCCCGGGTGGCACCCAGCGCGGCCAGGACGCCCGCGGCCTTGGTGTGGGTCTCGGCGACCTCGCCGTCCGGCGTCGAGTGCCGGACCAGGGTCGCCCCGACCGGCACCCGCAGCTCGCCGGCGGGGGAGATCTCGGCGGTGCGGATGAGGATCGGCGCGTCCAGGGTCTGCCGGCCCTCGTCGTCGTGCCCGAGCAACGCGAGCACGCCCGCGTAGTAGCCGCGGCCGCGGCGTTCGTGGCGCGCGATCACCCGGCTGGCGTTCTCCACCGGGCTGCCGGTCACGGTCGGCGCGAACATGGTCGCGCGCAGCACGTCGCGCACGTCGAGGGAACCGCGCCCGGCGAGCAGATACTCGGTGTGGGTGAGATGGGCCATCCGCTTCAGGTACGGGCCCACGACCTGGCCGCCGTGCTCGGCGACCGCGGCCATCATCTTGAGCTCCTCGTCGAGCACCATGTAGAGCTCGTCGATCTCCTTGCGGTCGGCCAGGAAGCCGAGGAGGTCCCGCTCGCCGTCGTGGCGGAACGTGCCGCTGATCGGGTTCATCATGGTCAGGCCGTCGGCGACGCTGACGTGCCGTTCCGGGGTGGCGCCGACGAGCGTACGGGTCCCGGTGTGCACCAGGAACGTCCAGTACGCGCCCCGCTCGCCGGTGAGCAGGTTGCGGAACGCCGCCCGCGCCGCGTCGACCGGGTCGCCGTCGACGGTGGCTTCGAAGACCCGGTGGATGACGAAGTTGGCACCCTCGCCGCGGCCGATCTCGTCGCGCAGCACCGTCCGCACGATCGTCGCGTAGTCGTCGTCCGAGATGTCGAAGCCCTGGCCGGTCAGGCGCAGCGGGGCGGTGGGCAGGGAGGCGATCGTCTCGGCCAGCGGCGCCGTGCGTACCGAGGTGATCCGCAGGCATTCCAGCGGCGCGCCGTCGTCGACGCAGGCGAAGCCGCGCTCGGCCACCTGCCGGTACGGCACGAGGGCGAGCGTCCGCGGTCCCGCTCCGGCGGGCAGCGGGATGTCGGCGAGCCGGGCCACGGTGACGACGTCACCGGTCAGGATCTCGACGTGGTCGGCACCGTCGCGGTGCAGCAGGGCGAAGGGTTCCATGGGTCCTCGATCTGGCGGGGACCGCCGCCGAGGATGTGGCCACATGACGACGGCCGCCTCGTCGGAGGCGGCCGCGGTGGATGGTTACGCGCGGAAGGGTGTGGCCGCCGGTGAGGCGGGCCACCACATGCTCAAACGCGCGTGCATGGCGGTGAGCTTACGGCCCGTCGCGATAGCAGCGCCAGCCCGCGGGCCGGGTGTCGTCGATCTGATCGGCCCAGGCGTCCGGGCCGTAGCGCCACCGGCAGGCCGCGTCCATGTCGATGGGCACCGGGTCGCGCCGGAACCGGCCGCACATCCAGCCGCCGTTGGCCGAGAGGGCGAGGGTGTGTTTCCCGACGGTGGCCCGGCAGTACGCCGACAGCAGCTGGGCCAGCCCGGCGTCGTCGGCGGGACCGAGCAGCACCGGGGGCGCCTCGGACGAGGGTGCGGGGGAGGGGCTCGATCTGCGCTGCTGGGCGACCGCGCGAAGGGGCCGCCGGGACGCCGGCGGCGCGGGGTTCGCCGCGGCGGGCGGCGGGGGGATCGAGATCGCGGGCAACGGTACGGCGGCCTGCGGCGTACCGGCGTCGTGCAGGAGCGGGGGAACCGTGGCCGTCAGCGTCAGCACCGCGGCGGCGACGACCGCCCAGGGCCACCGGTGCGGCCGGGCCAGCGACAGGAGGTGGCGCGGGGCCGCCGTGCGCAGCGCGAGGTAGCGGCCGTGCCCGGTGGCCCGGTGCCGGCCGTTGACCTGCTGAGGCACGCGTGCCGCTCCTCCCTGTGAAACGCCGCTACCGGCCGGAAACTTAACCCACGGTAATCGGGCTGGGGGAGTGCGACGTCAGTCGTTCAGTCGGCTGCGGACCCGCCGTCCGTACCGTTCGGGCGCCCTACCCAGCGCGGTTGAGTACCGCTACTCACGGTCACGAGTCGGGCGCTGCCGCAGACTTTTGCAGGTCAGACCCCACCTACCTCGTTCGGAGCGCCCGATGTCGTACCAGCCGTCTTCCCCGGCCAAGCCCACCGCCGCCTTCGTCGGCGCCTCCTGGGCCGTCCTGTTCCTCGGCGTCCTGTCGTTCGCGACCGGCTTGTGGAACGCCACGATGACCGTCAGTGAGAAGGGCTTCTACGGCGCCGTGCTGCTCCTGGGGCTCTTCGCCGCGGTGTCGCTGCAGAAATCGGTGCGCGACCGCGCCGAAGGGCTCCCGGTCTCGGCCCTGTACCTGGGCCTGTCGTGGTCCGTCGTCGGCATCGCGACGGTGATGCTGGCGGTCGGCCTGTGGAACAGCGACATGGCTCGCAGCGAGAAGGGCTTCTACGGCCTCGCGTTCGCGATGACGATGTTCGCGGCGGTCGCCGTGCAGAAGAACGTCCGGGACATGCTGCAGCACCGGGCGCCGTCGCACGCCGCGCCCGCACCGGCGGTCGCGCCGACGATCGTCGCGCGGTGACGGCTCAGGCGGCCTTGTACGCCGACTGCACCGCCCGCCGGGCCCACTGCATACGGCCGAGCGCGCAGTCGGGGTGCTCGCCGAACTCCTGGGCCACCAGGGCGGCGCAGCCGTCCTCGCCGAGCCGGTCGACCGTCTCCGTCACGACCGCCCGGATGACCTCTGGGGTCGGGTGCTGCGAACGCTGCAGGTCGGAGACGAACAACGCCTCGATGCGGACGTCGTCGGAGTCGATAGCGGTCATCGGGTCCTCCTGCCGGGGGTCGAAGCGGGCGTCTGGGTCCAGGACACCGGTCCGGAGCTGCAGTCGCGCTGCGCGAGAGTTGCCATGCGGTTGCGGAGAGCGGCATTCAAAGAGCGGACCAAACGGATATCGTGCTGATAACGAGCGAAACGCATGGGGGGAACAGCCGTGACGGTGGTCCTGGTCGCCGACGACGACGCCGACATCCGTGACCTGGTCGCGTTCAAGCTCGAACAGGCCGGCCTCGAGGTGATCGCCGTCGAGGACGGCCAGGCCGCCGTGGAGCAGGCCCGGGCGCGGCGTCCCGCGCTGGCCGTGCTCGACGTGTCGATGCCCGGGCTGTCCGGGATCGACGTCTGCCGGATGCTGCGTGCGGAGCCCGCGACCTCCGGAATGCTGATCATCATGCTGACCGCCCGGGTCCAGGAGCAGGACGTCGAGGGCGGCTTCAGCGCCGGCGCCGACGACTACGTCACGAAGCCGTTCAGCCCTCGCGAGCTGGTCTCGCGGATCCAGGCCCTGCTGAGCCGGGCCCGGGCCTGACGGGACCCGACGCCCATGCCCCGGGACCGGTCCGTCGGGCGCCTGCTGACCGGGGCGTTCGGCGTACTGGTGGTGCTGATCGTGTGCTCCGGGGCGGCCCAGACCGTCGCGCTGCTCATCCAGCACCGGGTGGTCCGGGAGCTGTCCACGTACGTCCAGCCGCTGCAGCTGGCCAACACCGAGATGCGGGGTGCCCTCGCCGACGGCCAGCGGGCCCTGCGCGGCTATCTGCTCACCGGCGACGGCCAGCTGCTGGACGCGTACTACGTGGGGCACAGCGACTACGAGGTCGCCCGGGGCAAGCTGCGCGACCTCGCGCGTAACCGGGAGGCCGGGGTCGTGAACCGGCAGGTGGCCGACGCGGACACCTGGTGGGTCTTCGCCGAGCGGCAGCGCCAGGCCCCGCCGCGCAGCGCCGTGGCGGCCGATTACATCACCCACGGCAGACCCTTGTTCCAGGCGTTCGTCGTCGAGAACCGGGCCCTCGACGCCGACCTCGCGGCCCGCGCCGCCGACCTGCACCAGCGCAGCACCCGCCTGAGCACCGCGACGACGGCCGTCGTGATCGTCCTGACGCTGCTGGCCGCGGTCACCGCGGTGCTCGCGGCCGGCGTCATCCGGCGCCGGATCACCGGCCCGCTGGCCCGGGTCGTGTCGGTGATCGACCGGCGGCGCGCCGGGGAGCTGGACGTGCGCGCCGATGCGTCCGAAGGGCCGACCGAGGTGCGGGCGGTCGCGCGCGCGATCAACGAGATGGCCGTGGAGGGCGACCGCATCCGCGGCGCCGAGCAGGACGTCGCGCGCCTGCAGACCGAGATGCGGCAGCTCGGCTACCGCATCCGGGCGCACCTCAAGGTCGAGGAGGCGCTGCAGGAGGCCGTACGGGGCCTGGCCGACATCGTCCGCGCCGACCACGTGCTGATCCGGATGTCGCCGGGCCAGACCGACGTTCCCGCGCTGGTGAGCCTCCGCGACGAGCACGTCGGCGGTGTGCTCGAGGAGCTCGCCGGCTGCGATGTGGCCTGGCTGCGACGTGGCGACGTGTGGTCGTCCGACGACGCCGTGGCCGGCCAGCAATGCGAGCCGCCGGAGCACGAGCGGCTCGCCTGCGCGGCGGCCTGCGCCGGAGCGGTCCTGACCGTCGCGGTGAGCGGCAGCGAGGAGTGCCTCGGCGCGCTCACCCTCATGCGCGACGCCGGGCCGGCCTGGTCGCAGGTGGAGATCCGGCTGGTCGAGTCCGTCGCCGGCGACCTCGGCCGCGGCGTGCACCACGCCCGGTTGTACGAGCGCGAGCAGCACCTGGTGGCCCGCCTGCAGGAGCTGGACACCGCGAAGACCGACTTCATGTCGACCGTCTCGCACGAGCTGCGTACGCCGCTGACCAGCATCGCGGGCTACGTCGAGCTGCTGCTCGACGCGGAGGCCGGCGAGCTGACGCCGCCGCAGAAGAAGATGCTCGACGTGATCGGGCGCAACACGCGGCGGCTGCGGGAGCTGATCGAGGACATGCTGATCCTGTCCAAGATCGAATCAGGCTCGTTCCGCCCCGCGCGGCGCCCGGTGGACCTGGCGGAGCTCGCCGAGCACGCCATGACGGCGATCGCGCCGGCCGCGGCCAAGGGGCGGGTGACGCTCCGTACCGAGGTGGAGGGGCCGCTCGAGCTCAGCGCCGACCCGGAGCAGATCGACCGGGTCCTGATGAACCTGCTGTCCAACGCGGTCAAGTTCAGCCGGCCCGACGGTACGGTCACCCTCACCGCCCGGCGCGAGGACGAACAGGTGCACCTCACGGTCGCGGACGACGGCATGGGCATCCCGCCGGCCGAGCAGCAGGCCCTGTTCGCCCGCTTCTTCCGCGCCAGCAACGCGATCCACCAGGCGATCCCGGGCACCGGCCTGGGCCTGGCCATCGTGCGGACCATCGTGGACAACCACGGCGGGCGCATCGCGGTGGACTCCACGGAGGGCGTCGGCACGACCGTCACCGTCCGGCTTCCGGTGCAGTGAGGATCATTCAGGGCGGTGGAGACCTCTGTGCCAGACCTGCGGCAAATGCCGATCAAGGCCGGCCCTGAATAACCCTCAATGACTGGGATATCGTAAGCGCCCACCCACGACAGCGAGGTGTGACGCATGCCGTCGAGACGGGCCGGCGGCAAGCCGACGTCCAGCGATGTCGCCGCCGCGGCCGGGGTCTCCCGCTCCGCCGTGTCGTTCGCCTTCAACAACCCCCGGCGGATCTCCGCCGCCACCCGCGAGCGCATCCTCACGGTCGCCGAGGAGATCGGGTACGCGCCCAACACGCTGGCCCGGATGCTGCAGGCCGGCACGACCAACTCCCTGGGCGTACTCCTGCCGCAGCGGCTCGCCCGAGTGCTGGACAACCCGTACTACGCACGTTTTCTCATGGGCGTCGGGCAGGTCTGCGACCAGGAGGGCTACACCCTGCTGCTGTCGCCGCCGCTGCAGGACTCGGTGCTCAAGGCCATCCCGTACGCGGCGGTCGACGGCTTCGTGGTCTGCGGCCTGGAGGCCGACCGCGGCGAGGTCGCCGAGCTGGAGCGGCGCGGGATCCCGTTCGTCCTCATCGACAGCGACCGGTACGAGAACGCGCCCAGCGTCGACGTCGACGACCACGGCGGCGCCCGGGACGTCGCCCGCTACCTGCTGGAGCTGGGGCACCGGCGGATCGCGGTCCTGTCGATGGATCCGGGCCCGGACACCGCCGTCCGCGGCTACCGGGGACCGCTCGCGCGGCGCATGGCCGGCATCGCCGAGGCGCTGTCCGGCGTGGGGCTGAGCATGGCGGACGTGAAGCTGGCCGAGGTGCCGGTGACGCGCACCGACGGGTATCGCGCCACCCGGGAGCTGATGGCGCAGGACCCGCCCACGGCGATCCTCGCCCTGTCCGACGTGCTCGCCTACGGCGCCGTGGACGCGCTCAAGGAGCTCGGGATCGACGTGCCGGGGCAGGTCTCGGTCACCGGGTTCGACGACCTCGCCGAGTCCGCGTGGTTCCGGCCGCGGCTGACCACCGTGCGCCAGCCGATCGTCACCAAGGGGCGTACGGCCGCCGACTTCCTGATCTCCGCGATCCGCGGCGAGGACCAGCATCCCCATCAATCGCTGAGCACCTCGCTCATCGTCCGGGATTCGGCGGCCGCACCCGTGTAACACGTGTTAGTAACGTGCTAGCGTTCCGCGCCATGACCGATCAACTGATCGCACGGCCGGACCGCGCCGTCGCCGCGCCCGTCTCCTGGTGGCGGGACGCGGTCATCTACCAGATCTACCCGCGCAGCTTCGCCGACTCGAACGGCGACGGCATCGGGGATCTGCCCGGCATCCGCAGCCGGCTGCCGTACCTGCGTGACCTCGGCATCGACGCCGTGTGGCTCTCGCCCTTCTACGCCTCCCCGCAGGCCGACGCCGGCTACGATGTGGCCGACTACCGCACCGTCGACCCGGTCTTCGGCGAGCTCGCCGACGCGCAGGGCCTCGTCGCCGACGCCCATGACCTCGGCCTGCGCGTCATCGTCGACCTCGTCCCGAACCACTCGTCGGACCAGCACGAATGGTTCCGGCGGGCGCTCGCCGAGGGGCCGGGCTCGCCGTTGCGCGAGCGCTACCACTTCCGTCCCGGCCGCGGCGCGGACGGCGAGCTGCCGCCGAACGACTGGCCGTCGATCTTCGGCGGACCGGCCTGGACCCGGACCACCGACCCGGACGGCACCCCGGGCGAGTGGTACCTGCACCTGTTCGCCCCCGAGCAGCCGGACTTCAACTGGGACCACCCGGCGGTCGCCGACGAGTTCCGGACGATCCTGCGCTTCTGGCTCGACCTCGGCGTCGACGGCTTCCGGATCGACGTCGCCCACGGGCTGGTCAAGGCCCAGGGCCTGCCCGACCTCGGCGTCGAGACCCAGTGGCACCTGCTCGACGTCGGCGTCAGCCCGTGCTTCGACCGCGACGGCGTGCACGACATCTACCGCAGCTGGCGGCGCATCCTCGACGAGTATCCCGGCGAGCGGATCGCCGTGGCCGAGGCGTGGGCACCGACGCTGGAGCGGGTCGCCGCGTACGTACGCCCGGACGAACTGCACCAGGCCTTCAACTTCAGCTACCTCGGCACCGCCTGGGACGCGGCGGAGCAGCGCCGGATGATCGACGCCTCGCTGGCGGCCATGCGGGCCGTCGGTGCCCCGGCGACCTGGACCCTGTCCAACCACGACGTCGTCCGGCACACGACCCGCCTGCTGCAGGCCGCCGAGGGCGAGGTTGCGGGGCGTCGCCCCGAGGAGGTCGACCCGGTCGCCGGACTGCGCCGGGCGCGTGCCGCGTCGCTGCTGCTGCTGGCCCTGCCCGGGTCCGCGTACCTGTATCAGGGCGAGGAACTGGGCCTGCCCGAGGTCGTGGACCTACCGCCGGAGGTGCGGCAGGATCCGGCCTTCCACCGGGCCACCGGCCAGGACGGCTACCGCGACGGCTGCCGGGTGCCCATCCCGTGGCACGGCGACCGGGCACCGTACGGATTCGGCCCGGAGGGCGGGCCGAGCTGGCTGCCGCAGCCGGCCTCGTGGGCGCGGCTCAGCGTGGCCGCCCAGGAGAACGACCCGGGATCGACGCTGTCGCTGTACCGTGCGGCCCTTGCCGTCCGCCGCTCGCACCCGGACCTCGGGGCGGCCGACAACCTGCGCTGGTCCGACGCCGGCGACGGGGTGCTCGCCTTCGACCGCGGCGGCTTCCACTGCACGGTGAACATGGGCGCCGCGCCGGTGCGGCTGGCCCGGCCCGGCGAGCTGCTGCTGGCCAGCGGCCCGGTCGAGGCGGACCCGGACACCGTCGTCCTGCCGCCCGACACGACCGTCTGGTGGCGCGTCCGGCCCTGAGTACGCGTACGGATGGCAGCCGCCGATGCGGCCGGAAGACTGACCGGCATGCGAATGACGACTGCGATCCTGACCGCGACCGCGCTGGCCACAGTGGTGCTGACCGGCGGCTGCAGCCTCCACGACGCGATGTGCTCCTCGGGGGAATACCCGGTGAAGGCGATCCGGAGCACGACCGGCGGCGCCTGCGTCAAGGACGGCGAGGAGCCGCCGGCCGGTTACGTGCGCTATCCGCAGGGCAAGGTCCCGAAGCACGTCGACGACGAATGGGACCGTTACTGGAGCACCCACATGCTCGACGCCGACGGCAACGAGGTCTCCTCGTGACGGCTACTGCTCGTACGTCTCCAGGAAGCGGCGCAGCCGGTCGGTGGCGTCGTCGAGCACGTCGACCGGCGCCAGGAACACCATCCGGATGTGGTCCGGGGTCGGCAGGTTGAAGCCGGTGCCGTGGGACAGCAGCATCAGCTGCTGCTCCAGCAGGTCGATGATGAGCCGCTGGTCGTCGCGGATCTTGTGGACCTCGGGGTCGAGGCGGGCGAAAAGGTAGAGCGCGCCGTCCGGCTTCACGCAGTCGACGCCGGGGATCTCGTTGATCTTCTGCCAGGCGTGGTTGCGCTGCTCGTAGAGGCGGCCGCCGGGGCGGATCAGCGTGGTGATGCTCTGGAAGCCGCCGAGGGCCGTCTGCACCGCGTGCTGGGCCGGCACGTTCGGGCACAGCCGCATGTTCGCCAGCAGCTGCAGGCCCTCGAGGTATTCGGCGGCGTGGGTGGTGGGTCCGCTGACCGCCATCCACCCCGACCGGAAGCCCGCCGCCCGGTACGTCTTCGACAGCCCGCCCATGGTGAGCACCAGCAGGTCCGGGGCGAGCGCCGCCGCGCAGACGTGCTGGGCGTCGTCGTACAGGATCTTGTCGTAGATCTCGTCGGAGAGCACGAGCAGCTGGTGCCGCCGGGCGATCTCGAGCAGCCCCAGCAGGGTCTCCCGCGAGTACACCGCGCCGGTCGGGTTGTTCGGATTGATGATCACGATGGCGCGCGTGTTCGGGGTGATCTGCGCCGCCACGTGCTCGAGATCCGGCTGCCAGCCCAGCGACTCGTCGCAGCGGTAGTGCACCGGCCGGCCGCCGCACAGCGTCACTCCGCCCGTCCACAGCGGGTAGTCCGGGCTCGGCACGAGCACCTCGTCGCCGGTGTTGAGCAGCGCCTGCAGCGACATGACGATCAGCTCGGACACCCCGTTGCCGAGGAAGACGTCGTCGGGCTGGACGTTCTCGACGCCGAGGGTCTGGTAATACTGCGCCACCGCGACCCGCGCCGAGTAGATGCCCCGGGCGTCGCTGTAGCCCTCGGCGTCGGGCAGGTTGTGCACCATGTCCGCGACGATCGGCTCCGGCGTGTTCAGGCCCCACGGCGCCGGGTTGCCGAGGTTGAGCTTGAGGATGCGGTGGCCCGCGTTCTCCAGCTCCTGGGCCCGCCGCAGCACCGGGCCGCGGATGTCGTATCGGACATTCTTCAGCCTGCTCGCCTGGGAGACCATACGATCGAGCCTAGAGCCCGCCAGGGCGTGAGCCGCGTCATGGGCGCCGGTTCCTCACTCAACTCGTTCGCGAGCCCGCCGACAGGTCACCTGTGCGAGGAAAGTTCAGACGCTTCGTCCCGGCCGTCGCGGCCCTCATCGGCTGCGCGGGAGCTTTCCTGTTCATGCAGCAGGTCACGACCGGTGCGTTCGACGGCCTCGAGGCCCGGCAGGTGGCGCAGGACGCCGATCGCATCCGCTCGGGCCTGGACACGCAGGCCCGGCTGCTCACCACGTTCGGCGCCACCAATGCCGTGTGGGACGACACGTACCAGGACATCGCGAACCGGGACAAGGAAGCCTTCGTCGAGGACTTCCCGCCGGACGCCGAGGAGAGTGCGGGCAACTACGACGCCATCCTCGGCGTGGATCTCGACGGCCGGTTGGTCGCCGGTGGCATGACCGGCGGCGCGGCCTTCGTGGCGCCGCCCGACGGGCTCACCGACCCTCAGGTGCTGAGCCGCCTGTACGACCCCGCCGCGGACGCCGGCGCGGCCCGCTGCGGCATCGTCTCCGCCGACTTCATGTACCTGTTCTGCGGCCTCGGCGCCTTCCCCAACGACGGCGAGGGGCGCCCGTCCGGCGGCCTGGTGCTCCTGCAGCGGCTGTCCCCGGAGCGGATGAAGCTGTTCAGCGCGGACATCAACCTGCCCACGGTCGTCGCCAAGCAGCGGCGCGGCGACGCGGACGTGCAGAAGCCGGTCACCAGCCTCGTGGGTGCCGTGGACGTACGCACCAGCGTGCTGAGCGCGGACCGGATAGCGTTGGACGCGAGCATCAAGACCGCCGACGGCGCCGAGCTGGTGCTCGAGTCGGTCCGCGCCCGGCCGATCCACGCCGCCGCCACCGCCACGGCCGGCAAGCTCTTCGCCTTCATCGCGGTCGCCACCCTGCTCATCGTGGCGTTGATGACCTGGTCGGGGCGGCGGGCCGTGCGCCGCCGGGTGCGCCCGCTGCGGCAGACGACCGAGCAGATCGTGACCTCGGGGAATTACGACCTGCGGGTCGGCGTCACCGGCAACGACGACATCGCCGCGCTGGGCCGGACCATCGACGCCATGCTCGACACGATCAGCAGCCGGGACCGCCTCCTGGAGAGCGAGCAGCAGGAGCGCCGACGCGAGCTCCAGGAGACCCACGAGCGGCAGACCGCGGCGGAGCGCGAGGCCCAGGAGCACGCCCGGCAGCTCGTCGACGAGACGTCGTCGTTCGTCGCCCGGCAGCTGGCCGGCGTCTCCGAGCAGGCCGCAGCGGTCGGCGCGGCGGCCGGCCGCATCGACGAGCGGGTCCGTGACGCCCGGGTGGCCGCGGGTCACCTGCTGGAGAACAACACCGAGGCCAGCCGGGCCGTCGGCACGCTGCACGACAGCCTGCGCAAGGTCGACGAGGTGGCCCGCTTCATCGGCGGCATCGCCCGGCAGACCAACCTGCTCGCGCTGAACGCCACCATCGAGGCGGCCCGCGCCGGCGCG
Organism: Actinoplanes sp. NPDC049681; assembly: GCF_044465265.1. Lineage (NCBI taxonomy): Bacteria > Bacillati > Actinomycetota > Actinomycetes > Micromonosporales > Micromonosporaceae > Actinoplanes > Actinoplanes sp. NPDC049681. The sequence continues at coordinate 802,916 of NZ_JBITLP010000002.1, forward strand.
GCCGGCCAGGGCTTCGCCGTGGTGGCCAACGAGGTGAAGACGCTGGCCGGCACGACCGCCGAGTCCACCGAGACGATCAGCGCCACCCTGGACGAGCTGAACCGGCACGTGACCGCGGTCGTGGAGATCATGACGACCATGAGCACCACCATCGCGGCGATCGACCACACCACGGCGAACGCCCAGCGGATGACGGAGGAGCAGGAGGCCGTCGTGGCCGACCTGACCGCCCGGGTGGCGGACGCCGGCGAGCGCCTCGAGGCGCTCGTCTCCCGCACCTGACCCGCCCCACTCGTGTTCACCCGGCCACGCGGGTCGATCAATCCCTCAACTCCTGGGTCCACTCCAGGCCGCCGGTTCCGTGCACCAGGATGCGCCCGGACTCCTCCCGCAGGTGAAGGCTGATCACCGGGCCACCTACCGGCCGGTGATCGCCGGCTCGGGTCAGGCGAGGTCGGCCGCGAGGAGCTCGGTGCCGGGGTCCGGGGCGACCGGGGAAGCGGCGACGGTGAACCAGAAGATGCTGCCGCCGCCCGGGTTCGGGCGTACACCGATCTCCCCGCCGTGCAGGGCGACGATGCGCCGGCACAGCGCCAGGCCCAGGCCGGCGCCCGGGTAGGTCTCGGCGGCCGGGGCCCGGTGGAACGGGGCGAAGATCCGGTCGCGGTGGTCCTCGGGTACGCCGATCCCGCGGTCCGCGACCTCGATACGCCACCAGCCGGGGGCGTGCTCGTGGGCGTCGACGGCGATGCGGGCGACCGAGCCCTGCCGTACGAAGCGGGCGGCGTTGTCGACCAGGCGGCCTACTACCTCGCCGAGCAGTCCGGCGTCGGCCAGGACCGCGGGCAGGTCGCCGACCTCGATGCCCGGGCGCCGGCCGTCGATGCGGTCCAGCCGGTCGGCCACCACCTCGAGGGCCAGGGCGGTGGCGTCGACGGCCTCGAGCTTGAGCGCGGCGTCCGGCGCCGACGAGTACGCCAGCAGCTCGTCGACCAGCGTGAGCATCCGGCGGGTGTTGGTGCCGATGCGGGCGAGGAATTCGCGCGACTCGGGGTCGAGCTGAGGCGCGGCGTCCTCGAGCAGCAGGTCGGTGAAGCCCGCGATGCTGTGCAATGGGGCGTGCAGGCGGTCGCCGGCCGCGGTGGCGAAGCCGCGGAGTTCGGCCTCGCGCTCGCGGAGGGCCTCCCGGGCGGCGGCAGCGGACTCCTCGGCGGCGCGTGCCCGGTCGAGGGCGGCCCGGTGGTCCGCGTCGTCGTGGTGGGTGGCGGCGCGCCGGCGGCCGGCCGAGAGGGCGAGGATGCCTGCGGTCAGGGCCAGGCTGAGGAGCGTGGCGCCGAGCATGGTCAGCGGCGCCGCGGCCGAGAGCTCCGGGGCGACGAGTGCGGTGGCCGGGCGTACGGACACCTGCCATGAGAGCCCGGCGAAGGGCAGGTCGACGGTCGCGTGCCGGGCGCCGAGGGGTGCGCCGCCCCAGCGGCTCACCTCGTGGACGACGCCGTCGGGTGCGGCGACGCTGAGGACGGCGGCGACGCCGGTGACGCCCGCCGCCCGCAGCGACTGCTGGAGCAGCGCGGGCGCGCGTACGGCGACGACGACCCAGCCCTGGAACGTGGTGCCGTACACGGGGGCGACGAGGTCGAAGGCGAGTTCGCGCTGGGCCGGGGGCAGGGCGCGGTCCGCGGGCAGGACGTGCGCCGGACCGGCCACCAGGCGGCCGTGGTCGCGGGCGAGTGCGAGGGCGCCGGCGAGGTCCGGTCCGGCGTTCAGGGTGGTGCGCGGCGGCGGGGTGCTGCCGTCGACGGTGTGCTGGGCGAGGATCGTGCCCGCGGCGTCGGCCACGACGACCTGGTGGGCGCCGGGAAGCCGCTCGCCGACGACGCGGGACACGACGGGGGAGAGGCCGGCGGCGGGCGGGGTGGCGGCGGTCGCGACCAGGGTGCGCAGGGTGTCGGCGTACCGCTGGAAGGTCGCGTCGAGGGCGCCGCGCACGCTCGTGGTCCGCGTGGTGAACGCCGCGGTGGCGGCGTCTTCCTCGGCGGCGGCGAGGCCGGATGCGGCCGCGGCGCCGGTGCCGAGCCCGAGCACGAGCGTGGCCGCGGCCAGTGCCACTCCCCGCCGGCCCACGGCCTCGAACCCCCTGGTGAACTTCATGGAGCCTCTATCGGACGCGGCGACGACGGGGTTGAGCAGCGCGGGACCGGTTGCAGCTTTGCTACCCGTTCTCGGCGATGGATGCTCGCATAACGGATATGTTGGACAGGTCAGCGGCCGGTTCGGCACCCCGGGGGGACGATGAGCACGGTTCTGCTCGTCGAGGACGATCCGGACATCCGGCATCTGGTGGCGTACAAGCTGGGCAAGGGCGGCATGGACGTGATCGCCGTGGCCGACGGGGTGGCGGCGCTCCAGGAGGCTCGCGCACATTCTCCGGACCTGGTCCTGCTCGACGTCCGGATGCCGCACATGTCCGGCATCGAGGTCTGCCGCGAGCTGCGGGCCGGGCCGCTGGCCGCCGACGTACCGATCATCATGCTGACCGCCCGGTCCCGCCCGCAGGACCTGGAGCAGGGGTTCGCCGCCGGGGCCACCGACTACATCGTGAAACCGTTCAGCCCCCGGGAGCTGCTGGAACGCGTGGAGGCTGCGCTGGCGCGGGTGAGCCGGTGATGCTGCACGTCTTCACGGTCGTCATCGCGGTCCTGGCCGGGATCGTCGCCGTGACCGCCGTGGGCATCATCGTGGTCCGGCTCGTGCGCCGCACCCGGCACCGCAAGCGGGCGCAACTGGCCACGCTGCCGCGCCGCGCGCTGCTCGCCTTCGTGGCTGAGAACGGCGAGGAGGGCGGCGACGAGCTGGTCGCCATCCCGGACGACGCCTGGCGTGCCGCCGAGCCGCACGCTCTCGCCCTGCTCGGCAAGCTGCGCGGCGAGGCTCACCTCGGGCTGGTCTCGGTATTCCTGCGCCGGGGCACCGCGCGTACGGCCCTCGCCCGGCTGCACTCCCGCAGCCCGGTCCGGCGTGCGCGGGCCGCTCAAGTGCTCGGCGATCTGGAACTGCGCCAGGCCGTTCCCGAGCTGTGCCGGCTGCTCACCGACCGGCATGCCGAGGTGCGCGTGGTCGCCGTACGCGCGCTCGGCCGCATCGGTGACCCGGCCGCGGCCTGGCGCATCATCGGCAGCCTGGACCGGTCGGATCCGATCCCGTCGCTGCTGGCCAGCCAGAGCCTGGCGCAGCTCGGCCCCGAGGCCGAGGTCACCCTCTCGGCCGCGCTGGACCATCCGCAGGCCCGGGTGCGCGCCGTCTGTCTCGACGCGCTCGGGCTGCTCGGCGCCACCGGCTCGGTCAACCGCGTCGCCCGGGTGCTGCGCGAGGACACCAACCTCGACGTCCGGGTAGCCGCCGCGGCGAACCTGGGCAAGCTCGGTACGCGCAGCGCTCTGGACCCGCTCACCCTCGCCGTGCACAGCTCCCGCCCCACCGTCCTGCGCGCCACCGCCGCCCGGGCGCTGGGCGACATCGGGGCGCCGGCGGCGATCCCGGCGCTGGTGGCACTGCTCGACGACGAGGCGTACCAGGTGGCGCACGAGGCCGCGCACGCGCTGCGCCGGATCGGCCCGGCCGGGCTCGACGCGCTGCGCGAGATCGTCGAGCGGGACCGCGCCCGCGCCGAGGCCGACGGGGTGGGCGCGCACGCACAGCGGTCGGCGGCGGTCCTGCACGCCGAGGAGGCGCTCGCGCTGGCCGGGGTGCTCGGCGAGGAACGGGTCGGGGCCGCCCGGTGAACCACGTGGTACGCGAGCTGCTGCGGTACACCGACTTCGGGATCTTCGCGTACTTCATCGCGCTCAACAGCGGCTATCTCGTGCTGATCGTGCTGGCCGGGCTCGAGTTCCGCCGGCACCTGCGGCGGCTGCCGTTCGCCGGCGCCGACGACATGTTCCGCAGCCCCCTGACCCTGCCGGTGTCCGTCATCGTGCCCGCGTACAACGAGGGGGCCGGGATCGTCGCCGCGGTCCAGGCGATGACCGCGCTGCGCTATCCCCGCTACGAGGTGGTGGTCGTCGACGACGGCTCCAGCGACGACACGTTCGAACTGCTGCGCAAGCGGTTCGACCTCGTCGCCGTGCCGCGGGTGGTGCCGGCCGAGATCCCGTACCGGTCGCAGGTGCTCTCCGTGCACGTCGCGCGCGCCAATCCGCAGACCCTGACCGTGGTCCGCAAGACCAACGGCGGCAAGGCCGACGCCCTCAACGTCGGCATCAACCTGGCCCGTCACCCGCTGGTCTGCATGGTCGACGCGGACTCGGTGCTCGACCCCGACGCGCTGCTCTCGGTCGCCAAGCCGTTCGGTGACGACCCGCTGCGCGTCGCCGCCTGCGGCGGGGTGGTCCGCATCGCCAACGGCTGCAAGGTGGTCGGCGGCCGCGTCGTCGACGTCCGCATGCCGAAGCCGTGGCTGCTGCGGGTGCAGGTCGTCGAGTACCTGCGCGCGTTCCTGATGGGCCGCACCGGTTGGTCTCGCCTCGGCGGGCTGGTGGTGATCTCCGGCGCGTTCGGCATCTTCCGCCGCGACCTGGTCGTGCAGATCGGCGGCATGGACCCGGACACCATCGGCGAGGACGCCGAGCTCGTCGTGCGCCTGCACCACCACCTGCGCCAGGCCAAGGCCGACTACCGCGTCATCTTCGTCGCCGAGCCGGTCAGCTGGAGCGAGGCGCCGTCCAGCATGCGGGTCCTGGGCCGGCAGCGGCGGCGCTGGCACCGCGGCATCGCCGAGATCCTCAGCAAGCACCGCGGCATGATCCTCAACCCCCGGTACGGCCGCATCGGCCTGCTCGCCCTGCCGTACTACGTCGTGTTCGAGCTGCTCGCGCCGTTCGTCGAGCTGCTGGCGGTGGTGCTGCTGCCGCTCGGACTCTGGGTGGGCGCGGTCAACATCGGCTTCGCGTGGCGCTTCGTGCTCGTGGCGTACGGCTACGGCCTGCTGGTCAGCCTGGTGTCGCTGTTCATCGAGGAGGTGTCCTTCCACCGCTATCCCCGCTGGTCGGACATGGTCCGCGGGGTGGCCGCGGCGATCCTGGAGAACTTCGGCTACCGCCAGGTGCTGGCCGTGTGGCAGGCCGCCGGCGCCATCGGGGCCTGGCGCGGGCGCAAGGCGGTCTGGGGCGTCATGCAGCGCGAGGGCTTCGGCGGCGACATGGACTCACCCGAGATGGTCGGCGTCAGCCGGGGCTGAGCTTTCCGCGCGCGGGTGGCGCAGGCCCGGGTGATCGGCGGGCAGGCTGCGGCGGATCACCCACCAGCTGACGGCGAGGCAGGCCGCTACCAGCGGCCAGGTCAGCACCGCCCGCGCCACGCCCAGCGCCACGACCGCGTGCGCGGCCCAGAGCGGTACGAAGACCGCCAGCCGCAGCACGTATTGCAGAACCCAGACCCAACTGCCTTTCCCGTACGCCCGCAGCAGCGCCGGATCCCGCCGCCACCGCGTCTTCTGCCCGAGGACCGTGCCCACGACGACGCCGAGCAGCGGCCACCGGATCACGATGCTGACCGCCCAGGCCAGCGCGCTCAGCGCGTTGGTGACGATCTGGAGCAGGAAGAAGTCCTCGGCGCGCCCGGTGCGCAGCGCGATCAACGCGGCCACACCGACGCCCAGCAACCCGATGAGCACGGCGCGCGGACGGTCGCCCTGCCGCAGCCGCAGCGCCGCCACCACCAGTGCCGCCACCAGCGCGGCCGCCGTGCCCGTCCCCAGTGACCGGCCGCCGATCACCCAGCCGGCGACGAAAGCCACGGGCGGCACGGTCGCGTCGAGCGCGGCCCGCCGTCCTCCCAGCACCTCGGCCAGCGACTCCGGTTCCGCCACGCCCCACCCCGTTCTCGAAGTTAGGTCAGCCTACCTTTCCGCCATGTGCTCGTGGGGGTTGCGCGAGCGCCGGTTGCGGGTAGGAACCCGGGCATGGTGGATCCGATGGAAGCGGTGCGTCGCCTGCTGGATCTACGTCACCGCAGCCGTCCAGAGGATCTCCCGCCCGCGCTGGCCGCCGTGGCGCCGCTGCTGGGCGCGGACCGGCTCACCGCCCTGATCATCGACTACGAGCAGATCTCGCTGTGGCCGCTGCAGGGCACCCTGGGCGATCAGGAACCGCGCAAAGTGGACGATACGCTGGCGGGCCGGGCGTACTGCACCGCCGAGACCACGCACGCCGACTCGCGCATGTGGCTGCCGCTGCTGCACGGCGCCGAGCGGCTGGGAGTCCTCGAGGTCGCGCTGGACGGCGACCCGGACGTCCGCCTCCACCGCGACCTGCGCGTCATCGGTGCGCTGGTCGCCGAACTGATCGCCAGCCGCCGCTTCTACGGCGACGCCGTCGAGCGCACCCGCCGCCGGCTCCCCATGCAGCTGGCCGCGGAGATCATCTGGAACCAGCTGCCCCCGCTGACCTTCGCGGCCAACGACGCACTCGTCACGGCGGTGCTGGAACCGTGCTACGACGTGGGCGGCGACGCCTTCGACTACGCGGCGAACGGCGACGTGGTCCACGTGGCGCTCTTCGACACCGTCGGCCACGGCATCAGCGCGAGCGCCCTGACCACGCTGACGCTCAACACGTACCGCAACGCGCGGCGCTCCGGCCTCGGGCTCGCCGACACGTACCGGTCCATCGACAAGTGGATCCGCGCCCAGTTCCCTGGGGCGTTCGTCACGGCGGTACTGGCCGAACTGGACACCACCACCGGTGCGTACCGGCGGATAGCGGCGGGACATCCTGCGGAGCTCCACCTGCGCGGCGGCCGCACGATGGCAGCCCTGCCGACCCCTACGGCGCTGCCGCTCGGCCTCGGGCACATGCTCGACCGCCCGCCCGGCGTCACCGAGGTGATGCTGGAGCCGGGCGACACCCTCCTGCTGTATACCGACGGCATCACCGAGGCCCGGTCGGCGGACGGGGAGCTGTTCGGACTGGAACGGCTGAGCGCCTTCGTCGGGGAGGCGATGCGGCTGCGGATCCCGGCGCCCGAGGTGATGCGGCGGCTGATCCACGCGATCGTCTCGTACGAGAACGGCGAACTGCGCGACGACGCCACCGCCGCCCTGGTGCAGTGGCGACCGGATTCAGGGCCGGCGTAGCGCGCGCAGCGCGGCGGTGAACGTCGGCAGGTCCTCGCCGAGGCCGGCGAAGAAGGCCGCGTCGCACGCCTCCACCTCGACTACCGTCCGGTTGGCGAGGTCGCGGCCGGCCGGCGTGACCGCCACGGCCCGGGCGCGCCGGTCGGAGGGGTGCGCGGGACGGTGGACCAGCCCGCGGCTCTCCAGCGTACGCAGCACCTGGGAGGTCATCATCGGGTCGGTGGCGGCCATGTCCGCGAGGGTCTTCTGGGTGACCGGCTCGGACGACTCGAGATAGGTGAGGGTGGCGAGCAGGACGAACTGGACGTGGGTGATGTCGAACGGCTTGAGCGCGGCCCGCTGGGCGGCCTGCCAGCGGTTCGTCACCTGCCAGAGCAATAGTCCGGGACTGTCGTCCGCGCTGGCGTGGCGGCTGGCGAGGCTCATGACGGCGTGCTCCGCGGGTGCATGGCCGCGCGGATGGTTTCGAAGTCGTGGTCGGTGAGCGGGATCAGGCCGCGGCGTAGCTGGTAGCCCCAGTTCGGCCGGGCGGTGAGGTCGAGCTGCAGTGAGCGGATCGGGGTCTCCGTCGTGTCCGGCAGGTAGGTCACCCGGCGTCGCCAGGGGTGGAAGTCGCCCTCGTGAGCTTGCCAGATCTCGTCGTCGGTCACGACGCCCACGGCGGTGAAGGCCTGCAGCGGTTCGCCGTTGCGCAAGCTGGTCCGCGGTGAGTAGTAGACGAGCCGGTCGCCCGCCGCCAGCCGGGCGAGGCCGTCGCGCTTGCCGTGGCCGAGCTGGGCGATGCCCCGCTCGGTGCCGCGTCGTACGTGGTCGCGGCAGACCACACCGAGCCAGTTGCTCATGCCGTCACGCCTGCGGTGCGGGCGGCGGCCTCGAGGCGCTCGAGGTCGCCGGTGAGACTGGCGGCGATGCCCTTGCCGAGTACGGCGTTCCAGAGGAAGGCCAGGGGACCGGCGATCGTGACACGTACCGCGACGGTGATGCGGCCGTCTGGCTCGTCGGTGACCCGGTGCTCGAACGTGAGCTTCGCGCCGATCAGCTGGGAGACGTCGGTGAATTCGCGGCCCGGGACGAGCGAGGCGATGACGAACCGGGTCGCCGGGCCGCCCTTCGGCTTGAGCACGCCGGTGGTGCCGGTGCGGAACGGGCCGTCGAGGCGGACCCACGCGGTGTCGGTGTTCCAGGCCGGCCAGGTGGCCATGTCGGCCCAGCGCTCGAAGAAGGCCTGGGCGGGGACGTCGGTGGTGATGCGGGCGGTGGCGATCGTCTTCATGACAACTACTATGCGCGCTTACTAATCTTCTGTCAAGGGCCCGGGGCCGGTATAGCGGCGGGGTGGCGGCGCATTCGTTGCCGGCGCACGCTGCAGGCGGCGTTCCAGCGGCACGTCCGCGACCTGCGCGACGTTCGGCTCGCCAGGGCGCACGCCGACCTGTGCGGCGACGCACCGGCGACGGTCGCCTCGGTCGCGTACACCTGGGGCTTCAAGCATCTGGGCCGCTTCGCGGCGCTCTACGGCGTGGGCCCGTCACCGCACCGACGCCGGACCTGACCGTCAGCCGCCGGCGACGTCCAGGATGGTGGCGGCGCCCGTGATGCCGAGCAGCCATCGGATGTGCTCCTGTGGTTTTCCGATCGAGCACCTGACGCCACGGGCGGCGGCATGCCGATGCGCGGCGATCAGCGCCCGTATGCCCGCGCAGTCGCAGAACCCGACTCTCTCCAGGTCGAGGACGATCCGCTCGGCGGTCCCGGTGTCCAGAACCCTGCGCAGCGTCTCGTTGAGCGTCAAGCGCGATTGCAGGTCGATGCTTCCGCACAGCTTGATGGTCAGGTCCCTGCCGTCCGCTGCGGTGACGACCGTGACGGTCAAATCGTCATCGAGGCCCTGGAGAACCGTCGACCAGAAGACGTTCCGTTTCATCCACGCTCCTCCTCAGGTGTGGACGATAGGGCGCCGGGCGCCGTGATGCGTACCGGCAAGCGCAGCGGGTGTCCGCATTCCGCTGAGAATTGGATCGCGTCCCCGAGAGCAGCAGGATGGCGCGCAAGGCCATACGCGAAGGGATCATCGAGACCGAGGAGTACGACGCGCGCCCGTCGGGCGGCGTGGACGCCGCCGCGTTTCTGAACGGGATGCGCCACGGCATGGCCGCGCGCGGTCCCGGCCGCCGTCCAGGGCGCGTCGATGCCGTCGGGAACGCCGTGCGCCGCGGGTGTCTTCACATCGGCGCGGAACCGGCCGATGGGTCAGATGTGGGTTCCTCGACTCCGCGGCGCGAAACGGTTCCGGTGTTGTCGCGTCGTGGTCGCGATCTTGCCGGTGTCGAGGTCCTCGAGGAGCTGAGCCGTGGGGCTCAGACGGTGGTCCATCGGGTACGCCGCGCGGGGTTCGAATACGCGCTGAAGCAGCTGCGGCCGGAAGTCGTCGTCGACGATGCCACTCTGGTGGCGTTCCGGCGGGAGGCGGCGATCCTCGCCACCATCGACCACCCCGGTCTCACCCGCATCCACGAGGTCGGTCAGACGCATGGCCGGCCGTACCTGCTCATGGATCTGGTCGAGGGCAGTGAGCTGACCGAGCTGACGCGCAAGGGGCCGATGCCGGACCGGCGCGTGGTCGAGCTCGGGATCGACGTCGCGGGCGCGCTTGCCGCGGCCCACCGGGTGGGGCTCGTGCACCGTGACGTGAAACCGCAGAACATCATGGTGCCGGCGGACGGCGAGGCGAAGGTCATCGACTTCGGCCTGGCCGCCTGGGCCGCGAGCGACCGTGGCGAGGTCACGGCGGGCACGCTCGCCTACAGTTCGCCGGAACAGACAGGCATGCTCAAGCGGCCCGTCGACGGCCGGTCCGACCTGTACTCGCTGGGCGTCGTCCTGTTCCAGTGCCTGGCCGGCGTGTTGCCGTTCGCCGCGCAGCAGGTGGGGGACCTGCTGCGCATGCATGCGGTGAGCGCGCCGCCTGATCTGCGGCAGCTGTGCCCGGGTGGGTCGCGGGCGTTGGTGGCGGTCGTGGAGAAGCTGCTGGCGAAAGATCCGGACGATCGGTATCAGACGGCGCACGGGCTGCTTGCGGACCTGCACCTGTTGCGCACCGACCCCGACCCGGCGGGCTTTACGCCCGGCGCCGAGGATTCGCCCGACGGTCGTAGCGACACGCGCCTCAGCGGCCGCGAGCCCGAGCTGGCCGAGCTGACGGAGCGTTGGCGTCAGGCGGTCGACGGGCGCGGTGGAGTCGCGGTGGTCCAGGGCGCGCCCGGTGTCGGGAAGAGCCGCCTGGTGCGGGAGCTGGTCGCCGCGGTCCGCGCGGGCGGTCATCCGGTGCTGTACGGAAAGGGCTCGACGGACAACCCGGTGCCGATGGCCGCGGTCCGCGCAGCCGTCGACCAATACGTTCGGGACGTGCAGCGGCTCCCGGAACCCGCGCGCGGCGCCGCGGTCGGTGGGCTGCGGTCGGCGGCGGGACCCGCCGCGCCGCTGCTGCGAGCGTTGTCACCCGCCCTCGCGGCCGTACTCGAGGGTCCCGACCTGGCGGAGGAGGATCGCGGCGACCAGTTCGTCACCGCCGTCGCCGGTTTCCTCGTCGGGCTGGCCCGGGCCGGCGGCGGGCTTCTGCTGCACCTGGACGACGTCCAATGGCTCGACGGCGCGACCATGCGGGTGCTGCGCCAGCTGACCGCCGACCTTGCCGACGCGCCGCTGATGGTGGTGGCTACCGCGCGAGACGACCCCGCGAGCCGTCCCGGTCTGGACAGATATCGGGCCGCGCTCGGCGCATCCGTCGACCTGCACCTGCCGCTGGCTCCGCTCGACGACGCAGGGATGGCGGCACTGGTCGCGGCGCACCTGCCCGGCGGCGAGCTCGATGCGGACCTCGTGGGCCGGCTGAGCGTGCGGAGTGACGGCAACCCGTTCGCGCTGGTCGAGTACGTCCGGGCCGTGATCGACGCCGGTCTGCTGCGTCCGTACTGGGGCACTTGGCTCCTGGACACGGCCGGCCTGGACGGTCTGGCGCTGCCGCAAGGGGCGCTGGAGCTGGTCCTCACCCGGGTCGAAGGCCTCGGGGCCCGCAGCCGGGCGCTGCTCACGGTCGCGGCGGTGTGCGGCAGCCGGTTCCGTCCGGATCTCGTGGCGGAGGTGTCCGGCGTCGACCGCCGGGAGGCCGGGGCGATCCTCGTGGACGCGGCCGGACGGCATCTGGTCGACCAGGACGGTGACGAGTACACCTTCGTGCACGACCGCATCCGGGAGGCGCTGCTCAAGGACTTGGACGAGGCCCGTCTGCGCGGTCTGCACCAGCGCGTGGCGGAGACCCTCGACGCCGAAGATCCCGGCGGCGAGCGCCACGTCTACGCCCTGGCGCACCACTACGCCAACGGGGAGAAGGGGCGGACGCCGCGGCGGGTCTTCGAAACGTGCCACGCGGCGGGCCGGCTGGCACTGGCCGGCCACACCCCGGCCGCCGCCCTCGCCCTGCTGCAGCAGGCGGCCGAGGCGGCCGTCGCCGCCGGCACCGCCCCGGACGCGGAGTTTCTGCACACGCTCGGCATCGCCCAGCACCAGAGCGGTCGCTTCGCCGAAGCCTGCGACTCGCTGGAGCAGGCGTTGCGGGTCGCCCGGATGCCATTGGTACGCGCGACGATCCTCTGGCAGCTCGCGCTGGTCCACCGCAGCACCTGGAACACGAACGCGTCCATCGCGGCGGTCGAGCAGGCGACGGCCGAACTCGGCCGGCCGCTCCCGCGCAACCGGGTGCTGCTCGTCCTTTCCACGCTGCTGCTGTTCGCCGGCGCGGTGCTGATCGGCGTCACCAGGATCGGCTTCGGCGCCGCGTCCGCCCAGCGGCGGGACTGGCACCGTCTCCGCACCGAACTGCACCGCGTGGCGGCGCATTCGGCGGTCATCGGCCAGCGGCCTTCCGAGGCCGTGGTGCACAACATGCGGGCGCTGTACCACGCCAACCGCGTCGGCTTCTCCGCGGAGTACGCGAGGCAGCACGCGTCGCTCGCGTTCATCTACCGCATGCTCGGACTTCGCAGGCGTGCGCGGAGGGGATACGCCCGCGCCGCTCGTACCGCCGATCAGCTGGCCGACCCTGGGCTGGTGGCGCAGATCGCCTGGGAGGTCAGCGCTTCCGAGTACTTCAGTGGCAGTGGCACCGGCGCCGTCTGGGTCCCCGTCATCGAAGAACACGGGCGCTGGCTGGAGATCGGTACGTACTGCGACGCCGTCGCCGCCATCTGCTGGGGCGCGGTGATCGAGGGCAATACCCGCGACGCCCTGCACTGGCAACAGCGTGCGCGGGCGCACCTGGAGGCCAGGGGGCAGGCCGCCAACACGTCCCTGGCCATGGCCGAAGCCGCTATTCCGGCCATGCTGGGCCGCGCCGGCGCGGCGACGACCGCCCTGCGCGCCGTGAACGAGGCATCGGCCGCCCACGCGAGCGTCGGGATGCGGGTGGGCTTCCTCACCGCCGCCGCCCACGCCGCGCTGGAGCAGGACGACCTCGGGGCCTCGTTCGACACCGTTCTGGCCGAGTTCGGCACTCTCGGCGTGAAGCCGGGGGCACTTCTGCCACCGCAACGCGCGTTCTCCATCTACCGGGCGTACGGGCGGCTCTCCCAGGCCCGCCGGGCGACCGGATCCCAGCGCCAGGAGCGGCTGGCCGCCGCCCGCGCCGCCGTCGCCGCCCTGCGGCCGGTGGCCAACCGGCCACTGCTGAAGGCGCATCGGGCTGTCGCGGAAGCCGATCTCCGGCAGCTCGAGGGTGACAGCGCCGGAGCCCTGGACCATCTGGCCGCGCAGGACCGGTTGCTGCGGGAGGTGGACGCGCCTCTCGTCACCTACGAGGCGGCCCGGGTACGGGCCCGGGCGTTGCGCGACCTCGGATACGCCGACCAGGCCCGGTTGCCGGCTGCGACCGCCCTGACCCTGGCGGACGAGCAGCAGTGGCCGCACCGGGCGCGCTGGATCGAGGCGGAGTTCGCGATGCCGGATCACCGGGCGGCAGGTAGCCCCGGCCACCGGTCGAGCATCGACGTCGCGACCTCGGACGCCCAGCGTCAGCGCCTGCATGCCATCGAACAGGTGAGCATGGCGGCCTCCCGGGTCCTGGACCCGGGCCGCCTGGCGCGGATCGCGCTGGACGAGACCATCCGGATCCTCGCCGCGGATCGCGCGGTCCTGTTCCTTCCCGATGGTGCCGACTTCCTGCACGGCGCCGCGGGCGCGGATTCCGACGGCCACGGCGACACCGGCGGCGGGCTCGTCGCGCATCTCGGCCGCGACGCGGCGGGCCACGACATCGATGAGCTGACCGGCTACAGCTCCACACTGGTCGAGCGGGTCCGACGCACCGGTGAGGCAATGGTGATGACCGGCACGGACGAGGGCGTCGCCCTGGGGTCGGAGAGCGTGGTCGTGCACGGGCTGCGCAGCATCATGGCTGCCCCGCTGCAGCTGGAGGGCCGCCTGCTCGGCGTGGTCTACCTGGACAGCCGGGTCGCCAAGGGCGTCTTCACGATGGACGACGTCGGGGTCCTGGTGGCCATCACGAACCACATCGCGGTCTCCCTGGAAACGACCCGCATGGTGCAGTTGGAGGTCGCCGCGCAGACCGCCCGGCAGCAACGCGACGTCGCCGAGGCTCTGCACGGAGCCCTGACGCTGATGGGCGGCACACTCGACCCGCAGGAGGTCCTGGAACGCCTGCTCGAGGCCGCCCTGCGGGTCCTGCCGGGCGAGCGGGCGTGGCTGGTGACCGGCGAAGGTCCGGACCGCGGCGTTCTCGCCGCGCCGGACCCGCCGCCGGGCGCGCCGCCGATCGCGCTGCCGCCCGCGCTGCTCGCTCCGGAACGGCCGATGGTCGGAACCGCCGAGACCCGGCCGGCCGCATGGGGGAGCCTGCTCGACGGCGCCGCGTCGTGGGCCGTCCTCCCGATCGTCACCGGCACCGAGCACATCGGAATCCTGGTGCTGGCGTCGTTTGGAACCGCCGTCTACCAGGAGGCCGACCTGGAGATGGCGGTGGCCCTGGTCGGTCAGGGCGTCATCGCCTACGAGAAGGCGCGCCTCTTCACGCAGGTCAGGGAGCTGGCGATCCACGACGAGCTCACCGGGGTCGCGAACCGCAGGCACTTCTTCGACCTCGCCAAGCGCGACCTCGCCGCCGCGCGCCGGCACGGGCGGCCGCTCACCGCCGTGATGATCGATATCGATCACTTCAAGAGGGTCAACGACACCCACGGCCACCTGGTCGGCGACGACGTCATCCGGGGCGTGGCGGACCGCCTGGGCCACGCCATCCGGGACACCGACATTCTCGGTCGCTACGGCGGCGAGGAGTTCGCCCTGATCATGCCCGACGCGCACCCGGCGTCCACCGCCCTTGCCGAGCGGCTGCGCGCTTCGATCGCCGACGTGCCCGTCGACACGCGCATCGGACCGCTCCCCGTGACCATCAGCGTCGGCACCGCCTGTCTGCATGCCGACGACCCCGACGTCAACGCCGTCCTGTCGCGCGCCGACGCCGCGCTCTACCGGGCGAAGAGCGCCGGCCGCAACCGCGTAGAAGGGGAAGCGCCCGGGGAGTAGCGGCGGGAATCGGATTGCGCCCGCCGGTCGGATCCGTACGGTGGTGCCGGTCGATGTCGGCATCCAGACGGGGGTTGCTTTCGTATGCCGATCGTGGAGGCGCGAGCCCTGACCAAAGTGTTCCGCCGCCCGGACAAGGGCAGCGGCCTGGCCGGAGCGGTCAAGCATCTGTTCGCCCGGCGTTTCGAGGACAAGGTGGCGGTCGACCACGTCGATCTGTCCATCGAGGCGGGTGAGGCGGTCGCGTACGTCGGCCCGAACGGCGCCGGCAAGTCGACGACCGTCAAGCTGCTCAGCGGCATCCTGGTGCCGACGGCGGGCGAGGTACGCATCGACGGGCTGCACCCGCAACGCGACCGGATGACCGTGGCGCATCGCATCGGCGTGCTCTTCGGGCAGCGTACGCAGCTGTGGTGGGACCTGCCCGTCGCCGAGTCGCTCGCCGTGCTGCGGGACATCTACGGCGTCGACCACGCCACCTACCGCCGGCGGCTGGCCCGCTTCGACGAGGTGCTGGAGCTGGGCGAGATCCTGCCGGTCATGGGGCGGAAGCTCTCACTGGGCCAGCGCATGCGCGCGGACCTGGCGGCGGCGCTGCTGCACGGCCCGCAGGTGGTCTACCTGGACGAGCCGACCATCGGGCTCGACCTGGCGGTCAAGGACCGGGTCCGCGAGTTCTTCCGCAGCATCCGCGACGAGGGCACGACCGTCATGCTGACCAGCCACGACCTGGCCGACATCGAGGGCTTCTGCCGCCGGCTGGTGATCATCGACGCGGGCCGGATCATCTTCGACGGCAACCTGGAGGCGGTGAAGGACCGGTTCGCGCGGGAGCGCATCCTGCACGTCGAGACGGCGCGGCCGGTGCCGCTGGAAACCCTGCGGGTGTCGCTGCCCGGCGCGGAGGTCACGATCGAGGACACCCCGATCCGGTACGCGGTGCGCTTCGACCGGTTCGCCATGACGGCCGGGCAGGCGGTGACCGCGCTGGCCGGGCTGACCGACCTCGTGGACTTCCGGGTGGACGAGCCGAGCATCGAGGACGTCATCCGCCGGGTGTACTCGGGGGAGCTGGTGCTCGGATGAGGGGGTACCGGGCTCTGGTGCGGGCCACCGCTCGGGCGGCTCTCGCGTACCGATTCAATCTGCTGCTGGGTCTGGGCGCCGTGCTCATGCAGCTCGTCGCGCTGCTGGCGGTGTGGCGGGTGATCCTCGCGCAGTCGTCGGTGAACGGGTTCACCTGGCCGCAGATGCGGGCGTACCTGCTGGTGGCGTTCGCCGCCGGGACGGTGGTCTCGGTACTCGGCGACTTCCGGATGGCCTTCCGGATCCTGGACGGGAACGTCGCGCTGGACATCGTCAAGCCGGTCGACTACCAGAAGGCCCGGTTCGCCGAGGCGGTCGGCGGGCTCTGGATCGAGCTCATCCTGATCGGCGTGGTCGCCGGTGTCACGCTGGCCGTCACCGGCGGCGTGGAGACCCCGGCCGGCCCGGGGCTCGCCCTGTTCGCCGTGAGCATGCTGCTGCTCGTACCATTGAAATTCTTGATCGTCTATGTGAGCACGCTGGCCTGCTTCTGGACGCAGAACTACATCGGGGTGCAGTGGGCGCGCCTGGCCGTGGTGAACCTGCTCTCCGGCGCCCTCATCCCGCTGGTCTATCTGCCGGGCTGGCTCGCCGCGGTGGCCCAATGGTCGCCGTTCGGTGGCCTGACCTCGACGCCCGCGCTGATCTTCCTCGGCCGCGTCGACCTGGCGCACGGGGCGCGGCTGGTCGCGGTGCAGCTCGGCTGGGTCCTGATCCTCTGGTTCGGTGCGCGCCTGGTGTGGCGGGCGGCGCTGCGCCGGCTCACGGTGAACGGAGGCTGACATGCGGACGGCGCGGCTCTACCTGCGGCTGCTCGGCGCCCATTTCCGGTCGATGCTGGAATACGAGGCCGACTTCCTGATCCTGGCGGCGGCCACCGTACTGATGCAGGTGGTCAACATCGTCTTCTTGTCGGCGCTTTTCGCGAGGGTCCCCGCGCTCCACGGCTGGACCTTCTGGTCGGTGCTCGTCATGTTCGGCGCGGTGGCGTTCGCCGAGGGCGTCGGCTCGCTCTTCTTCGACGGCATGTGGAGCCTGTCCTGGCAGATCAACCGCGGCGAGCTCGACTACTTCCTGGTCCGGCCGTATCCGGTGGTGCTGCAGTCGAGCAGCGCGGCGATCGGCATCAACGGGCTGAGCAACATCGTCATGGGCGGGCTGATGATCGGTACGGGGCTGGCGCACGCGGACGTCGGCTGGACGCCGTGGCGGGTGCTGCTCGGCGTCCTGCTGCTGATCAGCTCCGTACTCATCAAACTCGCGATCAACCTGGCCACCAATGCGGTGTCGTTCTGGCTGTCCAGCCCCACCGCGATGTTCGCCTTCGCCATGCACCAGGTGGGGGACCTGGCCCGCTTCCCGCTGTCGGTCTACCCCGTGGCCCTCAAGGCGGCGCTCGGCGCGGTCCTGCCGTTCGCGTTCATCAGCTTCTTCCCGGCGGCGTACCTGCTGGACACCGGGCAGTCCCGCTGGATCGGGCTGCTGACCCCGCTGGTGGCGGCGTACTGCGCCGGGGCGGCGATGGTCATCTTCAAGCGCGGCTTGCGGCGCTACGAGAGCGCGGGGAACTAGACCGCAGCACCTTCTCGTCGAGGAAGGCCCGGGTCATCACATACACGCAGATGCCCCCGTTGAGGAACGAGGCCGTGACGTCGGTCGGGTGGTGCATGCCCCGGTACATCCGGGTCAGGGCCACCCCGATGGGCACGATCAGCAGGAGCCAGCAGGCCGCGCGCAGGGCCGTACGGTTCGCCAGCCGCGCGAGGACGACCGCCAGGCCGAGGTACAGCGCCACCGCCGCCGAGGTGTGGCCCGACGGGAAGCTCGAGGTCGGCGGGGAGCTGTCCATGTGGTCGACGTCCGGCCGGGTGCGGTCGATCGCCAGGGTGGTCAGGTAGAAGACGATCGCCTGCGCGGTGACGGCGGCGCAGAGGAAGAGCGGCTCCCGCCACCGCTTCAGAGTCAGGAACAGGATCAGGGCGGCCAGTACGGTCACCGCGATGATGGCCGGGGTGCTGGCGAGCGTACTGAAGATCAGGGAGACGGCGTTGCCCTCGGGCGTACGGTCGCGCTCCAGCTCGCGGTTCACCGAGTCCTCGACGGTGAGCGGCCACATGTGCACCATGACCTTGGTGATCAGCAAACCGAGGGCCACCATGACGGCGAGCAGCAGAGCCACCGGGACGAGGACCCGCTTGAGAACCTGGACCGCGACATCGGACATGGCCGCGCCTTTACCCGATGCGCGCTCCGGCTACGCATCGGTTGATGGGGATGTGGCGATCTCCGGCTCGACGCCCTTTTCGACGACGCTGTCCAGGCCGCGCCGGGTGAACGCCATCGCGGTCGCGGCCACCACGGCCGCCCCGAGCAGCCAGCCGCCCACCACGTCGCTGGTCCAGTGCACGCCGAGGACGATCCGGCTGAGCCCGGTCAGTACGGTCACCGTCACCGCACCCGCCCACAACGCCCACCGGTGACGCACCACGGGAAGCAGCACCAGGACGAACACCCCGGCGGTGAGGGCCGCATTGAGGGCATGTCCCGACGGGAACGAGAACCCGGCGGCGCGTGCCACCGGCTCGAGCAGGTCCGGCCGGTGACGCCCGACGAGCAGCTTCAGCACCGCGCCGAGCACCCCACCGACGACCATGGTGGTGACCACCCACAGCGCGAGCCGCCGGGCCCGCCGGTGGAGCAGCCACGCTACGAGGACGAGCGTCGCCAGGCGCAGCGGATTGGGCGCGAACAGGTTGGTGAGCCACACGGTCACGTCGCGCCAGCCGTGGTGGGCCAGCGCCCACGTGTGCAGCGCGTCGGTGACCCCGGCGTCCGCGGTGCGCAGCGGCGGCCACCCGCCCACGACCAGTACGGCTAGCAGCGAGAACGGGACGAGCAGCGCGATCGCCAGCACGGCGGCCGTGGTGAGCCGCAGACCGAGTCGCATGACCGTTCTCTACCCGCGTCCCGGGCTGCTTACGCTAGCGCTTCCCCCCGGGCTCCCGATGCCAGCGCAGCGGCCCGGGGTGCACGCTCCACCAGGCGCGACGCCACCACGGCCGGGTCCCGCGGAGGGCGTCGGCGTAGGCGGCCGCCTGGGCGCCGGCCCGGTCGGCCTGCTCACCGGTCGCGGCCGCCGGAGCGAAGGCCACCGTGTTGACCGCCCTCACGAGTTCGTCGAGCGGCGGCAGCGCCGCTCCTTTGGCCGTCGCGGCCCCGCGCGGGCGTTGATCCTCGGGTCGTGCGGCCGCGTCATCGCCGGTGGGAGCCGGGGCGGCCGGCTGCGAGCCGGCTGGATCCCGTCCGGCCGTGTGGGAGTCGGCTTGATGTGCGGCCGCTGCCGGATCCGCGGTGGCGGGATCCGGGGCGTGCGGGGTGGCTCGGCGCAGGCCGAGGCCCGGCCGCCGGATGGCTCGGCCGGGCGGTGGTGCCGTCGCGGCGAAAGCGGCCGCCTCGGTCGCCGCCAGGTGATCCGGCACCGGGCGGCCGGCGAGCCGGAGCGCGTCGGTGAACTCGAACCACGCCCCGGTGATCCGCGCGGCCGGCGCGCCCGCGGTCAGCCGGCGGCGGCGCAGTCCGCGCCGCATCAGCACCACCGTGGCGGCGGCCGCGGCCAGGAGCAGCAGCACCGAGCCCCCGGCCCCGGACGCGACCACGGCGGTGGACGGGCCGCCCCGGCCGGGCGCCGGGGCAGCGGCGACCGCCGGCGGGACCGACGCGCTCGGCGTGTCCGTCGCCGAGGGGGGATCGGAGGTGGGCGGCGGCTTGGAGGGCTTCGGCGTGAAGTCCTCCTCCACCGGGCGCGGCTTCTCGTCGCTCTTCGGCAGCGGGTCGAACGCCACCCAGCCCAGATCGTCGAACAGCACCTCGGGCCAGGCCAGGGCGTCGCCGCCGGTCACCGTGCCACCCGCGCCGGGCGCGTCGAAGCCCACGACGACCCGTGCGGGTAGCCCGGTGAGCCGGGCCAACAGGGCGAACGACGCCGCGAACTGCTCGGACGTGCCGCGCTGCCCGCCCTGGTCGCGGGGGCCGAAGAGAAAGAACGACAGATTCGGGTACGCGTGCCCGCTCGGCGCATCCGCCACCTTGCGGTAGTGCTCGGCCAGGAATTCCTCGATCGCCGCCGCGCGGTCGTACGCGGCCCCGTTGCCGTCCGCCAGCTGGTCGGCGAGGCGCTGGATCTCGTCGGGCACGTTGGCGCCCACGGTGAGGAACCGCGCCACCGGATCCCCGGTCGGCGTGTCCGCTTCGGGCAGCAGGTTGTAGTCCGGCTCCTGGGTGTCGGACGTGACGGTGTACCGCAGCCCCGGCCGCAGCTCCTCGGGCCGGATCACGGTGCCGGTGGCCGCGTCGTACGCCACCCGGGTGCCGTCCACCCCCGCGGGCGTGGGCACGACGGGCAGCAACCGGCCGGTCAGCTCGTTGATGGTGATCTGCTGGGTGACCCGGGTGACCGGTACGCCGGGCAGCCTCGCCGGCGCCGGCAGCACCCGTCCGGCGTTGCGGTACGTCGCACCGACCCGCCACGTGATGCCGTCGTAGTCGGGCAGCACGGCCAGCCGCAGCCGTACCGTGCCCCGCCCCCGGGACGGCCCCACCTCGAACAGCCGCTGTTCCGGGGCCAGCGCCCAGCCCGAGATCCGGTTCAGCGGGCTCTCGTCGAGGCTGTCCACCTGCGGCGGTTCGACGTACCGTCGCGGGTCGACCGGGGTGGCGGAGACCCGGCCGCCGACCCACGGACCGACCGCCGCGACCAGACCCGTGAGGACCACCAGGCCGGCCGCGGATCCGGCGAGCGCGCGTCCGCGGACCGCCGTCCGGGTCTCCGGCGGCACGTCGGCGAGCGCGGGACCGCCTGGCGACCGTACGCTCGCCGCCAGCCCGGCGATCACCGCCGCGGCGAAGGCGAGCGTCGCCCACCCGGCACTGCCGGCGTTGGGGCCCACGACGTAGAGGGCGCCGCCGTACAGGGCGGCCGCCGGCAGGCAGCCGAGCAGCACCCGCCCGCCGCGGACCGCGATCTCGGTGCCGGCGAGCCCGGCCAACCAGGCGGCGACCACCGGCACCACCACGGTGTCCGGCGTGGACTCCACCGGGATCATGGCGGTGAGCAGCCGGGGAATGCCGTTGGCGACCGCGTCCGTGACGATCTGCGGCAGCGGGTCGGTGAGCCCGGCCCGGCCCGCCGCGACCTGCAGCGCGACCGCCGTGTACCCGGCCAGCAGCACCACCGAGATCGGCGCGACGGTCCACGACGGCAGCCGGCGCGCGGCGAGGCCCACCCCGACGGACCCCAGAGCCGCGCCGGCCACCAGCTCCATCAGCAGGTCGTCGGCGTAGATCCGGCCGAGCGCTACTCCGGACAGGGCGATGAGGACGATCAGCACCACCGGTACGACCGCCGCCCGCAGCCGCCTCACCATCCCCGGACCCCGTCCCAGGCGCTCGCGAACCGCTCGCCGTCCTCGGCCTCGATGACGATCATCCCGCCGCCCGCGGACACCGGCGCGGCGTCCGGGTCGCCGAACAACCCGGCGATCACCACCGGGTACGGCCCGCGCAGCGCACTGACCGCGCCCAGGTCGGCCCGGCCGCCGGGACCGGTGAGGTAGACGAGCGTGTCCCCGAGCCGGTTCTGCCGCAGGCTCCGCACGGTCCGGGCCAGGTCCCCGGCGCGCAACCCGGCCTCGGTCAGCACGTCCAGGAACGGGCCGGCGGCCGGCCCGGAGACCAGGTGCAGGGCGACCGGCAGATCCTCGCGCACGGCGGCGGCGATGACGGAGGCA
This sequence comes from Actinoplanes sp. NPDC049681, assembly GCF_044465265.1. Taxonomy (NCBI): domain Bacteria; kingdom Bacillati; phylum Actinomycetota; class Actinomycetes; order Micromonosporales; family Micromonosporaceae; genus Actinoplanes; species Actinoplanes sp. NPDC049681. The sequence goes on from NZ_JBITLP010000002.1 coordinate 824,516, forward strand.
GCCGCCTCGCACGCGGCCTCGAAGGACTCGGCGGTGCCGTCACGCCCGGCGGGATGGGCCGCCGCGCGGTCGTCGAGCAGCACCACGATGGTCGGCTCGCTGGTGTCGAGCTGCTCGCGGACCATCAGCTCGCCGACCTTGGCCGAACTGCGCCAGTGCACCCGGCGCAGCTCGTCGCCGACGACGTACTCCCGTAGCGAGTCGAACGTGATGGTGCCGTGCGGCACCTTGTCGATGCGCCCGTCGAGGCTGCGCGCCATCCCCGCCGGGACCGCCCGCAGCAGGTGGATGCGGGGGTGCACCCAGACGGTCGTGGTTCCCCCGTACGCCCGGGAAAGGGTGAGCAGCCCCAGCGGATCGTGCCGGGTGATCCGCAGCGGCCCGACCGGCACGACACCGCGCCGCGTGGTGGGCACCGGATAGCCGACGGTGGTGTCCCGCCCGGGCCGCAGCCGCAGCAGGGGAACGGGCACGTCGGCCCGGCCGCACCGGTCGGTGGCGACGAGGTTGGCCGCCCGCAGCCGGCTCGTGTTGCGCACCGTCAGGGTCATCGTGGCGGGTTCGCCGCGCGCGACCCTGTCCGGATCGGCCACGCGGTCCACGCCGAGCCGGGGCCGCCACAGCCCGAACGCCACGCCGCAGACCACGGCCAGCGCGGCGGCCGCACCGAGCAGGGCGAGGTCCGGGTAGCCGAACCGGAACCCGAGCCCGAGCAGCGTCACGGCGGCGGCGATGACCCCGAAGCCGCGGGCGGTGATCCCGAGACTGCGCGCCGAGCGCCGGATACGCCGCACCGCTGCGGCCGCGGGGACGGCGCGCCGGATCTCCAGTGGCCCTGCGGCGGCGCGGGGTCCGGCGGTGGCCGGGGGTCCTGCGGCGGCGCGGGGTCCGGCGGTGGCCGGGGGTCCTGCGGTGGCGCGGGGTCCGGCGGTGGCCGGGGGTCCTGCGGCGGCGCGGGATCCGGCGTCCGCCGGGGGACCGGCGGTGGCCCGGGGGCCGGCGGCCGTGGTCGCAGGTCCGGCCGCGGCGAGGGGTCGCCGGGCCGTGGCATCGTCGGCCGCTCCCGCGACGCCGGCCAACGGGGTGCCGTCCGCCGGGCCGGGTCCGGGATGCGGGTCGGGACTCGGGCCGGGTCCGGGATGCGGGCCGGGTCCAGGACGCGGGCCGGGCGTGCTCACGCTCCGACGCGCTGGTTGTCCGGCAGCGGGACCGGGACCGAGCGGATCGCGTCGTCCAGGACCTCGGCCGCCGTCACGCCGCGCAGCTGGGCGTCGGCCGACAGGAGGACGCGGTGGGCGAAGACCGGTTCGACGAGGGTCTTGAGGTCCTCGGGGAGCACGTACCCGCGGCCGTTGATGAGGGCCCACGCCGAGGCCGCGCGGGTCAGGGCGATCACGCCGCGGGGGCTGACGCCGACGCGGACCTGGGGGTGGTCGCGGGTCGCGGCGGCGAGGCGGACCGCGTACGTGTAGAGGGGGTCCGCGATGTGCACCCGGGACGCCATCCGCACCATCTCGCCGACGGTGGCCGTGTCGGTGACCGGCTCGAGGGAGTCGGGGGAGCGCAGGGCCGCGCCGCGGAGCACCTCGACCTCGACGTCCTCGGCCGGGTAGCCGACCGAGAGTTTGACCAGGAAGCGGTCGAGCTGGGCCTCGGGCAGCCGGTAGGTGCCGTCCATCTCGACCGGGTTCTGCGTCGCCACCACGAGGAACGGCTGCGGCACCGGGTGCGGTACGCCGTCGACCGTGACGCGGCGTTCCTCCATGACCTCCAGCAGCGCCGACTGCGTCTTGGGCGAGGCGCGGTTGATCTCGTCGGCGATGACGATGTTGGCGAAGACCGGGCCGGGGTGGAACTCGAAGCCGCGGCTGGCCTGGTTGAAGATCGTGACGCCGGAGACGTCCGAGGGCAGCAGGTCCGGGGTGAACTGGATCCGGCGCCACTGGCCCCGCACGGCCGCGGCGAGCGCCCGGGCCAGCGTGGTCTTGCCGACGCCGGGTACGTCCTCCAGCAGCACGTGCCCCTGGGCGAAGAACGCGGCCAGCGCCAGCCGCACCACGTCGGGCTTGCCCAGCACGACCGTGCCGATCCTCTCGGCGAGCTGCGCGGCGATGCCGGCGAAGCCCTGGACGTGCTGGGGCGGAAGGGGTTCGGTGCTCACGGGCGTGTCCTCAGCAGGTGGGCAGATCGTTCACGTCGTCGCCGCCGTCGAGGTTGAGCCACGCGAACGGGATGTAGTTCTGGCCTTTGTAGTTGACCCGGATCCACCAGTCCGAGACTTTGTGGTGGTTGTAGATGTAGGAGTCGATGCTCGACCCCTTCTTCTTGCAGTAGGCCAGGAGTCGCGTGCCGTTCTCGACCCAGCCGACCTGCTTGTCGTTGTCCTGCCGCGTGACGCTGAAGATCTCGTTGCCGTTGCGGCCGTTGACGTCGTCGTCGCAGTAGTGGGCGGTGTCGCCGTTCTCACCGTTGATGCAGGTCGCGGTGCCGTACAGATCGTCGGTCTGCTGCGCCCTGGTCGCCGTCACCGAGCCGGCGGCGTTCTTGGCGGTGACCGTGAACGTGTACGACGTGCTGGGCTTGAGGCCGCCGACCTTGAGGCTGGAGCAGCTGCCGGACGCCGAGCCGCCGCCTCCCGATGCGGAGACCGAGCAGCTCGCCGTGCCGCCGCCCGCGTCGACCGTGAAGGTGACGGTGGCGGTGTCGAACGTCGCGGACGAGCCGGTGATCGTGATCGCGGGCTTGGCCACCGTGCGGGCCGTCGCGGAACCCGGCTCGCCCTCGCCGGCCTCGTTCACCGCGCGGACCTGGACGGAGACCGTCTCGCCCTCGCCGAAGCCGTCGAGCGTGGCGGCGGTGCCGTCGGTGACCTCGGTCGTGCGGCCGCCCGCGGCCACCACGTATTTGCTGATCGGCCGGCCGTTGTCGGCGGGGGCCGCCCAGGTCACCCGGATCGTGCCGGGCTGGTCCCCGACCGTTGCGGCGTCGACCCCTTCGGGGCGGCCCGGTTTGGTGAACGGTACGACGCTGGGGCTGACCGGGGACGCCTTCGAACCGGCGCCGCGCTCGTTGATCGCGACGACCGTGAACGCGTATTGCTTGCCGTAGTCGAGCTCGCCGTCGGCGATGGTCAGCGACGTGCCGTCCTCGGTCTCGCCCACGGGGGAGCTGCCGCCCTCGCTGATCGCGGTGACCGCGTAGCGCGTGATCTCCAGGCCCTGCCCGTTGGCGGCGGGCCAGCTGACCACGACGGTGCCGTCCGGCTTCGCCTCGGCGCTCGCCGCCGCCGGGGCGTCGGGCACCTCGGAGGTCGGCTTGACCGCGTTGCTGGTGCGCGCCGGGCCGTCGCCCTTCTTGTTCACCGCGTGCACGGCGAACTTGTACGTCTCGCCGTTGGTGAGCCCCGTGACCTCGAGCGAGCGCTGGTTGGCGCCGACCTGGAAGGTCTTGTCCGCACCCTCGACCACGTACCGGGTGATCGCGGCGCCGTTGTCGGGGGCGGCCTGCCAGCTGACCCGCACCTGGGCGTTGCCGGCCGCGGCCCGCACATTGCGCGGCGCTCCGGGCTCGGTCACCGGGGGCTTCTTGGGCTTCGGCGGGGGCGGCGGCGGGTCCGGCGGGGTGGGCGGCGGGTCGCCACCGAGCACGTCGTCGGCGTACTTGTCGACGACGCGCACCCGGTGCGCGTTGTCGACGACCCGGGCGGTGGACGAGCCGGGCGCGTTGATGAACAGGTAGTTCTCGCGCACCTCCAGCTCGAGCGGCCCGCCGGGCCTGCGGAAGCCGATGTCCTTCTGCGCGCGCCCGGCCTGATCGAAGACGTGTACCGTGCCGGTCGCCTCGTCGGCGATGTAGAAGTAGCCCTCCCAGGCGACCGCCGCCTGCAGCTCGGGGCCCTCGCCGGGGACCGGGAAATCCGCGGTGGTGCGGTCGCCGCTCACGCCGTACACATGCCGGGCGTCGGGGACGGTGACCGGCACGACGGCGCCGTCGGTGTGCTCCGGCAGCGAGCCGGGACCCTCCAGCGGCAGGGTGACGGCCGTCTTCACCTTGTCGCGGATGGTGGTGAGCATGTTGGTGGTGCGGTTGAGGACGGCAACCCCGTCCTCCAGGGTCGAGATCGTGAGGTCGTGGTTGCCGGGTGCCACGGCCTCGGTCCGGACGAGCACCGGGCCGGCGGCCGCGCCGGCGCCCCCGGTGGCCGACCGGTCCGGCAGGGGCGCGGGCGTGATCGCCGAGACCGTGCCCTCGCTGGGCACGGCGATCCACAGTTTGCCGTCTCCGTCGAAGACGCCGCCGGTGATGCCCGGCGGGTAGCGCAGCGGCTGGCCGATCGGCGTCAGGGTGCGTGGGTCGAGCTGGCGCACCTCGCCCTGCACGGTGTCGATGACGAAGGCGGAATCGTCGTCGAGGGCGACGCGCACGCCGAGGCCGCTCGTGGTGCCGGTCTTGGCGGCCTCCTTCAGGGAGGTCAGGTCCATGGTGCTGACGACGCCCGTCTGCACGTCGCGGAGGATGACGAAACGGTCGTTCTGGGTGACCTGGATCTGGTGACCGCGGGCACGGGGCACGTCGACGCGGGTGTCGACCCGGGCGGTCACGCCGTTGACCCGGGCCACCTCGCCCTTGGCCCGGCTCCACACCCACGAGGCGGCATCGAAGCTCGCGACGGCCTGATCGGCCGCGCCCAGACCCAGCACGGTGAGCCCCAGGCCGGCCACGAGGCTCAGCACGGTGCCGATGGTGACCAGACCGCCGCGGCTGCGCCACCCCTGCCGGCGGCGCACGGTCACGGCGTCCTCACCGGGCGCGTCCGCACTGGTCGCTGCACTGGTCACCCGATGCATCCTCCCCGTCTCGGTGGCTGCCCTCCGCAAGGACGCAGGCCATCATAGGGGTCGGCGGGTCGGCATGGACAGCCGGCGAGTCACGGTTGTGGATAAGCGTGATCGCCCAGAGTGATCATCAATCGCTCTCGGCGGGGGCCGCGCTTCTACCGGTACGGCTGGTGCACACGTACGGCGAGGTCGCGAACTGACTGGTGCTGTAGACGGCCACGACGGCGAAGCAGTAGTCGAGGTCGGCGTTGAGGCCGTTGAGGTTGAACGAGGTGGTGGTGGGTCCGACCTGGCCCATCGGTTTGAGCTGCTCGCCGGGGTGGCCGCCGGTGATCATGAACGACGTGCGGCCGTTCGCCGGGTCCGACCAGAAGACCTGCACCGACGATCCGTAGTCGCGGATGCGCACATCGGTGGGGGCCGGGCCGCTCAAGGTTGGCACGTCGGATTCGTCACTGCCGCCGTGCCGTCCGGCGAGGACCACCACGAGCGCGACGACCGCGATGATCACGCCGAGGACCGCGGCGATCGCCGCGAACAGGGCCGGGCCCTTGCTCGAGGACCGTGGCGCGGGCGCCGCGGTGGTGATGGGCGGCGCGGAGATGATCTGCGGCTCGGCCTGCTCGAACCGCGACGGCGTGAAGTACGGCTCGGGCTGCCGCTGAACAGGAACCGACGGCGGCGGCTGGACGGGAAGCGACGGCGGCGGCTGGACGGGAAGCGACGGCGGCGGCTGGACGGGAAGCGACGGCGGCGGCTGGACGGGAACCGACGGCGGCGGCTGGACGGGAACCGGCGGCGGCAGCGCCGGTTCGGAGACCGGTGGGGGAGTGGGCAACTCCATGCGTACCGTCGGGGGGTCCTCACCCAGGTAGGCCCGCGCCCGCGTGACCGCCCAATGATCCGCCCCGAGCACCGCCGGACCGTGCGTGGCCACCCGGCCGAACGCCCGGCGCGCCTCGTGCCGGTTCTCCATCTCCTCGGCGACCATGCCGAGATCGAACGAGATGCCCAGCATCACCGGGTCGGCGTCGCCGAGCCGCCACTGCCCGGCGGCGTACGCCTCCTCCAGCACCCGGCGCGCGGACGACGGGTCACCCGCCCGCTGGTGCACGGCGGCGAGCTGCTGCGCGGTCGCGAGCACCTCCGGGTCGTCCTCGCCGAGGTTGGCGCGTCCCAGGTCGACGGCGTGCTCGAGCAGGGCGCGGGCCTGGGCGAGGTCACCCGCGTCGGCGAGGGCCTGGGCGCGCTGCCGGGGGGCCAGCAGCGGGGACGGAGGGGACACGCAGCCATGCTGCCTGGTGGAGCCCCGTCCCCGCCAGTAGGGGGCCGAACGGCCAGTTCCTCGGACAGCTACCCGACGCACACGTTCTGTGACCGTCCCTGGCGGCGTTAGCGTGCCGCCAGGCCTGCCGCCGGTGGGCCGCCGAGGTGGGTGGTGAGGTCGCATGACGTACACGCTGCTGACGGGACGATTCGTCGTTCGCTATCCGGACCTGCCGCGTCAGGGGCCGGAGCCGGACGGGGACACGGTCAAGTTCCGGCCGGACTCACCCGCGCTGGTGGAGGGGCTGCCGCGGCCGTCCGGCTCGCCGCCGGACCTGACCGCGCGCGGCATCTCGGTACGCCTGGAGGCGATCGACGCGCTCGAGACCCACTTCGCCGAGACCCACCAGGATCTCGCCGGTGCGAACGCCGCCCGCGACGAACTGTTGCGCCTGCTGGGCTTCACCGGCGTGCGGTTCTTCGACGACCTGCCCAACAAGGTGCGGGCGTCGGATCAGGACGACGTGCCCGGGTACGTGCTGTCCAACGGCATCGACGCCAACGGCCGGATGATCGGCTTCGTGCAGCCGGGCTCGTCCCCGGAACCCGACGGCGCCACGGTCTTCCTCGACGACGCCGGCATCGACAAGACGCTCAACGCCCGGCTGCTCGCCGCCGGGCTCGTGTATCCGGCTTTCTACGCGACCTTGCCGGGATCCCTGCGTACCCATCTCGCCGGGATCTCCCGGAAGGCGCGGGCCGACCGGGCGGGGATCTGGGCCGCCTCCACCGCCGATCCGGACGGCGCCGCCACCGTCGCCGATCTCGCGGCCCTGCAACGCCTCACCGTCTGGCCGAAGCTGTTCCGCCGGCTGGTGCCCTTCCTGGCCACGGGGGCCACCGGGTTCGACGGCCTGGACGCCTGGCTGCGCTCGGACCCGGTCAACCGGGACGACTCGCTCTTCCTGCTCGACCGGCTCGAGACCGGTAACCTGCACGACGTCATCGAGGCGTCCGGGCACAGCGTGCAGCTGACCGCGTGGCCGGAGGACTTCATCATCGAGCCGGATCCGGCCGCGCCCGGCACGCCGACGACCCCGCCGAAGCAGGCCACCGGCGACGTGGTGATCGTCGCGGCCCTGCCCGACCCGGCCGGCGGCGACCGGGGCCGCGAGCGGCTGACTCTGCTCAACACCACGGCGGCGTCGATCGACCTGGCCGGGTGGACGCTGCGCGACCGCAACGGGCACTCGCAGGTGCTCGCCGGGTCGCTGGCGGGCGGCGACGTCGTCCAGGTCGTGGCGGGCAGCGGCGTGAGCCTGGGCAACACCGGTGGCACGGTGACGCTGGCGGACGCGCTGGGCAGCCCGATCGATCGGGTCAGCTACCGGGCCGGGCAGGTCAAGGAGGGCCGGACCATCGCTTTCGGCCGGTGAGCGGCCAGTTCGCCTTCGGTCGATCGGACGGACATTTCGTTCGGCGCCGGAGGCCATGACGTCTGTCGATCTTCACGACAACGCTCACCCGTCCGGTCGTGACGCCGTACCGAAACACCTGAGCTGGGGAAACGGCGGAGCGTGTCCGGAAAGGACGACATAGCCGGGCACGTTCTCGTCGCATTTCCCGACCATGCGCGAATGGCCTTCGAGGACTAAATTCCGAAGTGGGCCGCGGCCGGCAAGGAGGCATGATGATCCGGGTTCTGGTGGTGCGCGACGGGGGCTATTTCGGCATCCACGTGCGGGTGCTGCTGAGCGCCCAGCGGGACATCGAAGTCGTCGGCACGCTGCCCATGGAGCCCGACGTCGCGGCCCGCGCGGTCGATTTCGCGCCCGGCGTCGTGGTGATCGACACCGAGTTCATGGTGAGCCAGGTGCTGCCGGCGGCGGCCGAGCTGCGGGCGCGGATCCCGTCCTGCTCGGTGCTGGTGCTCTGCGATCCGACCAAGCGCGGCATGCTCCCGCCCCGGCGCCGCGGCGGGGACGTCAGCTTCCTGCTCAAGGACGCCTCGGCGCCGTATCTGGCGGACTCGGTGCGCCGGCTCGCCGCGGGGGAGCGGATCGTGCATCCGAGGCTCCAGGCGGCCTCGCTCAACACCGAGCGTGGGCTGAGCACCCGCGAGCTGGAGGTGCTGGGCCTGGCGGCCGAGGGGGAGTCGGTCAACGACATCGCCAAGCGGCTCTACCTCTCCGGCGGCACCGTCCGCAACTACCTGTCATCGGTGATCGGCAAGACCGGCGCCCGCAACCGGCTGGACGCGATCCGCATCGTCCGCAAGGACGGCTGGCTGCGCTGACCTCTTCACAGACCCGGTCGCGGCGGCGGGTGGTCAGCGTCGCGGCTATCGCGCGCTCCACGCCCTGATGTAGTCGACGCGTTTGGTGGCCGTGGTCGTCGCGGCGTCCGGCGGGATCTTCGAGTAGACGGCCAGGTTCGAGATGATGGTGGTGGTCCCGTCCGACGTGGCGCCGGTGTGACAGACCTTCTTGCCGTCGGCGTACCAGGTGGTGCCCGAGGGCTCGATGGCCACCCCGTACGTGTGCCAGCCGCTCGTCGGGTCGAAGCCGGGCCGCCACTCGCACCGGCCGCCTGCGCCGGAGAACTGGGTGCCGTAGAGGCGCCGGTGGTCGTCCGAGTAGAACTCGTACACGTCGGTCTCGGTGTGCCGGTCCACGCCGCGCGCCTGCCAGGTCCAGAACGCCGGCCAGAAGCCGCGGGCGGCGGGCAGTATCGCGCGTTCCTCGAGGTAGCCGTAGCGGAACGAGTACGACGACGTGCTCGTGATCAGGCACGACGTCCAGTCGTAGCGCTGCCCCGAGGACGGCGACACGACCGGCTCCCGGCGGGCGGTCAGCACCAGCTCGCCACCGGCGACCCTGCAGTTGGCCGCCCGGTTCCACTCCAGCTGCTGGTTGCCCGGGTTGCCGCGGCCCTCGTCGGCCTCGGCGCTGGAGTGGTCGGCCCACCGAGCCGGATCCAGCCGGGTGCCGTCGAACTCGTCGCTGAACACGAGCCGCCAGCCGCCTCGACGGCCGTCGGGCAGGACCTCGGACCCCGTCGCGGCGGGCGACGGTGTGCAGCCGGCGAGGAGGAGGATCAGCGCGACGATGAACCGGATCATGGCTTCAGCACCGGAAGCGGAGCCGGCCGACGCGGTTGTCGAAACTGGACGCGACCAGCTCCGGCTCGCCCACCGAGCGCAGGCCGGGGTGCCGGGTCAGCAGCTCCCGGAAGAGCACGGTCATCTCCTGGCGGGCCAGCGCGGTGCCGAGGCAGAAGTGCGGTCCGCCGCCGCCGAAGCCGACGTGCGGGTTGGGCCGCCGGGTGATGTCGAACGCGTCCGGGTCGGCGAAGACCGTCTCGTCGCGGTTGGCGGCCGCGTAACAGAGCATCACCTCGTCGCCCGCGCGCAGCGGATAGCCGTGCAGCTCGTGGTCGCGCGCCACCGTACGCCGGAACTGGATGATCGGCGACGAGTGCCGCACCACCTCGTCGACGAACCCGGCGGCGTACCGGTCGAAGTCGCCGGTCAGCATCTCCCGCTGCGCCGGATTGACGGTCAGCAGGTGGAGCCCGTGCGCGATGGCGTTGCGGGTCGTCTCCACGCCCGCCACCAGCAGCAGCGAGAAGAACGAGCCCAGCTCCCGACGGGTCAGCCCCCGGCCGTCGACCTCGGCGGTGACCAGCGCGGAGATCAGGTCGTCGCCGGGTTCGCGCCGCCGCTGCCGGGACACCTGCGCGACGACGCGGTGCATCCGGGCGAGCGCGCGCAGGCTGCGGCCCGGTACGCGCAGGCGCCGCCGCACCTCCGTACCGGCGCCGGCCCGCTCGATCTGGGCGAGCAGCTCCCGCCGGTACGGCGCCGGGATGCCCATCATCCGGCAGATGACCTCGAACGGCATCCGCGCGGCGGCGGTCTCGACGAAGTCGCCGGAGTGCGCGGCGGCGACGTCGTCGGCGATGCCACCCGCGGTGCGGCGGACGTCCTCGGCGATCCGGGCGAGCACGCGGGGGGTGAAGGCGCGGCTGACGACGCCGCGCAGCCGGGCGTGGCGGGGATCGTCCAGGTTGACCATCGAGTCGCCGAAGACGAACCGGACCCACCCGGCAGGCTTCGGTGTCGTGACGCCGGGGCCGCTGACGAACACCTCGGGCGTACGGCTGGCCGCCACGACGTCGCGGTGGCGCACGAGGGCGTAGCCGCCGTCGCCGCACATCGCGGGCCGGTCCAGGGCGCGCAGCAGGCGGAAGGCCTCGAGCCGCTGCTCGGGCGGCCGGCGCCAGAACTCGGGATCGGCGAGGTCGAGCGTCTCGCGGTGCACGGCGGTCATCGCGTGCCACGTCCTCTCGCGGCGATCGCGGCCGTGCGCCCCGCCAGCCGGTCGAAGGTCAGGCGCTGGTCGTAGTGGGCGGCGCGCTGGACGGCCACCGCGCCCTCGGCAGCCGCGAGTGCCGGGTCGAGCAGCCGCCGGGTGACCGCCGCGGCGAGGGCCGCCGGGTCGCCGGGCGCCACCCGCGCACCGGCCGTGGGGGCGACCGCCTCGGCGAGCCCCGGGACGTCGCTGACGACGACGCTGCGTCCGGTCGCCAGGGCTTCCAGCACGGTCAGCGAAAGTCCCTCCCATCGCGACGGCAGCACCACCACGTCCGCCGCTGCGAGCCAGTCGCGGACGTCGTCGACCGCGCCGGCGAAGGTCACTCCCGGCGCGCGCGCCGACCGCAGCGTGGCGTCCAGCTCGCCGGCGCCGACCAGGGCCAGCTCGGCTGCCGGGCACCGCGCGAGGACCGCCGGCCACGCCGCGAGCAGCACGTCCTGGCCCTTCTGCCGGGTCAGGCGCCCGACGCAGACGGCGAGCGTGCCGGAGCGGGGCCGGCCGAGGCGGTCCCGGGCGGCGGCGCGGGCGTCCGGGCCGGCCGGACGGAACCGGAGGAGGTCCACACCGTTCTGCACCACGGCGTACCGGCCGCGGACGCCGCCGGCCCGGCCCTGCTCCGCCTCGCCCTGACCGACGCAGAGCAGCAGGTCGGTCCAGCGGGCGGCGGCGCGCTCCCAGGCCAGGCTCGCCGCCCGCAGCGCGCCGTCCACGGCCAGCCAGGACCAGCCGTGCGGCTGGAAGAGGACGGGCACCCGCCGGCAGGGGCGCAGCCGGCCCGCCAGGCCCGCCTTCGAGGCGTGCAGGTGGACGACGTCCGGCTGCGTACGGTCGACGAGGGCGCGCAGCCGCAGCGCCTCGGACAGGGCCTCGGGCCCCGGGCTGCGTACCGCCCGCCAGCGCAGCCGCGGGATGCCGGCCCGAGCCAGATCGTCGGCGAGCCGGCCGCCGTCCGGGCACGCCACCGACACCCGCCAGCCGCGCGCCATCTGGTCCAGGCAGGCCGCGACGACGTACCGGGCGACGCCGCCGTCGGCGGGCTGGGCGACGTGCAGCACCGCGACGCTCATCGCGCACCGCCGACCAGCCGCCGCGCCCGGTCCCGGACGTCCCGCAGCCACGGCGCGTGCTCCTTGGCAGCCAGCACCGCGGCCCGCGCCGTGCGGACCCGGCTGGCGTAGACCGCCGCCCGTACGCTGCCCGGCCGGCCGAGGATGATGCGCTGGTTCAGCGCCTCCCGGGGCTGCCAGCGCGCCTTGTAGTGTTCCGCGCCGCGCAGCATGCTCATCGTCGGCAGCCCGAGCCGGTGGGCCAGCGGCAGCGTGTCGGCCAGCAGCATCGTGCTGACGTCGACCCGCTCCCGCAGGGCCGGGTCGGCGCCGTAGAGGTAACCGCCGACGACGTCCCGGCCGATCAGCATCAGCGACGAGGCCATCAGCCGGCCGTCGATCCGGTACTCCAGCAGGGCCGCCTGGCCGGCGGCGAGCATGCCGCCCACCGAGCGGGTGAGGTGCCCGGCGAAGGCGGGGGTCAGGTGGTGCTCGTTGATGCCGCGGCCGCGCCATTGCAACTCGTGCAGCCGCAGTAGCTCGGCCACCGCCGGCCCGGCCTCGGCCGCGGTGACCGCGCGGACCGCCACGCCCGCCCGGTCGAGCTGGTTCAGGCGGCGGCGTACGGTCTTGCGGGTCTTGGGCGGCAGGACGCGGACGAGGTCCTCCATCGGGGAGGCGGGCAGCTCGAGGCAGAGCGACGCGGGGGTCCGCCATCGGCCGCCCTGCCAGGCGTCCCACAGCGCCGTGCCGCTCACCGCGCCCGGGCGGGACTCGGGCAGGTCCACCGCCTGCCAGCCGGGCTCCAGCAGCAGCGCCCTGGCCAGGATCCGGGCCGCCGGGCGGACGACGCCGTCGGCGGCCAGCACGTCGGTGAAGTCCGCCAGCGCACCGCCGAGCGGCGTCAGTACGGTGCAGCCGGCCTGACGCCGGACCTGCAACGGCGCCGCCCCGACCAGCCGGCCCTCGTGGCGTACGAGGACCAGGCGCAGGGTGCCCGGCGTGGCGTACGAGTGCCACCACGACTCGAGCCACGAGTACGACTGGAACGGCGACGCGGTGGCGCAGCGGGCGTACAGGTCCTCCCACTGATCGCGGAGCCCGGCCAGTCCGTCGTCGCCGCGGCGGGTCTCGGCCGTCCACATGTCCTTGTCCACGGTGATCATTCGTCCTCCATCCCGGCGACCGTGGCGCGCCCCACGACCCGCTGCGCCGGGATCACCGGCTCGGCGGCGTCCTCGCCGAGCGACGCGTCCACGGACGACGCCCGGTACGCGGTGATCGCCTTGGGTGGCCGCTGGACGAGCGCGACGCCGGTGAAGCGTTCGACGTCCGGCGTCTCGTCCTCCGTGATCTCCGCCTCGTAGCGCTCCGGCTCGGCCTGCGCACGGTCGTCGTCCTCCTCGGCGCGGTCGCGGACGCTCGTGGACCGGCCCACCCCGGCCAGGACGGCGAGCCCGCCGATGAGCAGCCCGCCGGCCGCGCCGACCGCCAGCTCCAGCGGCGGCTTGGGCGACGTCGGCTTCTCCGGTACGGTCGCCGGCGCCAGCATCGACAGGGTCACCTTGGTGTCCGACCGGCGCAGGCTGCCGTAGTCGGCGAGGGCGCCGGCGACCGCGTTGGCCAGGTCGGTGGTGTGCCGCGCGCTGGTACCGGTCGCGGTGAGCTCGACGACCGGCGCGTCGGGCGACGTCGACGCGGTGACCGAGGACAGCCCGGTGCGGTCGCCGCCGAGCCGGGCCGCGGCCTGGGCCAGCACCGGGCCGCTGGTGGCGATCCGGCCGTACGCCTGGGCGAAGTTGAGCGCCGTGATCGATTCGCCCGGCTCGCCGATCGCCACCACGTACGCCTTCGCGGTGTAGGTGGGCGTCTTCATCGCGGCATAGGTGGCGCCGGCCGCCCCGCCCACGAGGGTGAGCAGGAGCAGCAGCCCGAAGCGGCGGACCAGCCGCCGCAGGATCTCGCGTGAGTTCACCGTGGTGTTCCTTTGCTCTCGGCTCGTTCGGGCGCGGGGACGATCCGGTCGTAGAGGCGGCCGACCGACTCGGCCAGCCGGGCGATGTCGTAGCGGCCGACGATCGCCGGTACGGGCCGCCGGGCGCCGCCGCGCTCGCAGAGGCCGGCCAGCTCGGCCCGCAGGGCGCGCGGCAGCGACTCCGGGTCGCGCGAGAGCCGCCGGGCCGACTCGTCGCGGGACTCCTCCAGCGGGGGGCACACCGCGTACAGGGCCGGCAGGCCGCAGGCGAGGGCCTCCAGCACGGCCAGCCCGAAGGTCTCGTGGGCGGACGGGGAGACGAACACGTCCATGGCGCAGAGCAGGTCGCGGACGTGCCCGACCGCTCCGGTGAAGACCACCCGGCCGCCGACGCCCTGCCGATGGGCCTGCTCGGCCAGGCTGCGGCGGGCCGAGCCGTCGCCGACGAGCAGCAGGGTGGCGCCGGGGACCTGGGTCAGCGCCCAGATCAGGTGGTCGAAGCGTTTGCCCGGCTCCAGGCGGCCGACCCCGCCGACCACGACCGCGTCCCGGGCGATGCCGTACCGGGCCCGGGCCGCCGCGCGCCGCAGCGGGTCGTAGCGGAACTCGGCCGCGTCGATGCCGTTGGGGATGACGCTGATCCGCCGCGCCGGGACGCCCCAGGCACGCAGCCGCGCGGCCACCGTGCCGGAGACCGCGATGGTGACCCGGCCGGCCCGTTCGGTCGCCAGATAGAGGGCGCGCACGGCGGGCGAGGTCCGCCGGCCCTCGATGACCCCGTCGCCGAGGGAGTGCTCGGTCGCGACGGCCGGCACGCCCGCCAGCCGGGCCGCCACCCGGCCGTGGACGCAGGCCCTGTACAGGTGGGTGTGCACGAGGTCGAAGCGGCCGTCGTGGATGAGGCGGCGCAACTTCACCACGGCGGACACGTCGCGGTTGCTCGACATCGTCAGCTCGTGGACGGTCGTGCCGTCGGCGCGGATGGCGGCGGCGACCGCGCCCGGGTTCGACAGGGTGACGACCTCGCAGTCGTGCGGCAGCCGCCGCAGCAGCAACCGCAGCTGGTGCTCGGCACCGCCGGGGGCCAGGCCGGTGATGACGTGCAGCACCCTCATCGCGCGGCCCTGCCGGCCCGCAACCGGTGCCGCGCCAGCTTGGCGAAGAGGTGCGGCCCGGTGTCCCGGTCGCCGATGAAGGTACGCGGTACGGCGTACCGACCGTCCAGCCGCGACGGATGCACGGCGCAGGCGTAGTCGTACCCGGTCTCCTCGACCGCGCCGACCTCCCGGGCGCCGGCGTCGCCGTACGGGTAGCAGAAACCCGTCACCGCGCTGCCGGTGATCTCGGCGAGGAGCAGCCGGCTGCGGCGTACCTGATCGAAGAGCTCGCCGTCGCTGACCTCGCTGAGCCGCACGTGCGAGAGGCTGTGCGAGCCGATCTCCATGCCCGCGGCGGCGGCGCGCCGGACCTCGGTGACCGTCATCAGGCCCTTGCGAGGCCCCGGTTCGTCCCAGCTGTTCCAGCCGCCGAGCGAGCCCGCGACCACGAACACCGTCGCGGTGAAACCCTGCCGGTGCAGGGCCGGAACCACCTCCGTGACGAAGTCGGCGTACCCGTCGTCGAAGGTGAGGCCGACCAGCCCGGCACCCCGGCCCTCCCGGCGGGCCTCCAGCAGCTCGGTCATCGACACGCCCCGCAGTCCGCGGGCGGCGAGCCAGCGCAGCTGCCGCTCGAACCGCTCCGGCCGGACGGTCACCTGGTACGGGTCCGATTCGTACTTGTCCACCGAGTGGTACATGAGCACCAGCGGCAGGGGAACGAGTTCAGCTTCCATGGGGGATCCTCCCCTTCCACGCCTCGTCGAGGCCCGTCAGGCGGGCGAGGGCGGCGAACACGCCGAGCACCACCAGGCCGCCCACCACGGCGGTGGGCAGCGGCGGCCATGCCGCGAGGGCGCGACCGGTGAGCCAGCCGGCCGTTCCGGCCACGGTGGCGGCGGCGGCCAGCTTCGCCGCCGAGGCGCCGACCGCCCGCACGGAGACGGCGATGATGCGGGCGCGCAGGCCGAGGAGCAGCAGGACGGCGGTGGTGGTGATACCGATGCCGTTGGCGGCCGCGATCGCGTACGCGCCGAGGAACGGCACCGCAGCCGCGGCGACCGCGGCGGTGAGTGCGAGCCCGGCGGCCATCGCGGCGGCCGGGTACCAGGTGCGCCGCTCGCCGGTGAAGAACGGGCGTGACAGCACGCCGACCATCGCGTGCCCGAACACGCCCAGGGCGTACACCCGCATGACGGACGCCGTCGCGGCCGTGTCCGCCGCGGTGAACCGGCCGTGCTCGAGCAGGACGGCCACCACCTGCGGGGCGAACGCGATCAGATACGCGGTGGCCAGGAAGATGAGCGCGGTGACCGTGCGCAGGTCGGTCTCGACCCGGCGCCGCGCCTGCTCGAGCTCGCCCGCCGCGACGCTGCGGGCGAGTGTGGGGAAGGTGACCGTGCAGACCAGCAGCGCGATCAGCATCGGGATCTGCGCGACCTTCTGCGCGTAATTCAGGTACGAGATCGTGCCGGGCGCCAGCGACGAGCCGAGGTACCGCTCGACGAAGACCTGGGCCTGGCGGGCGACCGTGTACGCGACGATCGGCGCGACCACGCCGAGCATCACCGGGGAGCCGGTGAACCGCCACCGCCGGGGCAGCCCGACGTGCCGCAGGAAGCTCGGCACCTGTACGAGCACCATGAAGACGCTGCCGAGCGCGACCCCGGCGGCGGCGCTGACGACACCCAGCCGGCCGTGCAGAGTGGCCATCAGGGCGACGATCCCGACGTTGTACGCGAGGTGGATGGCTGCCGGCGCGCCGAACACGTGGTTGGCGCGCAGCGCGGCGCTGAGGTAGCCGGCGATCCCGAAGGTCAGCACGGTGACGGCCGTGAGCCGGGTGCACGTGATGGCGAGCTGCGGATCGGCGAGGCCGGGGGCGACCACCCGGACCAGCACGGGTGCGCCCAGCGCCACCGCCGCGGAGCTGACGACCAGCACGGCGATGACGGGCGGCAGGGTGGTGGAGAGCACCGCCCGGGTCGCGCGGACGGCGTCGCGCTCGGTGGCCCGGGTCAGCGCCCGGCTGAACACCGGGATCATGAGCAGCGACATCGCGCCCTCGACCACCAGGACGAAGGCGGTCTCCGGCACGGTCCAGGCGACCAGGAAGGCGTCGGTGCCGCCGTCGGCGCCGAAGAACCGGGCCAGCAGCAGGTCGCGGACGAGCCCCAGCAGCGACCCGGCCATGGTGACCACGATCGTGACCAGGGCCGCGCGGACGAGCGTGGTCCGTACCGGGCTGCGATCGGCGGTCGCCGTCATCGTGCTACCTCCTCGGCCGGATGGGGGACGATGACGCTGCGCCGGGCGACGAGGCCCAGGGTCACGGCGAGCAGGACGCTGCTGGGCCCGCCGCCGGTGTCGCCGTAGACGAAGTCGACCAGCGTCCAGACCATGAGGGCCGGCGCGGCCAGGTCCAGGAACCGCTCCTCGGCCGGGGGCAGCAGGCTCGGCCGGCGCCGCACGGATCCGACCGCCAGGGTCCCGAGCAGGCCGCCGAAGGCGAGGATGCCGACGGTGCCCTGTTCACTGAGGACCATCAGGTACTGGTTGTGGGCCGACAGCAGGGGTTCGCGGCTCACCCCGGATCCCGGGTCGCCGACGTCGCTGCCGGCGGAGAGGGCCACCGAGGCGTAGCTGTCGCGGTAGCCGGCGAAGTCCTTGAGGCCCACGCCGATGACCGGGTGGTCGGCCCAGATCGCGGTGGCGGCGTGCCAGAGCGCGTACCGGTCCTGGACGGACTGGTCGGGTTCGCTGCCGGACGAGCCGATGCTGGTGATGCGCTGGCCGAACGTGCCCGCCGACGGGTCGCTTCCGCTCGCGCTCATGGAGAGCAGGGCGAAGCCGATCGCGCCCAGGCCGGCGAGGACGACGGCGAGCCGCCAGTTGGCGATGACCAGCAGCACCAGGAGCGCGCAGGCGGTGGCGATCCACGCCCCCCGGCTGAGGGTCAGGCCGAGCGGCAGGAGCAGTGCCGCCGCGCCCGCCAGCAGGCCGGCCCGGGCGCGGCCGCGGAGCGCCAGACCCAGGGCCAGCGTCACGACCAGGCCGTAGCCCAGGAGCGCCGCCAGAGCCATCACCTGCTCGGCGCCGAACGTGCCGACCGCGCGGACGTACTGGCCCGCGTACGAGGCGCCGGTCTTCGTGACGTACTGGTAGACGCCGACGCTGCCCTCGACGGCGGTGACGGCGACGACGGCCCCGGCGACCAGGCGGACGTCGAGCCGGTCCCGCAGCGCCATCGCCACGGCGACCGGCACGAGCACGAACAGCTCGCTGTAGCGGATGAAGCCGACGACGCTGGCCGACACGTCGCTCGCCGTCACCGTCGCCAGTGCGAAGGAAGCCAGGGCCGCGCCGAACGGGAGCCAGCCGCGCCGGGCGGTGGACCGGTCGCCGCCGAGCAGCCGTACGGCCAGCACCGCGACCACGACCCCGGCGGCGAGGTCGGCCGCGGTGATGTGCCCGGAGGCCGACACGTCGCTGATGTGGCTCGGTACGCAGATCAGCAGGACCGTGCCGACGACCAGGACGCTGGGCCGGCGTACCGCGACGTCGACGGCCGTCAGCAACCAGGCCAGCGGCGCCAGGGCCACGCGCATCGGACCGCGCACGACCGTGAGGGGGAGCGGCGCCGTCATCGTCAGACCCGGTGGATGCTGATCATGGCGCCGACCGTCCGCAGGATGATCTTCAGGTCCATCCCGATCGACCAGTGCTCGATGTAGTGGTTGTCGAAGCGCACCCGCTCCTCGATCGACGTGTCGCCGCGCAGCCCGTTGATCTGCGCCCACCCGGTGATACCGGCGGGCACCCGGTGCCGGTCGAGATAGCCGGCGTACGTGCGCTGGAACTGCTCGACGAAGTACGGCCGCTCGGGCCGCGGGCCGACCAGCGACATGCTGCCGCGCAGGACGTTCACCAGCTGAGGGAGCTCGTCGAGCGAGCTGAAGCGCAGGAAGCGGCCCACCGGCCCGACCCGGGCGTCGGTGTTGATGTTCCACTTGACCTGCGATTCCAGGTCGGTCGACGGGGTCAGCGAGCGGAACTTGACGATCGTGAACGGGTGGCCGTCGCGGCCGATCCGCTGCTGGCGGAAGAGCACGCCGTGGCGGCCGGACTCGGTCTTCACGGCCAGCGCGCAGAGCAGGAACACCGGGGCGAGCAGCACCAGGGCGATCGCGGCGCCGCAGATGTCGATCAGCCGCTTCACCGCCCAGCGGCGCATCTGGACCGGCTCGGGACGCAGCCGTGCGACCGGGATGCCGCGGATCAGCTCGGCGCCGCCGCAGCCGACGGCGAGCTCGAACAGCCGGGGCACGACGTGCACGGTGACGCCGTGGCGCCGGCACCGGCGCAGCGCCGCGACCAGGTCGGCGTCCGGAGTGGCCGGATACGCGACGATCAGGTGCAGCGGCTTGTACTTCCGGACGGCCCTCTCCAGGTCGGCGGCCGGCGCCAGGATCGGCAGGCTGAGCGGGGTGAGCGGGCGGGGCCCGACGAATCCGACCGGCGCGATGCCGTACGAGCGGTCCTCGCGCAGCGCGTCGGCGAGCCGGACGGCGACCTCGCCGCAGCCGACCACGATGGCCGCGCGGCCCGGGGAGCGGCGGCGATGGCGGCGCAGGAGGCGGTAGCCGGCGACCCGGCCGGCCACGGCGGCCGCGAAGATCGCGGCCAGCACGTCCGGAGGCGGGGACACCGGCCAGGGCAGCCAGAAGCCGGCGACCGTGGCGATGGCGAGCGAGAGCACCATGCGGGGCAGGTCGTCGAGGACGGCGAACTGCAGCCGGGCCCGGTAGAGGCGCGCGACGGCGAGGGTGAGCACCACGGCCGCCGACCGCACGAGGATCGTGGCCCAGCCCGCGCCGGTCGCGGCCGACACTCCGGCGACCGCGGCCGCGTCCAGGACGACGAGAACGGTGCCCTCGCCGAGACCGGTGCGGGTGGCGCGGACCGGCCGGGCCGGCACGGGTGGCGCGACGGGACGGGCGGTGAGCTCGGCGGGCCGCCCGCTCGTGCGGCCCGGCCGGATGCTCGAAGCTGTCTGGAACACGGCCCTCCCTGCCCGGCAATCGCTGGATAGAGGTTCTGCGAGAATCGTGGCAGTCGCGCGGGCCGCAATTACAGTCGCAAATGTCATGGAGAACATGAGAGAGTTTCACGCGCGATATGACATCCGCGGAAATGGTGGCGCCGAATTGATTTCCCGCCATTTCGCCGCCGGGCTCCGGGTGCGGGTGGCCGGGGCGGCACATTGATCATCCTTTCGGCCTTGCTGGTTCCGGAACCGGGGCGAGATGTCCGTATGCGGCCCTGAATGCCGCCCGGAGAGAGCGCTCCACCACTTGACATCCGGGCTCGTCTATCGCTTTCTGTGACCTGGTTCATTGCAGCCCTGTTACGGAAAGGACCACCCCGCATGTCGACACGCCCCTCCGGGCGCCGGCGCCTCGGCCGGTTACTCGCCGCCGGTCTCCTCCTGGTGACCGCCGGAACATTGACGGGTACGTCCGCGTCCGCGGCCCCGTCGCAGTACGCGAACACCGTGCCGGGCCTCGGAGCCAACGTCACCGTCTTCGACCCGGGTATGCCGGTCGAGCAGATCCAGGCGACCCTCGACGCCACGCACGCCAAGCAGGTCGACAACGAGATGGGCACCGAGCGGTACGCCTACCTCTTCAAGCCCGGCACGTACGGCACCGCGGAGAAGCCGCTGCAGATCAAGGTGGGCTACTACACCGAGATCTCCGGGCTCGGCGCGTCGCCGTCGGACGTCGTCATCAACGGCAAGGTCGAGGTCTACAACCGGTGCCTCGAGAACGGCGGCACCAGCAACTGCCTCGCGCTGGTCAATTTCTGGCGCACCCTGTCCAACCTCACCATCAACGTCAACGGCGCGGGCCAGGACGGCTGTCGTGCCTCGGCCAACTTCTGGGCCGTGTCGCAGGCCGTGTCGCTGCGCCGGCTCGACATCAAGGGCGGCAACCTGTCGCTGATGGACTACTGCACCGCAGGCCCGCAGTACGCCAGCGGCGGCTTTATCGCGGACTCGAACATGCCCGACGTGGTCAGCGGCTCCCAGCAGCAGTGGATCACCCGTAACAGCAAGGTCAAGAGCTGGTCCAACGGCGTGTGGAACCAGGTCTTCTCCGGCGTCGAGGGTGCCCCCGGCGACGCGGCGTTCCCGAACCCGCCGTACACGACGGTCGAGCAGACGCCGGTCAGCCGGGAGAAGCCGTACCTGTTCGTCGACGCCCGGGGCCGGTACAACGTCCGGGTGCCGTCGGCGCACCGGGGCACCAGCGGCACCTCGTGGGATCAGGACCTCACCTCGGGCCGGACGATCCCGCTGAGCGACTTCTTCGTGGCCAAGCCGTCCGACCCGGTCTGGAAGATCAACGCCGCCCTCACGCTCGGCAAGCACCTGCTGCTCACCCCGGGCGTCTACAACATCGACCGCAGCATCACCGCGTGGCGCCCGAACACCGTGGTGCTGGGCCTCGGCCACGCCACCCTGACCGCGGTCAATGGCGCCACCCCGCTGACCGTGGCCGACGTGCCCGGCGTCATCGTCGCCGGCGTCACCATCGACGCGGGCACCAAGGAGTCGAAGACGCTGCTGCGCGTGGGCGACAAGCACGGCATCGGCATCAGCTCGCCGAACAACCCGACCACGCTGTCCGACGTGTACTTCCGCGTCGGCGGCCCGCACATCGGCAAGACCGACACCGCGCTCGAGGTCGACAGCGACAACGTGCTCATCGACCACACCTGGGTGTGGCGCGCCGACCACGGCGTCGAGGGCTTCACCGAGGGCAAGAACGGCGACACCGACCGCTGGCGCACCAACATCGGCCGGCAGGGCGCGGTCATCAACGGCGACAACGTCACCGCGACCGGCCTGTTCGTCGAGCACTTCCAGCGCTACAACACGACCTGGAACGGCGACAAAGGCACGACGATTCTCTACCAGAACGAGCTGCCGTACGACCCGCCGACGCAGGCGGACTGGATGAACGGCAAGGTCCAGGGCTACGCCGGCTACAAGGTCGGCAACCGGGTCCGTACCCACACCCTCTACGGCGCGGGCGTCTACGTGTTCAACCAGAACAACCCGACGATCCACACCGCGAACGGCTTCGAGGTCCCGGACCGCCCGGGCGTCAAGCTGCACCACATCATGACGGTGAACCTCAGCGCGGGCGTCATCGACCACGTCGTCAACGGCGTGGGGGCTCCGGCCGACACCACCAAGGTCGGCCAGCCGGTCTACGTCAACGAGTACCCCGCGCCGTAACGGCACCTCAGCGCGGAAAAAACGGACGGGCCGGAGCATTGCGCTCCGGCCCGTCCGCCGTTCAGGTGATACCTGCTGTCGGGAACTGCACCCAGCCGTTCTCTGCGGCTCTGACCTGGGCATACCGTCCCGCGCATGGCGTTCGCGGACGGCGGTCACCGCTCCCGGCTGATCGGCGACCTCGACCGGTCACCGGACGAGGGGCCGGACGAGCCGGTGCCCGTCCTGCTGGAACTGAACGTGCTCTACCCCGGTGGCCTGCAAGCCGTCACCGAGGCCTTCGCCGAGCTCTGGGGCGGCCGTACGCCGGCGCCGTCGAAGGTCACGGCGAAGCTCTGGCAGAGCGTCCTCACCCGCGCGCAGCTGCACGAGATCATGACCGCCGACCGCCGGGCCGCGGCCGCGGCGGACCGGCCGGTGATCGTCTTCAAGGCCTGGCCGGACTATCCGCTGTACGCGCAGATCGACAGGTCCGCGCCGACGGTCAAGGCGGACGCCGCGTGGCGCTCGTACAACGCCCGGGGGCGGGGCGTGGTCTGGGCGGTGGCCGACTCCGGCATCGACGCCTGCCATCCCCACTTCTCCGGGCTCGAGCTCGCCACCGATCCGCGTACCGGAATGACCGCGGGCCTGCACCGCGACTTCACCGCCCTGGTCCGCCTGCCGGGCGACCCGGCGCCGGACCCCGAGTCGCCGCTCACCGACGCGCAGGGCCACGGCACCCACGTCGCCGGGATCATCGCCGGCGCCACCCCGCCGGGCCGGGTCGCGCACGTCGCCGCCTCCGAGGAACCGCTCGACGGCGGGTACGTCCAGCGCCTTCGCGTCGGCACCCTGTGCGGGATGGCGCCGGAGTGCGAGCTGGTCAGCCTCAAGGTGCTGCGGCGCACCGAGCTGGGCACGTTCGTCACGTCGTCGGCCGCGGTCATCAGGGCGCTGGAGTACCTGCGGACCGAGGTGAACGCCGACCCGGCCGTGCTGCGCGTGCACGGCGTCAACATCAGCCTGGGCTGCCCGTGGGATCCGGAGCACTACGCCGCCGGCCAGTCGCCGCTGTCCCGGGCGGTCAACCAGCTCGCCGACGCCGGTGTCCTGGTGGTGGTCTCCTCCGGCAACGGCGGCGGTGGCGTCGGATCCCGGGCGGACGGCACGGCGATGCTCGGCACGATCACCGAGCCCGCGCACGCCGACCGGTGCATCGCCGTGGGCTCGACCCACCGCGAGGCGCCGCACGCCTTCGGCGTCTCGTGGACCTCCGGCAAGGGGCCCACCCTGGACGGACGCCTCAAGCCCAACGTCGTCGCCCCCGGCGAGTGGATCACCTCCGCCGCCACGGGGCTGGTCCGGTCCCGGGCCGGCCTCGACGATCTGCCCGCCGACGATCCGGAGCGGCTGCTCACGTACGCGGAGCAGTCCGGCACCTCCATGGCCGCACCGCACGTCTCCGGTGTGCTGGCCGCCTTCCTGTCCGCCCGCCCCGAGTTCGTCGGGCGCCCCCGCGAGGTGCAGCAGTTGCTCATGGCGACCGCGACGGACCTCGGCCGGGAACGCTACGCCCAGGGCAGCGGGGTGGTGGACCTGATGCGGATGCTCGCCGACGCGTGAGCGCCCGGAAAGGACCGAGCCATGAACCAGTGGGAGTTGCACTACGACCGCGACGGCACGCTGACCACCCCGGCCGAGACGACGTTCCTCGACGACCTCGCCGCCCGCGGGATCACCGACCTCTTCGTCTTCAGCCACGGCTGGGGAACCGGTGAGCGGCGCGCCCGGAACCTCTACGACTCGCTCTTCCCGCTCATCGCCGCGCTGGCGCCACCGACGGCCGGGTTCGCGGGCATCTTCTGGCCCTCGCTCTGGTTCCCCGACCCGCCCGCGGAGGCGACCGCTCAGGTGCGTGCCGCGGTGGAGGCGGACCGGCCCGGGGCGGCCGACGCGGTGGTGGCCGGCAAGGAGGTCGCCCAGACCCTGCTCGCGTCGTTCGAGCCGGCCCGGCAGGCCGCCGTGACCCGGATGGGCGAGCTCGTCGACGAGGGCACCGCGGGCGTGGGCACCGATACACCCGCGGTCCAGCAGGCCCGGCTCGAGGAATTCCACTCCCTTCTGGGTACGGTCTTCGCCGCGTCCCACCTCGAGCCGGAGGACGCGGGCGGACGGTCGCTGCTGCTCGCCGACGATCCGCGGGCGGCGTACGCCCGGATCGCCGACATCCTCGGCAGCGCGCCGCCCGACGGCGACGCGCAGGGCCTCGGCGACCTCTTCGGCAAGGTCTGGAGAGGGGCGAAGGACGCGCTCCGGGTGGGGTCGTACTTCGAGATGAAGGCGCGGGCCGGCGACGTCGGCCGCCGCGGCCTCGGCCCGATGCTGGCCCGCCTGCACCAGCGCCTGCCGCAGGTCCGGGTGCACCTGGCCGGCCACAGCTTCGGCGCCCGGCTGGTCTCCTTCGCGCTGGCCGGCATCGGACCGGCGGAGCAGAGCCCGGTCGCGTCGCTGTGCCTGGTGCAAGGGGCGTTCTCGCACTACGCCTTCACCCCGCTCAGCGGCATGCCGTTCGGCAACGCGGGCGCCCTGCACGCCGTCGCCGACCGGGTACGCGGCCCGCTGACGGCCACGTTCAGCCCGCACGACTGGGCGGTCGGCCGCTGGTACCCGAAGGCGTCCTTCCTGGCCCGCGACGACGCGGCGGCAGACGTGGACCCGGCGATGCAGTGGGGTGGCATGGGCGCGCACGGCTTCCAGGGCGCCATCCCGGCCCGGGAACTCACCCTGCTGCCACCCGGTTCCCCGTACGGCCTGACCGCCGGAACGTTCCACGCCGTCGATGCGTCGCAGGTCATCGCGGACACCCGACAGTCGGCGTTCGCCGGCGCCCACAGCGACATCGTGCACCCGGAGGTCGCCTGGCTCATCGCCGCAGCAACCTGACTGCACCACAGGAGTACTCACCAGCGCCACGGTCGCGCCGATGTCCGAGGTCGCCGGCACCTCGCCGGCGGCAAGGGGGATCTGACCCATGGCGGTGCAGCGGACTTGGTTGTCCGGTGGGGTGCGTACCGTGGCGGCGCTGTGCGCGGCCGCGGCCTTCGGCTCGGCGGCGGTGGTCGCGGTGGCCGGTACGCGGGGCGACGCCGGGGGCGGCGGCTCCTGGACCCCGGTCACCACCGGCCTGGCCGCCGACCCGGCGTCGCTGCTGCCGGCGGAGGTCAGCGCCGAGGAGCCCGCCGTCATCGTCACCACCGTCGTGGACGGCAGCGGCCGGCCGGTCGTCGCCACCCGCCGGGCCACCGACCGGGCCGCGGCCGAGCAGCTCATCCGTGCGGGACAGCGGACGCCGGGCGCCGTGGACGTCGAGCTGGACGCGCCCGTCCGGCTCCTCGACGTGCCGGCCGGAACCGACCGGTACCGCGGCTCGCAGTGGGACTTCGCCAAGCTGGGCATCACGGCGGCGTGGCAGCGTTCCACCGGCGCGGGCGTGACGGTCGCCGTCATCGACACCGGCGTCGACTCCACCCACCCGGACCTGACCGGCCACATCCTGCCCGGCACCGACCTGGTCGCCGGCACGACCGGGACCAGCAGCGACGCCAACGGTCACGGCAGCCACGTCGCGGGCACGATCGCCGCGCTGACGGGCAACGGTACGGGTGTCTCCGCGATCGCCCCGGACTCGCGCGTACTCCCGGTCCGCGCGCTGGACGCCACCGGCAGCGGCCTGATGTCGGACGTGGCCACCGGGATCGTCTACGCCGCCGACCACGGCGCCCGCGTGATCAACATGTCGCTCGGCTCCACCGCGCAGGTGGCGGCGGTCAGCAACGCGATCCGGTACGCCCGCAGCAAGGGCGTCGTCGTGGTCGCCGCCGCGGGCAACGCCCGGACGTCCGGCAGCCCGGTCATGTACCCGGCCGCCGACGAGGGCGTCATCGCCGTCGCCTCCACCGACTCGGCGGACGCTTACAGCAGCTTCTCCAACGCGGGTTCGTACGTCGACGTCGCCGCGCCCGGCACGAACATCCTGAGCACCGTGCCGGTCGCCAAGGGCAGCTATGCCACCTACAGCGGTACGTCGATGGCGTCCCCGCACGTCGCCGCGGCGGCGGCCCTGTTGCTGGCCGCCGCTCCGGGTCTGACCCCGGACCAGGTCGAGCAGACCCTGAAGGACACGGCCACCGACCTGGGGGAGGCCGGCTGGGACCCGGACTACGGCCAGGGACGCATCAACCCGGCGGCCGCGCTGGACGCCGTCGCCCCGAGGACGACCGCGCCGACCACCGCACCGACGACGGCAGCACCGACCACCGCACCGACCACGGCGGCTCCGACGACCGCACCCACGACCGCGGCCCCGACCGTCGCGCCGACCACGGCGGCTCCGACGACCGCGCCGACCACGGCGGCTCCGACGACCGCGCCGACCACGGTCCCGCCCACGACGGCGCCGACCACCCCCGCGCCCAAGGTCGATCTCGTCATCTCGTCGCCGTCCCGGTCCGGGACGGTCCCGTACGGCGCGACGGTCACGACGGTCTTCACCGTCACCGCCGCCGGGCGCCCCTGGGCCGGCCAGCCGGTGTACGTCTGCGCCGGCGAGACGGGTGCCGCCACGGTCTGCACCGCCATGACCACGTCCGCCACGGGCACGGTCCGGGACACCCGGACGGCGACGCGCCGCTTCCAGGTGCGGCTCGTGGTGCCGGGGTCCGAGTCGGTGCGCCCGGCGACGTCCGCGACCTACACGTACACGCCGCGGGCGCAGATCCGGGCCAAGCGGGCCGGTTCCACCTTGACCACGGAGGTGGCCGGAGCCCCCGGCCGGACCGCCCTGGTGCTGCGGTACAACGGCCGTGGCTGGGTCGGCGTGCTGAGCTTCCCCGCCGCCGGCGAGCGGTCGTTCAGCGGACTGCGTGCCGGCCGGTACCGCGTGTGGGTGCCGAGCACGCCGGCCGTGCTCGGCGGGTACAGCGCCGTCGTGTCGCTGAGGATGAAGTGATGCTGCGGCGCCGTCTCGCCGCGGTCCTCGCCGTCGCCGTCGCCGGCTGCCTCGCCGCGGCCCCCGCGCCGGCCTCGGCCACCGCGGCGGCGGGCGACCGCAAGGCGTACGCCACGTGGGACACCCCCGCCCCGCGCTGGAATCCGTGCGCGGTGATCGGCTACCGCTTCAACCCGGCCCGCGCGCCGAAGGGCGCCCTCGCGGACGTCAAGGGCGCCATCCGGCGGATCAGCAGCGCCACCGGCCTGCGGTTCGCGTACCGCGGCACCACCTCGGCGGTGCCGCGTGCCAAGCACGGGTACAACGCCGACTACCCGACGGACACCCAGCTCGTGATCGCCTGGGTGTATCCCGGCAAGCAGAGCGAATGGCTGACGCAGAACAGCCTCGCCGGGATGGCCGGTCCCACGTGGCGCACGGGCTACACCACGAAGGGCGCGGAGAACGGCATGATCAACTGGGCGGGGGTGGTGCTGAACGCGAACATCAAGCTGACCGGCGGGTTCGGTGCCGGTCCCCGCTACGGCTGGCAGGGCACCCGCGGTCAGCTGCTCATGCACGAACTGGGACACGCCGTCGGCCTGGACCACCCGGCGATCCACGACACGAAGCAGATCATGTACGGCACGATGACGCGCAAGAAGGCCGTCTGGGGCGCCGGCGACCTGACCGGACTGAAGCTGGTCGGCAAGGCGCAGGGTTGCCTCCGGACCGAGCCGCCGGGGGCGTCCGCCTCCGCTCTCGACGTCGGCGCGGGCGGCGGTTTCACCCTGCCGTGACGGCTCAGCGCCGGCGGGCCCGCCGGCGCAGGCCGGGCGTCTTGCGGGTCGCGAGGAGCGCCGCGGCCACCACCACCGCGGGTACGGGCGCCCACGAGTCCCCCGGGCCGCCGGAGTCGAGGAGGGCTCCGCAGGTCTCGACCAGCGCCGCCACCGCGCCGAACAGCGCCGCCGGCTTGCCCGCCCCGCCCGCCGCCGCGACGACGACCGCCAGCCACACCGTCACGCGCAGCACCGCGTCGAACGGCTCGGTGGGCCGCAGCAGGGGCAGCACCATGAGCGCGGCAGCACCGGCGAGCGCGAGCACCGGGACGACGGCCCGGAGCGGCGTACGGCGGCGGATCACCGCAGGAGGTTATACCGATGGCTTGAATATGCGGAACCCGCATCGCCCCGGGTACGGTCGGAGAGCCATGCCGTCACCGACCGCCACCGTCCTGCTCGTCTTCGGCCGCGGCGTCACCCGCTCCGGCGACGACTACGTGCTCACCCCGGGCAGTGCGGCACGGGTGCGCGCCGCAGCGGACTATGTCGCCCGGCACTCAGCGGCCTTCCGGCGCGCCGCCGCCGAGGGCCGGCCCGCCCGCATCGTCTTCAGCGGCGGCTGGGCCGAGGCGTCCCTGGGCGCGGCGGAGCCGCCTCCCGGCAGCCGCGAGGGCGACCTGATGCTGCGGGAAGCCCTCGCCGCGGGCCTCGACCGGTGGGCCGACCTGCACGCCGAGACCCGCTCCCGCAGCACCCTCGAGAACATCGTCCACGTGGCCGCCGAGGGGCTGCTGCCCCCGGGGTCCGCGCCGCTGGGCCTGGTGTCCGACGCCTGGCACCTACCGCGGATCCGCTACCTGACGGCCAAGGTGCTCGGCCTGCGGGGCGCCGACCTGATCGATGTGCCGGCGGCCGGGGACGGCGACGGGTCGGAGCGGCTCGCGTACCTCGTGTCCCGGGTCTGCCTCTTCGGTGTCCGCGATCCCGGTGCCCTCGTCCGCCGGGAACGACGGATGGTGGCGTGGCTGCGCCGGGCCGAGCGGGCACTGCGCCGCCGGGCGCGCGCCGCCCCGGTCCCGGCGGAACTGCTCGAACAGGTCACGAACACGCGTTCAGCCCTCGACGGGCGGGTATAGGACCGGCGTCCCGTCGCCCCGGCGGGGCAGGAGGGACGCAGATGACCGTCGTGCTGCTGCCGGTCCACCGGCCGGGACACCACCTGCTCACCCTCGCCGGAGGCCTGCGTACGGCCGGCGGGGTGGACGCGATCGTCGTGGTGGACGACGGCAGCGGCCCGGATGCGGACCAGGTCCTGGCGGCCGCCGCCGGGCTCGGCTGCACGGTGCTGCGCCATCCGGTGAACCGCGGCAAGGGGGTCGCGCTCAAGACCGGCTTCGCGCACATCGCCGGAGCGTTCCCGGGGCAGGACGTGGTCTGTGCCGACGCCGACGGCCAGCACAGCGTCGCGGACGTGCTGCGGGTCGCCGAGCGCACCGCGGCGAGCGGCCACACGGTGCTGGGCGTGCGCAGCTTCGCCCGGATGCCCCTGCGCAGCCGGGTCGGGAACACCGCCACCCGGGTGCTGTTCCGCGCCGCCACCGGCCGGCCGGTCGACGACACCCAGACCGGGCTGCGCGGTTACCCCGCCGGCCTGCTCGGCTGGCTGCGGACGGTGCCCGGCGAGCGTTTCGAGTACGAGATGAACGTCCTGCTGTACGCCTCCCGGTGCGGCCACCCCATGGAACAGGTCACGATCGCCACGACGTACCTGGACGACAACGCGGCCTCGCACTTCGGTGCGGTGACCGACGCGACGCGGATCTACTGGCCGCTGCTGCGCTTCGCGGCCTCCTCGCTGGTGCCGTCCCGGAGCCGCTAGACCTCGGCGGGTGCCGGCGCCGGCGCCGGGGCCGGTGTCACGGCCGGGAGCGTGATCGTGAAGACCGTGCCCGCGCGCGGCCGGCTGGCCACGGTGATCTCTCCGCCGTGCGCCTCCACCAATTTGCGCACGATGGACAGTCCCAGCCCGCTGCCGCCCGTCGCCCGGGTCCGGGAGCTGTCCGAGCGCCAGAACCGGTCGAAGACCTTCGGCAGTTCCTCCGGGGGGATGCCGATCCCGGTGTCACGTACCGCGATCACCAGCCCGGCGCCCTCCACGGCGGCGCTCACCGTCACGCGGCCGCCGGCCGGCGTGTAGCGGATGCCGTTCGACACCAGGTTTCCGACCAGCTGCCGCAGGCGTACGGGATCCGCCTGCACCTGCGGGTCCCCGGCCACCTCGAAGTTCAGCTGCACGCCCGCCGTCTCGGCGGCGCTGCGGTGCGCCTCCGCGACCTGCGCGAGGATGTCGTGGACGTACACCTGCTCCGGATGCACCCGCAGGCTGCCCGCGTCGGCCGCCGCGAGGTCGCTGAGGTCGTCGATGACGTGCTGCAGCAGCACCGCCTCCTCGTGCAGCAGATCCAGCAGCGCGGGGTCGACCGGGGTCAGGCCGTCCTGGGCCGCCTCGAGCCAGCTGCGGATGTTGGTGAGCGGCGTCCGCAGCTCGTGGGCGACGTCGCTGACCATCGCCCGGCGCAGGCTCTCCGAGCGTTCCCGGCGGTCGGCGAGGTCGTTGAGCGCGCGGGCCAGGTAGCCGATCTCGTCGTTGGTGGCCACCGGCACCCGGGCCTGCTGGTCGGTGGGCCGGTCGGCCGCCTCGGTCAGCGCCCGCAGCGGCCCGATCAGGCGCCGGCCGGCGACGATCGTGATCAGGACGGCGACGACCAGCACCGCGCCGGTCACCAGGGCGATCCGCAGCGCGTTGGTCCGCGAGAGGTTGAACACCGGCTGGCCGGGCCCGTCGTCCGGGTCGGTCACGAACAACAGCGCGGGCGGGGCCACGTACTTGTCGAGCTGGGCCTGCCGCGCCTTCTCGATGCAGCCGCGGACCCGCTCCTGCGTCCTGCTGTCGTAGGGGGCGGGCTCGCCGGGGGCCGGAAGGGGGAACGCCGTGAAGTCGGGCCGGATCTCGATGCCGCGCGGCGAGCTCAGGCCCAGGCACGGTGCGGTGCGCTTGGCCAGGTCCTGCAGCGCCTTGCGCTCGGTCGCGGTGGGCTCGTCGTATCCGCGGCAGTAGGCCACCACGCCTTTCGGGTCGACGGTGATAGCGCGCACCGACGGGCGCCCGCTGGGACCGTCGACGATCTCGCCCTCGACGCCCGTGCGGCGCATGCAGCCCAGCTGGTCGGCGGCGATCTTGCGCAGCGCATCCCGCTCCTTGCGGGGCAGCGCGTACGGGCCGACGGCACGCGGATCGATGCGCTCGTCGCCGCCGGTGAGCGCCAGGTCGAGGTGCAACGGGTCGACGGTGGCCGACGGGCGCGCCGCCCGCAGCGACGGCCCGGGCCCGGACTCCGTGATCAGCCGCCGGTCCTCGGTCATCAGCGTGATGCGCCGGCCCGTCTTCGCGGCCCGCTGCGAGACGAGCGTGGTGACGCCGGACCAGTCGGGGTGCGTGGCGGCGTACCCGACCAGCGCGTCGTAGACGCTCTTGTCGTCGGCGAGGGACCGGCCCTGCTCCTGCTGGATCGCCCGGGTGGTGGTCTGGGTGGCCAGCCATGCGGTCGCCACGATCGCCGCGACCGCCACCAGGATCGACGTCGCCAGGAGCCGGGTGATGAGGCTGCGGCGCAGGGGTACGCGGCGCGCGCCGTTACGCGGGCTCACTCGGCGCCGCCGGTCAGTTTGTAGCCGACGCCGTACACGGTGAGCAGCAGCGCCGGCCGGCGCGGGTCCGCCTCGATCTTGCGGCGGAGGTTCATCACGT
Organism: Actinoplanes sp. NPDC049681; assembly: GCF_044465265.1. Taxonomy (NCBI): domain Bacteria; kingdom Bacillati; phylum Actinomycetota; class Actinomycetes; order Micromonosporales; family Micromonosporaceae; genus Actinoplanes; species Actinoplanes sp. NPDC049681. The sequence continues at coordinate 855,982 of NZ_JBITLP010000002.1, forward strand.
GCACGTCGATGGTGCGTTCGGTGGAGCTGCGGTCGATGCCGCGGGTGTGCTCGAGCAGCTGCGCCCGCGTGAAGACCCGTCCCGGGTGGTCGGCCATCGCCGCGAGGATGGCGAACTCGCCCGGGGTGCAGTCGACCGGGTCGCCGCCGGCGGACACCTCGTGGCGTACCGGGTCGACGCTCAGCGGCCCGATCCGGCGGACGGCGCGGACCTGCCGTGCGGAGCGGGGCGCCCGGCGCAGCAGCGTACGCACCCGCGCCATCAGCTCGCGCGGGCTGTAGGGCTTCGTCAGGTAGTCGTCGGCGCCCAGCTCCAGCCCGAGCAGCAGGTCGTCCTCGGTCGAGCGCGCGGTCAGCATGAGGACCAGCAGATCGGAGTCGCGGCGCAGCATGCGGCACACGTTCAGGCCGTCGAGCTGCGGCATCATGACGTCCAGCACGAGCAGGTCCGGCGGCTCGCGGCGGGCGTGCTCGAGGGCGCTCCGGCCGTCGTGCACCACCGTGGCCTCGTGCCCCTCCGCCTCGAGATAGCGGCGCAGCACCTCGGCCTGTCGTCTGTCGTCCTCGGCGACGAGTACGTGGGCACACACGTCGGCGACTATAGGTGTGCCGGGCTCACGTTTCCCATGGCAGAAGACATACCTGACAGGATCCTGATATTCCGTGGCCAGGATCCCCGGCCATGGAAGCGAAGTCGGGGCGACGCCGGTTGCTTTCCGGGACGGTCGTGGTCGTGGTGCTGGCCGCGCTGCTCGTCGCGGGCTGGCGGCTGCGCGGCGGCGACACCGCGGAACGCCCGGCCGACGCGCCGATCGAGGTGAAGACGGTCGCGCTGAAGCGGCAGGACATGTCGACGACCGAGGCACTGTCCGGCACGCTGGGTTACGGCACGGCACGGACTGTGACCGGCAACCGCGACGGTACGGTGACGTGGCTCCCGAAGCCGGGTTCCTTGGTCCGCCGCGGCGAGCAGGTGCTGCGGGTGGACGACGAGCCGGTACCGCTGTTCTACGGCACCATGCCGCTGTTCCGTACCCTCTCGGAGCGCAACACCGTCGGCCGCGACGTCCGCATCGTGGCCGACAACCTCCGTGCGCTGGGGTACTCGGTCGGTCGCCGGCCGGCGACCGGCGAAAAGGTGGCCCGGACCCACCCCGCGCCGAAGCCGACCACCACGTGGATCACCGTGCGCAAGGGCGAGGACGTCCTCACCGCCGGCCTCATCAGGGCGATCAAGCGGTGGCAGGGCGATGCGGGACTGGCTGTGACCGGCCGGATAGCGGTCGGCGACGTCGTCGTGCTCGGGGGTGCGGTCCGCGTCGACTCCGTGGCCGGGCAGCTCGGCGCTCCTGCCGGCGGCCCGCTGATGGCGGTCACCCCCACCACCAAGGTGATCACCGTGCCCGCCGACGCCGGCGAGGCCGGCTCGATCGAGCGGGGCGACCGGGTGACCGTCGCACTACCGGGCGACCGTACGGTGCGGGGAAGGGTCACCGCCGTGGGCAGAACGCTCAAGACGGGTGAGGGTCAGAACGGCGACGAGCCGCCGAAGCTGACGGTGACCGTCGCGGTCGACGACCCGAAGAAGGTCGCCCGTCTGGACTCCGCCGACGTCGAGGTGACCTTCGTGGCCGAGACCCACCGGGACGTCCTCGTGGCACCGGTCGGGGCGCTGCTGGCCCTCAGCGAGGGCGGATACGCGGTCCAGGTCCGCGGCGGCGGGCTGGTGGCGGTCGAGACCGGCATGTTCGCCAAGGGGATGGTCGAGATCAGCGGGTCCGGCCTCACCGAGGACACCGAGGTGGTGACCACCTCATGACCGCCGTCCTGTCCCTGCGGGACGTCGGGAAGGTGTACCCGGGCGGCGTCACGGCGCTCGACGGGGTGTCCCTCGAGATCGCGACGGGGGAGCTGCTGGCCATCGTCGGCCCGTCCGGCTCGGGCAAGTCCACGCTGCTGCACCTGATGGGTACGCTCGACCGGCCCAGCACCGGCACGGTGCACATCGGCGGTCACGACACCGCCCGGCTGCCCGATCGCCGGCTCTCGGCGCTGCGCGGGCGCCTGCTCGGCTTCGTCTTCCAGCAGTTCCACCTCACCGACGGCCTCACCGCCGCGGAGAACGTGGCCACCGGCCTGCTCTACGCCGGGGTGCCCCGCCGGGACCGCCGCACGCTGGCCGCCGAGGCACTGGCCCGCGTCGGGCTCGCCCACCGGGCCGCGCACCGCCCGCACGAGCTCTCCGGCGGCGAACGCCAGCGGGTCGCGATCGCCCGGGCGCTGGTCAACCGTCCCTCTCTGGTCCTCGCCGACGAGCCCACCGGAGCCCTCGACACCGCCACCGGGCACGCGGTGCTCGGCCTGCTGCACCGCCTGCACGAGGAGGGGACCACCATCGCCCTGATCACCCACGACCGGGACATCGCCGCGTCCCTGCCGCGCCGCATCGAGATCCGCGACGGCCGCCTCGTCGCCGACAGTGCCCGGGCCACCGCCGCGGTGAGCGCCCGGTGATCCGCCCGGTCCGGCTCGCCCCGCTCGACGTGCTCCACCTCGGACTCGTCGGCCTGCGGACCCGCAAGCTGCGGGCGGCGCTGTCGGCGCTGGGCATCTCCATCGGCATCGCGACGATGATCGTGGTCACCGCCGTCCCGGCGTCCAGCCAGGCCGCGCTCATGCGCGAGCTCTCCGCCCTCGGCGCGAACATGCTGCAGGCCATGCCGGTGCCGGACCAGGACCCGCCGGCCCTGCTGCCCGAGGAGTCGGTCGCGATGGTCCAGCGCATCGGTCCGGTCACGGTGGCGAGCGCGGTCGCCAACACCCATACCCTGGTACGCCGTTCCGACCGTACGGACCCGCACGACGGTTCCGGGCTGACCGTGCTGGCCGCCCGCCTCGACCTGCCCGAGGCGATCAACGCGCGGATCCGGTACGGCCACTGGCTCACCGCCGCCACCGGCAGATTCCCGACCGTGGTCCTCGGCTCGGTGGCGGCGTCCCGGCTGGGCTTCGCGCAGTTGCCGGCCGGCGGCTCCGCACCGCAGGTGATGATCGGCGACCAGTGGTTCACGGTCGTCGGCATCCTCGCGCCCACACCGCTGTCACCCGACATCGACCGGTCGGTGCTGGTCGGGTGGGAGGCGGCCCGCAGCCGGTTGCGCTTCGACGGCCACCCGACGGTGATCTACCTCCAGGCGCAGGAGGATCGGCTGGAGGCGGTCCGCGCCGTGCTGCCCGCGACGATCCACCCGGAACGCCCGGGACAGGTCACGGTGACCCGCCCGTCGGACGCCCTCGCGGCGAAGCGGGCGAGCGAGCACGCCTTCTCCTCGCTGCTGCTCGCCCTGGCGGCGGTCGCGTTGCTGGTCGGCGGCATCGGCGTGGCCAACACCATGGTCATCTCGGTCCTCGAGCGCCGGGCCGAGATCGGACTGCGCCGGGCGCTGGGTGCCCACCGGGGGCAGATCCGCGCCCAATTCCTCACCGAGGCGGTGGCCCTCGCGGCGCTGGGCGGGGTGGCCGGCACGGCGCTCGGCCTGGTGGCGACGGTGGCGTACGCCGCGTACCACGGCTGGCCGGTCGTCGTTCCGGCACCCGCGCTGCTGGCCGGCGTCGGCGGCGCGGTCGCGGTCGGAGTGATCGCCGGCGTCTACCCCTCGGTACGCGCCTCCCGGCTCACGCCCACCCAGGCGCTCGCCACGGTGTGACCCGGTGGCGTGAACCCGGCCCGCCCGGGTAGCTGACACCCGGGGGTGAAAGGGGTGCGGCATGCCGAAGCTGGTGTCCGAACAGGTCGTCGTCATCAGCGGGGCGTCGAGCGGGATGGGCCGCGCCGCCGCGCGGGCCTTCGCCGCCCGCGGCGCCCGGGTGGTCTGCGCCGCCCGCCGGCAGCGGGCGCCGCGGGCAGGTGCACGGCAGCCACCCGGGGCCGGGTGCTGCGGCACAGCCTGTTCACCCGCCTCGTCGGCCGGCGGCCCCGGCCGGGCGAGCTCCTGACGGCCGCGGTGAGCCGCCTCCCACGACGGCGCGGGGATTGGTCTCCCGCGGGGCCGGGTAAGGCACAGCGGTTGGAACGACACCGCCTGCGGCCACGGGGGAGACGTGATGGCGAAGTGACGGGCACCGATGTGGCCGGATGACGTGTTCGCCGGCGGCGGTGACACCGGGAACCTCATGGCCGGGATCGACTGGTCCCGTACGCCGCTGGGGCCGGTGGGGGAGTGGCCGCAGAGTCTGCGGTCCGCGGTCCGGATCGTGCTGTCGTCGCGCTATCCGATGCTGCTCCTGTGGGGACCGGAGTACACCCAGCTCTACAACGACGCGTACTCCGCGCTGATCGGTGACCAGCACCCGGCCGCGCTCGGCGGCGACGTACGGGTGACCCTCGAGGCCGGCTGGGACGTGCTCGAGCCACTGATCGCCGAGGCCATGGCGACCGGGGTGGCGAGCTGGGTGCCCGCCCTGCGGCTGATGCTGGAGCGGGCCGGGTATCGCGAGGAGGCGTACTTCAGCGTCTCGCATGCGCCGGCGCGCGACGACTCGGGGCGTACCGTCGGCGTGCTGACCGTGTGCAGCGAGGTGACCGAGCAGGTCGTGGGGGAGCGGCGGCTGCGCCTGCTGCGCGACCTGCCCGTGCGTGGCGGTCAGGGCGGCGGCGCCGGAGAGACCTGCCGGCGCCTGGCGGCCGCCGTCGCCGACCATCCGCTGGACGTGCCCTTCGCCGGCATCTATCTGCGCGACGGTGGCGTGCTGCGCCTCGCGGCAGGCGCCGGCATCGACGCCGCCGGCCGGGACGTGGCCGGCCTCCTGCCGCAGGTGCTGGACCAGGATGCCGTCGACGCGGATACGGTACGGCGAGACGTGCCCGGGTCGCTCGAGGTCACGGGTGGTCCCTGGGCGCTGCCCGTCCGCGACGCGATCGCCGTACCGCTGCCCTCCGCCGACCTCGCGCAGCCGCTCGGAGTGCTGCTCGCCGGCATCAGCCCCAGCCGCGCCCTCGACGACGCCTACCGCTCCTTCTTCGAGCTGCTCGCCCAGCAGGTGTCGGTGGCGGTGCGCAACTCCCTGGCGTACGAGGAGGAACGCCGGCGCGCCGAGTCCCTGGCCGAGCTCGACCGGGTCAAGACCGCCTTCTTCACCAACGTCAGCCACGAGTTCCGTACGCCGCTGACGCTGATGCTCGGGCCGCTGACCGACGCGCTCGCCGACCGAGCGGAACCGCTCGGGGAGCGCCAGCGCGACCGCGTCGACACCGCCCGGCGCAACGCCATCCGGCTGCTCACCCTGGTCAACAACCTGATGACCTTCTCGAGCCTGGAGGCGGGCCGGGCCGGGAACACCCCGCGCCAGGTGGACCTCGCCCGGCTGACGGCCGAGCTCGCCGGCGTCTTCCGGTCCGCCGTCGAGCGCGCCTCGCTGCGCCTGGTGGTCGACTGCCCGCCGCTGCCACGGCCGACCGCCCTCGACCCGGTCAACTGGGAGACCATCGTCACCAACCTGATCTCCAACGCCCTGAAGTTCACCTTCGTGGGCGAGATCCGGGTGACGCTGGACAGCGACGACGAACGGGTCCGGCTGCGCGTCGCCGACACCGGCATCGGCATCGCCGCCGGGGAGCTGCCGCACCTGTTCGACCGGTTCCACCGGGTCCAGGGCGTGCAGGCCCGCAGCCACGAGGGCAGCGGTGTCGGGCTGGCGCTGGTGCGCGAACTGACCCGGCTGCTCGGCGGTGACGTCGCCGTGACCAGCTCACCGGGCGGCGGTACGACGTTCACCGTGGCTCTGCCGTGGACGGCGGTCACCCCGGCCGGCGCCGTCCCCGGCACGGCGGCCACAGGCGCCACGGCCCGCGCCCTGGCCGACGAGGCGTCCGGCTGGCTGCCCGAGCCGGGCTCCCCGGCGGACGAGCCGGACGACCGGCGCATCCTGGTCGCCGACGACAACAGCGACATGCGTGCGTACCTGACCCGGCTGCTGGCGGCCGAGAACTGGCTGGTGGAGGCCGTGAGCGACGGCCAGGCGGCGCTCGAGTCGATCCGGCGCCGCCGGCCGATGCTGCTGCTCACCGACGTGATGATGCCCCGGCTGGACGGCTTCGCGCTGGTCCGCGCGCTCCGGCAGGACGAGGACACGCGGACGCTGCCCGTGGTCATGCTCTCCGCCCGTGCCGGTGACGAGGCCGGGGTGGAGGGCCTGGACGCGGGCGCCGACGACTACGTCGTGAAGCCGTTCACCGCGGCGCAGCTCGTCGCCCGGGTCCGCAGCGTCCTGGAACGCGACCGGCTGCGGTCCGGGCCTGCCGCGTACGGATCGGGAGCCGCCGGGACCACCGCCGTGATCGAGGCCGGGCGCACTCTTGCGGAGGCCGTGCGCGCCGCCACCGAGCAGGCCTGTGCGCTGGTGGGCGGCGTACGTGCCAGCACCGTCCTCAACGGCGGGGCGGACCGGCAGCCGCTGACGTTCAGCACCGCGTCCACGCCGGGCAAGGAGGGCGCCGGCCGCGTGCGTACCGAAATCCGCGGCCGCGACGGCAGTGAGCTGGGCAGCCTCACCGTCGTGCTGGGAGCGCCGGCCGAGCCCGGCGAGGCCGAGGCGGTGCTCGAGCCGGTCGCGGCGATGCTGGCGGCCCTCGCCGAGAGCCGGTGGGACCTCGGCGACGGGCGGCGGCTCGCCGTCACGCTGCAGCAGCACCTGCTGCCGGAGAAGCTGCCCGCGATCCCGGGCTGGGACCTCGCCGCCCGCTACCGGCCGGCGCAGGGCAACGTCCACGGCGACTGGTACGACGCCGTCGCGCTGGACGGCGGCGACCTGCTCCTGGCCGTCGGCGACGTGGCCGGCGACGGGCCGGAGGCCGCGATGACCGCCGGGCGCCTGCGCAGCGCCGTGCGCGCGTACGCGGCGCAGAACCCCGCCCCCGAGCACATCCTGACCCGGCTGAGCACCCCCTCCTTCGCGACCGTTCTCCTCGCCCGGCTGAGCCCGGGCACGGGCGAGCTGACCTGGGCCACGGCGGGCCACCCGGCGCCGGTGACCTGCCGGCACGGCGAGCCGGCGACCTGGCTGACCGGTGCGACAGGGCCCCCGCTGGGTCTGCGCGCCGCCTCGTACGCCGCCAACCGGCTCGAGCTCCCGCCGGGCTCCCACCTGCTCCTGTTCACCGACGGTCTGGTGACGGCGGACGGGCAGCCGTACGACGCGGGGGTCGCGCGGCTTCTGGCCCGGTGCACCGGCCGCAGTCGCCGCGGCATGGCCGCGGAGGATCTGCTCGACGCGGCCCTCGCCGGGGACGGCCCGCCTGCGGACGACGTGGCCGTGCTGGCGCTTCGCCGGCTCCCGCCGCAGCGACCGGCCGCGGTCGCGCCTCCGCTCGCGGCCCTCGACCGGTCCTGGACCTATCCGCTGCTCCCGACGGCGTCCGCCACGATGCGCCGCGATCTGCGCGCGGCCCTGTCCGGCCAGGTGGACCAGGATCTCCTCGACGACCTGCAACTGGCCGCGACGGAGGCGGTCAACAACGCGGTCGAGCACGCCCAGCGCCCGTCCCGCCCCCAGGTCGACGTGCGGCTGCATGCCGGAGGCGACGTGATCCGCGTCAGCGTCCAGGACTACGGCAGCTGGCGCGGCCGCGCCGCCCCGATGGACCGTGGGCGCGGTGCGATGCTGATGAACGCGTACGGCGACGTCCACGTCACGACGACCGCGACCGGCACCCTGGTCACCATCGAGCGGCGGCTGTCCGCCTCAACGGCGTAGCCCGACGGAGACCAGCACCTCCCGGGCCATACCTGCGCCCGGGCGCACGACGGCGTCGCGTACCCACCGCCCGGCACCGGCGACCATGCGCCACGCGGGCACGGCCGTCCACCGCCACACCCAGGCCACCGCGAGCCCGGCCGGGCGCAACACCCACCGGTAGAGCTGCCGCAGCAGCCACCCGGCCCCGCGCCACCCGGGCAGCAGCAACCATCGGTACGCCGCCCGGACCACCGCCGTCACCGCGGCGACGAGCACCTCGAGCGTCCACGCCAGCCCCCGCCCGAGCGCCGACCACACCGGAGCGGTCACGGTGAAGAACCACGCCACCGGCACGACGACCAGGTAGCGGCAGAGGAAGACGAGCGGCGTGACGAGAAACGCCCGATGTGCCCACATCCACCGCGCCAGCCGGCTCACCGGCACGACCACCAGCCAATGCGCCAGCCACCGCAACGGCACGACCACGAGCCACCGCCACATCCAGCTGAGCGGGACGACGACGAGCCGCTGCCACAGCCAGCTGAGCGGGCGCACGACGTAGCGGTCGAGGAACCCTCCGACGGCCTTGAGCAGCTCCCACGCCACCCGGAACGGCAGCACGACGACCACCGCCAGCACGCGGACCGGCCACTGGATCCACGGCGGCGGCTCGGGTGCGGTGCTCATGGCCGACCACGGTAGTGGACCACCTCCACCTGCGGAATCGGCTGTCGTCCCGGCGTGACCACGGTCGATCTGCGACCGGCCCGGCCCCGCGGACGGCGCCGCGATCGCCCGGATCCAGCTGGCCGCCTGGCGCGCCACTTACGCCCACCTGAACCCCGCCGAGCTCGACGGCGAGGTGACTGTCCGGCCCGGCCGAGGGCGAGGAGGTGGCCGTCGGCGAGCCCGACGCCGTCTACCTGCTGCCGGCGGCGCACGGGAAAGGCGCCGGGCGGTTGCTCGTCGGCGACGCGCTGACCGGCCTGGCCGCGAGCCGATACTTCCGGCCGACGGCGGCACCGACACGTGGCGCGATCTGCCCGTCCTTCGCTACCGGCGCATGGTGGGATGAGGGCCGTGGGGCGATTTTCCCGGACCGCTTTTCTCGCTTTCGTCGTGGCCGGCATCGGCAACGACCTGTTCGACGACGTCGCGGACCCGTGGCTGACCGCCGTACGGTTCGTCCTCGTGATCCTCGGCACGTCAGCTCTCTCCGCGGAGCTGACCCGGCAGGCGCAGCGCGCGCCGGAGGGCGCTTCGGCCGGCTGGTCCCGTACGGACACCGGCAATGTGCTGATCCTCCTCGGGTACGCGGCTCTGCTCGTTCTGGTGCTGGTCATCCGGGATCTGGCCGCCGGCGAGCGGGCGGCCGCGACCTGCTTTCTGGTGCTCTATGTGGTTCTGCCGGGCTACTTCGGGTGGACCCGCCGTAAGGCCCTCCGCGCACGCGAGTGACTTTGCGCGGCGGCATAGGATCGACCCCCGACACCGCCGCCGACATCTCTCTAGGGAGCGCGATGCCGCTGACTCCGGCCGACGTCCACAACATGGCCTTCAAGAAGCCGCCCATCGGGAAGCGGGGATACGACGAGGAAGAGGTCGACGCTTTCCTCGACGAGGTCGAGCAGGAGCTCATCCGGCTGCTGGAGGAGAACGGGGCGCTCCAGGAGCAGATCCAGCGCCGCGGGCCGGGCGGTCCCGGCCCGGCTGCCTCGACGGTGGTGCTCGACGGTGAGTTCGCCGAGATCGCCGCCAAGCTGGAGCGGTTGCAGGAGGCGCGCGCCCGGGCCGAGCAGAATGCCCGCAGCGTGCAGGCGCAGCTGGAGCAGGCGCGCAACGCGTCCGTGGCGCCTCCGCCCCCGGCGGCCGACGACGACCGCAACGCCCGGGTGCTGATGATGGCGCAGCGTACGGCCGACGACCACCTGCGCGACGCGCAGCAGGAGTCGGAGGCGCTGCTGGCCGACGCGCAGGGCAAGGCCGAGCAGATCACCGGCGAGGCCGAGCTGCGGGCCGGCAGCATCGAGGGCGAGGCCCAGCGCAACCACACCGAGGCGATGAACAGCCTGGGCGCGAAGCGGGCCGCGCTGCTCGACGAGATCGAACGGCTGGGGCAGCTGGCCCACAGCTACCAGACCGCGCTGCAGAGTCACCTGTCGCAACAGATGCAGGAGCTGAACAGCGAGCCGAAGGTGCCGCCCGGTCGCGGGCTGGGCTGACGCGTCACCCGCGCGGCCGGTCGGCGGGACGCCCGACCTCGAAGTCGACCTCACGGTGGTCGGCATCGCGGTCGCGTTCGTCGGCGCGGCGGTCCCGATCGCCCTGGCGGGTGAGGCGGGCGGTCTCGCGGTCCTCCAGCTGCTGCTGCCGGGCGTCCGGTGCCGCTTCCCGCAGCGACACCTCGGTGTCGTGCCGCTCGGCGTCGATCATCCGCTGTTCCGTCGTTCCCGCAGCGCCGTTCGCGCTCTCCCGGATGACCCGGCGTACGTCGTCCGGTGGCAGTTCCCGCCTCCGGTACGCGACAGCAGCTTCCCGCTCCGCCGCCGCGAGGCGTCGCTCCCGCGCCGAGTGCTCCCGCGCGCCGGGGAGCCGGCTCGCCATCTGTTCGTGCAGGTCGGCGCTGACTTCGAGCGTCTCCGCCAGCTTGTCGGCAACGCGCGCGAGGTCGTCGAACTGCGCATTCGTCAGGGCCCCTGGCGGCCGCTGATCCGGGTCGTTCTCGTCGAGCCGCATGGCTCAGTGTCTCCCGGCGAGGCTGTCCGCCTCTACCGTCAGGGCGCGTGGCGGCCGCGGAAGACGCCGTCGAGCATGAGGTCGATGGAGCGGTCGGCGGCGGCGCGGGCTGCCGCCGTGTCCTCGCCCGCCCCCGCGATGCCGCGCACCATCGCGAAGAGCAGCAGCAGGTCGCCGGGGACCAGGTCCCGGCGTACGTAGCCGAGGTCCTGGGCGCGCCGCAGCGGCTGGGTGAAGGCCGTGACCATGCGGCGCTCGTACCGCCGGCGCGCGCCGGATTCCAGTCCCTCCGCGAACACCACCAGCGACCGCATCTCGATGAGCCGGTGCAGCACCGTGCGTAGCAGTGAGCGGAACGCGTCGGGACGCTCCGTGCTGGCGGCGGCGGCCTCCTCGAGCCGGTGCAGCTGATGGCCGATGACGGCGGCGGTCAGCGCCTGCCGGTCGGGAAAGTGCCGGTACAGGGTTGCCAGGGCGACGCCGGCGCGGCGCGCGATCTCCGGCATGAGGCTGACGCCGCCGCGGCCGCACAGCACCTCGCTCGCGGCTTCGACGATGGCGTCACGATTACGCCTTGCATCCCGTCTGAGTGACGTTCGCGCACCGTAGAGCATGTGCGAGCCCCCTAATGTCGGCGTATATGTTACCGACAAGTAACGAGAATGTCACCGCCTTCAATTTCTCGGTACCGGCTCCTACGCTGCCGCCACTGACGCGCTGCAGCTTCGCCACCGCCCCCCACCGGGGCCGATGGCCGTCGGCAGGTCCACCGACACCCCGACACCTTCAGGAGTGCCCATGGCGCCCCGTCGCGCTGCCCTGCCCGTCCTCGCGCTCTCGTTGATCACCGCCACCGTGCTGGCCACCGCGCCGGCGCCGGCGGCTGCTTCCGTCACCGCCACCACGCCGGTCACCGCCGCACAGTCCTCGAGCGGCCTGCGCTTCGTCGACATCACCGCCGACGACGGCGTGGTCCTCAAGGCCAACGTCGCCGTGCCGGCCACCGGCGGCCGGCACCCGGTCCTGATCATGCCGTCGAGCTGGGGTCTCAACGACCTCGAGTACGTCGCCCAGGCCCAGGAGCTCACCGGCCGCGGCTACGTCGTCCTGTCGTACACCCCGCGGGGGTGGTGGTTCTCCGGGGGCGAGATCGACACCGCCGGCCCGAAGGACATGGCCGACCTGTCGCGGGTCATCGACTGGGCGCTCGCCAACACCCCGGCCGACCCGGCCCGCATCGGTGCCGCCGGCATCTCGTACGGTGGCGGGCTGAGCCTGCTCGGCGCGGCCTTCGATCGGCGGATCAAGGCGGTCGTGGTGATGAGCGGCTGGGCCGACCTCGTCGCCGCCCTGTACGCCGACGAGACCCGGCACCGCCAGTCCGCGGGTTTCCTCGAGCTCGCCGCGGACACGCTCGGCCACCCCAGCGCGGAGCTGAGCGACGCCCTCGACGACTTCAACGCGAACCGGGACAAGCCGCAGGTGCAGGCCTGGGCGAAGAAGCGGTCCCCGGCGACGTACCTCGACGCGATCAACGCGAACGGGCCGGCCGTCATGATCGCCAATGGCTGGGGTGACACCTTCTTCCCGCCCAACCAGATCGTGGATTTCTACAACCGGCTCACGGTGCCGAAGCGCCTCGAACTGCGGCCGGGCGACCACGCGATCGCCGAGCTCACCGGGTTGGCCGGGCTCGACAACGACGTGTGGAACAGCCTGTACCGGTGGTTCGACCAGTACCTGGGCGGCGTCTCCACCGGTGTCACGAGCGAACCGCCGGTGGAGGTCAAGCCCTACAACGCGCCCGAGGAGCACTACGCCGCCTGGTCGGCACTCGCCACCTCGACCCGCCGCTACGGCCTCGGCGCGATCCGCTGGTACGACGGCACCGGGCTGCTCGGCGGCGACCCGAGCACCGGCTGGTCCAAGTCCCTGCCGACCGACAAGGACACCTTCGCGAACGGCGGGATCGCCCTGATCACCAACGGGCTCGCGGCGTTCACGGGCTGGCAGCCGTGGATCTGGCTGCCGACGGTCGACCGTTCGCGGGCCGGTGTGTGGGCCTCGGAAAGGCCGTCGTCCGTCCAGCGGGTCCGTGGTATCCCGAAGGTGCACCTGGCGCTGAGCGGCACGGAGCCGCAGGGCACGGTCGTCGCCTACCTCTACGACCTCGATGCGCTCGGCAACGCCAGCCTGATCACCCACGCCCCGGCCACCTGGCTCGACGACAAGGGCGGCTCCCGTAGCCTCGACTTCTCGCTGCAGGCGACCGCGTACGACGTGCCCGCCGGGCACTCGCTGACGCTCGTGATCGACACGGTCGACGGGCTGTACTACGACGAGAACGCCCCGCACAAGACCGTGACCATCGAGGGTGGCTCCTACCTGGACGTGCCGCTGCACTGAGCCTCACCACGGCCCCGGCGCCCCGCCACGGCGCCGGGGCTCCCGGCTGTCGGATATCGGCCGCTCAGGAGTGGTGCCGGTGTGCCACCTTGTCGGTATGCACCTGCGCCTGAACCGTCTTCCCGTGGCCGCCGCCGTGCTGGCCACCGCGCTGCTGGCCGTGGCCGCCTGCAGCGACAAGCCGTCGTCCCCGGCTCCCGCCGCGGCCACCGGTGGCTCGTCGCCGGCCGCGGCGAAGCCGGCCGCCACCGGCATCGGCGCCAAGCCGGCCGGCAAACCGGCCGCGACGACCGTGGCACCCCCCTCGGGCCCGAAGGCCGCGATCGGCGACGGGCGCTGGCCCGCGTACGTCACGGCGGTCGGCGACGGCGAGCTGACCATGGACCTGGTCGAGTTCCTGACCGGGGATGCGGCCGTGAAGGCGTGGCAGAAGAAGTACCCGGACTCGGACGAGAAGACGCCGCCGAACGATTACATGATCGTGAACGACAACCCCAAGAAGCGCGTCGTGGGCATGGCCGACCCGGTCGCCGTGACGGTCGTCGGCGAGGGCGCCGGGGGAGTCGCGGACAAGAAGGGTGCCATCAGCGACGTGAAGGCGCGGATCCCGCACACCTTGTTCTGGCTGACCGTCAAGGGCGGCAAGGTCACGGCTATCCAGGAGCAGTTCCTGCCCTGACCGACGGCGCCGGGCATCGACATCCTTGACACCCGATCATGACGTCCAAGATAATTTGGATGTCTTGGACGATAGCGATGTCTGATCGGAGTGGGGCTCTGAGCGGCGGCATGAGCACACCGGGTCGGGGCGGGCGACTGCTCCCGACGTACCGGATCCTGGGTCCTTTGGAGATCGACACCGGTGCGGGACGGATCGATTCGGCCTCGCCCCGCCGCAAGGCGGTGATCGCCGCATTGCTTCTGGAAGCCAACGCACCGGTCTCGGTGGACCGTCTGATCGAGGCGGTCTGGGACGACGACGCCCCGGCCACCGCACGCAATCAGCTCCAGAACTGCGTCTCTCGGGCGCGCAAGGAGCTGGCGGGCATCGGGCTGCCCGGCGCGCTGGCTACACGGCCTCCGGGATATCTGATGTCGGTCGAGGAGGGTGAGCTCGACCTGCATGTCTTCGAGTGGACACTCGGCGAGGCACGCCGGGCGGCCGGCAGCGACCGTCTCCACGAGGCCGCCGCCCTGTACGAAGAGGCGCTGTCGTTGTGGCGCGGGACGCCACTGGCGGACGTCACCGGCCGGTTGATACGGACGTGCGCCGAGCGGCTCACGGGCCGGCGGCTCGGCGCGCTCGAGGAGCGCGTCGCCTGCGAGCTCGCACTCAACCGGCACCGGCTGCTCGTGGAGGAGCTGGAGGCCCACGCCGCGGAGCACCCCATGCGCGAGTCCCTGCAGGCCATGCTGATGACGGCGCTGCAGGGCAGCGGGCGCCGGGCGGAGGCCCTGGAGATCTACCGGCGGACCCGGGTCCGGCTGGTGGAGGAGCTGGGCATCGAACCCGGCGAGGAGCTGCGCACCCTGCACCGGACGATCCTGCGCGACGGCGACGTGTCCGCCGTCGCCTCGCGCATGCCGGCGGCGCGGCGCATCCTGCCGGTGAGATGCAGATCGACCGCGAGATGATCGTCGGACGCCCGGACCGGCAGCTTCGGTAAGCTGTGCTGCGCCGGCGGTTCGCCCGGCCGATCCGGCAGAGAATGCGAGCGAACTGATCCCCGATGGCCTCCACCCGCCTGGTGCAGGACGCTGAGACGCTGAAGGCCCTGGCCGACCCGGCCCGGCTGGCGATCCTCGAACTGATGATGCGCGACTGCGCCCGTACCTGGACGGCGAAGGACCTGGCCGCCTCGGTCGGCATGCCGCCGAAGAAGATCTACTACCACCTCAACCTGCTCGAGCAGCGCGGCCTGCTCGAGATCCGCGCGACGCAGGTCGTCAACGGCATCATCGAGAAGCACTACGGGTCGGCCCAGGAGAGCATCACCTTCCAGCAGGGCGGCCAGCCGCTGCCCGACGGCTTCCGCAGCGGCGGCCCGGACAGCATGGGAGAAGCCTCCGAGGAGCTGACCGCGGTCGTGGCGACCCTCTTCGAGAAGATGCACGCCACCATCGTGGACGGCCTGCGATCGGGGCGGATGGTGATGAGCGGGCAGGCGCCCGAGCAGCAGCGGGTCGTGGTCCACTACACCGCGGCGTCGATGGCTCCGGAGCGGGCCGGCCAGTTCCGGGACGAGTTGCAGGCCCTCGTCAGACGCTTCGAAGCGGCGAGCGTGCCGGGCGAACCCGTCTTCGAGCTGCTCATCGCGACCCATCCCCGCGACCCCGAGGCCCCGGCCCCGGACGACGCCGGCTAGTTGATCGGCCAGCTGTCGCGGCCGGCTCGCGCCCCGACGGTCGGCAGCGCCCAGCTCTGCAGGTCCGGCGGGCGCCGGGAGACCTGCGGCGGCACGAGCCACGGTGCATCCGGTTGGTTGCGGTCGGCGACCCGGGCCGTGGCCGCTCCGGTACGCACCATCCGGTGCCACCGCAGCCGCCCGCCGAGCAGCGCCATCACGGCTGACTGAACCACCACCAGGTACATCAGCTGCCGGTACACGATCTGTTGCAACGGCAGGCTCCACAGCGCCGTCCAGCGTTCGCCGTCGAGGTGCAGCGCGTACGCGGCCGTGGCCATCTGGAGGGCCGTGAAAGCCGCCCAGATGCCGAGGACCGTGACCGGCTCGAGGAAGAACGCGCCGTACAGGGCGTACACGTCGATCATCGGCGCGGTGAGCGGCAGGAGCACCTGGAAGAGCAGGAGGTAGCCCAGGCAGCGCCGGCCGGCGCGCGCGGCGGCACCCCGTTCCCGCAGGGCGTGCCGGTGCTTCCACATCGCCTGCATGGTGCCGTAGCACCAGCGGTAACGCTGCCGCCAGAGCTGGCGCAGGGAGTCCGGGGCCTCGGTCCAGGCGACCGCGGCGGGTTCATGGACGACGCGCCAGCCGTCGCGCAGGACCGCCATGGTGAGGTCGGTGTCCTCGGCCAGGGTCTGCGCCGACAAGCCGCCGACGCCGTCGAGGGCCTGCCGGCGGAAGGCGCCGATCGCACCCGGCACGGTGGGCATGCACCCGGCGACGTCGAACATGCGCCGGTCGAGGTTGAAGCCGACCACGTACTCGAGGTGCTGCCAGCGGCCCAGCAGGCCGCCGCGGTTGCCGACCTTCGTGTTGCCGGAGACGGCGCCCACGCGCGGATCCCGCAGCGGCTGCACGAGGCGGCCGACGGCGTCGGGCTCGAACACGGTGTCGCCGTCGACCAGGACGAGGATGTCGTGCTGGGCGTACCCGATGCCGTGGTTGAGGGCCGCGGGCTTACCGGCGTTGGGCTGGCGCAGGACGTAGACGCCGAGCAGGCCGAGGCGCTCGACGATCTCCGCGGTGCCGTCGGTGGAGCCGTCGTCGACCACGATGACCTCGACCGCCGGGTAGTCGCTGCGGACCAGGGACCGTACGGTCGCGGCGATCGTCGCGGCCTCGTTGTACGCGGGCACGATGACGGACACCGGCCCGACGTACTCCAGCGGGCGGCTGTTGCGGCGGCGCCGGCGGATGTGCAGGCGGGCGCTGACGAGCTGGCCCACCAGCCGCAGCAGGGCGACCGCCACGGTGACGAGGACCAGCCAGGCGAGGACGTCGGCGAGCACGTCACCGGTGGTCTGGGCGGCGCGGAACGCGTACCCCCGCCAGCGCTGCCCGGTCCCCGCCGCCGGCATCGCCGCCAGGCCGAGACCCTCCGAGACGGTGACGAAGCGGTAGCCCTTCGCCTGCAGGGCCGGGATGAGCCGGTCGAGTGCCGCCACGGTCTGGGCCCGGTCGCCCCCGGAGTCGTGCATCATCACGACGGCTCCGGCGTCGCCCTCGGGCCGGGCCGCGGCGACGATGGCATCCGTGCCCGGGCGGCGCCAGTCGCCGGTGTCCAGGTCGGTGAGGACCAGCAGGTAGCCGGCCTGCGCGGCGCGCTGGTGGGCGCGGTGCTCGGCCAAGGTCACGGCGTCCGGGACCGACGAGTACGGCGGCCGCAGCAGCACCGGCCGGCGCCCGGTGGCGGCGGCGACCGCGTTGGCGGTCAGGGTGAGCTCGGCATCGAGCCGCCGCTCGCCGAGCCCCGCCACGGCGGCGTGGCTGAACGTGTGCGAGCCGATCTCGTGCCCCTCGGCGAGCACCCGCCGTGCCAGCTCGGGATGCTCGTTGACCTGCGAGCCGACCTCGAAGAACGTGGCGTGCGCCCGGTACCGGGCCAGCACGTCGAGGATGCGCGGCGTCCAGCGGGGATCGGGGCCGTCGTCGAAGGTCAGGGCGATCGTCCTGGCGGGCATCCCGCGGCTGCTGACGGCGGTGCCGGGACCGAGGCGCTCGACCGCCGCGCCGCCGGTGACGGCGGCCGGTGCCGGGGCGGGGTCGGTGCCGGGCGGCGGTCCGTCGCCTTCGGCGCCCACGTGCGTCACGTAGCCGTGCAGGCTCAGCTCCGCCAGCAGGACGCCCATGGCCAGCACGAGAAGGACCCAGTGGGCCCGCGGTGGCCGGCGCAGCACGCGCTTGCCCATGTCAGTGCTCCCGTCCGGACAGTCCTGGCGGGGTGTGGCTCGGATTTCCCCGGCGATTGCCCGGGAGCCGGGTCGCGGCCGGTGACGTACTGGCCGGCGCCGTGGCCGTGGTGGTGGGCCGTGCGGCCGGACTGGTGCGGCTGTGCGCGCGGGTCGGTGCCGGCGCGGCAGCGCGGCTGCGCGGGGTGGCGGAAGGAGCCGGTGTGGGCGTCGCGTGGTGCCGCTGCTCCGTGCCGGACCCCGCCCAGCCCGGCAGCGACGCCGGACCGGTGCCGGTGAACCCGGCCACGAGGGCGAGGGCGGCGAGCAGCAGCACGAGGGCGCCGCCCGAGCCGGCCAGCGCGACCACGCGGCGCCGGCGCCCGGTGCGATCGACGAACACCGGTTCGATCATTTCTTCGGCTTCGGGGTGTGGGTCTTGTTCGTGCCGTTGCCGTTGCCGTTGCCGTTGCCGTTGCCGTTGCCGTTGCCGGGCTTCGTGCTGGGCTTGCCGGGGTGGTCTGGTTTGCCGGGCTTGGCGCCCGGCGCCGGGGTGGCCGCGGACGTGCCCAGCGCGTCCGCGCAGAAGTCGTCGACCTGGTCCTCGCCGCCGGCGGCGGCGATCAGGTCCTGCCGGGAAGCCGCTTTCATGGCCTTGCCGTGCGGTTCCTGCTGGGCGGCCCAGGCACGGCAGAGCCCGGGTACGGCCGGAGCAACCGGCGTGGACCCGCCGCCGGTGGCCGACGGGCCGGGGACCGGCCGGCTGGTGGCCCGGGGGGACGGCGTGGCGGGACGCGGGCGCGGCGGCCGCGCGGACGTCACCCGGGGCGCGGGAACGCCGACGGCCGAGAAGAGCCGATGGGCGTGGTGCTGCGCCCCGGCGGGGAGGTGCCCGGTCTCCGCCGCCAGGGCGACGCCGCTGCCCGCCAGGACAGCCACCACGGCCGCCACCTTCACGGCGGCCGCCTTGGCGGGCAGCGGCATGCGTACTCGGCGTCCTGCAGGCAGGCCGGCCCGTCCGGCTTCCCGATAAGCCGCCCCGAACGCGGCCACCGCAGCCCGCTCGCCGGCCAGCTCCCGGGGGGAGGCGGGGGCCTTGGCGGCGTCGAGCAGGGCGGCCAGCCCACGGTGATCGGGGCCGGCGGGGTGACCGGCCATCAGCCGGTCAGCCTCCGCCGGACCGAGCCGGGAAGTTCGCCGTTCACGCATCGCATTTCGAAGAGCGCGCAGACCTCGCATGGCGTTACACCTCCCTCGTCCGGGTGAGTCCGCCGTCGTCGCCGCGGGCCTGGACGCGCGGGTCGGCGGCGAGTTTGCGCAGGCCACGCAGGGTGGCCACGCGGACGGCGCCGGCGCGCTTGCCGAGCACCCGGGCGGTGGTCGCGACGTCGAGGCCGGCCACGACCCGCAGCATCACGGCCTCGGCCTGGTCCGGCGGCAGCCCGGCGATGACCCCGATCGCCCATTCGGTCCCGGAGTGCTCCAGGGCCTGGGTGGCGGCGTCGCCCGTACGGCCGGCGTCCTCGGCGATCGTGCCCGCCGGGTCCTCCTGCCGCCGCCCGCTCCGCCGCCGCTCGTCGATGCCGCGATGCCGGGCGATCCGGAACAGCCACCCCCGGAAGGCGGCGCCGTCACCGGTGAACCGGTGCAGGTCCCGGGCGGCCTGGAGCCAGGTCTCGGAGGCCACGTCCTCGGCGGCGTCTCCGGCCACGACCCGCAGGTAGCGCAGCACGGCGGGCTGCAGCGAGCGCCACAGCACCGCGAAGCCCCCCTCGTCGCCGGCGCTCGCCGCCTTCACCGCCGCGGTCAGTTCGTCGTCGTCCCACACGCTCGCTCCGTCGGCTCCTCACCCCAGCGCCGCTGGTCACCGGCTCGGACAAGGCCAGCACGGTACACACCCGCAAGCCCGCGGCGTCGCACGGTCCGTCCCGGGCGGCATGATCCGCGCTGCCATAGTGGAACGATGCTGCCGCGCCCGCCCCGGGTCTTCGAGGCCGACGACATCCTCTCCGGCCGGGTCTCCCTCGATGGGTATCCGTTCGGCCTGATCTACCTGGTGATTGCCTTTTCGTCCTATTACGCGGACACGCCGATCCATCCGGGTGATCTGCCCCGGGTCGACGTGCTGCTCTCCGCGGCCGAGCTGCTGGAGAGTCGCGGCTGGCAGATCGCCGGCGTCGACGCCGGCGGCAAGCTGATCTGCCTGCGTCGCGGGCAGTGACCGCAACGCGAGCGCAGCGTCACCCCGGCAGGCGCATCGGGTACGGCAGCGTGGACGGCCTGAGCGGCAGCGGGGTGCCCGTCGCCCGCCGTGCCGTGGCCGGGCCGCTCCGCCGGTACAGCCGGCCGCCGATCCGCAGCCAGGCGACCGTGCCGTCGGCTCCGCGCACGAAGTCGGCGCGGGTGTGGGTGTCCGCTCCACCGGGCTCCAGGACCAGCACGTAGTCCTTGCGGTAGAAGGCCAGCCGTGCCCCCTCCTTCCCCTCGGCGCGCACGCTGAGCTGCCCCGCGTCGGCGACGATGTCGAACCCCACCGTGACGGGTGCGCCGTCGAAGCCGATCTGGGTGGCCGAGTAGCGCCCCTCGTACCCGGCCAGGGCCACGGCCGGCAGCGAGTGCGGCACCGCCGGGAGGTTGCTCACCCCGGCGAAGCGGCGCAGCGCCCAGTCGTCCGCGAAGAGCTCGGCGAGCAGGCCGGGACCGCCCTCCGAGTTGGTCAGGACGGTGAGCGCGAAGCCGCGGGCGGGGACCATCAGGAAGCCCGAGTGCTGACCGGCCCAGTCGCCGCCGTGCTGGACGACCTCCGGTCCCTCGGCCGTCGGGCGCAGCATCCACGTCACGCCCATCCCGTCGAGCTCCACGAAGAGCGTGCCGCCGGGGCCGGGGTGGGACTGCATCGTCCGCATCGAGCGGCGGCTGAGGATCCGGGTGCCGCCCGGCGCCCGGCCGTCGCCGAGGTGGAACCGGGCCCAGCACAGCTGGTCGCGGGCGCTGGAGATGAGCCCACCGGCCGCGTGGATGCTGCGCGGCATGGCGAAGTAGCCCGGCTGCGGGACCGCGGCACCCGTCGGATCGATGCCGTGCGGCACGGCCACTGTCGCGCCGGGCATGTCGTCCAGGAAGAAGGCGCTGTGCCGCAGCCCCAGCGGGTCGGTGACCAGCGCGCGGATCGCCTGCTCGTACGGCATGCCGGCGGCGACCTCGACCAGCCGCCCGGCCAGCGCGAGCGCCGCGTTGTTGTACGCGAACACCCGCCCGGGCGGGGTCAGCTGGGGCAGGCCCGACATCGCCGCCACGTACCGGGCGATGGCGTCGTCGCCGGTGCCGGTGTCCAGGAAGAAGTCGCCCAGCCAGCCGGCGCTGTGGTTGAGCACCTGCCGCAGCGTCACGCGGTCCGAGGCGGCCGGGTCGGCCGTACGGAAGTCGGGCAGGTAGCTGCGCACGGTGCGGTCGAGGTCCAGCCGGCCGCGCTCGACGAGCCGCATCACCGCCGTACCCGTGAAGGTCTTGGTCGTGGAACCGACCCGGAACACGGTGTCGCCGTCCACGGGGGAGGGATCGTCGACGTTCGTGACGCCGAAGCCGCGGACGTATTCGCGGCCGCGGTGGATCACGCCCAGCGCCACCCCGGGGATCGCGTAGCGGGCCATGCCGTCCCGGATCTTCTGCTCGAGCTCCCGGAGGGCGGAAGGTGCCGCGCCGGCGGGTGCCGAGGGCGCCGTGGTGACGGCCGCGGCGGCGCTCCCGGCGACCGCGCGCAGCAAATTCCGGCGGGACATCACTTCGGACATGCTGCCAGGATATCGATTCCCATCATTGCCTGACAGCGGCCTTCCGGGCCCGGTACGCCTGCACGGCCGTACGGTTGCCGCACCCCGCGTCGCAGAAGCGCTTCGACCGGTTGCGTGTCAGGTCCACCACGACGTTGTCGCAGTCCGCCGCGTCGCACAGGCGCAGCCGGTCGAGCCGGCGCTCACGCACCACGTCCACGAAGGCCATCGCCGCCTCGACCGCCATGCGCGTGGCGAGCGGCGCGTCCGCCGGGGTCGCATGCAAGTGGTAGGGCCAGTCGCCGTGCCGCACGAGCTGGGGCAGGGCGTGCGACTCGCGCAGCAGCGCGTTGACGATGCCGACGAGTTCGTCCTCGCCGGCCTCCCAGAGCCGCCGCAGCCGGGGCCGCAACCGCCGCACGGCCCGCAGCTCGGCCTGGCTGCCCTCGCGCCGGCCGGTCCATCCGTACGCCTGGAAGAAGGCGTCCAGTGCGGCCACGTCGGGCAGTCGCTCACCGCCCCGCCCCGCCGTGTTCACCAGCGCGGCGGCGGCGACCAGGGCCGCCTCGGTGTCATGGGCGAAGACCACGTTGACTCCTGACATCCCCCGAGCTAACGTCAGGAGCATAGTACCCCCTTGCTCCTTACATCTGGAGGCCACATGGCACCCCGGCGACCGGCCGCTCCGGGCCTCGGGCTGGCGCTGCTGTCCGCGGCCACCTTCGGCACGTCGGGCACCTTCGCGCGCTCCCTGATCGACGCCGGCTGGTCGGCCGACGCGGCGGTGGCAGCCCGGGTCGGCATCGCCGCGCTCCTGCTGGCCGTGCCGGCGGCGGTGGCGCTCAACGGACGCTGGGCCGCGCTGCGCCGGTCCCTCGGCACCGTGGGCCTGTTCGGGCTGCTCGCCGTGGCCGGCGCCCAGGTCGGCTTCTTCAACGCGATCCGCTATCTGCCGGTCGGCGTCGCCCTGCTGCTCGAGTATTCCGGGGTCGTGCTGGTCGTCCTCTGGATGTGGGCCCGCCACGGCGAACGCCCCCGCCGGCTGACCGTGGCGGGCGCCGCCGTCGCCGTCGCCGGGCTGATCCTCGTGCTGGACCTCGCCGGCGGCGCGGCGATCGACCCGGTCGGCGTGCTGTGGGGGATGGTCGCCGCGGTCGGCCTGGCCGCCTACTTCGTCCTGTCGGCCCGGATGGATCCTCAGCTCCCGTCGATCGCCCTGGCGTGCGGCGGGATGGCGTTCGGCGCGGCGGTCCTGGTGCTGCTGGGCGTGCTGGGCGCGCTGCCCCTGGAGGCGACGTTCGGCACGGTCAGGTTCGCCGGGCACACCGTGAGCTGGATCGCGCCGGTCGCCGGCCTCTCGCTCGTGGCCGCGGTGGTCGCGTACGTCACCGGCATCGCAGCCGCCCGGCTGCTCGGCGCCGCCCTGTCCTCGTTCGTCGGCCTGACCGAGGTGCTGTTCGCCGTCCTGATCGCGTGGCTGGTCCTGGGCGAGCTGCCGAGCGTCGTGCAGGGCATCGGCGGCACGCTCATCATCGCGGGCATCGCCCTGGTCCGGCTCGACCAGCTGCGTGCCGCACCGCCCGCACCGGCCGCCGAGGTGAGCCCGATGGCCGAGCCGGTCGCCGCACCCCACGCCTGATTCGGCCCCGTGGATGTCATGTGGGCCACATTCGCGGGGTGGTGCGATGGAGCTAACAGCTTTTTCGCCCGTCCGTTGCTTGACTGCTGATCCAGCAGTTGCGGCGGAAGGAAGGGTCGGGGACATGTCTTTCGCCATCACGGTTCTACCCGCGGTCGGCGGCCACCGGTGGGTGTGCGTCGAAGGCCGCGTGGACGCGAGCACCGCCGAGGACGTCCGGGCGGTGCTGCACACCGCCGTGTGCGACCTGCCGACCCGGTCGCTGACCCTCGACCTGCGCCGCGCGGCGGTGGCCGACGAGGCCGGCCGGCAGTGTGTCGCCGAGGCGGCGGCCGTGGCCGTCACAGCCGGCGTGACCTGGCATGTCGTCGAGCCCGCCGTTCCGGATGCGGGAGCGGCTCCCAGGACGTCGCTCGCGCTGGCCGCCGGCTGACGTCACAAGTCGTGCCACGGCCTCCGGGCCGCCGGTGCCGGTTCCGGGACCGCCAAGCGCACGGGCGCCGGTGAGGCCGGGCGGGGCAGCCGGGCCGGGCCGGCATCCTGAGGCTGCCGCGCGGTCCACACCGGACGGGCGTCCGGGGGACTCCAGCTCAGCTCGGCGGCGGGGCCGGCGGCCAGACGGGCGGCCGCGCGTCCCGGCGGGATCCAGATCGGCGGCGGCCCCCACCAGATGATCCGCTCGCCGGTGCCGCGGTCCACCGGCTGGGCGGCGGCGGGCAGCGCCGGGCGTACGGGTGCGGCCTGGAGGGCCTCGGCCTGCAGCGCGGCATCGGTGGCGGGTGCGGTGGCCAGCAGCACGGCCGCCCCGATCGTCAGCACCCCGGCTGCGGCGGCCGGCACGGTCCACCCGGATCGCACGGTGTCGCCGAGCAGCAGCAGGGCGACCGCGGACGGGGCGACCACCTCCGCCGTCCAGTGCACCGCGGTGACCGGGCCCACCTGGCCGATCTGCAGCGCGTGGGCGTACAGCATCATGCCCGTCACCGCGAAGGTCAGCAGCGCCGCCGTGAGCGGTTCCGTGAGGATCTCCATCGGCGACGACGGGAGGGCCCGGCCGGTGAGGGCGGCGCCGCCGAGGCACAGGCCGCCGAGGGCGGCCACGCCGCCGGGGGAGCGGGTCTTGGTGGCGGCCCAGCCGATCACCAGGACGGCGGCTGCCGCGGCGCAGAAGCCCAGCCGGAGTTCCGGGGTGGCCACCACGTCCCGCTGCGGTCCGGCCGACATCGCGAGCATGGTCAGCGCGCCGACGGAGACGGTGACCGCGGCGACGTCCCGCCGGCGCAGGCGAGAGCGGAGGACGATGCGGGCCGCGACCACGGTGACGGCCAGCGAGCCGGCCAGGATCGCCTCGACCACGTAGACCGCGAGTTCCCGCAGGGCGATCATCGAGCCGGCCCAGGCGAAGATGTCGCAGCCGATACCGGCGAGGTAGAGCGGGTGGCGCATCGTCTGCGCGGTGCCGTGGCTGCGCCGCGCGGCCACCGCTTGCAGGATCGACGCGGCGCCGTAGCTGAACGCCCCGGACACCGTGATGGCCAGCGCGATCCACGCCGCGGCATTCATTCGGCGACCCGCAGGACCGAGAGCGTGTCGTCGTCGCCGTTCGTCACGTACGCCAGGCGGCCGTCCGGCGAGACCGCGATCGTCCGCGGACTGTGGCCCACCGCGATCGTCGACGTCACGGCGCCGGTGCGCGCGTCCAGGACCGACACCGAGTTGCTGCCCTCGTTCACGACGTACGCGTGCCGCCCGTCCCCGGCGAAGGTCACGCTCTGCGGCTTCTTCCCGACCGGGAAGGGACCGGTACGCCGCAGCGTCGCCGCGTCGATGAGGTCGGCGGTGTCCGCCTCGTAGCCCGCCACCAGCACGGTGCTGCCGTCCGGCGAGACGGCGACGCTGTGCGGGGCCCGGCTCACCGGGACGGAGTCGAGCAGCCGGTCGGTGCGCATGTCGATCACCGCGACCGCGTTGGACTCGTGGTCGGCGCTGAACGCGCGCCGCAGACCGCTGGAGAACGCCACGGCGTGCGGGTTCGGCGGCACGGACACCCGGGCGTCCGCCCGCTGCTCGCCGCCGGCCTGATGGATCTCGATGCGGCCCTCGCTGTGGATGGGCACCCACAGCCGGTCGTCCGGGCCTACTGACAGGGTGTACGGCTGCCGCCCGGTGGCCAGGTACCGCACGACCCGGCGCCCGGCCGCGTCCACCACGGCGACGCCGCTGCCGGACTTGTCGTTCTCGTACATCGACACGAAGACGAGGCGGCCGTCGCGTGAGGTGGTGACGAAGCGGGGGGTGTTGCGCAGCTTCACGGAGCTCACGCGCCGGGTGGCGGCGTCCACGACGGACAGCACGCGGGCGCTCTGGTTGGCCACGTACACCGTACGGCCGTCCGGCGAGACCGCGACGCCCTCGGGTTCGTCGCCCACCCGGATCGTCCCGATGACCGACGGCTCGGGGAGGCTGGCGGCGCGCAGGGCGAGCGGGACGCGGGCGAGCCCGGTCGGTGCGGGGGCCGCTGTGGTGAGGGCGCGCGGTGCGGCCGCGGACGGGGGACCGGAGGTGACCGCCGGCGCGGCGACGGGTGCGGCCGCCGGTGCCCGGCTGCGCGGCAGGTTGCCGGTCAGGGCGACGGCGACGCCCGCGCCGCCGAGCAGGACGAGGGCGGTCAGGCCGCCGATCAGCAAGGTTCCGCTGCGGCGCCGCCGTACGGGCGGGGGAAGCACGGTCACGCGCGCCGCGGCGTAGCCGCCGGTGCCGGCCTCCGCCTCGAGCTGTTCCTCGAGGTCCGCGCGCGACATCGCGCCGGTCGCCACGACCTGGCCCGTGACGCGTACGTCCGCCCAGCCGGCCGCACCCCGCACGGTGACCGAACCGTCGAGCCAGTCCGTGCGCGGCTGCCACTCGATGCGTAACCGTCCGTCGTGCAGGGCGGCACGGAGCCCGGGGCCCGCCACGGTGACCGCGGCGGTGGCGACGGCGAGCGGGGGCCCGGTCACGAGGACGTCGGCCGCCAGTGCCGGCGTACCCGGCGGGACCTGCCCGAAGTCCACCCGGTCGGGATTCAGCCGCACCGCCGTACGTCCCAGCGCGGCGGCCGCCGCGGCGGCGACGCTGCGGCTGTCGTCCTCGGTCAGATGCTGGAGGGCGAGCCGGGCATCGGCGGCCACGGCGAGATCGGCACTGGTCGCCAGCTGGGCGAGCTCGCCGACGCCCATGAGCCGCGAGTCCCGCATCGGACTCGCGATCTCGGTCAGAACGTGCGGTGGCAGGTTGTGTTCACTCATCGTGCCCCCTCGATCAGCATGCAGTGACGAAGGGGGTCAGCGGAACCCGCGGGACCAAATTGGCATCGAACTTTCTCACTCACGGGTGCCGTCCCCGCCAGGCGCCGGCATCGTCACGGCCGCTGCGAAATGACAGCGGCACGAAGGGCTTCCTGACGGAGCCCTTCGTGCCCGTGGTGTGGCCCGGTTCAGCGCGTCAGCACCGGATCCAGCTGAAGTTGAAGAGGGTGTCGACGTCGCCCTCGCTCGACGTCATCGACATGCTGCTCGTGCCGGTCGACGTGCCGGCGTCCACCCGGAGCTCGGTGTTGATGTTCAGGACCCGCTGCTCCTGGCAGGGCACGTAGATGAGGGCGGGCGCGACGTCCTCGGTCTGCCAATAGCCGTTGAGCGGGCCGGCGAACGACTCTTCCGTACGGCTGTTGTTCGAGGAGCCCTGCCAGTAGTAGTTCGTGCGTTGCAGGCCCGTCGCACCGCTGTTGAGGCGGGCGCGGCCGCGGTAGTCCGCCTCGGCGATGGCGAACGTCCAGCCGGCCGGAACGGTCACGACGACGCCGACCTGGCAGTTGCGGCGGCGGGCGGTGGGGTCGACACCGCCGCCCGCGGAGGCCACGAAGTCGTGGTAGCGGACCCGGAAGCCGGTCTTGTCCGAGTTCGCGTAGACCGACGCGGTGCCGGGCGCGCAGCCGGAGCCGTTGGCGGCCACCACCTCGACGGTCACGACGCCGTCCGGCACCGAATCGGACACTGCGGCGCTCCCGGCCCGGGCGGGCGCCGACACGGACAGCGCGAGAACCGTACCGAGGGCGGCGAGAATGGTACGTCTCATGCCGGCGAATCTTTCCGTCATGTTTTTCCCCTAGGGTTTGCGTGCTCACTGACGACGGGTTTCGCGCGTGCACCATCGCCGATTTTCCCCGCGCCGGCACGGGCGCGGATGATCGGTATTTGGCCGGGACCATTACGTCGCCGAGCGGCGCCGCCGCGTCCCGCGACGAATGTTATCCAGGCGCCACTCCCCGCACAAGCATCGACTGAGATCGATCGCCTCTTGATGTTGGCCCCGGCCACTGCGGGCCGACTACGGGGTAATTAAGGGACTATTTCGGGCTTTCCCGTCGAGCGACTCGCCCGATATAACCGATAGGTGGCCGAGTGCTGGTTTTCGCGAAACGGCCGGATGAATCGGCCCGCCCTTTTTGGCTCAGGCGTGGGGACGGCCGGACAGGTAATTGACGCTTGTCTATGTCAAACATAGCATTGGCCCGCGCGCACATCGTCGTCGTATCACTCGAAGGGAGTCCCATGCGTAAATTGCTGGTACGCGGGGGTGTCGTCCTGGCGTTGCTCGCCTCGTCATTGATCACGGGCTCGCCCGCCTCCGCCGGGGTCATGGACAACCCGCCGGACGACCACATCGTCATCGACCTCGTCGCCATGGCGGGCTCCGGCTGCCGCCCCGGTACGGCGGACGTGGCCGTGTCGCCGGACAACACCGCCTTCACGGCGATCTACAGCGACTACCTCGCTCAGGCCGGCCCGGGCATCCCCTCCACCGAGGGACGCAAGAACTGCCAGCTCAACGTGCTGGTCCACGTACCGCAGGGCTTCACCTTCGCCATCGCGAAGGTGGACTACCGCGGGTACGGGCTGCTCAAGTCCGGCGCCACCGCCTCGCAGCGGGCCAACTACTACTTCCAGGGCATGACCCAGAGCACCTTCACCAACCACCCGATCGCCGCGCCGCTCGACGACAACTGGATCGTGAGCGACGAGGTACCGGTCGCCGCGCTGGTCTGGCACCCGTGCGGTGAGTTGCGCAACCTCAACATCAACACCGAGCTGCGGGTGAGCCGCGGATCAGCCGCCGACACCAGCTTCATCACGATGGACTCCACCGACGGCAGCATCGCGACGACGTACCACTTCGCCTGGCGGGAGTGCTGAAGATCTGAGCGGGTGGCGAGGGTTGCGAATTCCCCCGTTCGCGACCCTCGCACACCTGTGCCGGGCGGCCGCGCCAAGATCCATGCATACTTGCGCCCGGTCGGCGCGCCCCCTGCGGCCGCATGACCGGACGATCGAGCCGGGGAGGATCGCGGTGGGCGAGGACGTGGCGGGTCAGCCGGACCACAACGGGACGGGTACGGGGACGGCGGTGGCCGATCCGGACCTGCGGCAGCTGCTGGCGGGCCTGACCGCCGTACGGGACGGCGACTTCCGGACCCGGCTGCCGCAGGACGGCGACGGCCTGCTCGGCGAGATCGCCACGGTCTTCAACGGCATGGTGGACCAGCTTTCCCTGTTCACCTCCGAGGTGACCCGCGTGGCCCGCGAGGTCGGCACCGAGGGGCAGCTCGGCGGCCAGGCGGAGGTACCCGGGGTGTCGGGCACCTGGAAGGACCTGACCGACTCCGTCAACGCGATGGCCGGCAACCTCACCGACCAGGTACGCGACATCGCCCAGGTCGCCACGGCGGTCGCGCGCGGCGACCTGTCGCAGAAGATCACCGTGGACGTCCGCGGCGAGATCCTCGAGCTCAAGAACACGATCAACACCATGGTCGACGAGCTGTCGTCGTTCGCCGCGGAGGTGACCCGGGTGGCCCGCGAGGTGGGCAGCGAGGGCCGCCTCGGCGGGCAGGCGGAGGTGCCCGGGGTTGCCGGCACCTGGCGTGACCTCACCGACTCCGTGAACTTCATGGCCGGCAACCTCACCAGCCAGGTGCGCAACATCGCCCAGGTGACGACCGCGGTGGCCCGCGGCGACCTGTCGCAGAAGATCACCGTGGACGCGCGCGGCGAGATCCTCGAGCTCAAGAGCACGATCAACACGATGGTGGACCAGCTGTCGTCGTTCGCCGACGAGGTGACCCGGGTGGCCCGCGAGGTGGGCACCGACGGCCGCCTCGGCGGGCAGGCGCAGGTCAGCGGCGTCGCCGGCACCTGGCGCGACCTGACCGACTCGGTGAACTCCATGGCGGGCAACCTGACCGGTCAGGTGCGCAGCATCGCCCAGGTCGCCACCGCCGTGGCCCGCGGCGACCTGTCGCAGAAGATCACCGTTGCGGCGCGCGGGGAGATCCTCGAACTGAAGAACACCATCAACACGATGGTGGACCAGTTGTCGTCGTTCGCCGACGAGGTCACGCGGGTCGCCCGCGAGGTGGGTACGGAAGGCCGCCTCGGCGGCCAGGCCGACGTGAAGGGCGTCTCGGGCACCTGGAAGGACCTCACCGAGTCGGTCAACATCATGGGCTTCAACCTCACCAACCAGGTGCGGTCCATCGCCCTGGTGGCCACGGCCGTGGCGCAGGGCGACCTGAGCAAGAAGATCACCGTCGAGGCCAAGGGTGAGGTCGCCGTCCTCGCGCAGACCATCAACACGATGGTCGACACGCTCGGTGCCTTCGCCGACGAGGTCACCCGGGTCGCCCGCGAAGTGGGTACGGAGGGCCGCCTCGGCGGTCAGGCCCGGGTCCCGAACGTCGCCGGCACCTGGAAGGACCTGACCGACAACGTCAACTCCATGGCGAACAACCTCACCAGCCAGGTCCGCAACATCGCCCAGGTCACCACGGCCGTGGCGCAGGGCGACCTCACCAAGAAGATCGACGTCGACGCCCGCGGCGAGATCCTCGAGCTGAAGACCACCATCAACACGATGGTCGACCAGCTGTCCGCGTTCGCGGCCGAGGTGACGCGGGTGGCGCGCGAGGTCGGCAGCGAGGGGCGCCTCGGCGGCCAGGCCGAGGTCGAGGGCGTCTCCGGCACCTGGAAGCGGCTCACCGAGAACGTCAACGAGCTGGCCGGCAACCTGACCCGCCAGGTACGCGCCATCGCCGAGGTGACCAGCGCGGTGGCCACCGGTGACCTGACCCGGTCGATCACCGTCGACGCCTCCGGCGAGGTGGCCGAGCTCAAGGACAACATCAACTTCATGGTGGAGTCGCTGCGCGAGACCACCCGGGCCAACCAGGAGCAGGACTGGCTCAAGACCAGCCTGGCCCACATCTCCGGCCTCATGCAGGGCCACCGCGACCTCGAGGTGGTCGCCACCCAGGTGATGAACGAGCTCGTGCCGCTGGTCAACGCGCAACTGGGCACGTTCCTGCTGGTCGACGACGCCTCCGGCGCGGAGCTGCGGGTGGTGGGCGGCTACGGGCACAACGGCGCCGGGCGGCGCTTCGGGCTGGGGGAGTCGCTGGTCGGCCAGGCCGCCCTCGCGAAGCGGCCCATCGTCGTCGACGACCTGCCGGGTCACTACTTCTCGGTGTCGTCGAGCCTCGGCTCCGCGACGCCGGTCCAGCTCATCGTGCTGCCCATCGTCGTGGAGGACCAGGTCCTCGGCGTCATCGAACTGGCGAGCATGACCCGGTTCACCGACGTGCACCGGGACTTCCTCGATCAGCTGATGGAGACGATCGGCGTCAACCTCAACACGATCGTGGCGAACGCGCGTACGGATGTGCTGCTCACCGAGTCGCAGCGGCTCGCCGCCGAGCTGCAGGCCCGGTCCGAGGAGCTGCAGGCACGGTCGGAGGAGTTGCAGCGGTCCAACGCCGAGCTGGAGGAGAAGGCGAGTCTGC
Organism: Actinoplanes sp. NPDC049681; assembly: GCF_044465265.1. Taxonomy (NCBI): domain Bacteria; kingdom Bacillati; phylum Actinomycetota; class Actinomycetes; order Micromonosporales; family Micromonosporaceae; genus Actinoplanes; species Actinoplanes sp. NPDC049681. The sequence goes on from NZ_JBITLP010000002.1 coordinate 886,715, forward strand.
TGGCGCGGCAGAACCACGACATCGAGACGAAGAACTCCGAGATCGAGCAGGCCCGTCAGGAGCTGGAGGCCCGGGCGCAGCAGCTCGCCCTGGCGTCGAAGTACAAGTCCGAGTTCCTCGCCAACATGAGCCACGAGCTGCGTACGCCGCTCAACTCGCTGCTCATCCTGGCCCAGCTGCTGGCCCAGAACCCCACCCGCAACCTGAGCGCCAAGCAGGTCGAGTACGCCAACGTCATCCACTCTGCCGGCACCGACCTGCTGCAGCTGATCAACGACATCCTCGACCTGTCCAAGGTGGAGGCGGGCAAGATGGACATCGCACCGGAGGCCTTCGACCTGCGCGTGCTCCTGGACTACGTGGAGCAGACGTTCCGCCCGCTGACCACCTCCCGCGGGCTCGCCTTCGAGGTCTCCACCGCCGCGGACGTGCCCACCGGCCTGTTCACCGACGAGCAGCGGCTGCGGCAGATCCTGCGCAACCTGCTGTCCAACGCGGTCAAGTTCACCGAGGACGGGCAGGTCCGGCTCCGGATCGAGCTCGCCCGCGCCGACGAGCTGTCGCCGATGCTTGCCGACCACGACACGGTCGTCGCCTTCCGCGTGATCGACACCGGCATCGGGATCGCCGAGCAGCAGCTCAGCGCGATCTTCGACGCGTTCCAGCAGGCGGACGGCACCACCAGCCGCCGCTACGGCGGCACCGGGCTCGGCCTGTCCATCAGCCGCGAGATCGCGCACCTGCTCGGCGGTGAGATCAAGGCCCGGAGCAGCCTCGGCGCGGGCAGCACCTTCACGCTCTACCTGCCGGCGCAGAGCTCGCCGGTCCACGCCGTACCGGAGGGCGTCACGGACGCCGGCCCCCGCCGGGAGGAGCCCCGGGCCGACGCCTCCTCGAGCGCCGGCGGCGGCCGTCGCCTGCTCGTCGTCGAGGGCACGCCGCTCGGACTGCTCACCCTTCTCGCCCAGGGAGCGGCGGCCGCCGTGGCCGGCACCCACGGCGCGGTCGACGTGACGACGGCCGTCGACGCGGACGCCGCCATGACCGAGTTGCGGTCCGGGACGTTCCAGGCGGTGGTGCTCGACCTCGCCATGCCCGACGACACCGGCTCGGTCTTCCTCAAGGCGCTGCACGACCGCAGCGAGCTGCGCCACCTCGCGGTCCTCGCCTACCAGGGGCGGCAGCTGTCCCCGGCGCAGGACACCCTGCTGCAGGCGCTGGCGCACACCCGCCCGCTGGAGCTGCTGCCGAGCCTCGACGAGCTGCGCGAGCGCATCACGTTGCACCTTTCGGCGGGCACCGGCGAGGACGTCCTCCCGCGGGTGCCGGCCGGCGGCCCCGTGGCCGACGGCGGCGGCATCGCCACCGGCCGCCTCACCGGCTCCAAGGTGCTGGTGGTCGACGACGACGCCCGCAACGTCTTCGCGCTGACCAACATCCTCGAGCTGCACGGCATGGAGGTCGTGTACGCGGAGAACGGGCGCAAGGGGATCGAGGTGCTCACCCAGCACGACGACGTCGACCTGATCCTGATGGACGTCATGATGCCGGAGATGGACGGCTACGCCGCCACGGCCGCGATCCGGGCGATGCCCAAGTACGCCCGCCTGCCCATCATCGCCGTCACCGCGAAGGCGATGCACGGCGACCGGGAGAAGAGCCTCAGCTCCGGCGCCAGCGACTACGTGACCAAGCCGGTCGACGCCGAGGACCTGCTGGCATGCATCGACCGCTGGCTGAGCGAGCGTCCTGCGGTGTAATTCGGGAGTAAACGCGCTCCGAGGCCTCGCGATGGGCCGTAACGACCGAACGAGTCGTTGTGACCCGTCGGATGCTCGCGCTGTACCTCACGCTGACCGCGCTCGCCGCCCTGCTGGCGGGCGTGGCCTCGGCCACGCCCTTCGGCGAGATCTGCTACTTCGGCGCGTACCTCGTCATGTGCGCGCTGGTGACCAGGTCGGCCCTCGCGCGCCGGCGCAGCGGGGAACGGTTCCCCTGGCTGTACGTCGCCTTCGGCCAGCTCGCCTGGCTCGCCGGTGACAGCGTGTACCCGATGACCACGTACGTGCTGCACGGCACGGATGACGGAGTCATCGAGGCCGTGCTGTGGACCTTCGGGTATCTGGCGTACGGCGCGGCGCTCGTCGGGATGGCGCGCCGGCGGGCGGGGCGGTGGCTGCGCCCGGCCGTCCTGGACATGCTGACCCTGGCCACGGCGGTCGCGATCGTCATCTGGGTCGTCTTCATCTCGCCGTTCCTCGCCGACGCGGCCGCCGACCCGCTCGGCGCCTACCTGTACGTCATGGGCCCGCTCGGCGACATCGTGATCCTCGCCGGCGTGCTGCTGCTGATCCTGTCGCCGGGCACCCGTACCGGTGCGACCCGGCTGCTGGTGCTCTCCGCCGTCCTGCGCATCGCCTCGGACCTGGGCACGACCTTCATCCCGTCGGAGCACCTGGCGATGGCCGTGGGCACCGGGGTGATCCTGCTCAGCAACGGCCTGCTCGTCGCCGCCGCCCTGCACCCGGGCAGCGAGGAGCTGACAGCGGCCGCCCGCCGGGCGCCGACGCTGCACCCCGCCCGGATCTGGTTCCTCGGCGTGGCCCTGCTGACGGCGCCGGTGGTGTTCTTCTCCCGGACCGATTACGCCGAGGCCGAGCGCATCATGCTGTTCGCCGCCACCCTGACCACCACCGGGCTCGTCCTGGCCCGGTTCGCCAGCGCCCTGCGGTCGCTGGAACGCGCCGAGCGGCAGCTCAGTTTCCAGGTCCGGCACGATCCGCTGACCGGCCTGGCCAACCGGGCCGCGCTCAGCGAGGCGCTGGAGGCGTCCCCGCCCGGCACGACCCTGCTCTACCTGGACCTGGACGGTTTCAAGGAGGTCAACGACACCGCCGGGCACAGCGGCGGTGACGCCATCCTGCAGGCCGTGGCACAGCGCCTGCGGGCCGCGGTCCGCGACGCCGACACGGTGGCCCGGCTCGGCGGCGACGAGTTCGCGGTGGTGCTGACCGGGCTCGGCAGCGGCGACGCGATCCGTACGGCCGACCGGATCCTGCGGGACGTGGCGATGCCGATCGAGCACGAGGGCGCCTGGTACACCGTCGGCGCCAGCATCGGCATCGCGGGAACGGCCGACTCCGACTCGGGCTCGTCCTGGCGTCCCGCCGCACTGCTGCGGGCCGCCGACACCGCGATGTACAGCGCCAAACGCATGGGCCGCGGCCGCTGGATCCTCGCCGAGGCGGCGTCTTAGGCGCGTCCGGGGGCGGCGCTACGGTGGTCGGATGACCGCAGCCGCCGACCGTCTCGAGCGGCTCGCCGCGGTCGAGGAGCAGGTGGTTTCCTGCCGCGTGTGCCCCCGCCTGGTGGCGCACCGCGAATACGCGAGCGCCCACCGGAAGCCCGCCTTCGCGGGCGAGCGCTACTGGAGCCGTCCCGTGCCGGGCTTCGGTGACCCGGACGCGGGCGTGTACGTCCTGGGCCTGGCCACCGCGGCGCACGGCGGGAACCGCACCGGGCGGGCGTTCACCGGCAATGTCACCGCGGACTGGCTGGTCGCGGCGTTGCACCGGGCGGGGCTCGCCGACCGTCCGACGTCGGCGTACCGCGGCGACGGCCTGCGCCTGACCGGCGCCTGGATGGCCTCGGCGGTGCGGTGCGCTCCGCCGGCGGATCGCCCCACGGCCGCGGAACGCCAGGCGTGCGCCCGGTTCCTCGACGCCGAGCTGGCCGCCTTGACCTGGGTACGCGTCATCGTCTGCCTGGGCGCGCTGGCGTGGGAGGCCGCGGCGGGCTGGGCGGGCCTGCGTCCGCGACCACCGTTCGGCCACGGTCGCGAGCAGCCGATCGGTGCCGAGCGGACCCTGCTCGGCTGTTATCACCCGAGCCCGCAGAACACGCGTACGGGACGGCTCACCGCCGCGATGCTCGACGGGATCCTGCACCGTGCCGTGCGGCTGGCCGCCGATCAGCGTTGAGCTGTCGGTGCCCCCGTGCTCCGGGCTGCTTTGCGGGCGTAGAGCTCGGCGTCGGCGTGGGCGTACAGGGCGTCGAAGTCCTCGCCGTGCTCGCCGGGGACGGCTACGCCGACGCTGCAGGCGGTGCGTTCGGCCAGCGATCCCCGCAGGGTCTCGGCGATGCGTCCCGGATCGGCGGCGGGGTCCGGGCCCGGCAGCACGACGAACTCGTCCCCGCCGAGGCGCCCGACGACGCCGCCCGGCTGCACCCGGTCGCGAAGCGTCGCAGCCACCCAGATCAGCAGGTCGTCGCCGGCCGCGTGCCCGTGCGCGTCGTTGACCTGCTTGAAGCCGTCCAGGTCCAGCAGGACCAGGGCGGCCGGCCGCTCGGCGGCGAACCGCTCGGTGAACCCGCGCCGGTTGAGGCAGCCGGTGAGCGGATCGGTACGCGACAACTCGCTGAGCTGCCGCCGTCGCCGCGCGGCGATCCGGCCCTTGTGCCCGCAGAGCGCCGACACCCCGAGCGCGCCGGCCAGGTGCATCGCCACGTACCAGGGATCGGGGTGATCGACGGACACCGCGATGCCCAGGTAGCCGACGACGATGGCGGCCAGGAGGGGACGTCCCACGCTGGGTGTGGTCAGCGCGATGAGGGGGAGCGGCGCGAACAACCCGAGTGCCAGCGTGGCGTCGGCGCCGCCGTCGAGGCAGACCACGGCCGCCGCGATGCCGAACTGCACGACGCCGAGGGCGAACATCGCCGGGCCCACCCGGCCGTGCCGGCTCAGCGGACCCGCCAGCCGCAGGGTCGCCAGGCCGATCAGCCCCGCCACCCCCAGCAGGACGCCCATGGCCAGCCGGTGCGGGTGACCCTCGGCGAACAGCGCCACGTAGAACAGCCCGACGCCCGGGTCGACCATCCCCAGCCGGCCGGAGTCGGCGATCGCCCGCCGGCGCCGCTCGTGCCGGGACACCCGGGGCTCCTGCCGCGGCGCGGCGGCGGCCCGTGCCCGGGCGACGGCGTCCGGCCCGGGCAGCCGGCGGTCCCGGCCCTCCTTGTCGGCGTAGACGCGCTGGTCGGCGCGGTGGTGCAGGGACTCGATGCCGGTCGCCTCGGCCGGATAGCAGGCGAAGCCCAGGCTCCCGGCCGCGACGCCGTTCAGGGCGGTCCGTACCCGGTCGACCACCGCCGCGGCCGTCTCGGCGTCGGGGCCGGTCAGCACCGCCGCGAACTCGTCACCGCCGACACGGCCGACGGCATCCTCCGTGCGCAGCTGGGACTTGAGGGTGCGTGCGGTCCAGGCCAGCAGCTCGTCGCCCGCCTGGTGGCCGTAGGTGTCGTTGACCTGCTTGAACCGGTCCAGGTCGAGGCGCAGCAGCACGATCGGTTCGCCGGTCCGGTCGGCCTCGGCGACCGCGGCGGCCAGGCGGGCGTCGAAGCCACGGCGGTTCAGGCATCCGGTCAGCGGGTCGAGCTGCGACAGTTCGTCGAGGCGCCGCCGCAGCGACGCCATCGCCACCGAATAGCGCAGGCAGAGGAACGAGATGCCGCCGAAGGCCACGGTGTAGACGGCCGCGTACCCGGTCGGCGCCGGAGCGCCGGCGATCGCCACGGTCCAGTACGCCGTGGCGGAGAGGGCCGCCGCGAGCGCGAAGGCCCGCGGCGGCATGGTCGCCGCGTACACCATGACCGAGAACGGCAGCAGGGCGCCGAGCGGGGCGGCGACCCCGCCGTCCAGGACACCGAGTGCCGCATATCCGACAGTGCTGACGATCAGAGCCGGCACGTGCCGGGCGGTGCGGTGGCGCCGCAGGACGGCCGCACCCAGCGCGAGGACCGCGACGATCGCCGCCATCGCGGGCCGATGCCCGCCCGACCAGGTCGCCGCCAGGTAGGGGACGCAGATCAACGGCGTCACCAGGGTGGCGTCCGGTCCGCGACGTGCTTGCACCAGAAACACATCGGCGCGGAGTCGGCCGATGTGAGGCTTCCGCGGCCCCCGGGAGCACCTGTGCCATCGACGTCGGCGCATCTATCATGCTCGGAGTGCTACCAGAGGGTAACCGGGCGCGGGGGCCCGTGCTCAGATCCGGACCCGCGCGGCCGATCAGGCACGTGGACCCCGACGGAAGGAACCGCTGATGCGCTGGCCGCGCGCCACCGTGCCGGCCTGGCTGGTGCACGCCGGGTTCCTGGGCCTGCTCGCCGCCGCGGGCACGGCGTACGCCGTGGCCGGGCCGGATCGGCGCGCGCTGATCTACACCGCGGTCACGGTCCTGCCGATCATCACCTTCCTGACCGCGCTGGCGAGCGGCAACCTGCCCGACCGGCGGCCCTGGCTGATCGCCGTCGCCGGGCTCGTGCTGCTCACCACCCAGCAGCTGATCTGGCCCACCTGGATCGCCGAAGCGCACCTCGGCCGGGCCGAAGGCTCGCCGACCGACCTCGCCCAGTCCCTCGCGCACACGCTGTTCCTGGCCGGCACCGCCGTCGCCCTGCGCCGTCGCGCGAGCGCCGACCCGGGCGGCATCATCGACGCGGCCCTCTTCGGGCTCTGCTCCGGCGGCCCCCTCTGGGAATGGGTGATCCGCCCGCACCTGCCGGCAGGTGCCCCGCCGATGGGCCAGGCGCTGCTCCTCGGCGACCTCCTGGTGCTCTTCGGGGTCGCCGGCTGCCTGCTGCGCCTGGGCATGATGGGACGGCCGGGACGCGGCACGCTCGGATATCTGGTGCTGACCGCCGTGCTGACCCTGGCCGCCACGGCCACGTCGACCCTGGGCGGGGGCGGCGGTGCCGTATGGAGCGCCGAGCTGATGATGGCGGCGTACCTGACGATCGCCGCCGCGCCGGTGCACCCGGACGCCCCGGAGGTGACCGTGCCGCCGCGCTCCGGCACGGTGGTCAGCCGCCAGCGGCTCGGCTGGCTGGCCCTCGCGCTGAGCGCCAATCCGCTGATCGCGGCGGTCCAGGTGATCCGCGGCGAGGGCTCGTCGAGCCTGCTGCTGCCGGTGGGGACGCTGCTGGTCGTACCCCTGGTGCTGTTACGGATCCGGCTGCTGTCGGCGCAGCGCGACCGGGCCGAGCAGACGCTCGCTTACCACGCCACGCACGACGAACTGACCGGCCTGTGCAACCGGCGGCACATCTCCGCGGAGATCGACCGCGCGCTGGCGGATCTGGACCGCGGCGCGATCGACGAGGTCACCGTCCTGTTGTGCGATCTCGACGGCTTCAAGCCCGTCAACGACCGGTACGGCCACCCGGCCGGCGACGCGGTCCTGAGGACCGTCGCGGCCCGGCTCACCGCGACGGTCCGCGACCAGGACCTGGTCGGCCGGCTCGGCGGCGACGAGTTCCTCATCCTGTGCCGCGGCGAGGCCGGAACCGACCCGGGTCAGCTGCGGGACCGGATCGCCGAGGCGGTACGGGCGCCGATCCCGCTGCTGGACACCACGGTCTCGGTGGGGGTGACGACGGGCGTGGCGCAGGCCAAGCCCGGCCTGGGTGCCGACCGCGACCTGCTCATCGGCATCGCGGACGCGGCCATGTACGCGGGCAAGGCGCGCCGCCACGACCGCGCGGTCACTCTGCCGTGAGCAGTGCCTCCACGGGGACGTCCGGGTCGGTGAGCCGCTGCTCCGGCACCCGGACCCGGGCTCGCACGAGCTGCTGAAGCTGGTCGCTGACGTCCCACACGTTGGCGTTCATCGCCGCGGCGACCACCCCGTCGCGGAGCCAGAAGGCAAGGAAGCCGTCGGTGCCGAGCGTGCCGCGAAACACGACGCGGTCCCACTCGGGGCAGTGGCCGGTGTACTCCATACCGAGGTCGTACTGGTCGGAGAAGAAGTACGGCACCTGGTCGTACGCCTCGCCGGCGCCGAGCATGCCCGCCGCCGCGGCCGGGCCCTGGTTCAGGGCGTTCGCCCAGTGCTCGACCCGCAGCCGGCCGCGGAACAGCGGATGCCAGGCGGCGGCGATGTCGCCGGCGGCGTAGATGTCGGGATGGCTGGTACGCAGAAACTCGTCGGTGACCACCCCGTCGCCGACCGTCAGTCCGGCATCGGCGGCGAGGCGGATGCGCGGCGTGGCCCCGATGCCGGCGACCACCAGATCGGCCGGGATCCGGGCACCGGAGGTGGTCAGGACCTCCTCGACCCGCCCGGTGCCGTGCAGGGCCGCGACCCCGTCGCCGAGGCGCAGTGCGACGCCGTGCCCGGCGTGCAGGTCCCGGTAGACCGCACCGACCTCACGGCCGAGCACGCGCTCCAGCGGCAGGGACGCGGGTTCGACGATCGTGACGGGCAGGCCGCGGGTACGCAGGGAGGCGGCGACCTCGCTGCCGATCCAGCCGGCGCCGATGACGACCGCCGACGACGCGGTGGCGGCCGCGGTGGCCAGCGCGTCCGCGTCGGCCTTGGTACGCAGGTGATGCACGCCGGCAAGCTCCGAGCCGGGGACCGTCAGGCGGCGGGCCTCGGAGCCGGTGGCCAGCAGCGCCTTGTCGAACCGCAGGCGCGACCCGTCCGACAGGGAGATCGTGCGCCCGGCGGGGTCGAGGCTCGTGACGCCCGTCCCGGTGCGCAGCTCGACCGACTGCTTCGCGTAGAAGTCCTCGTCGTGGACGAAGACCGAGTCCTTCCCGGCGTCGCCGGTGAGGTAGCCCTTGGACAGCGGTGGCCGCTCGTACGGCCGCTCTGGCTCCTCGCCGATGAGCACGACCCGGCCGTCGAATCCCCGTTCCCGGAGGGCCTCGGCCGCCTTGGCGCCGGCGAACCCGGCTCCGATGATGACGAACGTACGGTGGTCGGCGGTCATGTCAGCTCCTCACGCCGGCAAGGGCGTAGAACTCGGCGCGGGTGGCGGGATTCTGGCGGTGCAGGCCGAGCAGGGTCGACGTCACGGTCCTGGCGCCGGTGGCGCGTACGCCGCGCAGTGACATGCACATGTGTTCCGCCTCGAGGGCCACGGCGACGCCCTTGGCCTGCAGGTTGAACTGGAGGTGGTCGGCGATCTGCCGGGTGAGCCGTTCCTGCACCTGCAGGCCGCGCGCGAAGTGCTCCACGACGCGGGCCAGCTTCGAGAGGCCCACGATCCGCTGGTCGGGCAGATAGCCGATGTGCGCGACCCCGTGGAAGGGCAGCAGGTGGTGTTCGCACAGCGACCGGAACGGGATGTCGCGGACGAGGACCAGCTCGTCGTAGCCGTCGTCGTTGGGGAAAGTCGTGAACGAGAACGGCTCGGGGGTGAGCAGTTCGGCGTACGCGGAGGCGACCCGGCGCGGGGTGTCGAGCAGATGCTCCGAGTGCACGTCCTGGCCGAGCGCCACCAGCAGATCCCGGACGGCCTCGATGGCGGCGTCGAGGTCCATCGGTGTCACGTCGTGGACCGGCCGGATGGCGGTGCTCGTCATGAGGACGTCCCTTCTCTAACGGAGAATTTCCTTGACGTTAGAACGCCCCGCCTGGTTTCGTCAACATGCGTGTCCGATAGAGTAGAACCGGAGGTGGCCCGATGTCCGAGAGCTTCGCGGCCGACGTCGCCAGCGTCGCGGCGCTCGGTGAGCCCGTGCGCAGGGACCTGTACCGCTACGTCGTCGCCCAGGACGAGCCGGTCAGCCGCGAGGCCGCGGCGGCCGCCACGGGCATCGCGCATCACGTGGCCAAGTTCAACCTCGACCGGCTCGTGGCCGAAGGGCTGCTGGAGGTCGAGTACAGGCGGCCGCCCGGGCGCAGCGGCCCCGGTGCCGGCCGCCCCGCCAAGCTCTACCGCCGGGCCGGCCGGGACATCTCGGTCAGCCTGCCCGAGCGCCGGTACGACCTGGCGGGGCAGGTGCTGGCCGAGGCGGTCACGGTGGCCGCGCGCGACGGCGTACCTGTCGGCGAGGCGCTGCGCGAGGCCGCCCGGACGACGGGCAGGGCGCTCGCGGAGGAACGCGGACCCGGCGATCTGGAGTCCGTGCTGGAGCGCAACGGCTACGAGCCGCGTACGGTCGACGGCGAGCTGATCCTCGCCAACTGCCCGTTCCACCGCCTCGCCGGGCAGTACACCGAGCTGGTGTGCGGGATGAACCTCGACCTCATCGACGGGCTGCTGACGGTCGTCGGCGCGCCGGGCCGGTGCGCGCGGCTCGACCCGGGGCCCGACCGGTGCTGCGTCACCATCGGCGAGCCGGGTCAGCGCACCCCGAGCTCGAAGAGCGAGTAGCCGTACCGGCCGGAGCGGCGGGTCCCGTAGACCCCAGCTCAGCCGGATCTCGCTGAGCCGCCGCCGGGCGCCGAGGTCGACCGACAGCCATTGCGGATCGCTGAACCCGCTGCTCCATCCGGTGCCGGGGTCCGCCGTCGACCGCGTTCGCCGGGCCCCCGGCGTCCCCCTCCGAGCTGGAGGCCGAGGCGGGCCGGCGGCTGCGTCAAAATCCGCGTCCAGACTCTCCGCCGTACAGAACGACGGCACCTGCCGCGCCCGCTCCACCTCCGACCGGAACCGGCCCCGAAACTCGAAGGGGATGCACGTGGTACCCGGTGTCCACGAGGGACTGGTATATCACTTCTCACGTGGATGTAACGCGGCACCTGAAAGTCTTCTCCCGATGCTGGGGACATCGACGAGTATCTTCGGGGAGTACGCGTGGAGGCACACAACCGCTACCAGATTGCCGATGACCTCGAGGCCGCGATCGCGTCGGGCCGGTACGCCGCCGGGGAGCTGATGCCGTCCTATCAGCAAGTGGTGCACAAGTACGGCGTCTCCGCGGCCACCGCGCGGCGGGCGTACCAGATTCTCCGCGAGCGTGGCCTGGTGCGCGGGGTCCGCGGGCGTGGGATCTTCGTGGAGGGCCCCGGCTCAGCGCCGGAAGCGGTCTGACACCAGGCGCAGCTGGTGGGAGAGGTGGGCGAGCTCGATCGCGGCCGACTCGGTCTGGCTCGCCGCCTCGTGCGTCAGCGACGTCGTGTCGGTGACCCGGCCGATGGAGCCGGCCACCGCGGTCGCCGACTGCTCCGCGACGCCGACGTTGGCGACGATGTCCCCGGTGGCGCTGATCTGGGCGTCCACCGCGGCGGAGATCGAGCGCTGCAGCTCGTCGATGCGGTCGATGACCTGGCTGATCCGGCTGATCGCCTCGAACGCGCCCGCGGTGTCCACCTGCATCGCGGTCACCTTGGCCGAGATGTCACCGGTCGCCGACGCGGTCTCCCGGGACAGGTCCTTGACCTCGCCCGCCACCACCGCGAAGCCCTTGCCCTGCTCGCCCGCGCGGGCGGCCTCGATGGTGGCGTTCAGCGCCAGCAGGTTGGTCTGCTCCGCGATCGCCGTGATGATGTTGACGACGGCCGAGACCTCGTCGCTGGAGCTGCGCAGCCGCTCGATCGTGCGGTTGGTGTTGACCGCCAGCTCCACCGCCTCGCGCGCGACGCTGTCCGCCTCGCCGACGGCCGAGGTGATGGCCTGGATCGACGTGTCCAGGCCGCGTGCCGCGACGGTGGTCTGCCCGACGCTCTCGGTGACCTGGTCGATGTCCTGGCTGGCCACCGCCGCTTCCGAGGACGCGGTGGCCGCACCCTCGGACAGGTGCCGGCTGGTGGCCGTCAGCTCCTCCGAGGCGGCCGCCACGGAGGTGGCGTTGTCGCCGATCTCGGTCAGGGCGGCGTTCAGCGACGTGACGATCGTGCCGAGGCTGCGGCTCAGGTCGGCGAGCTCGTCGCTGCCGCCGAGGGAGGCGTCGACGGTGAGGTCGTAGTCGGCGATCGAGCGCGCGGCCGAGAGGCAGTGCGTGACCCGCCGGGCGATCCGCCGTGCCAGCAGCATCGCCGCGCCGCCCAGGACCAGGGCCGCGAGCAGGCCGGTGACCAGGGTGAGCAGCTTCGCCCGGGTGGCCTCCGCGGTGGCGTCCTGGTACGACTTGCGGACCCGTTCGGTGATGGCGGTCTGCAGCGTGGCGATGGTCTTCGCGGCCTTGACGTCGACCTCGTCGTACGCGGGCCGGGCGGCGAGAGCCGCCGTCCGGGTCGGGTCCGACGCCACCCGGCTGGCCAGGGTGACGATCCGCTGGCCCGAGGCGATCAGCTCGTTGAGAACCGGCAGCACCGCGTCCGCCTGCGGCCGCAGTTGGGGCACGTAGCGGATGACGTCGTCGACGCCGGCCCGCGCCTGGGCCACGTTCTCGCCGAGCTTGTCGAGAACCCCCTGGCGCTCCGCGGCGTCGTTGGTCACCAACGCGTTCAGCACGTTGCCGCGGAACAGCGCCCGGGCGATGTCGACCGATTGCACCGCCTGCAGGGCGGATGCGGCGTTGCGGGCCGTCAGCTGCTGGTCCGCGAGCGCCGACGTGCCTTGATAGCCGATGACCCCGGCCGCGATGACGAGCAGGAAACCCGCCACGGCGAGGGCGGCGATCTGGCGCCGAATGGTGAACGTCACGGAAACCCCCTCGACACCACGTTATGGGCAAATTGCCATCGAAGGAGGGCCTTCGGCTCAGTTCGCCGCGGCCGCTACCGAACAGGGCAGCATGAGGCGTCGCATCGTTTCGCTGCTGCTCACCGCCTTGGTCCTCGGTGGGGGAGCCACCGGCTGCGGAGGCGGCGGCGCGGAGGCCGGCAAGCCCGTCGACCGGCTGGCCGAGGCCCGGGCGGCCCTGCCGGACGCGATCAAGAAGTCCGGGGTCCTCGTCGGCGGCACCGACCCGACGTTCGAACCCATGACGTTCATGCAGGGTCAGACCTTTACGGGCCTGGACGTGCAGCTGGTGGAGGCGATCGCCGCGAAGCTCGGCCTCACCGTGAAGTGGCAGAACGTGGGCTTCGGCGACCTGCTCGACCAGGTGCAGAATCACAAGATCGACCTATCCGCGTCCTCCATGTTCGACCGCGCCGAGCGTCAGCAGAAGGCCGACTTCGTCAACTACCTCAACGCGGGCACCTCGATCGTGGTGCCGAAGGGCGACGGCGACATCGGCGGCATGCCGGGCCTGTGCGGCCGGCGCGTGGCCGTCCAGCCCGACACGGTCTACGTCGACATGGGCGCTGCCCAGGCGGCCAAGTGCGGCGGCAAGAAGCTCACCCTGGTGAAGTCCCAGACTCCGTCGGCCGCCGTGGCGAAGAAGGACGCGGACGCCGCCCTCAACGACTTCCCGATCGCCGCGCTCGACGTGCAGCGCGACGGAAGCCTCGAGCTGTCAGGGCCGCAGATCGAGGCGATCCCGTACGGCATCGGCATCGCCAAGGACCGCAAGGCGCTCACGGCCGCCGTCCAGACCGCGCTGTACGCGCTGATCAACGACGGCACCTACGACGCGCTGCTGACCAAGTGGAAGGTCACCGAGGGGGCACTGCGTACCGGCGCCATCAACGGCGGCGCCTGACGCTGGCCCGCGGTTTGTACGCTCCGCGGGGTGCGCGCCCTCGACGCCGTCCTGCTCCTGCCGGCCCTGGCCGTCGCCGTCCTCGGCTACCGGCGGGGCCTGCTGGTCGCCGGGCTGTGCGCGCTGGGCGCCGGCGCGGGCACGCTGCTCGGATGGCAGGCCGGCCCGCTGCTCGCCACCCGGTTCTCCGGTGAACCGGTCCGCCTGGGCGTGTCGCTGACGACGGTCCTTGTGCTGGCCGCCCTCGGCCTTTTGCTGAGCGTACGGATCGGGGAACGGCTCAAGCGCTCGCTCGTGACCCGGCCGCTGCGACGCCTCGACGCGGCCGGCGGTGCGTTCGCGTCGCTCGGCGCCGTGCTGCTGGCGGCCGGGCTGGTGGCGGTGTGGACCCTGGACGCCGGCGGGGATCCGGTCTTCTTCGCGGGACTCGTGCGTACCTCCGCCACCGAGGTCGCCGCGCCGGACCCGGCGCTGGCCGGCGCGCCGGTGGTCGGCGGATCCCGGGCCTCCGTGCTGAAGGTCCGGGCCGCTCCGGGTGCCGCCCACCGATGCCCGCGGGGAGCGGTCGGCTCCGGTTTCGTGTACGCACCGGAACGCGTGATGACGAACGCCCACGTGGTCGCCGGCGCGGGCGACGTCCGGGTGGAGACCGGCCAGGACCAGCTCGACGCCACGGTGGTCGTGTACGACCCGGACCGCGACCTCGCCGTGCTGCACGTCCCGGGACTGACCGCCCCCGCGCTGCCGTTCACGGGCGGACCGGTGCGCTCCGGCGCCGACGGGATCGTGCTGGGCTACCCGCTGGACGGCCCGTACCAGGCGCAACCGGCCCGGATCCGGGACCTCGGCCGCGTCGGGGGCCGCGACATCTACGGCGCCGGCGCGGTGACCCGCGAGATCTACACGGTCCGGGCGCTGGTGCGCAACGGCAACTCGGGCGGGCCGCTGGTCACCCCCGGCGGCACGGTGCTGGGGGTGGTGTTCGGCGTGTCGGACGCGGACCCCGACCTGGGCTTCGCCCTGAGCGCTGCCGAGGTCTCGGGCACCGCGGAGGACGGCAGGAACAGTACGGAGGAGGTCGGCACCGGCGCCTGCCGTTGATCCGGCCCTGCGGTAGGTTCTGCGGCATGCAGCCACTGGTGTCCGCCGCCGTACCGGTGTGTTACGTCAAGAACCTGGAGCTCAGCAAGGAGTTCTACCGCCTGTTCGGCTACACGGAGTCACGCGCCGGCGGCGAGGGTGGTGGCCGGTGGTCGTACCTGCAGTGCGGGGAGCAGACTCTGCTGCTCGCGTTGGTCGACCCGCCGCTGATCCAGGTCGAGCTGCCCCTGCTCATCTACCTGTACGTGGAGGACCTGGCCGCCGTACGGGAGCGGTTCGAAAAGGCCGGGCACCCGGCCGAGCTCGTCGGCTATCCGGACCACGCGCCCGGCGGTGAGATGCGCACCCGCGACCCGGACGGCAACGTCGTGCTGTTCGGCCAGCGGGCCGCGGTCAGCGCCGACGCCCGCGCCGAGCCGACCGGCGCCGCCGCGCGCTTCTCGCTCATCCAACAGGCGGCCCAGGCCGTCAGCCTGCGCGGGGGCGCCCCGGCCACCTGCCAGATCGGGATGCCCGACGGCAATCCGTGCCCGCGGCCGGCGGAGGTCAAGCTGGCCGACCCCTGGGGCGACACCGTCTGGGGCTGCCTGAGCCACGCCGAGGAGGCGCTGATCGACGCCCGCAGCGCGTTCATCGCCACCGAGCACGCGGACGGCCTCGGCCCGTGGCTTCGCCAGCGCCGCGGCCCGCGGTCCTGAGGCGGCGCCGCGGCCTCAGCGGCTCAGGTCGTGCCGGCGGTGCACGAACTTCTCGGTGACGGCCGCCGGGAGGATCCGCCGCAGGGCGAAGACGGCCGGTGCGTTGCTGCCCACCGCGTACCGCGGCCGGGGACGGGCCGCCTCGACGGCCTTCACGATCACCTCGGCGACGCGCTCCGGTGCGACGCCGGCGCGCTCGTTGCGGTCCAGGGCGCGCAGCATCGTCTCGAAGTCGCGGCGGTGCGGTGAGTCCGCGGCGGCGTACGACGTCCGACGCTCGCTGATGCCGGTGTTGATGGAGCCGGGCTCGACCGTCGTGACCCACACCCCGAAGGGCGAGAGCTCGTGGCGGGCGGCGGAGCCGAACCCCTTGAGCGCCGCCTTCGTCGCGACGTACGAGGACCGGTAGGCCAGCGGGAACGACGCGAGCATCGAGCCCACCATGACCACCCGCCCGTAGCCGCGCTCCCGCATGCCGGGCAGGGCCAGCTGCGTCAGCCGCACCGGCCCCAGCACGTTCACCTGGAACAGCCGGTGCAGGGCGTCCGCCGGCAGCTCCTCGAACGGGCCGGACTGGCTCTCGCCCGCGTTGTTGACCAGCACGTCGACCGTGGCGAGCCGGTCGGCCAGCGCCTCGATGGAGCCGGGCGAGGAGAGGTCGAGCGGGAGGTACTCCACGCCGGCCGCCCGCTGCTCCGGCGGCAACGACCCGGGATGCCGGCTGGTGCCGAGGACTCGGTATCCCCGGGCGGCCAGCGCGACGGCGGTCGCCCGCCCGATGCCCGACGATGCCCCGGTGACGAGCGCGGTGCGGTTCATCGATGCACCATACCGGCGGATAACCGGATGCGGGCCGGCGGGCGGTACCCGTAGGGTCCCGTCCTTGTGAGCCGGACGGCGGAGATCCTCGTGCCCCGGCGCCTCGGGAGCGGCTTCCGGTGGCTCCTGGCGTCCTCGTGGTCGACGAACCTCGGTGACGGCGTCGCGGCCGCGGCCGGCCCGCTGCTGATCGCCTCGCTGACGCGCGACCCGGTGCTGATCTCCCTGGCCGCCACGATGGGGTGGGCGCCGCCCCTGATGTTCGGCCTCGTCGCCGGGCTGGCGGCGGACCGTTACGACCGCCGGAAGATCGTGATGACCGCCGACCTGGTCCGGGCCGCGGTGCTCGCGGTGCTGACCGCCCTGGTGGTCGCCCACGCGATCACGGTGGCCGGCGCGCTGGTGGCGCTCGGGCTGCTGGCCAGCGCCGAGGTCTTCGCGGACAACACGGCCACGACCCTGACACCGATGCTGGTCGGCCGCGACGACCTGGCGGTCGCGAACTCCCGTCTGCAGGCCGGGTTCATCACGCTCAACCAGCTGGTGGGCCCGTCGATCGGCGCGGGCCTGTTCGCCGCCGGGATCGTCTGGCCGTTCGCGACCCAGCTGGTCCTCGTGACCGCGGGCGTGCTGCTCGTGTCCAACGTGGTGTTGCCCCCGCACGGACGCGACGCCTCGGCCGTACGGGGCAGCGCGCGGCGGGACCTGGTCGAGGGCTTCCGGTGGGTGCTGCACCACGCTGCCGTCCGTACCCTGGTGCTCACGATCCTGGTCTTCAACGTGACGTTCGGGGCGGCCTGGTCGGTCCTGGTCCTCTACGCCACCCAGCGTCTCGGGCTCGGTGCGGTCGGATTCGGCCTGCTCACGACGGTGTCGGCGGTCGGCGGGCTGGTCGGCACGGGGCTCTACGGCCGGCTCACCGCGCGGGTCAGCCTCGGCAACGTGATGCGCGCGGGACTCGTCATCGAGACGCTGACCCACCTCGCCCTGGCGGTGACCACCCGGGCCTGGGTCGCGATGCTCATCTTCTTCGTCTTCGGCGCCCACGCGTTCATCTGGCACACGACCTCGATCACCGTGCGGCAGCGTGCGGTCCCCACCCACCTGCAGGGCCGGGTCACGAGCGTCAACACCATCGGTGTGTACGGCGGCCTGGTCGTCGGCTCGGCGATCGGCGGTGCGCTCGCCGGCCGCTACGGTGTCACGGCGCCGTTCTGGTTCGCCTTCGCGGGCTCGGCGCTGTTCGTCGTCCTGCTCTGGCGGGAGACGAGCCGGATCGCCCACGAGCCTCAGCCGATGTAGGCCGCCGCGAAGCCGACGGGCACGTACAGCGCCACCACGGCCCGCGGCAGGTCGGCGCGGGCGGGGAGCCAGGCCCGTTCACCCCGCCGGGTGAAGCCGGCCGGATCACGTGTATCGCCGGCTGTCGAGGGGATCAATCGGACAACGCGCCCGGCCGGCCGGAACGACAACGGACCTTGGACGACAGTCAGAGGAGAGCATGATGTCTACCCCCACCCGCGCCACGACCGGCTCCAGCATCTTCGACTCGGTACGCGGCACGAACCATCACGACGGTCATGATCACCAGCACCTCGCGCCGCGCGGGGACGAGACCAAGCCGGCGTGGAAGACCACCGAGTTGTTCGTCTACCTGGCCGCGGTCGCCGGGGTGTTGATCGCCTCCCAGCTGGTCGGCGACGGCGCCGCGAACAACGGTGCCGACTACTTCGCCGCCGACAAGGCGTGGTGGTACATCACGCTGCTGACGATCGGCTACATGGTGAGCCGCGGCCTGGCCAAGGCGGCCAGCCGCACCCGCGACGCCGACCCGCGTACGCGATAACCCGAGCCGCCGCGGGCGCACCGTTCCACCGGGGAACGGTGCGCCCGCCGTCATGGCAGACTCGGGGCATGGGGCTGTTCACGCTGGCGGAGGCCCGGGCGGAGCTGACCCGGTTGCGGCCCGTGCTCGACGAGATCGTCGTGGTGCGCGCCGACATGGTGGAGCTGGTCGCCGCGCTGACTCCCGGTGGTGAGCCGTCGCCGCTCGGCGGGCTGCCCGAGCGCAAGGCCGCCGAGGCCCGGCTCAACGAGCTGATGACCGAGGTGCAGCAGACCGGGGCGGACCTCAAGGGCATCGCGCCGCTGCTCGTCGACTTCCCCGCCGAGCTCGACGGCGTGCCGGTGCTGCTCTGCTGGCTGGAGGGCGAACCGGAGCTCGCCTGGTATCACCGGACCGGTCTCGGTTTCGCCGGTCGCCGCCCGCTGCCGTGACACCGCCGAGGCCGGCGTCCCCGAGTGGGGTGCCGGCCTCGGCGGTGGCGAAAGTCAGATCAGCCAGCGGTGCTTCTGGACGAAGGGGATCCGGGTCCAGAGGCGACCGAGGCCCCAGGTGTGCCCGGCGTACGCCGCCGCGGCGACGATCAGGGCGGCCGCGTAGACGAGGTGGTAGTCCACGATCGGGTTGGTGGAGCCGCTGGGCTTGCCGGCGCCGGTGGTCTGCGCGAGGGGGAACTCGGCCAGCCACATCATCGCCATGATGAGGGAGCCGGCCACGGCCGAGACGCGCAGGCCGATGCCGAGGACGAGGGCCAGGCCGACGCCGAGCATGCCGAGCATGAACAGCCAGTTCGCCCACCACGTGCCGGCCATCGAGTGGAACATCGACGTGAACGGGCCCACGTCGACCGAGCTGAGGAAGCCCTTGGTGGGGGAGCCGCCGTTGATCCAGGCCTTGGCCGCCGGGGTCGCGTACCCGAATCCGAAGGTCTTGTCCAGGAACGCCCAGAGGAAGACGAAGCCGGTGGAGATGCGCAGGACGGCGAGGGCCCGCGCCGCGGTCTTGGTGAGCATCGAGCCGGGAATCTCCGCCTGCTCGAGCGGGGTGGCCAAGGAGCGCTGGTGGTGTGCGTGGACGGTCATCGTTGCCTCCGGGATGATTTCTTGTGACACCCCCACGATCCGCCGGCGGGCCGCGATGCGCCCGGGCCGAACTCACCCGACCGGCGGGACCAAGGTCCCGTTCTGCGCGTACTCGGCGAACCGGTCGATGAGGCTCTGCGGGGCGTCGTCGCGGAAGCAGATCTCGAGGTTCTCCGCGGCTTCGGCGGCGGCGCGCTCACTGCGGGGGAACAGGTCTTTCTCGTACGCGGCCAGCGCCGCCTCGACGTCGTCCGGGTGAGCGGCGAGCGCCTGGCCGAGCTCCGCGCCGTCGAGCATGGCCAGGTTGGCGCCCTCGCCGGCGAACGGTGACATCAGGTGCGCCGCGTCGCCGAGCAGGGTCACGCCCGGGACGCGGTCCCAGCGGTGGCCGATCGGCAGGGCGTGGACGCCGCGGGGGATCAGGGGCCCGTCCGCGTCGGTGATCAGCGCCTGCAGGCCGGGGTGCCAGTCGGCGAACTCGTGGCGTACTGCCTCGCGGGAGCCGGCCGGGTCGGTGAAGTCGATGCCGCCGAGCCAGTTCTCGTCCACCCGCAGGGCGGCGTACACGTGAAGGCTGCCGTCGGTCTCGCGGTGGGCGAGGAAGCCCTTGCCGGCGCCGAGCGCGAACAGCATCCCGTCGCCGACGACGGCGGCGCTGCTGGGATGGCGGGTGTCGGCGTCGTGCAGGTCTGCCTCGACGAAGGAGACGCCGGCGTACGCCGGGGTGGCGCCGGAGAGCAGCGGGCGGATCCGTGACCAGGCGCCGTCGGCGCCGACCAGGACGTCGGTGACGGTCGTGCTGCCGTCCGCGAAGCACAGTTCGTGCCGGCCGTCGCCCAGGGCGCGCGTGGCGACGACCTTGGTGCCCCACCGCACCGTGCCGGGCGGCAGGGAGTCGAGCAGCAGGTCGCGCAGTTGCCCGCGGTCGACCTCGGGGCGGCTCCCGTCGTCGTCGGGTTCGTCGACCAGGACGGTGGCGTGCCGGTCGAGGACGCGCGTCGCCTGGCCGCCGGGGTGCACGATGCCGCGGAAGCGCTCGTGCAGGCCGGCGGCGTGCAGGGCGACCTGCCCGTTCTCCTCGTGGATGTCGAGCATGCCGCCCTGGGTCCGGGCGGTGGGGGAGGCGTCCAGCTCGTAGATGGTGGAGGGGATGCCGTGGACGTGCAGGACCCGGGCGAGCGTGAGGCCGCCGAGGCCCGCGCCGACGATGGCGATGGTCATGGGACTTCCTTCCGGTTGTGCGATCGCGTTCGTGACGAACGCGTTCGGCATGGGCACGAAAAGGACCGGCCAAGCCGCCAGCAGGCGGCGACGGGGCGGGCCGTCCTCATCCCGTGAGGCCGTCGATCAAGGTGGTGAAACCCCAGCGGAGGCGTTCCTCGCCGGTGCCGGCGAAGAGGTCGCCGGACGCCCAGGCGATGTTCGGGTAGTCGTCGGTGGGAGCGCCCTGCAGGGCATGCCGCAGGGCCTCCTGCTCCGCCTCCGCCTCGGCGGACCCCTTCCGGGTGCCGTGCTCGGCGGCCGACGCGGTGGCCTGCTGGAGCAGGATGTCGACGCCCCAGGCGGCCTGGCGGGCCGTGGCCCCGCCGATCCGCAGCAGCCCCAGGATCGTCTCGACGAGGCGCAGGTACCGGCGGCCCGTCGGCCGCAGCACCATGACGGATCGCGCCAGGCTGGGATACCGCAACAGCATCATCGTGTACGCCACCAGCAGGCCGACCAGCTCGTCCCGCCACACGCCGGCGTCGCCCGACTGCGTGGGGTCGAGTTCGGCGAGCAGCTCGTCCAGCAGTGCGCCGTGCAGCTCGGCCATGTTGCGCACGTACACGTAGAGCGAGGCCGGTCCGGTGTCGAGCTCCTGCGCCAGGCGGCGCATGGTCACCCGCTCCAGGCCCTCGTCGCGCAGGATGCGCAGCGCGACGGCGACGATGCCCTCCCGGGTCAGGGCGGGTTTCGCCGGACGCTCACGGCGGCTGACGGGTGCGCGACGGACGGCCATGAACACGATCGTAACGAACGCGTTCGTCCGCCGCTTTAGGCGCGGCCTGTGGCGGTGGTCTCAGTCAGGTCGAGCACGTACGACTCGCCGTCGCGGCGGAATCCCAGCCGGTCGTAATACGGCGCCAGCATCCCGGGCGGCGAGATCACGGTCCGGCAGCCGCGGTCGGTGAAGAACTGGCTGTGCCGGTACACGAACTCGCCCGGCGTGAAGTCGCGGTATCGCTGGGTGACGTAGTCGAGCTCGACCCGCGCGATCCCGTCCTCGCCGCCGCGGAAGAGCACGACGCCCACGATCTCGTCACCGTTCACGACGAGGAACGCGGCGCGGCCGGACGCGGGCGCATCCCAGTCGAACCGCGGATTGAACTTCGCGATGTCGTCCCGGTGCCGGCGCAGCATGTACGCGAGGATCTCGTCGTCATGCACCTCGACGACCTGGTACGCCTTCTCGTCGTGCCGGGTCGCGAGCATCCGCGCCAGGTACCAGACGTTGATCACCGCCAGCACGACGTTCAGGCCCACCATGGGCCACACGCCGAGGGCCGCGTTGAAGCCGATGAGCACCACGCAGCCCACCAGGTTCAGGGCGCGCAGGCGGAGCAGGCGGGTCTGCAGCAGGGACCACACGAGCAGGGCGGAGCCGGTCCAGCCGATCACGTCGAGCCAAGTCACCCGGCCAGCGTAGGGGCGGTGCCGGGGCGGCGTGGCGCCAACCCGTGATCCGCGGCCGCCTGGCCTGCTGCTATGGCCGCCGTCCCCCGCCGCGGGAAGCGGCCCTCGTCCGGCTGCAGACCCCGATCGTCGGTGCGGAAGCCGGTCGCGGCCGGTGGGTGCCGGCCGCGACCGTCATGCCGCGGATGTCGTCAGCGGACGACGAGGGTCTTCATGATCTTGTCGGCCAGGGTCTGCTTCTTCGCGTCCCAGAGCGGGAAGAGGAAGCCGATGTAGCAGATCAGGGCGTCGACGATGTGCGCCAGGTCGCGCACGAACGCCATGCCGGCGCCGATCGGCTGGCCGGTCTGCTCGCCGACCAGGCGGATGCCGAGCGCCTTCTTGCCCCACGACTGGCCGGTCTTGCCGGTCAGGAACCAGCGGTTGTACCCGCCGACCACCAGGCCGAGCAGCGTGAACACCCAGTAGAGCGCGTTGAAGGTGGGCAGGCCGGTCACGTCGTCGGTGCCGCGGCCGAGCACCAGGGCGAGAATGCTGAAGGGCGCGGTGACCAGGGAGTCGACGAGGGAGGCGCCGACGCGGCTGATCCAGGAGGCGTAGTCGGCCGTGGGGGTGGCGTAGCCCTGGCCGGAGTAGGGGGCGCCGGGCGCGGCGCCGTACGGGTCCTGCGGATATGACATGAGGGGTTCCTTTTTTCAGGACGGCTCAGCCCAGGCCGAACCGGTGCAGTTGAAACAGCCAGCTCGCGAGGACGAGCAGGGTGATCGGCCATCGCAGGCCCCGGCGTCGCCGGGCGGACCACGGCTCGGGCGTGGGCACCACGCCGGCGGCGCGTAACGCCACCAGCGGGACCACGCCGGCCGTGACCGCCGCCAGCGCCAGGATCAGCGGGTTGGCCGCGACCGCCGTATCGACATCGCCGCGCACGAGTGCCACGGCCGCGGTCGTGAGACCGCAGCCGGGACATGGAATGCCCGTGAGCGTGCGCAACGGACACGGCAGACCCAGGCCGGTGCTGTCGGTGAAGATCGGCCACACGGATGCGGCCGCCGCAGCGGCTAGCCCGAACCCGCCGATCCGCTCCGGGATCGTGAAGGTCCGCAGCGCAGTACTCCGATGTCGAAGGGACGGCGCATGATGCTAGATCGGCAACAGGTGATCTCGCGACCCCGTTCCGACCTGCTGTCCTCTCTCCGACAGTGCGGCGATCAGACCGACCCGACGGGTGTCCACTGCGGGAACTTCGCGGTCCGGTCGTCGCCGGAGGAACGCCCCCGCACCCGCCGGTGGACCCAGGGCAGCACGTGCTCCCGGTAGTAGCGGGCCTCGGCGAGCAGGCGACGGCTCTCCGCCGGCCCCGGATCGACCACGTGCGCGGCCGTCGGGTGGCCCATCGCGGTCAGGATGAGCCCGGCGGCGCGCTGGTGCCCGGCCGCGTTGAGGTGCAGGCGGTCGGGGGACCAGTAGGGCGCCCGGCGGATCTCGGTGTCGTGGAAGACGTCGGCGAACGGCAGGGCGTACCGGGCGGCCAGCTCGCCCACCGCCGCGGTGAGCAGCTCGCCGCGGCGCCGCATGAACGCGCCGAACGGCAGCCGGCCCGACGGGTCCGCACCGCTGATGAGGACCATGCGCACGCCCGCGTCGACGCACCGCCGCACCGCCCGCTCGGTCAGCCCGACGAGGCGGCTCATGTCGCCGCCCGGGCGCATCATGTCGTTGCCGCCCCCGTTCAGCGTGATCAGCGTGGGGGCGGGAGTCAGCGACAGTGCGGCGTCCAGCTGCTCGGTCACGATCGGCTCGAGCAGCCGTCCCCGGATCGCCAGGTTCGCGTACTCGACCGGCTCCCCGGTGGCCACCGCCAGTCCGGCGGCGACCCGGTCGGCCCAGCCCCGCGGGGTGCCGTCGGGCAGCTCGTCGCCGAGCCCCTCGGTGAAGCTGTCCCCGATCGCCACGTAGCGCACCCGCGCCTCCCTCCGTCCTCGTGCACGCTACCCGCGCGGTGGCTCGGTGGGGGCTTCGCTGGCAGGCTTGAGCCATGCCCGATGGCGATCCTCACATCCACGTCGAGGTGAACGTCATACGCGCCGATGCCGCCGTCCGCAACGTGCTCGCTTCCACGTTCGGCCTCGCCGGGGACCTCCCGGCCGAGGTGCGCACGGGGTGCGGGCAGCGGGTCCCGTACGCGATGACCTCGGCGCGGCCGGAGAGCGTGACCTGCCTCGCCTGCCGTGAGCACGCCCACCGCCAGCATCTGCGCTTCGCCGACCAGATCGTCACGCTCGGCGGCGCGCCGGGCGCGACGATCAGTGGCCCGGAGGCTGCGCGGGCCGCCGCCGAGCACCGAAGCCTGGCGCGCAGGTTCGCCGGTGGGGCGTCCCGCTAGTGGGCGACGCGGAACCGCACCGATTGGCCGAGGTAGTCGATCCTGTACAGCACCCGGTACGGCATGCCGTCGGGCACATCGGTGGCGAGCACCGTGCGGCGGCCGTACGAACAGGCCTCCACCGGGTCGGTGTAGGTGATCTCCCCCTCGGCGGGCAGGAACTGCACCAGGAATGTCTGACACCGGTCGGCCGGGTTCGCCGAGTCGCGGACGTTCAGCACGCTGATGGTGGTGCACCGCTCGTTGTCCGGCACCGTGAGGAGCTCGGATGCGACGGTGCCGGCCTCGTAGTAGCCGGGCGCGGGGCGGATGACGTCGCATCGGTGCGGCGTCGCCGCGTTCGCTTGCGCCGGGGCGACGGTGAATGCGGCGGCGAAGGCGGCCAGGGGTAAGAGGAGCTTTTGCATGGTGAACCCTTCGGGTCGAAGCGCTGTGTGGGCCGTGACCGCAGTGTGGCATAGCCCCGCTACTCTCCGTGATCAACTGGGGGGCCGCGCGTCGGGCTCTACCCGCGTGCCGATCACCCCGCTAATCTGAGCCGAACTCACCTTTCAGGAGGTCGTAGCGTGGCTGCCCTTCCGAGTTTCCCGCCCGGCTTTCTGTGGGGCGTGTCCACCGCGGCGTACCAGATCGAGGGTGCCGTGCGCGAGGACGGCCGAGGACCCTCCATCTGGGACACCTTCAGCCACACCCCGGGCCGGGTCCGTGACGGCGACACCGGCGACGTGGCCTGCGACCACTACCACCGCTGGGCGCAGGACGTCGAACTCCTGGCCGAGCTGGGCGTCTCCGCGTACCGTTTCTCGATCGCCTGGCCGAGGGTGCAGCCCGCCGGCGCCGGCCCGGTCAACGGCGCCGGTCTGGATTTCTACGACCGGCTGGTGGACGCACTGCTCGCCCGCGGCATCGCCCCGGTGCCGACGCTGTTCCACTGGGACCTGCCGCAGGCGCTGGAGGACGCGGGCGGCTGGCTGTCCCGCGAGACCAGCTACCGGTTCGCCGACTACGCGGCGGTGGTGGCCGATCGCATCGGTGACCGAATCTCGCGGTGGATCACCCTCAACGAGCCGGTCGTGCACATGGCTCAGGGGTACGCGTTCGGCACCCATGCCCCCGGCCGCACGCTGCTGATGGACGCCCTGCCCGTAGCGCATCACCAGTTGCTCGGGCACGGGCTGGCGATGCGGGCGCTGCGCACGCGGGGCGGCGCCGAGGTGATGATCACGAACAACTGCACGCCGGTACGGGCAGCCGGCGACGATCTCGCCGCCGCGGAGGTCTACGACGCCTTCCACAACAGGCTGTTCCTCGACCCCGTGCTGCGCGGGGAGTATCCACCGTTCGCCGCGGACGCCGACTTCGTGCGGGACGGGGACATGGAGGTCATCGCGACGCCGATGGACGCGCTGGGCCTCAACTACTACAACCCCACCCTGGTCAAGGCCGCACCGGAGGGGTCGCCGCTGCCGTTCGAGACCGTCGACATCGAGGGGGTGCCGAGGACGGCATTCGGCTGGCCGGTCGTGCCCGACGGCCTGCGCGAGCTGCTCGTCGGCCTCCGCGAGCGGTACGCCGGACTGCTGCCGCCCGTCTACATCACCGAGAACGGCTGCTCGACCGCCGGTCCGGTGCACGACGCGGACCGCATCGACTACCTCGACGGTCACCTGCGCGCCCTGCACGCCGCGATCGAGGCCGGTGTCGACGTACGGGGCTACTTCGTCTGGTCCCTGCTGGACAACTTCGAGTGGGCCGAGGGGTACAGCCAGCGGTTCGGGCTGGTCCACGTCGACTACGAGACCCAGCGGCGTACGCCCCGGGACTCCTTCGCCTGGTTCCGCGCCGTCCTCGCCGGGCAGCGGTGACCGCGTACGCCGGCCCGGCCGATCCGCCCCGGGTGGGCGGGCGCTGGATCGGGTTGCTGGCGCTGGCCAACCTCGGGCTCTGGGTGGGCTACTACGGCCCGCTGCAGGTGTTGCTGCCGAACCAGGTCGAGGACGTGGCCGGCGCGCACAAGACCACGGTGCTCGGCGTCATCACCGGCGCGGGCGCGCTCGTCGCCGTCGTCGCGGGGCCGGTTGCCGGCGCGCTCTCCGACGCCACGACGGCCCGGACCGGGCGGCGGCACACCTGGACGGCGATCGGCGCCGTGACCGGCCTCGCCGGACTGGCCCTGCTCGCCGGCCAGCGCACCGTGCTCGGGCTGGCGCTCTGCTGGTGCCTGGCGCAGGCCGGGCTCAACATGCTGCAGGCCGGCATCACGGCGATCGTCCCGGACCGTACGCCGGTGCGCCAGCGCGGGCTGGTGTCGGGCTGGGTGGGGCTGGCCCAGTCGTTCGGCGTGGTGCTCGGCGTCGTCCTGGTCACCAGCGTGGTCACCGGCAGCACCGGCGGCTATCTGCTGACCGGGGTCGTCGTGGTGCTCGCGGCGGCACCCTTCGTGCTGTTCACCCGGGATCCGGCGATCGGGCCGGACGATGCGCCCCGGTTCTCCGTGCGTTCGGTGCCGGACGCGTTCCGGCTGCGCCCGCGCGAGGCGCCCGACTTCGCCTGGGCGTGGGCGACCCGCTTCCTGGTCCAGCTCGGCAACGCGATGGCGACGCTGTACCTGCTCTACTTCCTGCGCGACCGGGTCCACCATCCCGACGCCGAGCAGGGGCTGCTGGTGCTGGTCCTGGTGAACACCGCGGCGACGCTGCTCACCGTGGTGGCCGGGGGAGTGGTCTCGGACCGCACCGGCCGGCGCAAGCCGTCGGTCATCCTCTCCGGCTACGTCATGGCGGCGGCGGCCGCGCTTCTCGCGCTCTGGCCCACGTGGACCGGGGCGCTCGTCGCGGCCGCCGTGCTGGGCCTGGGCTTCGGCGTTTACCTCTCCGTCGACCAGGCGCTGATCACCCAGGTCCTGCCGGCCGCGCGGGACCGGGCCCGGGACCTGGGGATCATCAACATCGCCAACTCCGCGCCGCAGGTGCTCGGCCCGGCGCTGGCCTTCCCGATCGTCTCCTGGCTCGGCGGTTATCCGGCGCTCTATCTGGCGGTCGCCGCCGTCACGGTGCTCGGCTCGGTGCTGGTGACCCGGATCCGCTCGGTGCCCTGAGGTCAGTGCGCGTAAAGCTCCACCTCGTAGGCCGAGATTCCGTACGGGGTGGCGCGCGTCTCGCCGGTCAGCCGCACGTAGCGGGCCTCGGTCCGGGGAAAGGCCACGGTGTCGACGCCGCCGTTGGCGCCGGTCACCGCCGCGACCCGGGTCCAGGCCGTGCCGTCCGTCGAGGTCTCTATCCGGTACGCGGACGCATACGCGGTCTCCCAGCGGACGACCATGCGCGCCACCGGCCGCGCGGTGCCCAGATCGATGCGCAGCCACTGACCGTCCGACCAGGAACTGGCCCAGCGCGTGCCGAGGTCGCCGTCCACGGCGTACGAGGCGGGATGCCCCCATTGCGTGCTCGACGCGGTCGCCGGTCGTCCCGCCGCCAGATTGC
The DNA here is from genome assembly GCF_044465265.1 of Actinoplanes sp. NPDC049681. NCBI lineage: Bacteria > Bacillati > Actinomycetota > Actinomycetes > Micromonosporales > Micromonosporaceae > Actinoplanes > Actinoplanes sp. NPDC049681. Next base: position 914,117 of record NZ_JBITLP010000002.1, read on the forward strand.
TCAGGTCGTCCCCGCGCTTCGCCGGGAAGGAGACAGCCTGCTGGTAGGTGGGCCGGTTCTGCCAGCTCGTGAGGTCATGGGTGATCCCGCCGAGCGGTGACTGCAGGATGGCGTCGGCGCACCACTGGTCGCCCGCGGCGCAGTGCGCGTCGCCGGGATAGGTGGTGGTGGCCGGCTGGGCCAGCGCGGCCCCGAGGCTGGTCAGCAGCGCGGTCCGGCACGCCGCCACGTCACCGCCGCCGCAGTACGGCCGCGGCCAGTTCGCCACGCCGTCACCGAGCACGGCGCGCAGGTCCTTGTCGACGTAGCCCCACCAGCCGGTCTGGAAGGACGAGCCTTTGTGCGCCTGCCCGGCGGACGGCGACTCGTCGATCGGCAGGGTGCTCGCCAGGGCCCGGTACAGGTCGTCGCCGAGCGGTGCCTGGAACTCCGCCGCGACCAGCAGCGGCCACCAGGCGTCGAAGACGCGGATCGCCTCGGCGTCCTGATAGACCTTGCTCCCCTCGGCGGTCTCGATCCGGTGCGCGCCACGCTGCCGCCACGCGCGCAGTTGGGCCACGGCAGCCGCCTGCGCGGGGTCGGTGACCGTCGCGGTGTCTATCACGCGCAACAGCTCGTCGAGCACCTCGGTGCCGCGCAGGTCGCTGGTCCCGGCGGACTCGACGAGGCTGATGAGCCCGGCCCGGTCGAACCTGCGGCCCTCCGCCAGCGCGGCCTTGATCGGCTTGTCCAGCAGGTCGGCGCGGTGCACCGAGCCGTAGCTGAAGTTGCCGTCCGCGGCGGAGTAGCCGGCCGCCTGCTTGTTGTTCCAGCTGACGAAGTAGTCCTGGTTCACCGCCTGGGGATGCGCGGCGGCCGGGTACCAGCCGGTCCACTCGTACGCGGGCCGCCCCCACGTCGGCAGGTTCGGGTCGGCGCCGGGCGGCCGGATCGGGTTCATGCCCGAGTTGAAGTACGCCGTGTCGGTGGAGTTGACGTAGAACCAGTTGAACGCGAACGCGATCTGCGAGGCCGAGGCGGTGAACGCGGCGGGCGTACCCATCTGATCGGGTTCGTTGAACATCTGGAAGCCGATCGCCGAGTCGGCCTCGTGCCGGTACGTCGACCGCTGGCTGGTGAACGCGACCGGCTTGCCGCCGACCAGGCCCCGCCACGACACCAGGCCGTAGTTGGTACGCAGCATGGTGAGGCGGTACGACCCCGCCGGGGTGGGGTCGGCGGTGGTGGGCTTCCATGCGTTCGTCTTCGACAACGCCTCCATCGCGAGGCATTGACCGTGGTAGAGGTAGTGGGTCGACGCGGTGGTGGGGGTGCGCCCGTCGGGCTCGCAGAGCTCGGCCGCGTACGTGTCGGTGATGTCCTGCCCGGCCGACGTGGCGCTCCACGCGTAGTCCGGCCCGCGGCCGAGCAGCGTGTAGAGGTTGAGCCCGGCGAAGGCGGCGCCCCGGCTGCTGATCCCCGGTCCCTGCAGCTCCTGCAGCATGAGCAGTTGCGGGGCGAAGTAGCCCGTCTGCGGCCCGAAGACGGCGACCGGGTGGCCGCTCGCCGAGTGCGCCGCCGAGATCACGGCGGCGTTGGACATGCCCCGATGGTTGGTGCCGAGCGTGAGCTTGCCCAGCGACTCGCCGATCGCACTGCTCCCCTTGGCCTTCCGGGAGGCCGCCGATCCGGACTTGTCGTAGACGAGGGGCTCGGGCTGCGCCGTACCGGGATCGGGCATGGCGACACCGGGGGCGTTGCGGTTGTCGGGCGTGTAAGGGAAGACCTGCCCGTTGTGGACCGTCAGCACCGCCTCCGGGTCGTTCTGGGAGCGGAACGTCGTCCAGACCGCGTCACCGGCCTCGTCGCCGTACTTCGCCCGCGCGGCGATCCGCACCAGCGCCGACTGCATCTCGCCGCCGCCGCCCCCGCCGAACAGCCCGCCGATGACCCCGGCGGTGGCGATGAGGTCGGTGAGCCCGAAGTTCTCCGGGCCGCCCTTGTTGGTGATGGCGTCGAGGTGGCCGGTCAGCACGTACTCGCCGGGGCAGTCCCGGGCGGCCATGCAGTCCGCGATGTACTTGTTGATCCCCGCGACGTAGGCCTGGACGTCGCTGTAGAGCTGGGCGCCCCGCGGCCCCGAGGCCTTCAGCGCGTCGATCTGCGCCTGCAGGTCCGCCTCGGTGTACGGCGAATTGCGCCAGACGCTCTGCTCCAGCGCCTGATTCCCCGCGGCGCCGCCGGCGAACGGCGTCAGCTCGCCGCGCGCCACGTGCCGCATCAGGTCCATGAGGAAGAGGCGGTCCTCGGCGCCCACGTACCCGGCCCCGAACATGGTGCCGGCCCGGGTCGTACCGGTGACGTGCGGGATGCCCAGGGCCTTGTCCCGCACGACGGTGACGTCCGCGCGCGGCTGGTACGTGCGCGCCACGTCGCTGGAGGCGACGCCGAACGAGCCGTCGTTGAAGAAGGTCGAGATCTGCTGGCCGGTCAGGCCGGTGTAGTGGTCCACCAGGCTCGCGTAGCGGCCCAGCTGGTCGTCCGAGTGCGGAGGCATCGTGCCGAGGGCCTGGTGCGCGAGGATCTGCACGAGGTCCGCGTCGCCGTTCTCGCCCGGCGGCAGGATGTCGGAGCACTCTCCGAGGCAGTAGTCGTTGCTTGCGTACGCGGCGCTCGCCGGGACGGCGGCGAGCGGGTCGACCGCGACGACGGCGGTGAGCAGCAGGGAGGTGGTCAGGGCCGCGCTGAGGCGGGGGAGGCGTCGGTGCATGGGCGGTGTCCCTTCCGGGCCGCACGAACGCGAAAACGATTCATCATGCTAACCACGTGTGAACGGCTGGGGCCAGAGGGTGACGAGTATCGATGGGAAAGACCTTCCGCCCGTAAGGTCAGGTCATGACCGAGCCCGACAGGTACGCCAGCGTTCGTTACCTCGTCGACGACGTCCAGGCCGCCGTCGACTTCTACACCACCCATCTCGGCTTCTCCCTGCACACCAGCGCCGCCCCGGCCTTCGCCGACGTGGTCCGCGGCCCGCTGCGGCTGTTGCTGTCGGGGCCCGCGAGCTCGGGTGCCCGGGCCACCCCGGCCGACGCCGGGGGACCGGGTCACAACCGCATCCACCTCGTCGTCGACGACCTCGACGCGGAGATCCGCCGGCTCGGGGCCGCGGGCCTGCCGTTCCGCAGCGAACTGATCTCCGGGCCGGGTGGGCGGCAGATCCTGCTCGCCGACCCCGCCGGCAATCTGATCGAGCTTTTCCAGCCGAGATGACGCGGCTGCAGGACCTCGATCTGCGGCCCGGCATGCGGGGGCTCGACCTCGGCTCGGGCAGGGGTGCGACCTCCGCCTTCCTCCCGCGGGAGTGCGGTGTGGAGGTCGCCCGCGAGAACTAGCGCACCGACCAGCGCTGGGCGCCCGTGCCGTTGCACTCGTACAGCTGCACCAGCGTCCCGTTGGCCGTGCCGCCCGCCGTCACGTCGATGCACTTGCCGGAGTTCACCCCGGCGATGCTGCCGTCGGCGCGGAAGGTGAAGCGCTGGGCCGTCGTGCCGTTGCAACCCCAGATCTGGACCCGGGTGCCGTCGGCGGTGCCGTTGCCGCTGACGTCCAGGCAGTGATCGCCGTAGACCCGCAGCTCGCCGGCGGCGGTGCGGGTCCAGGTCTGGATGGTGCTGCCGAGGCAGTCGTAGATGTGCAGCTGGGTGCCGTCCGCGGTGGCCGTCCCGGGTACGTCGAGGCATTTGCCCGACTGGGGATTGGCCACCATGACGGCGGTGCCGGCCGGGGGCAGGACCGTGGCGTCCAGGCTCGCGGGCACCGACCGCAGGGCGCTGAACCACTGCGCGCCCATCTTGTCGTAGCCGGCGGCGGTGGGGTGGGTGCCGTCGGCGAGGTCCGCGACGCCGACGACCGGGTGCATGTCGACGAGGTGGGTCAGCGGTCCCTTGCCCGCGACGATGCCGGGGATCGCCGCGTTGAGGGCCTGGATCCTCGCCTCGAGCACCGGGTCCGACTCCGGGATGAGCGTCGAGACGAACAGCTCCACCGTGGGCGCGTTCGCCCGGATCTTGTCGATCAGGGCCGAGAGCCGGTCGGGGGCGTGGGGGAGGTCGTAGTTCTGGTTCACGTCGTTGGTGCCGACGTGCAGCAGAACGGTACGGGGCGCGTACGTGCGTAGCCAGCCGGCGATCGAGGCGTCGATCTGGTCGATCCGCCATCCGCTGTGGCCCTCGTGGTCGTGGTCGCCCAGCGAGGCCGGGCCGTTGGCGCCGGAGCCGACGAAGTCCACCCGGTATCCGGCGTCCGTGAACAGCTCCCACATCTTGATGCGGTAGCCGCCCGGCACGTTGAACCCGTCGGTGATGGACGCGCCGAGCGGCATGATCCGTACGCCGCCGTTGGACTCGGCCGCCTCCGCCGGCGTGCCTCCGGGCAGAACCGAGCCGGCTGCGAGCACGATGCCCAGGAGGGCGGCCACCCCTCTGCCCATGTGTACGATCCCCTCCGACTCGGCATGGCGACAACGTTGTCATGCCGAGTCAATACTGAGGACCGTCGATGTGTCAACCGAGCGTGAGACCCCTACGGGGCCATTCGCGCCTGGCTGAGCTGGCCGGCGAACGTCTTCACGCCGCCGCTGTCCTCGGGCGCCGGCTCGTCGGCCGGCGAGCGGGCGTCCCCGGCGGGCCGGATCGGGCGGTGGGCGTTCGCCGGCGTGCCGCACACGGCGACGGTCGCCAGTGCGGTCAGTCCGGCAAGGACGGCGCGCGGCCCCGCGCGCCGGGTAGAGGGGACAGAGGTCATCATCGCTCCTCCCACGACGGGCCATGTGCGGCCCCGCCGTTGGAGCCGCTGCCCGACTCCGGAAGGTAATCATGCGATCCACGCAGGGATACCAGCCGAGTGGGCAGCGGTCATCGATGATCGTCGAGCGTCAGTCCCCGGGCTCGCCCTCCGTGAGGTCGCGCCGGTTGGCCTCGGTCGTGTTGACGCCGGCGTTGCTGCTTCCGTGCGCCGGCGTGGCCGCCGTGGGTGCCTCGTCGGTGAGGAACGAGCCCTTCTCCTCGAGGCCGCTGACGTGCTGGTCGGTGCTGGCACCGGCGATGTCGTCGCCGGTGGGTGGCTGTTCGCTGCCGCTCATCGGTGCCCCCTTCTCCTCGTCGGAGCAGGGAGTACCCGCTATCGGACGGCTGATACCGGGCGGCCCGGACCGTACGTCGTGCCGGCGCGGTCGCGTTCCAGCCAGCCCGTGTCGACGAGCATGCGGCGTACCGCGGCCACGTCGTCGGTGATCTCCGCCAGCCGGTGGTTGATCTCATCCTCGGCGTACAGCCCGTCCAGCGCCAGGAACCGGATGAGCAGCTCGCCCAGGAGCGAAGAGCGCTCACTCAGGGTGGGCGGCAGGGTGGTCAGCCGCCCGTGCGAGAAGTTGCTGCGGAGCTGCGGATACTCGGCGAGCAGCCGGGCGATCGGCTGCTGCCGGTCCACCGCCGCGGCGGCCTCGCGCAGCCCTTCCAGGCGGGCCCGGTAGTAACCGTCCCCGGAGCCGGTGGCCAGGCCGATGGCGACGAGCCGGGCGCACGCGTCGCCGACCTCGGCGAGCGGCAGGTCCAGCGCCCATCGCAGCTCGCCCACGCTGGCGCCGTCCCGGCCGCGGCGCACGAGCTCCGCCAGGGTGAGCAGGCGGACCTCCCCGGAGAGCTGGGTCAGGACATCGGCGGCGCGGGCGGCTTCGACGGACATGCCGCCACCGTAGGAACTCGCGCCCCGCTCCCGCATCCCCATTTCCTGTTTGCGGCATCGCCGGCGCGGGTAGGCGGCTGGCATGTGGCGACAGCTCGCGGCCGGCGCCGCGGCCGGTGCGGCCGGCACCACGGCCCTCAACGCCGTGACCTACCTCGACATGGCGGTGCGCGGACGCCCCGCAAGCAGCACCCCGGAGCGCAGCGTGGAGGCGATCGCCGAGCGGGCCGGCCTGAGCGTGCCGGGCGAGGGTGAGACCCGGGACAACCGCCTCGGCGGAATCGGTGCGCTGTCGGGCATCGCGACCGGAGTGGCGGTGGGAGCCCTCTTCGGCGGCCTGCGGGCGTTCGGGCTGCGGCCGGGACCGCTGCTCGGCACGGTGCTGGTCGGGCTTTCCGCGATGGCCGCCACGGACAGCTCCATGGCGCGGCTCGGGATCAGCGATCCCCGAAGCTGGTCGGCCGCTGACTGGCTGTCCGATCTCGTGCCGCACCTGGCGTACGGCGCTGTCGTCAGCACCACCCTCGAGGCCCTGGACCGGCGTCAAGCGCATTGACGACACCACGGTGCAATGTGGCCGATCATTCAGTGCCGGTGGTACGAAGAGGCAAGATACGCATCGATCTCGATCCGCCGGGGCGCGCCCTCCGTGTCCCCCGACTGTGGACGGCAGGACCCTGCCGCACCAGACGGAGGAGATCGTCATGCTCAGCACCTCGCGTTCCCGTATCCGCGCACTCGCGGCCGTCGGCATGGCCGGCGTCGTGGCGGCCGTAGGGGCGGTGACCCTGCACGCCAACGCCGCCGAGGTGGCCGCGCCCGCCGCGAGCGGTGCCGATGCCCGCCAGGTCGCGATCCCCGGCATCCCCGACGCGATCAAGCCGCCCGCCGGCGCCCGGCCGCTGGGCGCGTACCTGGTCACGACCGGGACCCAGACGTACACGTGCTCGGGCGCCGTCTTCAAGGGCCCGTCGACGCCGGAGGCGCAGCTGATCGGCACCGGCGGGCGGATCCACCACTTCGCCGGCCCGACCTGGCAGTCGGAGCGGGACGGCTCGCTCGTCACGGCGTCCAAGACGGCCGAGAGCGCGCGCGCCGGCACGATCCCCGAGCTGCTGCTGACCGTGGAGAGCCACTCCGGCAAGGGCATCCTGAGCAAGGCCGCCTACATCAACCGGCTCTACACCTCGGGCGGCGTGGCCCCGGCCGGCTCGTGCACGGACGGCGCCAAGACGGCCGTGCCCTACGGCGCGGTCTACGTCTTCTGGGCCAAGTAGCGCCCGGTCACCCGGCCACCACCAGCGCTTGGGGGGCCGCCTGCTTCATCCTGGTACGCACCCAGGCCAGCTGCACGGCGGTCTCCCCCTCGCATGCGCTCACGACCTCCATCAGCTCGCGGTCCCGGACGCCCTGCGCGGCCTGGCCGATGACGGTCCAGCAGATGTCGCACTCGGTAGCCATCAGGTACAGGTCCTGCAGGTCGCGCAGCAATCCGATCCCGCCGGTACGGGTGCCGCGGAACAGCTCCGAGTGCAGGCGGTCGGGCTCCTCGGGGGCCTCCTCGGCGTACCGCTGCGCGAAGGGCTGCAGCTGGGCGGCATGGTCGTCGCACCGCTCGGCCTGCTGCTGGCAGAGGTGCAGGATGTCCGGCTCCTCCTGGTGCGCCTCGGCGACCTGCCGGAACGCCTCGGCGAGGTTGAGCTGTGCCTTGTGCAGCAGCCCGAGGTAATGGGCGAGATGCATGGTCAGTCCAATCCGGCCACACGGACGGCGGCGACCTTGAACAGCGGTTGTTTCGAGACCGGGTCCCAGGCGGTGAGGGTCAGTTCGTTAGCGGCGCGCGGGGTCCGGTCCTCGGCGTTGATGTCGAAGTAGCCGTAGTGGAACGGCACGAAAACGACCCCGGGACGGATGCCGCTGATCCGGGCGCGGGCCTCGATGCCCCCGCGCCGTGAGGCGATGCCGACGAGGTCGCCCTCCGCGATGCCGAGCTTGGCGGCATCCTCGGGATGCAGTTCCACCCACACGTCCGGTGCGGCCGCGTTGAGCTCCGGCGCGCGGGCCGTCTTGGTACGGGTGTGGAAGTGGTACACCGTACGGCCGGTGGTCAGCAGCAGCGGGTACTCGTCATCGGGCACCTCGGGGGAGGGCCGGTACTCGGCGACGTGCAGGAAAGCCCGCCCGCCCGGCTGCTTGGCCCGGTAGTCGGTCTCCGTGAACTCCGCGCCGGTGGTCAGGTCGTGGCCGTACGTCTCGCAGTAGTCAGGATCCGTGGCGAACGTCGCGTCGGTGTAGAGGCGTTCGGTGCCCTCGGGCGCGTCCTCGGTGCACGGCCACTGGATGCCGCTGCCGCCGCGGAGCTTGTCGTACGTCATGGCGGTGTAGTCGCAGGGCCGGCCGGCGGAGCACTTCTTCCAGGCCTCGAAGACCTCCTCGGGGCCGGTCCACGGAAGCAGCGGCGCGCCGTCGCGGTCGCGGAACTCCATCCGGCGGGCGTAGTCGAGGAAGATGTCGAGGTCGGCGCGGGCCTCGCCGGGCGGGTCGACGGCCTTCTCGGACAGGTGCACGGTCCGGTCGGCGTTGGTGAAGGTGCCCAGCTTCTCGCCCCACGTGGCGCCCGGCAGGACCACGTCGGCGAGCTCGGCGGTCTCGGTCAGGAAGAGGTCCTGGACCACGACGAACAGGTTCTCCATGGCGAGGATCCGGCGCACCCGCGCCAGGTCGGGCAGGGACACGGCCGGGTTCGTCGCCGAGATCCACAGCAGTTTGATCGAGCCCTGTTCGGCGTACCGCCAGATCTGCATGGCGTGGGTGGGCGGTGACCAGTGCGGGATGGTTGCCTCGTCCACGTTCCACAGCTTCGCGAGCTGGCCGATGTGCTCGGCGTTGTCCCAGTTGCGGAAGCCCGGAAGGTCGCCGTCGGCGCCGCACTCGCGGGCGTTCTCCGCGGTCGGCTGGCCGTTCATCTGCAGCACCCCGGCACCGGGGCGGCCGATCATGCCGCGGATCAGGTGGATGTCGTTCACCCCGCACGCCGCGGCGGTGGCCTGGTTCGACTGGTAGAAGCCCTGCAGCACGGTGGAGAACAGCCGCTGCGAGGTGCCGAGCAGCTCGGCCGCCCGCTCGACGTCGGCGGCCTTGACGTCGCAGATGTCGGCCACCCGGTGCACGGGGTAGGCGTCGACCGTGCGTTGCAGGTCCTCGAAGCCGAGGGTGTGCGCGCCGACGTACGCCTCGTCGTACCAGCCGCGGTGGATCAGCTCGCGCAGCAGCCCGTTGACCAGGGCCACGTTGGTGCCCGTGCGGACGGCCAGGTGCACGTCCGCCTCCCGGGCCACCGGCGTCGTCCGCGGGTCGACGGCGAGCAGGGCGGGCGGGTTCGGCCCGCGCCGCCGGTCGAGCATCCGCATCCAGAGCACGGTCTGGGTCTCGGCGACGTTGTGGCCCCACAGCGCGAGGGCGTCGCAGTGGTCGATGTCGGTGTACGACCCCGGCTGCCCGTCCGCGCCGAAGCTCGCCTTGAGCGCCGCGGCGGCGGTGGCGGTGCACAGCCGGGTGTTGCCGTCCATGTGCGGCGTACCGATGCCGGCCTTGCCGATGACGGCGAGCGCGTAGTACTCCTCCAGGAACAGCTGACCGCTGGTGTAGAAGCCGAAGTGGCCCCAGCCGCCCGGGCCCTGCAGCAGCTCCCGCGACCGGGCCGTGATCCGGTCCATCGCCGTGTCCCAGTCCGTCTCGACCAGGCGGCCGTCCTGCCGCACGAGCGGGCGGGTGAGCCGGTCGCCGCTGGCGTTGGCCTGCCAGCCGTACATGTCCTTCGGGTCGAGCCGGCCTCGGTTCACGCGATCGGCCGCGCGGCCCCGGACGCCGGCGATGCGCCCGTCCTTGACCGCGATGTCCATCGCGTCGCCGTTCGAGTGCAGCAGCGACGCCGACTGCACCCAGCGGTCGACCCCCTCCGCCTCGACGTGCTCGTCGACGCGGACGGGCCATTCCTCGCCGGGCCCGTACGGCGTGCGGACGCCCCACGGGTCCGCGATCCGGTCTGCCATGGGGTTCGTATACCCCCGGGTTGATCGCGTCACTCCGGCACTTTACTAATTGATGTTGACCGATTTTAATGATCGCGTGGAGGGTCTGGTGGCGGCGGAGTCGCTCGTCGAGCACGTCACGGGGCAGCTGTCCCGCCTCTGCCGGTTCACCGGCACGGACGCCGCCGAGCCGGCCCGCCTGGTCGCCGACCTGCTCGGCGACGCCGGCCGCCGGCCGCTCGCGGCCGGGCCCGCCTGGCGTTCGGACGTCGCCGACGACCACAGCCCGGTGGAGTTCTCCGTCGCGTTCGACCGGCACGGCCCGCCCGTGCTCCGGCTGCTCGCCGAGGCGGCGGTCGCCGACCCGGCCGTGCCCGCGGATCTGACGCCCGCCCTGGACTTCCTGCACCGGCAGGCCGGCCGGCACGACCTCGGCCTGGCCCGACTCGAGCAGGTCCGCGACCTGTTCACCACCGACCGTCCGCAGGGACTGTTCGGCATGTGGCACTCGCTGATCCTGCGCGACGTGCCCGAGTTCAAGGTCTATCTCAACCCGGAGATCCACGGCGTCGCCGGCTCCGGCGCGCTGGTCCGGGAGGCGCTCGGCCGGCTCGGCGCCGGCCCGGCCTACCGGGTCGTCCGCGAACGCGCCCTGCGGCCTGCCGACCGCCTGACGTTCTTCGCCCTGGACCTGCGGGACTCGGGTACGGCCCGGATCAAGCTGTACGTGTCGCAGCATGGTGCCGGCCTCGACGAGGTGGCCCGCGCCGCCGCGGCGGTACCGGGCGTCGACCCCGCCGAGGTGACCGCCTTCTGCGAGCTCGCCAGCGGCTCGGCGGGCCCGTACGACCGGCGGCCGATCATCGCCAGCTACACCTTCGCCCCCGGGGCGCCGGCGCCCATCGGCTACAGCGTGTACGTGCCGATCCGCAGCTACGTCGCCGACGACCTCGAGGCGTACGACCGCGCCCATGCCCTGCTGGTGCGGCACGGCTTCGACCCGGCTGCCCTCGAGGCCGCCGTGACGGCGGTGTCCCGGCGGCCGCTGCGGGACGGCGTCGGCCTGATCGCGCACGTGTCGTTGCGGGTCGGGCCGCCACGGCCGGGTCTCGGCGTCTACCTGTCGTCGGAGGCGTACGCCGTGACCGCCCCGCAACCGCAGCGGATCCCCGCTGCCTCCTAGGAGAGAGTCGTGCCCGTGGAACCGTATGCGTTGCTGCCCCCATACCGGATCAAGGTCGTGGAACCGATCCCCTTCCTGGACGCCGGGCAGCGCCGCGAGGCCTACGCGGCCGCGGGACACAACCCGTTCGAGCTGCGAGCCGACCAGATCACGGTCGACCTGCTCAGCGACTCGGGCACCGGCGCGACGTCGTCCGCCCAGGAGGCCGGCGCCGCCCGCGGCGACGAGTCGTACGCCGGCGCCCGCTCCTGGTTCCGCTTCCGGGACGAGGCCCGCGACCTCACCGGATTCGACCACGTCCTGCCGGTGCACCAGGGGCGGGCCGCCGAGCGCATCGTCTTCTCCGCGCTGCTGCGCCCGGGGCAGATCTGCGTGAGCAACACCCATTTCGACACGACCCACGCCAACGTGGAGCTCGCCGGCGCGGAGGCCCGCGACCTGCCCTGCCCGCACGCGCTCGACCTGGACAGCGACGAGCCGTTCAAGGGCGACATCGACCTGGACGCGCTGGAGCGCACGCTGGCCGGCCCCGAGGGCGACCGGGTCGGCCTGGTGCTGATCACGATCACCAACAACGGGCTCGGCGCGCAACCGGTGTCGATGGCCAATCTGACCGCGGTGGCCGAGCTCTGCGAGCGCCACGGCGTGCCGTTCTGGCTGGACGCCGCCCGCTTCGCCGAGAACGCCTGGCTGGTGCACGAGCGCGAGCCCGGGTACGGCGACCGGACGCCGCGGCAGATCGCCCACGAGGCCTTCCAGCTCGCCGACGGCTGCATGATCAGCCTGAAGAAGGACGGCCTCGCCCCGGTGGGCGGCCTCATCGCCGTGCGCGACCCGGAGGTGTACGCCACCTGCGAGGCGAACCTCATCGCGACCGAGGGCTTCTCCACGTACGGGGGCCTGGCCGGGCACGATCTCGAACGGATCGCCCAGGGCCTGCGCGAGGTGGTCGAGCCCGCGTACCTGCGCTCCCGGGCGGCCGCGACCGAGCGGCTGGCCCGGCTGATCAACGAGGCCGGGGTGGACACCGTCCAGCCGGCCGGCGTCCACGCCCTCTACCTCAACGCCGGGCGCCTGCTCACCCACCTGGAGCCGGCGCAGTTCCCGGGTCATGCACTCGCGAGCGAGCTGTACCTGCGCGGCGGGATCCGCTGCGCCGAGCTGGGCTCGCTGTACCTGGGCGAACTCGACGACGAGCACCGGCTGACCCGTCCGGCGCCGTTCGAGCTGGTGCGGCTCGCGATCCCGCGACGGGTCTACACCGACGCCCACCTCGACCACGTGGCCGCGACGCTCGCGCAGATCGCCAAGGAACCCGGCCGGGTGCCCGGCTACCGCATCGTCTCGGCGCCCGCTCGGCTGCGGCACTTCAAGGTACGGCTGGAGCCGGCGGGGTAGCGGGCAGCCCGGCCAGGACGTGCCGCAGCAGGCGGATCAGCGCCTCGACCGCCGAGCTGCGCCGGCGCGCGTCGCAACGCACCAGCGGCACGTCCGGGCCCAGCTGCAGCGCCGAGCGGATCTCGTCGTCGGTGTACGCGCACTCGCCGTAGAACGTGTTCACCGCGACGACGAACGGGATGCCGCGCCGCTCGAAGTAGTCCACCGAGGCGAAGCTGGCGGGCAGCCGGCGGGTGTCGACCAGCACGACCGCGCCGAGCGCACCCTGCGCCAGCTCGTCCCACATGAACCAGAACCGGTCCTGGCCCGGCGTACCGAACAGGTAGAGGATCACCTCGCTGGTGATGGTGATCCGGCCGAAGTCCAGGGCGACCGTGGTGCGCGTCTTCTCGTCGAGCCCGGCCAGGTCGTCCACGCCGACGCTGGCCTCCGTCATGACCTCCTCGGTGGTCAATGGCGGGATCTCGCTGACGGAGCCGACCAGGGTGGTCTTGCCGGCACCGAAACCGCCGGCGATGACCACCTTGGCGGATGTGCGTTCCATGTGTCTCTCAGTTCTCGATCAGAGCCGCTGGAGGCCGCCGAGCAGCGTCTCCAGCAGCGCGCGGTCGTAGACGGTTCGCTGGGCGGCGGAGCCGAGGGCCACGTAGCGCTGCTCGAGCAGGATGTCGACCAGCACCTTGACCACGGTCAGCGGTCTTCGCAGGTACGCCGAGATCTCCGCGATGGACATCCAGTCCTGGCACTGCCGCAGGATCTCCCTGTACTCGGGCTCCAGCGCGGTCGTGTCGGCCGGCAGCGCGACCACCTGCGTGGCCAGGTCCAGCGCCGCGTTACGCGGCGTGGTCCGCCCGTTGACCAGGACGTAGAGGGGTACGAGCTGACCGGGCTCGTCGATGTCCATGCTCACAGCCCGGCATGGCCGTTGACCGATGGCTTCAGGGTGTGGGGGTCGGCCCCGTGCGCGGTCGTACGCCGCTGGGCGCCCAGGTACTGGCCGATGCGGGTGACGAGCCGGCCCATCTCGTACGCCACCGTGCCCATGTCCACCTCCTGGTCGCCGATGACCGCGAGCCGCGCGTTCTCACCCGCCGAGGCGATGAAGAGAGTGCGATCGTGGAACTCGACGACGATCTGGTCGACCGGCCCGCCGTCGAACCGGCGTCCCACGCCGGCGCCGACGCTGTACAACGAGGACGCGGCGGCGGCCAGCAGCTCGGCCGCGTCCTGCGCCAGCGACCTGGACTTCTGCACGACGAGCCCGTCGGTGGACAGCACGAGCGCGTGCAGCACCTGGTCCACGGCGGTGAGCTCGTCGAGCATCCAGGTGAGGTCGTTGTGCGCGGTCGGTTCCATGGCTCTTCCCGTCTGTGTCGGTTGCGGTGGGGGCGTGATCATTCGCTGTGGCCGGGCGGGTCGTCACCGGCCGCCGGGGGCGGCGGCTGGACCTCGCCGGTGCGGTGTCCCGGCGGGGTGATGTCACCGGTACGGCCCGCGCGCCAGCCGTGCTGGTAGCTGGCGAGGCGGTGGCGGGCCGTCTCCGGGCTGTGTGCGGGCCCGGGAGCCTGCGCGGGCGTCCCGGGCTCCTCCTTGAGCTGGTGCGCCAGGTGTTCCTGCGGGCGGCGCTGGGGCAGGGGCGGCCGGGCGGTCGCCACCGCGTTGGCGGTCGCCGGGGGCGGCGCCGGGGCGGGCGAGATCGCCGGCAGGGGCCAGGTCGGCTGCTGCAGGGCCGGGACCGCGACCGGGGCCGCCGGGCGCCGCGCGGGAGGCGGACCGGCCATCGGCTGCGGCCGTTCGGCCCGCTGGTCCTCGGCCGGCTCGGTCGCCGCCGGGCGCGGCTCCTCCGCGGGTGCGAGCGCGCTCGCCGGCAGCAGCACGACCGCGAGCACCCCGCCGTACGCGGAGGGCCGGAGCGTGACCTGCATGCTCCCGCGCTTGGCGAGCTCCGCGACGACCCAGAGGCCGATCTGGGCACCGCCCTTGAGCCCGGTCAGGTCGGGGGTCGGCGCGGTGGCCAGCAGCGTGTTCGCCCGGTCCATGGCCTCCGGGGGCATGCCGACGCCGGCGTCCTCGATCTCGATGACCACGCCGTTGTGCGCCTGCGTGCAGCTCAGCCACACCTCGGACTCCGGCGGCGAGAAGACGAGGGCGTTGTCCAGCAGCTCGGCCAGCAGGTGCGTGATGCCGGCGATGGCGGGCCCGCTGATCGCGACCTCCGGGGCGCGGCGCAGGGTGACGCGCTGGTACTGCCTCGTCTCGGCGGCGGCGCCCAGCAGCACCCGCCGGATCGGGACCGGGCGCGGGAACCGGCGGCCGGCCTGCCCGCCGGCCAGGATGATGAGGTTCTCCAGGAACCGGCGGGTCTGGGTGAGCTGGTGGTTGATGTCGAACAGCTCGCCGAGGATCTTCTCGTCGCCGATGCGGTTCTGCAACTCCTCGATGACCTTGAGCCCGTGCTGCAGCGGGCGCTGCGGGCGCCGGGCCACGCCCATCAGCATCGCCATGCCGGCCGCCCGCGTGGTGGCCTCCTCGACGGCTGCGTCGACGGCGGCGCGCAGCGAGCGGTTCAGCACGGTGGCAAGGTGACCGATCTCGTCCCGGCCGTAGTCGCGGTGCGGCAGCTCGAGCGCCACGTCCACTTTCTCCCGGCGGCGCAGCTTCTCGATGATGGACGGCAGGCGTTCGTCCACGACGGTCACCGCATCCTGCCCCAGCTGCGCGAGGCGTACGGACAGCGCCCGGTTGACCAGGACCTGCGACTGCCGGACCGCCGACACGATGGCGCCGACGGCGATGAGCAGGGCGACGGCGCTGCCCAGGGCGGCGGCGAGCAGCTGGTTGTTGCCGGTGTCCAGGGCGTCCTGGGAGACCCGGTCCGCCTGGGTGACGGTGAGCGCCACCAGCTGCTCGGCGACGGCGTTGGTGACCGTGTCCCACTGCTCGGCGTTCAGGGCGAGGTCGCGCGGGGCTCCGGTCTTCCAGGGGCCGGCGGCGATCAGCGTGTTCTCCGCCGCGCTCAGCGAGGCCCACTCGGGCATGGCCATGATGCGGTCGTACTGCACCCGGGCGTCCGGATGCAGGTGCGGCACCGCGGCGTCCAGAGTGGCGTGGTAGGCCCCGACCATCTTCACGAACTGGAGGTGATCCTGCCGGGTCAGCCCGTTCGCACCGAAGGCGCTGGAGATCACGGACGCGGCCCGGGACATCAGGTCGCCGGCGCGGAAGGTGTCGGTCGCGGTGATGCCGCCCTGGGTGGCCGTGGCGTCCGGCACGACCCGCGCCTGGGTGTCGAACAGGTCGATCGCGGCGTCGATCAGGTCGTCGTAGAACACCGTCGTCTCGAGCCGCCCAGCGCGCCCGGAGTCGATCGTGCTCCGGATGCCGGGCAGCCGGTCCAGGCGGTCAGAGAAGGCCTGCCACCGTACGTCGATGCGGCGGGGCGCGCGGCTCAGGACCGAGCCGGCGGCCGTCCGCAGCTTCTCCACCAGGGTGTCCGTCTCCTGGCGCTGGGCGATGAGCTCCGGCAGGTTCTTGTCGGCGTGTGAGAGGTAGTCGATGCTCTCGCGCCGTTCACGCTGGATGGCGGCGAGGGTGCTGACCGCGGGGATCGACACCTTCCGTACGCCGTTGGCGACCTCGCGGTCGTAGTAGCCGTTGAAGACCAGATAGGCCGAGGTGGCCAGCCACAGCACCAGCGCGGCCACGCCGGGCACGAGGATGAGACGGGCGATGCGGCGCTTGATGGACTTCTCCGGACCGCGTGCAGCCGCGTCGGATTCGCTGTTGTCGGTCACTGTGCTCGCGATCTGCGTCGGGGGAGGGTTCGATGCGAGTGCATAGGCCTGCGTCGATAGCAGAGGTCATCTTAGCGTTCCGTCGTGCGGATGTGCCGGACCGTAGGCATCGACAGAGATCTGTCGTCACGACGGCCGCGGTTCAGGCGTCGGACCCCGGGTCGGTGTGGCAGGGGAGGGCCACGGTGAACCGGGTGCCCGTACCCGGAGCGGGTTCGGCCGTGATGGTGCCGCCGTGGGCCTCGACCACTGCCTTGGCCACGGCCAGCCCGAGACCGGTGCCTTTGATGCCGCGCTGCGTGGCGGTGCTGGCCCGGAAGAATCGCGTGAACAGCCGCGGGTACTGCTCGGCGGGGATACCGATGCCGGTGTCCGTGACCACGATCTCGACCCGGTCGTCGCCGGCCGCTTCGGCGGTAACGGTCACCGTGCCGCCGGGGTCCGTGTACTTGATCGCGTTGGACAGCAGGTTGTCCAGCACCTGTCGGAGCCGTGACGCGTCGGCGTGGATCACCGGG
Source organism: Actinoplanes sp. NPDC049681 (assembly GCF_044465265.1). Classification (NCBI taxonomy): domain Bacteria; kingdom Bacillati; phylum Actinomycetota; class Actinomycetes; order Micromonosporales; family Micromonosporaceae; genus Actinoplanes; species Actinoplanes sp. NPDC049681. The sequence continues at coordinate 930,765 of NZ_JBITLP010000002.1, forward strand.
AGCCGGCCGACGGCGGCCTCGAGGTGCACCTGGGCCGCTTCCGCCGCCGGACCGTGGACCTGCACGACGTCGCGCACCAGCCGCGCGGCCGGCACCGGCTTGACGTCCATGCCGGCGTGGACCGTGTCCAGCCGGGCCAGGTCGAGCAGGTCCTCGACCAGGTGCAGCAGGTGGGCGCTGGTGCGGTCGATGACCGCGATCTCACGGCGGTAGCCGGCGTTGAGGTCGGGATCGTCGAGCAGCAGCTCGGTGTAGCCACGGATGACGCCGATCGGGTTGCGCAGCTCGTGGCTGACCACGGCGACGAGCTCGTCCTTCATCCGGTCCAGCTCGCGCAGCCGGCGTACCTGTTGCCGCTCGGCGGCGAGCAGCTTCTCGCGCCCCTCGGCGAGCTCCCGGCGTTCGGTGATGTTGGTCGAGATCCCGTCGACGAACAGGCGGCCTTCCTCCCGGCGGCTCACCGCACGCGTCCACACCCACCGGGTGACGCCGTCGTAGCCGAGCACCCGTGCCTCGAACTCCGCCGGCTGCCCGGACGAGACGGTGGCGTGGAAGGCGGCGAACAGGTGCTTGTCGTCGGGGTGTATCCGGGAGGCGAGGGGGGTCGCCGTGTCGAATCCGGTGGGCAGCGCGGTGCCGAAGACCCCGGTGCCGTTGGGGCTGGCGTACACGGAGCGCACCGTGCCGTCGGCGAGCATCTCCACGGTCCACAGGTAGTCGTTGACCTGGGCGACGATGCGGTCGAAGTCGCGGCGCGCCGCGGCCAGGGCCAGGGTGAGGTCCTCCGCGCGGCGGCGTTCGACGAAGCGGCCCAGCTGCGCGCAGATCGTGTCCAGCATGGCGGCGATGTCGGCGTCGTGAGGGACGTCGGCATCGACGAAGAACGCGAGCACGCCCAGTACCCCGTTGCCGGTGCCCACCGGCACGCCGATACCGGTACGCAGGCCGGCGGCGCGCCCGGCGGCCGCCCGGCCACCGGCCAGGACGCCGTCGTGCAGGCTGCCGGTCCACACCTCGGCCCTGCGGGACCACACCAGCCCGGGCAGCCCCTCCCCGGCGGCGAAGGCCACCGGACCGGCGCCGGTGAAGCCGCCGAGATCGACGCCCGGGGCGGTCCACGAGCTCAGCCGGACGATCTGCTGCTCCTCCGCGTCGACCTGCCAGTACTCGCCGCAGGTCCAGGCGAGGCCGGCGGCGACGGTGGCGACCGCGCGGGCGGCGGCCTGCTCGGCGCTCGTCGCCTCGGACAGCACCTGGGTCACCGCGTGGCGGCACCGGCGCAGCTGCTGGGCGCGCCGGCTCTCGGTGATGTCGTGCATGGCCACCACCGCGCCCAGATGGCGGCCGTCGGCGCTGACGATCGGGTGGGCGTTGGTCACGAACCGGCGCGGTTCCACGCCGGGCCGCCGCAGGACCACCTCCTCGCCGCGTACCTGCTCGCCGGCGTGCGCGCGGGCGAGGGGCACCTGGTCGGTCGGCATGAGGGTCTGCCCGTCCGCGGCGTACAGGCCGTAGACCTCCGCCCACCGGTCGGCCGGCAGCGGCTGCTCGTCGGCGCCGAGGAGATCGCGCAGGGCCTGGTTGAACAGCGCGAGGGTGCCGGTGGCGTCGCACGCGGCCACGCCCGAGTCCAGGCTGTCGAGCAGCGCCGCCAGGAAGGCCCGCTCGTCGGCGAGCCGCTGGCGTTCCTGTTCCAGTTGGGCGCGGGCCTCCGCACGGGCCGTGATGTCGTGCAGGAACGCGTGGAACACCATGCCGTCGCGGTCGGTGCCGACCTGCAGCGTCATCTCGATCGGGAATTCCCGGCCGGCGCGGTCGACCGCCGTCACCTCCAGGCGCTGTCCCGCCAGCGTCGACCTGCCGTTGGCCCGTACGCGTGCCATGCCCTCGTCGTGGGCGGCCCGCAGCCCGGCCGGGACGATGAGATCGGTGACCGGCCGCCCCAGCGCCTCGGCGACGGAGTAGCCGAACAGCCGCTCGGCGGCCGCATTCCAGGCGGTCACGCGCCCGTCCGCGTCCATCGACACGAACGCGTCCGCGGCGCTGTCGAGCACGGCCTGCCAGCGCGCGGACGAGTAGAGCAGCTCACCGTGGGCCAGCCGCAGGGCGACCTCCGACTCCGCTGCCGCGGCGAGGTCCCGCAGGATCGACACCTGCTCGTCGGTCCACTCGCGCGGCTCGGCGTCGACGACGCACAACGTGCCGAGCACCTCGCCGTCGGGGGAGTGCAGTGGGACGCCGGCGTACGCGATCGCGGCGTACTCGGTGATCGCCGGGTTGTCCCGCAGCCGCTCGTCCACCCGGGCGTCCGGCACGACCAGCGGTGCGTCGTCGGCCACCACGTACCGGCAGTAGGAATGCGACAGCGGCGTCTGCCGGGAATCGTCCGGCCCGCAGCCGCTCGCGAAGACCTGGCGGTCGGCGTCGACCAGCGAGACGAGCGCGGTCGGCACGTCGAGCAGCCGGGCGGCCAGGGCGGTGAGGCGGTCCAGGGCCGGCACCTCACCCGCGTCGAGCAGGCCGGTTTCCCGGAGTACGCGCAGCCGGCGGGGATCACTCACCCGTTCCCCGACCCGTCCCGGTCCACCGTCGCCGGCCATCGTTGACCCCATCGGCGCTCCCGCCGGGGAGCTGAGCCGCTCCGCCGAGTGGTCACCGGTTGCGGGCGGAAGGGCCGATGCGGGCGGGACGGCGTGCCGATATGGTCGATTTTTGGCTTATTGTCCACTGGAGTGATGCATGTCACGTTCGTTCCGGCTCGCCGCGCTGACCGCCGTCACCTCGGTGGCCGCGGGTCTCCTGTGCCTGCCCGGCGCCGCGCACGCGGCCGCCGCCGTCGAGGAGCCGGTCACCCTGTCCGCCGCCGAGATGGTCACGGCCCTCACGTCGGTGGCGGTCTCCTCCACTGCGGCGGCCGCCGAGGGCTGGCGGATCACGGAGAGCGTGAGCAGCCCCTGGGCGTCGGCTGCCGGCGAGTACGCCGTCGACCCGGCCGGCGGTGTCGCGTACGAGCACGACACCTACGGCGGCACGGCGAGGACGAAGTACGCCGTCCACCACCGGGGCACCTACGAGACGCTGAGCACCGTGTCGGCCCGCGCTGCCGTCAAGATGATGAACCGCCCGGCGGTGCGGTACGTCGTCGAGCCGGACCCGGCCCTGGACCTGGACGGCTACGTCGACAGGCGCGGGTTCCGGCCGTCCGAGCTGCTCACCAAGGACGTCAGCTACCCCGGCACCCGTACCACCCACGACGACGGTTCGGCGGACTTCACCTTCTCGCCGGAGACGGACACCAGCATCACGTTCGTGGTGACCCCGGCGGGCGTCCTCTCCGGCGCCAGGGTCGCGGCCGGCGACGTCTCGGGCTCGCTGACCTTCACGTACGGCGCCCAGCACCTGACGCCGCCCGCGGCTTCCACGACGATCACCTCGGTGGTCCTCGCCCGCGGTGAGGCGTACCTGAGCATGGCGGCCACGGTGAAGAAGGTCGTCGGCGACGGCGCCATCACGATCCGCCGGACGGCGGCCGGCCACACCGTCAGGGCGACCTCGGTCCGCAAGGTGGTCCGCTCGCTCGCGGGCGACGCCAACAAGCGGGCGGGCTCGGCGATGGTCCGGGTCGAGGACATCCGCGACGGTGCCCGGGTGTACGCCACCAACCCGTGGACGCACGTGACGGTGGCGTACACCGTCAAGGGCTCCGGCACGAAGGTCGTGGTGCGCAAGCTCTAGAAGGTCAGGGTCACGGTGGTGCCGCCGGCGAGGTTGTCGGTGATGCCCACCGTGCCGCCGTGCGCGTGGACGATGGCCGCCACGATGCTCAGCCCGAGCCCGCTTCCCTGCACCTCGGCCCGCTCGGCCGCGTTCGCGCGCCGGAACGGGGCCAGCACGCGGTCCCGCTCGGCCGGGTCGATGCCGATACCGGTGTCGCGCACCTCCAGCACCGGCCGCCCGGCCCGGGTCGCGGCGGCGACGGTCACGCTTCCGTGGTCGGTGAACTTGATCGCGTTGAGCAGGAGCCGGTCGAGGGCCTGCCCGATGCGCCGCGCGTCGACGTGGGCCGGTACTGCCTGCACCGCGTCGACGGCGACGGTCAGGCCCTTGCCGGCGGCCAGGGCCGAGTTCAGCGCGCCGGCCTCGCGGGCGAGGCCGGCAAGGTCGGTGTCCGCACGCTCGAGGACCAGCCCGCTGCTCGCGAGCCGGCTCGCGAGCAGCATGTCGTCGACCAGGGCGATGAGCCGCTCGGAGTTGCGCCGGATGCGTTCCACGAACGCCGAGCCGGCACCGGCGACCATGTCGGCGTCCTCCAGCAGCTCCAGGTACCCGTTGATCGACGTGAGCGGGGTACGCAGCTCGTGGGTGATGCGCGCCAGGAATTGCTCCTGGATCCGGTCGGCCGTGCCGTGCGCGTACCGTCGCAGCTCGAGCTGGCTCACCACCTGACGGGCGAGGGTCTGCAATCCCTGGCGCTGGGCCGCGGTGAGCCGCCGGGGCTCGTGGTCGATCACGCACAGGACGCCCATGCGGCGCCCCGAGGAGGCGATCAGCGGAGCGCCGGCGTAGAAGCGGACGAACGGCTCGCCCGTCACGAGCGCGTCGTCGCGGAACCGGGGATCGAGCCGGGCGTCGGCGACCTCCATGACGTCGTCTCCGTCCATGGCCCGGGCGCAGAAGGACCTGGCCGGCCACGGCCGCTCGCGGTCGACCAGGCTCACGAGCGCGGTCGGCGTGTCGCACAGGTGCGCCGCCAGCGCCGCGATGTCGTCGTAGTCGCTCTCGGCGGGGATGTCGTGCGTCGGTTCCATGACCGGGACGGACATGTTCAGCGGTCCTTCGCTCGTCTGCGGAGGCCCATCCGTGTGCCTCGCGGATCACCTATCGGCGGGTGCGACCGGGGCCCGCCGGATCCGCGAGGTGCAGGTGGAGTGCGAAGCGGGCTCAGGGCAGGAACTTCAGGCCGATCACGCCGGTGACGACCAGCAGTAGGCAGAGCACGCGGGGGAGGCCCGCCGGCTCGCCCAGGGCGATCATGCCGACCAGCGCCGTTCCCACGGCGCCGATGCCGACCCAGACCGCGTAGCCGGTGCCCACCGGGATGCTGCGCAAGGCGTATCCGAGGCCGGTCATGCTCAGCGCCAGCGCCACCACGAAGACGATCGAGGGCAGCAGCCGCTGGAAGCCCGCGCTGCGGTCCAGGGCCACGGCCCACACCGCCTCGAGCAGGCCGGAGATGATCAGGACGAACCAGGCCATGACAGCTCACCTTCGCAGGCGGTCGTCTTTGCAGGCCGGGTACGACACGCGCTCGTCCGGGATGTCCGCAGCGCGGCATCGTCCGCAATGGTACCAACCGCCCCGGGACCATCCCTAGGTTCCTAGGACGGTGGACGAAGAGTGTGCTGCGCCACGATTTCGTGGTCGTCTGCCATCAAGACGGCGTCCGGCGTGACGATGATCGGGGGTATGAGCGGCTGTCGTGGCCGCCGTACGCCGCCCGGAAGGTTCCCGATGACGAAAGCAGCCGCGCACGCCGCGACTCCGGTTCGTAAGCGACCGTCCCTCAGCTTCGGGGACCTGCCGACCGGCGTGAAGATCATTGCCGCCGTCGGCGTGGCGGCGCTCGTGGCCCTCACCGTGGGCGTGGTCGGCATGGTCTCGCTGGCCCGGGCGAGCAGCGCGGCGCAGGGCATCTACGACCGCAATGTGCAGGCCGTGATCGCGATCGGACAGGTCCGGGCGGCGGTGCTCAAGGCCCGGCTGGACGTGTCCGACCAGGCCCTGGCGATGTCCCCGGAGAAGGCGGCGGCGTTCGGCGACGCCTTCAACGCCGACGTAAGGGCCCTCAACACGGCGCTCGCCACCTACCGCAAGAGCCGTTCCGCCGGTGACACGCAGACCGTCACCGCCGTGCAGAACTGGTGGCAGGGCTACACCCGCCTGGTGCAGCAATACCTGCTGCCCGCCGGGGCGCGCCACGACATCGCGACGTGGACGCAGATCCGCGACACCGACGTACTGCCGATCATGGACAAGATCTCGGCCGAGGTGGACCAGCTCGTCGCCGAGGAGACCGCTGACGCGGCCGCCGATGCGGCGTCGGCGCAGAACGAATACCGCTCCAGCCGTACGCTCTCGCTGGCGCTGCTCGTCGGCGGCCTCATCGCCGCCGTCCTGGCCGGAGTGCTCGTCTCGCGCGGCATCGTACGGTCGCTGGCCCGCGTCGAGGAGGTCTGCAACGCGCTCGCGCAGGGCGACCTCACCCGCACCAGCGGCCTGACCCGGCGCGACGAGCCCGGCCGGATGGGCCGCGCCCTGGACACGGCCGTCGCCCACCTGCGGGAGGCCGTGTCGACGATCGACGGCTCGGCGACCTCGCTGGCGGGAGCCTCCGAGCAGATGTCGGCCACCGCACGGCAGATCGCCGGCTCCGCCGAGGAGGCCTCGCACCAGGCGCAGACCGTGTCGTCCGCCGCGGAGCACGTGTCCATCAGCGTCAGCACCGTGTCCGCCGGGGGTCAGGAGATGGCCTCCTCCATCCGCGAGATCGCCGAGAACGCGGCGCAGGCGGCCCAGGTGGCCCAGGACGCGGTCGCCACGGCCACGGCGACCTCGGCGATGATGAACCAGCTCGGCGCCTCCTCCGCCGAGATCGGCGACGTGGTCAAGGTGATCACCGCCATCGCCGGGCAGACCAACCTGCTGGCTCTCAACGCCACCATCGAGGCGGCCCGCGCCGGCGAGGCCGGCAAGGGCTTCGCGGTGGTCGCCAACGAGGTCAAGGACCTCGCCCAGGAGACCGCGCGGGCCACCGAGGAGATCTCCCGGCGGGTGCAGGCGATCCAGGCGGACGCCGGCGGAGCGGTCACCGCCATCGAGGCGATCTCCCAGGTCATCGCCCGGATCAGCGACTTCCAGACGACGATCGCGTCGGCCGTGGAGGAGCAGACCGCGACCACCGCGGAGATGAACCGCAGCGTCGGCGAGGCCGCCGCCGGCGCCGGGGACATCTCGCAGACGATCCACGGGGTCGCCACGGCCGCGCGGCACACCAGCGAGGGCATCGCCCAGACCCAGCAGGCGACCGCCGAGCTGGCCCGGATGTCGGCGGAACTGACCGGCCTGGTGGCGACCTTCCGCTACTGACCCCCGGCGCGGACTGCCGGCGGCGAACCGGCTAAACTTCGGCTGCGGAACACATGCGGACGTAGCGCAGCTGGTAGCGCATCACCTTGCCAAGGTGAGGGTCGCGGGTTCGAATCCCGTCGTCCGCTCCACTCACCCCGGGTGCCCGATCGGGCAGATTCCCGTCGCCGGATAAGCCGGAAACCGTCGCCGGCCGTCGTCGTGTCCATGAGCGACGACCCGCACCGGCCGGCGGTGGCGCAGGCGGCCCGGCAGCGCGAGCCCGGCCCCCAGGCCTGGTTGCGCAACCGCGCCGTCCAGGCCGACCGGCTGGCGGCCAAGGAGACTCTGGACGTCGTCCGCCCCGCCGTCCACGCCGCACAGCGGATGGTGGGAACAAGACGAACGCAACTGGTCCCAGGCGGAACGCGGCCGATACGCCGGCCTCCTCGCCACGGCACGAGCGGACCGCAGCCGTGCCGCCGCGGCGACCGTCGAACACGGGCGGCCGACCGGGCCGGCGCCGCGCGCCCGCCGTTTCGTGGCGGCGCCCCGGCCGGCTCGGACCCTGGGCCGGTGACCGCTGCAGCCGCCCGTGCCGCCCGGCTTTCAGCGTCCGTCCGGTGCCGGCCAGACGTGCAGCACCGTTCCCGGCATCGTCCAGTCCGGCACCACGACCTCGTTGGCGATCACGGGGACGCGGAAGAGCACGCTGACCGATCCCACGTCGGACACCGCCGCGAGGTAATTGGCGTTGCGATCGCGCACGCTGGCGTCGGTGAGGGCCCGGACGGTGCCGTACGTGCCCGCGCCGTAGATGCCCTCGAAAAGGGTGACGGTGGTCCTCAGGTTGAAGGGATTCGGGGCACGCAGGAGGTGGGCAACGTCCTCTCGGAGCTGACCGTCCGCCAGGACCGCCGTGAAGGTCTGCTCCGTGCCCGCAACGGTCACCCGGAACCCGCCGGCACTCTCCGGATCCCGATGGATCGGTGTGACCGGCACCTGGACGGCCTGCATCAGCTCGCGGGTCACGGGATTCCAGTCGATACCCCCCAGCAGCACGAGGTGGCTGCTCATGTCGTCCGGGCGCAGCTGGTCCGGTGTGGTGATCCTGACCTCGTTGTCGGGGTTGACGGCGCGCAGGTGGCCGTGGATCTCGATCAGCGCGTCCAGATCGGCGTACCGGTAGCTCTCGACGAAGTCGGGGCTTCTCGGATCGGCCAGCGGATTGGTGCCTCGCAGATCCGAGGGCACCTGACTGACCACCACCGTGATGCGTTCCCCGGGTGGATACCGCAGGGGCACCCACGGCGGTGCGGGGTCTGCGACGCGGTGGCCCAACGCCTCATCGCGCAGCCGCACGAGCTCGTCCAGCAGTGCTCGCCGCCGGGTCCGCTCGGCGCGGGTGAGCTCCTCCACGGCTGGTGGCGAGCGGTAGGGCCGCGGGGGCTCCTCCAGGCCGAAGATCGTCGCGTACAGCTCCAGGCGGGGGAGCGGCGGGACGACGAAGCCGTTCTCCCAGCTCGAGATCGAGGAGACCGACACGTCCATGATGCTCGCCAGCTCGCGCTGGGTGACACCGCCGCTGTAGCGCAAGCTGCGCAGACGCCCGCCGAGGTCCGAGGGGACCGGGACCACGGGCTGGGCGACCGCCGGCAGGGTGTAGACCGCACCGCGTGCCGTGGTGATGCGGACCGGACCGGTGCCCGGCCAGGCAACGGAGGTCCGGTCGCCGGTCACGGCCACCGTCCTTCCCGGACCGCCGGACGCCGGATCGCTGAGCTCGAGCAGGCGCGGGTCCGTGTCGGGCAGCTTCACGCGCTTCGAACCCCGGCGGGGTGGCTCGGTGATCAGGATGGCGTCGTCGTCGCGCTGCACGCCGATGACCACGTCCGGCAGCTCCGCGGCGATGGTGGCGACGTCGGCAAGGGTGACCAGGGCGAGGTGCTGAGGCATCCGGACCTCGGCACCGGCGCGGCGAGCCATCTGGCCGAGCTGCCACGCGGTGGTGGTCGACCGGGCGAGCGGGGGCAGCCGGTCCCATGCGCCGGCGAACCAGTCGGCGACACCGGTGCGACCCTCGCGTACCAGGGCCCGCAGCGCCGGTCTCAGGAGCTCGTCGATCCGCTCCGGGTCGTCCGCTGCGGTGCTCACGGTCAGCCAGGCGATGCGCTCCTCCAGCAGCAGGGTCGGCGGCAGGTTCACGTGCGCCGCGGCCACCACCGGGCCCACCCGGTGCACCGGGTCGTCGGTGCCGCTCGCCGCTATGCGCGCTGCCAGGGCCTGGCGCAGGGCCGGTAGCCGGGACGGCCGGAAGCTCACCATGCGCGGGTTGCGTACGCCGATCACGTCGCTGAACCAGAGATCCCCCTCGGCGCCGGCGTCGAGATGCGGGGCGGCCGTCAGCCGGACCGTACGCATGAGGTGCGGCTCGATCCGCGTCGCCGTGCTCAGCAGCTGCGCCAGCTCGAGATAGGCGGGCGCGGTCACCGGCGCCGCCGCATCGCGGCGTCGACGCTCGCCGCGGTCGTACGCCGGTCCCAGTGCACGACCGGCATCGCGGCGACCGCCCAGGCGGGCCAGCGCACGGGCGGGTAGGGCACGAAGGCGACCGGCTCCACCCCGGACTGCCGTGCCTGCGCGCAGAACCGTCGCCACTCCCCGGCCCGGGCACGTGTGGGGTCGAAGGGGAAGCCGCCGATGCCCAGGTCGGTGAGGAGCAGGACGCGGGTGCCCCGGGGCGGGGGAGTCCAAGGACGCCAGCTCGCATTGCCCGCCGGGCCGGCGCCGCGCACCGGACAGTCGGCGAAGTACGCAACCCGCATCCGGCCGGCCCCGAGGAGGCGGTCCAGGACCGCCAGGACGTCCTCGTGATCCTCCGCGTACGGCTGCATCCCGGTGCCGAGGTCGACCAGGACCTGGACGCCGAACGCGGAGGTGGCCCGCAGCCTCGTCGGCATCGTGACCAGCGGCTGCGCGGCGGCGAGGGTACGGACGGCGGCCTCGGGGTCGAACGCTCCGCCGGGGACGTGCCGCCGGACGGCCATCTGCAGGATCGTCGGCGCGAACCGAGGGTCGAGGAGGGGCTGGCGGGCCGGCTCGGCCGCCGGGTCCGGGGTCAACACCGGCAGCTCCTGTGCATCGGCGGGAGCCTCGACCACGGCGTCGCCGGGTCGTCGGGCCGGGCCGGCACGGACCGCCGGAGCCGGAGGCCGGGGCGGGGCGGGACGCGCGGGTGCCGGCGCGGGCACCGGGGCCGGTGCGGCGGGCGGTGGGGGAGCGCCCTCCCGGACGGCGGCCAGGCCGAGCAGCCGGGCGATCCGCCTGCGCTGCGCCGCGGTGCGGGCCCCGGCCGCCTCGCAGGCGCGGGCCAGGTCACTGAGCCACACGGTGGGTCGCATGCCTACTCCGCGTGGTCCGGCTTCACCATGAGCAGCTTGCGCAGCTGCGGCCAGGCGCTGCTGCGTACGGTGATGCCCAGGCCGCGGCAGGCGCGCAGGGCGTCGAGGAATTCCGCGGTGCTGGGCGCCCGCAGCGCGGAACGGTCCGCGTCCGCCTGGACCTCCATGAGCTCGTCGGCGATCGCGCGAGCCAGCTGGAGGTCCTGCACGGTGTGGCCGCCGTCGTAGGCGTCCAGGTGCATCCGCGCGATCATGACGAGCCGGTCGGCATCCGGTCGCCGCAGCCAGGCGACGACGCACCGGCGCAGGAACGCCCGGGGCAGCTCGCGCTCCTCGTTGGTGGTGAGGACGACGAGGTGCCGGGCCAGCGGGGTGGGGTCCGGGCGCTCGGGCGGCTCGCGGCGTACCCGGGTGCCGGTGTGGGTGACGACGAACTCCTGGGATCCTAGCGGCACCAGCAGGTTGTTCGGTAGATCCGGCTCGGACTTGTCGATCTCGTCGATGAGGACGACGGCGTGGTCGGCGGAGGGTGCCTGGTCGTCATCGTGGATGCGGTGCGCGGGGTCCACCGCCGGGGTGCCGTCCGGCTCGCCGGCCGGGCGCCCGCGGCGGGCGGCGGATCGTGGGGCGAACGCCCACCAGAGCGCCCGCGGTTCCACGTACGCGTACTCGTCCAGCACCCGGGAGGCCTGCGCGTCGGCAAGCTTCCGGACGGCGTCGAAGGTCCAGAGCAGATCGTGGGCCTCGGTACGGGACGTCACGACGTGTTCGTAGTACCGCCAGCCCCGCTTGCGGGCGACGTAGGCGGCCAGGGAGGACTTGCCGGAGCCGGGGTCACCGCGCAGCAGCAGGGGCCGGCCGGTCGCGAGCGCGACGTCCACCGCGAGGGACAGCTCGTCCGTCATCGCGTACGCCCGGCCGTCGCGGTTGTCGACGCCGTCGGACCCGGTCACCGCTCCCGTCATCGCACGTCGCCTTTCCGGTCCGGCACCAGCTGCACGAGATCCTCCACGAGTTGATAGGCCACGAGTTCATCGTCCTTGTCGAGCGCGGGCAGCAACAGATACGGCGCCTCGGGCAGCCACCGCCGTACGCCCTGCTCACCGAGGTGGTTCCGGCCGATGAGCACGATGAGGTTCACCCAGTCGAAGTCCCGCCGGAAGGCCTCGATCGCCCGGCCGACCGTGGGCAGCGGCACCCGGTCGGGGTTGACGACCAGGAAGGACAGCCCCGGCGGCCGGACCAGCTCCTCGATCGGTATCCGCGGCGGTAACCGGGCCAGCTCCCGGACGCCTGCCTGCAGTGCCGTGGAGACGTCGGACACCGAGCGCTCGCCGACCACGTCCCCGGTCACCGCGCAGCGGTATCCGATGAAGGACCGGCAGGTCGCCCGCTCGAAGTACTGGCGGCCGGTGCGGTCGACGCGGGCGTTGAGCAGGACGACCGGCCGGTGGCCGTCGGCCGCGCCGTGCAGCAGCAGTCGCGCCGCGTCCCCGTCCACCCACGTCGGAATGATCTCCTCGATGAGGTTGCGGCGCTTTTCTTCGCTGAACCCATGCCTGATCCGCGCGAGGGCGTCGTACGCGCGGCGATCGATGCCGTGATGGAGGAGCTGGTGGGCGACGTAGTTCAGCCGGGCCGGCCGCCCCGGCAGGCCCGTGAGGGCGTCAGCCGCGCCGAAGGCGTCCGCGGAGACCGCCAGGTGGCCGTCGTCCAGCACGGCCAGGGCCTCCACGACCCGCGACGTCCACTCCGCCATGGGATCGGTGCTCCGGCGCTCGCCGACCCGCAGGCGGCTCACCGCGCGAACGACCTCGGGCACCACCCGGCTCCCGTCGGCCGGGCGCCGTCCGCCGCGCGGGGTGTGCTGGAGATCCAGCAGCTCGTCCAGGCCGGCCGCCTCGAGCTGGGCCGCCGTCACCCCGTCCAGCAGGACCGGGATGATCATCACGGGGGCGCCCATCGCCCGGCGCCACAGGACGATGTTCGCCTCCTTGCGGACCCAGACCGACTCCAGGGCGCCGGGGTCCAGCAGGAAGACGGCCGCATGGCATTCCGCGAGCGCGTGGTAGATGCGGGCCCGCCATTCGTCGGCGAGCGGGATGCTGAGCTCGTCGACGAACACCTCGTGGCCGGACAGGGCCGTGGCGATCTCGTTCCGGAGCTGCCGGGTGGCGTCGCTTCCGCTGCAGTAGCTGATGAAGATGCGCGCCGCCATGGTCGCCGCTCAGCATCCATCATGGTGGGCGGCGGGGCAACCGGGCACGGCGGCGCGCCCTTGACAGTCACCGGTACGCGTCATTGGATGTTACCCGGAGGTAGCCCGTGGTTACGTACCGGAAACACTTCGTGGCAGTGCTCGCCGTCGCCGTAGTCTGCGCGACCGCGCTCGTCGCCCCGCCGGCTACCGCGGCGCCCGCCGCCTGCGCCGCGCCCGTCCCCAGCACCACCCAACCCGGCTACCTCGTGGCCGACCCGGCGTGCGACCTCGACGGCACCCCGTTCCGGGCGCTCACCGACGCCTCGGGGACGCCGATCGCACGGGTGCTCACCGGCATCCGGGCCGGTGCGGCGTACCGGATCGAAGTGCCCCTGCACTGGAACGGCGAGCTGGTCGTCTACGCGCACGGGTACCGCGGCAGCGACACCACCGTCTATGTGGACGATCCCGCTCTGCGGGCCCATTACGTGGCTCAGGGCTTCGCCTGGGCGGCCTCCAGTTACAGCACCAACGGCTACGACGTAGGGCAGGGCGTGCGGGACTCGTACGCCCTCATCGACGTCTTCCGCCAGGTCACCGGCTCGGCCGCGAGAGCCGTATACATGACCGGCGCCTCGATGGGCGGCCACGTGACCGCCGTGGCCATCGAGAAGCACCCGCGCGCGTTCGTGGGCGCGATGCCGTACTGCGGTGTGCTGGGCGACACGGAGCTCTTCGACTACTTCCTCGACGCCAACGTCACCGCCGCCGCGCTGACCGGTGTGGACGTCGACTTCCCACTGACGCCGCCCGCCGACTACCAGGACACATGGCGTGCCCAGGTGGCCGCCGTCCTGCCGCAGCTGGGCGTCACCGCCGGCGCGCCGCCCGTCCTGACCGCCGCCGGGCACACCTGGTCGGACGTCGTGGAGCGGCGCAGCGGCGGCGAGCGTCCCGGCTTCGACGGCTCGTTCGCGTACTGGAACGCGGCCCGCTCCCTCGCGCCGCTCGACGACCTGCCGTTCCTGTTCGGCATCTACCCCGGCCTGACCGGGGGCACCGGCGGGATCGCCGACGGCAACGTCACGGACAACCGGTTCACCCTCTACCGCAGCACGGACCGGCGATGGCCCACCGCCGCGGAGTGGCGGCTCAACGCCGACGTCCTTCGCGTACGCCGTACCGCCGGGCCCTCCCGCGGCCTCGACGGCATCCCGCGCGTCCACGGCCGGCCGCCCGTGCCGGTGCTGTCCCTGCACGACATCGGCGACCTGTTCGTACCGTTCTCCATGGAGCAGGTGTACGCCCGCCGCGCCGCCCTGCACGGCCGGTCCGGCCTGTTCGTGTCCCGCGCGATCCGCGGTGTCGGGCACTGCGACTTCACCCCTGCCGAGCTGGAGCGGGCCTTCGACGACCTGGTGGGCTGGGTACGCCACGGCACCCGCCCCGGCGGGGACGCGATCCTCGACCGCCGTACGGTCGCCGCACCGGAGTTCGGCTGCCGGTGGACGGTCGGTGTCCGCTCCACCTTCACCGCCCCGCCCTGCCCGGCCTGAGGAGCCACCGGCATGCCGCCCGAGCCGGCCGCCGCCGTCCGACACCACGCGGCGCGGCGGCGGTGATGGACTTCCGCTGCCTGGGATGTCAGTCTGATCGCGATGGCATGGTCACCGGAGAGGGCTGCTGGATGCGGGTCTTGATGGTTGCGCCGCCCGGGGCGGGCAAGGGCACCCAGGGGGCGGTGATCGCCGCCCATTTCGACATCCCGCACATCGCCACCGGCGACCTGCTGCGCGACCACGTCGCCCGGCAGACCCCGCTCGGCCGGGCGGTCCGCGACCACCTGGACCGCGGCGACCTGGTGCCGGACGAGATCGTGCTGGACATGGTGCGCGATGCCCTGGTCGCGGCCAAGGCGGCCGGCACCGGCTACGTCCTGGACGGCATGCCGCGCAACATCACCCAGGCCCGGACGCTGTACCAGGTCGGGAAGTCCCTGAACATGACGGCCGACGTGGCGCTGCACCTCAAGGCGGACGACGGCGAGCTCATCCGCCGGCTGCTCGCCCGCGCCGCCCTGGAGCACCGCACCGACGACACCGAGGACGTGATCCGGCGCCGCCTCGCGCTGTACCACGAGGTGACCCACCCCATCGTCACCTGGTACGCCGAACGCGGCATCCTGGTGTCCGTCGACGCCATGCAACCCGTCGGACGGGTCGGCCGCCAGATCCTCACCGCGCTCGAGGCCATGCGTCCGCTGCTGGACCACGTGCCCGAGAGCGCCCGCCGGCCGATCGACCTCACCGGCCTGGGGGCGGCGTTCGGCAATCCCTGACCGGACGGGTCAGAGATGGACCAGGTCGGTGCCGGTCGTGTTGAGACGCCGGACCCCGTCCGCGGTGCAGACGACGATGTCCTCGATCCGGGCCCCGTGGCGCCCGGCCAGGTAGATGCCGGGTTCGACGGAGAACGCCATCCCCTCGCACAGCGGTTCGGTGTTGCCGGCGACGATGTACGGGTCCTCGTGGGTGTCCAGCCCGATGCCGTGCCCGGTGCGGTGCAGGAACGCCTCGCCGTACCCGGCGGCGGTGATCGGTTCCCGTGCCGCCGCGTCGACCGCCTCGGCCGGCACTCCGGGCGCCACGGCCGCCACCGACGCCCGCTGGGCGGCCTGCAGGACCGCGTAGTACTCGGCGAAATCCGGGGGTGCGGCCGGGCCGAGCACGTACGTACGCGTGCAGTCGGAGCAGTATCCGCTCGGCATCGTCCCGCCGATGTCGACGACCACCGGGTCGCCGGCCTCGAGCACCCGTGCGCCGCTGCTGTGGTGGGGGCTGGCGGCGTTCGGGCCGCCCGCCACGATGACGAAGTCCGTACGCGCATGGCCGGCGTCGCGGATCGCGGTGGCGATGTCGGCGGCGACCTCCGCCTCGGTGCGTCCCGGCCGTAGCCAGCGGTGCATCTGCCGGTGCACGTCGTCGATGGCGGCGCCGGCCTCGGCGAGCGCGGCGACCTCGGCCGGCGACTTGATCGCGCGCAACCGGCCGAGCACCGGCGCCGCCCGCTCCCAGCGTGTCCCGGGCAGCCGTTCCTGCAGGGGGAGCAGGTGCGCCGCCGGCATCACGTCCACCACGCCGACGCGGCCCTCCGGCGGCAGGAGATCGGCGAGCAGACCGTACGGGTCGGCGCCGTCCGGATAGTCGGCCAGCCGTACGCCGGGAGCGGCCGCCGAGGCCGCCGCGCGCTCCAGCCGCGGGACGATCAGCGTGGCCGCACCGTCGGCCGGCAGGACCAGACAGGTCAGCCGTTCCAGCGGCATCGCGTCGTAGCCGGCGAGGTGGCGCAGGTCGGACCCGGGCGTGACGAGCAGGGCCGCCCAGCCCCGCCCGGCGGCGGCCCGGCGTGCGTCTTCCTGCCGGCGCTGCGTTTCCTGCATGAGCCCACGGTATCCGGGGTAGTCGGCTGCTGTTCTCACCCCGCCTCAGGAGGTTTCATGACCAGCCAAGACGTGATCGACGTCCTCACCAGCGACCACCGCGACGTCACCGCCCTGATCGGCGAGATCTGGACGATCAAGGACCCGATGATCCGGCGCGACCTCACCGACACGGCCATCAGCGAGCTGGTGCGCCACGCCGTCGCCGAGGAGATGTACGTCTACCCGGCCATGCGCAAGCACCTGCCCGACGGCGACAAGGCGGTCGAGCACGACATCGAGGAGCACAAGGAACTCGAGCAGGCGATGAAGAAGCTCGAGGACCTCGATGTCAGCGGCCCCGAGTTCGAGGAGGCGCTGCGCTCGCTCGAGACCATTCTGGCCGACCACGTGCAGGACGAGGAGTCGGAGCAGTTCCCCGAGCTGCGCCGCCGCATCCCCGAGGACGAGCTGATCGAGCTCGCCGGCAAGGTGGAGACGGCGAAGAAGCTCGCGCCCACCCGCCCGCACCCCGGCGCCCCCAACAGCGAGCTGTTCCACAAGCTGGTGGGCCCCGGCGTCGGGCTGGTCGACCGGCTCAAGGACAAGCTGACCGGTCGCGCCACCCGCTGAGGGCCTACCTGGACTCGACCCGCCCGAGCGGGTCGGGTCCGGCCGTCAGCGCGTCGGCCTCGGTCTTCCAGGCCGGGTCCCCGGGATGAAGCTCGCTCCACAGGTATGCCCGGGTGAGGCGCTGCACCGCGGCCACCCGCGCCGGATTCTCGTCCGTGGTCTCGGCGACGTCGTACCCGGAGATCCCGCCGAGCCCGTGCTCCGCGCCGAAGAGCGTGAGCAGCGACTTGGGGCCGGGGGAGAGGTGGTACGGGTCGGTGTGCCACTGCGCGCCCCGCACTGTCAGGTGGGCGGAGGTGTCCCTGTCCCCGGCGACGACGAGCGTGGGTGTCGTCATCGCGGAGAAGTCGGTGCTCGTGAAGAACGGGTAGTTCGTGGCCGTGGCTTCGGTGAGGGCGTCGCCGCCGCGGCCGGGCGCGGCGAGCAGTACGCCGGCCTTGATCCGCGGGTCGGCCAGGTTCACCTCGGTGCCGTCGTGCGGATCCGTGAGCCGGGCGCCTAGCAGCAGGCTCGTGGTGTGCCCGCCCATCGAGTGCCCGGCCGCCGCGACCTTCGCCGGGTCCAGCCGTCCGCGCAGCGCCGGTACGGCGGCTTCGACCGCGTCGAGCTGATCGAGGATGCGGCTCATGTCCTGGGCCCGCGAGCGCCAGTACAGCGGCGCCTCGGGGTCGCCGGGGCGGAGCGTGAGCGTTCTCGAGTCCAGGTGGGTCGGCTGGATCACCGCGAAGCCGTGCGCCGCCCAGTAGTTCGCGAGCGGGGCGTAGCCGTTCAGCGACGAGAGATGGTGCGACGGCCCGTGGCCGTGCGACAGCAGGATGATCGGCAATGCGCCGCCGGTCACGGGTGCGGAGACCCGGACCTGCAATGCCACGGTACGGCCGGGAGCCGGCAGCGTCACGGGGCTGACGGAGAGGACGGGGGTGGCCATGGGTACGCCTCCAGACAAGCGGAACGTCGTTCCGAAAGCATATGGAGCGACGTTCCGCTTCGTCAAGCGGGGCGCATCAGTGGCTGTCCGAGCGATCCTCCTGGTAGCTGGCACCGGTGTCCGACTCGCTGCTCAGCGGGCGGGCGCCGCCCTCCGGCGGCCCCGCTTCCGACTGCTCCCCGGCGGCGAGCTCGGGGAACTTCGCGTCGAAGGCGGGGCGCTCCGAGCGGATGCGCGGCATGCGGTCGAAGTTGCGCAGCGGCGGCGGCGAGGAGGTCGCCCACTCCAGCGAGTTGCCGTGGCCCCAAGGATCGTCCACCGTGACCAGAGCGCCGGCCCGGTACGACTTCCACACGTTGTAAATGAACGGCAGCGTCGCGGCGCCCAGGACGAACGAGCCGATCGTGGAGAACGTGTTGAGGAACGTGAAGCCGTCGCTCGGCAGGTAGTCGGCGTACCGGCGGGGCATGCCCTCCGCGCCGAGCCAGTGCTGCACCAGGAACGTCGCGTGGAAGCCGATGAAGGTCAGCCAGAAATGGACCTTGCCGAGGCGGTCGTCGAGCATCCGGCCGAACATCTTCGGGAACCAGAAGTAGATCCCGGAGAAGACGGCGAACACGATCGTCCCGAACAGGACGTAGTGGAAGTGCGCAACGACGAAATAGCTGTCGGTGACGTGGAAGTCGATGGGCGGCGAGGCGAGCAGCACCCCGGTCAGGCCGCCGAGCAGGAACGTCACCATGAAACCCAGCGCGAACATCATCGGTGTCTCGAAGCTGATCTGACCGCGCCACATCGTGCCGATCCACACGAAGAACTTCATGCCGGTCGGCACGGCGATCAGGAAGCTCAGGAAGCTGAAGAACGGCAGCAGCACCTGGCCGGTGGCGAACATGTGGTGCGCCCAGACGCTGAACGACAGCATCGCGATGAGCAGGGTGGCGCCGACCAGGCCCTTGTAGCCGAACAGCGGCTTGCGGCTGAAGACCGGGATGACCTCGGTGATGATGCCGAAGAACGGCAGGGCCACGACGTACACCTCGGGGTGGCCGAAGAACCAGAAGAGGTGCTGCCACAGCATCGGGCCGGCGGTGTTCACGTTGAAGACCTGCGCGTCGAGGATGCGATCGGCGGCGAGGGCGAACAGCGCCGCGGCCAGGAACGGGAAGATGGCGATCACCAGCAGACTGGTGATCAGGATGTTCCAGGTGAAGATCGGCATCCGGAACATCGTCATGCCGGGTGCGCGCAGGGTCAGGATCGTGGTGATCATGTTGACGCCACCGAGGATCGTGCCCAGGCCCGACAGGGCCAGGCCGACCACCCACATGTTGCCGCCGACGCCGGGGGAGTTCGTGGCGTCGCTCAGCGGCGTGTACGCCGTCCAGCCGAAGTCCGCGGCACCCCCGGGCAGCGCGAAGCCGCCGATCGCGATGAGCCCGCCGAAGAGGTACAGCCAGTACGCGAACGCGTTGAGCCGCGGGAACGACACGTCGGGCGCGCCGATCTGCAGCGGGACGACGAAGTTGGCGAAGGCGAACACGATCGGCGTCGCGAACAGCAGCAGCATGATCGTGCCGTGCATGGTGAACAGCTGGTTGTACTGCTCCGCCGACAGGAACTGCATGCCGGGCCGGGCCAGCTCGGCGCGCATGAGCAGGGCCATGAAGCCGCCCACCACGAAGAAGCCGAACGACGTGATCATGTACATGATCCCGATCTGCTTCGCGTCCGTGGTGCGCAGCGTGCGGCCCAGCGCGGTGCCCCGTATCTGGCGTCGTACCGGCCAGGGGCGGCTGACGACCGGCTGCGGTGCGGCGGGCCGCGGGACGATCGTGGTCATGGCGCCCTCCCGTCGGATCGGGTAGAAGTCGACCAATGCCCCGACGCTACGCCGACGGGCCGTTGATCGACAGCGGTCTCCTCACACGACCGCCGAGCGGCGTTCGATGAGGAGCACGTCGCGCCAGACGCCGTGATGGTGGCCGATCCGTTCCCGGACGCCGATCTCGCGGAACCCGCACCGCCGGTGCAGCGCCAGGCTGGCGGCGTTCTCGGGGAAGACGCCCGACTGGATCGTCCAGATCCCGGCCCGCTCGGTGGAGCCGATCAGCGTCTCGAGCAGCGTACGGCCGATGCCCCGGCCGCCGAACCGCGGATCGACGTAGACGGAATGCTCGACCACACCGGCGTAGGCGGCGCGCGTGGACACCCGCGAGCAGGCGACCCAGCCGGCCACCTCGCCGCCGTCCAGGGCCGCGAACCTGTGCTCCGGCAGCCGCGCCGCGTCGAACTCCTCCCACGACGGCGGTTCCGTCTCGAACGTCGCGTTGCCCGTGGCGATGCCCGCGGCGTAGACCGTCAGGACCCCGTTTGCGTGAGCCGGTGTCATCGGAACGACCTCGAGCCGGTCGGCATGCAATGTCATCGTGAAACCTTTTCGGGTGAAAGGTGCTGTGCGTCCGCTAGTCGACACCAGCATGGTGATCATCGGGTGGTACCGGTGCAATCCCCGGATGCTCCGTCACGCCGTCAAGAATCCGCCCTCGCCGCCGCGTTACGACGCCTTCATCTCGTACAGCCGCGCGGCCGACGGACAACTGGCGCCGAACCTCCAGCGTGAACTGCAGGTCTTCGCCAAGCCGTGGAACCGCCGCCGCATGCTCGCCGTGTTCCGGGACGCGGACAGCCTCTCGGCCAACCCGGGACTGTGGACGGCGATCGAGTCGGCGCTGAGCCAGGCCCGGTATTTCGTCCTGCTGGCGTCGCCCGGCTCGGCCGCGTCGCCGTGGGTACGCCGGGAGGTCGCGTGGTGGCTGGAGCACCGTACGCCGCAGCGGATCCTCATCGTCCTCACCGAGGGCGAGCTGGTCTGGCGGGGGAGCGGCTTCCACCCGGCGTCGTCCGCGCTGCCGCCCGAGCTGCGGCTGGCGTTCGACGAGGAACCCCGCTGGATCGACGCCCGCTGGGCCCGGCACGAGAGCCAGGTGACGCCCCGCGACCCCCGCTTCCGCGAGCTGACGGCGGACGTCGCCGCGCCGCTGCACGGCAGGTCCAAGGACGATCTCATCGGCGAGGACGTCCGCCAGCACCGGCGCACCAAGCGCATCGCAAGGACGGCTATCGCGTCGCTCGCCACGCTGCTGTGCGCCTCGGGTACGGCGGCCGTCATCGCGTACCGGCAGAGCGTCGTGGCCACGCAGCAGGAGCGGCTCGCGGTGTCCCGGCAGATCGCCGCCACCAGCGTCCAGCAGGCGCCGCGGCGCTTGGACAAGGCGTTGCTGCTCGCCGTCGCGGCGTACCGGGCGCAGCCCACACCGCAGAGCCGGGCGGCCCTGCTCGAGGTGTCCTCCGCCAGCCCCGCCCTGGTCCGGTTCCTGCACCACGACGCCGACGTGACGGCCGGCGCGGTGACTCCGGACGGCGCCTCCGTCGTCACCGGTACGCAGGCCGGAGTGGTCACCGTGTGGCCCACCCGGCCGGGTCCGGCCCGCGTCCTGCTGCGGGGGCGCGCGGCCGTGACGGCGGTGGCCTGGTCGTCCGACGGCAAGAAGATCGCGGTCGGCGACAGCAGCGGCGCCGTGGCCCTCTACGAGACGGCCGGGGGCCGCCGCCGGCAGACGGCGAGCGTACGGGGCCCGGTGGCGGACGTCGCGATCTCGCCGGACGGCCGGTGGGCGGCCGCAGCCGGCGCTGAAGCGGTCGCGGTGCTCGACCTCAAGAAGGGCGGCGTCCGTTCGCTGACCGTGCAGGGTTCGCGGCCGGTCGTGGGCTTCACCGCGGACAGCGAACGGATCCGCGTCGGCAGCGCGCGCGAGCAGGACTCGTCCGTCGTGACTCGATCCTGGAGGTTGCCCGCGCTGGCGCCCGCCGGGCAGCCGGTGGCCATGCAAGTCCCGGCCAGCCGCTATTCCGCGGCGCACTCGCCAGACCGCGGATACTTCGGCTTCTTCAAGATGGGCGACACCACCGTCTACCGGGCCGGCTCCGACAAGCAGCTCGGGTTTCCGGGCGTCGATCGGACCCAGGCCGACAACTTCGCCGTCTCCACGGACGGCCACCGGGTGGCGATCGCGCAGTCCGGCGTGATCACCATCGCGCAACGCGGCACCGACGCGCCGGCTCCCCGCCGGCTGACCGGCGGCCCGACCGGGTCGGCCCTGCTGCGCTTCAGCCCGGACGGCAACGTGCTGCTCAGCGGCGCGGGCACCGACGTGGCCGTCTTCGACCTGCGGCAGCAGTCCCGGCTGGGGCAGATCGTCGGTCCCGACGTGCCCGACCCCAACGAGGCCGGCATCCCGCCGGCGATGGCGGTGCGGCCGGACGGCCGGCAGGTCGCCTGGGTGCAGGGCGGCGCCGGCGACCCGACCGCGCGGCTGCGGATCTGGGACAGCGGCGAGCGCCGGCTGATCGCCGACACGCCGATCGCCGGCGACGTGTCCGCGCTCGCGTACAGCCGGGACGGCCGGACCCTCGCCGCCGCCGGCAGCCCGGGGGTCGCGCTGTTCGACACCTCCGGCACGCACCTGGCCGCCCCGCGCGTGCTGCGGCTCGACCCGCCGGTGGGCAACGTCGCGGGCGTGGCGCTGAGCCCCGACGCCGCTTCGATCGTCGTGGCGGCGCCCTCGTACGACTACAAGCAGCTCGAGATACGCCGGCTGCGCACCGCGGACGGGAGCGCCGAGGGAACCGAGCGGCAGGAGATCGGCGGCGAGCTGAGTTTCCTGCTCTCGCCGGCCGGTGACGCCCTGATCGAGCAGCGGAACGACCGCAGCCTCGTCCGCGTGGACACCACGACCGGGGCCCGGAAGACGCTCACCGGTCCGTTGCCCGCCGACGGGCCGATCCCCGTCTTCTCCACGGAGGGGGACGTGCTGACGTACGCCGCCGGGCTCGGGACGGCCACGGTACGCAGCACGGGCGACGACCACGAGATCCGCCACCTCGACGGGGTCGGGGCGCTGGTGACCGCCGACGCGCGGTCCGGCCTGGCCGCGAGCCTGGACATGAACGGCACGCTGGGCCTGCTGGACCTGGCCACCGGCCGGCGTCTGGGCGAGGCCCCGCTGCAGAACCCGGGGCAGGCGGAGCGGGGCGACACGGCGTACCAGACGGCCATGGCCTTCGTCCCGGGCAAGGCGGTGCTCTACTCGGTGACGATCGGCGGCGACGCGATCCGCTGGGACTTCGGCGACGAGACGCTGCTCGCCCAGGCCTGCGCGGTGGCGGGCCGCGACCTGACCGAGGCGGAATGGCGCACCGACATCGGCAGTGAGCCGCCCGCGGACCTGTCCTGCCGCTCCGGCGCGTGATGACCGGGCAGGCCCTGGCGGCCGGCCGGTACGGTGCTGCGCATGCCGACCCGCGCCCGTCCCGTCCTGCGGGTCACGGCCCTCGTCGCCGGCGTGCTGCTGCTCGCGGCGGGCGCGCTGCTCGGCGCGTACGCCGGGCACGGCCTGGTCTCGGCGGAGGTGACCGTGGACGGCGTACCGGTCGAGACGGTCAGGCCGGCCGGCGCCGGGTCCGGGCGTCCCGCGGTCGTGGTCGCGCACGGGTTCGCCGGCTCCGGACGGCTGATGCGGCCGTTCGCCGACACGCTTGCGCGGCGGGGCTACGTGGTGGCCCTGCCCGACCTGGCCGGGCACGCCGCGAACACCCGGCCGCTCACCGGGCAGGACGAGGTCGACCGTGACCTCGCCGCGGTCATCCGCTACGTGCGGGCGCGGCCCGACGTCGATCCCGGCCGGGTGGTGCTGGTCGGCCACTCGATGGGCGCGGCCGCGGTGGTCCGGGCCGGATCCCGCGACCAGCGCATCGCCGCCACGGTCGCGATATCGCTCGGGGACAGCGCCGCCCTCACCCCGCCGGGCCCGCGCCGCCTGCTGCTCGTGGTCGGCGAGCTCGAGCCGGCGGGCATCCGGTCCGCCACGGAGTCGGCCGCCACCGGCGGGAGCCGGATCGTGCGCGTACCGCTCGTCGAACACGTCGGGGTGCTGTACGCCGACCGTACCCATCATGAGACGGCCCGGTGGCTCGACGACGCGGTGGGTAACCGGCCGGAGCGGCCGGTCATCGCCGCGAAGCAGCGGGTGGCCGCGGGCGGCCTGATCCTCATGGGATCGTTGCTGCTGCTGGTGGCGGCGGCCGCGCTGAGGCCCCGCCCCCGGGCGGTCCGCCCGGCGCTGCCCACCCGCGAGGCGGCCCGATGGACCGCCGGGGCCGTGGCGCT
The DNA here is from genome assembly GCF_044465265.1 of Actinoplanes sp. NPDC049681. NCBI lineage: Bacteria > Bacillati > Actinomycetota > Actinomycetes > Micromonosporales > Micromonosporaceae > Actinoplanes > Actinoplanes sp. NPDC049681. The sequence continues at coordinate 954,699 of NZ_JBITLP010000002.1, forward strand.
CGCACCGCTCGCAGGGCTGGCCGGGGGAGCGCTGCTGTACCTGACGCTGCGGGCCACGGTCTGCGGATACCTCATCGGCTACCTCGGCGGCGCCGGGGTTGCCCTCGCGGTCGCGGCGGCGATGAGACATCGCGGCGCGCGTGTCCGCCCGCCGTCGTGGCGGGGCGTGGCCGCGGCGTCCGCCTTCGCCGTGGCATGTCTCGCGATCGTCGTGCTGCCGATCCACGTCGGCCTCACCTCGGCGGTGCCGTACGGACCGCACCGGTGGCTGGTGGCGCTGCTCACGCTCGCCACAGCGGTCCTGCTGGCCTCGGCGCACGCCCTCGCCGGTCCGCCGTGGAGCGCGGGCGTGCTGGCGGCGGTGCTCGTGCCGGTGCCGGTGGCCGCCGCCGTCGGCCTCGCGCCGGGATTCCTCGCCCTCGTGGCGCCGCTGATCGCCGGCCTGCTCGGGGTGCACCTCCTGGTGGCCGGTCTCGCGTGGCGAGCCGGTACGCCGTGGTGGCGTACCGTCGCGGCCGGCGCACTGATGATCGCCTGGCCCGTCGCCACCGCCCTGCCGATCGCCTGAGTCAGCGGACCCCGGCCCGTACGGTCAGCGTCCCCGCGGCGGTGTCGATGGTCGCCGTGGTGCCCAGCGGCACCGTCAGCTGCCCGGTGCCGTGCCCCACCCGCAGCCCGCCCAGCACCGGCACGCCCAGGTCACCGACGCGGTCCTGCACCGCCTGCGCCGCCGTCCACTGTCCCGTACCGCCGGCCGCGTTGGTGAACTGGCCGATCGCGATCCCCGCCACCCGCTCGAGGATCCCCGCGCGGCGCAGCTGGGTGAGCATCCGGTCGTAGCTGTACGGGCCCTCGTCGGTGTCCTCGAACACCAGGATCGCGCCGCGCAGGTCCGGCAGGTCGCCGGTGCCCAGACTGGTCTGCAGCATGGTGAGGTTGCCGCCGAGCAGGGTGCCGGTCGCCGTGCCGGGCACCTCGACGGCCGCGCTGGGCTCGGCCGGGTCGCGGGTCAGCACGATCGGCGCGGTGGTCATGATCGCCGCGCGCAGGGACTCGATCTCCACCGGGCCGGTACGCGAGTCCGTCCAGTTGACCATCGGCCCGTAGAAGCCGACCAGCCGGGCGCCGCGCCACAGCCGGCCGATCAGCGCGGTGAGGTCGCTGAAGCCGACGAACACCCGCGGGTCACGGCGTACGGCCGCCAGGTCGAGGCCGTCGAGGATGCGCTGGGTGCCGTAACCGCCGCGGGCCGCGAAGACGCCCCGGACGCCCGGGTCACCGAACGCGGCGTTGAGGTCGGCGAGGCGGGCCTCGTCGGTGCCGGCGAGGTAGCCGTACCGGTCGTACAGGTGCTCGCCCGGCTCCACGACGAGGCCGAAGCTCTCCAGGATCTCGATGCCGCGGGCCAGGCGGGTGTCGGGTACGCCGGCCGGGGCGACGACCCGTACCCGATCCCCGGGCCGCAGCGCCGGCGGCCGGACCGCGACCCGCGGGCGGGAGGCCTGCGCGGGCGGTCCGGCGGCGAGCGAGCCGGCCCCGGCCACCGCGGCGCCGATGACCGTACGGCGGGTGAGCGTCATCCCCGGAGCCTCGCCGCGGGCCGGGCGGACGTCAACTTTTTTGGCCGGATCCGCTGGCACTCTGCCCGGAGGAGTGCTAAATAATGACGTGTCGCTGCCGCGTGCAGCGCCCTCGGCAGAATTGATCTTTAGCCGAGCGCCACGCGTCCGCCGGAGAGCCCGGCGGACGGTCGTCAAGGAGGTGTTCGTGGTGCTGACTTTCGATCCTTTCCGCGAATTCGACCGCCTCGCCGGTCAGATGTTCGGCACCGGTTCCGCTGTCGGCGGCGCCGCCACCCTGGCGATGCCGATGGACCTGTACCGGTCCGGTGAGCACTTCGTCCTGCACTGCGACCTGGCCGGCATCGACCCCGGTTCCGTGCAGGTGGACGTCGACGGCCGGGTGCTGACCATCCGGGCGGAACGCTCGGCGCGCACCGACGAAGAGGTGCAGTGGCTGCGCCGCGAGCGCGTCACCGGCACCTTCGAACGGCGCCTGACCCTCGGCGACGGCCTCGACCTCGACAAGATCGCGGCGACCTGGCAGGACGGTGTCCTGACCCTGACCATCCCGGTCGCCGAGGCCGCGAAGCCGCGCCGCATCGAGATCGCCACCGCCGGCGCCGAACAGCCCGTGATCGAGGCGACGGCCGCCACCGGATCCTGAACCCCTCGCACCGCGACGGCCGGGCGGGACCGTCCCCGCCCGGCCGCCGTCATCAGGCCAGGGCCCGCTTCAGGGCGTCGACCCGCAACGCCCACGTCCGCTGCGCCAGCGCCGCCTCCGGCGCGAACGTCTCGGCCGCGTGATAGCTCCCCGGGTGCACGTGCAGCTCGGTCGGCACCCCGGCCGCCATCAACCGCTGGGCGAACGCGATGTCCTCGTCACGGAACAGGTCCACGGTGCCCACGTCGATGAAGGCGGGCGGCAGCCCGGCCAGGTCCTCGGCACGGCTGGGCGCGGCGTACTGATCGGCCGGCTTGCCACCCAGATACCAGGCCCACGCCTCGATGTTGCCGTCCCGGTCCCAGATGCCGATGTCGGTGATCTCCCGGCTCGACGCCGTCTCGTTGCGGTCGTCGATCATCGGGTAGATCGGCATCATGAACCGCACCGCCGGCCCGCCCCGGTCCCGCGCCATCATCGCGGTCGCGATCGTCAGTCCACCCCCGGCGCTCCCGCCGTAGATCGCCAGCCGATCCGGGTCGATCCCCAGCTCGGCGGCGTGCGCGGCGGTCCACTGCAACCCCGCGTAACAATCCTCGGCCGGCGCGGGATGCGGGTGCTCCGGCGCAAGCCGGTATTCGACCGACACCACCACCGCGCCGACCTGATCGCAGAGCAGGGTCGCGGTCGGATCCTCCCCGGCGACGTCGCCGAGAATCATGCCGCCACCATGGATGAAATAGATGCCGGGCAGCGGCGTGGCGGCATCGCGCGGCCGATAGATCCGTACGGAGATGTCAGGCTCACCCTGCGGCCCCGGAACAGTGCGGTCCTCCTTGACCACATTCGGATTCTCGGGCACCTCGATGGCGCCCAGCATGGCCCCGACGGCGGCCCGGCGCTCGACGATGTCGGCGATGGCATTGAAGCCGCCGGGCATCGCTTCCAACAACTGATCCAACGGTACGCGGACCTCAGGGTCGATCAGTTCACGGCGGGACATGGCAACTCCTCACACACTCAATTCGAAACCCTCGTAGCCCTTCGCGGCGACCTCGTCGCACCGCTTGCGGTACTCGCCGACGCCTCCCGCGTACGGCATGAAGACCCGCGGCTTGCCCGGCACGTTGGCGCCCATGTACCAGGAATTCGCCTTCGGGTAGAGGGTGTGGCTCGCGATCTCGTTGACGTGCTCGACCCAGGCGTCCTGCGCCGCCAACGCCGGCTCGATGACCCGCAACCCCTGCTCATCCAGGTGCCGGATGGCATCCCTCACGAAGTCCACATGCTGCTCGATGGAAACCACCATGTTGGAAAGCACGGATGGACTGCCCGGCCCGGTGATCATGAACATGTTCGGGAATCCGGCCGTCCCGATCCCGAGATACGTCCGAGGCCCGGCGCTCCACGTCTCCTTGAGCGACAACCCGTCCCGCCCCCGGATGTCGACATTGGTGAGCGCCCCGGTCATCGCGTCGAACCCGGTGGCATAGACGATCGCGTCCACCTCGTACTCGTGATCGGAGGTCCTGATGCCCTTCTCCGTGATCCCGACCAGAGGCGTCCGCTGCAGATTCACCAGATGCACATGGGACCGGTTGTACGTCTCGTAGTACCCGGTATCGAGACAGGGCCGCTTCGTCCCGACCGGATACGCCGGGCAGAGATCCTCGGCCACCCGCGGATCGGCGACGATCGCATGAATCTTCCGATGGATCCACGACCGAGCGGTGTCGTTGGCAGCCTGATCGGTAGCCAGATCCTTGTACGCCGTGAGCAGATTGACCAGACTCCCGCTCTCCCACGCCACCTCGAACGTCGCATCCCGCTCGTCCTCGGACACCTCGAGCGCGGACCGCGTGGGCATCGGCACCGGCACCCCGAACCCGGACTCCCGCTGAGCCTGCCGGAACGTCGGATAGTTGGCCTTCATCTCCTTGACCTCGTCCTCGCGCAACGCCCGATTCCGCGCGGGCAACGAATACGCGGGCGTGCGCTGGAAGACGGTCAGCTCGGCGGCCTGCTCGGCGATGACGGGAATCGACTGAACCCCGGAAGACCCGGTCCCGATGACGGCCACCCGCATCCCCGTGAAGTCGACGCCCTCATGCGGCCAGTGCGCGGTGTGATAAGTGGCGCCCTTGAAGGAATCCAGGCCAGGAATCTCCGGCAACTTCGAAGCGGAGAGACAGCCGGTGGCCATGACGAGGAACCGCGCCGTGACGGCGTCCTGATGCTCCGTACGTACCAACCAGGTCTTGGAATCCTCGTCCCAGGCCGCACCGCTGACGCGGGTCCGGAAGACGATGTCCTTGCGAAGATCGAACCGATCAGCGACATGCTGCGCGTACCGAAGAATCTCGGGCTGAGTGGGATAGCGCTCCCGCCACTCGTAATCCTGCTGAAGCTCGTCATCGAACGAGTACGAGTAGGCGAGGCTCTCGACGTCCACGCGAGCGCCGGGATAGCGGTTCCAGTACCAGGTCCCGCCGACATCGGTCCCGGCCTCGAACACGACGGCGGAGAGGTGGTGGCGGCGGAGCTGGTGAAGCAGGTACATACCGGAGAACCCGGCGCCGACGATGACGACGTCGACGGAACGGTTTTCGGTCATGGGAGGTGCCTCCAAGAGTGACTGGTGGCGCTTGGGGCTTTGATCGGTCGCTTGCTCGCCCTTTCGCCGCGGCTTCGTGCCTTCCGGGCAGTGAGCGCCGCTGAAACGGCCCGCTGCCCCGGAATTGCTTGCTTTCGGCGTATCAGGGCTTTGGCTTCGCTCAGGCGACGGTGCCGAGCAGGGGAGGAAGGTGAGTCGGCCGGCACCGCCATGGCCCGGTGCGTCCGACCTCCAGCCCGCCGCCTCGGCCAGGGCTGCGAGCGGTGTAGGTGACCTGAGCCTCAATATAGGATGCATTCTAGACGCCGGTCAATGTCTCCCGCGCACAAAAGCGCAGGTCAAGATCGGTTAACCCGCACCCGTACGGCCCCACCTGCCCGTCCGCGACGCGCGGGGGAGGGCCCGATGCAACGTCGCCGCCGGGCCGTGTAAAGTTCTCTCCTGTGCGGCCCCCGGGGCACACCACACGCGGACGCCAACCGCGTGGCGGCCCGGGTTAGGCTGGACGAGCAGGTCCGGGTGGCGGAATGGCAGACGCGCTAGCTTGAGGTGCTAGTGCCCGTATAGGGCGTGGGGGTTCAAGTCCCCCCTCGGACACACATTAAGCACACGGCCGAGATCGTCAGAGACGAGCTCGGCCTTCAGCGTCTTCGGGCCTGGTTCATAGGTCATGCGCAGGCCGATGCGGCTGTACAGCTCCGCCTTGTCGCGTGGGTCCGCGTTGCGGAGGACGGTAAGCAAGCTTCCTAAGCCGTCGACCATGGTCGCGATCTGATCGTCATTGAGTCGCTGCGGCGGTGTCCCGCTCACCCGTAGCGCGGCCTCCGCGGTACCCCGAACGGTCGATGCCTCGCGGATCCAGCCGGCGATGAGCGCGGGGTCGCCTCCGGCGTCGAGCGCCGCCCGGTAGCGTCCGATCTTGGCGTCGCAGTCGGTGATCGTCCGGCGGAGTCGTCCGGTCTCGTCACTCGCCTGGTAGGCGGCCAGTTCGGCGCGGTGGTGGGCGTCGGCCAGGGCACGCAGGTTCGCGGCCAGCGTGCGCCCGTTCAGTTCCTGGCGGAGGAACCGGTCCACAGGATCGGCGATGGCGTCTTCGCGCAGGTAGAGCATGGGCGGGTGGGCGACCTCGTGTTGGCGCACGAAGTCGCGTGATGCCTTGCATCGGTAGTACAGCCGACCGTGGTTGAGGTTGCCGACCATGTGGCGTCCGCAGAGCCCGCAGTTGATGAGTCCGCGGAACAGGTAGGGGCGGGTGCTGCGGCGCGGCGTTCGGCCTTGCTCGCCGTTCGTTCCACGCACCTTGATGGTGGTCTGTGCCCGCTGGTAGAGGTCGGTCGTGATCAGCGGAGTGTGGGCCTTGGCGTTGGACCAGACCCACTCGCTTTCGTCGTTCCACCGATGCTTGTTCTCGTGGCCGAGGGCGATGTCTTCCACGTCGATCAGGACTTCGTCGGTGCGTTGCTTGTTCCAGACCTGGCGGCCGGTGTAGCGCGGATTGCGGAGAATCGCGCGGATGGCGGTCGTCTCCCAGACCTCGGTGTTGCGGTGCGGGTTGCGCGCTCGGTCGTAGGCGGACGGGCATGGGATGCCGTCATGGGTGAGCCCGCGTGCGATGGAGGTCATGCCTCGGCCTGCGGCGTACTCTTCGAAGATTCGGCGGACGACCGGAGCGGTCAGCGGATCGGGTTGTAGGCGGTGTAGGCGCTTGCCTTCGGCGGCCTTGCCGGGGTTCGGGTGCGGGCCGGCGTCAGCGAGCAGGTATCCGTATGGTGGGCGTCCGCCGAGGAAGCGGCCTTCCAGCTCGGTTTGCGCCTTCATTGCCGAGCGAACGCGGATCTTGATGCGGTTGCGTTCTCCTTTGCTCATGCCGCCGTAGAGCGCCATGACCAGATCGTGCGCATCCGAGCCGGGGTCGATGGCACCGCCGACCTCGGGCACCCAGAGGCCGACGCCGTAGTGCACGAATACCGGGAACGTCATGCCGAACTGGCTGCCATAGAAAGCGCGCTGCGGCTCGCCGATGACCACCGCATCAAAGTCGCGACGGGGGCTCTTGATCACGTCCAGCAGCCGTTGGGCCTCCGGTCGACGCTTCCAGGGCAACGACCGAGACAGGCCGATGTCGAAGAACTCGGCGACGATCTCGCCGCCGGCCGGCTCGATGAGGCTGCGAGCCCGGGAGAGCTGCCAGCCCTTCGATGCCTGCGGATCCTGCTGATCCTCGGTCGACACACGTCCATAGAAGGCGAACCTCATGCCTGCCGAGTCTTCCGGGCGTGGTCGATGATGCGCCACAGCACATCGTGGCTGCGCTCGCGGGGCGTGCATACCGGACTGAACATCCATCCCAGCGTCCTCGGCTCCGACCCGCGGTTCGCGCAGGCGCAGGAGATCGCCAAGGGCAAGCTGCAGAGGACCGGCTGCAACGGCGGACCGGACTGCTACGTGTTCGACTTCGGCGACCCCGACCAGCTGAAGGCGTACTTCTGGCTGCACGACGCGATGGGGACGAAGGACCTCGACTTCTGGTGGCTGGACTGGTGCTGCGACGCCGCCCGCTCCACCCTCGCCGGCGTCACCCCGGACTCGTGGATCAACAAACAGTACGCCGACAAGACCGGCTTCGCCTTCTCCCGGGCGTACGGGTCGCTGCAGGCCGGCGGCTACGGGGGTCCGAATCCCGTGCCGACCGGGCC
>NZ_JBITLP010000003.1:0-113941 GCF_044465265.1 Actinoplanes sp. NPDC049681
GGTTATTCGGCGTTGTTGCGTGCGTACCGATCGGGGGCCGGCCGGTGACGCGGGTGCTGGGTATCGAGTTACGCCGTTCCGCGGCGATCGGCACCACCATCATCCTGGTGGTGGCGGGCACGCTGCTGCTCTTCTTCGCCGAAGGGATCGACTTCGCGACCGGGTGGATGCAGCTGGCCATGACCCAGCGCCTCTACCTGGCGGTGCTGTGGCCCCTGGCCATGGCCGCCGGCGCCTGGCAAGCCCGCCGCGAGCACCGCTCGAAGGTGGCAGAACTGTTCGCCAGCACTCCCCGTCCCGCGGCGCACCGCACCGTACCGACGCTCGGCGCCATGGCTGTCGCCGTGGTGTGCGGATACCTGGCGATGGGCGTCGCGGGCGGACTGTGGATCATCGGCACCGCGGAGTACTTCCCGGTGTCCGTCTTGGTCGTCACGGCCGTCGGATGCCTCGCGCTGATCGCGGCGGCCTGGCTCGGCCTGGCGATCGGCCGGCTGCTGCCGTCCCCCGTGACCGCGCCTGCGCTCGCCGTCGCGGGCCTGGCCCTGCTGCTGCTCATCCCCGGTGCGACACGTCCCCGCGGATGGCTGGCACTGGTGTTCTCGCCGATCTACGAGATGAACATGCCGGACGCGTACGCGACCGTACCCGGCCGGGCGAGCGCCGCCCAGGCCACGTGGCTGGCCGCCCTCACCGTCACCGCCGTGATGCTCTTCGTCTCCAGCGGCTGGCGCATCCGCGTGGCGGCACTGCTGCCGGTAGTGCTGGGCGCGACGCTGGCAATCACGGTCATGCCTCACCACAACAGGGTCGTCAACAACGCGATCGACCCGGTCGCCCGGGAACTGGTGTGCGCCGAGGGTGAACCCCGGGTGTGCGTCAGCCGGGTCCATTCCGGACTGCTGCCCGAGATCGCCCCGAAGGCTCGGGAAGCCCTGACGATCCTCGCGAAGCTGCCGGACCCGCCGGCCCAGGTGCACGAGGACACCACCACCTACGGCCCCGACTTCGCCCCGCCGTGGCAGAAGGACGTCGTCCTCTACCGCGTCGAGGCCGGCCAGAACGGGCACCTCGCGAACGAGACCCACGCCCTCGCGGAAATGGTGTCCGGGGCATTCAGCACCCCGCCCGGATGCGAGCACTACGCCGACCCGTCGGAAAGCCTCGCCGCCGCCTACTGGCTCATCGGCCGCGAGCCGGCCGCCGACGACACCTACGACCCGGACGTCATCCCCGAAGCCGTGGGAATGTGGCAGAACCTGAGGAAGCTGCCCGACACCAAGGCGAAAGCCCTGGTGGTCACCCTCCGCCGGGCCGCACAGAACTGCTCGGTCGGCGACGGCGTACTGCCCGGGAGCAAGCGATGAGGTGGCTCACGCTGTACCTGCGCTCCCGCCGCGTCCCGGTGGCCCTGGTCGCGATCACCGCCTGCACGGCGCTGATGTGGTCGCTGTGGTCGCTGTTCTCCGACAGCCGCCAGGTGGGCATGGAAATGGTCGTCCTCACGGTCCTGCTGCTGGTAGCCGGCTTGACGGCCACCCTCGGCGGCCCCGACGACGCCCTGGAGAGCACGGCGGGGATCCCCTGGGCGCCCCGCCGGGTCGCCCACCTGCTGGCAGCGTTCCTCGTCGTAGCGGTGCTGCTGCTGGTCACGCTGGCGACCGGAGCCCGTTTCGGCCCGGCCTGGCTGGTGATCCGCGACGCAGCCGGCCTCCTGGGCGTGACCGCCCTGGGCGCGGTCACGATCGGCACCGCCCGAGCCTGGTTCCTGCCGCTGGGCTGGACCCTGGCCGCGATCCTGTTCCCCCGGTCGGAACCGCTCATCGGACGCATCCTTACGTGGCAGGCGCAGGCTCCGACAACCACCGCTGCCACCGTGACGGCCGGGCTGCTCGCGCTCGGCGGACTGGTCGCCTACGCGGCCGCCGGTCCGGCCCGGCGCGCCCCCGCGGAAGCCGCCCAGTACTGAGCTCACGAATTCGTGCCACTGTGCGCCGCCCCGCAGCGCGACACCCCACCCATCGACGAACATGTGCCGCGCCATCGACTTGGAGGATCCCATGCGGCCCCATCGTTCCACCGTGCTCCTCGGCGTACTCGCCGCCGGCCTGGTGCTGACCCAACAGGCCTGTATCTCCACGGGCCGGGACATGAGGCGCCCGGTCGCATTCACCGCACCGCCTGCCGGCAACCCTGTTCTGTCGGGCCGGCGCCAGATCGTCATCCGCCCGATCCCGCCCGGCGAGTCCAGTGTCACGGGCGTTCTCAACCCGGTGGGGGACAAGTACATGATCAAGGTGGTGGAAGGTTCGTGCCTGGGGGTGGGGAAGAACGGTGCGGTGGCGGGGGAGGCGTGTGATCCGAGCCGTGCCGGGCAGCTGTTCACCATCACGCCGGCAGGTGCTTCGGCGTACGCGATCAGTAACCAGGGGGAGTTCCTGCAGATCTCACCCGGCGGCGACCTGATCGCCAAAGGTCCGCTGATGACGACGTACACCTTCACCGACAACGGCCCGGTGCGCTGATCCCTCCGCCAGGAAATGGCGTTCTCGTCCATCGCCGCTCCTCATTCGCCGCTTCTCCTGTGGGCCTGATCGCCCTCGCGCAGTGATTAGCTCACGGGCATGCCTGGGTAGATCCACTTCTCGCGCCGCGGCACATCCTGATCGGAACCCGGCTGAAGTCGGATCGACCAGGAAGGGGTTGCGGGTGCGTCAGCGTTTGAGGTCAGCCGTGGTTCGTTTGCGCCGGGGCGCGCTCCCGGCGGTGACCGCGGCCACCGCCGCGACGGTCGCCTGGCTGATCGCGGCCTACCTGATCGGCCACCCGGATCCGCTGTTCGCCCCGTCCGCTGCGCTCGTCGTCCTCGGCGAGTCCCGCGGCCGGCGGCTCCGGCAGACCACCGAGATCGTGTTCGGGGTGGCGGCCGGGGTGCTCGTCGCCGAGCTGGTCGTGCTGGCCCTCGGCCCCGGTGTCACCAGCCTCTTCGTCGTTCTGCTACTCACCGTGGGCCCGCTGGCGGCGGCGGGGGCGAGCAACACCCTCATCACTCAGTCGGCGATCTCCGGGCTGTATGTGGTGGCGGTCGCCGCACCTCAGGGTCACCTCATGCCGTTCCGCTTCGTCGACGCGCTGATCGGGGGTGCGGTGGCGATTGCGGCAACCCAGCTCGCCGTCGCCCGCAAGCCGCTCACTCCCCTCGTCGACGCGGCGCAGAAGACCTACGCCGACCTCGCTGACCTGCTCGCCGACCTCAACAAGGCCGTCGGCCACTGCGACGAGCCGGCCGCCCACGCCGTCCTGGACCGCGCGCACCAGCTGAACGACTGCGTGGAGCGGCTGCACTCGGAGGCACTCGCCGCCGGCGAAACGCTGCGGCTTCGGGTGCGCCGCCGCCGGCGCCTGGCCCAGGTCCGCGACGTGGAGCAGACCACCCACCAGCTCGACCACGTGGTCGGCAATATCTGGGTGCTGGCCCGCAACGCAGTGACACTGACCCGGTTGCACGCCAGCACGCCGCCCGACTTGACGCGCGCGCTGGACGCTTTGGCGAGCGCGGTCCGATCCGCGGGCGAGTCCCTCGCCAGCGACCTGGTCGGCCCCGGCGACCCGGACCGACACGCCGGTCAGGCCGACGCGGACGCCCTGGAGGCGGTCCGGATCGCCGCGAAGCTGCTGGAGGACGAGCCGTCCCTGCCACTCAGCATGATCATCGGCCAGATCCGGACCACTGCCGTCGACCTGCTCCGCGGGGTCGGGCAGGACGACGTGATGAGCCGGGTGGATGAGGCGCTCGGCTGGACTCCACGCTGACCGACCCGGGTACTTGGTGTCCGGCTCTCCAGCCATTCCAGGATTCCGGGCCCCGGAGCAGCTCAGGTGCGAGCCCGCCGACGGCGGCCCGAATTGTCGCATGGTCGGGATGGTCCGCCGGTGTGGGCGACCTCTTGTGCCGCAGTCGATCGGGCAAACGCGGCACGACCCTTTGGGCCGTGCCGCATTGAAGGGAGAGTCACTCGACCGTCGCCGAGGCGTCGGCTGAGACGACCGCGTCGATGACCTCGAACAGCACCGGCGGCGTGTTCTCGACGCCGTCCATCGTGACGACGGTCTTGCTGACGCCGCTGTTGTAGACGGCCACGACCCGGTAGGTGAAGCGGTCGCAGCAAGTGTTTTCCGGCAGGTACTCCGGGGCCAGCCGACGGAACTGAGGCTGCGCCGCCAGGTTGAGTGCCTGCTGGGCGCGCTGGTCGTCACTGTTCTGGTCGACCACGAAGTGTTCGGTGCGCCCGGCGAAGCCGCCGCCGCGTGTCACGCTGATCGACTGGGTCGTGGGGACGGTGGCGGCAGCAGCGGGATCGGCAGCGATGAGGGCGACAATGGCGACGGCGAAAAGGGCGAAGGTGCGGAGGATCGCATCGGTCGTGCGGTTCATCGAAATCATCCATTCTGTCTGACGTGGAATTCTGGTGGACCCTGTAAATCGCGGAGGTCGACTCTCAGAAGTCGAACACGTCACCAGTGGCGTTGAGCATGATGCAATGGTTCGAGAACGTCTCGCGATAGTGGACCGGTTCGCCCTGCCAGGTACCGACCGCAATTGCGATGACGGGCTGGTATTCCTTGGTGCAGATGCCGCCGTTGTCGTTGAATGCCGCAAGGTTGCCGTCGACCGCGCGCAGGTCGCTGCAGGCCGCGGCGGCCTCGGGGTGGGTGCCGCCGTCGGGGGCGCACTCCAGGATGGTGATGCGCGGCGGATGGGTGCTCTGCGTGGCCGGAACGACCGCGAGGACGAGGGTGCTGTCGGGTGGCGACGCCGCCGGAGCGGCGGCGGCTGGTGAGCCGGCGCCGAGCAGTGCGGCCGTTGTGGACACCGAGGCGGCCAGCAGGGCGGCGTGATGCATGGGGGTCATGGTTCCTCCTTGTGGAAGGTATGACAATTCTCGGCGGCCCCTTTTGTGGAAGTCCCGCCGGGTCGATGCCGCGAGGGGGCATCGTGCGAAGTGGATTCGACTCCACCGTAATTCGCTGGAGCTCGGGCCGTCAACTCGATCACTCCATTCTCAATTTTCAAATGCGACGTTCAACGCGGTGGGTAAATGCGTCAGGGGCGTGACCGGCGGGAGTTCAAAAGTCCTTAACAGCAGGTCGACGGAGTGCGTTAGGTCGCGTTTGGCGGAATGCTGCGACGGTAAGCGAACGCCGGCGGCCTGCGCTGGGCCGACGGCCCCCTCGCCGGAGGGGCGTTCGCCCTCGAGGGTCGCGGTGACCATGTACTCCGGGCACCGACCTGGTCGGCCGGAGTCCTCGCCTGGGCCGCGAAGCGCTCCTCCACCCGTGCAGAAGACCCTGGTCCGTCGCCTCGCCCCCCCGCGCTGATCCCCGCCGCCTTCATCGCCCGGTGGAGGTCTGCGCCACGGCGTGGGGTGTGCCGGCCCGTCGCGGTCGGCGCGCCGGACGGAGACCAGGCTGTCGGGTGAGGTGCCGGCGGAGTTGCGGCAGCCATGCCGACCCGCGCGGCAAGTCGGGCCGTGCTTGCCTGCTCATGCCGTTGACACACGCGCACGAAGAGGACGGCCGCTCCGGCTGACCCGATGCGGCGCAACGTTCGGATTCGTCGAGGGGCACGGGCCCCAGCAGGCTGGCGGATCCGAGAGGGATCCATGCTCCAGGCCAGTCCGCGGGCAGAACACCCGATCTGGCGGCGGCGAAGAAGTCGACATCCAGTGCTCGGGGACTGCGCCACCTGCTGCCGCAGGTGCCGCGGTGGTCGGCGTCGATTTGCCCTGCCCGCGCGGGATGCGCGTACGATGGGGTCGTCGCCCGGGACCCCGGTGGCTGTCCTCCGCCGCCGTCGAGAGCGCCGAGACTGGCGTCTTCCGAGCCGGCCCCTCCCACAAGCGCGAAGCTCGACGATCGCCCACCTCCCGGGCTCGGACGCAGGCGCCTCCGTTTCCGCGACGCCGAACCTGGCTCACCCCAACGCTCGGGGCTAACCGGTCCAGAGCACGCAGGCGGCCCGGGAGCGCCGTTCCCCTCTCAGCCGGCTAGCTCAGCACCTGGGCGGTCGCCGCAAACAGCAAGGACAATGACATGACTGCACCCGCGTTCGTGGACAAGGCCAAAGTCACAGCGGATCTGCGCTTCCGGCAACTGCACGCCCGAGCGGACTGGGTCGACCGGGAGTTCCCGGAGCTCATCGACACGGACAAGAACGCCTCGCTGCTTCGGATGCTCGGTATCGATCCGGGCACGATGGCTCCCGGCGCAGCGGCGGGCCGGTGCACCGGTCGTGACAGCGCCGGGCCGGTCGCATGAGGGCCGGACCCGTTGGCAGCGGTTGGTACGCCCTGACACGCGTGGGTACTCCCCTGGCAGGTAAGCTGACCACTCGCGCCCTCGTAGCTCAGGGGATAGAGCAACGGTTTCCTAAACCGTGTGTCGTACACCACGATGCCCCAGGACAGCGGCGAGGAAGCGTCTGTGAGCAGGCGAAATAGGTGATCGTTGATGTTCGTCGGTGATCGTCCTGGCGCAAAGATTTCCCTTGCTAGTGGCACGCCCGTGGCACGGGCGACCCACCGGCGGTCGTCGCTTCGCGCCGGAGCGCGCCCCGCTGGTACCCTCCCCACATGGCCCAGTAGCTCAGGGGATAGAGCACCGCTCTCCTAAAGCGGGTGTCGCGCGTTCGATTCGCGCCTGGGCCACCACATGCGCCGTGGCGGTCGAAGTCGACCTCGCCCGCCAGCGGCAGCGGCTTGCCCGGCTTAAGCAACTGCTCGTCGACGCGCCAGCCGCCCTAAGATCAACGGTAGGAAGCGGCACGTCTTGGTCGACATGTTCGGCCTGCCGATCGCGGTGCTGGTCACCCCGGCCGACATCCGAGACGGCGCCGCCGCCCAGGTCCTGCTCGTCGACTGCCGCCAGGACAACCCGCAACTGGCGATGATCTGGGGCGACAGCGCCTACGGCGGCGACCTCATCACCTGGGCCGAGACCGAACTCGCGATCACCGTCAAGACCGTCAGACCCCCACCCGACCAGGTCGGATTCCGGGTCCACCCGAGACGCTGGCGGGTCGAGCGGTCACTGTCCTGGATCACCCAGCGCCGCCGCAACGCCCGCGACTACGAACGCCGCGCCGACTACTCCGCCGCGCACATCCTCTGGGCGTTCGTCCTCGTCATGAGCCGCCGCTCACCCGGTCCCGCCCTCAACCCCGCCGACGCCGACAGGACCCCTGACAACATCAACAGCCGCCGGCTGCGGTTCGAACGCGTACGCATCCGCGTCACCGTGACGCGGAAACGAACGCACCAAGCCGCAACATCAACACTCCGACGCCCTGACCTGCGGAAATCGGTTCAGTAACAAGCTCTCAGTGCACGGGCCTCGCCGGCGATATAGCCAAGCGGGCAGTTTGGGCCCGGCGGTGGAACGCATTAAGGCGTCCCGTGGCGGGACGGTGGCGCAGGGAATGCGGCGGAGTTGACCGTTCGAGTGATCAGTCGATGGACTCGAAGAAGGCGATGAGCGCTTCCGGTGTGCGGGTCTGTTCCGGCAGTGGTACGGGCTCGGGTCCGTCGTCGCGCATGACCATCGTGGGGGTGCCTTCGGGTAGCAGGCTGAGAAACCAGGCGATGGTGTCGGCCCAGTCGGCCGGGGTGCCGTCGGAGAGGGCGAGTTTCCCGCCGGCGACGTACGTGCCGTGGCGTTGTTGGCCGTCGTCGAGGCGGACGTCGAAGTCGAGGACGTCGTTGCCGGTGACCAGGGAGGTGCGTCGGGAGGCAATCATGTCGGGGAACCGCTGCCGCAGGTACGTTTCGACGGTGGGCAGGCTCAGCGGCCAAGGGTGCTCAGGTGGGGCGCCGAGGTAAAGCTTGCCGTGCATGAGGTCCTCCGTACGGCCAGAACTCGTGGGTTATGGCACGTGCCGCACGTCGCTGGGCACGTGATGGGCGGCGGCCAGGTACTGCCAATAGCCGACCGTTGCCTCGTCGTCCGTGTCGATCTCAAGGTACTGGACGTGGTTGGCCGGGTTGGCCACGGCGCCGCCGTAGCGGATGACTTCACTCTCGTCGTCTTCGATGACGAAGCTGGTAGCGATCTTGTTCTCGGTGAGCCCTTCCAGGGTGCGGGGACTGCAGCCGGGGTTGCGCACGTGTTTGGCCTCGACGATCGCGCCGTCGGTGTCGCGGTACCCGTCTGCCCAGATCGGGACGCCGTTGGCGCCGAGCATCTCCCGCTCGGGTTGCCCGGCGACTCGTACCTGATACGCGATGTCGTCGGGCTTGCCGTAGAGCGGGTCGCGGGTGTTCAGGGTGGCGGCCCACGCTGCGGCGGCGGCTTGCTGCGGGGGGCTGTAGGGCGGGAACGTGCCGCTTGGCGGCCCGGGCGGCAGCGGGGGCACGGTGGCGGGGATCGCCGCCGGCATCCCGGCGAGGGCTGGCCCGGGTGCTGCGGATGCGCTGTCGGCGGCGCCGACCACGACCGCGGTGAGGGCGCCGGCGGCGAGGAGTTTCGCCAGGGCGGCTTCGATGACGGCTTCGGCCTCGGCGACCGCCGCGGCGGCGGCGAGCTCGGCTTCGGCCGCTGCGAGGGCTTCGGCGGCGAGTGCGGCGTCGGCGGCGAGTGCGGCGTCGGCGGCACCTGCGGCGGCGTCGGAGCCGCCGAGGGTGAACACGGTGAGCAGAACGCCTGCGGTGGTGATGACGCCGGCGGCGACGGCGAGGGCGATGAGGGTGTGCCGGCAGGTGTCGATGGCGTCGGCGTACTGCTCGCAGATGCGTTGCATCTGCCGGCAGCCGGCCGACAGGTTCTCCATCAGCGGCTGGCCGGCGTCGACGATCGTGTTGCCGGACGGGTTCGCCGCCCACACCTTGCGGATGTACCCCTGGTAGGCGGTGATCGTCGCGCCGGAGCAGTACACCGGGATCGGGCTCGAGTGTTGTTCGGCGTTGCGCTGCGCGTCGTCGATCAGATCGGCGGCGTGCTGCCACACCGCGGCGGCGTCGCGCAGCTTGTCCGGGTTGCCCTGTGGCCAGAACTTGCCGATGACCGGGATCTCGTGGATCTCGGCGCTGCCGGTGATCATGGGTAGGACGGCGGCGACGTTCTGCGGCTCGCAGTCCGGTGCGGGCGGCGCGGCGAAGGAGCTGGTGTTGATGCCGGGCGTGAGTCGGGCGGCGACGCGGTCTTCGGCGGCGAGGTAGTCGACGGCGGTGGCCAGGAGTTTGCTCGCGGTCACGCCGATGGCCTGACCGGCCGAGCTGATCCCCGACACGATCGTGCGCGCGGCCGGCTCGTACTTGCCGGCGAAGGAGTGCGCGACGGTGTCGTCGCCGGCCATGCCCGCGGAGTTGTGCAGGTCACCGACAACGCCGGACGCGATGGCGTATACGTAGTCCTTGGTGCCGACCATCTGTACCGAGGCGCGGAACATCACGTCCGGGACGACCTCGTAGCCGCCTCCTGGGGGATCGAGCATGGCGCCAGGGTATCGAAGACCACAGCGGCTACCGCTGCGCCGCAATTTGCCGCCGGTTCGAACTCCGTGGCCGCCTAGGGCGGCACCCCTCGGTCGGATTCCGGCTCGGCCGTACACAGTTGATCGCTATTCGCCGCTTGCGAAGGAGTTGGGGTGCGGGCTACCGCTGCTCGGCCGGTGCGCAGTTCGAACGAGTCCTTCGTCGGCGTGGTGTTCTTCGGCGCCGAGCCGGACTTCGCATGGCAACGCTCGTGGGAGTTCCGCCGTGCAGGTTCACCGGGCCGGAACCGCGGGTGACGCGGTGGCCGGCCGGCGGAGGATCTCGCCATACCCGCACCTGGTGGTACCGCCTGGTCAACGCGGCCCACGACAACGTGATCGAGGACCTGTCGATCGGTGGCGTCGAACGGCTGCTCACCGAGATGGGCTACGACATAGCCACGCTCGTCGACGTCCCCCGCCCCGGCACTGCCGCCAGCCCGCCGGCCAGCGAAAGCGCCTGAGCTGGCCCACCCGGCGGGGACGGCTCAACGAGCGGCCTGGGCGCGACCCACCGGCACACCCCCAGGGCCATCGGTCAGTCGCTGTCCAACGGCTGCGCGGCCGGATCGGCAGGCGGTGCCGGGGCGGGCGTGACGGGCTGGTGGAGCCAGGCCACCATCCGACTCCACCCACCGGCTCGCCCCAGAAGCACCCCGCCGTACCCGACCATCGCCAAGCCGACGACGGCTCCCGCCACCCCCGCCAGGATGTTTCCGTCGTCCACCACTCCGACGGCGCCTCCGACGATCGCTAACCCGGCGACGAGGTGCGCCATCCCGTGCAGGACTTTTCCGTCGCGCAGCAAACCGACGACGGCCCCGATGATTGACAGCCCGGCAAGGACGACCGCGACCCCGATCAGGATGTCCCCGCCGCGTAGAAGCGGGACTCCGGCCCCCGTGATCGCCAAGCCGGCAAGGATGACCGCCACCCCGATCAGGATGTCCCCGCCGTATAGATATCCGACGCCGGACCCGACCATCGCCAAGCCCGCGGCGACGAACGCCCCGCCCCAGATGTCCCCGCCACGCAGCAACTCCACGCCAACGCCGACCATCGCCAAGCCGAGGACGATGACCGCGATCCCGCACCAGATGTCCGCGCCGCGCAGCCAGCCGAGGCCGAATCCGACCTCTGCCAAGCCGAAGACGAGGATCGCGATCCCGCCCCAGATGTCCCCGACAGGCAGCCAGCCGAGGCCGAACCCGACCGCCGCCACGCCCGTACCGATGAGGCTGGCACTAGCGACCAGGCGGAATGCCGTGTCGGCGCTGGTCACTGTCACGGCGGCGGCCAGAGTAAGGCCCGCGGCTGTGCCGGCGGTCGGTAGTGCCCATGTTCGGGACAGGAATAGGCTGGCGATCGCGATGGTCAAGGCGAAACCGAGCAGCGCGCGTACGCTGTAGCGGACCAGACGGATCTGCGGAGGACGCTGGCGGAGCCAGACGGCTGCTGTTACGACGCCGGCTACGGCGAACAACGCCGCGACGACCAGAAAGCCTTTGTCGTCGGAGAACACGTTGATGCCGACGTTGACGGCAAACGTGGTGAGGCCGCCGGCCACGGCGCTCAATGCGACGGTGACCTGCCCGACCTTGTCCAGCGGTGCCCGGTGCCGACCGCCGCCGGTTGGCTGACCCTGGGTACCCATACCGCTACGATGCCCCATCACCGGTTGGGCCACTGCCTACCGTGGCTGCTCGGCGCGCCGAGCAGGGGCCTGACCAACCCGCCTAAGTGGAACAGGGGGAGAGTCAGCCACTGCCCGGCTGCACTTGGGCTCGCCGCTACCGGCGATCACCGCTCCTTGCGGCGAGCCTGCGATCAGTCGGCCCGGCCGCGGCGTCCTGCTCACCATGACCGCTCCCCGCTGACACGGCGGTGTCGGTGAGTTTCGGCTCCACCGCGCCGAGCGGTTCGAAGCCCGTCGACGGCGGGCCCACGCTGCGCAAAGCGGGCACGCCGTCCAAGACCTGCACACGGCGCCGCTGCTTGATCGAACTACCCGGCTGTAGTTCGACCGCATCCCTTGGCGCGAGGTAAAGGTGCAGGTCACAGTGGGTGAGTGAGTGGGCCAGGTCCGGCCGCGAAGACGGAAGCAATGCGGCAATGGATGTCATCCGCACCCATCTGACCGGGCCGCCCCACCACCACGATTCACATCAGGCCGGCGCACCTGACCGAGCGATCGCGTACGCCGCTGAAAGCTGCACCAACCCGGGCACGGCGAGCATCGCCGAGAACATCCGGATCGTGGGCCGCCGCGACGCGAGGAGCATGGTCGGGCGCCTGCGCAGCTTCGAGGTCAACGTGTTCGGGCGCTTGGAGAGTATCGCCCTCCATGCTTTGCACGGCATGGGTGGCGTCGGCAGAACATGCGCTCCGAGCGGTAAAGAGCCAGCTCAGGGCCACTCCAGCTCCGGCAGCGCGTTGCGCGGCGACAGCGGGTGGCGAGCGGCGCGGCCGCCCAGTGATGTCTGCCATATTCCGACCGAGCCGGTCCTCGGCCGAGCGGTCGGCGCGCCTTTTGCCGGAGAAATATCCGCACGGACGGAACATGATCGAAAGCCTGTTTGACGGGCGGTTGGCGACTAGGGATCTAGCGCTATCGACAACGTCATCGACTTGCTCCTCCAGCAGGCGTCAAGCCCACCTTGACGCATGCCTAGTAGAGGTGCGCTCACGTTCGCGATGTTCTAGGCCGGACATGGCGATAGCCCTCTCCGCTAGGAATCGGAGAGGGCTATCTACGTCCTGTCGTCGCCCAGGTGAGGGAACAACGTGGCAGGCGTTCGTGCAGGTCAGCGACCCCTCAGGGTCGCGACGTGCTCTAACCATCATGCCACAGACGCACCGTCGGTGCGTAGTGCGGCGCAGCTTTCAGTATCACATTCCTGCTCAATTCGAGTGTCATGTCCAATGAGATCGGCCTTGTCGGGGCTTTGTTTAAGTCAGGTGCGTCAAGTTCGACTAGACACGTCATACGTACACTAGAGCTATTGGATTAGAAGTCTCTAAGGCATCTCAAAGGTTCGCCCATTCCGCGAACCTCACTCAGCCCATGTATTACATACTGGTTCAGGAAGTTGGCCATAGGTTATGGCCGACTTCGACTTGCGCCGTTTCGCCGACATGGCACAAGCCGAGCAGGCGGAGCGACCCCGGCCGTGCTGTGCTATAGCGCACGGACGGCGCTTGACCTGCACCGATGCGGTACGTACCGCATAGGTCTCATGCGGGTGCGGCGTAGCGGAAAATCTCCGTCACGGTGACGGGGAATTTGTACTCCCAGGGCACCGCCGGCGCACCCCGAGCTTGATCAAGTTGCATAAGTGGTTGAGCGTCCAACTAGGACGGTCCGGACGCGTTCTGTTTCCGATCATGACTGCGACCATTCGGCACGCGACTCGCGAAACACGCCACCCCGCGCGCCACGGAACTGGTCCGGTTGCGGTTACTATTGTCGACAGTCGGGTCCAACCCGTGCTGGAGCTGATTCAAGGCCTAGGAACCTTGAGTTGAAGTGCGTTCCGGCGTGGCGCGGACCAGATCAACAGCCCAGGTGAGGGCAGGTTCAACTAACAACAAGTAGCAGGGAGTTCGTGATGGAAGAGTTCTCGTTCAGCTTCAAGGCGTCGCACGCGATCATCGGCTGCATCATCGTGGTGGTGCTGGTTGTGACCGGGAACTGGCCGCTGTAGCGGACTGTCCCACCGGGCCCGGGCGCCCTTGGCAGCCTCCGTCCGTGCAGGGCGGAGGCTGCATCCCTCCTGCAGGACCCGGTGATCGGGGAGATCGCGAAGGCGCATGGTAAGAGCCCGGCGCAGGTGATGCTGCGCTGGCACCTGCAGCAGGGCCGTTCGGTGATCCCGAAGTCGACCAAGCCGGCGCGGATCGCGAAGAAGTTCGACGTGTTCGACTTCGAGCTCACCGACCAGCAGCTCGCCGCGATCGACGCCCTGGACACCGGCAAGCGAGGCGGCCCCGAGCCGGAGGCCATCACCCTCGAGGCCGGCCGGCCGATCCCGGAAGCCTGATCCGCCCGACCCCGCTGTCCCACCGGGGGGCGGGGCCCTTTCCTCACCCACGACGACACGGAGGAAACACCATGCGTACCGCCAAGCTCGGTGCACTCGAGGTCGCCCGGATCGGGCTGGGCGCGATGGGGATGTCGCACGGCTACAGCGGCGCCGGCAGCGACGACGCCGAATCGATCCGCACCATCCACCGGGCTATCGACCTGGGTGTCACGCTGATCGACACTGCGGAGATCTACGGCCCGTACGTAAACGAGGAACTGGTCGGTCGGGCGTTACAGGGCCGCCGCGACCGGGTGGTGCTGGCCACCAAGTTCGGGCTCGTCTCGCACGACGGCCGCGTCCCGGGCGGGCTGGACAGCAGCCCGAGCAACATCCGCACCGCGGTGGAAGGGTCGCTCAAGCGCCTCGGCACCGACCGCATCGACCTGTACTACCAGCACCGTGTCGACCCGAGCACCCCGATCGAGGACACCATGGGCGCCCTGGCAGACCTCGTGAAGGACGGCAAGATCCGCTACATCGGTATGTCCGAGGCGTGGATCGACACGATCCGCCGCGCGAGGAGATCCTTCCTATTCTGCGCGAGCTCGGCATCGGGCTGGTGGCGTACTCGCCGCTCGGCCGGGGTTCCTTACCGGCGCGCTGCGGACGCCGGCCGACGTCGACAAGCTGGACGACAGCGACTTCCGCAAGAACCATCCGCGCTTCACCGGCGAGAACTTCCAGCGCAACCTGCGCCTCGCTGATCAGGTACAGGAGGTCGCCGACCAGGTGGGCGCCACCTCGGCCCAGGTCACTCTGGCCTGGCTGCTGGCCCAGGGCGACGACATCGTGCCCATCCCGGGCACCAAGCGGGTAAGCCGGGTCGAGGAGAACGTCGCCGCGGACAGCGTCACGCTCACGCCTGCACAGATCGACACCCTCACCGCGCTGCCGGTGGCGGAGGGCGGTCACCACACCGACGAACAGATGAAGGTGATCGAGCGCTGAACCAGGGCAGGCCGGTCCCTCCGCCGCGGACCGGCCTACGACGATCGTGTCGCCGGGCCGGGCGTACATGAGCAATGCGGTCAGTCCGTCGCGGTCCGGAGGTCGTGTACGCGGCGAGGATGTAGTTGGGGTGCGCGGGCCTGGGCACTGTGGACAACCTAGCCTGGACGGAGCGTGCTGGGCGGCGAGCCAGGCGGCGGCCTCCTCGGGGTGCTCGACCCGCAGGACGTCCAGCTACGCCTCCTCACCGCTTGAGGACAGACAAGTGGTGCGAAACAGCGATGGCTCAGTGCTCACGGGTGTGCCTGTGCTGGGGATTTGGTTGGGGAACCGGCCGGGATTTGCCGTCCGAACCCGGGATGCGCTGGGATACGGCTGAAGCGTTTGGGCAGCTAAGTGGCGCTATCCGGGGCCGGGGGAGACCGGGTAGGGCCGCGCCGGCGAGTGGTACCGGTCAGCCACGGCACCGCAGTAGGGAAACGCTGTTCGGGCCGAAGAAGGACTCGGTGTCCGTGCGGACTGGGCCTCGTCCGCGGGCGTACCAGACTGTGGTCGGCTTGGAGAGCTGGAGGACGGCGTCAGATGCCTGCTTCGCCTCGTCGGCTTGAGCCGGATCACCATTGAGATACGCCATCTTGGTGATGGCGACGGAGAGGCCCACGACGTCGGTGAAGGTTCCGGCGGGCACCCGGATGTCCTGGCGGGGAACCGGCGAGACGTTCACCGAGAGCCGCATCTTCAGGTTCTGCTGGCCCGGCGCGGCGATCGACCGGATGATCGTGCGGCCGGTGGCGTTCCTGGGTTTCAAGGTGAGGTCCATCGTCGTCGTGAGATCCCGCCCGGCGTCCAGGTCGGCGAGCACGGGATAGACGGTGAAGCCACCGAACGTCACGGTCATCGATTCCTGGAAGGGCACGCCGTTGACCGGGGCCAGAAGGCGGCCGTCCTTCGCCAGGACGTACTCGTACGTGTGTGACTCCCTCTGCGGCGAGTCGTCCGCGGGCAGACCGCCGTGGACGACTGTCAGCAGGTCGTTTCGCAGGCTTAGGTGGAGCCCGTCGGCGCGCATGGCCACGGACGTGACGCGCTGCGTGAGGGTGGTCCGGGCCGAGACGTCACCGAAGGTGGCCGTCGACTCGGATGTGCAGGTGCGACCGGCCCGGGCGGTCGTGAAGTAGTCGGCCCAATGGCGCCGGTGGGTGTCGAGGCCGTCGAGCCATGCGGACACCGTCCGCTTGATCGTGTCGACGGCCTTGCCGTTCGACGGCATCAGCCGATGGCTGCACGGCGCTGCAAGGTTCGCCTGGATGATGACCGCTACCTGGCTCCGTGAGGCGCGACCGGCGATCACGTCGTTCATCGTGGCGTTGTCGAGCAGCGCCTGACCCCCGGCGAGCAGCCCGGCCAGGGCGGGGGTGTTCTTCGTCGCCGCGAGTTGCAGCAGGCGGCTGTCGGTGACGGAGCAGGTGATGTCGGCGTGCGAGAGGAGTGTGCCGTCCGCGCCCTCGACGGTCGGTCCCGACCCCGGGTAGCCGACCTGGGAGAGGTGGTCGACGATCGAGTCGCCGGCCAGGTTCACCGTGTACAGGTGGAAGCCGAGGATCGTGCGTTCGATGCTCACGCCGCCGTCGATCTGCAGGACCCGGGCGGTCTTCGGCAGGTAGGGCGGCGCGGATCCGCACTCCTTCGGGAAGGTGGACCCGCCGTGGTGCGGGCCGAGACAGTGGGAGCCGTCCTTTCCCGGGTCCGGCAGCGGGTAGTCGGCGCCGGGCACGAGCCGGCCCACGTCCGCCTTGATCCGGCCGAGAGACGTCCGCGCCAGGAAGGAACCCCGGTGCGGGGTGTCGATCGTGATGAGGCCGGCGACCCGGTCGGCGACCGGCCGCCCGCCGACGCTCTTCGCAGCGGCGTACCGGACGGCCAGCCCGCCCATGGAGTGCCCGATCAGGATGACTTTTCCGTCGCCGTGAACCTTGCGCGATGCCTCGGCGACGGCGTCGATGTAGGTGCCGAGGCATTCCGCGATCTCCGCGTCTCCGGCCCAGTTGTCGGCGTGGGCCGAATAGTCGAAGGAGTAGACAGCGACCCGGGACGGCAGCGACCGCTCCAGCTCCTTCCTGATGGCGGCCATGCTTGCCGGGCCGGCCGTCCAGCCGTGCACCAAGATCACGGGATGCTGGAACGCCGCCGGCGGGGTGACCTTCGTGGACGCCCGTGAGCACTCGGCCGTGGCTGCCCGCGCCCCAGGCGCCGGCGCCGCCGCGCCTGCGACGACCAGGAGGACGGTGAGGAGGGTGCGCATCCACCGGTTCACGACGCCGGCACCGTCTGCGCGATGATCCATCGGCTGCCGGCCTCCACCAGGTAGAACTGCCACTCATGACGGCCGCCCCGCGCGTCGACAACCGTGCCTTCCACCGACGCGGTGCGATCCGTTCCCACGGCGAAGGTGGCCACGTCGAAGGCGACCGACCGCAACCGGTGCAGCTCGGCGGCCGTCGACGGCGGCACCTTCGCGTCGTGGGGCACGACCACCGCGCGTGCGACCTGCTCCGGGCTGCCCGAGAGCAGGTCATCGGCAAGCCGTTGTCCCTCCACCACGGTCAGAGCGGGTGGTAGTGGGCGCTCCGGGGGTGCGGTGGCGGTGTGCGGCGTACGGAACCACCCCAGCGCCACCAGCGGTGCGGCGACGACGACGATGCCCAGCGCCACCCACAACGGCCACCGCCGGCGCAGCGGCTCCCATTTGCCCCACATGTCCTGCGCAACGCGGGGGTCCACGGCCTGTCACTGGTTGTGGCCGAACGTCCGAGCCACTTGTGGATCTTCGGCCACCGTCTCGAGGGAACGCTGTCGTGGTCAAGACGGTATTGTCTCCGCTATGCGCCGCAAATGGGGACTTATTGGCGCGGGCGCCACGGCGCTGACGCTGGTCGCCGGCTTCGTGACCTACAACCGGGGAACCGAGCACGCCGCCCCGCAGGCCGCAGCTGGGGCACCCTCGCGGGCCGGGGGCGTCATCTCCGTCGAGGTTGCGCCGGAACGACCCCTGGCGGTCGACATCCCGGGTGTCGGTGCGATCACCGGGGATAAGGGCACGTTCAGCCGGCCGGGCACCGTCGAGATCCAGCCGCGGAGCGCGGACCTCTCCGCGACGACGGGCGTGACGACGGCTGGGAGCGGCCTCGACGTCAGCTTTCACGGCACCGCCTTGAGACGGCCGCTGAGCCTGACGTTCGATGCCGTACCGGCGCCGTCGCCCGGAGCCGTTCCCGTCGTCGCGCACCAGGGGGAGGACGGCGCCTGGGACTTCATCCCGGCGCGGCGCCTCGGGGCGGGCAGAATCGCCGTCGACACCTCCCGCTTCTCCCTCAACGTGCCAACGTGGATGGATCCCGGGGCCTGGTGGGACGGGCTCACCGCCAAGCTGGCCTCTGCGGTCGGCGGGCGTACCGCACCGCTCACCTGTTCCGGTGCGCCGGACTGGTTCCATCTGGACACCGGTCACAGCGACCTGGTGCACATCTGCGCGAAGACGAACCACACCACGGAGGGCACCGAAGTCGCCGAAGTGCAGATCAAGTCCAACCGCGGCGTGTCGGTCGAGGTCTCCGTCCCCGGCGATCCCGCGTACGTCTGGCAGGAGGGCGCGTCCTGGTCGTGGCGCCAGTGGACGGCCAGGCACCTAAGCTTCGACGCCAACCGGACCGTCATCCTGCCCGCCGGCGCCACCATGACGGTGGGTTATCCGCGGGGCTCCATCGCGGAACACGAGTTCTTCGTGTCAGGGACCACTCCCAAGGCGGTGGGCGACACGCTCGTCCGCGAGGCGGTCGAGTTCCTCATCGGCAAGGTCGACGTCGTCGCGGTCGCGTACACCGAAGCGAAGTGCATGACGGGGCTCTCGATCGGTCCTGCCGGCGTGCTGGTCGAGGTCCAGGATTTCCACGAGTTCCTGACCTGCTGGACCGGCGCACTCGCCGAAGAGCTCAGCAATCGGGTCACCGCCGCCAAGCTGGTGTCCGAGATGGGCGCCGGAGATGTCGACACAGTGGTGTCAGGGGCCAAGGCGGCCGGTGCCCTGGGTTGGCTGGTGGCGCTGTGGCCGGTCTACCAGGTCACCTTCGGCAACATCGTGGACAAGCTCAACGAGTTGTTCAGCGAGGGCCGCAGTGCGAAGGTCACCTTCCGCATCGATCCCCGGACGGCACCGCCGGCCCCCGATGAGCCGCAGCGGACAGGCGGACAGGCGGAGGATCCGCCGTCGGGCGGCGGCGAGCGTCATGAACCGCCCGGCGACAGCGGCGGGCAACCGCCGCCTGTCACCACCGCCCCCGCCCCCGTACGGGCGGAGACGGTGGGCGGCACGACGCACACCTGGACCAACTACCTCAACGCAGGTGGCGACGCGGGACCTGTCATCTCCTCGTTCACGACCGTGGACATCTCGTGCCGCCGCCAGGGGTTCGCCGTGCAGAACGGCAACACGTGGTGGTACCGCATCGCCTCACCCGGCTGGGACGACAGGTACTACGCGTCGGCGGACGCCTTCTACAACAACGGCGCCACCAGCGGGCCCCTGCTCGGCACGCCGTACGTCGACGAAGCCGTGCCGCTCTGCTGACCCGCGCCGCCGCCGGTCAGGTGCCGGTGGCGGCCGCGAGCGGCGGGTGGAACACCTCGATCCGGTTGCGGGCCGCCGTGCTTCGCCTCGTACATGGCCTGGTCTGCGCTGTGGATCAGGCCGGTGGGGTCGGTGGTGGCCGCGTCCGCCACGGCCACGCCGACCACGCTGCCCACCCGGACGGTACGGCCCTGGATCTCGTACGATCCGGGCGATCCGGGCGATCCGGGCGACCAGGCGCCGGGCCACGGCGACGGCCTCGTGCTCGCCGGCCAGGTCCGTGCAGAGCACGAGGAACTCGTCCCCGCCGAAACGGCAGACCACGTCGCTTCCGCGGGCCTCTCCCGCAACCGGCGGGCCACCGCGCAGAGCAGGGCGTCGCCCGTCGCGTGGCCGTGCGCGTCGTTGATCAGCTTGAAGCCGTCGAGGTCGATGAAGAGGACCGCGAGTTCGCCGCCGTGGCGGCACCGTTCGGCCCGGGCCCGCGCGGCCCGCTCGAGGAACAGCGCCCGGTTGGGCAGGCCGGTCAGCGCGTCGTGCAGCCGCTCGTGGGCCAGCCGGGCCGAGCGGGCCAGCGTGGTGGCGCCCAGCGCAGCCATGCAGAGTACGGCCAGCGCGCAGCCGCTGAAGATCTCCCAGGCGAGCCGGCCGGTGGACTGGATCGGCTCCAGCAGCACCTTCTCCGGCGCCACGAACACGACCCGCCAGCCGTTCTCCGGGATCGGCGCCGAGCGGAAGTAGTCGCCGCCCACCGTGCCCGACCCGGCGGCCTGCACCCGGGCGGCGAGCTCCCCACCGGGCAGCGGGCGCCGAGGTCGCCGGCGGCCGAGGACGCGATCAGCAGCCCGTGGGCGTCGACGATGAACGCGTGTCCCGCTCGGGTGCCCAGTGAGCTCTGCAGGAACCCCTTGGCGAAGACGTCCAGGGTTTCGAGGGGGGTGGCGGCGAGCCGCACCCGCCGCTGGCCCGCGGCGGTGAACGGTACGCCGAAGATCAGTCGCTGCGTCTCGCCGTCCTGGACCAGGTCGCCGAAGACCATCGTCGAGCGTTGCTGCGCCCGGGCGCGTACCGGCGCGAACATGGCCGTGCCCGGCGCGCTGCGCAACTTGGCGGGGCGGGCGCCGAGCACGGTCCCGTCGTCCGCCACCACCGCGCTGAACGTCATGCTGGAATCCCTGTCCAGGGCGGCCTGCACGGGCCTCACGTCGCCGCCGAAGGTCTGCTAGGCGTTCGACCGGTTCTGCTCGGCGCTGGCCGTGAAGGCGTCGCTGGTCAGCTGGGCGGCCACCTCCGCGCGGTCGGGACGTCGCGCGCCGCTGGCACCGCGACGTCAGCTGCTGCCGCTGGTCGTTTCGATGTCGGTGCGTCGCCCCGGGCGCTGCAGGTCGGCGATGAGCTCGTCGGCGAGGGTGATTGTGTCGTCACCGGGTTCCGCGTCGATCTCGGCCAAAGCGCGGTCGAGGGCACCCAGAACCTTCCGGCCGCGGCCGCTTCCCGCGTTACTCGGCGGGAAGCTCCGCACGCGTTGGGCGGACACGCGAGCAGTATCTACCGCCTGTGAATGGCGCAACGTGCGACGTCGGCGCTGAGCCAGATGTTGCCTTGGGCCAGTACGGCAACCGGCGCGGGGAAGTCGGCGCCACTGGTGATCTGGTAGACCCGCTGGCGGCTGAGCTTGCCGCCGAGCCGCTTGTGACTCGTGGGCGCCCATGAGCCCGATCGCCTTCTCCGCCATACCCATGACTATAGTCAAGCGACTATGGGGCCGGGGGAGTGGTGCGCCCCTTCGGCACTCCGGGCACTGGCACCGGGCCCACCGGTACGCCGACGTCGTGTTATGCCGGACCGCGGGGTCCCGACTCGTGATCGCACGTGTGGGGAAAAGACCGGGCGCCGGTGGTTGACGACGCGGCCCCGAGCCGAAGCGGCAAAGGCTTAAGCGATCTGTCGTCCCTGGCACCGCAAATCCTTCGGAGAACCTGGACGAACGCCAGTGCGCCCAGGGCTCGCAACGACCGCGAGCGGCCTTTTCGCCCGACATGCGCCCGCTGGCGGACCGGCATTAGTGGATCTTGCAGGAAGCCTTGCGGATAGTGATCTTGGTGATGGCTTAATGCAACAGAGCCGCCGGGGCGACCCGCGGAGGCAGGGGCGTCGTCGGCTCAGCGGAGAGAATCCGGCACACTACGCGGGTGCGACTTTCGGCGAAGCGGATCGCGGTCACCTCAACTCTGGTCGGGATGGCACCCGCGACATGGTGGATGTTCTTCGCGGATGGCCCTGCTGACTCCCTCGTTGATAAGGCGAATGTAGTGGGAGCACTGTTCGGTGGTGCTGGGCTTCTCGTTGCAGCGATTGTGGCCCTATGGCCCCAGGATCAGCAGGACCACCAGTTGATATCAGATGATCAACTGGGCGCTTCCTCGGATCATCTCGCGAGAGTGACCCTGAACTATTGGCGTGACCAGGCGAGGATCAGAGGTATTCTCGCCCCGGTGCCGGCAGCGGTCCGATGGACATGGGCCGCTGGTGACGTTGCAGTGCCAGCCAAGGACCTGCGGCTGTCGAAGGGTCGGCCGTTCACGCAAGGCGAAGTGACGGCTCTACGTGAGCGACTCTATATGAAGCTGCCGGACAGCCGCGCACGTCTAGTCATTTTGGGTGCTCCGGGATCCGGAAAGACCGGCGCAATGCTGCTTCTTCTGATTGATGTGCTTGAGAACCCTGAGATCGATGCAGTCCCGGTTTGGTTGACACTCGGGAGCTGGAATCCCCGGACGCCGCTTCTCAAATGGGCCGAGTCGGTCCTGATCCGAAATTATCCAAGCCTGGTAGCGGCCGAGCGCGGCGGACGCCGAGTCGTCCGCGAATTGTTGAACGCTGGAAAGGTTGCCTTCTTCCTGGACGGTCTCGACGAAATGCCCGAGAGTCACCGTAGCCGCGCTCTCGAGGCTATCGATCGCGAATCAGGCAGTCTGCGGGTCGTCCTGACAAGTCGTCCAGCCGAATATCGGCACGCCTTGCAGGGTGGTCGGATCTTCGGCGCCGCCGTCGTGGAGACCCTCCCGCTGGACCCCGCGCAGGCACGTGAGTTCCTCCTCCGTGAACAATTGAAGGAACGCCGTTCTGCATGGGAAGAGGTAATTGCGCAGCTGAAGCTGCGACCGGACAGTGTTGCTGCTCGAACCATGGTTACGCCGCTGGCGTTGAGTCTCGCACGGGACACCTATAGCGTCGCCGGCGATCCGCGCGACCTCTTGGATGAGAAGCGCTTTTCAACTAGTGAGGATCTTCTTGCTCACCTCTTAGAGAGGTTTCTCTTCCAGGCATATCCTGAAGATCATCGGCGGCGCCATGTGATCCGGTGGCTGGGTTGGCTCGCGCATCGTATGGGCAGTCGCCGCGACCTTGCTTGGTGGCTGATCCCGCCAGCATTGCTGGTGCGTCGGACGCCACGGGCTTTGACTCGGGTTCAGAAGGCTCAGTCGGACGAGGGTGCAGCGCAAGCAAAATCGCTTCCGCCCGACCAATCGCCTTCCGATCCGGCGGCTCGGCGCCTCAACTTGGCCACTGTATTCTCAATTGCCGCCCTTGCGTCGATAGCGGTGCGAGTCGTGTCGTTCCAACAAATCAACGGTATCGCCTTTTCCCAAGGCCCCGTAGGGGCAGCATGTGGCGTAGTTATCGGCGCCCTTGTCGGGAAGATCCTTGACAGTTCCTCGAAAATCTGGACTCAACCGCTCGCGGATTCCCCGGCGGTTACTTCCGAGGAAGCCTATCGGTCTGAACGTCGGTATGAGATTCAGGCGACGTTGTGCTGCGTCGCGATTCTCGCCCTGATGGGACTGTCGTTTGGGTGGTTTTTTGCCCTCCTCTTCGGTTCAAGCTGTCTTCTCGCCTACGCCTACGGCCCTGCTGTCGCTCTATGGATCATGCAGGCGTCAATGTTCCTACGTGGGCATGGCTGGGTCGACTTCATGCGCCTATTGGGTGACGCTCAAGACAAACAGCTACTGCGTCAAGTTGGCCCCGTATACCAGTTTCGCCACGCCGCACTTCAGGACTATTTAAAAGGTGGAGCGCGAGAGGCCGGGAAGTGGGTCCGTTGACGTACTCTTCGGACGCGATCATGTCGATCTGCGAGGTGCGGTGATGGTGAATGGTGAAACGCCAACCGGCGGTCGTCACTTTCTCGCCCGGCAGTCATTGGGTAGACAGATTCTGCCAATTCTGCGCCGCGTGGTGGAGCGACCGCTCACCTCGTACTACCTACTGCTGGCGAGTGCAGGAGTTCTGCTGCTGATCAGTTCAGTTGTAGGTGACACGTCGGGCGACGGTTGGAAATACAAGTTCCTCGCCATCCCGGGCCTGCTTGGCTTCTGGATCGGCCAGCGGCTGTCGGAACGCACGCTGCGCACCATTGGACCGCTTGTATTGGGTGCCGCGTTCGTGTCGCTGGCCTTACTTGACCTCATCCTCGCGCTCGCTGCTCTAGGGATGATCAGTTCGCCCAAGCTCGGACCGTTCGAGGCTAAGTCGGTTGCGCTTTACATTGGGCCAACGGCGATTCAACCTTCTGAGTTGGTTAAGCTCGGCCTTGCGCTTTGGGGCGCCAATGTCGTCGCACAGAAGGGAGCATCGCTGCGTTATTGGCGCGAGTTGTCCATGCCGCTTTTCCCGGTAATCGGCCTTTGCTTCGTGCTGGTTGGGTACAACGATCTCGGCTCGATGGCGGTGTTGCTGGTGCTTGTCGTCGGACTGCT
Organism: Actinoplanes sp. NPDC049681; assembly: GCF_044465265.1. NCBI lineage: Bacteria > Bacillati > Actinomycetota > Actinomycetes > Micromonosporales > Micromonosporaceae > Actinoplanes > Actinoplanes sp. NPDC049681. Next base: position 23,947 of record NZ_JBITLP010000003.1, read on the forward strand.
CTGGACCGCCGGCGTTCGGCTGCGGGTCTTCGGTGCGATGGGTGTACTCGGCATGGCCGGCGTCGGTCTGCTGATCGCTGCCGCTTCCCGGGGCACTGCGACCGACTCGGTGCCTGAGTCGAATCCGCAGCTGGAAGAACTGGCTAGCTTCTTCGGTCGGCCTGAAGATTGTACGGCGCAGTCGTGTGGTCAGCTCGCTGCGGCCCGTTCGGCCATGTCCGACGGAGGTTGGTTCGGTCACGCGTTGGACGACAGGAGCGCTGGGGTCATCGACGCCAGTGCGGCGCACTTCGTTTTCGTGAAGGTCGCCGGACACCTTGGCGCGGTTGGTTGCGTGGTGGTGCTGGCCCTGTTTGCGTTGCTCGCGTACACGGGATTCCGGATCGCGCGGCGAGTGGATCACTCGTTCCGTCGGCTCTGTGCAGCAAGTATTACAACCTGGCTACTCACACAGGCTGTGATCAACATAGGGGGAGTGGTCGGCCTGCTACCGTTCGCCGACCAACCGCTGCCGTTCGTCTCCGGCAATGGCAGCGAGCTCGTGGTCACCCTCACCGCGATCGGGATTCTCGCCGCGATTGCCCGCTCCGAGCCAGAGGCAGCCCGTGCTTTGAACGCCCATCCGCCCGCTCCGTGGGTACGGCTGGTGTGGGCACCGCTTCCTCAGCTTTCCCGTCGCGTCAATGGCCGCATTGGTGACGCATCCTAAAGGAGCGGGTCGCAACTACGCGTGGAAAGCTACAGGCCGTCGACCTCGCGCTGACGCTCTTCCATGTCGGCGATGAATTTGTCGACCTGGGAACGCCGGAAGCGGACGTATTTCCCCACTCGGAAGCCCAATGGCCCTTCGCGGTTACTGCGCCACTTGCGCACAGTTGCTGGAGGCACTCTGAAAATTTCAGCGACCTCTTCGAGAGTGAGAAGTTCTTTGTTGGATTGCTTGTCGGCCGCAGATGGCAAGGTAATCACCGTTCACCCATAATGCGAGCTCATTGATGAGCCGGTTGCAGAAGAGGCGCGCTGGACGTGGGTCACGTCGGCAGGTGTGATTCTGTCCCAGGGAGCGTGTCCCCAGAAGCTGTCTAAGGCTAACCCGAGTCTTTCATTAGGAGGAGGTGCATCCTCCACGTCGCTGCCCCTACCTCTGCGCCGGCGTGGGCCGAGACAGCCTCGGACAGCTAGCCAACCGTGCGTGAGTGTGGCGATGCTCAACAGGCGTCACGATAGCTCTGATGTCGTTCGACGCTGAGCACCAATGTCAAGTGCGGACCGGCCGTTCGGCGGCGGCGGGAGAACGGGATGCGTCGCCTGCGGGCGCTGATCAGTGGTCCGTTCGGGATAGGACGGACAAGAACTGCCTCATGGGGATCGTGTGAAGCCGCAACCGAATATGCTACTAGCTGCGTTGGCATGGCATCGCGCCGAATGTGCCGTACTTCCCATTAGAGCCGACGGGAGCAAGGCTCCGCTTGTCTCCTGGCGACGCTATCGAGAATCTCGGGCCGAAGAGGCGCAAGTACGGGCGTGGTTCGCAGGTAAGCCGCCCGGCCTGGCTGTCTTATGCGGAGCGGCGTCGGGCAATCTCGAGATGTTGGAGCTGGAAGGTCGCGCGGTCACGGAAGGGCTTGGGACTCTTATTGTCGACTTGGTGAAAGCAGCGAACCTCGACGACTTATGGCGGCGGCTGACGGTCGAGGGCTATACAGAGCGAACTCCGTCCGGAGGTGTTCACATCCTCTATCGGGTTCACGGCGAACGAGTAGGCCACAACCTCAAGCTTGCTCGTCGACCGGCCACTGATGCTGAACTTGCCGTCGATCCTGACGTGAAGGTGAAGACGCTTGCTGAGACTCGCGGTGAGGGCGGCTACACGATTGTGGCCCCGTCGCACGGCACTGTGCACGAAACGCGTCGGCCTTGGACGGCTATGGCGGGCGCGACACCTGGACGTATCCCGGCCATCTCGGCTGCCGAGCGTGCTGCGTTGTTGCAGGTGGTCCGCTCGCTCGATGCCATGCCGGCCGTGCCCCCGCCGTCTGTTAGGCGTCCAATGTCCGGCACTGGGCACGATGATGCGCCCGGTGACGACTTCGAGCGGCGAACCGACTGGAGCGAAATTCTTGAGCCCGCCGGCTGGGTCCTGGTGCATGCCATCGGTCGTACCCGGTACTGGCGACGGCCAGGTAAGCGGACGGGAGTGTCCGCGACCACGGGACGAGCTGACGACCGTGACCGCCTGTTCGTCTTTAGCAGTAGCACTGCTTTCGCGAGCGAAACACCGCTCACCAAGTTTCATGCGTACGCTGTCTTGCACCATCAAGGTAATCACTCCGAAGCTGCGCGCACACTACGACGGACGGGGTTCGGCGCTGCGGCTATGGAGGGCGGTGTAGAGCGCAACCCAACGGCGAATGGGCCAACACCGCAAGGTAATAGCGCCGCAGGAGTCCTCAAAGAGACGGCACCTTCGCCTGCGGCGTGGGGCCCGACGGAAGATGGCCTTGCGCGCGCCTTGGTTGCTCACCACGGTCATGAGCTTCGGTACTGCCCGCAGCGAGGGCAGTGGCTGCTGTGGCGCGGCCATCGGTGGGTGTGGGATGACGCCGAGCGCCATCGCGAGCTTGTACGCGAGCTGGCTCGCCAGCTGCCCACAGCCGGTGGATGGCGACGGTTTAGGGCGCAGGCGCTTTCGGCTGGCGGAGTGTCCGGGGTCGTGCGGCTGGCACGTTCCGATCCGGCGGTTACTGTGCCGTTTGCGGCGCTGGATGCGCGACCGTACGAGATCAACACACCTGCCGGCGTCGTAGACCTGCGTACGGGTGGGCTGCGAGCCGCTGATCCGGCCCTGCTGCATACCCGCTCGACGGCTGCGGCGCCGGACTTCGAGCGCCGGTCGGAGGTCTTCGACAAGTTCCTGCACGACACCTTCGGCGAGGACGCGGACCTGGCCGGATACGTACAGCGGCTGCTCGGGGTGTCGGCGATCGGCAGTGTGCTGGAGCAGCTGCTGCCGTTCGCCGTCGGGCCGGGAGCGAACGGCAAGTCGACGTTGCTCGAGGCGGCTATGCATGCCCTGGGGCGGGGCGAGGACGGGTACGCGCGGGCTGGAGCGTCGGAGATGTTGATGGTTCGCAAGCACGCTGAGCATCCCGCGGAGTTGGCGCAGCTGTCCGGTGCTCGTCTGGTGGTGTGCGCCGAGCTCGATGAGGGGCAGCGGTTCGCGGAGGCCCGGGTGAAGCAACTAACGGGCCGGGATTCGTTGTCGGCGCGGTTCATGCGCCGGGACTGGTTCACGTTTGAGCCGAGCCACACGTTGTGGCTGCTCGGCAACCACCTGCCGATCGCCCGCGCGGGCGGTCCGGCGTTCTGGAGGCGGGTGCGGGTGCTGCCGTTCAATCGGGTGGTGCCGCCGGAGCAGCAAGACAAGAAGCTGGGTGAGCGCCTGGCCGAGGATGCGCCGGTGGTGCTGGCGTGGATCATCGCGGGCGCCGCCGCGTATCACGAGGGCGGGCTTCGTGAGCCGGCATCGGTGTCCGCGGCGACCGCGGCGTACGCGCGGGATCAGGACACGGTGGGTCGTTTCGTCGAGGAGCGGTGTCGTGTGCAGGCTGGGGCGGCGCATGTCCGCACGGCGGTGGGTGTGCTGCGGGAGTCCTACGAGCAGTGGTGCGAGCAGCTGGGCGAGCGGCCGGTGTCGGCGAAGCGGCTGACGCAAGAGCTGCAGGGCCGTTTCGCTGTCGCTGACGCGCGAGGCAGCAAGGGGCAACGCTTCTACACCGGCGTGGCGCTGCTGAATGGCGAGGACGGGCAGGGTGCTCTGCCGGTCGCGTCGTGATCGTCGACGCCAGGCGGCTGCCCGGTCGGGGTGACGGGTGACAGATGTGCCGCGTTTTCCCGGTTGAGTGCTCTACGCGCGCGGGCGCGCGTGTACGTGGTGCGCGCGCGTTGCTGGTGAACTGGATCCTGGGGTTGATCTGTCACCTGTCACCCCGTGGGCTACTGTCACCTACCCGACATCCGCTCTAGTGATAAACATCGATAAGAGGTGTTGTGCGTGTCGTGGATCTTGCACGAGGATGGCGGTCATGGGGGGTTCGCTCTACACGCGAGGACTGCACGCACTCGACCGGGGCACGTTCGCCTATCTAAGTCCGCCGGGTACGTGGGGTTGGAGCAACTGTGGGCTGGTGGTCTCCGCTGACCGGGCGCTGCTGGTCGACACGCAGTTCACCGTGGCGCTGACCCGGGAGCTGCTGGACGCCATCGAGGCGCAGTGTCCGGGCGTGGTGATCGAGACGGTGGTTACCACGCACGCGAACGGCGATCACTGCTGGGGCAATCAACTGCTCAGTGACGCGGAGGTCATCGGCTCGGCCGCATTGGCGCATGGCCTAGCTGACGAGGTGCAGCCCGAGCAGCTCGCGGCGCTAAGCGGCCAGGGTTCGCCGGACACGCCGCTTGGCGACTACATGCGCCGGCACTTCGGCATCTTCGACTTCACCGGCGTGCGCGTCACTGCGCCGACGCGGACTTTCACCGGTCGGCTGGAGGTGCCGGTGGGGGACCGTGTGGTCGAGCTGATCGAGGTCGGCCCGGCGCACACCGACGGTGACGTGATCGTGCACGTACCCGACGCCGGGGTGCTGTACGCCGGGGACATCCTGTTCATCGACGGGCACCCCATCATGTGGACCGGGCCAATCGACAACTGGATCGCCGCCTGCGACCTCATCCTGGCCACCGGAGCAGACTGCATCGTGCCGGGGCACGGCCCGGTCACCGACCCGGCCGGCGTGCACACCTTCCGGGCCTACTTGGAGTGGGTGGCGCAGCGCGCCGAGCAGGCGTACGCGGCTGGACTGTCGTACTGGGAGGCCGGATCTCCGTCAACGATCCCACCGGCGTATGCCGGGTGGGGGAACCCGGAGCGTTTGGTAATCACCATGGCGGCCGCCTATCGGGCCCTCGGCGACGGTGCGCACGATCTCACGGAAGTTCTGGCGCACGCGGCGGACGCGGAGCCGCGGAAGGTGTCGCGGTAGCTGCCGCGATCAGTCTTCGGACTCGATCGGGATCAGCATCATGACGCGGCTACCGGGTGCGCGCATCGGTGCGAACGCGACCAGCTCAATGGGCTGCACCTTGCGGTGCAGCGGCAAGTGCAAGGAGCGGCAGTCTCCGTCTGGATGCGGGTAGGTCAGCGGCTGCTCCTTGAACCGTCGGGCGTCCGGGTTCAGCTCCAGGATCTCGTCGATGACGGCGGCGAGGCGCTTGTTGTCCGGGGCTCGGGCCTGAGCGAACTGCATCTGGGCGAACATCTGCGGCGCCCAGTCCGTGTCCCAGCGGTGCAGTTGGGTGCGGGCCTCGGGGAACGTGAATACCCACCGCATGATGTTGTTCTCGTGGCCGGCCACCCACGGAAACCACTTGCGCATCTCGCCGTTGTACGCGACCAGGTCCCACGCTTCGTCGCTGACGTAGGCGGGCCAGGGCTGCGCCTCGAGGATGCGCCGGATCGTCGGGGTAGAGCGCATCGTCGACTCGTCCGCGGCGGCAGCGAGCGCATGCCCGGTGGCGAGGAAGAACAAGAGGCTCTTCTCGGCGGGGCTGAGTCTCAGCGTGTACGCGACGCGGTTCAGGAAGTCGTCGCTGTAGTTCTGCGGCAAACCGCGCTCCAGGGCGCTGTACCAGCCCACGCTGCAGCCGGTCAACGTGGCCACCAGTTCCTTACTGGCTTGCCGGCGGCGTCTCGTGCGGTGGTAGTCCAGACCTGGGAAGGCGTCTTCGGGCTTGAGCCGGAGACGCCAAGCCTTGACGTGGCGAGCCAGTTCATTCGGTTCGGACGTGGGCCGACGTGGCGTCGCCGCGCTGCCCCTGTACGCAATGCGAGGTGCCGACGGGTGCGGACCTGAGGTTCCGGTAGTTTCTGGCGCTGTCATGGGCGGTTTTCGTCGGTGACGTGTCGTCGGTTCGAATTCGTGTGACGGTCAACTTCGTATGCCGGTCGCAAGGTGCAAAGCCTCCCCGGATTTACTTCAGCCTTCGCTGTCCGCGCTCTCGCTCCGCTATTGACTCGCTCCTACTGGAAGGTCATGCGTCGCTGGCCGCGGCCCAGGATCCGCAGCGGCAACCTGCTCATCAGTTGAAGCGGCGGATCCTCCTGACGCAGCGCAGTCCACGACCGAGCTTCGCCGTCGTGGGGGTCAGGTACGTCGGGCGGACCACCATCCCACGGTGAAGACCCCGGCGGTGCGAGCGGCGTCCAGCGCTTGCTTACCGTTCCTGATGAGCTCGCCGGATCTGCCTTCGTAGGTCATCCAGGACTCGGGCGCCTCGGTGCTGCCCATGCAGAGTTCACCGGCGAACTCGTCTTCGGCGTGCGTGACGTCGAAGCCTGCGCTGCGCATCATCGCCGTATACGAGTCGAGGGTGCCCATGGGCCGCGCCAGGCGGAAGTGTTCGCAGACGGGCTCGATCAGCGAGGCGATGTCGTCGGTCGTCTGGTGCCGGCCGTAGGGTCGCTGGATCCAGTCGAGACCGACGAGCCTGCCGCCTGGCTTGACGATCCGGTGGGCGGCCTTGAAGAAGGCCTCCTTGTTGGACAGGTGACAGACGGACTCCATGAACAGCACCGCGTCGAAGGACTTGGAAGGCCACGCGGCCAGTTCCTTGTAGTCCTCATCTCCGACCGTCACAAAGGCGGTTAGGTCGCTCACCCCGCGCTCGGCTGCCAGCCGGCGTGCGCGCACGTTGAGGGACTCCGTGTTCGATAGCCCGACGATCGTCGCTCCGGTCATGGCGGCCATCTGCACGGCACCGCCGCCTGCTCCCGCGCCGAACTCCAGCGCGCGGCTGGCCGGGCGCAGTCCTGCGTGCTCGGTGAGTCGGCGAAGCATCGCCGTGGCGGCTTCCTGCGGGGATCCGCCGGCTTTCTGGACGGCCCAATCCCCGTGGAACCAGGTGTCGCCCATCATCGCGATGTAGGCGAGGGCTGCCGCTTCTCCGTCCGGGCCCTCGTCGTAGAAACGCCGTACCAGTGACTCGTGAGTTGCATGGGCCGTGCCGGCCCTGCTAAGCGCATGCATTTCTGTCCAATTCGTTTTACGGCTGGATTGGGAATGCGACCTCGATCACACCAGGTGGTCTTTGGTGCCGACTGCAACGGGGCAACTACGGGCAAACAACGATCCTTGCCGATGCAGCGGCCGGGATGCATCGCCATGACGGGGTAATCAGCGACGCGGTGGTTACCTACTTCGGGGTAATCTCCGTCGATGATCGCCGGGGAGATCAGGGGAAATCTGCCGCTGGACATCGGGCCGTTCGTCGGCCGTGACGCTCTACTCAAGAAGGTCTGTCGTCTGCTGAGTCATGTCCGGTTGCTGACCTTGACCGGCCCTGGCGGTGTGGGCAAGACGCGTCTTGCCCTGCGCGTCCTCAAGCAGGAGTCAGCCGACAGCGCTTGGATGATAGACATCGAATCGGTGGCTGCTCAAGCCGACCGCAGCCCGGCAAGCTTATACGCTCACCTGGCTTTGGAGCTCGGTATTCACCGTAATGGTGTCGCCGGGCTGGACACCATCCTCGACCATCTGCGTGGCCGACGGGTGTTGCTGGCGCTGGACAACTGCGAGTCACTGGTGCCTGAGGTCAGGGCGTTCGTGCGGGCGCTTCTGGTGGCGGCGCCGCACGTGCGGATTCTGGCGACATCGCGGCAGGTGCTCGGCGTGGAAGGCGAGCACACGCTGGTCGTGCCGCCGCTCGATCTGTCCGCTGCGAGTCAGCTGTTCATCGAACACGCCGCCGCTGCCGGCGCGGATCGCAGGGTCTTGGGCGCCGACCCAGGTGTGGAAGAGCTGTGCGCTCGCCTTGATGGCCTGCCCCTGGCTGTCCGGCTGGCCGCGGCACGGATGTCCGTGCTGTCGGTGGGCGACCTGCTCGAGCGCCTCGACGACCGGTTCCACGTACTCAAGGGCATTGAAGGCGTCGTGGCGTGGAGCTACGAGCAGTGCAGCCATGCCGAGCAACGCCTTTGGGCCGTGGCGTCTGTCTTCGCTGATGCCTTCGACTTGGAAGCCCTTACGGCGATCGCCGCCGGCGCAGGCATGGATCCTCTGCAGGTCATGGACAACGTGGCCGGGCTCGTGCAGAAGTCGGTACTGACGGCGGACACCTCCACCGCCACGACCCGCTACGCGATGCTCAACACGGTGCGTGAGTATGGCGAGCGCAGACTCGCGGATGCCGGTGACGTCGAACGGCTGCGCAACCTGCATTGCGACTACTACCGCGATCTGGTCGCTCGCGCTGCCGCGTCGTGGCTCGGGCCGGCCGAGCTCGACGTCATGGCGGCTGTCCACCGGCAGCTTCCCGATATCCTGGCTGCCATCGAGCACGCCTACGTTGGAGGCGACCTCGCGGCGGCCAGGGCGATCTGCCGCGATCTCGTGCGGTGCCGGGCCCCGTTCTTCTTTGGCTTTCTGGAGCTGGTGAGCCAGCACCTGCACCGCGTGATCGACGCTTCCGCGGCCGCGATCTCCAACCCGGTAGAGGCCGCTGACGTGGCAGCGGTCGCCGCCATGGCCGGCTGGATCGCGGTGACTGTAGGACGCGCTGATGACGCCGACAAGCTGATAGCCGCCGCCAACGACATCCTGGAGCAGTGGCAAGTGGGCGCGATTCCCCCGCTGCTGTTCGCCGAAGGCGGCCGCAAGGCGCTCGGCCTCGGTGTGCGAGAGGGCTTCGGCATGCTCGCCGCGGTCAGAGCGCTGTTCAGTGGGCAGGAGGACGCGGGGGACCGGCATATGGCCACAATGACGTGGGCCATGGGCTTCGCCTTCGCAGGTGAGCCGGACGCCGCCGTCGAAGCCACTGCCGAATATCTGCGGCAGGCCGAGGCGGCGCAGGCTCCCTGGGCGACCTCCTGGGCGCTGTGGACCTCCGCCCTGTCAGCCTTGCAAGCCGGCGATCTCCGTCAGGCCTCGACGTATCTTGATCGATGCCTGATCTTGCAGAGCGACATGGATGATCATTGGGGCCAGACTTGGTCTATCGAGCTGGCAGCCTGGGTCGCCGCCGCCGGGCTCGAGCGGGCCGCGAAGCCGCGCGATCGCGCGCGGCGTGCCGCGTGGCTACTCGGCGCCGCTCAGGCTCGTCAGGACAAGATCGGCGTGCTGATGGCAGGCCTCAAACCCTTCGCGGACCGGCGCGCTCTCGCCCACGAGCAGATCGCACGCGTCCTGGATGAGGTCGCCACCGCTGCGGCGTCGGCTGATGGCAGACGTGCCCATGCCCATGCGATCCGAGTGGCGCTCGGCGACCCGATGCCGCGCGGCCCCCGAGCGGTCATGCGTGACGGATTGACTAGACGCGAACTGGAAATCGCCGAGCTGGTAGCCCAAGGCCACACCAGCATCGCGATCGGTAAAGAACTCCACATCGCCTCGGCGACCGTGGACGCCCACGTGAAGCGGATCCTCGCCAAGCTCGGACTGCGCAGCCGCAAAGCGCTAGCGGCCTGGGTGGCGTCTCGCCAGACGTAGACCCGTGCGGTCTCGGTGAGCCACGCGATTGGACCACAGCTCGTGGTTCATGGGGCGGCGTGCGCCTTGGCCGCCGCTGCATGAAAAGCGTCGCAATGCACGCAAAGCACTGCCTTAACTCGACAGTGACAATGCCGCAATCGCAGTGTGTAGTCAAAGATCGTCAGCGCGTGCACGATGTTGACTTCGTCGACGCGAAGCCGTCCTCCCAGGACGGCATGAGCCGCGAACCAACGGCTCTCACCCACCGCGTCCTGTGGAGAGGAAGTCATGACTCGAACGGCGCTGGTCATCGGAGGAAGCCGCGGCATCGGGCATGCCACCGCACTGCTGCTTGCACAGCAGGGACATCGCGTGGCGATCACTTACCGCGACGCTGCACCGTCGTCGAGCCTGATGTCGGTCCGCTGCGACGTCAATGACCCGGAGACGGTGGAAGCGGCATTCGCGGCGGTCGAAGAGGAGCTGGGCCCGGCCGAGGTGGTCGTGATGAATGCGGGCATCACTCGGGATCTGCTTCTGGTGCGGATGGCCGAGGAGGAATTCGCGTCCGTTGTCGACACCAACCTGACGGGAGCCTTCCGTATCGCCAAGCGCGCCACCCGGGCGATGCTGAAGGCCAGGTGGGGACGGCTGATCTTCATCTCGTCGGCGGTGGCGCTGCGCGGTGAAAAGGGACAGGCGAACTATGCGGCCTCCAAAGCAGGATTGGTCGGCTTCGCGCGTTCACTGACGCGCGAGCTCGGCAGCCGCAACATCACCGCGAACGTTGTCGCTCCCGGCTACACCGAGACGGACATGACCGCGTCCCTGACCGACGCGCAACGTGAGCACATGCGATCACAGATCCCGCTCGGCCGCGCAGCTCAGCCTGAGGAGGTCGCGGCGGCGGTCGCTTTCCTCGCCAGCGACCAGGCCGGCTACATCTCCGGGGCGGTGTTGCCCGTCGACGGCGGCGCCGGCATGGGTCACTAGCAATCCCAGCAGGGCGCTAGCCAAGACACATCACCATGGGGGAGAAGGGCGTGCTGAACACCCGCGACCAATCCACATATGTGACGGGCGCCGACCGAACGGAGCGCCCGCGAGCCGGAAGGACGAGATTCCGCACGGAAGGGGGCGAAGCGATGGAGCCGGCCCAAGCGCAAGCGCACGACGGGTCGGAGGCAGCCTTCACCTTCGGTCGATGCCTACGCCGTGCCCGCATGGCCAAGCAATGGTCGCAGCTACAACTGGCGCACCGGATGCGTGAGGTCGGGGCCGGGCACCATGGCGCTGCCACCATCGCCTCCCTGCTGATCATGCTCAGCAAGTGGGAGAACGACCGGAAGCATCCCAACCAGTACAACCTGCATCTGCTGGCTGCAGCGCTGGACATCCCGGTGGAAGGCCTGCACCTGCCGGTCGATCCCGACTTCGTCTTTTAACAGCACGCGCGCCGGTGCAGCAGCCTGCGACATTCTGCGGCGGCCCGTGCAACCTCAGCGGCCCCCAGCAGTGCCAGCGTGCTCAGGATGCACTCCGCTGAAGACGCCGAGCGCCCATACCAGAACACCGGCATAGACGTGCAGGGCATCGGCGAACTCGACCAGTCGATTGACGCCACCGACATCGCTCACGGTCACGGTCGCGATGTCGTCGTATGCCGACGCTGGATCGCCCTGCATGCGATCGGTGATCAATTCGCTGAGTGTGCGCCGGGCATGAGCCACGGTCTCGTTCTGCTCCGACGCCACCCGGTCGTCACCATCGCTGCTAAAACGCACCTCCGGCAGGTAGTGGCCCCACGCGGCAATCACATCGGACGGAAGAATGACACTGGAGCCCGGTGGCGGCGGCATCTCATCGGTCACTACAGCCTGGGCGACCTGAGTGGCATAGACCGCGTAGACCGTCGCGGCCCGGGCAAGCACCACGATGGCCTGTTCGAAATGCTGATCGGTGAGGCGCTGTAGATCGGTGAACGCTTGCGGTGCCGGCGTGCCCGCGCAGTCGGCGGCGCGTTGGGCCTCCAGGATTGCTTCGATTTGCATCCCCTGGGCCGATACGGCTTGCAGGTAGACAGCGGACTGGTTGCACGCTGTTCCCATCGCGATGAGCGACCGGCGTACGTCCGCTGGCAAGCGCACCCCCATATGCCGCTGCAACAGCTGCTGCGTGGTCACACCCATGCGCGCCCGTCTCCTGTCAGTCGGCTGCCCGATTCGCACGCCCCGTGGCGGCATCCCGTTCGGTTGCAAGCTGCATATCGGGCGGCGCGCCGCGCGTCAAGGCGGCGCAGCAGACAGCCCCGGACAGCCCCAGACAGCTACCTCGGCGAGGCAATCTCGCGGAGGGTCGAATCCGTGGTCGACGTTTCCCAGACTGAAGGCGCTGAGCAATCCGGCGCCCTTTCCCAACCTGGATCGCGGGCCGAGTCTCACGCACCGCTAGCCCGCCCGGCTCACCTGCCAATCCCGGCCTCGAGCCTGGCCAGACTGCCCCGGCACCGCCGCAAGACACTCGCCCGGCTCCTTCTCGTCCTGGCATGCCGACGTGCCGAGGCGACAGCGCCCGACGCAGCTACCTGACCACTGCGCTCCATCTCCGCGTCGCTATCCCGCGGCGCTGTCTCTGCGAGAGGTTGCTTGCTCATGCACCTGCGTTACCTCACGGCGTGCCGGCTGGCCGCGGCCCCGATCGCCGCGGCAACAGCTGCCCCGGCCTCGGCCTCGCCGACGCGGCCTGACATCGCAGCACCCACCTCCGGCTCCGCAACCATCGGCATGTCGGCTAACCGCATCACCGCCGGTCGCAGCGGCATCGCTGCGGCGGCCGCGCTGGCGGCTGGACTCGGCACTTTGCTGATGTTCACCGGCCGGCGCGGCGCCGAAGCTCAGCCCGTACGCCCCGCGCGGCGACGTCCGGCGCCGGTCCCATTCCTCACCGCCGCATCCGCCAACGACCTCCCGTACGCCGACGGGCAGCAGGTGCTGCCCGATGCACCGATCGACGAGCACCGCCACCACAAAGGGACCGGTGTGGTGGTTCACCCACGCGCCCCACTGCCGCTGTTCGACAGCTCAGGCCGCCCCTTCGCTCTAATCCGGCCCGCACACCCGGGCGGTGAGACCTGGCTGCCCGTCATCGAGCAGCAACCCGGGTGGCTTCGCGTGCTGCTGCCGGCGCGCCCCCACGGCGTATCCGGCAGGCTCGACGCCACCCGCGTCACGAGCGCAGCAAGCCGTCACGAAATCCTGGTCCACCTGGATACGGCGCGACTTCAGCTGCTGCATGACGGCCGCCCGATCGGCACCTGGCCTACCGCCACCACCCCCAGCACCGGGCTTCCCACGGGACGCACCTTCCTGCTCGCCATTGTGCGCCGCACACCCCACACGGCCCCGATACTGCTGCGCCTGGCCACCCACGGTCGAGCGGACCAGCCGGGGCTGGCCACCATCTGCCCCCAGCCCACGACAGGCGCGGAGCTCCACAACGATGCCTGCATCGGTGTGCCCGCCGCTGCGATGACCGTCCTCGACGCCGTCGCACCCGGCTGCCTCGTGCGCATCTGCGTCCGCTGACCTGCCCCGAGGGGCCCAGCCCACTCCACGATCACTCAAGGAACGCCCATGCGACTCGATCCGTTCAGCGAGCCCTACAGCCGCGATCCCGCCGCGACCTGGCGGCGCATGCTGGCCACCTCAGCATCCGTCAGCTACGACCCGGAGCTCGGCATGTGGCTGATCGCCGGGCATGACAACGTCCGCGATGTTCTGTCCGACACCATCCATTTCAGCAATGCGAGGACTCTGGTCCCCATCACGCAGGTCAGCGCACCGGCCGGCGCGATCCTCGCTGCACTCGATGCCCCGGCCGTGGCCGTCACTGCCGACCCGCCGCAGCACCTGCGCACCCGCGCGATCCTGCGCGCGCTGTTTCCCACCACGGCCGTGCGAGCGCAGCAGCAATGGGGAGCGCTCATCCAGGCCCGCGTCGACCGCCTGGTCACCGACCTGGAGCAGCAGAGCACCGCGGACCTGATGCATTTCGCCGTGCACCTGCCGCTGTACGTCATCCTCGACGTCCTCGGCCTGCCCCTCACCGACGCCGCCGACGTGCGCGCCTGGACCGACGACTTCTCCCAGCTCGCCTGGGGCAACCCCACCCCCGACGCCCAGCTCGCGTACGCCCAGTCGACTGTCGCGCTGTGGCGGTACTGCGCCGACGCGGTCACCGCTCGCGCCGACAGCGGTAACTACGGCAGCGGGCTGATCGGTGACCTGCTGCGCTACCGCCACAACGACGACGCCCACCTCACCGTCGCCGAGATCGCCGCGCTGGCGCTCAACATCGTCGGCGCCGGCTGGGAAACCACCGCCGGCGCCCTCGGCCACGCCCTGGACCACGCCCTCACCGAACCCGACCGATGGGCTCGGCTGGCCAACGACGAGCACTCCCTGAGCCTGCACGTCGAGGAAACGCTGCGGCACAGCCCTGCCATCGACGGCTGGCTGCGCTACACCACCACCGAAGTCACCCTCGACGGCGTCACCATCCCGGCCGGGAGCCGTTGCCTCGTGCTCATCGGCGCCGCCAACCATGACCCCGCTGTCTACGACGAGCCCTACGCCTTCGACCCGCTGCGGGTCCGCGCCGGTCAGCACCTGGCCTTCGGCGCCGGCCCGCACTACTGCATCGGCGCCGCCCTGGCCCGTCTCGAACTGACCACCGCGCTGCGGACCCTGGCCCGCCGGCTGCCCGACCTCACACTTGATGGCGGCTTCCAGCGACAGTTCACACCCAGCGCAGCGTTGCGCCAGCACACAGCTCTACCGGTGCAGCAGCGACCGGCGCGATGCCCCGTGGCCCGCCACAGCTCTTGAGGCACGGCCACGCCGCGGCGAATGTCCGATCGACGACATCTGATCATGCAGTCGTCAGGGCCGAAGCGATGTCGACGGATGCGCTGGACGCTGCGGCGGAGGAAAGCAGACTTGCCGTTGTGCTATGTGCTTCGACACCGACCACTGCACCAGGCCTAGCTCGCGGAGATCGGCCAGCAGCGGAGCGACATGCCGGTCGTAGATCATCGGCGCACCCTCAACCGGACGGCCCGCTACCCCTTCGGCCTTCGGGGCGCGCGCGACCGCATCCCCGCGTCTGAGGCCGTCCCGGCTCGTTCAAGGAGCGGAGGTGACAGCCCAACCCCTTTCCGCCTTTACGGCCCGCGCAACATCAGGTACGAATGACAGCGCAGCGCAGTCATTGCGTGACCGTGCGCTGACTGGTGTTCGCTGTGCGGGGGAGGGCCAGCTTGAACGATCAGCAAGGCGCGCTACCACTCATTCTCGAGATCGTGGACAGCCCCGAGGACGATGGCGCCGAGGCCCAAGCAAACTTCCGCTTCCAGTGTGAGGTCATCGCCAGGTGGTGCTACGGCCTGCTCGACCCCAACGGCCCCACCGCTGTGGTTTGTGAACACCACGAGGACTTCATCGTCATGTTCGGCGACGGCAGTCTCGACCTCGCCTCCGTCAAGCACCGCGGCCGCAACCGCGGTACCTGGTCAATCGCTGACCTCTGCGGCGAAGGGGGCCTGACCCACCTGTTCGACCGCTGGCTCGCCGTCAGCGCCTCCGGCCGGACCATCCGCGTTCTGCACGTCAGCAACGCCGGCCTGACACAAGGCGACGGCCAATCCGCTGAGCTGTCGAAGCTCTGCGATAGCCCCCAGCGCGATCCCGCTGACCTGCTCGGATGGGCCAAGAAGCTAACCCGGCAGTTCCTCATGGTCGCCCGCCACAAACGCACTCCCTCCATACCCCAGCGCGAACCACCAGCACGCGCGGATCTTCTCGATGATTGCGACTCGCTCGTGTCCGCGGTCAGCCGCTTCATCGCCATCCTGACGTTCATCGCCGTGCCCCACCGCGACGACATCGCCGCCAGCACCATCGTCGACAAGCTGCTACCCCTGCGCCAAGACCGGGGATGGGGGACCCACGAAGGTCAGCGGTACCACGAAGGCGTCGTCGCGCTCGTCGAGAAGACCGCCCGCTCGTTCGGCAAACGCCGCCTCGACCTGGCGCAGCAGCTTATCGACCTGGCGATGTGGCCAGCCGCCGCCGAACGCGAAGAACGGCTCGCCAGCCGGTTACTCGATCAGAGCATCCTCGAGACAATCACCATCAACGAGCTCGACGTCCCTCTCGTCCCGCCAGGAGAAGCCTTGCTACCGGCACCGGGGGGCGCCGACCTGCGCCGCAAGATGAACGACGGCCGACTCCCCGTCACCGCCCACCGCCTCGCCGAGCGATGGCGCTCCGCCTGGTACACCACCCACCGCTCCCGCCTGCCCGACCTGCCAGGAGACGCCTCCGTCATCTTCCAGATTGAGACCGAAGTCCTCGAGCAAGTCCTCGACGCCCAAGACGCCGTCACCCGATCCGGCGCCACACCGTACGGGCCGGCGCTCTTTCACCACCTACGCGACAACATCCGCGTCTCCGCGTTCCGTGACCCACCCCCGCTACGCATGAACGACCAGCACGCACTGGGGGTCGCCTTCGAGCTCAGCGAGCAATGCGAGTTCGACTTCCTGGCACCCAACGAAGCCGGACCCGACAACCCAGTAGGAACCACGGAAACCAGCCATGCCTGAACGCGACCGCCGCACCCGCGCGCAGCTACGCGCGCGCCGCCAGCGAGCCGCAGCCCACGCCATCGCCGCAGAAGCAGCCTTCCACCAAGCTCGCGTCCTGCTGCTCGTCGCCGCCTTCTCCGGCCGCACCCGCGGCCTGCGCGCCCTGGCGCGGCTTTCCCGACTGGACTTCCTGCTCCGCTTCCCGCCCGTACTCGAGTTCATGAACCTCGACGGCCACCCCACCTGGCCAACAACAGCGGCCACCGTCCCCGCCGAACGCCACGCCACCGACATTGCCTTCGCCAGCTCACGCTACGGGCTCTGGACCGACCGATACACACTCATCATCGGAGCGCTGCTCAGCAAACAACTCCTCAGGGAAGTCCCCGGCCGCACCCTCGAAGTCATCGCCACACCGGCAGGCCGCACCGCAGCAAGCGAACTGGCCGCCACCACGGAATGGGCAAGAACCAAACACCGCGCCGACTTCCTGCATCAGCGACTTGACCTACCCGCCGCCCGTCTCGATCAACTCCTGCGACCGGCCATCGCCCGCATGGAGACCGCCCTGCTCAAGGTCGGCACATGAGTAAACGCCTGCGAATCCGATCCATCGAGATCCACACAACCAGCACCAGCCGCCGGTTCACCTTCGACCGGCCGCTGACCGCCTTGATCGGCCCCGTCGGCTCCGGCAAGTCCAGCCTGCTGATGCTCATCAAACACGCCACCGGCGGGCGCGCAGCTCTTACCCCCGCCGTACGCCGCCACGTCACCCGCGTAGTCCTCGACATGCAAATCGATGACACCCGCCTCACCCTGGCACGCAACATCCCGGACCCGGGCGGGAACATCGAGCTCGTCGACCCGACCACCCACGACACGGAAGAGACCCTGCCCGTCCGAAGCCGCGACGGCGCAGAGACCATCTCCGACCGCCTCCTTCACCTGCTCGGCATCCCTCACGAACGCATCCCCACCCGCCGACGCGGCGCCACCTCCGACACAGTCGCCATCACCTTCCAGAACCTGATGGCGTACCTGTACGTCGAAGCCGTCGACATCGACCGCTCCATCGCCGGGCACACCGAGACCTACACCGACCGCGCCCGCCGCGCCCTGTTCGAGTTCATGTTCGGCCTCAACGATGCCGAGCTGGTAGCCCTACAACGACGCGAAGGGCAGCTCAACACCGACATCACCAACTACAAGGCCGAGGTCGCCGCCGTCGGTGCGTTCCTCGAGCAGACTCAAACACCGGAACAAGACGGCATCGACGAAGACCGCCGCAACACCCTGGTCCGCCTTACCGAACTCCGGACAGCGCTCGACAACATCACCTCCCAGTCCGCCGCCACCGGCGCCACAGCCGACACGCTCTACGCCGACATCGACCGCGCCGCTACCGAAGAACGCAACCTGCACCTCGAAGCAGCCCGCCGAGCCGATACCGTTATCGCTCGCCAAGCAGTGCTCGCCCAGCTCGAACTCGACCACCTACGCGCGCAGCAATCCAACGTGGCCGCTCGTATCCTCGGCACCCTCGAGTTCGCGGTGTGCCCCCGCTGCCTGCAAGACCTCGACCATCGCCCCATCCCCGAAGACCATTGCCGCGTTTGCCTGCAACCCGACCCGCCGGGCCTGGCCGCCACCGAGGTCGACGACGAAACCCGAAACCGACTGCAGATCCAGATCGACGAAACCCGAGCCTTGCTCGCCGCAGACCGAACAGCAGCCGAACGGGCAGCCGACCTTGCCCGGACCGCCCGACTGCATCTGAGCGCCGTCCGGCAACGCGTCGATGCCATCACCCGCGACCGCGCGGCCCCCTTGCTCAACCAGACCGCCGAACTCAGCGCGAGACATGCCACCCTTCTCGCCCGCCTCGGCCGCCTCGACGAGATGACCAACGCGCGGGAACGATTCGCCGACCGCGAACGACGACTTCGCACCGCAGAAGCTGAACGCAAGACTGTCCGAGCCGACATCAAGCAGCGCAAGCAAGCCATGAGTGACGCGCACGCCCGCGTCGGCAAGTTCAATGAAGCCTTCAAACGCGAAATCACCATGATCGGCGTCCCCGGCGTCCAGGAAGCCTTCGTCAGCACCGACGACTACCTGCCCCGCGTCAACGGATCCGTCTTCCATGAGATGCAGGCTTCCGGCGGAGGCATCGCCACCGCCGTACACGTCGCCTACAGCCTCGCCCTGATCACCGTGGCGCTCGACGACAACGAGATCCTCGTACCGTCATTCCTCATGATCGACTCTCCACAGAACGCCATCGGGCAAAGCCCAAGCGACGTCGAACTCAGTCAGCACATCTACGAACGCCTCATCAACATCACCGACGCTGCAGGCTCCCGCATCCAGCTGATCATCGCCGACAACAGCCTCCCCGCCCCCTCGAACCGAGCGAACTGGAACAGCATCCACACCATCAGTTTCGGCTACGGAAACGACGCCATGATCCCCGGCGTGTGGCACGCCGGGCCGTCAGCGGCCACCAGAAGAGTCGAGGACTCGGCTGACGACGAATAGCTCACGACCTCTCCAGGGTTAGGTGCAACCGGTGGGATGTCCGGAGCGCACGCTGGGGAGAAGCTGCCCCTCGACGTTGAGCAGGCGGCAGACCGCGCTATCCCGATTCGTGCTCGTCGATCATCAAATGTGGTTTTCGACTGCCATCATGACGTGATGGCCTCTCAGGGAGACGGCCCTTCGCCGAGGCGGCGTAGCTAGGCGTTGACGCTGCAGGTTGTGACCGTTGCGCTCGGCGTGGTCGTCAGCGCGGCCACCAACATAGGAACCGGCTTACCGTTACCGACTTGGCTGAGAAGGGCCACCGTAAAACTCATTGCTCGTACCAGCATGTCGCCCCCGGCCGACTCGGGATCGCACCCGATCGTCACATACCGTGACCGCGATGCGCCGTGTTGCGGCGATGGCGTCGAGGTGAAAGGCCATCTCGATTCCAAATAGCTGCACTCTGCAGAACGGAACCGATCCGGCGCGCCCCCTCGACGCCATATAGCCACGCACCGGCAACTGGGTGGAAACCCACAGCGGCGGCGTCCTTCTGTTCCGGCGGCGACGGCGCAACTCCCTATCGCGGGGACAGCGGTAGACAGGGCCGGTCAGCTTCCGGCCTCCTGCACGCCACGGCATTGTCGAATACGTAATCGACAGGCAGCCCCCGTCATGCGATTCGCGTGTGAGAGGGACATGACGGCCGACGGATGTGCGTCCGAAGGGGCGCCGGTCGTACCGAGAAGTGTGAGCTCATCCGCCTGGAACGGCGTCATGGTGCATGCCCTTTTCTGAGCTGTCGATTGCCGGCCGGACCCCGCTGGCTGATGCCGAGCTGACCACGGCGGCTGCCCCCATCAGCCGCCGTGGTCGGCCGTGCAGACCGACACGTCCTACGTCCGGGAGATGCATGGTGCTGTCCTTGTCCGCCCCGGCTGCGCCGGACACCCCGATGAATGCGCCGGGTGTAGCTGCTCGCCATTCGCTGCCTCTGGAACACGGCGGCGAGGGGCCCGACTCGCATGCGGCGGCGTACGACTTGCGCGGCCGGGAACCCGTGGCGGCGATCTCTGTGCGAGCGCGTCCGGTGCCGCACGAGTTCGGCCCGCCGGACGTCGCGGAACGGGTGTGGTTGGGCGCCGCCGCCCTGAAACCGGCAGCGGTGGTCGCGGTGTCGTCGGCTGACGGAGGCGTCGGCCGTTCCACGCTGGTCGCCGCGCTCGGCGGCCTCCTCGCCCTCGCCGTGCCAGGTCCGGTCATCGCCGTGGACATGCACCCGGTGCCATGGGGTGGCCTCGTCGAACGGGTCGGCCGTTCGAGCGCGGGAACGATGTGGGACGCCGTCCGCGACCTGCACACCCTGGCCAGCCGCCGTGAGGTCGCGCGGTGGACCCAGCGGAGCCCGTCCGGATTGCTCGCACTGGTCGGCGAGGCCGAAGGGCAAGGCCGTCGCCCGCCGCGCCACGACGAGGCGGCAGCGGTCGTCGACGCCCTGCGCCGGCTCTATCCGCTGACCGTCTGCGACGTTATGCCCGCCCTGATCGCCGGGGTGTGGCGCACCCTCGCGGCCGCGCACGCACCGGTGCTGGTCGCTCGGGCCACCACCGACAGCCTGCACCACACGATGCGGCTGGTCGCCCATCTGCGCGCCGCCGGGTATGGCCGGGTCGCCGACCGCGGCGTGCTCGCGGTCGTGGCGAGCTCACCGGCCACCGACCGCGGCGTGCGCGCCGTCATTCAGCAGGCCGCCACATCGGTTCCGGCGGTGGTGCCGATTCCCTTCGATCCGCAGCTGGCCCGCCCGGAACCGATCGACGTGCGCCGCCTGCGCAAGCCGACCCGCCGCGCCTTGGTTCAGCTGGCGGACGCGGTAATCCAGCGATGCGCCGATCCCCGGGCCGAGTTGCCCGTCGGTGCAGGCAAGGAGCGTTCGTGATGCTGACAGCTGCGACAGCGTGGCTCGCCGTGCGGCTACCTGCCGCAGTTCAGGAGGTCCTGGCAGCGCCTGCGCCGACTCCGGCGCCGTCGAACGGCCCCGGCGGCTTCGACTGGAAGCGCGTGCATCCCGACGGCTCCGCAATTCCGAAGTCCGGCCTCTTCTACACGATCATGAACGCTGTCATGTGGCTCGGCATCGTGGCCGCGTTCTGCGGCCTGGTCGCCGGGGCTATCGCCTTCGGCGTCGGCCCCATTTTCGGTGCCCACATCGTGTCCGACCGCGGCAAGAGCATGATGTGGCGCAACGGCCTCGTGGCGATCATCGTCGGCTCTGCCACCGCCATCATCGCCGGGCTGCTGGTGCTGTGACCACGGCCAGGTGCATGACCCGGGCGGCCCAAGCCGGTACCGATCCCCGCGTTTCCCGCCGGACGGCCATCGCGCGCGGGCTACTCCTTCTTGCGCTGACGGTCCTGATGCTGGTCGGCGGGGCGGTCCGCGCCCATGCGGCTCCCAGCCCGAGCCCTGCACCGTCGAGCCCGGTCGTCGACGCCGCGTGCGCGGCGAAAGCACCCGGTTCGGTCGTGTGGTGCATGCCGTGGGCCGTGCACGTCAACAAACCGACCGAGCAGGGCCGCTCGCACTGGGTCACCCAGTGCAGTAAAGCGACCAGCGACGCCGACAAACAGTCATGCGCCGCAGCGTCGATCACCTTGAGCGGCAACCCACGCGACGGGACCGCCTCAGTGCTGATGGACGGCCCCAGCACTGGCGCCGGCCCTACCGGATTGATCAATTGTGCCGCGCAGCTCCCTGCCGGCTACAGCCCTGAGTCCCACACGCAGCCGACGGTCGACCTCAAGTACAGCTTTTGCCAGCAGCAGGTTTCAACGTGGGCCGCGCAGCTGTACGACCCGGACCCGAAACAACCGGACTGCCCGATCACCGACGTCAACTGCAAGGTGCAGCATGGCGCCCAGGAAGCGCTGGCGACCGGGGTGCGCACCGGCATTCAAGGGCTCGTGGACGCGGCGGTGCAAGGCGTGGTGTTTCTGCTGTCCAAGCTGGCCAGCTGGGTCTTCACAGTCACCGCGATCTCGTCGCCGGACGCTGCGTTCTACTCCACCTACAACTCCCTCGCTGGCGTCATGGTAGGGCTGATCTTCATCTTTTTCGTGGTCTCCACGATCATCAACGGGCTGCGCACCACCGCGGGGCCCAGCCCGGTCGCGTCGCTGGGTGGCCTCGTGCGGGCGGTGGTCGGGGTCACCTTCGCCGGCGGACTGGCCTACTCCATCGTCGCGGCCTGGGACCAGGCCACCAACGCGGTCATCGAGGCGAACGCGCGTAGCCCGTACGACCCGTCGCTGCTGGTGACCAGCTTCAGCAACCTCACCGGCGGCGCCGGGACCGTGTTCATCGCCCTGCTGCTGGCCGTGCTGGCGACCATCGGCTTGCTGCTGCTGTTCGTGATCATGCTGTTCCGGGGGCTGCTGGCTACCGGCGCCGCGCTGTTCGGCGCGGTCGCGATGTCCGGGCAGGCCATGCACGAGACCCGGCACTGGGGGCGCCGCTGGTTCTGGACGGTGAACGCCCTGGGCAGCAGCAAGTTCTTCATCGCTGAGCTGTGGATCTACGGTTCCCGGTCGGCGTACGGGTCGGACGACCTGATGAACGCGCTACGCGGGGTGCTGCTGATCTGGCTGATGGTGGTGGCGCCCTGGATCCTGCTGCGGCTGACGACGCTGTGGGACGGATACCTGTCCGACGTCAACGCCCACGGCATCCTGTCGAGCGCCGGGGGCCCGCTGCAGCTCGGCGCTGATTTCGTCGACGGAGTCCGCGGCGGCGCCGCCGACGCCAGCGGCGGTGGAAGTCCGGCGTCCGGTGCCGCCGGGGTCATGGACGAGAACGCCGCGAGCGTGCCGACCAGCCCGGTCGAGACAGCTGAAGACGCTGCCGGAGTTGGTGAGGGCACCGGCCGGCAGATGGGCGACGCCGCGTCGACCGGTGCCGACGGCGGGAAAGTCGGGGAAACCGCCACGGACGCCGGCAGTGAGCAAGGGCAGGACGGGGCCGGTGAGACCCGGAACGGCGAGGAAGCCCATGGCATTCAGTCGGGTGCGCACAGCGCGCAGCATGACGTGGCGTCCGGACGGCTCACCGCTCCCGGCGATGCCACCGGCTCTCAAGGGTCGCTGCCGGTAACCCCAGGCGGGGCGCAGACCGCCGACCCGACTGGTGGCATCACCGGCGATCTCACTGGCGTCGGCACCGGCGGCGCGGGCGACAGCAGTGCCAGCACTGGTGCGGATCCCAGTGGAGCAGACGCCGCTAGCTCCCCAATGCCTGACGTGGCCGGCACGCCGTCACCTGCTGCGGCAGGCGCCTCCTCGGCGGGTGAGCCATCAGCGGCCGCACCGGCAGTGGGACCGGAGACCCCACCGCAGAAGAACTCGTCAGCTGACGGCGAGCAGTCCGGCGGTCGCTCGGGCGCTCAAGCGGGCGGCGGCGAGGGCGCTGCTGCCGTTGCCGCCGAAGTGCCCATCGTGCCGATCTAGACCAATCGTGACGGAGAGAAGAACCGATGAAGTTCCAGTTCCCGCCGCGCTCGACGCGCGGAGCGGTCCTCGGGTTCGCCTGGTCCCAGATCGCGCTGGTTATGGCCGGTGTCATCGCCGCCGTCGTGGCCCTCAACCTGCTGGTGGCCGGGCACCGCGGGCTCGCAATTGGAGCGCTGGCGTGCTGCGTACTGCTGGTGACGGTGGGCCTGCTGCGGTTCAAGGGCCGCCGGGTGACTGAGTGGGCTCCCGTCGTCATCGGAGCGCTGCTGCAACGCCGTGCCGGGCAGAGCGAATACCGCGGCGGCCCTTACGCGCCAAACAGCGTCGAGCAGTGGATGGACCTGCCCGGCCCGGCCGCCGCCTACGTATGGCTCACCGCGACCGCGTCGGATGGCACCACACAGATCGGGCTGCTGCACCACCGCCGCGAGAAGACGATGACGGCGGCCCTCGCGTGCTACGGCACCAACCTCATCCTGGCCGACCGCGACGTCCAGGCGCAGCGGCTCACCGACTGGGCGCAGCTGCTCAACATTCTCGGCAGTGAGTACGCCGACGCCGGCCTGATCCGATGGTCGGTGACCTCCCGCGCGGTGCCGGACACCGGCAACGCGGCCCAGCGGTTCCTGGTGAACCGGGCCGTCGACTCCAGCAGCGACGCCTACCGGTCGCTGGCGCAGCTGACCGCGGCGGCGGCGCCGGCGGCGCAGCGCCATGAGATCTACCTGTCGGTGGTGTTCGACGTCGCCCGGCTGTCCGGGGAGATCGCCCAGGCTGGCGGGACGGACGCGGCGATCGCTGCGGTGGTGCTGGACCGGCTGACCGGTATCGAGTCCGCCGTGATGGAAGCCGGGATCACCACCGGGGGCTGGCTGTCACCGCGCGCGTACGCCGCCGTCATCCGTACGCAGTTCGAGCCCGATGATCAGGAGGTCGTCGACCTGCGCGCCGGCACCGCCCCGACCGGCGGTCCGACCGCGGCGGGAGTCGAGCCACGATTGGCGGGGCCGGTCGCCGCCCGCACGGTGGGCTGGAACACCTACCAGCACGACTCGGCGTACTCCCGCACCCTGTGGGTGGCGCAGATGCCCCGGCAACTGGTCGCCGCTACGTGGTTGAGCCCGCTCTACATGCGCACCACCTGCCGCCGCACGGTCACCCTGGTCGCCCAGCCGGTCCCTGCCGCGGTGGCGCAGCTGGCCACCCGCCGGGAGAAGGTGTCGCGGGCTGGTGACGAGGTCACCAAACGCAAACTGCGGCTGGTCCGGACTGCGCGGGAGGATGACGAGGCCCGCGCGGTCGAGCAGATCGACCGGGAGCAGGCCGCCGGGCACGTGCGGTACCGGTACGCGCTGCTGATCACCGTCACCGCGCCCACCATGCCGGACCTCGACCGGGACGTGCGCTCAGTGAAACGGATCCTGTCGCGCGTCGGATGCGAGGCCATCGTCCTGGCCGGGGAGCAGGACCAGGCGTTCGCCGCCGGGGCGCTGCCGTTGGCGCGCGGGCTGAAGCCCGCCCGGGGGTGGTCCGCGTGAGCCGCCGGGTCCTGCGCCGCCAAGGCTCCCTGGCCGACCGTATCGAGCAGCGGGCCGCCGCCCGCGACCTCGCCCGTGAGCAGGCCGCACTGGAGCGCGAACAGCGCACGCTGGCGCGGCAGGAGGACCGGCTGCTCGGTCCAGTGCCGGTCGACCGGCGGGGCGCCTATGGCCGCACTGCCGGGCGGGTGTTCTGGCAGATGCAACTACCGCCGCTGACCACCACCTCCGCCCAGCTGTGCAGCGTGTACCCGTTCGTGTCCGACCCGGGCCTGCCCGTCGACGGGCCGCTGATCGGCCTGGAGGTCTACTCCCGCAGCGCGTTCACCTTCAGCCTGCACGAGCTGTACCGGGCGAAAGTCATCACCGCCCCGAACATGGTCGTCACCGGCGAAATCGGCTCCGCGAAATCATCGCTGCTCAAGACCCTGGCATTCCGGGGTATCCCGTTCGGCACTCGCTTCTACGGCACCGACTACAAGGGTGAATACGAACAGCTCGCCGCCGCTGCCGGCATCGCCCCGGTGCGTATCGGCCCCGGCCTGGGCGTCATCATGAACCCCCTGGCAGGGATCCGGCGGCATCCGCAGCAGACCGAGGCCCAATGGCGGCAGTTGCAGCGCTCACGCCGGCTGCTGCTGCTCGAAGGACTCTTGGAGATCCAGCTCGGCGGACCCTTGCATGAAGCCGAACGCTCGCTGGTGGAATATGCCGTCGACGCCGTCACCCGCGAACACGACGCCTCCGCCGATCGAATGGCCACCCCCACACTGAGCGTGGTCCTCGCCGCCATGGGAAAGCCTGAGTTGTGGGCGCACCGCCTCGACGGGCTCCATTACCCCATCACCGTATTCATCGATGATTCCCGGCGCGTGCGTCTGGCCATGGAAAGGCTCATCTCCGGAGCACTCGGCGGGGTGTTCGACGGCCCGGTCGCATCCAATGCCCGCCTGGACTTCACCCAGCCCGGGGCAATCCTGGACCTGCGCACCATCCGCGCCAGCGACCAGCTGACCGCGATGGCGATGACCTGCGCCCAGTCCTGGCTGGAGACCGAACTATCGGCGCCGGACGCCCCGGCGCGGGTGTGCTTCTACGATGAGTTCGCGCTCATCGCCCGCCACCTGCCGCTGATCCGGCGCATGCGCGAACAGCTGAAGCTGGCCCGGGCGCTGGGCATCGCCAACGTCCTGGCCTTCCACCGCTTCAGTGATCTGGCGGCGTCCGGATCGGCCGACTCCGAACAGGTCCGCATCGCCCGCGGCCTGATCGAGGACTCCGGCGTGCGCGTCTCCTACCGTCAGGCCGCCGGCAGCCTGGAACAGGCCCGCGAGTTCCTCGGCACCTCCGACGTCGAGACCGACCTGATGCGCTTCCTGCGCCAAGGCGTCGGCCTGTGGAAGATCGGCACCCGCTCCTTCGTCGTCAAACACCAGCTGTCCCGGCTGGAGACGGCGATGGTGCACACCGACAGCCGCATGGAAACCGACGAGCCGGCCGCACCGGTCGACGGCGCCGACTACGACGCCCGCCTGGCCGCCGCCACCGACGGAACGGCCGCGTGATGGCCCGCCCGCCGCTGTCCTCACCCGGGTACCGCCCACCTCGGCAAGGCCGGGCCCGCGCCGACATCCTCGGCCGGCTCATCCTGCTCGTGCTGTTCGCGGTCGTCGCCGTGGTCGGGGTGGTGTCACTATGGGCGGCCGGTCAGCTGTCCGCCCTGCTAGCTCACCATCGGTGGGCGGACAGCACGATCGGGCAGGCCCCCGGGATCGTGGTGCGCCTGACCGCGCACCTGAGCCACCCCGGCGATGCGTGGCCGGCCACCGCCCACGCGGTCATCGGCGGGCCGTGGCTGCTGTATCCGCTGTGGGCACTCACGTTCTTCGGCATCCTCGCCGGGATCGGCGCACCGGCGCTGCACCTGGCCAAGACCCGGATGCGCCGCAGCGGCTTCGCCACCCACGCTGACCTGCACCGGACGCTGACCGCCGACGCGGTCCGCAAGCGCGTCGGCGTCGTGCGTCCCGGCCTGGCCATCCTCGACTCCGACGACGAGCTCACCCGGGCGACCAAGACCGCCCGCCGCCAAGACCCGCTCGAGGTCGCCCGGTTCCTCGGCACCGACGCCACCAGCGGCCAGCCGCTCTACCTGGCCAACGAATACACCCTGCTCGCCGCCGCGGTGCCGCGCTTCGGCAACAAGACCACCCGCTACGTGATCCCCGCGGTCGCTGACGCCCGTGGCGCGGTCATCACCACCTCGACCCGGCTGGACGTCGCCGAGATCACCTACGACCGCCGGGCCGCGATCGGCCCCACCTACATCTTCGAGCCCCAAGGCGAGATCCGCGGTGTACCGCGCATGGCATGGTCGCCGATCGAAGGCGCCGATGACCAGATCGTCGCGATGCTCCGGGCCAATGGTTTCGCCGCGGGCTCCGGCATCGGCGACGAGAGCGTGGAGAACGGCAAGTGGTTCCGCGACCAAGCCGCCACCATCCTGCGGGGCCTGCTGCACGCCGCCGCCCTGGACGAGCACGCCACCATGCTCGATGTCCTCGCCTGGTCGCAGAACCCGGCCAATTCACGCCCCGAGCGGATCCTGCGCGCGCACGGCGTCGACGCGTGGGCCGACCGGCTCGCCCGGCACCGCGAAACCAGCGGCCGGGCCCGCGACACCATCCAAACCGTCGTCTCGGGCGCCCTCGACGCGTTCAACGACCCCCGCGTGCTGACCGCCTGCTCACCGCCGCGCGGCACGCAGTTCAAGCCCATCGATTGGCTGCGCGAGTCCGGCACCATCTACCTGGTTGGCACCCGCGACGCCCAAGCGTTGATCGCGCCGCTGCTCGCCGCCTTGAGCGAGGACATCCTCTACCAGGCCAAACGCCTCGCCCTGACCGCACCGGGTGGACGGATCGAACCGACGCTGTACTTCATCGGCGACGAGATCACCAACATCGCGCCGCTGCCGTCATTGCCGTCGCTGATGAATGAGGGCGGCGGCTCCGGCATCGCCGTCAGCGTCTTCGCCCAGAACCTGCATCAGCTCCGCGAACGGTGGGGCGATAAGGGCGGCCGGGCTATCGCCGACTCCGCCAGCGCCCGGCTGCTCATCGGCGGCAGCAGCGACGTCACCGGCATGCGCGACGCCCAAGCCCTGGCCGGACAGGTCACCGACATCACCTCTAGCCACTCCTGGGGAAGCGGCCGTGCCTCGATCAACGAAAGCACCCGCCGCGAAAACCTCCTGGATCTGGCCGACCTGCGCACCCTGCCCGAAGGCCGCGCGCTCGCCCTGGTCGGCAACCTGCCCCCGGTCGAGCTCGCCGTACCGGCGTGGTGGGAACGCCCCGACGCCGGCGAGCTGACCGCCGGCCGCGACGCCTTCCGCCGACGACTCGCCGAGGCCGCCTGATGGACGCCTTGGACTTCCAGCTGCCCGACGACCCACCGGCGGACATGGTCGCGGTCGCGCAGCTCGCCGCGACCGTGGCCCGGCTCGCCGAGGCCGTCGACACGCTGCACCAGCAACACCTCGCCCTAGCCGACACCGTCGGCCGCAGCGCCAGCGCCGGACCACGCAAGGCCCCGCAGAGCATGCCGTGGCCGCTGCGCTGGGCCGAGCTCGACCGCGACGCCGCCGCGCAGGCGTGGGCGTGGCTGATCGACTGGGTCGACTGGGCCGTCGACCGCTACCAACTCGTCGAAGAAATCCCAGCCTGCTGGTACCAGCACCCGCCACTGATCGAGGAACTGTCCGCGCTCGCCGCCGCCTGGCACACCGCGTACGACGACACGGCGTCGGCGGACGGGCCGCTGCTGTGGCACGAACGCTTCGCCCGCGCCCGGATACGGCTGCGCGACTTCGACGACTACACCCGCTGCCGCAACGGCACCCACAACGACCGGCACCTCGACCTCAACTGGCCCGACGCCTGGCGTGAGGCCGCCCTGCTGGTCGCTGACGCCGACCTCGCCGGCCGCCCGGGCGCTGCGCCGGCCGGTAGTCCGCAGGAGGTGACGTCATGACCATGCCCGCCGAAGTGACCTCGGACGCCGCCTGGGACCGCCTCAACACCGTCCTGCGGGCCATGTACCGCGACGTCGACGACCTCTACCAGCGCATCACCGACCCCGAAGCCGATGAGCGAACACCGCAGCCAGAGGAGACCGAACCCGTGAGCGACTTGGACGCCGAATACGACGCCGAAGACCACTACCGCGCCGCCGAATACGCCGACGAGGAACGCGAGCGCCTCGACGGGGAGACCGACGGCCGACTCGACGGGGACTACGACCCCGACATCTACGACGACCCCGGCCTGGAGCACTGATGCCCGGCCACATCCTCGCCCACGGCGGCGACGTCACGCATGATGCGGCCACCAGCCGCATGGCCGGCGGCGACTACCTGAGCTACCTCGACATCCTTCGGGCGCTTGACGGTCAAGGCGCCGCCGTAAACAGCGCGTTGCTCGAGGCACACACCGCCTACACCAGCGAGCAGCGCCAGACCGCGCTGACCACTCTGCACGGCCAGCTGCGTGACATGGCGGCCACCGCCAACGACGCCCTCGGCAAATTGGCCTGTGAAGGGTGAGGAACCGGCATGATCCGCCAGCGAGTGGCCCTCGTCTGCGGATTCGCCGTCGCCGTAACGGCGGGCTGCAGCCGATGCTGACGCCGCCCTACGCCCAGCTGCTCGCGGACACCGATCCGGCGCACGTCTCGGCTCACGTCATGATCGGCAGCCCACGTCTGGTCTCGGCGGACCCGGCCGTCATGGTCGCCGACGTGCCCACCGACGCTGGGCCCACGCGCGTGACTGTCGCCAGCAGCGGCGGTCGGTGGCTGATCGAGAACGCCCGCCCGGCGCCGGTGCCATGACGAAGCCCACCCGACTGGCCGACCCTGCTGACCCTGGGGTCGCGTCGTCAGGATCCGCTGCCTGCACACCCGGCGGCGGCCATGAGTAGCCGCGTTGTCGCCCTGGTGGCGGGCGCCTTCCTGCTCGTCGGCTGCTGCCTCGCCGGGCCCTTGCTGGTGCTGACCACCGTCAACGACGAGTGCGTCCCCGCGCCCGCTGCGCCGGCAGTCAGCAGCCAGTCCAATGGGCAATGGGACGCCGAGCAACTGGCCAACGCACGCACGATCGTCAGCGTCGGCGCCGAACGGCGCATCCCGGCCCGCGGCCAAGTCATCGCGCTCGCAACCGCCATGCAAGAGTCCGGGCTGCGCAACCTCTCCGGCGGGGACCGCGACTCCATCGGCCTGTTCCAGCAACGGCCCAGCCAAGGCTGGGGCACCCCGGCCCAGATCGGCGACCCCGTCTACGCCGCCGGCAAGTTCTACGACAAACTCGCCACGATCCGCGGGTGGCAGACCATGCCGCTCACCGAGGCCGCGCAAGCCGTCCAAGGCTCCGCCTACCCTGACGCCTACGCGAAGTGGGAAGACGACGCCACCACACTTAGCCAGCAGCTCGGCGTCACGGTCGGCAGCGCAACCGACTGCTCAGCCACCAGCGCGGCGATAGCGCAGCCGGTCACCCGCAACCCCGACGGCTCCTGGCCGGACGAAGGCTGCACCATCCGACCCGACCCGACCACCGGCTCCGGCTGCCTGACACCACGCACCTTGCACCTCGTACAACAGGCCGAAGCGGCCGGGTTCCCCAAGCCGGGCTGCTACCGCGTCGACGATCACGGCGAACATCCCAAGGGCCGCGCCTGCGACTTCATGATGACCTCCGGCGGCGAAGCGTCCGGAGCCCAGAAAGCCCGCGGCGACGCGATGGCCGCATGGGCGGTCGCCAACGCCGATCGCCTCGCCATCAAATACGTCATCTGGTTCCGCCGGATCTGGACCCGCTCCGAAGGCTGGCGCGCCTACAACAACCCCTTCGGCGGCGACGACCCGAGCGGATGGCACACCAACCACGTCCACATCAGCGTCGAGTGACCGCCGGCATCGGCCGTCTACAGGCAACCCTACGGAAAGGATCACGACCATGCACCTTCCCACAGCGAGCCATCGACCCGCCCGGCACACCCGGCGCCTGCCCAGCACGGTGGGTGGGCTTGACGACGCGCACCAGTTCTGGCCCACGCGCAGGCTGGCGGACTGGATCAGTGGTGACCACCACCGCCACACCAAGACCCAGCCCCAGCCCCAGCCCCAGCCCTACCCGCCACCGGTGCTCGGGCCGGGAATCGGAGTTTCGACATGAGCCAAAAGCTGTCGGGTATCGCCGACCTCACCGCCGCCGCGGCGGCCGCGCCGCCGGGCACCGGAGGCAACGACGACGGACCGGGACGACTGGATCGCATCGCCGCGCTGTGCCGCACCGCGAACTTCGCCCGCCACCACCTCGAGGTCACCGTCCTCTACGACGCTCACCTGACCTGGACCAGCTACGACGTGTTGCACCTGGCCGTTATGCACCGCCCGGTCGACACCGGCGTCGTCGCCGCCTTGGCCCACGTCTCCAAAGGTTCTGTCACCCGCTCCGCGGCCGCCCTCATCAAACGCGGACTGCTGCGCCGCAGCATCCCCACAACGGACCGCCGCCGGTCCCTACTGGCACCCACCGCGGCGGGCTGGGCGCTCAACCAGCAACTACGCGCTCAGCTCATCGCCGAGCTGAACATCTTGCTCGACACCGACACCGACACCGGCGCCGACCGCCACGACATCACCGTCCTACGGCACCTCATCAGCGCACACCACCGATGACCCTCACCTGGCAGGAGCCCTCGCATGATCATGTACAACACCCTCATCGGCGTCGCCGCCGCAGCGGCGCTGATCCTCGTCCCGCGCTACTGGGCCTGGCTGCGCAACGAACGCATGCCCATGCCCCTGGTGCGCGCACCGGCCGACCACAGCGGCTGGGCCGCCGCGTTCGGCGTCCTCGGCGTCCTCCTGACCGGGCTCGGCGGCGCCATGACCATCACCCACCCGCTCGCCGAAGCCAAGCCGTACATCGACACCGTCTTCGGTGAGCCAGCTCTGTTGCTCGGCGTGCTTCTGCTGGCCGCCGCGTGGCGGATCAGCCGGACCGCGTCGTCCTTCGCCCCCGACCGGCTTCCGGACGCGTTAGGGCCCGTCGGCATCATCGTTTTCCTCCTCGGGCTCGTCATGACCTGGTGCACCCTGGCCATCCTGCGCTTCGACGTCATCAGCGCCGCACCCGCCGAAGAACCTGTCACCGGGCTGCTGCACCAGCACCCGGCCATCGAGAACACCTTCTTCGCCGTCCTCTACGGCGCTGCCGCGCTGGGCTGCCTGCTGTTCCCCTTCGCGGCCCGGCCCGGCAGCCACCGAAGCTGGCAGGTCCTGTACTGGGCCTGGACGGTCGCCGGCATCGGCCTCGCGCTGTTCTCCGCGATGAACTTCTACACCCACACCGGCATGGTCGTGAACCTCACCGACGGCAGTGGTTACCGGTGGTAGGGCCCGTGACTTCTGCGCATCCACCCGGACGGCGGCGACTCATGGCGACCTCATCTTTCACCGCGGCTACCCGCGCGGCCGCGGCCGTGCTCCTGGCGTTTGCAACTGGCGCGTGCCGTGACACAGGTAGCACCACCCAGCCCACGACTAGCGCATCGACGTCTGTGGTGCATTCCGACGGGCCGGCACCGAGCGCCACCATCGCAGCTCACTACGTCAACCGGCGTGACGTATGCAGCGCGCTGGACCACACACGTCTCACCCGCCAACTGGGCGTTGACGCTGGCAGCCTGGGACAACCCCGATTCAGCGACACCAGCTCCTCTTCGATCGCAACCTGCAATCACCAATACGGGGGCGCTGGGATGCGTAGTTTGATCTCTCTGGAGGTCATGATCAGCAAGGCCAGGTCGGCGCAGGCGTTCTACGAAGGGATGCGAGGCGCCCAGCAGAGGTCGACCGCGGTCACCAATGTGCCTGGGCTCGGCCAGCAGGCCGCCGTCTACACCGACCCCACCATCGGCCCACATCTGCTGGCGTACGACGGCAACCTCTATCTGAACATCGCGCTCATTCCGGTGAACAGCGCTGTCACCGAACAGGTGGACACTCAACGCCTGCTCGTTGCCTGTGCGCGAGATGTCCTCACCACACTGCGCCAGCCATGAGAGCAGCCTCGGCCGTTCCGACGCACCTCGCCGGAGCGGCCGAGGCATGTAGGTTCGGCCGCTCGGTCCGCCCCGCCGAAAAGGTGACGCAGTCTGTCCCGGTCGTTGCGATGATGCCGTGTTGTGATGGGCGTCCTCTCGGCGCTCGCCCGCACGGTCCTTCGCGGCGTGCTGCCCTACTCTGATCTCCCGCGACGCATCCGCGTTAGATGCAGCGCGCACAGCCTGCGAGGGCAGGGTCCGCCGCGACGTCGCCTGATCCCGCGGACCTGACCTCATGGAGCATGTGCGAAACGGCGGAGGACCATGCTGGCCCGCGGTCAAGCCGACGGTCGTCCACCAGCTCGGGGATCATTCAACGGCCCGAGCGCCGGCCCAGAAATGGACGAGTTGTCAGCCGGGCTCGGGCTCGTTCGACTCTCGGTGCGTGGCGGGACCCTCGTCCCGGTTCCCTGCATCGAGACTCCCAGCGTCTGCGTCGTCCGGGTGAGAACGGCCCGGTAGTGCACGGTCCTGGGCGGTCGCGGAAATCCCGGTGGTTAGTCGGTCGACATTCACCGAGAGGGCGGCGATGCTGGCGTGAAGCGCTTCCATCGCCTGGGTGAGCAGGGTGTTGTAGAGGTAGCCGGGCCCTTGTGCGCGGTTCGTGGTGCCGCCGTTGAGCGTATAGAATGAGGTCGACGACAACGAGTTCTGAGCACTTGGGCTCTGGATTTGGGGACCGCGTTCGCCTGTGGGTGGAGCGGTCCTGTCGTGTGTCAGGGAGAGTTCTCTGCCGGTCGCGGCGTCGTGGATGGTGGCGACGCTCGCGACCCGGCTCCACCATTGCGGTTCGTCGAAGACCAGGGCGCGCTGGAATGCCCAGGCGGTGACGTCGGGTAGCCACAGGGCGGGTTGGTGCCGGTCGTCGACGTGGTGCAGGCGCATGCGGGCGTTGATGTGCTGGCCGCGGACGAGTCGCCGGTAGGTGGTGATGTCGGGCAGATCGCTCGGGTTGATCTTTCGGCCTTTTAGCTGGGTGTCGAGTTGCTCGCGGGGGCTGGCGCGGGTGTCGAACACGACGTCGCGGACCTTCTGGTCGTTGAGCTGGCGCAGTAGTTGGGTGAGGGCTGCTTGGCGGGCGGCTTCCTGGTGATCGCCGAGGGGCGCTTGGGCGATCATGAGGGTCCAGCCGGCGTGGGCTTCGGTGGTGTCGAGCATGTCTTCGATGGGTTGGATGTGGCCGCGTCGGTAGAGGTCGCTGGCGTGGAATTCTGCGTGGGGGCCGGCGGCTTGGCGGGCGGCGTCGATGACGTCGGGCAGTTCGTCGGCGTCGACGAGGACGGCGGCGAACAGGTATGCCCCGGGATGCTGGTGCAGCCGGATGAAAGCTTCGTCGACGAACGCGACGGGGTGCGTGCTCATGCCCGCATCCGGCTACGCCGGCTGGCCGGCGCCCATGTCGAGCGGGTCATGCGGTCGAGTCTGGGCGTTTCAGGCATGGTCTGCCTCCGGCTCGGAGCGGTCGGGGGGTGCGCCGAGGTCGGGGTCTTCGAAAACGCGCTGGCGTGTGGTTTCGGCGTGTGCGGTGAGGTGCTCGGGCACGGGCCGGGCGTGGGGTTGCGGGCGGGTGGCGTCGACGGCGTGCACGCGCGCCGCGGTGACGCGCACAGTGTCCGCGAGGCTGCTGGCACCCTCGGCGAGGTTCTGCGCACGGCGGGCGGCCTCGGCGGCGGCGGCAAGCCCGGCGTAGCGGGTGGGTAGCGCCTCGTCGTACCAGCGGGCCCAGCTCTGGTGCCGGTCCTCGAGGTCGTGTACCCGGTCGCGGACGGCCTCGATGCGTCCGCGGGCGGAGGTGAGCCGGTCTCGTAGTTGGTCTACGGTGATGCTGGCGCGCAGCGCATCGGCGCGGGCCTCCTGGTGGCGGATCGCGGCCCCGGTCTGCAGGGGACCTGCGTGCCACCACCGCGGCTTCAATGCGTCGGCGTGCCGGCTCGCGGACGCAGCAGCGGTCTGCGCGGTAGCCAGGTCGACGCGAGCGTCGCGCAGGTGATTCTCGGCGCCGACGAGCTGAGTGTGAGCCGCGCGGAGCTGCCCGGCGACGTAGGCGGGAGCGTTCTGGTCGGCGTCGCGTTGCGCGGCGATGAGCGCGCGGAGCTGCCCGTCGGTGGCAGAGTGGATCTGCCCGGCGAGCGTGGCAACGCCGAGGACGGTCTGCGTGCGCTGCCATGCACCCCATCTACCGACGTCGCGGGTCGAGGGTTCGGGACCGCTCGGGTCGTCGCCGGTGATGCTGTAGCGATCACGGTAGGCAGCGACGACGGCGGCGCGACTGGTCCACTGGCGGCGCCGGGCCTGATCGTCGGGCCACGCTCCCAACGCGGTGGCCCAGGTGGGTTGTTCGGCGGCAGCCTGCTGGGCGAGGGCGTCGATTCGGGCGTCGCAGATGGCCGCGACCTGGCGCAGGGCATCACCGATGTCGGCGTCGACGGCGGGTACGCGCTGGGCGTAGGTGCCGGCCTGGGCGGGACTGAGCGCGACAGCCGGGTCGGGCTGCAAATCCTGGTATGCCTGATCAATGCGCCAGGCAAGCACCGCGGCGGTATCGCGCGCGCTGGCAAGTTCGCGTTCGGACACGACGGCCGCGAGCACCTGCGCGGGGTCGTAGCCGGCGGCGGCCAGGGCGTGCAGGCGGCCAGCAAGGGCGGGCATGGCGGGATCTGCGGCGAGGTTGTCAGCGACTCTTCGTCCGGCCACACCGCGCACGACAGCGGTGTACTGGTCGATGCTGGCGCGGGCGGTGAGGTCGTCGTAGATGGGCCCCCAGTGCCGCAGAGCGTCGGCGTCGGCCCACAGAGTTTGTTCCGTTTCGGTGGCGGAGCGGTCGATGCCGTCGTCGCGCAGGATCCCGGTGAGCACGGTGATCCCGGCGGTGGCCGGCGCCAGTGGGTGGGCTTCGGGGGGTTCGTCGGCAGTGAC
Source organism: Actinoplanes sp. NPDC049681 (assembly GCF_044465265.1). Taxonomy (NCBI): domain Bacteria; kingdom Bacillati; phylum Actinomycetota; class Actinomycetes; order Micromonosporales; family Micromonosporaceae; genus Actinoplanes; species Actinoplanes sp. NPDC049681. Next base: position 59,773 of record NZ_JBITLP010000003.1, read on the forward strand.
GACCGCAAGCTGGTTGAGGAGCCGGCCGCGGGTGGCCATGACGTAGAGCCGGGCGCGGGTGGTGGCCTGGTCGACGATGGCGCGGGCGACGTCGACGGTACGGCCCTGAGCGGAGTCGACTGTGGCGGCGTAGGCCAGCTGGACGTGCTCCGCGACGTACTCGGCAGGCAGCGCGGTCGTGGCGTGGCTGGTCGGGTTCTCGACGAGCAGGGCGCCGTCCGGGCCGAGTTCGAGGATGCGCCATTGGGTGCGGTTGGCGACGAACGCGTCGCCCGCTTGCAGGGTGCGGTTGTTGCGGCGGGTGACGATCAGGTCCCCGACACCGGCGTGGTTGCCGTCGCCGAGGGTGACAGTGGGCCCGGCCTGAACGATGCCGGCCCGGATGAGCAGGCGCCGGGCTTGGGTGGCGATGTCGGCGGCTTCGGCCTGGGTTTCGACGAGGATCAGGCTGCTGCGGCCTTGCAGCACGTCGGCCGACCAGCCGTCGAGGACGTGGTTGATGAGGTCGGCGCGGTGTCCAGCGATGATGCGGCCGCGGCGGTCGTACTCGGCGAGCACGGTGGTGTCGCCCGCGCGCAAGCGCAGGGAGGCCGGCCCTTCCCACGCGTCGGTAAACCGGCGAACCTCGCGCAGCTGCGTGGTGGTTCCGAGGGAGGCGAGGTAGCGGAACATGCCGCCGGGCCCGATCGCGGAGATCTGCGCGGGGTCACCGACCAGGATCAGCTTCCCCTTAACGGGTTCGAGGAGCTGGCTGAGGCGGACCAGGTCCAGCGTTGAGGCTTGCGACGCCTCGTCGATGATGACCCACTGACCTGGCTGGAAACCCCAGTCGGTTGGTGTGGTGCCTTCGGGCGGCATCGTCTGGGCGTGCAGCCACATCGCGATGTTCTCGGTCCGGATGCCGGGCTGGTCCCCGTCGCGGGTGGCAGCAGCGAGGACGAACGCGGCGTTCTGCCCGACCGTGAGGCCGAGCACCGGCACGCCGGCCTCGCGCGCGGCAACCCCAATGGCTCGCTGCAGATAGGTCTTTCCGGTGCCGGCCGGCCCGACGATGCCGGTGACCCGGCGGGTATCGCCGACGGCGAAGTGCAGCGCGGCGCGCTTCTCATCCGACAGGTCAAGCCGGTCAGCAACCGCATCAAGCAACCCCCGAGGTGCAGCCGTGGCGCCGCGGCCGGCGGCGAAGGCGACGAGCTCCTTCTCCGCGGCCAAGACCGGCTCGGTGGACAACTTCAGGTCGCGGTGCCGGCTGTAGATGCTCTGCCGATCGGAGCCGCGCACCAGCGTTTCGCCCCACTCCAGTAGCGCGGGCGGGGTCAGTACCCGGAGCCCGACGGCCCGGGTGCGGACGGCGTGGGCGGCGTAGCGCTGCACCTGCCGCCAATCGGAGCGGCGGTCCGAAGTCGGGCTGACGTGCAGCTGCCGGCCAATGGCCAGCTCGAGATGGTCGATGCTGAACACGGCGCGTTCGGCGCTGAGCTCGTCGACGGCGCGTTCGACGGCCAGGTGCGGCAGCCGGCGGATCGCGGCCGTGACGACCGGTTGCCGTTGTTCGTCGTGGTCCAGCGCGAGCCGGACGGCTGCAGCGTCCAAGTCCTCGACGCGGAGGCGCGCGCCGGCGCGGTGCCGTTGCGCGAGCCGGATGACCTGCCGGGACTGCTGGTCGATAGGGTCGAGCGTGCGGCCTGCGGCGATTCGGCGGACGTCGGCGGTGGTGTCGAATCCGGCCCGCTGGTCTTCGCGCCGCCACCGAGCGACGGCTTCGTCGGTCGATTCCGGGCCGGCCTTGGGGCGGCGGGTGCGTAGGGTGGCTTCTTGCGCGGAGCGCCGCCACCGTCCGATGGGGATCCGTTCGCGGCCGGTGCTGGTGTCGCTGTGGCGTTCGTCGAGCTCGTTCTCTACGGCGGTGCGTCGCTTGGAGTAATGCAGGATCGTGCGGGGGTCGAACCCGACGATTTCGCGTATCGGGGAGCCGGCGCGGGCGGCGAACCGTACGCCGAGGCGTCGGCCCAGTTGGTGTTCGACGGCGCGTTCGTAGGCGATGCGGGCGCTGATGGTGGCCTGGTAGAACGCTCTGCTGTCCAGTGCGAGCCACGTTGCGCGGCCGTCCCGGACGACGCGGACCTTGGAGCTGACGACGATGTGGGAGTGCAGCTGCGGGTCTTTCTCCCGCGACATGCGGTGGTCGAAGACCGCGGCGGCGAGGCCGTCGGTGTCGACCTGCGCGATGCCATTGGTGCCCAGCCGGGTGAACGCGCCGTGCGCTCGCAGGTGTTCCAGGGCGGCGCGGACGCCGTCGTGATGTGACGCCATCACCTCGCGCTTGACCTGCTTGTCGCCGAAGGCCCAAAGCAGGCTGACGCTTTTGACGGGCGAAACTGTGACGTCGAATCCGGCGACAGGGTGTCGTTCCGGGGCTGTCCAGATCCGTAGCCAGACCTGGGCGATCTGCTCGTAGGTGGCGTCGGCGGGTAGTGCTTTCCACGCATTCTCGACGGCTGCTTGGCGGGCGTCGTCGTCGAGTGCCTGGAATTTGCGCCAGAGGCGGCCAAGCTGTTCGCCGGTGTCCGGGTGCCGACCTTCGCCGATGAGGTTTTGCAGCTGCTTCTCGGCGACCTGTCCGTGGACGCCGAACAGGAATTGGCTTTGGCCGGCCCACCAGCCGGGCGCCTCACCGTGCGCGTTCGGATCGGCGTGGTAGGCCACCACTGCGCTGGGCGCGGCGGGCCGGAAGTCATGCCGGCCGGTGGCCACCTGCTGCGTCAAGTAGGCGATCCCGGCCCCTGGGGAGATGCGGGTTACCGAGAGCATGCCGCCGAGCGTAGGCACCCGCGCAGCGCCTTTTCGACATTGGAATGCCAGGGGGTGTGCTAGTTCTGAGAAGGGGTTAGGGGGGTGACCTGATATCTGTGCTGATGAGAGATGGTGTGAGCAATGTTGAACGATTGGGTGACCATTTACAACTAACATTCAACGATTGCTAGGTGTGGAGGTCTGGCCTTTGAAATAGGTAACGTGGTTGCTATGGCTAGCAAGGGAACGAACAAAGCTATTGAGGCGCTGCAGCGGCGGCATGAGGCGGAACGTGCCGCGTTGAAAGCGGCGACGGATGCGGGGGCGGCTGTCCGCTTGGCGCAGGAGCGGCGCGCGGCGGAGCTCGCGCGACTCGATGAGGTGGTGGCGGATGCGGAGCGCGGCGTGGATGTGGCGTTGGCGGTGCTGGCGTCGCTGATGGCACCGGATATTGCTGCGGTCCTGACGGAGGAGACACCGGCGCGGGTGCGGCTGGGTCAGCAGCGAGCATCGGTTGACGACGTCAGTGCGCGGGTGGGCGAGCTGACCGACGGTGCTCCGGTGGTGCGGCGCCGGGGCCGTCCCCGTGGGAGCGGGCGGCCCGCGTCAGGTGCTGATTCGGCCGGGGTGACTAGGTCGGTTGGCGGCGAGGGCGCGTCAGGGGCGGTGACGGTGGCGGCGAGTCCGGCAGTGTCGGCAGGTGCGCCGCCTAGCGATGGAAGATGAGGGCGAGTATGAGCAGGGCGGCGGTGAGGGCGAGCCCGGCTCCCACGACGGCGACGATGGGGCCGATCCGGGCGACGCGGCGTCTCCACTTGTCGTCATTGATCAGCGGCATTGCGTCTCCTGTGTGGATGCGTCAGTGAAGACTAGGCCGTAGCGTCCGCAGATCGCTTCGATCCGCTGGGCCGTGGCGGGGTGGTCGCGTTGGTCCGGGCCGGTGAATGGTTCGATGTCGGCAGCGAGTGCAGCGAACTCGTCGATGCCGAGAGTTGTCATGAGAGCGGGATCGCTGGGCATGGTGGGCTCCGTCTCGGCGGTGGTCGTGGTGTTGAGGCGACGCGCGGAGAGGGTTAGGCTTGTCGCGGCCTTTCTACCGGCGTTATGCGTCGGTGTGTTGGTCAGCGTTGGCCGGCGGACTTGCCCGTACACCTCTTCGGAGGTGTCCCCGAGAGGGGCCGTCGGCCTCTCAATTTTCGGCTCGCTGCGGTGGTGGTACGGCCGTGGGCGGGCGGCGCGGCAGGCCGTGTCGGCGGGCTCGATGCGCGTCGGCGCGGTATACGCGTAGCGACGTTGCCTGCGCGGGCAGGTGTTCGCTTAATGCGGTGATGCCCGGGGACCGTGGCGGTCCCCGGGCATCGGTGCGTTTAGAACGGGCAGGGGAACGCGTCAGTGTTGGCCGCTGGGGTTGCCGCTGCGTACAGGATGCCGAGAACGGCGGGGGCCTCGCAGATCCCCTCCCGCTTCGCGTCGGCGGTGAGGGTGGCGCTCATGTCGTCGGGCACCTTGGCGTACATGCTTGCCAGGTCGATCGCGGCGGCCGGGTCGGTGACTGCACGGAAGTCCGTGCCGATCTCGAAGGTGGGCGCGTCGAACTCGTTGTCGTCGGCGGTGAGGTAGACGTGCGTGAAGAATGATCCGAGCGGGCGGTCCCATCCAACGATGACGCAGGAGACGGTGTCCGCGTCGAGCGGGGTGAGGTCGTGACGGCTCACGATGTGGCTTCCTTCTGTTGTTGTGTTGATCAGCGTCGCCAGGGTTTGCCCTCCCTGGCTAAGTTCCATCTTACACCATTTATCGACTTATATCGATAAACGACAAGTGGTTCTCGAACCTTTTGACACTTTCTTTTGGCGCGCCGAAAAAGTGTTGTTGCAGCTAGCGGCGATGGTTTCGCTCTTCGGCATTTTTTCGGCCGCAGGCGGCGAGCTTGCTCGCCCGGTTGTGGCCGACGGGAGCCAAATTCGGTGCGGGGGTTTCGAGTAAAAGATTGTGCGGGGTTTGCATAATGTTTTAGGAGCCCGTAGCGGATTTGGTGGACGGCGGGCGCAACCTACACTCGTGGCGCAGCCAGTGGCCGAAAGGATGCTTTCAAAAGCAGCGCGGCCGCAGGCCGCTTCCGGTCTACCGGGCCGTCAAGGCCCGGCCGGGTTGAGCGCAGCCGCGGCAGCCAGTTCGAGCGTGCGCCCGGTTGCCGGCCGGCACGGGGGAGGAGCCGAAGCTCCTGCCCCCACCGTCGATCAGCGGTGACCGTAGTTCACAACCGTGCGGTACTCGCGGGCGTCGCTCGGGCTGGCCGGGTCGAAGACCTCCTTCTCGCCGGCCAGGACGAAGCGGCGGTGGTGACGGGTGACACGGGCGTCGCGGCGCTGACGGCGGTCGGCGTAGGGCAGGTCCTGGTACATGGCGTCGCCTCCTGGCGGGCAGATCGAGGTGGGGCGGCTGACGGCGAGGAGCCGGGCTGTCGCGCTGACGAGCCGGGGTGGGATCGGCGCGGCCTGCCGGTGGCAAGCCGGTCGTCGGTCAAGAGATCTTGGAAGCGCAGCGTCCACAGCGTTGGTGGGTATGGTCCGCTGCGCTTCCAGGATGTTTTGCCGGGCTTGCCGCCGCCGGATGAGTCGGTCATCGCTTCGGGCTGGCAGACGCGGCCCGGTTCCACACCGGCTGACCGCATCGAGATCCCGTCAGGTGGCAGCCATGATCAGGGCGGTCCTTCGCCTGCCGGCAGTGTCGCGTCCGCGTCACCCCCACCACCGGTGCTCGGGGGGCCAGAAGGAGCCGGCTGACGTGTCCGGCAGACCGGGCGACCGGCGACATATTGCACGGCCGGGCTGGCATATGGCGGAGAGCTGGCTTCTCACCTGCCGGTGCGCGGGTCTTAGCTCGGCGGGCGGCCGTGCGGTGCTGGCCGTGCCGCAGGGTCAGCCGATGTGGCCGCGTTGGTTTGCTCGGCGGCGCAGCTCGCGTAGCGGTAGCGGATAGCTGATACCAGCGCACCGCTCCCGGAGGATGGCGACGTCGCCGAGCTGTTGTCGGCGTACGGCTAAGAGTGCAGAGCCGCGTACGCCATCGAGTACACAGCGGCATCGACGCCAGCAAGTTCAGTTGCGATGAGCTGGCGGTCGGGCGACCGCCAGCGCACGGGATCACCAACTACAGATCGTGACGTTCGCCGGTGCAGGGCCGCATCCGGATCTGCCGATGGGAACGCATGTGATCATGGCGGACCGACCGAGCGTCATTGGGTGGCGAAGCCGGCCAGGATGACCTCGACGGCACGATCGATTACGGCTGCCGGGACTGGCGTCGCTGGGGTGGTGTGGGCTAGGCCGCGAATCAGCAGGTAGAGCTCTTCGACACCGACGTCCGGACCGACGCTGCCGGTGGGCCTGGGCGCGGTGCAGTGCCCCGCTGTGTGCCAGCCGGCCCGCACGGCGCCGCCGCCCGGCCGGTGAAGCGACGGACGGCGGCGCGGTGGCCCTTGGGGTGGCCCGGCCGGTGGAAGAAGCGGCGGGGTGGCGATGGTTAGCCCGGCCGGTCGTCTCCGTGGGGCGGCGGAGCGGGATTACGGACGGATCTTGGCCAGCACCGCCCGGGCGTAGGCGTCCTGGCCCTGGGCGTTGGGGTGGAAACTGACCTGCTTGGCCCGCGGTGGGACGGTGAAGGTGAGCTCGGCGCCGTTGAACCAACGGGAGCCGCTGCACAGGCGGTGATCGGTGAACTGGGCGCTGGAGTCGGCGTAGTCGATAGTGACGGTGGAGCGGGCGCGCTTGAGGGCGGCGTTGGCGTCGCGGATGCTGGAGCGGATGTAGGCGTCGGCGGCGTCGGCGAGGTCGTTGAGCCATTGGGCGTCTGCGTAGCTGATGTAGACGCCGACGCCGCCGAGGCCGGTGCCGACCTTGCAGTTGACGCCGAAGGTGCGGTAGCCGAGGCGGGACGTTGCGAACATGCGGGGATAGCTGGCAACGACGAGCTGGCCGCCGGCGGCCATCTTGTTGGCGACGTCGAAGTAGACCTGGGCGAGCTGCTTCGTGGCGCCCGCGCCGAGGCTAGGCACCGGGATGCCGGTCCGGAAGCGGTCCATGCCCTCCTGCGCCAGGCGGTAGCCGGCGCTGCCCTTGTGGCGACAGCCGTGGTCGGACTGGTTGTTGGCGACGTCAATGACGCAGGCCCGGATAATCTTGGCGTAGTTGCCGTCGTTGCCGCCAATGGAGAGCGTGGCGCGGTAGGTGTGGCGGTCGACGTAGGACAGCTGAGCCGGCTCGGCCGTGCCGGTCACGGCGCTGTAAGTCTTGTTCAGGCCGTACAGGTTGTCGACCACCGCGCCCGAGCAGGCCACAAAGTCCCAGCTGTCGACGGTCGGGCCGACCAGCTTGGCCGCGACGTCGTGGGCCCACGACGTGCTGGAGCGGTGGCAGCCGGTGGTAGAGCCGGGGACCTTCGGGTCGGGGTAGGTGGTGCCGCCGAACTCGGACTCCTCGGCGCCCTCACCGGAGGCGAAAGAGTCGCCGAGCGCGACGTAGGTGCGCGGGGCGGGGCCAGTAGGTGTCTCGCCCGGTGTCGGTGTTGGTGTAGGCGTTGCCGTCGGAGTGGGGTTCGTGCTGGGCGTGGGCGTCGTCTCGCCGGCCGTGAACGTCAGCTTGACCGTGTACGTGAAATGCGACGGGTTCGCCGCCCGGGTGAAGACCCAGGTGGTGCCACTAGGACGCTGCAAGGCGAAGTAGCTGTCCCCGGAGAGCTGGACCGCCCCGTCGTTCTCGCCGAGTGTGAAGTCGAAGACCGACCCGGCGTTGCGCACCGGGGTCGTGTAGGTCTGCGCGGCGCAGTATCCGGTATCGCACAAGTAAAGCGAGTCGTCGGACCCGCTCGTGAACATGATCCACCGCGGGTCGTAGTCCCCCGCCGGCGTGGTCGTCACCTCGACAGTGAGCGTCCCGGTTCCTGGCATCGTCATGGTGTCGACGTTGGCCGCCGAGGCCGGCGCGGCCAGAGCCACCCCAGCCAGGATCGTGGCAGCCGCCACGACCACCGCCAACAGATATCGAACGCGCTTCGAGGACGGCGCCACGGCAGCTCTCCTGTCCGGTAATCGTCAGATGCCACCCCTAGTCGATAACAACACCGCGGATCTTCGCCATCGGACGACGGCCCGGCCCGGCCGCCCAGCCGGCCGAGCGCAGGACATCGAATCACCCGACGCGGACATCACCCGCCGCCGTCGCCGCAACGATCGGCCGACCCCGAAGGCGTTACGCGGTCCGACCGGCGGCTGCCGTGCAGCCGCCGGCAATCAACCGAACCAGCTCTGACTAGGCGTGCTCTTCGGGCCGTCTTCGTTGTTCCGCCATGCGTCGGACCTGTATGCGCTCGGTGGCAGCCACCAGAGAGCAACCTGACGGCCCACGAGGATCATGGCTCGTATGACGGCTAAGGGTCTCGAACAACCCTTCAACGCACCACGTGGCTCGCTCATCATCATCTGTGGGCTACTGGGCCGTCGAGCTGCTAACGCTCGCTCATGCCGCACCGCGTTCGGAGGTCTCTTGGCGGCCGTCTCGCTAGGTACGGCCGGTGGCCGCGGCGGACGCGCGGTTATAGCCGCGATCCGCGCGACAGCCCACGTCCATCGACTACTCAGCGTGAGTAGCGGACGTGGGTCGTTGGGCCGTCCGCCGTAGAGGCGTGCCGAGTGCTCCCCTCCCGGGCCTCTGCAAATTTGGCGTACCTGGCTCTGCAACGGAACCCGTACGCCGACAGCTGTTGACGCAGCTTCTCCTCCTCGGCCTCGGCGCGGGCATATCGCTGGGGCGCCACGTGCAGGAGGTGAAGCCATTGGCGCTGCCCGGCGCGCACGCAGCCACCGAAGCAGTTGAGCCGTTCTCCAGAATCCGGCTGTCTCATGAGCCATTGGGGTGGAGCCGTTGCAGCGATTGATGTAGCCCATCAGAGTCCTGGCTGGTGACCTCGGGGATCCGGCCGCTCGGTTTGGCTCAACGAGCGGTGTGCGAATGCCGGATGAGGCACGATTTGGTCATGACAGGAACACCTCAGCCGGCACCGGCACCCACACCGGCGGAAGTCATGCGGACGATCCTTGCAGCAGAACCGCCGCCTCCCGAGCGGTTGATCTACCTGCAGACGATCGCTGCTGGGGCGCCGGAGTGGGTGTTGAGCAGCGTGATCGAGGCCGCTATTCCCTGTAGTGGAGATGAACTCGGAGGCTTCAGCACACAGGCCGTTAGGTGGGCGGATAGGAATAGCGGTGGCGAGCCTTGTCCGTGGGGAATTGACCCGACACCTGGTGGTCCAACGCGAGCAAGGTATCGCATGACCAGCGACGTTGCTGCCGAGGTTCCGTAGGGTCCGGAGCGTTGTGGGCTCGCCCGTCGAATCGTCAGAAGGGCTGTTCGCTCGGCCTAGAGTCGACGTCGTTCGTGAACGGTTCCCAACGGCGTGCTCGTCGAGGTACGCCGTGATGCGGGCGGTTGCCTGCTCGCGGAGGTGCGTGGTCCACCGGCATGCGGTGCTGGACGTCCCGCCAGGTTTTCGCAGGATTGGTAGGCCAGAGAGACCGTGGCTGCGGCGACGACCTCCGGGTCGACCTGGCCGGGGTAGGGCTGGAAGTGGTAGGTGTCGACGTGCCCGTCGCGGAAGTCGATCGGGCCGGGCCGGTCGCCGTCGCGATCGTGCGGATAGCGGTAGGCGACGCTGGCGAGGTCCTCCTTCCACAGCATCTGGCCGGTCCTATCGGCCTCGCCTGGTGGGGTTATCTCCCACGCGATGGCGGCGGTCAGTAGCAGGTCGAGGTGGTCACGACTGACGATCCAGGCGCTCATCGGCGATCCTTTCGTTCTGGGTGAGGCGCAGCTCGATGACCGCGAGATCTGTCTTCGCGCGGCGCACGAGACGTGGTGGGCTGCGATTTCGGCGTCCTGGTGGTGGAATGCATCGGGGCGTTGCCCGGCCGGGTGTGAACCGGCCGGGCAACCGGCGATCACTACGGCCGCAGGGTGGGGGTGGCCAGCTCGGTGGTGTCGGTTGCGACGGTGAAGCCGGTCGTGATCCCGGCGCGCAGGGCATAGGCCATGCCGGCTTCGTCAGCGGTCTGGTCCTTCAGCTGCTCGTCGGTAACGGTGAAGGTGACCGTGTACGTGGTTACCGGAAGTGGGACCTCGTCCAGCGCGTAGGTGTCGATGAGCTCGCGGTACAGGCGGCGGTACTCGTCCCAGTCATAGCCGAGCTCGCAGGCTTTCTTGATCGCCCTCTTTAGGCGGGCCTTCGTGACGAACGGGTCGACGCCCTCGGCCGCGGTGAACCGCTCGGCGACGGCATCCTGGGGGCTACAGAGTTCGCAGGACGGGTCGCCGCATCCGCCGTCGGACGTGGAGCGGACCGGCTTAAGTGACAGCCCGTCGTTCAAGGCCTGCTTGGTGATGTTCTCGGCGGTCGAGCACCAGCCGTTGTCGCGGGCGTGTCGGCGGATACTGGCCAGGACATCGGACAGGTAGACCGACCCCTCCGGGGCGGCCGGCCGCCCCTGACCGGCGGGGGTCTGCTCGGCCGGGGTGGCGGCCACCGTCTGGTCGATGACGTTCTCAGTCATGCTGAGTGCCTCCATCAGGCTAAATCTGATGCGGCCCGCCCTGCGGATCGAGTGCTCCCGGCGCCGGGGGCCGCGCTGACGGGACCGGTCAGAGCCCGCACATGGGCCGAGGGGTGCAAGCCCCGATCGAGTCAGAAGATCTTGGCGTCGAGCAACGCGAGACGGTGTGGGCCAAGATGTTCTGCCGGGGCTTGCGGCCCTGGCCTGGGTGGGCTGACCTCGGGTCCCCCAGCGAGCGGCTCCAGACGCCCCCGGAGGTTCGCTTGCTGGGTGTGCGCGATGTGCAGCCCTCGAGGCTGCTGCTGCCTGGACGACGGGGCAGAGGGTCGGGCAGCCGATATTGCCCGCCCGCCGGTGTCAAGGCTCCTCCGGCAAGCGACGTGGTGTCGTGGGACAGTGAGCGCGGTCATCGCGTTGTCCGCCTGTGGCCCGGGCAGTCACGGCTGAAGCGCCGCGGGCAGGCGCGCCGCGGGCGGGGGCGCTCCGTTGGCCCGGTGGGGTGCGCCAGCGCACCCCACCGGAACTGTGGGAGATCAGTGCAGCGAGAGCAGGGCGAGCAGCGGCGTCTTCTCGAGCACGGCCAGCGCGGCGACGTGCGCGGCCAGGAGACCGGAGATGTGCACCACCGGGTGGCTCAAGCGGCGGGCCGCGGTACGCAGCGGACCGCTGGCGGTTGCAGTCTGCTCGGTGGTGGTGACGTCGGTGTTGTCGTTCATGGCGCTGCCTTCCGGAGTGCGGATGGGCGGCGTCGCCGGTTCGCACCGGGGCTGCCGCGCTGACAGGACCTGGGGGACCGGCGCGGCGGCGGCTGGCAAGCCAGCTGTTGGGCGAAAGATCTTGGAAGCGCAGCATGGGAGGCGTGCCGGGAAGATCAGTGCTGCGCTTCCAAGATGTTTTGACGGCTTGTCTGACCGCTGATCGGGTCGGTCATCACTGAGGACTGGCGAACGCGGTGGCCCGGGGTTGCCACCGCGTTCGCCGGCCAGTAAGTCCGGAGTCAGGGGGTCGGCGGCACGCCGGTGACCAGCTGAGCAGTGCTTCGGCGCTGCGCCGGGCGCGCCTTTCGCGGCCGTCGCCTGTCCTGAGGTTGAACCGAGGGATAAGCGGCTGTGTGCTGCCGCATGAGCCTCGCCACGGTGACGTCGGCATAGGTGGACGGTCGCACCTACGCCGGGCTGGCCGGGCAGCTCCCGGAGTCAATGGGAACGGTCGGCCGTGTCGCGAGGGCCCATCAGGTGCCGTCGGTGGGCACCGGGTCGTCGATGGGATGTCCTGGCCATCGGGCGGCGTCGGGCAACGTCGCTGATTCGAGGTCACTGTCGGACTCGTCGTCGAACCAGGAACAGGACGGGTAGATGTGTTCGGTGCCCAGCTCGGCGTAGACGGCGCCCTCGGTCGGCGTTGCGGGACGGCTGCTCGCCGCCATCCCGGACTGCAAGCAGCCTGACCCCTATCGCAGTGCGATCGTCACGTAATGCGTCTCGCCGTCGTCCAAACGCACACCGAGCCGCCAGTAGAACCCTGCCTGTTCCTTGTCGGTCCTCCAGTTGTACTGCCACCGTCCGTCGGTGGACCGGTAACTCGTACCCGAGTCGGTCGGAACGCTGTAGATCGTTTCGTCCACCGGCAGGGTCATGGCGGAGCCCCTGACGGGAGTCAGCCAGATCGGAGGGGTGACCGGCTGCACAACCGCCCCTGCGACATCGGTCAGGGAGAACTTCGCCGGCACCACGGAACCCGCTCGGAAGACGCTGACGCCGGCTCCGGCATCCCCCTCGGGGTCGTCGATCGGTTGCAGGTAGCCGCTCCACGGGTAGACGACCTTGTAGCGAACCGTCATGGTGCTCTGGTTGCCGAGCCGGTCCGTGGCCGTGGCGGTGACGACGAACGTACCGACACCGTTGGCATTGCCGCCGTTCACGCTGACCCGGCAGTCGCCTGCGGTTCCCACGCCGGCATCTGTAGCGGAACACGTCGGAACGGGCGGGGCTTCACCGAGGAGGTACTTGTGACCATCCTCGACTCCGAGCACGGCGATCTCCGGGCCCACGGTGTCGATGCCCACCTCGACAGAGGCGGTCGAACAGTTCCCGGCGATGTCGCAGACGGAGCCGGATGAGATCGAACGCGACGAGGAAACAGTGGTCGGCGGGGGCACGTTCGCCTCAGACACTCCTGATCCGCCCTCGTTATCCTTCACGTTCCACGTCACCGTCACCGGCGCGGCGAACCAGTCAGTGTTCCCAACGTGGAGAGGTTCGGCGGTGAAGGAGGCAGTCACCGTCGGCGGAGTCTCATCTTTCGGCAGGTCCACCGGGTCGGACGGCGGGGACGATCCGATGCCGTTGATTGCGACGACGGTGAAGGAGTAGTCGACCGTCGCGGTGAGTCCCGTGATGGTGCAGGAGAGAGCGCCCTCGGTGGTGCAGAAACGGCCACCGGGTTCGGCAGTGGCTCGGTAGCCGACGATCGGCAGATCCGACGCCGCCGCCAACCAGTGCAGCGTCACCGAGGTGCCATCCGACGCGTCACGCTCGACCTCGAGGTCGGTGACCGGAGCGGGCGGCGTACCAGGAGTCACCGGACCCGTCACACCGCCGGAGCCGCTCTGCCCGCCCGGCGTCGGCGTAGGACTCACACCAACGGCATTTCGAGCCGTCACCGTGAACGTGTAGTGGACGCCGTTGGTGAGACCGGTGACGGTGCAGGACAGCGCATCGGCGCTGTCGGTCGAGCAGGATTGCCCGCCGGGATCGGCCGTGACGGTGTAGCCGAGAATGGGGCTGCCCCCGTCGGCCGGCTTGAGCCAGGTGAGTGTGGCGCTGTGGTTTCCCGGTGTCACAGAGGTGACTGTCGGCGCGGCCGGCACATCAGCGGCTGGTGTCGGCGGCGCTCCGAAGCGGAAATTGTGCACGGCCCCGTCGGCCATGGCGAAGGAGAAGTAGCCGGGCTCCTCGCCGGAGTTCATATTGACGCCAGGGGGATAGATGCACACCGACATTCCCCCGTCCTCCACCCCTCGAACGGTCAGGTCACCCTTGTCATCCGTGTAACGGCCGAAACTGATCGTCCTGAGAATCCACCGGTAGGCGCCTGAGTCGCGGTAAACACCCGAACCGTAGAAGCCCGGCTCGCATCCGACGAAAGCGCCATACATCGGTTTGCCGTCGACGTCCGTGACATGAAGCGTGCCGGTGACCGTGCGCGGGAGCGTGACATCGATCGTGGGATTCTCCGTGCCGAATCCCGGATAGCCGCCGACCTGAGCCGTGAGGTACGTGGCGCCGGGGCCTGGCAACGGGGCGAGCGCCCGAAGGGCACACGCGGTGCAATCGCGGGTGATGGAGAACGAGCCGTCCTCCCCGGTCACTTCGTAGTCGGTGTACTCCCAGGGGAAGAACGGGAGCCGCGTGATCTCCTGGAGAATGACCTGGGCGCCTGCCACCGGATCCCCGTCGGCGTTCCGCACGGTACCGCTGATCGTCACCGAGACGGCGGCTGTCGACGCCTTCGCGGGCATGCAAAACGTCGCCAGCAAGGCAGCGATGGCAAGCAGGATGAACCGAAATCGACGAAACAGAAGCCGGCGACTGCCCGACGGTGATCTCATGGCTTCCCCTTCGGTGCGCGCGCTGCTGTTATGGTTCAGAACGGTACGTCTCTACCGCCTACTATTGCGACGAAACACCCGCGCAGAGCGGATTCCCCGAGAGAACCAGACAGTTTTCAGCGGGCAGCGGCATTCGGCCGACCCTGAATGGATTACCGTGCCCCCGTAAGAACCCACTCGGTCCTCCGGATCAGGGCTTGAAGCGGACGGCACCCGGAGCGCAGAACATTGATCCTGCCAGCACCGGTTCGCCTTTGAGGGACAGGCCGTCAAGGAGCGCCCTACCGCGCAACGGCTCACCAAGGTCAACCTGGCCAGCGACCTGATCGTTGCCTTGGCAATGTCCGTACTCGTTCGGCTTGGCAGCGACCGTGAACGTCACGATCACTTCGGCCGGAGCTAGTGCAATCCGCCTGGTGTGGCGGCAAGGTCACCGTGGCGGTCAGCGGCCGGGCAGCGCGCCCCTTCCCCGCCGCCTGCACGGTGAGGCACTGACGTTTCAGCCGGCCTCGTCCGACGCCGAGGCCGGCGAACTGGTGACCGCGCACGGTGCGGGCCAGGGCGGACACGTGCTGCAGCACCTCGTCGGGCGGTAGGTCCAGGGCGGCGTAGGGGCGCACGGCGGTGCGGATCTGCCCCATGACGGCCGCGCAGCCACGCCGCGGCCCATGACGTCGCCCATCACGAACGCGGTACGACGCCCGGGCAAGCCGATGACATCGAGTCAGTCCCCGCCGGCTTCGGAACGTATCGTGTTGGCAAAGGTGCCGGCGAAAGGGAAGCTGCGTGGGAGAATGGGTGCTATGCCACCTACCGCGGCCGATTACGAATGGTTCACGCAGAGCGAAGATCGTGAAATAGTAGAAAACTACTGCTTCACATTCATGAAAGGATTATCGGCAGAGGAGCTAGTAGATCGCATCGGCGGGACAATCGAGCAGGAACTGCGAGGATTCGAGCAGATCTGGGAAGCATCAATGGAGGCAGAGGCGCCCGTCCTTGCGATCACCTCTATCGGTGAATGGGTCATGATGGTGGAGTGGCACACGCTGATTGGCGGCTCCAAGTCCACCGCAGTACCCCTATCCGCAAATGCAGTGCTCATCTCACACTTCAAGAGTGTGGATCTTGACACCTCCTTTTCTTATATCGTAGATCGAGACCTGCAACTCTCATTTTCCCCGACAAACCCGACGATGAGAAATGGCAGTCGGGTAGACGACTTGACCAGTGCAATGGACTCAGCCGGCTTCAGCCTAAGCGACGAGTCCGAGGCCGCAATGGCGGTTTACTCTGAAGGCGCCGCCTTCGCGCTGGCCGAATTGCTGTCTGGAGTTCACCTATCCGCCGAGCTACTCGACAATTCAACTTTTAAGTATGTACTCGTTCCGGATGCATGAGACGGCCCTGGTGATTCGGGTCGCGGGTTCAGTGAACTCAACCCGCGACCCGAAGCACGGTAAATCTGAGCTAGGGCGTGTTTACGAAGTACGGATCCCAGTCCAGGATGCGCTGACCACCCAGGGAGCGCGCATTCGAGAGGAAGCGGGCCAGTTCAACAAAGCCTCCCTTTTCGTTGTCTTGTGCGTTGATGAAGCATCGGCTCCACCCGGTGTACCCAATTTGCCTCTTACTCCCCATCTGGCAGCCGGCCTGGGTGCGCCAGTAGCTGTCGTTCGGAGCGGACATTGCTCCATTCCAGGTAGATGCCATCGGGTACTCGTCGCAAGATTTCCCCGCAGGCGCGAGCTTCGCGATGGAATCAGGGCAAGCCCGGTCGCGATTCAGCTTCTTACGAGCCTGGTCGTACATCCTGAACAAGGCATTGTAAGAAGAACACGAACCGTTTTGAACCTTGCCACACGTCGGCTTACCAGGCAATCCGCTGCGCTGCGCCTCCCTGATGTGCCACGCGAGACTCGGTCGTGACCCGTTGAGCGGGTAGTCGAGCGTGGGAATGTAATTCGGAACTACGCATCCTCGGGACGTACCCGTGCGGGTCGCGTTATCACACCGCACCCAGTTCGAGCCAAAGGTGTGGATCCCGAATTGCACGTTGGGCACCACGGGGGAGATGAAGACGAACGTCATGTTCGCATGCATGGTATATCTCGGCCGGCCCACATTGCTTTCGAGGTGGAGCGCGTCGACGTCCACGTTCAAGCGAGCCTTCGCGCCCTTATAGAAGACGGAACCGCTTTGCGGATAGAAATGCGTCCTGCAGGAGTTGTCGCACCAAGTGCCGGTGAGTGAGGTGATCGCTGCGAGAGTGTTCCCCCACGCCGCAGTGGTCTCGAAGTACATGCGATATTCCCACTGGGCCTTGACGGGATTCAGTGCAGCGTAGCGGTAGACCGAAACCGTGAAGCCGCCCACGAGCGTTTTGCCCAGCCAAGTATTCACCGGGATGATGTTCTTGTAGCAGGCCTCATAGCGATTGATCCGCCATACCCCGCCGCTGCCCCAGCAGATTCGCGGGGAGGTATTGTACGAGGACTGAATCGATACCTCGCCATCCTGCGTGGCCGCTAGCCGTTCGGTATCAATCGCATCCGATTCCGCAATGTCCTGTGCGGTGGGAAGGGTGGCACAGGCCCACGCGGAGCCGTCAGCCGGGGGCGTCTTTTGGGCGCATTCATCGACTCCGTCGACGGGTGTCGTCGTCTCGGGCTGCACGATGATGGCCGGATCGTCGTCCACGGCGGAGATGCTGGCGACTGGCTCTTCCGGCTCGTCCAGGTCGACCTCATCGCCTTCGTCGTTCGTCAATGAGTCGTTGACGGCCGTCGGGAGGACATCTCCGTCCTGGGACACCGGCTCGGCGCCTGGCACGTCGGCAACGTCGGACGGCTCCACGAACTTGATGTCCCCGAGAGTCGGCGCACTGTCGTCGCTCGTGACCGGCATGTCAACGCTCGCCATGTTCGCGCGAACCGTGAATTCGCACCAGGATGACCAGACCGTCTCCCCGGCCGCCTTAACGCGCCATTTGTAGGAATCCCCGGAGGTCAACGTGTCCTGGGGAATCACCACTGCTGCCCGAAGACCTGCAACGTCACCGCTGCTCTCCATGCCAAGCGGCAGGCCGTCGACCGTCGCGTACTCGAAGCTGGCGTTGATCGTAGAGATCGTAGGGTGCGAATACGTCGCGAACAGTAGCGGGGTCAAAGTGTTCACCACGGGCCGGCTGGCTCCGCTGACACAGCTCGAGTTCGGTTGCGTGCCGTCGGCCTTGACGTACACGCCCCGGCTGGCCAACGTCGGAATTAGCCCCACGGCCGTGAAGCTGTACGCGTTGACCGGAGACAAGTTCCCAACCCTGTCCCGCGAGCGCACATACAAGGTATGCAGGCCCCCCGTGGGCGGGGTCAACGCAACCGACGCAGCACCACCGATACTGCTGGCGTTGACGACAGTGGCGGGCGGGTTAGTGTCCAGCCCGTACTGGTATGCGGCGACGTCGCTGACGCCGTTCGCGCCGAAGCTGAACGTTCCGGCCGTTCCCGCAGTGGCGCCGACGGCGCCCTGCGGGTAGGCGGTTGACGAAACGGTGGGTGCTTTGTCGGGGGCGAGTGTGTCGACGGTGAATTCGCACCAACTGCTCGGGGCGGCCGAGACGCCACCGTCTGCGGCCAGCCCATATGCACGCCACGAGTAGGTCTTGCCGTCAACAAGCTGCCCGGCTGGAACTGTGCTGGAAATGGTAGAGCCCGAGACGCTGACCAGGTTCGTGGATGTCTCGCCGGCCTTGACACCGCCGGTCCACCATTCAAACCGCGCACCGACGTAGCTGTCATCGTCGGATACCACCGCCTTGAGTGTCGGCGTGGTGGTGGCGATGTACGGTCGGGCCGTGCCGGTAGTGCATGCCATGGCGGGGTTCGTGGACACGGCGCCAACGGTCGGCTTGTTGTTGTAGGTGACCGTCACCTGGGGCAGCTTGGTGGTGTCGGTGTAGTCGGTCGAGTAGAAGTTCTTCGCCGCCGCTGGGTCGGCCTCGTTGCTCGCGCGAAGCCCCATGTGGCTGACGTCGTAGCCGGCGTCAGCAGATCGTTGGAAGAAGCCAGCCAAGTCGTTCATGTAGACCCGGCCGCCGGCGATGCAACCGTTGAGTCCGCTCTTCGTTGCCGAGGAGGCGTCGTCCTTGTACCGCCACTCCGGCTGGTTGGTCCACCGAGTGGAGGTGTTCGCTCCACCGATGACGGTCCATGCCTCCCAGATCTTGCTTGTGCACGAATTGGAGGCCGAGTTCCACAGGCTCAGCGAGGCTGAGGTGATGTACTTGCCCTTGAAGGCTGAGGTGTTCCAGTTGAGGTACGCCCGGGCGACCTTTCCACTCCAGGCACCGATTTGCAGGTAGGGCGTGGTGGTTTGGTCCGCGGTGAGTCCGTCACGGACCCAGGTGTCGTAGGTGTCGCCATTGGTGGCGGAAAGGGCGGGGTCGATCGTAACGGGGTAGACGGTGTTCGGGTCGGTCAGGAAGTTGGTGTCCGGGGTGAGCGCGAGGTCGACGCCGGAACTCTCGATCGGCGTGGGCCTACCCGTCGTGCGGGAAGCGTTGCGGTGCCGGGCGCTGATGCCGACCCGTCGCTTGACAGCGGGCTCTCCGGTTACCTTGTCGGTCCGGGCATCCCACATCAACGGCTGTGGCGATGCGGCTACGACCTGCTCATTGGAGTCGAGCAGCGCGAGCCCACCGTCTTTGTCCAGCTCGTGCGAGACAGCGTCTTCCGCGGTGATCGGCATCGTCAGCTTGGCGACCTGCGATGCAGCGGAACGCTTCTTGACGATGTAGAAGCTCTCGACGCCCTTAGGCGTGGCTTCCACGACCAGATCAATGTTGGGCTTGATGTTGCGGTAGGTTGCCTTAGACCCACTCAACTCCGGCTCTGGCAACTCTCCTTCGAACCCCATCGCAACATCAGAGCCTTCGGACTCCAGCGTGGCGAGGGCGTGCAGTCCAACGTCCTCGGTAGCACCGGACAGCCTGAGCTCATTGGGGTGAGCGACGGGCGCGACGGAGCCGTCCGGCTGACGCACGAGGGTCAGGTCGATCGGCACCCACTTGTTGTTCTTGCGAGCCCGGACGGGGGCGCTGCTCAACTCGACACGGATCTGTCCGTTCGGCAGCGCCCAAGATTGCGACGTTTCCGAGGTCTCAGCGGCGATCAGAACCGGGCTGCCACACCGCGCAGCCATGGCAGTGGCTGCACTCTCGACGTCCTGCTCGTTCGTGCAACTGGGCGCTGGCGCTGGCGTTGCCGTGTCGGCGGCTGATGCCTCCACCGGCGGCACCGCCAGGACCCCGGCGATCACCGACATTACCGTCGCCCCGGTCAATGACCGTGACCTTACGGCTCTCATTGAGATCAGGCCCGGCAGAAGCTGCCTACGTCCTAACACGTTGGTCCCGTTCTGTAGATGACTAGAACGGCACGCGTCACCAGCTCAAGAAGTCGGCCGCGCGCCGGTGTAGCCATCGGCGCGGGCTCATCCGACATCAGACTCTTTACAAGAACTTGAAGGTCGGCGGGTAGGACGGCATTCCAACCGCTACGGCCGACGGTGACCCGCCCGACCGCAGACGGAAGTGGCAGATGTGATGGATGGGAACGGAGGAAGGATGATGTCCCCGAAACCTGCTCCAGATCCGGCTGCGTGCCGGGATACCACCGAGGAGGATAACCGTCTGCGAACGTAGCTCGACTGTCCCGTGGAAGCGACTCCAGAGCCATCTCATCGGCTTAGGGCATCACCTTCGTCCCACGTGGGACCTGAGACCAGCGGATCAGCATTCAGCTATCGTTCTCATCCTGCACCACCCTGTCACCGGACCATCGGTCCGGTCGCGGACGCGAGGGTTCTACTGAACGAAACGCTTAAGTCCCTGCGATGCAGCCCGATGGAGAGTCGTGTTCTTACGCCAGGAAGTGCGTCTGTGCGCCGCATCGATAGCGGTTGTACTGCTCGCTGGCTGCGACCCCAATGCGGCGAGTGTCCCAGCACCGTCGCCGTCTCAGCATTCCGTGCCTGTCAGCAGCCCGGCATCGTCAAGTCCTGTGCCGGGACAATCTGTGACCGACGGAACCTGCGAAGGATCCCCGACGAATTCTGCAAGTCCGAGTCCCTGCCCCGATGGGGTTCTGCCACCAGACAACATAGTTGTTGACGAGCAGTTCTCGGCTTCTCGCCGTCCCTCGAGCTAATCCCGGGGCCCTGGCTGCGGGTCACCACCCAAAGTCCGTACCGTCATTGCCTAGGTCGATCAACATGCCGGTGTGCGCGGCACATCGGGAGTACCGCATCCGGAGCTGTGCTCGAAATACCAGCCGCGGCGACAGGTCTCCACCCGTACCCGGACCGGCGTTCCTCAGGCGGCGGATCCCGGGACTGACGGCCACGCCTCAAACGGACGCTGTATCGGCGTAGGAAATTGCACGTGGACCCAGGCAGGTGGATGAAGCCTCCTTCACGACGGCAAGGCCGGTCCGCGTGCGCGGACCGGCCTTGCGAAGTGGGTTGGTTCAGCGGTGATGCGCGAGCTGCGGGTCGGTGACGACGTCGGGCCAGGCGTCGGCGGCGATCTTTTCGCCGTGCGGGCTGACGACCAGGTCGCCGCTGCGCTGCGGGCGCGGTGCGCTCGGGGCGGGCGTGCTGCTCGGCAGGGCCACGATGTCGGCCGGCGTGATGTTGATGACCGGCTCGTCGCTCTGGTCCAGGTACGGGAAGAACTTCTTGACCATGACGAGGACCTCGGTGCCGGGTCGCAGGGAGCGGGCGAGCAGCATCTGCTGTTCGTCCCAGCAGGTCACCTCGAACTCCATAGGCGCGGTGGAGACCCACCGGCCGTCCTTGCGGTAGCCGGTGCGGTGCAGGATGCGGAACTTGACGAAGGCCCGCCCGCCGCTGTTGGTGTGGCCCTGCTGGCAGCGGCCGCGAACGGTGCCCTGGATGAGACTGGTGAAGATCTGCTTCGACGGTTCCTGGCTCATGACGAGAACTCCCCGGGATGATCGACTGGTCGGTAAGAGACCCCGGGGCCGGCTGTGTGACCGGCCCCGGGGAGGCGGTCAGGCGGCCTGCAACTCGCGCTCGGCCTCGGGCTCGGCGGTGGCGGGATCCCACGCGTCGCCGGCCGGGTGGTCGCTGGGTACCGGCAGGGCTCCGGTGAAGCGCATGGACACCGACACGTTCTCGGCGGTGACTTCCAGGACGCCGCCGGGTGTGCCGTCCTGGCGGGTGAAGGGCCACACGTTCAGGTCGTCGCGGGCCTTGACGACCACGGTGTCGCCCTTGCTCAACTCGGCGCATCGTTCGGCGAGCTCGCCCCAGACGGTGACCTGGGCCCACATGGGGGTCGTGTCGACCCACTGCCCCTCGGTGGTGCGGCGGCGGCGGTTGTGGGCGACCCGCAGCCGGCACAGCGTCTGTCCGCTGCCGGTGATGTCGAGCTCGGGCTTAGCGGCGAGGTTGCCCTCGAAGGAGAGGGTGAATTCCGACATGTGCTTGGCTCCCGTTCAGATGGTGCGGTGCGGCCCGTGACGCGGCTCGGATTGGGTGATCCGGGCGCCGTGGTGCCGCGCTGACGGGGCCGGTCAGAGCCCGCACGTGGGCCGAGGGGTGCAAGCCCTGTTCGAGTCAGAAGATCTTGGCGTCGAGCAACGCGAGACGGTGTGGGCCAAGATGTTCTGCCGGGGCTTGCACCCCTGGCCTGGGTGGGCTGACCTTCGGGTCCCTCAGCAGCGGGACCAGCGGACGTCCACGCACCGCCTCAGCCGGGATGCCGGGACCGCCACGCGTGCACCTGGCGGAGCAGCTGTCGTTGCCCTCCCGTGTGGGCGGCCGGCCTGCGCTGGCTCGGGCCACGCACTGCAGGCTCGGCACGTCGGTCGAGTGGCGGGTCGTCTCGCCGCCCGCCTCGAGAGCGGGCGGCGTCCTACCGTTGTCCAGGTCGAGGTGAGTACTTCCGATGGGTGACGGCCGCGCTGGCGTCAGCTGTGCGGTCCCGGCCAGGTGTGAACCGGTGCTTTCCTGACACGACGTGCGGCGGCACTCTGCCGGTCACCGAGACGCCGAGGATGACGCAGCCCGGCTCGCCACCCGGACGACAGCGTGCGCTGGACCTCGGCGCGACCCAGTCCTGTGCTCAGGGCGGCTTCGGTCAGTTCGCGTCGTACGGCCGCCTCGTCCATGGGCGTGTTCGCTGCCAGTTGCCCGAGCCGGAACGCGGCCCGGTTCAGCGCGTCGTTGCGGCCGCCGCCGCTGATACGCCGACCGCCGCTGATCATCGGCCGTGGCGCCCGGCGCACACGTTCGGCTTCTCCGTCGAGCGCCGCCCGCAGGTAGCGGTCCAGGTCTGCGATCGGGGTCGACGGCGGACCGGCGGGTGCCGGCGGTGCAGGTAGCACCAGGGCGCGCAGCTGCGGTGGACACTCGGGCAGGTCGCCGTTCTGCCAGGGCTGCTGAAACGTGTACCGGGTGCCGGTGTGATGTAGCGACGGTGGAGCGACGACGAGACCGCCTCGGCCGCGCCAGTCCACGCCGGGCAGGACCGCGACCCGGCTGGGCAGCTCGTCGGCGGCGTACCACAGGTGCCACCCGGAACCCGTACGGATCAGCGGCCCGGGTGGGCGAACAACGTCGAGCAGGTCGAGCACGACGCGTAGCCCGGTGTTGGTGTCGATGTCGCAGACGTCCAAGGCGGTCCCGGTGACCAGGCCGATGTTCGCGTGCGGCCACCGTGACCACCACGACCGGATGACCTGCGGCTGCCGGGAGGCGTCGTGCAGGCCGCGACGCACGCGGGGATGCTTGCCCGGCGAACCGCAGGCCGCGCCGGCTCGGCAGCTGCAGACACCGCCGGCGTCGGGAGTGTGCAGGGGCAGCACGGCGATACCCGCTGCGGCGTAGCCGATCGCCGTGGCCACGAGGTCTGCCGTCGTGACCGGCGGTCGTGCGGTTCCGCCGTCAACCGGTTCGGCCGGTCGGAACGCGTTCACCGTTCACCTGCGCAACGCTGGCTCGCTCGCAGCTCGGGATACACAAGCCGGTCCCGGCCAGCAGTGATGTGGCGGTCGGGTGGGCGGCGACCGGCGAGCAGCTGACGTGGTGTCGAGCGTGCAGCACGCGGGGGTGGGCCGGCGAGGCGCACGTGGGACACGACGGTGCCGTAGGGCGCGGCGGCGCAACGGTGACCCGACCGCGGCGCTGGCGCCGAAGGCGGATCACAGATGCCAGGTCTGCGTGCGAGACGAAGAGGGTGAGACACAACGGCTCCTCGGGGGTGACGGCGGTGCTGGAGGACCGCGGAGGTCCGCAGGTCGAGGATCGATTCGCCTGCTGGCCCGCCTGGAGGACAGAGGGTGGTGAGTGGTGGAGGCCGGGTTGGTCACGGTGACCGGCCGCGGTCACCGTGACGCGCGGGCGTGCGGTGGCAGCACGCGCGCGGTGCTGCTGCGGCGGCTGCAGCGCGGGCGTGCCGCTTCCGCTGGTCGGCCGACGGCGGCTGGCCTGCGGCTGGAGTGCGTAGCGCGGCGGTCGTCGCGAGCTTCTTCCCAGTGGGCGGTTAGGGCCGGGTTATCCAACGACCGGGCTGCGGGCCGTCGGCCGGGTGGCTGGGCTGGTGGTCGTGCTCGATCACCGTGGCGTGGGGATGGCTCGGCTGCCACTGGCCGTCTGCCGCGCTCACGGCGTGGCAGCCCTCGACGGTGCAGTGCCGCGTGAGGGGGTCGAAGACGATGCCGTAGTGGCCGGCGTCGTCGGTGCTGACATACAGCGAGAGCGGTCCGTCGGGGTGCAGCACCCGGTGGGTGCCGGGCGGTGCGCTGATGAGGGCGGTGAGTTGCAGCGACCAACTGGCTGCGGCGTCGCGGTAGAGGTCGCTGTTGGTGCCGTACGCGTCGGCGAGCTTGACCAGGTGGTGCTGGCAGGAGGCGACGGTGGCGGTGGCGTCGCGGCTGATGTCGAGGCGCACCAGGTGGGGTTGGGTGTCGATGGGGTTGAGCAGCGGGGTGGGTACGGCCGGGTCGTCGTAGCTGGCAGGCAGCAGTGCGGCGAGGTTCATGCCGGTGGAGGTCGCGGCGCCCCACGTGTAGGCCCGATCGGTGACGGTGGTGACGATCGCGGTCCATTGACTGACCGGAATCGCGTAGTTGCTGCGGTCGAACCGCGCGTTGTTGTGGTGGTCGCGGTACGTGAGCCCCTGGCCGGTCAGCAGGGCGTCGAACACCGCAGTGACGACGGCGTCGACCAACTCGTGCGGGCCGGACGCATCGCCGTGGATCCGCTCGCGAACGGTGGCCAGCTCGCTGTCTGAGAGAGGACGCCGGACGGCGGTGAACGCCGGCGGTGAGGTGGGTGTGAACCAAGGGTTCATGGCGCAACTCCGAGGAAAGAAGACCGTCCGGCACGTCAACGGGGACGCAGCAGACGGTGGGTGGCAGACCTTGGTGGGCGGGACAATGGGATGCGGCCCGTCGCGGTACAGGCATCGCAGGAGGCCGCCGTCGAACAGGTCGGCGGTGCATCGGCTCTCGGCGTCAATGCGCAGGAGATCCGAAGCAGAGGTGTTAGCGCACAGCGCTCGCCAGGCACCCCGGGCAGACACGGCCCGGCGGTGCGGTGCTCGCGCGCACAAGGTCCGGGCCGGGTTCTCGGATGGACGGCGGAGAATCGCCGGGTGGCGGCCGGGGGCCTGTGCGTCTGACGGTGCTCAGGCAGTGGCCGCAGGCGGGGCCGCGCTGCATCTCCCGCGAGAGATGCAGCGCGGCGTCTGTGTCAGGCGGCGGCGGAGATTGCGCCGAGCTCGTACGGCTCTCCGGCGCCGTCGGAGGTCTGGGCCTCGTTGCGGTCGAGCAGCACCTCGATCACCACGGCATCCGCCTCCTCGTCCGCCACCTGCTCGTCGGCCGCGAGGACGTCGACGATCTCGTCCTGCTCGCTGGCGTCGGGCATCTGCGTCACGTCGGTGACCGGCGGGGTGTCAGGGATCTCGGCTTCCTCATCGTTGAGATCCTTGATCTCGCGGTCGCCCTCGTCGTCTTCGTCGGCGACTGTCGCTGTCCACCCCCGGCAGAGCTCCTGCTCGTCGTCGGTCAGGGGGTACTTGCGCTGACGCAGCTCGTCGTACCAGGCGACCGCCGCCTCCTTGTCGATCCACATCCGGTGCGGCTGGGTGGTGCCGTTCAGGTTCCACTCCAGCGCGCAGATGTACTTGGCGACCAGGCTGCGGCGCAGCCTGTCCTCCCCGGCGCCGGCAAGGGTGTCGTTGTCGGAGCCGCCGAGAGCCCGGTACAGCTCGTCTAGGTCGGCGGAGCGACCCATCGCCTTGCCGAGGGTGGCCGTCCGCAGAGCCGGCACGAACAGCGCGCGGGCGCCCTTGGCGGTGCCGAACTTCTCGACGATGAACTCGCGGCGTACCGTCGCGGCTAGCGTGAGGCGCTCGAGTCGCTCCTTCTCCTGCTGCTCGGCGAGTTCCTTGGCAGCGATCTGTTCCGGGCTCAGACCGCGGTGCGCCGCCGAAATTTCCTTGCGGCGGCTGTAGCCACGTTGTGCCGGGTCGTCGCAGTACACGACGGCGCGCGCCTGCCCGCCGTCTTTCTCCACGAAGGCGTGGAAGCCGGGCTGGGCCTTGACCGCGTCGACGTCGACCGGCTGGCCGTCGGCGTCCAGGAGCAGGTCCGCGCGTACGGCGGTGCCGTCGTAGCCGAAGCCGCGTGGTTTGGGTGTCACGTCGACGCTCTCGAGGACCAGGTGGGCCTTGGCCACGTCGCGGTTGCGGGCGTAGGCGCGCTTGTCCCGCAGCCGTGACAGCTCGTGCTTGAAGTCGTACTGGTCACCCAGCTTGTCCAGCAGCTTGCGCTGGGCGTCCGGGTCGTCGGCGAACTCCTCCAGCGCGAGCGCCTGGTCCAGGGTGAGAGTCCCGGCGTTGAGCGCGCGCTGCGCGGTGGACGGCAACGTGCGGGCCTTGATCGCGGTGCGGACTTGACTAACATCGGTGCGGCGGGCGTCGGCGATCTGCTGGTCGCTGAGGCCGAAGTCGAGCAGCATCTGGTAGGCCTCAGCCTGCTCGATGCCCTCCAGGTCCTTGTGGTGGTCGTTGACCTCCAGCATCTGCAGGATGAGATGGATGTCGTCGTCGGTGTCGGCGATGAAGCACGGCAGGTCGAAGCGTTCGGCCGCGATCGCCGCGTTGCGGCGGCGGAGCCCGTCGACGACGGCGAAATGCTCGACGGGTTCGGCGTCCTCGACCGGCTTTCCGTTGGCGTCGACGGGCGGGAAGAACCCGATCGAGCGGACGACCAGCGGGGCGCGGACGCCGAACAGGCGCACGGAGGCGATCAGGTCGTTCAGGTCACCCATCTGCGTGCGCTTGAAGCCCTGCGGCTCGTGCACGTGGCGGGCGTCGAGCAGCCCGGCGCGGAACGGCAGTTGCTGGCCGTCCTGGCCCGTGTTGAGGTGCACCGGCCCGTCGACGACCTCGCCGATCAGCGCGGGCGCAGCCGCGACCAGCTCGGTGCTGGCGACGGTAGCGGGCTCGCCGGGGGCGGCGACGTCGTTGTCCGCAGCAGTCTCGGCGGCCGTGGTGGTGTCGTTGATGACGGTGGCCACGATGGAATTACCTCCACAGATAGAGCTGTGATGAGCTGCGCTCGGGCGGGCGCCCGAGCGGTGCTGGCCTGATCCGCCCCGGGCCGGCCGATCGACGTGAACCCGCAAAGGCCCACCCCGGCAGTCACATCGGCGGAGTAATGGCTGGTAGGGGTGGGCTTGCGGGGCGCGGCGCGGGCGGCCAGGATCAATGGCCAGCCCCGTCGGCACCCGCTCCGGTGCCAAGCTGACGAGACAACCGGCCCTCGAAAAGTCGTAGTTGGGGTTGGCGCCGCCGGTGACGGCAGCGGCCCAGGCGATGCGCGCGTTCAGCGATGACAGGCGTCAGCGAGCCGCGGGGCGGCGCAGACGGTGCGCGGGCACACGGGTCCGTACGACGCTGGTCACCAGCCTGGTCAACCGGTGACCCGGTCCTTCGCGGACGGCGCGCTTGCAGGCCACGGTGGCCAGCGCGTGTTCGTCGCGCCGCCACGCGCACCAGGCGGCCAGGGTCGCCGGGCCGCAGGCGTAGCGGTCCGGGACGCGGCGGGTTACATCCAGCCACAGATCGCGTTGCCACATGCACCCGCACACGGCGTCCCACGCCGTTTCGAGGATGTCGCGGTGGGTCAGGGCGAGCGCCAGCGGCGCCAGCTGCCCGGCCGTGAGGCGCTGACCGCGCTTGGCGGCGGTCAGAACGTCGTCAAGCAGCCCGGGTGCGGCGGCATCCGGCGCCAGGGCCGCCACCGCAGTCTCCGTCTCTGCCTGCGCTACCAGGTCGGGGGCGACCAGAGTGTCCAGGTCCTGCCGCGACGGTAAGGCCACCATGCCGGCGTATGTCAGCTGCGTGGCGACCGCGCTGGTGGCCGGATCGATGTCCATACCGCGGCTGGCCTGGCACGAACAGCTGTCGAGCAGACACACGCACCGAGACCCGGTGACCCACAGCAGCGTGTGCAGCGGCCAGAACAGACCAAGGATCCGGCCGATCGTGGTCAAGACGGGCCGTATCGGCGGTGGGCCGTAGCCGATGAGTGCGACTTCGGCGAACGGCTCGGCCGGTGCCTGCAGCATCAGGTGCTCGCTCAGCGCCTCGGCCGAAAACCGCAACGGTTCGGCGGCCACCCCAAGGATGCGCCGATCCGCGGCGAGGTACACCGCGACGATCTCGTCGCCTGGGTGGTAGCCCAGCAGGTACGGCACGGCACCCAGCAGGTCCTGCGGGCTGCGGGCGGTGGTGTCAGGTGACGGATCGGTCATGATCGTAGGCGCCTTTCAAACAAGAGAGCTCGGGCGTGCGCTGCGGTGCTGACACCGGTCACCGGCGTGGGAGGCGACCGGCTAGTGGAGGGCTTGGCGTCACGAGAAGCGGCGTCGGCATCGACGTGTGGCCGTGTGGCCGGGTGGCCGGGTGGCCGCGGGCATGCTGGTGCCGCGTGGCGCTGCTGGCGCGGCCGGGCGCGCACACATGCCAGCCGGTTACGGCCCGTCGATAGGGGCCGGCTCAGCGGTGTCCGGCCTCGGCGGTAGCGCGCCGAGCACCCGCACGGTGGTAGTGGCCCTGATCGGCTTGTCCTGCGGGCCCCGCAGATGCGGCCGCACGACGATCCAGTCCCGCAGCTTCCGGCCCGGCCCGTATGGCTGGTGACGCCAGTGCGGCGCCACCCACCAGCGGTAATCTCGCTCGGACTGGCCGCTGACGCCGGTGTGCTGCGCGGGCGCAGAGCTTGATCGCGTACCGCGGATCCGCACCAGCGCCACGTCGGGTTCCGGCCGCTGCGCACGCCGGTAGGCCCGGCGAATCGACGTGTCGACCTTCGCCGGAGTGGTTTCGGCGAGCCGCTGGCGAATCAGCCGCCACGTCGTCAGCAGCGGGGCCGCCGGGTGGGTGGCGGTGACGGGCTGCCCGGGGCGCAGCGTGACCGCGAACGCGGGGATCAGCCAGCCCACCTCACCGCGCAGCTGTTGCACGGCTGCGGGTGCGAGCCCGTCGCCGATGCTGCGGTAACCGACGAGCTGCATCGCCTCGCCGTGGCTGCTCCATGACGCGGCCACGCAGCGGCGGCGGACGTCGACCGCTTGCGCCCATGCGACGAAGCCGTGCGCGGCCGGCAGATCACCCGGGCGAATCCCAGCCGCGGCAAGACCTGGGCGGCGTTGCGGGTCAGGACGGTGAATTCCTCGTCGATCCAGTACAGGCGGGCGATCGCGAGACTGGCCGCCAGCAGTGCGCGCGCCGCGTTGTGGTCGAGCCCGAAGGGCAATCCGACATCACCGGCGGTCAGTTCGGCCAGTCGGTCACGGACTTTCGGCAACGTGGTTGCCGGCAGCGGGACGGCGTCCCATTGCCCGTCGGCGGTGAGAGCACGGCCGGGCCGCAGCGTGGCGAGGACCTGTCGCAGCATGGCGGCCAGGTGCGCCACCACCTCGGCGGCGAAGGTCATGCCGTGCGTCAGGATCCGGTCCAGCAGGCCGGCAAGGTTGCGGGCCTCGACCAGGGCGGCGCACTCGACACAGGCCGACCAGCGGGTGCCGTAATCCCGTATGACGCGGCCGTGCGCAGTGTCGACTTGGACCAGGACCCGCTGAGTCGTCGCGTATACGAAAAGGATCTTGGGATCGGTGCAGAAGTCGCAGACGTAGGCGGTCTCGACGGTGTCGGCGGTCACCGGCACGGGCGGGTGGTCTGCGTCCTTCCAGATCGGATGCTGGTAGGACACGATGCCGGAGGCCAGCTCGGCGTAGCGGTCGAGCGGGTTGCCGCAGGTGCCGCACACGAACCGCGGCGCCTGCACGTCGGCGGTCAGGTCTGAGCCGGGTGCATCACTACCGGAAGTGCTTGGCGTGGCGGTGGACGTCGGGGGAACGATGCGCCGTCGAGCCGGCATGGACTACCTCCAGAACGCACGACAGGGCGCCCACCGATGCGGTGGGCGCCCTGCAATGGCCAGCGGTGAAAGCGGTGAGGGGCAGCTACCTCAGGCTGCTGCGGCGGCCAGGCGCAGCGCTTTGGACGCGGTGGTCTCCATCCGGTAGGCAGCGTCGGCGTCGTCGATGCTGCGGGCGACGGAGGTGACGGCCTGCATGATGCCGCCGGCGCTCAGGTCGGCGCCGGCGATGAAGTGCGCGAGGATGGCGTCCTGCTGGTCCTGGGTGTAGTGCAGCTGCCGCGAGACAATATTGATCGTGGTCTCCGGCTTGCGGATCGTGACTCCGGCGGCGCGTTCCAGGTCGGCGACCGCGCGGGCGACGAAGTCGACGTTGAGGTAGTTGCGGATCGTGTCGACGGTCTGTGACGTGATCAGTGCCAGCAGGGCCTTCATCGTCTCCGCTGACGGGTCGACGATGCCGTCGTCGTCAGTGATGCGGGCACCGACGTGGGTACGTCCGACGGTGCCGCGTTCGACGGTCTGCCCGTTGGTGCACACCTCGATGCGCAGCCACGGCGCCAGCGAGTAGCGGCCGTAGCCGGTCTCGGAGTTCTTCAGCAGGAACCCGCCGGAGATGATCGGCAGGTCGCTGCCACGGCGCCCGTCGAACGGGCTGCGATAGTTGCGCAGCAGCTCCGGGGCCATGACCTGCACTTCGGGTGACACGAACCGCACGTACATGCGACGGTCGGTCAGGTCGCAGGACGCGATGTTCACCGCAACGCCGGCCTTCTCGATGCCCTTGATCGCGGCCATCAGGACGTCGAGGTTGTCGATGCGCAGGTACCGGTCGGACAAGAAGGCCCGGGCGGTGCCCTCACCGCTGCCGATGCTACGGCGCAGGCAGCGCACCAGGAACCGGCGGTCGTCGCGCTCCAGCCAGCTGTTGATGTTGTCGTCCATTAACGGCACGTTCTCGCGCGCCATCCGGCGTAGGTAGTCGACAGGGATGGAGAGCTTCGCGCCGACTCCACCCAAGGCCACGTCGGAGAGCCCGAATGTGCCCGTGGCTAGATCTACGCCTGTCGAGGTGAGTAGCGGTGCGGTGCGCGGGATGATCAGGTTGCCGTTGTCCGCGTGTAAGGTCGCGGCGCCGGCGATGACGTCGACCGACCGGTCGTGCTGATCGCGGAGCCTGGTGATCAGAGTGTTCATGCCGATGTGGCGATTGGGTGCTACGGCGAGCGTCGGTTGAGCCATCTGGATGGGCCTTCCGTGCAAGGCCGCCACCGGCAACGGTGACGGCCGGCGGGTACGCCCGCCGCAGGCCGTGGTCGGCGGGGGCGGGCGCGTGCTGGCCCGCGGTGCCGGGGCCGTGCCCGGCCGGCCGGAGCGGCAAGGCGGCCAGGACGAGGAGATCTCTGGCCGAAGGCCAAGATGTTCTCGGACCGCCTTGCGCCCGGTGCCGGGTCGGCCATCGTGCCCCGGCCAGCACCGCCGCCCCTGCCGGCAATCGGACCGGGAATCGTGGACTGCCGAGGAAGCGGTGATCAACTCGAAGGTCGAGGGGTTTGCGGACAGGGGGCGTGTTCGTTCTGCCGTGGAGTGGTGAGCCAGCTGGTGGTATCGCCTGCGTTACATCGCCCGCCTTGCAGTTCGCTCTCGGGTGCCGCCGCCTCAGGACGGGCGTGGCGCTGATTCGCCGAGACTCCAGGTAGCGCCGACACGGGCCGGGTATCGACCGGTGCTCGCGCGGTGGCCCGGAAACCACGGTGGTGACTGTTCGTCGGTCCGCGCGCGGCGGCGCAGCACGCGGCTCGGGCGACGTGCGGTACCTGCCGGACAGTCGATGTAGCGCTCCGACAACAGGCGGACGAAGTCGACGTCCGAAGCGAAGGCGACGTACTCCCCGTTCACGACGGTGCCGCCGAGCCGGTCGCAGCACGACACGGACACCGGGTACCAGCCGGTCACGGCGTAGGTGACGACGTGGCCGCAGGACAGGTCAAGCTCGAATACGCAGCGCCGGTGCTGCTCGCGGGGGCCAGCCGGCGGTGGGGTGTTAGCCGTCGCGTGGTCGGCGTCGTGGCAGGGCCGGCAGATCGGCCCGAGGTTGGTGTCGTAGCCGGCGTCGCAGGTCTCGCACACGATCCGCAGGCAGCTGCGGCATTCGCCGGAAGCGGTGGTGCCCAGGTCAGCGTTGCAGAATCCGCATGAGCCGGTCAGGCAGGTCGTGGTGTGCTGCCCCAAACGGTGGCGGTGGCACGGATGCTCAGTCATGGCGGCCTGTGCCGGCAACGGCGGAACCGTGGTCGTCTCGAGGCGGTAGCGCGTGGTTCGCGGCGGGTACCGGGCGCGGCCGGGCATGGCGGAGAACGCGGGGGCCGGTCATGATGCGTTCCCGGTGAGGTCGGCTGCGGTGCGCAGGAACTCGCGGTACGCGTGGTCGGCGATGTCGACGACCACGGCGAGCACCTTGCGTGGCAGATCGTCGGCGTCACGGAATGCTTTTGGGATCAGCTGACCGGAGGCCACGGTGATCTGGTCATTGATGGTGACCATGACCAAGAAACCGCCGTCGCGGCAGTCACCGCTGACGGTCGCCTCGATATCGACAGCGGTGACCGGTGCCGCGACGAGCAAGATCTGCTGTTCGCAGCAGTGGTCGATGAAGGTCGCGACGTCCGTGCCGAAGTCACGACCGGCGGGGTTCATCAGCGTGAACAGCGCCGGCATCTCATCAGGGTCAGCGGCGTTGGCCACGAGCTGATCCAGCCGGGCCAGATCAGCCCAGACGGCAAGTCCAGCATTATCCGAGCGCACCGTCCGGTTTCCGGCGCGCCGCCGTGCAAGCGCTGCGCGGACAAGGTCTCTGAGGAACATGCGTTGCTCCTAAGCATCAGTTAGGGCGCCCACCGCATAGATGAGCGCCCCGACGGGCGGATAGAAGGGTGGAGCCGTCGGCTTCACCAGGGCGGAGGAAATGTGGGCTCAGTTCGTGTGTCGCCGCGGGTTGTAGAGCTCGATGGCGGTGTCGACGGCATCCGGGTCGGGGAGGCCGGCATCGCGCAGGTCATTGACCGTCCACGCGAGCCGCAGCACCCGGCCGTAGGCCTGCACGCTCAGTTGGCCGGCATCGAGCAGCCGCCGCAGAGTCTCCGTGGCCGGCGAGGGGGTACGGAACGCCGGTCGTCTCAAGACGTCCTTCGTGACTTCCGCATTGTGGAGAAGCTCGTCCGGCCCGAAAACGGCCACGTGCGGCACGCTTCCGGCGATACGGCAGCTAGTTCGTCGCGCGTACGTCACGGGCTTGCCGACGAGGTGCCGGCGGCTGGGGGTAGGTCATGCCCGGCTCGAACAACGTGACCATGCCGCGCTGCTTGGCCTGGTAGAGCGCGATGTCGGCGTCGGTCAAAGCGTCCGACCACGAGGTGGTCGTTGCCGCGTAGGCGATCCCCCCGCTGCCGCGAACCTGCACCGACCCGGTGCGACTGTCGGCGATGATGGCGGCCACCGCTTGCGTCGCGATCTGCAGCGCCTTCGATGCGGTGCAGTCGGCCAGGATCAGCGCGAATTCGTCCCCACCGAGCCGGCCCGCCCACCCGTGGTGCCGTGACGCGAGTTCGGCCAGGCGCGCGCCGAGCGCGCTGAGCACCCGGTCACCAGTGGGATGTCCATGTTCGTCATTCACGGCCTTGAAGGTGTCGAGATCCACGACGATCACGAAACGTCCATGGTCGTTGCTCGCGGCGTACGCCTGCTCGAGCCCGTCTCGGCTCAATACGCCCGTGAGCCGGTCGTTCCAGACACGCTCGGCGAGCGCGTCGTTCTGTCGGCGAAGGTGGCGGATGGTGGGCGTCGCGCCGAGCCGGCCGGCGAGCGCGCCGCCCACCGCCGCTGCGGCAAGGCCGGCAACCAGGGTCTTACGCATGAAGAAAGGTCCCTTCATGGTTGAGCCGTCTACGTGGAGCCGACCAAGGGGCCGAGCACGTTGGATGGCAGAGACACAGGCGCCAAGCGGTGATTGCCTTAGCCTGACTGCTTGCGGGCAACGGCGATCACGCCCGCGGAGGCGGATATGACCGCCGCCCGCGTCACTGCGGCTGCACCTCGAGGTCGACGAGGCGACGAGCGCGTGCTGGCGCCGCAGGCCGAGGCACGGCCCGGAGCAGGCGGCCAGGCATCAGGAACGAGAAGATCTCTGGCCGAAGGCCAAGATGTTCTCGGACCGCCTTGCGCCCGCTCCGGGCCGTGCCATCGTGCCTGGCCAGCGCCGCCGTCCGCCTCCAGCGGCCCCGGCCGCCACGGTGCGCGCTGCTGTCACGGCGGCGCTCACCGGTCATCGATAATTGCTTCGCGCCGCGCAGCCTAGGCTGCGGTCTCCGTGGCCTGCCACGCGCTGAACCGACGGCCGGCAAGTCGCTTCAGGAACGTCGGCGGGATACCGGTGATGTCCCGCGCAGGCCCGCGACCGGCTGCTGGTTTGAGGGGCGCCGACGATGCTTCACGAGATCTTCCCAGGGGTCAACCGGTCGCGGCACGGCATGCAATGTGACAGCGGATGCCTCCGGCGGGTCGGCAGCCGCCGGCTCTGGTGTACCGACCGGATCGGATGGCGGGGATATCCGTAGGTCGGGTGGGGGTCCGCTGATCGACGCTGGAGGTAGGAGCGTCTCGATGGTGCGGGGCCGCCCGGCGCGGCCTCGTCCCTGGGCTCGCAGGGTGACGGTGTGCTGGCGCAGCCGGCCTCGTCCCTGGCCGAGCCCGCTCCAGCGTCCGTCCAGCCGTTCGATGGCGAGGTCGCAGCCGTTCCACGCGGTGGTGGGCAGCAGCACGCATCCCTTCTGCCGGGCCCTGCTCATCAGGGCCCGGGTGACAGTGTCCGATGTTTGAGCCGGTGCGGCGACGACGACCAGGTCCACGCCGTCGATGAGGGCGCTGACGACGGTTGGCCAGTCGGGGCCCGGCTCGGGTATTAACGCCAACCGCTGCAGCGGGATGGTGAAGTCCTGCCCGGCGGCCAAGGCGCCGAAAGCAGGCAGGCCCACGACGGCCGCCCAGGCGCCCTGCGTCATTCCTGCCATCAGCAAGGTCATCACCAGCGATGTCGAGCCGACCGCGGCCACGGTGGCGCCTCGGCGAATCCCGGACGGCCAAGGAAGCAGCGGGGCGAGTTCGGGAACAATCGGCAGGATGCGCGTGGCGTCCAGTGCGGTGAGTGCCGCATCGTCGGCAGTGCGTACGAGGTCGCGGGCCAATGCCGTGTTCTCGCGGTGCAGCCCGGTGGCGTTGATCTCGTTCAGGACACGCCGGACGTCGTCGACGCCGTCGATGCGGCCGGACTCACGCCACCCGGAGCGGTCGGTAGAGACATGATGACCGGTCACGGCTGTTCCCCTCCAGGCTGTTCGCGCCGCGAGGGGAAGGACGCGGCTGGCTTGACACGAGGCTGACTTCGCAGGATCAACGACGTTCGAACGCATGTTCTAGTGCATCAGCTTAGCGGGACCTGCGCACCGGTCGCGCCGAAACCATGCCGCGGGGGGTCGAGACGTTTGAGCCCCTGTCGTGCCAACTGGGCCCGCCTGAGTTGCTTGGGCGTCTTCTCGTCGTCGGCGAAATCGACTTTTCCGCAGGTCAACGCCCCGTTGGGCTCGTTACCGTCGGAGGTCGTCGGGTGGGAGGATCGTGATGCTGCGCTGGCCGGTGGAGCCGATGCGAGCGGCCGGCGTCGCCGAGCTGCCTGCCTCAGCTGCGGCGCTGGCCCGGTTCGAACCGAAGTGGGATGGCTTCCGCGGACTCGCCTGGATCGGTCAGGACGGCGTGCGATTGCAGTCGCGTCACGGCCGCGATTTGAGCCGATTCTTCCCCGAATTGTGCGCTGTGCTGGCTGATGAGCTGTCACCGGGGGTGATCCTCGACGGTGAACTGGTCATCTGGGATCACGCTCGAGGGCGAACCTCGTTCTCGCTGTTGCAGCAGCGCTTCACCGCCGGGCGCCGTATCGGGGCCGTGGTGGCGCAGCATCCGGCCCATTTCGTGGCTTTCGACGTGCTGCGCGACGGGCGCGGCCGGGAATTGCTCGATCAACCGTTGGAGGCACGGCGGCGTCGGCTGCAGCGTTTGCTGGCCTCGGCGTGCCCGCAGCTGACCTTATGCCCGCAGACCGGCGAGGAGAAGATCGCACGGTCTTGGCTGGCGGACTGGTCGTCCTCCGGTATCGAGGGGCTGTTGGTCAAGCCCTCGCACAGCGGATATGACGTCGGCAAGGCCGGCTGGATCAAGATCAAGGCGCGGCACACCGAGGAATACGTGGTCGCCGGAGTGACCGGCAGCATCGAGCAACCGCACTCGCTGCTGCTTGGCCGATTCGACGAATGCGGGGTGCTGCGCTTCCTCGGCCAGACACACCGCGCGCGTGCCGACCAGCGGCGCGAGCTGGCCGGACTGCGGCCGATGTCGTTTCGCGGCGACGGCTCCGGGCACCCATGGCCCTGCCCGCTGCCGGCAGGCTGGACAGTTGACCTGGCCGCGCGTCAAGCGCTGCCGTACCTGCCAGTCGAGCCGATGCTGGTCGTCGAGGTCGAGGCTGACATCGCCCGCGACGGCCCGTTTGCTCGCCTGCGGCACCGCTGCCGGTTCCTGCGCAGTCGGCCAGACCTGCGCGCCGACGACGTCGCCCGAATCCGGTACGAGGCGCCCGTCGCGGTATGAGGTGGGTGGCAAGGCGTGGCCGGCTGTGGCGGCCGTCAATAGCCCAGCTAGGGCCCGATAGCTCGGCTGATCGCGGTGATGCACCTAGAGCGTGTTTGAGAATGGCGGCGTTACGGGAGGGAATGCGGTGCGTACCGAGTGGTGCGGCTTAACGGGGAGCGCTGTGCGTTACTCCGGCCTGTCCACCGTCAAGGTCGATCACGGTCTGCCGATGCTGGTCAGTCCACGTAAAACCGAACGGATCCATGCTGACCCGGGCTGACCCATCCCAGCGGAGCCCCTTGCACCCCCGTACCAGGTCATCACCCTGGTAGGCGGCATCGAAGTGTTCGCTGCGAACAATCAGCTCGCCAGCAGCGGTGACAACCTCCACGTGGACGTGGCCGAGTCCGTCGTCGGAGATGCTGGCCACGGCGCGAGCCCGGTGTCGCCGATCCGGCGCCGACTTCCACGGGCCTTCCGACCAGTAGCGAAGACCCCTCGCCTCGACGTGGTGTAAAGCGCCGGTGAGCACGACCGGATCCCAGCCAAGCGCCTGGGCCAGCTCCAAGACCCCGTAGTGCACGATGCGCAAGCTCAGCCGGCGCGCTTGGTCGGTGGGCAGCTCAGCGAAACCGACCGGCACTTTGACCCATCCATTCTCCTGAGAGCCGGAAAACCGGGCGCTGACTTCCACCATGTCCGCGAGCGGAGCGTCCAGCGCCGGCCGCGGACGAGGCGCCGCGTACGGGTCGGCGTTCAGTCGCATGATTGACGCCCTTGCGACCAGCGCCAGGCCCGGCAGCGCTTGGCTGTACGCCTCGCAGATGCCCCTACTGATCCGGGCGAAGGCGTCCACGTCGGGGTCGTCGTCCCAGGGCCGATCCGCAAAGCCGGTGTCCGGCCACACATGTACCTGGCGGAACTTCGGCATGCATGCACTTTAAGGGGCAATTCGCCTGGCTTGAACCACCCTCGTCGGCGGGTCATCCAGCGCCTAGTCGTCCCAAACACGCCCTTACATCGGGGCGGTGCCCCCGTCGGCGAGCCACGAGACACCCGCGATGACGAGGACCCTACGGACCTGTCCGTGTGCACCGGTCACCGAAAACGCGGTGTTGGTGGCCGCGGCGGCCTTGTAGCCGGTGATCAGTGCGCCAATGGCGGAGGAGTCGATAAAGTGCACGCCGCTGAGATCGACGTGGATGGCGCTGGTGCCGGCCGGATCGGCTTCGGCGAGTACGAGGCTGGTCAGCTCGTTGACGCAGCTGAGGTCCAGCTCGCCGCGCAGCGACATGGTGCAGGTGCCGCCGCTGCGATACTCGACGTGCTGCCAGATCGGTGTGATGGTCTCTCGCCTCTTTCATGCTGACGGGAGTCACGATGCGCCTGCAGCGGTGCCGGCAGGTGGCACGCCGGTCAGGAGAGCTGTTTCTATCGGTAAGGCGGCGGGGCCCTGGCTGCGCTGTTCCGACGTTGCGGGCCATTGGAATCCTCGGGTGGTCCAGCGGTCGATAGCTCGACCTAGCAGGGATTCAGTTGACGTCTTGCCTTCTTTCCTCCTTCGCAGCGTGGCCTGATGCGGGGTGCGTGGGCAGGCACGAGGGAGTGAAGTGTCGTGTCAGCAAGCGGCGCGGATGAGGTGGGCGGCGTCGAGGACGTCGTCAACGACGGCGTCTCGAGGTGTGGGTCGCACTGAGCCCAGCGACCGTAGCCGGTGCGTACCAGGATGGCGCGGGCGTCGCGGCGTTCCCGAGAGTTGCCCACCCCGGCCTCTGCACATTTGGTGTCCCTGGATCTGCACCGGAGCCCGTACGCCGACAGCTGTCAGCGACGTCGGCGGTGGTGCTGTCGATGACGTGCTTCGGTTCCACGATCGGTGTCGCGTTCAGTCTGGGTGTTCCGCTCCCTGGATCGGCGATCCACTTCGCTGGGCGGATCTGACCACGTTGGTCAGCGCGTCGAGATGCGAGCAGTGTTCGATTACTTGCCTATCGATGTCATCGAGGGGTCCGTATCCCATGAGGAATGCATGTTCGAGGTCGGGGCGGCGGATCCAGGTGCGGGTGGCGAGGCGGACGAGGTCGCGGGCGGCGAGGTCGTACCGGGCGTGTTCGAAGTCGATTGCGCCGATGCTGATGCTCGTCGGGTTGCCTCCGCCCATGCGGTGCTGTTGAGTTCCGGCACACGCTGTTGGTGTATCTGGCGTCGCGCAGAGCAAATTGCGTGGCGTGTAGTCGAGGTGGCAGGGAACGGCCGGGATCGGGCCGAGGTTGGCGAGGGCGTGCAGGTGGGCACGGATCTCGGCTCGCCGTGTGGCTGGAAGCAGGGTCTCCGCGAGGGCGAGCCAGTATTCGCCGCGCTCAGCCAGCCAACATGGCAGATTGGGCTCCGTGCTGGGAGGGCCCGCGGTGTGTAGACGCTGCAACAGTTCCCCGCTTTGCCGGTACGCCTCAGCTTCCAACCCGGGCGTGAGGTGCGAAACTGCGAGCGGTCGACCGGCTAGCGCGCTGATCACGATCGCCGGCGGGTCGTCACTGTATGCAAGGAGCCGCGGTACCAGGTCGCTCAATGCTGGAGCCCAATGGCGGTAGGCGTGGACCTCTTGGCGGTGGCGGTCGGAGCCGCGGTGCACTTTGACGATCACTTCGCCGACGGCGGTTACGGCGCGAAGGACGACGGTGCCGTTGTGGCCAGCGTGGAGGGAGCGCGGCTTGGCGTCTGGGTCGAGCAGGCGCCGGCAGAGGTCGAGCAGCACGGCGGCCTGGTTCATGGCTGTGGGCTGGTGAGGTGACGGGTGTCATTGTGGGCGGCGAGCATCCAGACTCGCCGGTCGAACCGGTTGACGTGCTGTTGCCAGCGCGTGATGCCGGTGTGGTCGGTGACGAACCCGAGTCCGAGTCGGACCTCGGCCGGCAGGCGGTGGATGAGGACGTAAGCGGCCTCGATGGTCTCGCCGTGCGCGGCGATGAGGATGCGCTGTCCAGCGTGCCGGTCGACGATCTGCTGCAAGGCCCCGGTTGCCCGCTGAAGGTATTGGTTCCAGGTCTCGGATCCGGGGGCGTAGGGCTGGTCCGGATTGTGCTGGGGTGGCCCCCCGAACGCTGTCTTGACCTCGTGCCAGGTCCGGCCGTCCGCGTCGCCGTGGTCGGGGCCGCGAAGTGCGTCGAGGATTGTGGCCGTCAGGGATAGGGCTCGGCTGATCATGTCGGCTGTTTCGCGGACGCGGCGGCGTGGTGTGCCGTAGAACGCGTCGAAACATCGTGCAGCGTGTTCGTCGGCGAGGCGCAGAGCAAGTCGTTGCACCTGGTCGCGGCCGCGCGGGCTGAGACCGGTGCAGCCGCGTTCACCGCCAACAATGCCAGTGGCATTGTTGTTGGCTTCGCCGTGCCGCGCGAGGACGAGTTCCGTGGTGACGGCCACGGCGACCTCCTTCAGGGGCGGGCTGTTGGGGTGGGCCAGGGGCGTACGGCGGGCCAGGCGTGCCGGTAGCCGTTGCGGTGCAGGTACCGGGCGGTGAGCACGTGGTGGACCTCTGCGTAGCCGGTGAGCTGCCGGGATGTGCACGAGTCGGCGGGGCCGCCGGTGGTTTCGACGCCGTGGGTGTAGGCGGTCAGCACCGGGTCGATGTGCTGGTGAGGTAGAGCGCCGTAAGTCATGGCGGTAGAGACGACGAGTTTGGCCAGGTCATAGCCGAACGGAGCGAGAGTGAGGTCGTCGAAGTCCACCAGCGCCGGCCCGGACGTGGTGAGCAGGAAGTTGCGCAGGTTGGCGTCCTTGTAGAAGGCCGCCGGCAGGCGACCGGGGGTCACGTCCAGATGCCCGAGAACATGGCGGCGGCCGGTGCAGAAATCCGGGATCATAGTGCCGACTTCGGTGTCGAAGGGCCGGTCTAAGCGTGCGGCGTGCAATTCGCGGGCGAAAGCAGTGCCGTGCAGCCGCCCGAGGGCGGCGGCCAGCTCAGGCAAGTCGGCTGGTTCGGGTAGCCGACCCTCGAGCCGTTCGATCATCAGGTGGGTGGCGGTGCCGGAGTACAGGTGAGGCAGCCGCACGCCGCTGTCGAGTTGCTGCAGCCACCGCAAGTTCGCTTGGGCGGCGGCGCCGCGGGACGGGTCGGTGTAGCGCTTGACGAACACCGCCGGCGTCATGGGCGGGCCGCCACGAGGTAGGTCACCGTGGAGGTTGCCGTGACTGCCGTGTCCGGGAGCTGGTCACCCAGGGCTTTGGCCAGCGCAGCCGGGTCGGCGGTCAATTCAGGGGCGAGCTGGTACTTGGGGCAGGTGGTGACGTACTCGGCGAGGTGGTCAGCGCCGGTGAATCGGAAGCTGTGGTGTTGGTCGATCCGGCGATGCAGCACCAGCCCGGCTTTCGACAGGACGTTCTCCGCGTTGCCGCTGTGGAAGCTTTGGTAGAGGCTCGGTCGCCGGGTTGCCTCGTGGTCCAGGCCGCTGGCGGCAAGGGCGGCATCGATCTCGTGGTAACTGTCGGCCGACTTGGTGGTGACGATGACGGAGCCGCCCGGCGTAAGGATGTCGGCGATCTCGGTGAGCGCTCGCTTAGGGTGCGGTGAGTGGTAGAGGCAGAACGCTGCCACGGCGAGGTCGATGTCGGACATGATCCCGTAGAGCCGGTGGAAATCGGCGGGGATCAGCGTGACCTCGCGCTTCTGGGCGTGTAGCCGGTCGGCGACGACCGCCAGGAGGGCCGGGGACTGATCCACGGCGATGATCGCCGCTGCGGGGTACTGGCGAGCTAGTCGCACGGTGGTAGTGCCTCGTCCGCAGCCGATGTCCGCTACCCGGTTCGGGGATGGGTGGGCGGCTAGCGCCAGCGCCGTGATGGTGGCGGCAGCATCCGCGCCGGTGATCTTCGCTCGGTGCAGGGCGCTGGTGCGCTGAGCGAGCCGGTCAGCAACGGCGTAGAGGGCGCCATGGATGAGGGCCGGATCGGTGAAGGGGG
Organism: Actinoplanes sp. NPDC049681; assembly: GCF_044465265.1. Classification (NCBI taxonomy): domain Bacteria; kingdom Bacillati; phylum Actinomycetota; class Actinomycetes; order Micromonosporales; family Micromonosporaceae; genus Actinoplanes; species Actinoplanes sp. NPDC049681. Next base: position 100,889 of record NZ_JBITLP010000003.1, read on the forward strand.
CGCTCGGGGTGGACAAGGTCGCCTCCACAAGTCGTAGGGGTCAGGTCACGCTGGTGGTGTCGATCTGCTTGAGGAACTGGTTGGCGCGCCGGCGGCTGGTGAAGCGCAGGTAGCGCACGTGTTGGCCGTGCTCGGTCAGCAGGGCATTGACTCGTGGTCGCATGCTGCGGCGGTAGCCGAGGATGTATTTGACAAAGGACCAGGTGATGCGGTCGTAGACGCCGTCGGCGTGCTGGCCACCTCGGTATCGCCAGCGACGTTGGGCGATGCCCCAGAGACAGGTGCGGGCGGGCAGGTCGAGGAAGATCACCGTATCGGCGCGAGATAGCCGGATCGGCAGGGTGGAGGCGTAGTTGCCTTCGATGATCCACCGGTCGGCCGCGACCAGTTCGTGCTGTAGAGCGGCGAACTTGTCCTGCGGTAAGGCATTCCAGCCTTCGTCGTAATACAGGGCGTCGAGGTTGGTGACGCTCAGCCCGAGCCGGTCGGCGAGGCTGCGGGCGAGGACGGTCTTTCCGGAGCCGCCGCAGCCGATGATGGCGATTCTGTCCATGGGCGGCGACGGTAGTCCGCGCGCAACGCGGGTGGGTGGAGGCAAGCCGGGCATCAGCTGACCGGGCGACCGGATAGGCGGGACAGCTGCCAATCGATGACCTCGAGTTGCCGGGACAGCCGGAACAGGTCCAACCGTCGCAGGCAGGCACTCAGTAGTTCGACGTGCCGGCTCGTGCCCACGATGGCAGACAGCTCGGTGATCTTTCGGGCGGCGTCGGCGCCACCGCTGACGTGCAGCTCGGATGGCGTGAATCGGCCCGCATCACGAATCGTGTCGGGGGTCAGCGGCAGGCAGCCGGCCAGGACCGCTTCGAACAGGCGTTGCGTCATGTGCCCTACCTGCGCGTATCGGTCAGGTAGAAGCAGGATCGTGGTCACCGAACCGCGGTACAGGGATTCCACCTCAGCGAACCGGATCCGGCCGCGGAAAGTGACCGCGGGCCATCGGCTTGTATGGGTCCATTTGCCGGCGACCAGGTGCTGGTGCACGGCAGCGGCGGGGACGAGGTACCGGTCGAAGGCGGCGTCGCGGTCGTACTGATTACCGATGTAGATCAACGGTAGGTCCCGAGACCGGGCAGCCAGCGCGCGAGGGTCGGCACGGTCGAGGACGGTGTCGCTGACGGGGAACAGCAGTGTCGTGGCGCGGGGCGTGGGGTGCAGCGCCGGTTCACACACCGACACGTGCGCGGTATGGCGCAGTGGATCGTGGGCCGGCACTTGTCGGTCTTTGTCCCACAGCAGCGTCGGGACGCCGGTGTCGGTGTAGTGGCGGAGGATTTGTTGTTGGCGGTGCAGGTCGCAGGTGTGCCCTAGCGTGCCGCATTCGGTGGTGTTACGGCCCGGGATGGGCCATCGCCACTCCAGGAACAGGACATCGATCTCAGGCAGTCCGTGATCCCACCGGTAGGTGCCGGTCAGGTCGACTCCGGCCTCGTCGAGGTCGCGGTTGGCCTGAAGGAACACCACCTCGTGGCCGCGTTCGCGCAGGCCGTCGATGAGGACGCGGCGGTGACTGCGTCCTCCGTCGGGGGTGTCGGTAATGCCGTCGCCGAGAAAGCCCCAGAAGCTATAGCCGATCAGCATTTGGCCACCCACCAGTCTTCCAGCAGCAGCGCGTCCAGTCCGCTGTGGGTCAGGCAGTCCAAGGCCATGTCGGGGGTGCCGCAGATCGGTTTGCCCTTGACGTTGAGCGAGGTGTTGATCAGGACGGGGTGACCGGTGATGGCGGCGAACTCGGTCAGTACCTCGGCCAGGAACGGATTCGCCTCGGGCGTGACGGTCTGGACTCGGGCGGTGCCGTTGACGTGCACGATCGCCGGCATCCCTTGACGGGTCAAGTCGGTCACGCCCGAGGCGATGGACATGTACGGGGCCGGCTGAGGCAGCGTGAAGTAGTCCGCTGCCGCCGCACCGAGGACGACCGGCGCGAATGGGCGGAACGGCTCGCGGAACTTCACCGTGGCGTTGAGGCGTTCCACTACGTCGGGTAGCAGGGGCGAGGCGAGAATCGATCGGTTGCCGAGCGCGCGGGGCCCTGCTTCCAGGCTGCCGTGGAACAGGCCCACCGTGAGCCCTTCAGCGAGCTGGATTGCCAGGTGCTTCGCCGATCCGGAGAGCCGGTGGGCGCTCAGCCCCGGGCGGGGATGTTCGGGCAGCCTGAGGTGGGGATAGTCGGGGCCGAGGTAGCAGCGGCCGGCGACTTCGCTGGCAAGGTGGCGGGTGGTGTCGAGGCTGGCCGACAGTGCGGCGCCGATCGCGGTGCCGGAGTCTCCAGGGGCCGGCGGCACGTGCACCTCGTCGAAGATCCCGGCTTCGACGATCTTGCCGACGGCGACGCAGTTCGCGGCGACCCCGCCGCCGAGGCACAGCAGCCGCAGGCCGGTCACGTCGCGGGCGCGGCGGGCGAGGTGCACCATGACCTGCTCGGTGCGTTCCTGCAGCGCGGCGGCCAAGTCCGCGTGCACCTGGTCCACAGCGGCGGCCGGGTCCCGGGGAAAGCAGGTGGCGGCGGTGAAGTCGGCGCTGACGCGGGCGTACCCGGAAGTGAGCACTCGCAGCGGGAACCAGCGCGGGTCGAGGCCGAATCCGCGATCGGTGAGCGGGATGGCCTCACGCATCAGGCTTCGGAAACGGGCTGGGTCGCCCAGCGCCGCGAGCGCCATGACGGTGCCTTCTTCATCGCCGCGGCGCCAGCCGAGGTGTTCGGTGACCGCCCCGTAGGCATAGCCGAGCGAGGCAGGATCCAGGATGTCTTCGGCAAAGGTGACCCGGCAGCCCCCGCCGCCGAGCCGCAAACCGCTGCCGATGGTCGTGGTCTGCACCTCGCCGAGACTGTCGACCACCAGCAGCGCGGCGGCGTCGTAGCCGCTGGAGGCGAAGGCGTACAGACCATGGCCGCGGTGGTGCAGCACCGGCGCCACCCGGGCGCGCGGGAACCGCGTCCGCAGCTGGGCTGTGCGCGTGAGGAACCGGTCATGGACCTTGCGGAAGCTGTCCGCCCGCGGCTGCGCCCGGTCCCGCGTCACAGCCGTGTGCGCGTAGGTGCCGGTGGCGGAAAGGGCGTCGAGGTAGCGGCGGCCGTCGAAGTTGTACGCCACCACGTTGACCGCCGTGGAGTCCAAACCGGCGCTGTCGAGCAGCCATGCCACAGCTTGTTCTGGGAAGGCGGCGGTGTGCTTGTCGCCGGTGAGGCGTTCCTCCTCGGCGAAACCGACCAGCTGGTTGTCGACCAGCAGTGCCGCGGCGGAGTCGTGCGTGAACGAGCACAGGCCGAGCACCACCTTGGCGCCGGTCATCGTGCACCTCCCGCCGCCGCGGCGGCCAGCTCGGCCGGACGCGCGAGGTGGACGTACCAGCCGCGCAGTGCCGCTCCTAGGTCACCGGCGATCTCGGCTGCCAGGGCTCTCGCGGTGGGCCGGTCCCCGGCGACCCACCGGCGGTAGCTGGCCAGGACGACCGCCATGTCATGCCATGGAGAATCGGCGCCCGGGCGCAGGCTGCCGGTCACCACCGCCGTCAGGAAGTCGGTGAACTCGTCGGGCGGCGCGGCCAGTGCCGCCATCGTCGGGGATGGTGTGACCACGGTGGCGGCTACGTCGGCGGCGGCCTGGAAGTGTTGCGCGTACAGGTGCAGCGAGTCGACATGATGGTGATAGGTACCGAGCTCTACACCGAGCCACCCAGCCATGAGCTCCTGCAGCATGGTGGCGGTGAACAGGTCATAGGGCAGGCCGAGCCACACGTCGTTACTGCGCATGGTGGTGTGCATGTCCAGCCGGCCGCGCCGGACGAAGAACCGGTAGTTCAGCGTGCAGGGCACATCGCGGTGCCCGAGGGTGTCGCGTTGCGGGTCGTAGAGCTGGATGACGGCCTGACGGCTGTCCGGGTCTGCTGCCAGGAGCCGGCGGACGTGGTCGAGCTGGTCGACCGTGCCCTGCCACCGCCGCATCCGCGGCCCGTACGCCCCTTGCAGCCGCCCGTGGTCGGTGTATCGATGCAGCGACCGGTTGTAGGTGAAGATCCACGGGTCGTCGGAGCCGGACAGGATCCACAACGCCTCGGCCACTGCGAACGCCGGGTTCAGCACCCGTGCCGCCGGCACGGCGATGAATCGGCGTCGCGGTTCGGTCAGCGTGAGATGCGCACCGAGCACCTCTGTGGTCGCCATGCCCCGCGGCGCTGCACGATGACCTTGCGCGAGTACTTCACGGCACACCGCCGCATACAGGTCGTTCGCCGAGTCGGCTGTCAGGACGAGCATGCCGGCGCCTCTTGGTCCTCGTTGGTCGCTAGCGGTGGCGCATAGGCGCGTAGCAACTCAGGGGGAAGCTGACGCAGCCACTGCGCTTGTCGCGTCATCCCGGCACGCAGGTCGGTGCGCGGCCGATAGTCGAGGAGGATGCGGGCGAGCGTGGGATCGGCGGCGGTCGCCGGTACGTCGCCGGCCTGTGCGGGGACGGCGGTCAACGGGACCGGATTGCCCGTGACTTCCCGCGCCATGCCGATGACCTCGATCATGGAGACGCTGGAGCCACCACCGACGTTGACCACCGCGGCTGGTACGTCGACGCGGGCCGCTGCCAGGGTGGCCTTAACGACGTCATCGACGTAGGTGAACTCTCGCCGCTGGGTGCCGTCGCCGAAGATCGTGTACTGCTGCCCGGTCAGGGCCGCCGTCAGAATCCGACCGATCGCCATGTCCGGTCTCTGCCTGGGCCCGTACACGGTGAAGTACCGAAGGGCTGTCACCGACAGCCCGCTGTCCGGTCGTTTCGCGTAGGCCAGGCAAAGTTGTTCCCCGGCGAGTTTGGTTACTCCATACGGTGACATCGGCTGCGTCGGGTCGTTTTCACCGCTCGCCGCGTTGACCTGGCCGTACACGCTGGAGGAGGAGGCGTAGACAAGCTTGGGTACGTCCGCCTTGGTACACGCGCTGAGCAGTCGCTGGGTGGCGACGACGTTGGCTGCGACGTAGCGCTCGAACCCAGTCCATGAGGACCGTACGCCAGGAACCGCCGCTAGGTGAAACACGCATTCGGCGCCGCTCACCAATGTGTCCAGATCTGTGCGGCATAGATCGCCCTCCACCCACGAGAAGCGTGGGTGAGCGCGCACGTCGTGCAGATTGACTCGGGCGACCGTATCTGTCGCTGGGCTACGGCGATCAACGCCAACGACTTCGAAATCGTGGTCAAGAAGGCTCTGAACCAGGTGGGAGCCGATGAAACCTGCCGCACCGGTTACCACAACCCTTGATCCTTGGGCGGAGATGCTGGTCATGGATTCGGCTGCCTTTCCCTGCAAATAAATCGGTGGTCGGGGTCAGGGGCGGTCATGGCTGGGGAGCCTTTCTGGAGGTGGAGTCCACGGGCGCACTCGAGCGCGCCCACCGGTTCGTCGTCGTCGCCGAAGGCGCGTTCGGCGGGTTGCACGATCCCCCGCCCGCGTCTGGGTGTCGGTGTGGCTGGGCATCGCGGTCATGGCGCGGTGCCGGGTTTGCGGCCGACACCGGCGTACGCCGCTACGTGCCATTTGAGAGGCGGTGTGCTGCTTGGATCGGGTCGCCATTGGCTAGCGACAACAAGGCCTGGTGCGACGAGGTCGAGGCCGTCGAAGAAGCGTTCCACCTGCTGGTGAGTGCGGCTGGTGAAGTCGCCGCGGCCAGGAATGTCACCACTGATGAGAGCTTCGGCGGTGTCCGGTGGCAGGAGTTCGAGGCTGGCGTGTGAGAGCACGAGGTAGCTGCCCGGAGGGAGCCGGTCCAGCAGGGTCGTCACGACGCGGTAGGGGTCGTCGTGTTCGGTGAGGAAGTGCAGGACGGCGACGAGCAGCAACGCGACCGGTTCAGTGAGGTCCAGGGAGGTCTTCAGGACGGGGTCGTCGAGGATGCTTCCCGGATGTCTGAGATCGGCATCGATGTACTCGGTGCGGCCCAGCGGTTGGCTGGTGAGCAGCGCGCGGGCGTGCGTGAGGACGATGGGGTCGTTGTCGACGTAGACGACACGCGAGTCGGGGGCGTGGTGTTGGGCGACTTCGTGGGTGTTGTCGGCGGTTGGTATACCGGTGCCGATGTCGAGGAACTGGCGGATGCCGGCCTCGGTGACCAGCCAGCGCACCGCGCGTTGCAGGAAACGGCGGTTCTCGATCGCGGCAGTGCGGATCTGCGGGAAGATTCTTTCGATGGCGTCGGCGGAGCAACGGTCGGCTTCGAAGTTGTCCTTGCCGCCGAGCCAGTAGTTATAGCGGCGCGCGGAATGCGCGACATCGATGTTGAGACCGCGTGCTGGCGACTCGGGGGACATGGAGACGACCTTTCCGGATTAAGGGATGGGTGGTGTGCCGCTCACTCGCGCCTCGCTCACCGCCGGGCGAGCGGCACACCGTTGGCGGGGCCGTCCGCACGGGGGTTGCGGACCGGACCCGGAATGGTCGGCGCCAGGGATCAGCGCCGAGGCGCGGGCGCGGGCGGATCGGCCACCGGACTCTTCTTACTTATGCGCTACACGGGGTCAGATCCGCTGATGTCGGTCAGAATGCTGCGGTGGCGAGTTCGCCGATGGTGTGGCGGACGGTGCGGGCCAGGTACGGCATGACCGTCAATGCCGAGCGCTTCCCAGCACGTTTCGGCACATGGTCGGTGATGGTCAGCAGGATGGGGCCAGCTTCGGTGGCGTTGAACGGCATGAGCAGTTTGTGGTGCAGGTTCAGCGCCCAGGTCAGGGCGCAGAGAATGTCGGTGTTCAGGTCGTCGGCGGGGCCGTCGGAGTAGACCAGCCGGCGGTTGAACTGCCCCCGAGTCCACGAGGCCAGGCTCGGGTCGACGAGTTCGTAGCGGGCCGAGCGGAAGGTGCGGCGTTGCGCCACGAGGATGTCCGCGGCGACCATCGCGGCGACGGTGCGTTCGTGCAGCCGCTGGAAGGGGTTGCGCGGGTCCTCGGGTAGGTCCGGGCGGGCGGCGTGCAGTACGTCTTGCAGGCTCGCGGCCGGGGTGACGTCCAGCGCGGCGAGGATGTCGGCGGTGATCGGATCGTCGGCGGCCTCAGTTCCACCTTCGACGTAGATCTTGCCGTCCTGGATGGTGAGCCAGCGGTGCAGCATCAGGTCGGTCAAGACAGCTGCGGCCAGCCCGATGGCCAGGGCGCGTACCTCGATCAGGGGGCGTAGGTCGCGGTGGTCGTGGGCGAGCAGCCACAGTTGTTCGCGCATGCTGGTCAGCTGCCGGACCGTCATCATGACGCCTCCGTGATCGCGCGGAGCCGCTGGTGGGTGCCTCGGTAGGGTTGCGCCCCGTCGAGGAGGCGCTTGTCGATGGCGGCGGCAATGGTGTAGTCGGTGTCGACGACGTTGCCGATATGCGCCCGCCCGGCCTGCGACAGCAGTTGGTAGGCGTCCAGCTGGTCAAGGCCGGTCAGGTCGGTGACCAGGCCGATCAGGTCGGCGTGGGCCGCCCGGTAGGCGTCCTCGAGGGGCCTCGCGACCCCAATCGACATCACCTGCGTGTCGGTCTCCAGGCGCGGCCATGCTGTGCTGACACTCGAGATCACGTCGACCACGAGTACGACGTCCATCGGGATCTCCACCGCGACCCCGCACAGTTCCCCGTCGCCTTGGCGGGCGTGGCCGTCACCGATCGCCAGGTGGGCGCCGTCGGCGTTGACCGGCAGGTAGAGCGTCGTGCCGGCCTGCAGCAGCGGGGAGTCGAGGTTGCCGCCGTGCGGCCCGCAGACGATCGACGCCCGAACTTCGCCGGCTGCTGGGGCGACACCGACGGTGCCGAGCATCGGCGTCAGCGGCAGGTCCACGCTGTAGTCGCTGCTGCGGGCGGCGTATCGCACCGTGCGCCGGTCATGGTCAACGGTGTACTGCCACACCCGCTCCTCCAGCGGCGGGTGCAGCATCGCCGTGGTGTGTGTGCCGGTCAGCGCCCCGAAGTGCGGGAACGTGGAAGAGAAGCCGATCGTGCTGGCCGGGGTGAGGCTGATCAGGTGCAGGGCGAGGGTGTCGCCGGGCCTAGCGCCGTCGACGTGAAACGGGCCGGTGACCGGGTTCAGGTATGGGAACTCGCAGACCTGGCTGGGCAGGTCGTCGACGGTGCGGACCTTGCCCGCGAAGCAGTCCCACGTGCGCACCCGCACCGGGACACCCGGTGTCAGGGTGGCGATGGGTTCGCGGCCACCGAAGGTGTAACCGACCGTGTCGGCGGTCGCGTCGATAAACACCCGCTCAGACATGGCGGGTCACCAGACCAGTCCTGGTGCTGTCATCCTCGCTGGAGGTGTCGCCGTCGAGACCGGACAAGTGCGGGCGACGCCCGGTCGCGATCAGCATGAGCAGGATCAGCACGCCGAGCGTGAGCCAGGCCAGGCCGACGCGCTGGGCAAGGATGTTCGCGTGGACGATGATCCCGACCAGGATCGTCACACCCAGTACGGGCAGGATCCACTGGCGTAGCGCCGGCCCGGCGGCGGGGCCGAGCTTGCGGCGGCGGGCCAGTACGGACAGGTGGACCACGATGAACGACAGCAGGGCGCCGAAGTTGACCAGGCTGGCCAGCAGCGTGATCCCGTCCGAGCGCGACGCCATATAGAGGCCCAGGGCGAGGGACACGGCGGCGGTGAGCAGGATGCCGTTGGTCGGCACCGACCGGGTCACGGACACCTTCGTCAGAAACGCCGGCAGTTGCCGGTCCCGGGCCATCGCGTACAGCAGCCGGCTGGTGGCGACCTGGGCGACCATGTTGTTCGCCAACCCCCAAGCCAGCGCTGTAGCGAGGGCGGTGAGGGTGGCCAGCCACGGCCCGGCCGCGACGCGTGCGGTGTCGAAGAACGCCGTACCAGCCGGATCGCCGTCCGCGATCAGGGTGGCCGGGTCCTCAACCAATAGGGCGGCGAGGAAGGTCTGCGCGATGAACACCAGACCGGTGACCCCCAGCGCAGCGATCATCGCGCGGCTGACCTGCTTCGCGCCGCCCTTCGCGTCTTCAACGAGGGTGGACAGGGCGTCAAAGCCGAGGAACGACAGGGTCGCCACCGATGCGGGAGTCGCCAGGACACCGAGCTGGAACTGGCCGCTGGTGTAGATCGGCTCCCACGAGAATCCCCGTCCGCGGCCCATCGCCAGCGCGACGACCGCCGCGACGACATAGATGGCGAGGATGATCAGCTGCCCGGCAAGGAAGATGTTGTTCGACAACCGGGTGGACTTGATGCCGAGCAGGTTCACGCCGGCGTTGACGCAGACGAAGATGACAATCCACGCCCAGACCGGCACCGCGGTCAGGATCGAGTTCATCGCCATCGCCGCGATCAGCGACAACAGTCCCGGAACGAGGACGTAGTCGAGCAGGATCGTCCAGCCCGCGAGGAACCCTACCCAAGGTGCGATGGCCCGCCCCGCGTAGGTGTAGACCGAACCGGCCATCGGGTAGGCCTGCGCCATCACCCCGTACGACGACGCCGTGACCATCATCGCGACCATCCCGATGAGATACGCCAGGGCGACCATGCCGGCGGAGGCTTGGAACACCGAGCCGAAGATGCCCATCGGGGCAATCACGACCATGTAGATCAGCCCGTACACCACCAGATGGCCGAACCGCAGCGTGCGTCTGAGCTCCTGGCGATATCCGAACCGTTCCAGGCTCGCCGTGCCGTCCAGGGTCTGCGCAGCCATCAGCGTGGGGCCTTTCTCTGCGAGGGGGAGAAGATTGGGGTGGGAATGAAATAGGGATTGGCATCGCGTGCCAGCGGGCGAGCCACGGTGCCAATCGGTCAGTTAGCTACGTGAGCCTGATCCTGCACAGAGACTTTCAACTCGGGCGTGTGCGCGACCCGACCGCAGCCGAGACACCAGGTACTCGCTCTCTTCGCCAAAACGAATCCACCGACGACGCCGGCCAAGAAGGCGGCAAAGACAACGGCGATGATCATCGGAACTCCTCCCGTCCCTGTCCTGGGGCGACTCAACGACAGTCAGGCGGCGTGATCCGATGTCCTCGGGGCCTGCCTTCAGTGAATGACAATGCTGATGTGCGGGCCGACGAGGAACCCGATCGGCCGATCAGCTTGACCCGTCGGCCCCTGATCGGCTGGACCGATCAGTTCCGCCGATGAAGTGCAATCTCGAGGGTCCCTCTGCGGACATCCAGCGCTATCCTCCGGATTACTCACAGCGGAGAGCGGGGGTGTTCATGAACGTCCAGCCAGGCTTCGAGGGCCCTGTCGACCCGACGGTATGGCGGGAGCGCCCCATGCGGCTAGCGTTGGCTCGCCGTGATCTTGGCGCTGTCTTTCGCCTTCTGAGCCGACGTGGCGTCACGCAACGTCAGATGGCAGCCCTGACGGGGCAGGCCCAGTCTGAGATCAGCGAGATTCTCGGCGGACGACAGGTCATGGCCTACGAGCTTCTCACTCGCATCGCAGACGGACTTGGCATTCCGCACGGCTACCTCGGGCTCAGCTATGACCCCGAGACGTCTGCAATCCTTGCCGCAGCAGCCGGCGGGTGCCCCGAGAGCGATGACGTCGACACAACACGCGAACTGATCGCCCACGCCGCGCAGGTCACGATGGGCGCTGCTCGGTTCGACGTAGAGCACTGGTCGTCTCTTGTGCCGCAGGAACAGACCCCAGGGCGGCGGCGAATTGACACCGTAGACGTGGAGCAGCTGGAGGGCATCACGGAGGTCCTGCGGGCGTTGGATGCCCGCAACGGCGGCGGATCATGCCGAGATGCGGTGCTTGCGCAGGTAGCCTGGGCCCAACGGGGACTTCTCGGGGCGGAGTGCGCTGACGACGTTGACCGCCGCCGCCATCTTGCGATTGCTGACCTTCACAATCTCGCCGGCTGGGTCAGTTTCGACATCGGTCTCTACTCTTCAGCAAATCGCCACTACCAGCGCGCGCTGGAACAGGCGAGCCATGCGAAAGACGCTTCGCTGGTCGCCAACATCCTGTATCGCATGGGACGGCTTCACCTGCACCTGGTCGATACGGTGCCGTCGGCAGTGCGGGCAACGCAGGCACGGCTAGCGCTAAAGCTGTTTCAGCTCGGGCAGATCGCCGCCCAGGAGTCCGGCTGTGAAGTAACGGTCGCCATGCTCTGCACCAATGAAGCTGCTGCGTACGCCGCGCTGGGCGACGAGCGGCAGACGCTGCGGTCCCTTGGCCGCGCCCAGGACGAGTTCGCCCGCGGCGACCTTGCGACCGCAGCGAAGTGGGTGCGCTTCTTCGGCGTTGCGGATCTCAACGCCACTACTGGCGTCGCTCATGCCGCCTTGGCCGATCACCTGCCGGACCGCCGTCGAGACGCCATCGAAGCCCTGACCAGAAGTCTCGCTAGCCGGGGCGCGGACGCCGCAAGAAGCCAGGCCTTCGAGCTCACGGCCTTGTCGAGCGTGCACCTTCTCGATGGAAACTTCGGCCACGGCGCGGCGCTGGGTGATCAAGCTGTGGCACTCGCCGAGCGTATTCGATCGACGCGAGTCGTGGACCGGCTGCTGCCGCTGCAACGCTTGGCGCGACGCTACGCAGGCAACTCCGACTGCCGGGAGCTCAGCACTCGGATCGCGGGACTGCGCGCCGCATGACTACCGTCAGTCGCATGGCCGATGGCACCCTCAGTCCAGCCCGACTCAGCACCGTGCTTGCGGAGGTCTGCGCCGCAACAGGCATCGACCCCAACGACGCTGAATTGATCAAATTCACCAACAACGCAGTCTTCCGGCTGCCCCGCGCGGGGGCAGTGGTGCGGATAGCGGGGTCGGCGGCGGTCGAGAACCGCGTACCGAAGGTCATCCAAGTGGCGACGTGGCTCGCCGAACACGACGTTCCCGCAGTAAGGCTCCTCCCCGGTGCCACGCAGCCGGTGACAGTAGCCGGGCAGCTGGCGACAGTGTGGGAACTTGTGCCGTCAGTGGGGCCTGCACCCACTGGAACCGACATGGCGCGACTCTTGAAGCTTTGGCACGGACTACCGGAGCCGAAGTTCACTCTTCCGACGTGGAAGCCACTCGACTCGATCAGGGCCCGGCTCGCCGATCCAGATCTACTACCGGCCAACGAGCATTCATTCTTGACTCGGCGCGCTGAGGAGATCGAAGCGGAACTCGCTCACGTGCAATTCGTCCTTCCTCAAGGCCCGATCTGGGGCGATGCCTTCCTCGGCAACCTGATTCCAGGGCTGTCCGGTCCAGTCTTGTGTGACTTTGACGGCTCCGCGTACGGTCCGCGGGAGTGGGACCTGACGCCAATCGCCGTTGGAGCAGTTCGCTTCAGCTATCCCAAGGATGATCATGCTTTGCTCGCCAAAGCGTACGACTTCGACGTCATGACCTGGAACGGCTTCCCGGTTCTCCGCCGTCTTCGAGAGCTTCAGCTGGTCACAAGCGTTATTCCGGTACTCCGGAGCAACCCTGGCCTGCATGAACAGTGGCGGCACAGGTTCGAGTCGCTTAGGAGCGGCGACCGATCCCGCTGGACTCCGTACGCGTAGCCGCGCCGCTGGAGAATCGAGCCGACTCTTCGTCCGTGGTGCTGTTCCTGATCGCCGTTGCGGAATTCGTCGGGAGGTTTGCCGGACACCGCAGGACGGGTGAAAGGCCGGCGGCGTGATGCCGCCGGCGTCACCCGGCATCTCCGCTGCGGTCGATGCAACTCCGGGCAGCGGCCTGGTGCTCGGCCAAACCGTTCCTCGGAGACCTCGTACAATGCCGCTGCGGCCGCCGGCGTGAGTCGCGTTCAGTCCAGTGATTCGGCTGGCTCGCCGGTGTCCGTGAGGCCGAACGCCCGGATTAGTTCTGCGCCGCTCGGGTCGCCGACCCGCTCCCGCAGAGGGATGAGGAGCGACACGGCTAAGGGGTTACCGTGTTCGGCGGCTTGCCGGTACAGCTGTTCGGCGCCGCTCGGGTCGCCGGCCTGCTCCCGCATCTCGGCGAGCCTGACGAGGGCGTTGGTGTTGCCGTGTTCGGCGGCTTGCCGGTACAGCTGTTCGGCGCTG
>NZ_JBITLP010000003.1:114037-122928 GCF_044465265.1 Actinoplanes sp. NPDC049681
CCGGCCTGCTCCCGCATCTCGGCGAGCCTGACGAGGGCGTTGGTGTTGCCGTGTTCGGCGGCTTGCCGGTACAGCTGTTCGGCGCTGCTCGGGTCGCCGGCCTGCTCCCGCATCTCGGCGAGCCTGACGAGGGCGTTGGTGTTGCCGTGTTCGGCGGCTTGCCGGTACAGCTGTTCGGCGCTGCTCGGGTCGCTGGCCTGCTCCCGCAGGTGGGCGAGGTTCATAAGGGCGTTGGTGTTGCCGTATTCGGCGGCCTGTTGGGCGAGGTCTTCGGCGCTGCTCGGGTCGCCGGCGTACTCCCGCGACCATACGAGGCTGACGAGGGCGTCGGTCTTGCCGTGGTTGGCGGCCTGTTGGGCGAGGTCTTCGGCGCCGCTTGGGTCGCCGGCCTGTTCCCGCATCTCGGCGAGCCTGACGAGGGCGTTGGTGTTGCCGTGTTCGGCGGCTTGCCGGTACAGCTGTTCGGCGCTGCTCGGGTCGCCGGCCTGCTCCCGCAGATCGGCGAGGCTGACGAGGGCGTTGGTGTTGCCTTGGTCTGCGGCCTGCTGGGCGAGGTCTTCGGCGCCGCTTGGGTCGCCGGCCTGTTCCCGCATCTCGGCGAGGCTGACTAGGGCGTGGGTGTTGCCGTGGTCGGCGGCTTGCCGGTACAGCTGTTCGGCGCTGCTCGGGTCGCCGGCCTGTTCCCGCAGGCGGGCGATGTTCATGAGGGCGTGGATGTTGCCGTGGTCGGCGGCTTGCCGGTACAGCTGTTCGGCGCCGCTCGGGTCGCCGGACCGCTCCCGAAGGTGGGCGAGGCTCATGAGAGCGTTGGTGGTGCCTTGGTCGGCGGCCTGTTGGGCGAAATCTTCGGCGCCGCTCGGGTCGCCGGACCGCTCCCGAAGGTGGGCGAGGCTGACGAGGGCTTTGGTGCTGCCTTGGTCGGCGGCTTGCCGGTACAGCTGTTCGGCGCCGCTCAGGTCGCCGGACCGCTCCCGCGACCAGACGAGCCTTGCGAGGGCGTGGGTGTTGCCGTGGTCGGCGGCTTGCCGGTACAGCTGTTCGGCGCCGCTCGGGTCGCCGGCCTGCTCCCGCAGATCGGCGAGGCTCATGAGGGCGTCGGTGCTGCCTTGGTCGGCGGCCTGCCGGTACAGCTGGGCGGCGCGGCGGTATCGGCCCCGCGCGCGGGCTTGGCCGCCGAGGGCGGTAAGCGCCGTTGGGTCGGTGAGTGTGACAGCGGCGTCCCAGAACGCTGCGGGCGGGAAGATCGCGGCGCGTTCGGTGCGGCCGAGTTGTTCGAGGTAGTCGGCAAGTCGGTAATGCGGTCTACCCGTGGCGGAGGGTTCGCCGGGGCGGGGACGGATACGGGTCAGGGGTCCGGGGACGCCGTGGCACGGTTTGGCGGTCTCGGCGAGGGCTTGTTCGAGCCAGTCGTCACCGGTTTGCTGCCATTCGTGATCGGACAGGTATCCGGCGCCGGCCTGCTCCAGGAAGTGGTGCGCGATAGGGATGGGGTGACCGAGGCGGCGGGCGTCCATGGCCGCTTCGATGAGGGCTTTCGCGGTGGCGGTGGCGGTGCGGTACCGGCGCACGAGTTCGGGCACTCCGGCAAGTTGTTGGGTGATGCGACCCTGATCGGCGTGCTCGGCGGCGCACCGCAGTCGCGGGTCATCTGTCGCGAGGTGCTGCAGGGTGGCCAGGTCGGTGGCGGTGAACTCGCGTGGGACGGCGATGTCGACGCTCTCGAGCAGGTCCCGGGCCTGCGCGTGCGGATCCGCAGCGCCGGGGTCCGGGCGGGTGGTCAGCGTGGTCCAGTACTCGTTCCACATCGTCCCGAGGATCAGCACCGGTGCCCGGCCGGGATCGCGCAGCACGCGGCGCAGACCGGCAGCGATCCGTTCACCGAGCGTCGGGTCGGTGGTGAGCAGGTAGTGCTGCGCCTCGTTGAGCCAGATCACCGTGTACGGGCCGACCTGGTCTAAGGCGGCTTCGGCCGCTTGTGGGCGCGTCGGGTCGTACGGGTGCCACAACCGCCACGGCTCGGGCAACGCCTGGATGGCTTCCCAACAGGCGCGGGTCTTGCCCGTCGACGACCCGCCCACGAGCATCGCGCAGCTGCTGTGCCCTGCCGCGACCGCGGCCACGACCCGCGCCAGCTTCCCGTCATGCGCGCGCGGCACGTACGGCGGCAGCGCAGGCAGCGCGTCCTGGCCGTCGATCGTGATGGCCCGGTGCACCTCCAAATCCAGCGCGGTGTACTCGCTGATCGGCCGCCCCAACCCGCCGGCGTTCCCAGCCGCCGACGCTGCCGAGGCCGAGCGGGTGCGGGGTCGCCCGACCCGGGAGGACTGTTTCGTCTGCCACGCCGCAGCGCGCAGCTGCTTCCACCACTGCAGCGGCTTCGCCGGATACCGATCTGCCGCAGTCGCCTGCAGATACTGCACCAGGAAGAGCACCTTGTCGTCGCTACTCGGTACGGAGATCCCGCCGAACCAGTCACTCAACGACTTCGCGTTGAGCTGGATCGGCGGCTGCTGCCGCCCGGCCTGGTGGATCAGCTGCCGGTGCGGCGGGCACCCTGCGGCCTCGTACAGGGCCTGCAACTCGGTGGCGAACCGGGCCGCCGGACCCACCTGACTCACCGCCCGGCCCCGGCGGGGCCGCCGGATCCGGACCAGATCCGGACCGGAACACATTTCACATAGCGTGACCTCGGCACTCCCGCACCGTAGCGGACGTCGCATCGCCGGAAAACGACCCGCCGCGCAGAACAGAACGTGCCAGCCGACCGGCTCGCTTGCTGTTCACTTCGACTCTGCGGGAGAACCACATGCCTACCCACAACAAGCCTGTGACACGCGCTCAAGTCGTGATCGCTGTTGTCCGCGGCGCCACTACCGGCCTGTTCCACGCGATCGCTGCCTGGCTGCTGGAGCACTACGCACACCAATGAGCCACGGCGACAGGGGAGGTGGCAACCTCTGCTGGTTCATCATGGCTCAAACGGTTGCAACCACGAACGGCACGGCATCGCGTTGAAGGCAGGACGTCACGGCGGCCGTCTGGGAGGCGACGGTGACCAGGATGAGCAGGCGCTGTGCACGGGATGCCCCGACGTACAGTACTCGTCGGTTCTCGCCGGGAGCGTCCTCGCTCCAGAGCCCTACCCCGTCGGGCAAGGCGGCGCGCTTCTGCGGCGAGGGGATCCCGACAGCGGTCACCGTGGCTTGGAGCCCTTTGAAGCCGTGGATCGTCGACCAGTCGAGAGCGTCGGGTTCATCCCTCAGCAGGACGGGCCACACGTCGCCGTTCGGGGAACGGAGGCCGCCAGTATTGATCCAGTTGTCCCACCCCAACGCCTTGATTCCATTGCGCATCTCGACACGGAAGACGCTTGGTGGGCCGTCGAATGGTGCGGTTCTGCATGCGAGCCGTAGGCAACCGTCCCGGAACGTGCGTGGGGTGAGCCCGACGGAGTCGAGGAACTCGGCGTCAGCGCGCACGCGGTCGTCGTCATGGCCGAGCCCACGGAGAATGCCTTCGATCGTCTGCATGGCCGTTGTGCGGGCCCGAGTGCTCGCGCGGAGATCTTGAAGGGTCGCTGCGGCTTGGGCGAGCTGGACGAGTCGGCCGCCGCCCTTGTCGCCCGGCGGTGAGGCGCCGGCGCACTCGCGGGCGTCCTTTTCGGCGTAGGCGAGCACCTTGATGTCCCCGGGGGCGAAGCCCATCGAACCGGCGACTTCGATGATCTTTAGGCGCGCGTGACTGAATCCGCTGACGGGCAGGACCACCACGGGGGACTGGTCGTCCTTCCACTTCCCGAGTGGGATATCGGTGCCGGCGCTGGCGCGCAAGCTGTTGACGACGGCGCAGATCGCCGGAGCGCTTCGGTAATTGCCGTCAAACCGAGTTCCTCTGGGGACCCGGCCGATGAGGCTTTTGACCGCCTCGATGGTGGAGCCGCGGAAGCCGTAGATAGATTGGTCGAGGTCGCCCACCATGACGGTTTCGATGCCACAGTCCAGCAGAAAGTTGATGAGGAAGATGTCGCTGCTGTCGCAGTCCTGTACCTCGTCAACGATGGCTGACCCGAACCGGGCGCTCATGAGCCGACCCAGGCGGGCCCGGTTGGTTGTATCGGTGAGGTAGTGCTCCATCAGCACCCGCGTCGCCGCGCAGTCCATCACCCCGTTGGCGAGGAACCGGCGCGCCAGGCGTGAGGCATTGGCGCTGGCCTTGTTCAGCTGCCAGTCGGGGAGGTTTGTCACGGTGCTGCGCTGGGCGTACGGAATCTTGTGGTTGACCAGCCGGGCGTTGCCGCCGTCATGGTCGAAGGCAAACCAGCCGAGCTGGAACTCCAGCGGTGCCCCCGCCACCCCGAACGCGGTGCCCTGGACGGCGTGCCACGAGTCCTTGAACGTGGGGACCGTGCCCGTCAATGCCTTGTACAGCGGCGTGACGATGAACCGGTTGATGAACCCGTCGATGGTGCCGACGAAGTTCGGTGACATGAGGAGGTCGGGCCGCTGGTCGCACCGCTGACGCGCCTCGTTGATGGCGGCGTTGGTGAACGACAACAGGGCGACGCCCTGGCGGGCGGGGACGCCGGGGCGCTGGATGAAGCGTTCGACGATGCTCTGGGTCTTCCCGGCGCCTGGGCACGCCGGGACGAAGACGCTGCCCGGCTTGTCGATGAGGGCGCGCTGTGCGGGTGAAAAGTTGATCTCGTCCATGTCGCCTACCGCATCGCCGACTGGATTGCCTGCGTGAGGTAGTCGGGGCATTGGAACGTGCGGCCGCTCTGGATCAGCTCGGCGACGTCGTGGGCGAACTCGCCCTTGCCGATGTACCGCTTGGTAGTGCGCAACTTGCGGTAGAAGACCTCCGCCGGGTTCGAGCCCGCCTGCAGCGTGTTCCAAAACTCGCCGGACCTGGGCTTCTGGCGCTTGAACGCGATCTCCAAGAGCGGGCCGTTGACGGCGAACGGGTTCATCAAGTCGGCCTCGAGCGTGAACTCGGCGGCGAACACGGCGAGGATCGAGGCGGCGCCCAGCTGGATGGCGATCTCTTCGAGCCGATCCTTTCGGCTGAGCGTGACCGCCGGCTCCTCCTTCGCCTCCGGCTCGTCGGCCTTGGGCTCATCGTCGAGATCGTCGTCTTGGGCGAGCTCGTCATCGGCGACGTCGGGATCTCCGTCGGTGATGACCACTAGCCGGTCGACGAGCCGAACGCCGTTGACCTCCTGTAAGAGCAGTTTGAGGTAGGGGCCGAAGTCGACACTGCCGATGTTGATGATCGACACGGCCCGAAATTCGCGGCACTTCGCGCCGTAGTTAGCCGCCGTCTTGTCGAGGACGCAGTGGCGTGCGAGCGGCGGCAGGATTACGGCCTCGGAGACCCCCTCGACGAGGATCGCGCGCCGAGTGAACAGCAGCTCGGCGCGGCTCACGTCGAGGTACTGGTCGATCTTGCGACGCTCCTCATCGGACAGGTCGATGTCGCACAGAGCGATCGCGGCCGTGCCACGCTGGATGCCCGTCGACGCCGCCTCGGCCTCCGCGGCCTCGGTCGTTTCCTCGATGGCCGGAACCCCCGCGGTAATCTCCTGGATGATCGGAGTCTCCTGGGTGCGCAGGACCACGATGTTGCGGATGCCCACAGCGCTGGCCAGGTTCGGCGAGTGGGTGGTGGCGACCACCTGAATGCGACCGGCCGGGCCCTCGGTGTCGTCGCGCAGCGACTTGGCGGCCTGCTCCTGCAAGTAGTCCAAAAGCACGGCCTGCAGCTGCGGGTGGAGGTGGGCCTCCGGTTCCTCCACCAGGAAGAGCGTGAGCTCGGCGTCTTGTGCGTTGCGCAGCTCGATGATGACCGACGCCATGTAGAGCAGGTTCGCGTAGCCGAGGCCAGAGTCCTCGATGTCGGCGAGGTCAACGCCGTGCTCGGCTATCTTCAGGCGCAGGCCCCGAGCGAGCCGTTGCAACCGGACGTCGCGAAAGCTGAGACCGATCACCTGTCCCCGGACTGGGTCGGTGAGATCGCTGACGTGTTCCTGCAGCCGCTTCTGGGTGCCGGTGATGACGTCGTGCTCTTCGAGCTTGCGCAGCCCGTCGATCGCCTGGTCGAGGAAGTCTGTACGGTCTGCTTCGCTCGTCAGGTACTTGATGATGAGTGCCATGCGGTTTCCGGTGGCGGAGTCCAGCTCACGCTTGGCGTCGCGCAACGGTGCCAGGTAGACGTGCCGGATCTGGTCGCGCTTTTCGGGTTCGGCGTCGGACCCGGCGGCCAGGCCGGCCAGGTTCTCTACCTTGGAACGCCGAGGTACGTCCACATCCGGACGGAACCTGGTCATGTAGTGCACCTTGTTGGTCCCGATGTCGAGCGCACCGATGTACTGGCCCTGCTGAAACCGCGTCAGGCCATCGAATACGCCCACGATCTCGATCGGCCCGTCCGCTCCGGTGGAGACGTCGTCGCTCTCCAAGTAACGGACCCGTCGTCCGCTCAGCGGCGCGGTCAGCAGTCGCATTGCGTCCACGATGTTGGACTTGCCCGAGTTGTTGTCGCCGACAAGCAGTGTCAGGCCTGGCTGGATCGTGACCTCGACGTTGCGGCACGAACGGAAATTCGTGAGTTGAAGGGCGGCCAGGTACATGCCGCTTCCCGTCGCCGACGTGCTCGGTGTAGTCGGTGCCGTGGACATGCGGGTGAAGACCTCTCGCCTGAATACAGGGGACTAATCTTGATCAGCCGCTTTGGTCACCGCCAGAGATTCGTGTGAGACAAACGGACAAGTCAGCTCATAGAGTGCCAGGATTCACGCTTTCGGGCGAGGACGGTCAGGCCAGCGGCGGGAACACTCCGCCAGTGGGAGGGCTGAGGCTGGCTCGGCTCGGTCCGTCACCGCCGGTCGGGGGGTCGGCCGTGCGCGGCGCGGATGAGGCCCATCGCCAAGATCCGTCGTACCGTGCAGGGATGATCAACTCGGGGACACTGCCGATCGACGACGCTCGTGAAGACCTTGCCACGGCGAACGTAGACGTCTTCCTTGCCGCGGTCCGTGACCGCGGCGGCGTGCTGGCCGGAGACCCGGGGCGTGACCCGGCAGCGGACCGGGACGGC
Source organism: Actinoplanes sp. NPDC049681 (assembly GCF_044465265.1). NCBI lineage: Bacteria > Bacillati > Actinomycetota > Actinomycetes > Micromonosporales > Micromonosporaceae > Actinoplanes > Actinoplanes sp. NPDC049681. Next base: position 121,133 of record NZ_JBITLP010000003.1, read on the forward strand.
CGCTTCGGCTGGGACCTGTCGATGGCCGACGGCTCGGTAGTGCGGCTGCTGATGCCCGGCGTCGAGCTGATCCGGGTGCGCGACGACCTGACCGCGGCCGGGAGCCCGTGTCTGTACGTCAACGGGTCGGCATGGTGGTGGGCCGCCGCCGTGGGACTAATCGCCAGTCCGGCGCGGTGGTCGGCGTCGCCGCGCCGCAGCGAGTCGGCGCCCTGATCGATCACGCCGGGGCTGAGGGACGTCCCGAATGGGCGGTCGATAACCGCGCGCCCTCAAAGGGTGGTCGGCACTTCCGAGGGCGTCCTGGGTCCCTGTTGACCGCGCTGTTGCAGGGACCGCCGCCAAGCGCACCCAGGCAGCCGGGCGCGGGCACGTCGCGCTAGCCCTTCACTCGGCAGCCCAGCAGCGGTCGATATTGGTTGTTATGTCAACCTAGGTTGACAGGCTGCTCGTGGGAGGGTTCTCCCGCTGCACCTCGAACGTGGCGATCGGCCGTTGGCACGACACGCAGTGCAGCGTGTGCCAGATAAGCCGCTCCACCTCGCCGACGAGCTGACGCGAGTGGTCGACGTGGCCCAGGCGGTCGGCGAGCCGATCAGCCGACGCCCAGAACCGTTCGTCGGCGAACTCCCGCTCGGCCACCAGGTGATGCGGGACCGGAGCTGTCATGCCGTCGATTCTTGCTCATGTGTCCCGGACTCGCCGCGGCGCCCGTTTATCCCGGCTTAGATACCTCTCCATCGCCGATCTCGCGGAAGTGCCGACCGGACAGCTCGTTCAAGAGGCGTACGTTGCCGGTACTCATCGCGCAGCGAATCGCCATGCCGTGCAGCGCATCGGCGGTGCGTGTGAGGTCCGCAGGCGTGTAGCCATCTGGCTGCCAACCCAGCGTCGCCATGCGCTCGCTAGGCAAGCGCACCTGTCCGGCGGTCCGGAACGCCAGCCGAGACATGTCGTCCACCTGCTCGTCGTCGGTGTCAACTTGACTTCTGAGAAGCCAGTGGACGAGCGTCGAACTGGGCCGCGCACGGCCCTACCCTGACGGTCTTCAGCGTTCCGACCGGGTGTGGTGATCGGGTGTGCCCTAGTTCCACAGCCGACGCAGCCAGGCCACCGGCTGGCTCACTCGGCCCGTGTAATACCGGAAGCGAGGCGAAGTTCCGAAGGCGTCCAGGTCTTCGTTGACCATCATCTCGTTGCGATCCTCGCCCTGCCCGGAGGCAGGGCGCAGCTTCTTAGGCTTTGCCCGGGCGGACGGCACGATGCAGTTGCGATCCTCGCCCTGCCCGAAGGCAGGGCGCAGCCCCAGCAGCCTGCCGTACTTGTCCAGGCACGTCGACTCGTTGCGATCCTCGTCCGACCCGGAGGCAGGGCGCAGCCGTCGAAGGCGCGGAACATCGCGGCGCGGTTGCGCTTGTTGCGATCCTCGCCCGGCCCGGAGGCAGGGCGCAACTGTGCGGCTCAAACTCGCCCATCTCGTCCTTGTTGGCGTTGCGATCCTCGCCCGGTCTCCTGTCCGGGCGCAGAGCGGCGGTCCGCAGCAGTCCTTCGTCGGTGGCTTTGTTGCGATCCTCGCTCGGCCCGAAGACCGAGCGCAGCACCAAGCACGGCGGGTTCGCCGCGAAGGAGTACCCGTTGCGATCCTCGCCCGGCCCGGAGGCAGGGCGCAGCGCTCGTCGACTGATCGACGTACCGCTGTGACTCCACGGAGTTGCGATCCTCGCCCGGCCCGGAGGCAGGGCGCAGCACCCGATGATTAACCTTCCGCGGCCGAAGGTGCCGTTGCGATCCTCGCC